>JAYQMQ010000002.1:0-1477052 GCA_038143795.1 Flavobacteriaceae bacterium | reverse complement strand
ATCCCAGTATCGTTTTCGCTTTTTTAAATTACCCTCCTCGCAGTCCATACACAGTAATCATCAAACCCGTGATCAAACATTGCTTCAGGCTGTAATCTAAAATCATTAATCTGCCATTTTCCTGCTACGTGTTTTGTAACCAGCTTTTTTCAAAATTTTGCAAGACTTGGGTTCTTATTTGAATCAAAATTAACACCATGTCCCCATCGTGGAACGTCATAATGATTAACCCATCCATGACGAAATGGATACTGACCTGTCATTAGAGTTACTCTTGAGGGGTACATTGAGGCATTGACCATACATTATTAAATTTCATACCACCATTAATAAGACTATCAATATTTGGTGTCTCAATATTGTCAGCATCATATCCACTGACCCATTCCTTGCCCAAATCATCTAAAAGTATAAATAGAATATTGGGTTGATTCTTTGTATTTTTGAAAAATAACTTTCATTGTGATTTTTACAACTAATGAAAATTGCAATTAAAAAAATAACCCAATAAGTCTCTGTTTAATCATTTAATTGATATTGGATAATTAAAATAGTCTTAATGTAAATTCAGTATTTGAGAAAAATTTTAAAAATAAAATTGAATGCCAAAAATTCTTATTAAAAATGTCATCTGTCAGTGATTTGTTGATGAAAAAGTTAAGACTAATTTTATCCTTTAACTGGTATGATATTTTTTGTGCAATTCCATACGAGGAGTCAGGCACCAGACTGGAAAATAAAATATATAACTGTGAGTTGGTGACCAGTTTGTAAAAACTTTTTCTAAAATAAACAGAATAAAAATTGTTGTTCATTTCAAAATTTTTACCCCCCCATGCAAGTACAAAAACAAAAAATCGGTATTTGGGTTGATGGAGAAAAAGAAGCCCTTACCTCTTCAACATGCCTTGCCTTATATTCTTCATTTTCAAACAAACGATAGCCCGGCAATTGAAAGCCAACTTTAAGTTTGAATTTTTTGTCTATCAACTTATATCCGGGTGATCAAAGAATAATTGGCCGGATGAAATCCATCCATCATGATCAGGTTAATCAGGTTGAGACTGAATCGTTTTTTATCATTTGTTCCTGCTCTAAGAATAAAGTGGGGTTTGTTTGATGTAAATAAAGGGATAAATGAAAAACCTCCCGTATTTAACTCAATGGATCCGTATTGTGATTGGACTTGGGAGCTAGCTGCAAACAAATCAACAAATAATACTCTTCTTCAATTTTTGGTATTTAGAATCAATTTGTACAAATCTATTTTATAATTGTTTTAAATCGACATCCTCTAATTAAATATTTTTTTGTGAGCTATTAAAGGATAAATTCTGTAGGTAGAGATTCCATCGCATACGACGCCCACCCCACAGACATTTATTTGTACCTTAAGACTTTTAAAGAAGCCATAAATTAAAAAACAATCTAAATGAACAATCATACTTATCCTGCTCAATTTATCAATTGGACTGATTTATGGATCAGAAGAATTTGGTTTTACATATCTTTTTAGTGATTCCGTCATTAATTATTTAGAGCCGGCCTTCTTCTTAACGATGATATTGAATCTTTCATTGATCCTCGAAAAGAGGAAAACAAAAGTGAAAATCAACCCAATAGGCAAGTTAAAATCAGGCCTATCCCCCTTGACTCAAATAATACATCTTTTCACAAGGACATATTTCCAAGTTCTACTCTCTCAGTTCGGGGGAAATTATTTTCTCTTTTAAAAAAGAAACGTGTGATAAAAATAGCGTCTCTTTCTTTGTCAGCACTTTCAACACCTGCCGCCACAGATACAAGTTCCCAACCCTGTGAAGACATCTCATTTAATTTGGCCCTCATCATGGCGTCATTCGTGGCAATATTGTTAAATCTAATTCCAGCGATATTGTAAAAGTTAAGCAGTTTTGTTTCTTCAAAAGCCTTTGTTCTAATTTCGGCGCGGATTTTTTAGATTTTTCTTTTTCTCCATCTTCCTTTCTAATGGTGGTCGCTTCCCTGTAATTTACCGTTTCAGTTTTTGATATCATTCTTGACCGTCCAAGTCCGTTTTGTATAAGTGATTCAACGACTGTAACAGTTTCAAATTCGTAAACTTTAGCTTGTTCATTGTTGGAGTTATAACCTGTTACAATAAAAAAGATTCCAATTAATGTAAACAGTCCAAAAAAGCTTCTTTTGATTTTTTCATGATTTTTATAGTTTTATAATTAAATAAATATAATGAATATATTTTAGTGGTTTTTTCCATTCAATTCAATGTGAATACGTGATCGAAGTGCATGGTTGTATCTTCATCAAGCCTAAGGTCCAAACATAAAAATTTTAATAAGCACTTGTAAACGAGGGGCATTGTATAAAAAATAACCCAATAATTAATGAATTTTAATATGAAAATTCTCTTTAACAATTAAATTCTTTATGTTTGAAACCAATGATAAATCAACGAAAAATTAAAAAGCAAGTAACGGTATTTGGCGCATCGGGTTTGATAGGAGGGCTTTTGATTCAGGAACTCATAAAGATGCATCCATTACAAAAATTCATTCGGTTTCGAAAGCCTGTTTCCATATCACATCAAAAAAATTGTGGTCTTCAAAATTGATTTTCTAAATCCAGAGCAAATAGAAAAGTGTATCCAAAACAGCGCTGCTGTATTTTCTACCATTGGAACAACAAAAGCCAAGGTAGGAGGAGACAAAGAGCCTACAAGAAAGATTGATTACGAAATCAATCTATTAATCACTCAACAGTTGTTTAAAATTGAAAATTGGCCAATTTCAATTGGTTTCTTCCGGGGTGCGGATTCTTCAAGCAAAATTTCTATTTAAAGCTAAAAGGAGAAATTGAGCAGGATATTTTTGATTTACAACTCCCGTCGGCTCTAATTTTTAGACCTTCCCTTTTGTTGGGTAAGCGAAAGGAATTACGTTTTGGTGAGCTAATAGCCCAGCTTTTGATGCCATTATTTATATTTTCTAATAATTTCAAACCCATAAAGGCGAAGAGGGTTGCCCAACAAATGAATGCCTACGCAAACTGAATTTAATGGGGAATCACATCATTTCTAATGCCGAATTACTTAAGGGTATTTGATCTTTTTAATTGTTATCTCCCCCAGTCCTGTTTGTTTTTGCAGACCCCATAAAAAAACGAAGCCATGTAAAAACAAGACTTCGTTTAACGAACAATGTTAATTTTAACTAAATATAATTTTAGACATTTAATCATGAAAAAGGTTTAAATCGAGAGCATTGTCTTTTTAAATTATTAATGGCTGGAAAGCTCATGATTAATTTCCTTTGTCAAAATGGAATCGGTATTGATTGTATTGAAGATCAGAGATGCATAGAGTTCGTGAAATAATCCTCTGTTTGAAATGATATTGACCCTGAAGTCATTAAGGTATTTTTATTGGATTTAAATGAAGTCCGATATGCAAACACATTTTGTGACCTCTTCTGTTTTGGATTCTAAAAAAGGGTCAAAAGTTGTTTCTCTAATCCTCAGATCGAAAAGGAGTTGGTTATTACCCTTGAGTCATTCATGACTGAATTATTTATCTTGAAACGCAGTTTTACTAAAGTTCTATTTTCTATTAATTCGATCAGCACAGAGTTGACCAATTACGAGTATTCTTGATTCGAATTTTGATAGGGTAAAACTAGAAAATGGAAAAACACAACCAAATCTTAAATTACCATATGCCCATAGGCACCGGGAATCCATAACCGAAAAAAATACGGACAAGTGCCAAATATTTATGTAAGGATATATCACCGGCCCGGTAGTTGGTTTTGATGTGTTTTCATTGGTACTACTGCATTTCTACTGCAAAGCATAGGATTTTTACTAATTATTTGTAAGTTATCAATCAATAGGCTTACTTTAGTGGTATCGAACTATTAATTATGTTAAATAATTAAATTTGTGGAACGCATTTAAAAAAAGAAATGAGTAAGAAAATCAATGTAATTTATTCGGCGATCAATTTTCGAATGATCTTTATTGTTGCCGAAACATTTGGTCATTTATTTTTTCTACGATAAATTCAATTTCAATCTTCAAATTGATTTTACCATTTTTGAGTATTGCAATTGTTTTTCCACTTGTTTTTCTCCATAACCAGTGCCTATCAAAAAAGACAAGAAGCCATCCGGTGAATTCAACAGTTACAGGAGTCAAAATGATTGAGTTGTCCAATCTTTTTCGTGCGGTTGACGGAACCAATACCAAAGAATACACCTCTTTTTTTAAAACATTGCTGGGGCTCCAAGATGACGTATTGAACATCCCTGACCGACAAGGCACACTGACAATGGATCACATCAGGAGCAAACGAAAAGAGATTTTCTATTTCCTGGAGAATTATAAAAACCTTTATAACGAAAGAGAAAAAGACAGTATCATTAGGGTAAAAAAATGAATTGTTTGAATGTGTTGAAAAACTCAATACCCTCAAAATACATTCCACCCCCATCTCGCTTAGATTGTATTGTTTGGTTTTTATTTACCTCTCTCCATTGGTGTACAACTCCAATATTTTGGCAAGTTTTGAGAAACCAAAAACAACTTTTGAACCGGTGGTTTCCATTTTCTTTTCGATCATCTTTGGATTCATTCTAATGGCCCTATACAACATTCAGGAGTACATTGAAGATCCTTTTGATCAAGTAGGGTTGGACGATCTTAAATTCGATGAAATGTTGGTGGGTGATAACGAGGTCTTGGAGTAAAGGCTACTGCTAAACCTTTCAATGCCACCCGTCATTGGGGTCATTCTTCGAATCATAATCTTTTGGTCTAGCCTTCCGAAGACCTTCTATTTTCTGAGAAAACATTTTTACAGATTCTTCTGAAATTTTATTCTATATATTTATGGTGAAATAATAACATTAAACCAATGGAAGAATACACTCAATTACTTAATGAACAAATTTTTGCAATCAATACCGTTTGGGTTTCACTGTGTGCTGCACTGATCTTTTTTATGGAAGCGGGCTTTGCTTTACTGGAAAGCGGGCTTCATCCAGGCAAAAGCAGCAGCAAAGGCATCGTACTTAAGGTCATCATCGACATCACGCTTTGGGGGGGATCGCCTTTTTTGTGGTGGGTTTTGGTGTACTATCGTTAGCTTCCAACGGATGGTTTGCGTTGGATTTTGGAATCATGGAGGGCGACTTGGGATTAGGGCCTCTGGTATCCAATCAACTTTGTTTTGGTTCATTCAATTGGGTTTTGCTGTTGCCGCCATTTCGATTGTGTCCGGTGCTTTGGCCGAAGATAAACTTTGGGCCTATGCCATCATAAGTTTGTCTTTTTTGTGGAATTATGTATCCCTTGGTTGCCCATTGGGTTTGGAATCCCGACGGATGGTTGGCCGTTAGAGGTTTCAACGATTTTGCCGATTCTGACGCAGCCGTTCACGCCATGGGAGGATTTTCGGCTTTGGCTGCGGCAGCCATAGTTTTGGGACTTGGGATCGGAAAATATTCGAGGAGGTAATTCCAATACCCTACCCGGAACATAATTTACCGCCGGCTTCTGTGGGGGCATTTATTTTGTGGTTTGGATGGTTTGGATTCAATCCCGGCTCCTCACTTGGGGCTGTAGGCAATTGGGAGTTGATCGGAGCTGTGGTGGTCAATACTTTTTTTTGGCCTCTGCGGCTGGGGGTATTGCCACCATGTTTTACACCTATTTTTCCTACGGAAAAATTGACATCACCATGGTCATCAATGGTATATTGGCCGGACTGGTTTCCATCACGGCAGGCTGTAATGTGGTGGGCCCTATGTCTGCCATTTTTATCGGTTTTATAGCTGGAATTTTGGTCGATGTGGCGGTATTATTTTTTTGACAAAATGAAAGTTGATGACCCGGTGGGTGCGGTTGCAGTTCACGGAGTCAATGGACTTTTGGTACACTTGCCGTTGGTCTTTTTGCCGCCGAGAGGGCTTGTTTTTTGGCGGAGGCATGGATTTGCTGACCACCCAATTCATTGGTGTAGTCACTATTGGCTTGTTTTTCTTTCATTATTACCTTTATATTAATGAGTTTTAAAAATCTACTCTTGGTGCCAAGGATCAGCATCGAGGAGGAAGAGGAAGGAATCGATTTGGTTTATTTCGGTGTAAAATCCTATACTAACGAATAATTTAATTCCATTACAAATGAAAAAAAATTGAAGCAATCATTCGCAAATCAAAATTTGTTGAGGTCAAAGAGGCCTTGCACAAAGTGGAAGTTGTTTCTTTAGCTATTGGGATGTCACCGGTGTTGGAAACGAAAAGGAAGGTCATGTTTATAGAGGAATTACTTACAGTACATCTGAAATCCAAAGGCGTTATCTATCCATTGTAGTCAATGATGATTTTGTTCAAAAGACCAGTGAACGCAATATTAGAGTCGGCTGCTACAGATCAAGTGGTGATGGTAAAATATTTGTATTACCTGTTGAAGATGCCTATAGAATCCGTACGGGTGAAAAAAGGAGGGCAGTCACTGAATTAACATTCAGCGCCCCACTTTTTTCTTTAACAAAAAGATGATTTATGAAAAAAAAAACTTTTAATTCTGGCTTGGTTTTTGGTTTTTTATGCTTTCAGCACAGCTGAAAATCCACCCAATTTTGTGGTTGTTTTTTGTGATGATTTGGGCTATGGAGATATAGAAGTTTTGGACATCCGATCATCCAAACGCCCAACATAGACCGTCCATGGCTGTAGAGGGTCAAAAGTGGACACAATTCTATGTTGCCGATCCGGTTTGTACGCCCAGCAGGGGCGGGATTATCTGACTGGGAAGATATCCCATCAGAAATGGAATGACTTCTTCCAAAAGGCATGTCCTTTTTCCCGATTCTCCCAACGGCCTCCCCATAGAGGAGCATAACTATTGCAGAGATTTTAAAACTCGCGGTTATGCTACTGCAGCAATAGGAAAATGGCATTTGGGGCATTTACCCAAGTTTTTACCGGAACAAGGTTTTGATTACTACTATGGGATTCCCTATTCCAATGATATGGACAGTGATCAATGGGGAGAATATCTCAAGCTGGCCGAAGATCCCAATTATTTTTCGAAAACTGGAGTATTTTCAATGTACCACTGATCGAAAACACTCAAGTTATTGAACGTCCAGCTGACCAAACTACCATCACCAAAAGATATACCAAAAAAAGCCATTCAATTTATTGAGCAAAACAAAGCCCAACCCTTCTTTTTATATCTTGCCCACAGTATGCCCCACATTCCACTTTTTGTATCGGAGGAATTTAGAGGAAGAAGCAAAGCGAGTTTGTATGTTGGATGTCATCGAGGAGATTGACTGGAGTGTTGGTGAGCTAATCAATGCTTTGGAAAAAACAACTGGACCAAAACACCATAGTGTCGTTTTTACCTCCGACAATGGACCGTGGCTGTTGTTCAAGACCTCACGGAGGTTCGGCAGGCCCGCTTCCGTGCGGGAAAAGGCACCACCTTTGAGGGAGGCAAAGAGTTCCTACGGTTTTTTGGGGACCAGGCATAGTTACCTCGGGAGTGATTGATCAAATGGGAGCCACCTTAGACCTGTTGCCCACTTTTGCAAACCTTGCTGGTGCTGAGGTTCCCATCCGATCGAAAATGGACGGTTATGATTTGTCCCCAAGTGTTGACAAAAAGGCGGCCAGTCCACGTAAAGATTTTTATTATTGGGCTTTTGCCGAACTTCACGCCTACCGAAACGAGCAGTATAAAATCCATATCAAAGCAAAGAGAGGCCATTCACTATGGAAGGTCTACCTAGTTTTGGAACGTCCTTGAACTCTTTGATCTTAAGGCCGACATTTCTGAAAAATATAATATTGCAGAAACTTTTCCCGATGTGGTTCAAGATTTGTTGGGAAATCTAGAATTACACTGGAAGGATGTCCAAGATAGAATTCCAGATCAATTGGCTGATCGAATGTCCAAAGATTAAAAATTATCCCTTTTGAAAATTTAGATTTTAATAGGCAGTAAAAATGCAGTACTGCATATTAAGAAAATTTAGTAATTACTTTATTAAGTTTAGATTAATTTTCAGTGATTATGGATTACGATTATTTGTTTTAAAGATCTACCAAAGGGGGTAAAGACGGTCTATGTGAATGGAAAAGATTGTCCTTGAAAGGAATTTAACCAAGCCAAAAGAAGTTACTTATCTAAAAAAAGGAAAAAAAATTGAATCTTGCCAGTTCTCGAAATTCTGTTTGTTGTTCTATTTACTATATTAGTTTATATTTTTTGAAAAAATAGCCTGATGCGCAAATCTTATTTTGTTTTATGTGTAAGTTTTTTACATGTAAATGCTCAACAAACGCAGCGTCTTAGAGATTCAATTAACAAATATCAATTTCTAAACCCCAACAGGGCTATTGAGTTTGGGATGGAGTATGTTGAGCTTCAGCTGCAGACGACCCATACCGAAATGGTAAAAACATATTCTAAAATCGGTGAAATTTTGCTTTACATGGAGCTTTATTCTTCAGCATTAGAATACTTCAATACTGCCTTACGAATCAATCGGGTTGTAAAAGATCCAAACATGGCAAATCTTTATAATTTAAAAAAGCCACCATGGATCGTAGTTAATATCGGTAATATTTATTTTCAGAATAGCAACTTTAAAAGGCTTTAGAAAAGTTTTTAGAGGCCAAAGAACTTTTTGAACTTGAAAAGAGTTTGATTTAACAGATGCTCAAATGGGATTAAACACTTCAATTTCAAACCTTGACTTATTTATGGTGCTGAGGATTATAACAAACAAGAAGAATTGTTTTAAGTAAAGTATATTTTCAAAGCTGAAAATCAATTATAAATCAACTCTTTTGTACTCGCTGATGCAACTATTGTCTGTAAAAATTTTAAAGGGGAAATAATTTCTGCAAAAAATCAAATTGAATGAGATTACTGAATTTTTGAAAATGCCAAAAATAATGAATCGATTTGTCCAACTCAAATTTGACCCGAAACTTATGGATATGTTTACTCAATTTTTGCTGCTTATTATCAATCCGAAAACAATACGATAAGGCAATCGAAAATTTATTGTATTCAACTGAAATTCTTAAAAATTTCCCACTTAAAATTAATTTTAGGATCAAGACTTTCTGAGTGTTACCTTGCCATTAGGTGAAATTGAAAAGGCCAAACAAATTGCTCTTGAAAAATCTAAATTTTAAAAACATCAGTGATAAAGAAAAAGATATAATTACAAGGTTCTCGAAAAAATTTACAAAAAGACAAAAAACAAGGAAGCCTTGCTTCGCGTTAAAATTCTTTAATTCTTATTGCATCGGGTACTAGCAACTCTAAGATCTTTAAAACACTTAACGATCTTGAAACTCAAATTATACTATCAGATTCGGCAAGAGCTTTAAATGAGAGTAAAATTCGTTACAATACTTACCTATATATTTTAATTATTGGAACCGTAATTTTATTTTTTCTCATTGGTCACAATTCCAGAGTTAATTATAATTATCAAAAAGAAAAGGGGAGTCGTTTGGAATTAGAAAAAGAAAAGGTTTTGGCCGAGCTTGACCAAAAAAATAGAGAATTGGTCAGCAAGACCAGTTTCATCATACAACGGAATGATTATTTAAAAACCTTCAAAAGAAAATTCGTACCTCACAAAAAGATGAAGTTCAAACTGGTAAAATGGTAAGCAATGAATTGAATAGGGTTATCAACTCAGAAAAATCCTATGAGGAATTTGATAATATGTTTGTGAGTGTATACCCAGATTTTTACCAAAGACTTAATCAGATATCCAAACTATCACAAACCGATTTAAGATTGGCTTCCTATATTAAAATGAATCATAACAATAATGAAATTGCTAATATTTCAGGTATTTCTTTAAGAACTGTAGAAAGCCAACGATATCGACTTACCAAAAAGTTAAATCTCGATAAAAATCAAGATTTAAACTCCTTCTTAATGTCATTATAATTTTTTTAAACTCCTTTTAATTTAAAGACATTTAAATTATTGTACTGCAATTTTACTGCATAAAACTTTTTTTCATGATTTAATTGATTTTTAATTAATTCATATTTATTGCATTCAAAATAATCATTGAGAGATGTTAATGCAACAAAATTTTGAAATTGAGTTTGCTAAAGTTTACCCCAACTTTACGAAGAAACTCATACAACTAAACGAGGAATTGACTTTTACTGAAGTAAAAATCTGTATGTATATCAAAATGAATTTCTCAAATAAACAAATTCTTGACTTGATGCATATTTCAGACAGTACGCTGTCTAATTTACGTTCTAGTATTAGAAAAAATTAAGTTTGGAAGAAAAAGGATTATTTACTATCATAGCTAATTTATAATGCCTCCTTTTGGGATATTTGAAAAAATCTAAACTATCCAATTGTATTTTATACAGTTTGGTAGCGGGTTTATATCTTTTTTCAATCCTATTTTCTCAAAGATTCATCCGGTCCTGCTCTCAAATAAGTCAAAACCTCAACATTTTGATAATGTACTTTTGGATCCACTGGTGTCCAAATTACGGCAACAGATTCATCTGCTATTGTAAAAGTATCAACAGGAATAACCCTTTGTTCTGGAAATACTTCAAACATCCGGATCAGAACTTTCCAATTGGTCGGTAACCTCTGGAATTACAAATATGCAGGGGTTATTTCAGTAACATCAAAATTTCAGGTTGGATTGATGCTTCAGATGCGTCAAGCTAAGCAATTTAAGCGGTAGTACTTTATCATCTATAACGGATAAATCGGGAAATTTTAACATGACTGTAGATGGAACGCCGATAAGATATGTTAACAGTCTAAACGGCCTAAATACATTTTATTTTGATGGAAACGAAAGTTTAAAAAGTAGTGATCAAGATCAAGTTGCCAGTAGCGGAAATCACTGGGCGATAGGGGTATTTAGATGGGATTCAGTCGATAACTCTAAAGATTCTTTTTGGAGTTTTGACAATACAAACTCGAGCCGTCGTACTTATGCAATTAGCAGTGGTTCAGCTGGAAGCATGTGGCCTGGTGAAATTGATTACGATGGTAATAACTCTATTGTATCAGGGACTGCTAAAAATCCTTTTACAGTAGCTGTAGGGCGATATACATATACCATTATCTCGGTGGTTTTTAATAAAACTGGAAATCAAATTTTTTCCAGACTTAATGGAACTACAAGATCATCATTCATTCTTATAACAATAGTTTGTATCAAAATGGATTATCGTTTGTTTAGAAATAGAGGTGGGTCAAAACCATTTCAGGAAGAATGGCAGAACATTTTTTTAAGGCAGGTGTTCCAGGAACGGGAGGCACTGATATAACAGATGTACAAAAAGCAGAGGGCTATTTAGCTCATAAATGGGGACTCAATCTTCACTTCCTTCCGATCACCCCTATAAAAGTTCAGCTCCTTTGACTCAGCAGGAGAAAAAATTCTCTTCTAGTATTTATTTGGATCCTGATCATATATCTTCTGGGAATTATACCATTGCTTTTGATCATTTAGATGAAGATAGCCTTGAAATAAAGCAAGTCTGCCTTTCAGGTTATGATGCATTTGATATCCAAATAACCAATAAGCTCAGAGAATCCAGTCCTTTATTTGACCCAAATAATACGACTAGTTATTCCGGAAGTGGTAACACTGTCAATGACCTAACAACCTATGATAATGATGGAACATTAAATAATGTTTCACACACAGATCCTTACTTTTCTTTTAATGGAAGTTCTTCAAACATCTCTGTGATTGATGCTGCTGTTATAGAGCCTGAAAGCGGTAATTTTTCAGTTGAGGCATGGGTGAGGTTTGGTGCGCTAAAGAATCAAGTTATTGTAGGAAAGATTGATAATGGTGGAAATGCATCTCATATGGGTTACGCATTATAATGGATGGGAGTAATCAAGTTCGTTTACAAGTTGGAAATGGCTCAAATTCATTTAACACATCACGTTATACCTCAACGACAAACAGGTGGTATCAAATTGTTGGGGTTGTTGATGCCACCAATGATAAAATCAAACTTTATAGATGGAGCTCTTTTGATGAATCAACTACAAGTCCAATGCCATTAAAAATACACAACGCCACTTCGAATAGGATCCTATAATGATAATGATTATAATCAAAATTTTAATGGAGATATTGGGGTTGTAAGGATATATAAACGAGCTCTTTCTGCAGCTGATGTAGAAACAAAATTATAAAGAAACGGTCTAACCTATTCCGAAATATCTGGAGTATTACAGATAAGGACTTTACCGGTTCACCATTACGATTTCTCCAACAGTTACTTTAAATGGATCAACACTTACAGAGGGTGTTGACTACTCAACAACTTTACAGATAACACCAATGCCGGGAAGCTTATTTAACAATTAACGGTATAGGGAGCTATTTAGGATCTAAAACAACTTCATTTACTATTATCGATACAACAGCACCTACAGTAAATTACCACTAATGATACGGATGATGATGATTTGTTAGCAGACGATACAGTAACATCACTGCCACCTTTAGTGAGGCCATGACATCTACTCCTACTATTTCCATTACTGGTGTAGCACATTACTGCAATGTGACTATGGACCTGAAGGAACCTCAGGGGTCTCTTTACCCAAGTTATACGGTGACCATTACAAACCGATCTCGCTGGAAATGCCTATTCAGGTTCTGACAGTATACATTGATCACATTAGATAATACAACTCCATCAGTGATCCTCTCTTGATACAGATGATGATAATGTTCTAATAGCATCTGACACCGTTACTCTTACGGCTTTTTTTCTCAAAGGCAATGTCGGCGACTCCAACAATATCGATATCAGGCGGTGTTTTAACAAATCCATTTACAACGATAAGAGACGGAATATTTCAAATAGGCCAAAACATTAATGGTCAAGAAAACGATTGGTTGGGCTTTTATTCTCAAATAAGCGACGATGGGAAAACGATAGTGATCGGTGGAATGGGAAGTGGTGGAACCGGTAATGGATATGCCAAAGTTCTCAGATGGAACGGTACCGAATGGGCACAACTTGGCAATACCATAACTGGATCCTCTGGTGAAGGTTATGGAAGGACTGTTGCAATTAGTGGAAACGGACAAGTGATTACTGTCGGTGGTGGGGGGATCAGACTACACTGGAAAATATGGAATTTATACCCTGGTAAATGATACATGGACTCTTAGAGGCGGAAGCTTTATTCTTGGTGAAGCTGCTCAGGATCTTTATCAATCGGGATCTTCCATTCACATGAGTTATAATGGAGATATTGTTGCTATCGGTGCTTTAAAAATGATGGGATAGCAGGTAGCAATACCGGTCATGTAAGAGTATTTAATTGGGATGGTTCAAATATAAGGCAAAGAGGAGATGACATTGAAGGAGATAACGTTGGTGGGCAATTAGGCGGTGGTTCCTCAGGGGTTTCTTTAAGTAGTGATGGAAATAGACTGGAATCGGTGCTTTTGCTTATGCCACTAATGAAGGTAAAGTTAGGGTCTATGATTGGGATGGAAATAACTGGAGTTTAGTAGGAGGCGATATAGACGATACTTATTCAACAGGTACCAGTAATTTTGGGGTTTCTGTTTCTCTATCAGGTGATGGAAATACTTTAGTTGCGGGGGGTTGGACAGGTCAATCAAAAGGAATCGTAAATATTTATGAATATGAGGTTTTATCAGGTGTTTCGACCTGGACTCTTAAAGCTAGTTTAGAAGGTTCGAATAATGGAGATAATTTTGGTTACTCTTCGGCTATAAACTCTATTGGTAATAAAATCGTTGTTGGGGCTTATGGCTACAGTTTAAACAAAGGACTTGTTAGGGTATATGATTGGGATGGAACAAATGCCACTCAAATGGGTTCAGATATTATTGGAGACAACGATAATGATGTTTTGGGAGTTCACGTTGATATAAGCTCAAATGGGATTTTTACAGTTGGAGCTCCTTACCACCCAGAAGGGGGAACACAGGCAGGACAAGTTGAAGTATTCGGGCTTAATCCGTACCAATTTGTATGGGATATAGACAGTGGTGGAGTCCCTTCTGATGGAACCTATTCAGCCACAGTAAGCGGTACAGATCTTATCGGAAATGCCTATGCAGGTACTGATAGTATCACCTTTACTATAGATACATCAGCACCTACAGTAACCTTAACTGATACCGATAGTGATAATGTGGTTTCTACCTCTGAGGTAGTAACCATTACAGCTGGTTTCTCTAAAGCCATGACAGCTACTCCTACTATTTCTATCACGGGAATTGTTACCAATGTAATTATGGAGCTTGTCGATTACACAGTTACAGATCCAGTGGTGTTTAATGTTACAGTAGCCAATTCGGGGGGTAATAAATATTTTATTGATGGTCAAAGTCAGTTGTCACTGAATCTTGTTTCAGGACAAACCTACAGGTTTGATCAATCAGATTCATCAAATGCAGGCCATCCAATAAGTTTTTCTACCACAGATGACGGAACTCATAATTCTGGAACTGCCTACACAACAAATGTTTCCTCTGTGGGTACTCCAGGGCAAAGTGGTGCGTATACACTAATCACTATCCCTGGTAATGGACCCAGTAAATTGTATTATTACTGTACAAATCACTCCTCAATGGGAGGAGATATCACAAAAGGTGTAGGATACTACTACCGATGGGATACTTCTTCAGGTACCCTTTCTGAAGGAACCTATTCAGCCACAGTAAGCGGTACAGACTCGATCGGAAATGCTTATGTTGCAGGCACACAAAGTATCACCTTTAGTGTAGATGCAACTTCTCCAACACTTATAATATCCACACCCTCAGGACCTAAGGTTTCTAATTCCTCAATTGTAGTTACCCTCACATATAGTGAAGCTGTAACAGGATTAACCACAGACACCTCAAAGTTTTCAGAGGCAACTAATGTAGCAAGTCTAACACTACTAAGTGCATCAAGTGACGGAAGAACCTACACATTAAGAATAACCCCACAAGCAGAGGGGCTAGTTAAACTCACTCATTCACCTGGCAGTCCCCCTGTTCAGGACCTAGCAGGAAACAATATTGCCTCTACCGTATCCTGTAGCTTTACCTATGACACATTAGGTCCTACTGTAACCTTCTCTGACACTGATGATGATAATTTATTAGCAGCTTCAGACACGGTAACTATCACCGCTGGTTTCTCTGAAGCTATGACTGCTACTCCTACAATTTCCATTACAGGAATTGTGACCAATGTAATTATGACTTCTGTATCAGGCACGAATTCTTATACCTATGCTTGGGATACTTCTTCTGGAACTCTTTCTAATGGGACTTATACCGCTACCGTATCAGGAACTGACCTAGCCGGAAATGCCTACTCAGGTTCAGAAAGCATCACCTTTACAATTGATGCTTCATCGCCTACGGTAACTTTAACTGATACTGATAGTGATAATTTGGTTTCTGTCTCTGAGGTAGTAACCATTACCGCTGGTTTCTCTGAAGCCATGACTGCTACTCCTACAATCTCCATCACAGGAATTGTGACCAATGTGATTATGACCCCTGTATCAGGTACTAATTCATATACTTACACTTGGGATACTTCTTCAGGTACCCTTTCTGAAGGAACCTATACAGCCACAGTAAGCGGTACAGACCTTGTCGGAAATGCTTATGTAGCAGGTACATAGTATCACCTTTACAGTAGACACTTCTAAACCTACAGTAACAATTACTACTAATAACCCTGATAATACCATTAAACCTGGAGATAATATAACAATAACCGTAACCTTTAGTGAACCGATGGCTTCAGGTCCAAGAATAACGATAGGTTCTGCAGTTAGTAATGTAGCTCTTACGGCAACAAATAGTACCACATTTACTTACTCTTGGAGTACTTCTGGAGTTTCTGGTGGAAGTTATACAGTAACTGTTACAGGAACAGATCTTGCCGGAAATACCTATGCAGGATCAGATAAAATTAATATTACATTAGATGTACAGCACCAACAGTAACCCTATCTGATACTGATGATGATAACTTTTTAGCAGCATCGGATACGGTAACCATTACTGCTGCCTTTAGCGAAGCGATGACTTCTACTCCAACGATTTCGATAGCAAATACTTCTATTTCCAATGAGGTGATGACAAAAATAGCGGCAGCAAGTGGAACAGTATCATTTACTCAATTAGGAGTTGATATTGATGGTAACAGAAATAATAATGTACCTAGTTATGGTGGTATAAATGCTTTATCTTCTGATGGAAGAAGGCTAGTCATTGGATCGCCTCAATACAGGACCTCCGAAAGTGGGGTCGTGTTGTTTTGTGAAGGAATAGTCGTGTTCGTGTCTATGATTATAACGGTAATAATTGGGTTCAAGTTGGTGCAGATCTATTAGAACTTGATGGTGGGTTTATTGGGAATGATGTTGGCACTTCTCTTCTGATGGTTCCAGAATAGAGTTGGGATACCAAGATCATCTTATGATGTATACGGTTCTTAGTTATTCTGAATAAAAATGGGACGAGTTCGTATTTATGATTATACACCAACTGGAACGAGTTCTTGGACACAATTGATGGGGATATTCTTGCAGAAGATTATGGTAGTCATGATTTATCCTATGGCCAAAGGTCTGGTGAATCCATCTCTCTTTCTTCAGATGGATCTACGATAGCTATAGGAGGTTATAAGGAAAATGTATCTCCTGGGATTGTTCGTGTTTTTCGTTTGATTGGAAACACTTGGACAAAGATAGGTGGTAACCTTATTGGTGAAAATAATAATGATTTTTTTGGTAGATCCATGTCTTTATCATCTGATTATCTTCTGATTGGAGTCCAATGGGTAGTAACACAAATTATGGGTGTATAGGTTATGTACGCATTTATGATTATACTCCGTCTGGTGTAAGCTCTTGGACACAGGTTGCAAAATTATTTAATGATCAAAATGAATCATCATACTAGCTGAAAATCTCCATTATCTTCTGATGGCTCATCTTGGTAGGTGTTTCATTATCTTCTGATGGTAAAGGTTGGCTATAGGAACATATGGGTCAGGTCCGTATTTATGAATATACTCCGTCAGGTGTGACTTCGTGGACTCAAGTAGGTGCAGATTTTGAAGGTGAAGAGCAAATGATTATTTTTGGTGGCTCTGTGTCTTTATCTTCCTGATGGATCAATAGTAGCTATTGGTGCACGAAACAGAATGTAAGTTAATGGAAACTTTGCAAGGACATGTCAAATTTATGAGTTACTCCAACTGGATTAAATTCTTGGACGCTAGTAGTTCCAGACATTTATGGTGAAGCACAAGGTGATAGCAGCGGCGACAAAGATCAACATGCTCTGTCTTTATCTTCAGATGGATCAATAGTAGCAATTGGTGCACCACAGAATGATGGATATACACTAAATGCTGGTCATGTTAGAATTTTCTGATTTCAAATGGCGAATCTTATCAATACGCTTGGGATGTAGATAGTGGCGGAGCCCCTTCAGATGGTACCTACAGAGCAACTGTTGCAGGAGCTGATAGCAGGTAATGCTTATTCAGGTACAGACAGCATCACCTTTACTTTAGATACTTCAGCACCTACAGTAACCCTTACCGGATACCGATAGTGATAATTTGGTTTCTACCTCTGAGGTGGTAACTATTACCGCTGGTTTCTCTGAAGTTATGACTGCTACTCCAACAATATCCATCACAGGAATTGTGACCAATGTAATTATGACTCCTGTATCAGGTACTAATTCCTATACTTACACTTGGGATACTTCTTTAGCCCTTTCTGAAGGAACCTATGCAGCTACAGTAAGCGGTACAGACCTTATCGGAAATGCTTATGTAGCAGGTACACAAAGTATCACCTTTAGAGTAGATACTTCTACCCCTACAGTAAGCATTACTACTAATGATCCTGATAATACCATTAAACCTGGAGATAATATAACGGTAACGGTAACCTTTAATGAAGCGATGGCTTCAGGTCCAAGAATAACGATAGGTTCTGCAGTTAGTAATGTAGCTCTTACGGCAACAAATAGTACCACATTTACTTACTCTTGGAGTACTTCAGGAGTCTCAGCTGGAAGTTATACAGTGACTGTTACAGGAACTGATCTCGCCGGAAATACCTATGCAGGCTCAGACAGTATAAAGATTACATTAGACAGTACAGCACCTACAGTAACCCTAACCGATACCGATGATGATAACTTTTTAGCCGCATCAGATACGGTGACCATTACCGCTGCCTTTAGCGAAGCGATGACTTCGACGCCTACGATTTCGATAGCGAATACTTCCATATCAAATCAGTTGATGACTAAAATAATTGGAGGTAGTGGTTCAGGATCACATACTCTTTTAGGAGCAGACATTGATGGGGAAGCAGCAGGTGATTTCAGTGGCCACTCTGTTTCTTTATCTTCTGACGGATCAAGAGTAGCTATTGGAGCATGGCAAAATGATGGAAACGGAACTAGCTCTGGTCATGTCCGTATTTATGATTACAATGGATCGGCTTGGGCGCAAGTTGGTCAAGACATTGATGGAGAAGCAGGGGGAGATCAAAGTGGTTGGGCGGTTTCTTTATCTTCTGACGGATCAAGAGTAGCTATCGGAGCAATTGAAAATAATGGAAACGGATCTGATTCCGGCCATGTCCGTATTTATGATTATAATGGATCGGCTTGGGTGCAAGTTGGAGCAGATATTGATGGCGAAGCGGCAGACGATAAAAGTGGTATTTCAGTTGCTTTATCTTCTGACGGATCAAGGGTGGCTATTGGATCAGAAAAAAATCAAGAAAACGGATCTGACTCCGGTCATGTCCGTATTTATGATTATACCCCTTCAGGAACTAGTTCTTGGACTCAAGTTGGAGGAGATATTGACTCGGAAACGCCAGGTGACAATAGCGGACATATAGCTTTGTCTTCTGACGGATCAAGAGTAGCCATTGGAGGACCTTATAATGATGGAGGTGGAAACAATTCCGGTCATGTGCGTATTTATCAGTACAATAATAATAGTTGGTCTCAACTAGGGCAGACATTAATGGGGAAGCAGGGGGAAGCCGCATAGGTGATTTAAGTGGTTTTTCAGTTTCTTTATCTTCTGACGGATCAAGGGTAGCTATTGGGGCACACCTAAATGATGGAACAAGCGGAAATGAAAATGACCAAAGAGGACATGTCCGTATTTATCAGTACAATAATAATAGTTGGTCTCAGCTAGGGGCAGACATTGATGGGAAGCGGCAGGTGATGCCAGTGGCTATTCAGTTTCTTTATCTTCTGACGGATCAAGGGTAGCTATTGGGGCATATGGAAATGATGGAAACGGATCTAACTCCGGTCATGTCCGTATTTATGATTACAATGGATCGGCTTGGGTGCAAGTTGGAGCAGACATTGATGGGGAAAATCAAACTGCTGGTTCCGCAAATGATAATAGTGGGTATTCAGTTTCTTTATCTTCTGACGGATCAAGGGTAGCTATAGGAGCACCATATAATGATGGAAATGGATCTGACTCCGGTCATGTTAGAATATATACCCTTTCACCTGGTGAATCTTATCAATACGCTTGGGATGTAGATAGTGGAGGAGCTCCTTCAGATGGCACTTACAGAGCAACAATTGCAGGAGCTGACCTAGCAGGTAACGCCTACTCAGGTACAGATAGCATTACTTTCACTGTCGATTCTACAGCACCTACAGTAACCCTTACCGATA
This sequence comes from Flavobacteriaceae bacterium, assembly GCA_038143795.1. Lineage (GTDB taxonomy): Bacteria > Bacteroidota > Bacteroidia > Flavobacteriales > Flavobacteriaceae > UBA11891. The sequence continues at coordinate 1,457,263 of JAYQMQ010000002.1, read as the reverse complement.
CCGATAGTGATAATTTGGTTTCTACCTCTGAGGTAGTAACCATTACCGCTGGTTTCTCTGAAGCCATGACTGCTACTCCTACAATCTCTATCACAGGAATTGTTACCAATGTAATTATGACACCTGTATCAGGTACTAATTCCTATACTTACGCTTGGGATACTTCCTCAGGCACCCTTTCTGAAGGAACCTATGCAGCTACAGTAAGCGGTACAGACCTTATCGGAAACCCTTATGTAGCAGGTACACAGAGTATCACCTTTACAGTAGACACTTCAACCCCTACAGTAAGCATTACTACTAATGATCCTGATAATACCATTAAACCTGGAGACAATATAACAGTAACAGTAACCTTTAATGAACCGATGGCTTCAGGTCCTTCAATAACCATTGGTTCTGCAGTTAGTAATGTAGCTCTTACGGCAACAAATAGTACCACATTTACTTACACTTGGAGTACTGGAAGTGTTTCTGCTGGAAGCTATACAGTAACTGTTACAGGAACAGATCTCGCCGGAAATACCTACACGGGTAATGATAGTATTAATATTAAAGTAGATGCTACTGCACCTACTGTAACTCTAACTGATACCGATGATGATAACTTTTTAGCCGCATCGGATACCGTTACCATTACTGCTGCCTTTAGCGAAGCGATGACTTCGACGCCTACGATTTCGATAGCGAATACTTCCATATCAAATCAGTTGATGACTAAAATAATTGGAGGTAGTGGTTCAGGATCACATACTCTTTTAGGAGCAGACATTGATGGGGAAGCAGCAGGTGACTATACAGGCACGCAAGTTTCTTTATCTTCTGATGGAACAAGGGTAGCAATTAGTGCAACACTTAAAGATAGTAATGGAACTGATTCTGGTCAAGTCCGTATTTTTGAATTACAATCTAATAATTCCTGGTCTCAACTAGGTCAAAACATTGATGGAGATCCAGGTGATAATAGTGGCTCGTCCGTCTCTTTATCTTCTGACGGCTCTATAGTTGCTATTGGCGCATTTTCTGCTGATGGGGGTGGAGGTAGTTCAGGCAGTGTCCGTATCTATGAATTACAATCTAATAATTCTTGGTCTCAACTAGGTTCAGATATTAATGGAGAAAGAGTAGATGATAGAAGTGGTACCTCAGTTTCTTTATCTTCTGACGGATCAAGAGTGGCTATTGGCGCAAGATATAATGACGATTATGGTAATAATTCTGGTCATGTCCGTATTTATGAATTTCAATCTAATAATTCCTGGTCACAATTAGGTTCAGATATTAATGGAGAAACAGCAAATGATGAGAGTGGTTTTTCAGTCTCTTTGTCTTCTGATGGATCAAGGGTGGCTATTGGTGCACCTTACAATGATACAAATGGATCTAATTCTGGTCATGTAAGAGTTTATGAATACAGTGGAGGCTCATGGAGGAAGTTAGGATCGGACATTGATGGAGATGCAGCTGGTGATGCAAGTGGCTGGTCAGTCTCCTTGTCCTCCGACGGGTCAAGAGTAGCTATTGGTGCACCTTATGGTGATAACTCTAATTTCGGTTATGTTCGTATTTATGAATTTCAATCTAATAATTCTTGGTCTCAATTAGGTCAGGACATTGATGGAGAAGCAGGAAATGATACAAGTGGCTATTCTGTCTCTTTATCTTCTGACGGGTCAATAGTGGCTATCAGTGCACCCGAGAATGATGGAAATGGAAATAGGTCAGGTCATGTCCGTATTTATGAATTTCAATCTAATAATTCTTGGTCTCAATTAGGTCCGGACATTGATGGAGAAGCAGCAGATGATGTAAGTGGTCGTTCAGTCTCTTTATCTTCTGATGGGTCTAGAGTGGCTATTAGTGCAGTCGGTAATGACGGTAATGGAACTAACTCAGGCCACGTAAGAGTTTACTCTTTAAAAGGTGAAACTTATCAATACGCTTGGGATGTTGACAGTGGTGGAGCCCCTTCAGATGGTACTTACTACGCAACAGTTGCAGGAGCTGACCTGGCCGGAAATGCCTACTCAGGTACAGACAGCATTACTTTTACAATTGATGCTTCAGCACCTACTGTAACCTTTACCGATACAGTAACTGATATTAATAACGTTATCTCAACAACCTTATCACCAACAAATACGGTAACCATTACTGCAAGTTTCTCTAAATCTATGGCAGCTACACCTACTATATCAATTACGGGTATAGTAACTAATGTGGTTATGACACAAATAAGTGGAACCAATAGCTATACCTATAACTGGAATACATCGACTCCAACCCTTGCCGCTAGAGCTTATTCGGTCACAGTAAGTGGAACCGATACAATTGGTAATGCTTATGCAGGAACCGACAGCATCACCTTTACTATAAGTCCTACTTTCTATCTAGATACTAATGGGGTGACTGTAAAATGTAGAGGATGTAATGCCGGAGACCAGGGGGTAGTTAATGGGTTGATATACACGGCACATGACAATGCTTCTATTGCAGCTAAAAATAAAAATGATAATGACTGGGATAGGGTAGTAACCAGTCTTGTTACCGATACATCTGGGTTATTTGAAACTACTAATTTAAATACTTGGAATCAAGATATTAGCTCATGGGACACCTCTAATGTTGAAAATATGTATCGCATGTTTTATAAATGTGAGGATTTTGATCAAAATATTGGTAGCTGGGATACTTCAAGTGTTACTAATATGGGGGAAATGTTTTATGATGCTCGTGACTTTGATGGGAACATTGGAAGCTGGGATACTTCTAGTGTAACTGATATGCAATATATGTTTCATGCAGCTCTTGTATTCAACCAAGATATTAGTAGTTGGGATACTTCTAAAGTTGAAAATATGAACGGTGTGTTTCAAAGAGCATCTTCATTCAATCAAAATATTGGTAATTGGAATACTTCAAGTGCAACTATGATGAATTTTATGTTTGATCGAGCATCTTCATTCAATCAAAATATTGGCAGTTGGGACACTTCAAATGTTACTGGTATGAGAACAATGTTCAGTAGCGCTCTGGCATTTAACCAAGATATTAGTAATTGGAACACCTCTAATGTGACAACGATGAAAGAAATGTTCAAGAGCACAAATGCCTTTAACCAAGACATTGGTAATTGGAATACTTCTAATGTTACCGATATGATTGAAATGTTTAATAATGCTAGTGCATTTAACCAAGATCTATCTGAATGGTGTGTACCTAATCTTACCGAGGATGGGAGGCTATTGGGTTCAACTGAGCCTAGTGATTTTAAAACTGGCGCTAATGCAACCTGGAGAAACGATGCTTCCAAGCAGCCCCAATGGGGTACCTGCCCTGCGCCACAGGTTACTCTAACGGACACTGATGCGGATAACTATATCCTTAATAGCTCTGTGGTTAGCATCACCGCTACCTTCTCCGCTGCCATGTCTCCAACTGCTACGATAAGTATTGGCAGTGTGATTAACAGTGTAGAGATGACCGTGGTTAGCAGCTCTACCTTTAGATATGTATGGGATGTAGATGCAGGGGGCAGCTTATCAGACGCTGTATACTCAGCAACGGTCTCAGGGGTAGATACCAACGGTAGAGCCTATATAGGAACTGATAGCATTACCTTTACTCTGCTTTCTCCACCGTCAACACCTTCTTCAGGACCTGATTTAGATCCTAATTCTGATGCAGGAACAAGTAATTCTGATAATCTGACCAATGTTACTACACCAACCATTACCGGTACGGTCACTCCTTCAACAGGTACTGTATATCTGTATGCAGAGAAAGATGGCGGCTCGCCTTCTATTGTGGCATCTGTTACTACTGCTAATGATGGAAGCTATGTAATCTCACCAACATCGGCCCTTACCTCTGGAGATTACGTCTTCTATGTAAGAATAGAAAACGCTGCTGGAGACACTTCAGGTAATTCTCCCCCTTTAAATATTACCATTCAGACAACCCCTCAATCGCCATCCACTCCAACACTAGCTGCAGGTTCTGATTTAGGTCTAAATACCTCAGATAATATTACTTCGGACAACACTCCTACTCTTACAGGAACCGCCTCCCCAAATACGGTAATTAATATTTATGACGATACAAATACATTCGTCGTTTCTTCTACAACAGATAGTTCTGGCACCTACAGTATAACTATACCTACATTAAGTGACTCTGACAACAACGATTTTTACATAGAGCTAATAGACACCTATGGTAACACAGCGACATCGACGCTTTTAGATCTAACCATTGATACCACTGCCCCATCACCTTCTACAGATCCTGTTGCTAGCGATAAAAAGATAGCAGCCTCTTCTACAACAACCTATACTGTATCTGATATTGCTGCTGATGACCAAGTTTGGTTAGTACCCTCTACCATATCCAGTGAGGATCTACAAGCCTACTTAGCAGATCCTTCATCGGTTAGTTCACTCACTCTCAATACTAATATTACAATACAAACGGTAGGAAATACTGGAAACATTTCTACGCCAAGTGACGGTGGGATCTATAAAATAGTGGTTATTGATCCTGCAGGTAACTTCTCTTCTCCCTCCTCTGGAGACTTAGATATTGATCTTAGCGGTCCTGAAATTACTTCGATTACTACATCAACTCCAAAATGGCACCTACACTGATGATGATGCTAGTCCATCGAACTCAGACACGGTAACCTTTACAGTTTCATTTGATGAGCCTGTTACTATAACAGGCACGCCAAGACTGCCACTTGATAATATTACTGATGCTAATGGTAATCAAGTGTATGCTACCTACGTATCTGGTTCTGGTACTGCAAGTGCTACTTTTGTCTACACGGTCCAGGATGGAGACCTCTCAGGTGGATTACAGATTGCCCTTACAAGTACAGATTTAGATCTTAACGGAGGAACAATAAGTGACCTCTATAATAACAACCTTGATACTTCTTTTGCTACCAATAATATTGCCCTCAATACCAACATTGAGATAAAGGCAACAGATCCAGTACTTTCTGTGAACTTGAGTTCTAACAATCCCATTACATCTTCTAATGCTAAGGAAGGTGACGTAATAACAGTGTCTGTGACCTCTGACCAAGCATGGCCATTAGATCCCACATCCATTTCATTAAATATTAATGGGCTGAGTCCTCAACCAAATATAAGCTTTACAGAAAGTGGCTCTAGTCCATATACCTACACAGGAAGCTTCACATTAACCGCCTCCAATACCTACACTGACGGAAGTATTGGTTTTTCTATCAGTGCCTCTGATGTGGTTTCCTCAACTAAAGTCAATAGTCCAAATCAGGTAACAGCAACCGACAGTGTACTTACCGGCAGTTTTGATTTAGATAACAAGATCCCATCAATTACAAACACTTCCTCACTGACAATTGCAGATGGACAAACCACTGGTTCTTCTGTTACAGCTGATGAACAAGTAATATATAGCATTACCGGTGGGGCTGATCAAGCTAACGTCACTATTAACCAACAAACTGGAGCTATTGGTATTTCCCCAGCACCACAATTAAATAATGCAACAGATGATGACAATGATGGCATTTATGAAATTGAAGTAACAATTACTGATGGAGTTGGATATACTTCCAGTAGTACACTCCAAATAGTAGTGGTCGAGGCCCCAAATCCTGTAATACCATTTATTGACACAAATCTTTTGACAGATGATAATGATGGAGATGGACTCACTGATGACCAGGAAGTTGCTCTAGGAACAGATCCAAACAATCCAGATACCGATAATGACGGGATAAGTGATTTTGAAGATGCATTCCCCTTAAATGGAAATAAAGGAGTAGATACTGATGGCGATGGCATTCCAGATAGTAGTGACAATGACGATGATAATGACGGTGTATTAGATGTGAATGACGACCTTCCGTTAGATGCATCAGAGTCAAGCGATTTTGATGGAGACGGAATTGGTGATAATGCTGACAATGATGATGACAATGACGGGTATGATGATCAACAAGAAATTGATGATGGAACCAATGTCAAAGACCCATTAAGCTTCCCAAGGGATACCGATAACGATGGATTAACAGACAATCAGGAAATTGCTTTAGGAACCGATCCTACAAACCCTGACTCTGACGGAGACGGTATAAGCGATCTGAACGATCCACAACCATTATCTGGTGATCAAAACTTAGATAGTGATAATGACGGAATTATTGATCTTCTTGATCCTGATGACGATAATGACGGATATGACGATGAACTTGAAATAGAATTAAATACTGACAGTAAAAATCCTGCTAGTTTCCCACCGGACCAAGATCAAGATAAACTTCCGGATGTTATTGAGCGAGAGCTAGGGACCGATCCAAATAATCCGGATACAGATGGAGATGGTGTAATTGATGGTGAGGATGATTTTCCTCTTGATGCTGAAAGCTCAGAAGACACTGATGGAGATGGTATTCCTGACAATATCGATACTGACGATGATAACGATGGTGTTAATGATCTGGACGATGCCTTCCCGAAAGATCCTAGTGAAACAACTGACACCGACGGTGATGGTGTTGGTAACAATGTTGATTTTGACGACGACAACGATGGATATTCAGATGAATCTGAAATTGCAGGAGGCTCCAACCCCACAGATAGTAATAGTTTTCCCGAAGATGCAGATCAAGATTTTCTCTCTGATGCAATGGAAGTTATATTAGGGACCGATCCAAATAATCCAGATACGGATGGGGATGGAATAATTGATGGGCAAGATCCAAGTCCTAATGGAGGTTCAAACCTGGGTACAGTCGACGACTTTGATGGAGATGGAATTTTAGATGCAATAGATCCTGATGATGATAACGATGGGGTTCCAGATTTGATCGACAGCTTCCCGAAAGATCCTAATGAATTTAGTGATATTGATGGTGATGGTATTGGTGATAATGCCGATGAAGACCGTGATGGTGACGGAGTACCTAATGATGAGGATCTTTTCCCTAATGACCCAGATGAGTCATCAGACAATGATGGTGACGGTATTGGAGACAATGAGGACCTTGATGATGATAACGACGGGTATGAAGACACAATTGAAATTCAAGAAGGTAGTGACCCACTAGATTTCCTCAGCATACCATTAGATGATGACCGTGACGGGCTCTCTGATGTGCAAGAAATCGAATCTACCGGAACTGATCCAGAAATTTATGACTCTGATGAGGATGGAGTAAGTGATAGAATTGATGCATTCCCATTGGATCCAGAGTACAATAGCGATCAAGATGGAGATGGTATACCCGATCCTATTGACCCCGATGACGACAATGACGGAGTCCCAGATAAAACCGATACCTTCCCGTATGATCCAAATGAGAGTCAAGACACAGACTCCGACGGTATAGGAGACAATGCTGATACGGATGATGATAATGACGGCTACTCTGATATTATTGAAATTATAGCCGGTACAAATCCTAAGGATGATCAGGACACACCTGTGGACAGTGATGGTGATTTTATATGTGATATAGAAGAAGTATCTCTTGGAACCGATCCTAATAATCCAGACACAGATGGAGATGGAGTCATTGACGGTGAGGATGATTTCCACTAGACCCAAATTATACCGGTGATAATGATTCAGATGGAATCCCTGATCAAGTAGATCCAGATGATGATAATGATGGTACGATAGACCAACAGGACGCATTCCCATTGGATCCTAATGAACAGTTGGATACAGATGGTGATGGAATTGGAGATAACAAAGACACTGATGATGATAATGACGGATACACCGATAGAGATGAAAACATAGTAGGTACAAATCCTAAAGACCCAAGTGACAGTCCACTAGATACTGATGATGACGGTGTTTCTGATACACTCGAAAACTATCAGGGTACAGATCCAAACAACCCAGACACTGATGGTGATGGTGTTATTGATGGAGAAGATGATTTCCCATTAGATCCTAATTTTTCAAACGATAATGACTCCGATGGTATTCCAGATCAAGTTGATATTTATGGAGATAATGACTCTGATGAATTAGGAGACATTCCAGATATTGATGATGATAATGACGGGACAGTAGATGTTGATGAAAACGTATTTATAACCTTTTACCAAAATCACAAAATTGTTGTCTCAAATACTTCAAAAACTCAAACTCCATTAAGCTACCCTATACGTCAGTTTACAGATAGAGGAGTTGGAAAATGGAAGGTTCGTAAAAGAATTACTGGTGGAGCAGATAAAAGTAAGTTTGCGATTTCAGGTGGGGAACCTTCAAGCAATACTCAAAAAGAAGAAGTAAATCATTTAGTGGCGAAGGTTATCTGGTATTTATTAATCCTCCTGATCCAAATAACCCAGACGATGCTAACAGAGACGGTATTTATGAGGTAGAAATTGCTTATGTAAATACAACACCAGGTGATCCAAAAGTACCTATTCCAGAAACTCCGGAAGTGATAGAAGTAGGTAATAACACAGAACAAGTCTTTGAGCTGGCTACCATTGAAACCCCTGTTGCAGAAGTCTCGCCAGATCTTATTTCTTCTGATACCGATGCAGACGGAATAATTAATTCAAGAGATCCTGATGATGATGGAGACCAAATACTCAGTGTTTATGAAAATGAGAATTCACAAAATAGTAGACCAGATAAATATGCTAAAAAGAGAATTCTAAATGATACTGATGGTGATGGATTCCAAGATTATTTAGATCCTGATGATGATAATGATTTGGTCTTTACCATTTTTGAGATGCCTGACGCAAATGGTGATCTTAACCCAGAAGATGCAAGAGATACAGATGGTGACGGAATGCCTGATTACAAGGATCTAGATGATGATGGAGATTTGATTTTCTCAATAGATGAAAACCCTGATCCAGATCTAGATGGAAACCCCGAAGATGCCCAAGATTCTGATGGAGATGGTGTTGCAGATTACCTAGATGACGATGACGAAAACGATGGAGTTCTAACTAAACTCGAAGTAACAGCAAATGGATTCCCCATAGATACGGATAACGATGGAATTGCTGATCATTTAGATAAAAATGATGATAACGATGGAATATTAACTTCAATGGAATTAGATGATCAAGGCAATTTACTAGATACTGATTCCGATGGTATTTACAATCATACTGACGTTGATGATGATGGGGACGGGATAAATACCATAGATGAGGATTTAAACGCTAATGGTACGCCAATGGACGATGATACAGATAGTGATGGTATTGCCAATTATTTGGAGTCTAATTTAAGAGATCAAGACAACGACGGAGTAAACGATGAAAGGGATAGTGTTAACCAAGATCCTTACAATGATCAGGATGGCGATGGATTCCCTAATCTTGACGAAACACTCGCTGGAACAGATCCGCTAGATTACACCAGCTATCCGTCTGACTTTTCAAATGAAGCTTTAAGACAAAGTATTGAAATTGTAAGTTTCTTTTCTCCTAATGGAGATAACATAAATGACAGGTGGCAAGTAAGAGAAATTGATCGTTATCCAAATAATCAAGTATGGGTATATAGTAGAACTGGTAAGTTATTATTCGAAGCCAAACCCTATCAAAATAATTGGAGTGGTGATTCCCAAGGGGAGGATTTACCTGAGGGCAGTTATTATTATCGTATTGATTTAGATGGAAACGGCTCTATTGATTTTGAAGGATGGCTATTCCTAACCAGGTAAGTATGATCAAAAAAATAGGTCTACTAATTATACTTATAAGCTCACTTTTGGGCTTTGGGCAACAAGAATCCTATTATTCTTTATACAGGTATAATATGAATGTGATCAACCCGGCCTTCGCTGGTGCTGAAGCTCCAAGTATGCTTACCCTTACTTCAAGGAGTCAGTGGGTTTCTGTTGAAGGTGCACCCACAACATTTGCCTTAGCTTACTCCTCTGCAAGAAAGAATAATGTGGGCCTTGGATTGTCTCTAGTTTCAGATAAGGTATTTGTAGAACAACAGACATTCGCATACGTTGACTTCTCATATAAATTACAAGTTAGTGATGTGAACCTTGTTTATTTAGGAATCAAAGCTGGTGGTAATTTTTATAATTCAGATCCTACTGAATTAAGTACTTATGATCCCTATGGGGATCCTTCGCAAATTGGACTGAGTAAGTTTAATCCAAACATAGGGGCTGGAGCTTATTTTAAAGGATCAAACTATTGGGCTTCCTTTTCTATCCCTCGTCTTTTCAATGTAAAGCGTAATAAAGATCTAGCTATAACTGCTAAAGATAGAGTCCATGCCTACCTAGGAGGTGGAGCAAACTTTGAATTAAGTAGTAATATTATTTTAAAACCGTCTTTAATGGTGAGAAAAGTGAAAGGTCTCCCTACTACGGCTGATATAACTGCAATGGCTAGCTGGCAAAATCAATTTGACTTGGGCATATCATTACGAACAAACAGCTCAATAGCCTTATTGTCTTTTTTTAGTTTGGGAAATTTTGATATTGGATATGCATATGAAACACCAACTGAGAATCTACTCTCCCAAGTAAACCTTAAAACCCATGAAATTGTTCTAAGAATCAAACTGGGCGGAGATTCTGAGGAGGCTCCTCAAGAGACAGAATCTACTCCAGAGGAATAAGTCTATTTATAATTGAATCTGATATGTTTGCCTTATATCCCTTGAAGAAGTACAAATATTTATTTTATAGTCTCCCTTTTCAAAGGACCAATTACCGGAAGACTCGTCCCAATAACTGAGTTCATTTATAGGAATATCCATTTTGATATTTTGGATTTCATTTACATCAAGTAGATCAGTTTTTAAGAATGCTTTTAATTCTTTGATGGGCCGGTCAATTAAAGAATTATTTTTTTCAATATAAACTTGGACAACTTCTTTACCCGAAAGTTTACCTATATTTTTTACTGTTGTTGATAATCTGAGTGTGTCTTTATCCAAGCTAACTCTCAAATCACTAAAATCAAATTCTGTATAACTTAAACCAAAGCCAAATGGATATGAGACATCTAATTGTTTTTTATCAAAATGACGATAACCAACATATACCCCTTCTTTGTAATAAGTAAAATCTTCGTCTCTTATTTTTTCATCTTCAGGGCGCCCTTCAGGTGGAAACATTAACCCCATGAACATATCCCCAGCACTGATCTCTATTCTATTTTTAGGAAAATTAGAATTAGATGCATGATCGGCTAGTTGGATGGGGAATGTAGCTGGGAGTTTTCCACTTGGATTTATTTTGCCTGACAAAATACTTGTTATTGCATTTCCACCTTCTTGCCCACCCTGCCAGGCTAGTAGGATTGCATCGGGGTGTGATTTCCAACTTGCCGTTTCGATAACACCACCAATATTTAATACCAAAATAACTTTTTTATTTTTAGAGTGATATAGGTCACAAATCTGTTGTATCCTATCTTTTTCTTTATCAGTCAACAAAAAGTCAGCCTTTTCAAATCGATCAATAAATTCTCCAGAGTTTCTTCCCAGAGTAATAATCCCAATGTCAGAGGTGGAAACTATATTTTCAAGTTGTTCTTTCGAATAGTCTATCTCTGGTGGAGTGAAGGGTGTAAATATTTTTTCAACACCTTCAGGCTTGATAAAACGCTCAAAATTATTTTTTTTATGATCCTCAAAGATTGATAAAGCTAATTGATTGATTTGATATCCTGATTTGATTAAACCATCTTTCAACGAAATGGTATAAGCTTCATTTACATCTCCAGATCCAGTTCCACCAGAAATAAGATCATATGAAGGAACGCCAAACAGGGCAATGTTTTGAATATTCTCTTGTAGCGGTAATGCTTTATTATTTTTTAAAAGAACCATACCCTCCGCTGCTGCATACTCAGCTAATTCTGCATGATCTTTTAAACTCGGATTATCAGATCTTTCATAATCCTTCATTTTTTTGGATTTAAAGATCACAGTCAAAATTCTTTTTACTGATCTGTCAATAGTATCTTCTTGAAGAAACCCTTTTTTATTTGCATCAATTAAAGCATCCCATTGTCGCTTGGTGCCTGGCTCTAATAAATCGTTGCCAGCCATAATCTGTTCAGGAGGGTTTTTCCCTCCAAACCAATCGGTCATGACCATCCCTTTAAAGTCCCATTGATCTCTTAGTACATCAGTTAACAGTCTTTTATTTTCGGATGCATAAATACCATTAACCTTATTGTATGAAGACATTATACTCCATGGTTGGGCCTTTTTTACAATATGCTCAAAGCCTTTCAAATATATTTCTCTAAGTGCTCTTTCTGATACAATCGCATCATTAAAAATCCTCCAAGTCTCTTGATTATTTGCAACAAAATGTTTTACAGAAGATCCCACTCCATTACTTTGAATTCCATTTACAATTGAAGCTCCAATAAAACCGGAAAGCATTGGATCTTCGGAAAAATATTCAAAATTACGTCCGCACAAAGGATGCCTGTGAATATTCGCTCCAGGGGCTAAAATCATATCAATACCATAATCTCTAGCCTCTTCACCCATAGCCTGTCCGACTTGATAAACTAGTTTCTGATTCCATGTTGAGGCTAGTTGAGTAGCAATAGGGAAAGCAGTACTATAATAAGTTCTATTTTCTCCCTTTCGGTTCGAGAAATTCGAAGGCCCGCAGGACCATCAGACAGATACAATGTTGGAAGGCCTAATCTAGGGGTAGCTACTATAGTCCCAACAGCTCCAGTTACTCCTCCTGGTTTTGTATCACCCATTGCTGAGCCGATACCTGAGCCTTTCAGAAGATGAATTTTTTCATCTAATGTCATCAAGGATAATATATTATCAACGCGATCGTTTATTGATAGTCTAGAATCCTCGTAAGGGTCTAATTTACCATTTGAATTCCTGTCTAAATAAGAGTTTCCATTTTCTGTATAGGTTTGAAATTCGTTTTTCTCTAGAAAATCTTTTTCAAAACTTAAAAAGGTTGAGTCGAAATATTTATAAGTAAAAAATAGAAGAACCAAAATTAAAAGCAGAGCAAGACCAATAATTTTTAAAACAAGACTGAATTTTTTCATTGCCTTAAATATATAAAATACCTCTAAGCAATCAATCGACTATAACCTGCTAAAAAAATTTATTATAAAAGTCACAATTAAATATTAGGTAATAAATTGGTTACACTATGAAAAATGAAAATAGATTCATATAAACTTGTTATTGAAACCTTATTTCAACTCTTCTGTTTAATAACCTATCTCTTTCTGAGTTTTCCTCGCTCATTGGCTTTTTACTACCGAAGCCAAAAGTTTTAATTCTGTCTGAACTAATACCTAAATTAATGAGGTGATTCTTTACAGAGTTTGCTCTTTCTAAAGATAATTTTATGTTATACTCCTCTCCTCCATCATTTGAGGAATGTCCCTCAATTATGATAAACTTTTCAAGATTTGAATCCAAATGGTCACGGATTTCCAAAAGAAGGTCCAGCGCTTTTCTTCCTAGAATAATTGCTTTGCTTGCAGGGAAATAAACAACTAATTCATTGGAAAGTATTTCATTTAGACCTTGACTTTTTATTTTTTGATTTTTCTCTTCTATATCTAAATCTAATTGATTTAAATTTTTGTTTTCCAACAGAAATGAATCTTCTTTATCAGCAGTGGAAGTTGAAGATTCGGTTAAAGAGAGTGTTTCAGATACTAGTAAAGTTGTTTGGTTTTGGTTCTCATCGACTAAAGGACATCCATTGTTGTCTAATGGGCCGGCTTGCTCAGGACAACTGTCTTCTATATCAATTAAACCGTCTTCATCCGAATCAGGACAACCAAAATTAGAAATATCCCCCGCGGCATCTGGACATTTATCTTTTCTATTAATTATACCATCTTTGTCTTTATCATTTGTCCCAAGTCCAACATACATAGTTGCTTGGTGTCTGAAATGACTTATACCAGTTGTTTCAATCGCATTAACAAATGATGAGGATATTTCTAGACCAATTTTTTTTTTCAATGAAATTTGAAGTCCAAATCCTGGTTCGATTGTTTCTGAAAAATATTCACTAAACATGAGATTTTCCCCACCAAACAGTCCTCTATCAATACCAGTAATTCCATAACCTAATTTCAAATAGGGATTTATTTTTTTATTCGTATCAAATACTTTTTTAACAAAAATATTCCCAGAATAATAAGGATGATCAATAAGGCTTTCCCCTTCTATTTTCTTTATTTTGTTTAATGACATTTCAATTCCGAAGGTTAGTTTTTTGTAAATCAACCTTGAAATTGAAACAGTAGGACCTCCAAAATTCCAGTGGTCAGAGACATTAAAAAAATCTTCGAACAGTTCTCCTTGAGGATAAAATTGTGTGGTTTCCTCAAGGCCAGCAGGGTACACATCAACTGCATTAATTCCAACAGAAACGGTCCATTTATTATCGCTTTCTTGTGATAACACACCTGAAGAAAAAAGAAGCAATACGACTAAGAAATATTTCTTAATGATTAAGTATGTTTGAGTTGTTCTACAAATTGATTTAACATCTTTATGTTTCATCCATACTGTTTTAATAATTCAGATATAACCAGCCTTTTAGAAGTTGATTAATTTCAGAAACCTCCACAATAAAGTAATAAGGCCCCGCAGGTAAAAACTCACCAGTTTCTTGATAAGTACCACTCCAATCATTATTATATCCAGTTTTTGAAAAAACTAATTGTCCATTTCGATTATATACATAAACCTTAGAATTAGGAAAATTTTCAATATTTATGATCTGCCATGTAGATTCCGGTCCAAAAGTATCTGGAGTTAAAAGTCTTGAAATCTTAATTTCATTTTCAGGTAAGGGGCATCCCTCACATAATGGAAAATCAGGATCACAGTAATCGCCTGTACCATCGAAGTCTACGTCGGATTGATCTGGATTAGCCACATTTGGGCAGTTATCTACATCGTCAGGAATACCATCCTGATCTGTATCTCTTGGTTTGACCAAAAATTCAGCACTTATTTGAGCTGATTCATAGAGATTTGAACTCTGAATTGTTGCTACAATATTACATGTCCCAACACCTACAATTCTTATTGTAGTTCCTGAAACAACAGCAACTTCTGGATCATCACTGTAATAGGTAATTATTCCATCCCGAGAGGATGAAGGAGGAGTAATCTGAAAATCATCGTTGTAAACAAATTTTTCAGGAACTGAAAAATTAGATAATTCAGTAACACCTTGAAGAATAGTAATTACTCTATTAGCAGTAGTAGGATTATAAAATTGATTTCCAGCTTGCTCTGCCGTTATATATACTTGCCCAATGTTATTAATAGTTAGAGTCTTATTGTTAAGTAAACTTTCACCAAAATCTGTTTTACTCAGACTGACATCAAGATTTGAATCAGAAACAGGATTAAGTTCAAACTCTAAATTTTCAGAATAACGAACCTCAACAGGTGGTTCGGGATCAAAGCTTATGTTTTGGTTCAGTTTTACAACATCCAAATAAAATTCTAAAGTTGCAGGATAATAATTCGGGTGATCGTTTTCAACTGTAAAGTAAGTAATCGAAACTATACCTGTTTGGTTGTTAGTTACCAACTCAAAATTTCCATAAGTACCTGATAAAGATGCTGCCGAGCCAGGAGCTAACTTTATATAAACAGGTGCTCCAGAGGTAGAAGTTGCTGAAATAGGTATTGATGTGAAGTCTTTAAGTGGGGTTTCGTTTGGAAGGTTCGAGGGTATTATGGCTTGGTTTGCTTTCATTATTTCAAGAAGAACTGTTACTTGTGCGTCTTGAAAATTATTCGATCCTTCAAATCTAGCTGTTAATACTACCCTCCCAGTTTTTTCAAAGTTTACTGATTTACCGTCTAGGTTGGCAATCCTGCTATTTGATGTGGAGTATCTGATTCTTCCGTCATAATCTGAAGGATAAACGGGTTCATCTAATTCAAACTGACCAATAGTATAAACTTTACTCAAACTCGATTCATACCAGGAAACATCTAAAGGAGCTACAGTAACATTTAAAGTCATCACGGCGTTACCTGAATTAAACAAAGTAGACGAGCTTTGATTTACTCTAACAGTTGTTGAACCAACTCCTACAAGAGTTATGGTATTTCCGACAATAGTTGCGACTGTGGGGTCATCAATTGAATAGATCATGTCGCCATCACTGTCAGAAATTGCATTGATATCAAAATCGTCAGTTCCAAATACCCTTGTTATGTTGTCAAATACAATATTTGGAGTTCCTGGGCTGACGGTCATTGTTGTAGTTGCAGAAACAGCCAAATAATTTTCATTTTCTTGAATATCAACAGAAACTGTTGTTTGACCAATCCCTACAATAGTCAGTGTGCTCCCTAGCGAGTTAGCAATGTTTGTGTCAGAAACAGAAAATAGCTGAATACCTGTACTGCTGGTAACCACAGTAGGAGTAAAATCAATATCGTTATAATTTCTATTAATCTCTGGAAAATTTATAGTTGGAGAAGCTTTATTTACAATAAGATTTATCACTTTGGATATAGGATTGTAAAAGTCATTTGACTGTTGTGTAATGGTTATTGAGGTTGAACCGGCTTTTATAATTGTTAATTGATCCCCCGATATTAATCCTATTGATGGATCTGAAATTGTATATGTAAAATTTATATCTGTAATACTAGAAGTGGCAGATAGTGTGTAGGTCTGATCACTGAAGGTTATTAGAACGTCATCGGCATTGATATCTATATCTTTTTTATTTATTGTTAAAGTCATGTTTCCACTTCCTGAAATACAAGAGCCATCATTTTGACTTGCAGTAACAATTGTAGTTCCAGATTTTAAAATGGTAATTTCACCACTTGACCCATCAATTGTTGCAATACTTGTATCTGCAATTGAATACGTGATTGGGATTCCTAACTGATTAGATGTAGCAGTAACTGTAAAATTAAGATCACCAAATATTCTTGTTTCATCATCGAAAGAAATTACTACCGAATTCCCATAACATGCTGCTCCCCAATTTGGTTGATTTGCAGCAACTAATCCAAATCGATTTGGTTCAGACCCAATTAAAGGAACACACCAATTAGATAAATCCTGACCTAATGGAGCCTGCCAAAACATGTAAGTCATATTTGTCGCACTAGAAGTATCCCAACAACTTAAAGACACTCCCCCGTTATTGAATGCTCTTGCCTGATCAAACATTAGCCCAAAATTAGTTACGCTTGCCACATTCCAGGAAGATAAATCTTGATTAAATGTTCTATGGCCCTTAAACATTGCATTCATATTGATGACATTACTAACATCCCAAGCACTTATATCTTGATTGAAAGCACCCCTTCCAAGCGTTCCACCAGTTGTACCAAACATAAGATACATGCTTTGCACACTGGAGACATCCCAATTATTTAAAGGCTGATTAAAATCTCCAATATTACCACTTTCATAGTGAAACATACCCAACATAGTGTTGACACTTGAAGTGTCCCAAGAATTAATGTTTTGATTAAAACGATATGCATTGTAGAACATTCTAGACATATCAGTCACACTGGAAACATCCCAGTCATTTAGTGGTTGATTAAAGGTTCTAGCTCCTTTAAACATGCTTAGCATTGTTGTTACATTGCTTACATCCCAATGTCGAATGTCTGAATTAAAGGTGGCCTCATTTTCAAAAAGATTATTCATGTTTGTTACTCTGGTTGTAACAATATTGTAATTATTAGCAGCTATTTCAGCTCCAATTGTAGCATCATCCACCACCTTATAGGCTGTCCCATTTAATGTATAACTATTGCCAGTTATAGCTGATGGGTTAGCTATGATTGTGACACCATTACCTGCTAATGATATTTCTTGAGAATAACATAGTAGACTTGAGAAAAACAAAATCCCAAAATAAAATAGATCTCTAATTTTCATCCTCCGTAGTTTCATTGATTGTATTTTCAGGATTTGTAGTAGTTTTTTTCTTTAAATCAATTCTAATCATTAATTCGTGAGTAGAATTGTTTATTGAATAACTATTGGAGGCTACTAAGAATTCATACCCGTAACCCAATTGAAATCCTTTTTTCCCTTTGACTTTAAAAAAGGCTCCCAATCTGTCATTATTTGAATAAATAGACCCAAGAGAAAACTTATCATTAAAATCAATTTCAAAAACTGAATTGAGTAAATTCGGATTTCTAGGAATATATCTGTAGATAACAGATGGCTTTAGCTTTATAGTTTCGTTAATATTTATAAATAATCCACCGCTTAAGTTTAGGTATGAAAAATCTCTAGTTGTCAATTCCCATTCACTGTTTTTATCCAAGCCAATATTATTAAGCAAACCAGGACTTGCAACTCCTAAATAAAATTTATGAGAGATAATTGTTACTCCAGCTCCAATAATTGGTGAAAAATAATTTTCTAAGGATGCGACTGACTGATTCGGCACATTAAATATCCTCGGGATATTGTTCGCATCTACATTAAAAAACATCCCTCCTAACTTTAGACCTAGGTAAATATTACTTTTATCAGACAATTGAAGTTTATAGTTGTAATCAAAAGTCAGAAGGCTTTTATTCTCAACAAATACCCTGTCATTTTGAATAGTAAAACCTAGACTTACATTTTTTTGAAGGTAAATGAATCAATAAAAAATTAGTCAAAGGTGCATCTTCTAGTCCTAGCCACTGCGCTCTTGTATTCAAACTCACTGCAGCACCCTCAATTCCCGTATAAGCAGGATTGAATACACTTAGATTTAATTTATTAAAAATTAAACTAGACTCCTGTGACAAAATAGTTTGACAACAAAAAAATAATAAGCAAATAAGTAGTCTATTCAAATCGGTTTATATTTTATTAAATGCTATCTGATAAATAAACCTCCTACTTCATAGTCATTGGTAGTATCTAAAACGTGCGGTGTCCCATCAATCCATATACATGGATATCCTGTATCGTTATTTATCTCGGGACCATCACCAAAGTCATAAGGAACTCCATTTTCATTGTAAAGAAAATCTCCCGTTAACATTCCAACAACTACAATTTTTCCATCTACAATAGCTATGTCTGTTGCCTTACCCTCATCCCATAATCTCCCATTTACGGTTGCTCCTTGAAGAATAAATTTATTTTTATTTATCCAATAGGTAGGGTACTGTCCAACCATATTCATGGTCCAGCCTGCTTGATAGACATTATTACCATCTAATGCTAATCCGTGTACTCCAGACTGTTGATCCCCTGGTCCTATTCTACATGCTGTTTTAACACCACCTACCCAATATGCAGGCTTACCGTTACTTGTTTGATTACCCCCAAAAACTAACTTACCGTCACTCCTTCTTATTTGTACGGTGACAGCCTCAGCATCCGTTACGCCCCCCTTGGTAAATTTGATCTTATATTATTTATCCAATAAGTAGGAATTACATAGTGTTCATTATAATAATTTCCTGCTTGAATTACATCTCCATTATCTTTTACAGCCAACCCAAAACTAATTTGGTCACCATAGGTATCACTCTGATATCTTACCCCATTAGAGGACCCATCTAATTCACTTTTCCAATAACAAGAATATGCACCACTTATTCCATCAGCATAAGAATAATATCCTCCTACATAAATAGAACCATCATGTACAGCTATTGAATATGCTTCACCCTCATATCCTGGGAGATCGAACTGTGTCATATTTTGTCCATTAATTTCCCAATAATTAGCTCCATCTCCGTATGTATATCCACATACAAATATTTTTCCATTACTAACAGTAACATCACTGGCAAAAGCATCAGGATTAATTACATTTTTTTGACCATTCACCCAGTAGACTCCGCCACCACTTTCAGATGTTCCAACCACAAAAATATCTCTACCAGGAATTTTTTGTGGGCAATCAGTACAAATTAGTGGGTCTTGATTTGGATCGTTATTAATCCCTGGTGTATTATTTACTAATGGATCAGTACCCTGTTGTTGCTCCTCTTGGTCAGATAATCCGTCATTATCAGTATCAGCATCTAAAGTGTTAGTTCCATCTATTTGCTCCTGAGTATCTGAAATACCATCATCATCATCATCTAAATCAGTATTGTTACCAATACCATCACTGTCAGTATCAATTGTTTCGTTTGGATCTTCCGGAAATGCGTCTTGTGTATCTGGAGTGCCATCATTATCGTCATCTGGATCAAGATTATTATTTACTCCGTCATTATCAGTATCTTCATGAGCATGTAAACTTCCTTCAATATTAATTATAGTATTATTTACTTGTGCGATGACGTTATCTATCTGTTCTACTTGATTTAACAAATGATTTAAATCGCCTTCCAAATCTCCAGAATTTTCAATCATTTCACCTATGTAATCAGAAACAGTATCTAGATTATCTTCGAATTCATTTAATGCTGAGACAGCCTCTTCTAATGACTCTGAGTTTTCTGTTACAGTCTCACTGTTTTCATTGACTTGGTTTGATAATTCATCAATAATTCTTTGCTGTTCAACTATTTCCTCTGTAAATACATTAAGCCTTTGAGTAAGTTCTTCTATTTCCTCTCTAAGAGCTAGATTATCAAATTGTAAATCATCAAAAGTTTGACAACTATTAAATAATAGCAGCGATAATAAGGAAATTCCAACAGAAGGTTTTATAAATGTTTCGAGAATACTCATGATTTGTGGTTAATTTTAAGTTTAATAAACATCAGGATATCAAAAAATCTATCTAGATTCTCAATAAATTCTAGCCATTTTTTAATTATTGTCTGTGATTATTTCAAAGAACAATTAAGGTTTTTGGGACTCGAAAATGTAATATGATTATTACACATAAAATATGCGCTTTTCATATTGGTAAATTCAAACTTGGTTTAGTAAAAATTGATTTTGCTGTTATAGTGAGTGGTATGTTTGACTAACATTTACCCCAACCCACTAAAATTGAATCCTAATGCTAAAATTATTGTTATTGAAAAGGGAATGTTGCCACAAGGTGCAAGCACAAAAAATGCTAGATTTGCTTGTTTTGGAACTGTGTCAGAAATCCTTGAGGATATATAAAATACTCTGAAGAAAAAGTGTTAGAACTAATTAGATTACGACTTAGTGGTTTAAATAAACTGTGCTCATTGTTAGAAGGTCATAAGAATTAATTATCAATATCATGGAGCATATGTATTGTTTTTTTGAAAAGATTTTGATTTGATGGATTCTCTTTATAAAATTAAAAATTGAAAATAGTTTTTGCTGCTCTGATGCGGGAAATCAAATTTAATCTAGATCCATTTAATAGTTAAAACTTGACTTTACAAATCCGCATTTATCCACAAACTTCAATCTGAAATATAACAAGTGAATAAATAACCTAATTTCTAAATTTATCAGAAAGTTTAAATGCATTAATCCTCTATTTTGTAAATCGTTGGTTTGATAAATTCTGTCCATGTCTGATATCCTTTTTCATTAAGGTGAATACCGTCGGTAGTTAAATCTTCTTTTATCAAACCTTTCTCATTAACGAAAACAGAATGTAGGTCAATGACTATGTATTTTTTAGATATTGAATTTACTTTAATGATTTTATTTACCGTATTAATACAATTTATATATAGCTCTTTCCCTGTGGGTAAAACAGTTTGAACATATACTTTAGTCGTTGGAGAATCAGAGAGAATAGCCTCAGTGATTCGTACAATATTATTTCCAATATATTCTGGTGTAGGTACCATAGGAGAATTGTTCCATAAATCGTTAATTCCAATAAGTAGAAAAATGGCTTTTGGTCTGAAATAGGTGATTTCCTTGAGTCTTGCTAAAACTCCGTCAGTTACATCACCCCTATTCCCCTATTTCTTACGTTTGGATAATTGAGTCTTTCACTCCAATCTTTACCTTCAGCTGTAATACTATTGCCTAGAAAAACAATGTCGTTAAAATTTAAAGGCTTCATTTTAAACTCTCTAATTACTTTCTTGTAATTATTTTTCCCCAATCATCTTGATATTCGATAATTATATCCTCCCTAGGGTATAAAGATTTTAGATCCATAGAAGCATCTTGCCCATATGAGAAAATAGATAGAGAAAAAAAAAGAAAGAGATTTTTTTGTAGCATTTTGGTATAAATTAAAGTGATTTAAAATTCTAAATAATCTATTCAAAAATAATTATGAAGATTCATCTAAACCCTAAATTTAAAATCAATAAGCAGAGAAAACAAATAGATAATTTATTGAAAAAACCCTCCGCTTCGGGAGGGCTTTGAGTACTCGGAGCGGGACTTGAACCCGCACGATCGCAATGATCATTGGATTTTAAGTCCAACGTGTCTACCAATTCCACCATCCGAGCTGAACCTAAATTAAACAGAGCGAAAGACGGGATTTGAACCCGCGACCCTCACCTTGGCAAGGTGATGCTCTACCCCTGAGCTACTTTCGCTTTTGCGGATACAAATGTACATATTTTTGTAAACAAGGAGTCTTTTAACTTAATTACTAGACGCTTTTATCACCTAGTTTTCTTTGCAGTAGATTGAGTTTCATCATGGCCTCTATTGGTGTTAATGTATTCAAATCCAAGTGGGTGATTTCATCTTTGAGTTCTTCCAACAAAGGATCATCTACATTGAAAATACTCAGCTGTATTTCTTCTGTATCTTTTTGCAATGCCTCCGAACGATCTTCCAATCTGTTGGTCGCTTCGAGGGCTTTTAGCTTTTGCTGGGCGGTTTGCAAAACCAACTGGGGCATACCAGCCATTTTGGCCACGTGTATTCCAAAGCTGTGGGCACTCCCGCCTGGAACAAGTTTGCGAAGGAACAATACTTTATTGGAAGATTCTTGTACGGAAACATTGAAATTTTTGATCCGCTCAAACTGCTGAGTCATTTCATTCAACTCGTGATAATGGGTTGCAAACAATACCCTGGGGCGATGGGGGTGCTCATGGAGAAATTCAGCAATGGCCCAAGCAATCGAAATACCGTCATAAGTACTTGTCCCTCGGCCAATCTCGTCGAGCAAAACCAGGCTCTGCTTACTGATGTTGTTAAGTATAGAGGCTGTTTCGTTCATTTCAACCATAAATGTGGACTCGCCCAAAGAAATATTGTCACTGGCTCCTACCCGTGTAAAAATTTTATCGACCAATTGGAAGCTAGCTGTTTCGGCCGGAACAAAACTCCCCATTTGTGCTAGCAGAACAATCAGGGCGGTTTGTCGGAGGATAGCCGATTTTCCAGACATATTGGGACCGGTAATCATAATAAGTTGTTGGTTGTCGGCATCCAAACGCAAATCGTTAGGAATAAATGGAGTCCCTGCAGACAACTGCCGTTCAATGACCGGATGGCGGCCCTCAGTGATTTCTAAATACGCCGAATCAACAAACTGAGGTGCACGGTATTGGTGTTTTTTAGCGGTATATGCAAAGTTCCACAACACATCCAAACGGGCGATGCACTGGGCATTGTGTTTTAGATCGGGCAGGAATTCCTGTAGCTGGTCCAACAACTCATTGTAGAGCTGGGCTTCCAAACTTCTGATTTTATCTTCTGCACCGAGGATTTTGGCTTCGTATTCTTTTAATTCTTCCGTGATATAGCGTTCGGCATTCACCAAAGTTTGCTTTCTAATCCATTCGTCTGGAACCTTGTCTTTGTGTGTGTTGCGTACCTCAATATAATACCCAAATACATTGTTGAATGCAATTTTAAGAGAGGGGATTTGGGTGCGATGAGTTTCCCGTTCCAACATCCTGTCTAGATTGTCTTCGCCGGAATGCAAGAGGCTACGTAATTCATCTAGCTCGAGATGAAAGCCTTCGGCAATCACTTGCCCTTTGCTCAATACCACGGGCGCCTCGGGATGCAAGACCTTTTGCAGTAGTGCAATCAAATCGGAAGGCGAACGGAAACCCTTGGAATAACTGGCAAGAGCAGGCTGCTTCGATGCTTGTAAGGTAGTTTGAATGGGGCCTAGCATTTCCAAAGTAGCCAGCAAGTGTATCAAGGCTTTGGGGCTCACTTTGTAGGTCGCAATTCGCGCACTGATTCGTTCTATATCGGAAAGGCTTGAAAGTGCATCTTCTATTTGTTCATGCGTTTCCAAATGATTCAAAAAGCCGGCAACAATGGCTTGGCGATTAAGGATTTTTTTTTCCTCCAACAGCGGAAAAGCCAACCAGTGACGGATCAACCGTCCTCCCATGGGAGTGCAGGTATAGTCAATCACATCAATCAGAGGTACGCCTCCTGCTGTGGTGGGATGAAAGAGTTCTAGGTTTCGGACGGTAAACCGATCCATCCAAATGTATTGGTTGGAGTGCAAGGGTTGAATGTGATGAATATGGGACAGGCGGTCGTGTTGAGTTTCCGATAGATAGTGCAGTATGGCTGCAGCAGCTGCAATCCCTGTTTGCATCTCCTGAACTCCGAAACCCTGCAGGCTGGTAGTTTCAAAATGGGTGGTTAGTTTTTGTTGAGCAAAATCGAGGGCAAACACCCAATCCTCGATATAGAAGACGGGCCACGCAGTGCCATGGATCGATGCAAAGTTGGCTTTCTGAGGCTTGGCCACCAAAAGTTCACTCGGAGAAAAACTTTCTAGCAATTGGGCCGCTTCCACTTCGCTCCCTTGGCTCACCCAAAAATCACCGGTGGAAATATCTAAAAAGGCAAGTCCCACTTGCTTTCCATCGCTGTAGTAGGCAGATAAGTAATTATTTTGTTTTTGCTCGAGTACTTCCTCATTCAGCGCAACCCCAGGTGTCACCAATTCAGTAACGCCTCGCTTCACAATCTTTTTGGTCATTTTGGGATCCTCCAACTGATCACAAATCGCTACTCGGCAACCGGCCTTCACCAATTTGGGTAGATAGGTGTTAAGGGAATGATGTGGAAAGCCTGCCAGTTCAGTTTCACTGGTACTTCCAGCACCTCTTTTGGTTAAAATAATTCCGAGAATCTTGGCCGCTTTAATAGCATCTTCTCCAAAAGTTTCATAGAAATCGCCCACCCGAAACAATAACAAAGCATCTGGGTACTTTGCCTTGATCTGGCTGTATTGTTTCATTAAAGGGGTTTCCTTGCTTTTACCAGCCACGAATTAGGATTTTTGCTAATGTAGAATTTAGATTGCCTCCAAACAAATGGTCCTTGCTGAAATATGTATTTTTGAGGATGCGTAAATTAAAAAACGAGGAGTTAGATCGAAAAACGATTGCGAATTTCAAAGCAGCTCCCAAGATCCCTCTCATTCTTATCCTCGACGACGTACGAAGCCTCAACAATATTGGCTCGATTTTTCGAACGGCTGATGCCTTTTTGGTAGAGAAAATATACCTCTGTGGAATCACAGCATCCCCACCCCATAAAGACATCCATAAAACAGCCTTGGGAGCCACCGAATCGGTGGATTGGGAATACCGAAAAACCACCCTGACTCTGGTGCAGCAGCTTCAAAAAAGAAGGCGTTCGGGTGCATGCTGTTGAACAAGCGCAAGGAGCAGCATCACTCCATGATTTTCTTCCCAGTCCCGATGGGAAACAAGCCTTGGTATTGGGAAATGAAGTGAAAGGAGTGTCTCAAGAAGTCGTGAGTCAGGCCAACTCGGTCATTGAAATTCCCCAAGAAGGGACCAAACATTCTCTAAATATTGCGGTAGCAGCAGGAGTGGTAATTTGGGACTGCTATTACAAATTAAAGGCGCGCTAGCTCCCAAAGGAATTTTACATAATCGTAGGATTGGCAACCCCAGTGCTGCCCTGTGGCATCAACTTTGAGAATGGGATAGGAAAATACTTCTTCCAATTTGCGTTCATAACTTGCTGTGATGGCTTCCAAATAGGTGCTAGAGATATTTTGTTCATAGACTCTTCCTCGCTTTTTGATGTGCAATAACAATTCGGAGACTGGGCGATACAAATAGACAACAGCGTCGGGGGAAACGGCTTGAGAAGAGCGGCTAATAAAACTTTTTTGAAATTCGCTAAAACGAGATTGGGATAGCGTTGCTTGCGCGAACAAAAGGGACTTCTCTAGCCAAAAATCACTGACACAAGGGGTTAGTAGGGGTGTGGATAGTTGCTCGATACGAGACTGCAAAAAGTACTGTTCGGTTTTCAATGCATATTCTTCGGGATTTTGATAGAAAGCCGCCAAATGTGGGTTTTTGTCAAAAGATTCCAAGATAACTTTAACCGGGTAGTCTTCTGCTAAACGTCGGGTGAGAGTTGTTTTTCCACTACCAATATTACCGGCGATAGCCAGATAAGTAAGAGATTCAAAAAGGGAGGGCAACCAGCTTTGAAAAGGGAGCACGTTTATCGGTGTGGTATCCTTGCAATCGTTATGCAATTCTTGGAGACTTAATTTCAAGCTAGGGTGCTGAAAGTCAGGAGCCAAATCGAGCATCGGTTTCAACACAAAATGACGCGCATGCATCCGAGGATGGGGCAGTTGTAGGCTCTGATTGTCTCGTCTTTGATTTCCGTAAAAAATCAAATCCAAATCCAACGTTCTCGATTCATATTCTTTAGAAGAAGAAGGGGTGCGGCCAAATTGTTTTTCTATAGCTTGGAGTTTGAAAAGCAATTCTTCAGGCGAATGGTCGGTTTCCAATTGCAAGCAGGCATTGATAAATGGGGGTGCCTCAAATCCCCAAGCGGCAGTTTCGTAGGGCGGGGAGATTTGTCGAATACGGCCCAATACTCCATCAATCTGCTCCATTGCCTGTAGGAGTGTTTGCATTCGTTCACCCATATTACTTCCCATAGCTACAAAACAATGCTGTTCCATCTTGGTTTTTACACCAAAATTACAAACACTATCTTTGGTGTCAATTGTTTTGTTATGAATTTCATTAAAAATATACTGGCAGCTATTCTTGGTAATCTGATTGCTTTTGGTTTCCTTTTCGTAATTCTGTTAATGGGAATTGCAGGACTGGCTACTCTAAGCAGTATGCCCTCGGAGGAAAAACAAGCTCTAGAAGCCAATTCCGTCCTACGACTGCAGTTGAACAAGAAAATTTACGATCGTGTCCCTGCTGTAGAACAATTCAATGTTGGTCTTGGTTTTGAGTCGGAATCTCTTGGACTGGATCAAATCCTACACAGCATTCAAACGGCAGCAGAAGATACCAATATAGAGGGAATTAGCTTGGAATCGCAATTCATCCAAGCCGGTTGGTCTCAAACCAGAAGCATCCGGCGTGCCTTACAAGCCTTTAAAGAAAAAGGGAAGTTTGTATATGCCTACGGAGACTTTTTTACCCAAAAAAGTTATTACCTCGCCAGTGTTGCCGACAGTATTTTTCTCAATCCTGTCGGGCAAATCGAATTTAAAGGCTTGAGTTCTGAAATACTATACTATAAAGACTTTCAAGATAAATATGGAGTGAGGATGGAAGTGATTCGATTGGGAAAATATAAGAGTGCTGTGGAACCCTATTTAGACAATAAGATGAGCGCTGAAAATCGGTTGCAGATTAAAAGTTTGATTGACGATTTGTGGGCAGTTTTGGCTCAAGAGATGGCCGACTCTCGAGCACTATCCAGAGAAGCATTGGATATTGCCGCCAATACTCTTACGGGGAACACCCCCGAACGGGCCCAAGAATCGGGCTTAATCGATGCTGTGAGATACGAAAATGCATATTTCAAGGAAATTGAAAAGCAGGTTGGGGAGGAAGCAAACTACGTCTCCTTGTCGGCTATGGGTAGTCCTAAATCGGCCTATGATAACGAAATTAAAGATCGAATTGCCGTGCTCTATGCACAGGGCACCATATTGTATAGTGAGGGCAGTGAAACAGTAATTGGAAAGACTGTCTTTATTGAAGCCTTAGAGGAGGCTCTAGAGAATCCTCGTGTCAGAGCGATTGTAGTTCGTATTAATTCCCCTGGTGGCGATGCCTTAACTTCTGAAATTATTTGGGAACGGCTAAAAGCCGCCCAAGAGAAAAACCTCTTTATGTTTCAATGGGAGATGTTGCAGCATCAGGTGGGTACTACATCAGTTTGCCTGCCGAAAAATAATTGCCGATCCCTTGTCTATCACCGGATCCATTGGCGTATGGGCCACCCTTCCCAATGTGAAACAATTTACCGATGACATAGGTATCAATGCCGAACAGGTCAGCACCCACAAAAATGCTATGGGATATAGTCCCTTTGAAAAACCCACTTCAGGCTTTCGAAATGCTGCAGAGAAAAGTATTGAAAAAGTTTACAGCACCTTTAAGGAACGTGTAAGTGCAGGGCGTTCTATGGATATAAATCAGGTGGAAGTAGTCGCCCAAGGAAGGGTATGGTCCGGCACACAAGCGTTTCAGAAGGGATTGGTAGACGGATTAGGAGACCTACACATGGCTATAGCAATGGCGGCCAATGCTGCTGAAGTTGAACGCTACAATGTGGTCTCTTATCCAAACATCACTCCTGATTTGGAAACCATTCTTTCCGAAGGATTTCCCCTACTAAAGCTTCAATGGCAAAACTCACTATCTCCTTTTTTGGAAGCAACTGCTCTTCAATCCATCAAAATCCACTCGTTTTCTTAGTATTCAAACACAGCTTCCCTTCGAAATAAACATTTATTAATATGACACCCAAAGACCGCACGCTGGCCGAGACAATTTATCTGTTTCTGGCAGCGCTCTTTATCACTTCATTGGTTGTTTCCAATCTCATTTTTCAAAAGTTTTTTGTTTGGCAACCGCTAGAGTTATCTCTTTTTAGAGTTTCCTTTTTGAACTTTCAGTGGGCATACTGCCCTATCCCATCACCTTTCTGATCACCGACCTGATCTCAGAAATTTATGGGCGTAAAAAAGCCAATCAAGTGGTGGTTGCTGGAATTTTTGCCTCTTTCTTTTCAATGGGCATTCTGATGCTCGGCGATGCTGCACCTGCTTCGGTCAACTCCCCTATCGATGATATGACCTTCAAAAAGGTGTTTTCACTTTCGCCATTAGCAGTTCTAGCTTCTATGCTAGCCTACCTTTTTGCCCAATTCATAGATATACGTCTCTACCATTTTTGGAAGCAACTCACACGAGGAAGAATGCTCTGGCTTAGAAATAATTTTTCGACATTCAGTTCACAGTTTATTGACACCTTTACCGTCATCCTCCTCTTGTGTATGTTTAAGGTGCTTCCTTGGGATCTATTTTGGGGGTTGGTATTGTCGAGTTTTCTATTTAAAGTGCTTATTGCTGCCATAGATACCCCGTTCCTTTATCTTGCTGTAGGTCTTTTTCGTAAGCGTTTTGGGTTGGCTATAAATGAAGAAATTTCCTAAGATGACTTCAGAACCCATCCGAATCAATAAGTATCTCAGCGAAATAGGCTGCTGTTCCCGGCGGAAAGCGGATAAACTTATTGCAGCCGGTCGAGTACAAGTCAATGGTAGGAAAATTGAAATGGGAACCAAGGTCACTCCAAAGGATCGTATTACTGTTGACGGTGTTGCGATGAATTCGCAAAGAAAAAAGCCCTGTCTATTTGGCATTTAATAAGCCCGTTGGAATTGTTTGCACCACCGATACTCGTTTAGAAAAAGACAATATCATCGATTTCATCAACTACCCCAATCGGATTTTTCCGATTGGACGCCTAGATAAACCCAGCGAGGGCTTGATATTTTTGACAAATGACGGTGATATTGTCAATAAAATACTTCGCGCACACAACAAACACGAAAAAGAATATGTGGTGCAAGTGAATAAATCCATCACAGCTGAATTTATCAAAAAAATGCAAAATGGAATTCCCATTCTAGGTACCGTTACGCGAAAGTGTTGGGTAAAACAAACCCGCAATCAAGAATTCCGAATCGTATTAACACAAGGACTAAACCGCCAGATTCGACGGATGTGTGAATACTTGGGTTATCGTGTGACTAATTTGAAACGAGTGCGGATCATGAATGTCTCTCTCGATACCGAAGTAGGTCATTGGCGTTATTTGACTGCCAAAGAAATTCAAGACATTCAACAAAGTGTAAAAGACTCCAAAAAGCACCACTAAGAAATAGTAATCATTAGGCGAAGACCTTCGTTAGAACGCACATTGAAAACGGTTTGATCTTCAAATAGTAGGTATTGCCCTTTCACGCCAACCAATTTGCAAGAATAGGTTTTTGATTTACTCAAGTTCAGACTTTTGACTTTCTGAGGATATTTTTCTACAGGATACGCAATTTCAGTTGGAACCTGTTCGGATTGAAGATAAGGCATTAGCTCATCAGGTAGGTGTGCGATAAATTGTTTTCGTGCTGCGTTCCAGTCGACAGGTTCTTTTTCATTTTGAAGCATTTTTCGCCAATTGGTTTTGTCTGAAAAAATGGATTTCAATGCTACTTCAGCCACCCCAGAAAGGTAACGATTGGGAACTTCAAGTAGGGCAAGCGCTTGGTGAGCTCCTTGATCAATCCATCGGGTTGGTACTTGACTTTTTCTTGTGATCCCCACTTTTAGATGGCTGCTCAATGCCAAATAGACAATATGAGGTTGCAATTGAACTTTTTTCTCATAAATCAAATCTCGATCTTCAATATCCAAATGTGCTTTGCTCAATTCTGGACGCATGACCCAGTCTGCAGCTTGGGGAATTTCAAAAAAGCAAGATTGACAAAAACCCTGTCGGAAAATGGGTTTGTTGTTGTTGCAATGCAAGCACTGAGTTCCCTTCAGTACAAGAGATATTTTACGTCCGACGCAATCGTGAACTAGTAATACATCTCCCTCACAATCCAAAAAATAATTAACTGGTGTGTGTATTTCCGTTATCATTTTTTTTAAAAGGCTGTGAAAGACCATGAGTGTAGATTTGATTACAAACTGTTTCTAGTTGACGAAACTAATTTTGCTATTTTTATATTAAAGATACTATTTGTATGCCAATCCCCTTTATTCA
Source organism: Flavobacteriaceae bacterium (assembly GCA_038143795.1). Taxonomy (GTDB): domain Bacteria; phylum Bacteroidota; class Bacteroidia; order Flavobacteriales; family Flavobacteriaceae; genus UBA11891. The sequence continues at coordinate 1,426,348 of JAYQMQ010000002.1, read as the reverse complement.
ATTCTATCGCTTCTTGGTTTCTTAAAAACGAATCCACCAAATCGAACTTTTTATTAAGTTCCCACACGAAGTACAGCAGGAAGTTCTTCATGGCTTGCTGCTTGAAGCTTCCCAAACGCACTACGGAATTCAGTACGATTTTAAATCCATCCAGGATTACACTTCCTTTTCGAAGCGAATTCCGTTAGTACGTTACGAAGACATACAAAATGAAATTCAACTGTCGCGAAAAGGAGTTCAAAATATTTTCTGGCCGGGAAACATTAAGTGGTTTGCCAAATCTAGCGGGACTACTGGAGCTCAGAGCAAATTCATCCCTGTGAGTTCTGCTTCTTTAGAAAACTGTCATTACAAGGCTGGAAAAGACATGCTCTCATTGTATTTCAATAACAATAGTGAATCCCAGCTGCTCACTGGTAAATGCTTACGGCTTGGAGGAAGCAGCGATCTCTATCACAATAACTCCAGCTATTTTGGTGATCTCTCTGCAATCATCATAGACAATCTCCCTTTTGGGCGGAACTCAGCAGCACTCCCAGTCAAAAAACCGCTTTGATGCCCGAATGGGAAGCCAAAATGAAAGCTATTCTAAAGGAGTCAATGGAAGAAAAAGTAACTAGCCTCGCAGGGGTACCCTCTTGGATGTTGGTCCTTTTACAACAAGCTCTATCTGAGGCTAAAAAAAATCATATTCACGACCTATGGCCCCAAGCGGAAGTGTACTTTCATGGGGGTGAGTTTCGAACCCTATCGGGAACAGTACCAACAACTTTTTCCCAAACCAAATTTTAAATATTATGAAATCTACAATGCTTCGGAAGGGTTTTTTGCCATCCAAGATCAAAACGATTCTTCCGATTTGTTGTTGATGTTGGACTATGGAATTTTTTATGAATTTATTCCCCAAGAAGAATGGGGGAAAAAACAACCCAAAACATTGGCTTTATGGGAAGTAACCTTGGATCAAGTCTATGAATTGGTTATAACAACCAATGGAGGATTATGGCGCTACCGCATTGGAGATACAGTTAGGTTTACAAGTCTTCATCCCTATCGAATTCGCGTGAGTGGAAGGACCAAGCAATTTATAAATGTATTTGGTGAAGAACTGATGGTGGAAAATGCAGAAAGAGCATTGGCCACAACCGCAGCCGACACTGGAGTTCAAATCCAAGACTATACGGTAGGCCCAATATTCATGAATGGTCATGAAAAAGGAGGACATGAATGGTTGATCGAATTTTCAAGTATCCCATGTAACCTTGACCATTTTGCACAAAAACTTGACCGTGAGTTGCAAAACCTCAATTCAGATTATCAAGCCAAACGTTATAAAAATATGACGTTGCTATCACCAAAAATTCAAGTTGCTCCCAAAGGATTGTTCTATCAATGGTTGGAATCTAAGAAGAAGCTAGGAGGGCAACACAAGGTGCCTCGTTTGTCCAACTCAAGAAAATACTTAGACGAATTATTGGCCCACTGTTAAGATACCGCTTTGAGTGCAGGTAGATCCGCTTTTTTTAGTTGTTCTTCTGCATAGGTTTTAGTTACCTTTAAAGTCTTGGTACCTGTATTGGGAAGACTATACATTGCTTCTGTTAAAATAGATTCACAAAGAGAACGAAGACCGCGAGCGCCAAGGTTATAATCCATAGCTTGTTGCACTATGAATTCCAAAGCCCCTGAAGTGAAAGTTAATTCAATTCCATCCAAATCAAATAAAAGCTTGTATTGCTTCGTCAAAGCATTTTTGGGTTGAGTTAGTATGGCTTTAAGCGCCTCTCTATCTAATGGGTTCATGTGCGTCAATACAGGGAGACGACCAATAATTTCTGGGATCAAACCAAATGAACGGACATCTTTGGGAGTGATGTAACGCAAAAGATTATCTCCATCGATATTTTCTGATTCTCTTTGGGTATTGTACCCGATGGCTTGAAGATTGAGTCGTTTATTAATACTTCGCTCAATTCCGTCGAAAGCACCTCCCGCAATAAATAATATATTGGAGGTGTCAACCTCAATGAATTTTTGATCGGGATGTTTGCGACCGCCTTTGGGGGGAACATTGACTACTGTCCCTTCCAAAAGCTTAAGTAAGGCTTGCTGTACTCCCTCGCCAGAGACGTCTCGTGTAATGGAAGGATTATCGCTTTTGCGAGCTATCTTGTCCAATTCATCTATAAAAACAATTCCTAATTGGGCACGTTCCAAATCATGATCTGCCGCCTGTAAAAGCCGAGTGAGAATGCTTTCAACATCTTCTCCTACATAGCCAGCTTCGGTTAACACCGTTGCATCTATAATAGCTATTGGTACTTTCAATAGTTTGGCTATGGTCTGTGCCATTAATGTCTTACCAGTCCCTGTAGGTCCGACGAGCAACACATTACTTTTTTGTAATTCTACTTCATTTTTTTCCTGAAGTAATTGGATTCTTTTATAATGATTGTAGACAGCTACAGATAGTGTTTTTTTGGCTCCGTCTTGTCCAATAACGTATGTGTCTAAAAAGGTGCGAATTTCTTTTGGAGGCTTAAGGTCTAAACTAAATTTTTGGGGAGATGATTTGTTTTCCTCTTGAACAATATGATGGGCCTGTTCAATGCATTTATCACAAATGTGTGCATCCATTCCAGCAACCAATAATTCGGTTTGAGGTTTAGAAAGACCGCAGAAGGAACAGCTCAGGTGATCTTTTTCCATAGTAAGAAGTTGTATGGGTTACTACTCTTTCAATACTTCGTCAACCATACCGTAGGATTTGGCTTCTTCGGCTCTCATCCAATAGTCTCGATCGGAATCATCATGAACTTTTTCGACGCTTTGCTTGGAGTGTTTGGCAATAATAGCGTAGAGTTCATCTTTAAGTTTCAGTATTTCTCGTGCAGTAATTTCTATATCCGAGGCTTGTCCTTGAGCTCCTCCAAGCGGTTGATGGATCATCACACGCGAATGCGGAAGTGCCGATCTTTTGCCATCAGTTCCTGCACAAAGCAATACTGCCCCCATTGAGGCTGCTATTCCTGTGCATATAGTAGCAACATCAGGACTGATGAATTGCATGGTGTCATAGATTCCCAAACCTGCATAAACGCTCCCTCCAGGAGAGTTTATATACATCTGTATATCGCGCTTGGAATCGACACTTTGTAAGAAAAGTAGCTGTGCTTGAATAATATTGGCCACATTGTCGTCTATGGCTGTTCCTAAAAACATAATACGATCCATCATCAAACGAGAAAAAACATCCATCTGAGCGACATTTAACTGTCTCTCTTCAATGATATAGGGAGTCATACTGGAGACGATTTTATCATAATACATCGCATTGATACCGTGTTTCTTAATTGCAAATTTTTTAAATTCTTTTCCGTAGTTCATGCAAGTTTTTTTTTAAAAATACTAAAAATTACGTTCGTCCGTAGGCTTCTTTGATGAAGGCATCGAAAGAAATCACTTTTTCTTTTATTGGCCCGTTATTTTTGTAAAGAGTAAGCATTTTTTGACTCATCAGTTGATCTTGTAAACGACGGCTTTCCTCTTCATTGGACAAAACTCGAAGAATAATACCTTCCATTTCTTTTTCTTCAGGAAGAGTTTGTCCATATTGGGCCATTTGCATCGTAATCATATTGCGTGCAAAATCCTTCATTTCATCAAACTGAACTTGTAACTCGTGGTCTGCTACTAGTTTTTTTTCGATCAGCTGATAACGGATTCCTTTTTCGGAACGGCTAAATTCTTCTTCTGCCTCTTCTACAGTCAGTGATTTCTCCCCTGAATTTTGAATCCAACGCTTCAAGAATTCTACAGGAAGCTCAAATTTGGTGTTTTTCACCAAATACTCAGTCATATCGTTGAGTATTTTTTGGTCTGATTGCTGCTCAAATTGTTTTTCGATTCCCTCCTTAATTTTAGATTTTAAGGAAGTTTCAGAAGTTACAGTTCCTGCTTCGTAAATTTTATCAAATAATTCTTGATCCAGCGGGGCCGGTTCACGTGTATTTACCTCTTTCAAACATATTAAAAGTTCTTCTTTTAAGTTGGCTACTTGATCATTTGAAATTCCCAAAAGGCGTTGTGCAACAGCTGGCTCAAAAAGCCCTTCAGAAGATAAAGAAAATGAATCTCCAATCGCTTTTCCTTTGAATGCCGATTGGTTTTTCTTTCCCTTGATTTGTCCCCATTCAAAAGTAGCAGTGTTGTCAATCTCCATTGCCTCATTTTTAAACTGAGCAGTAATTTCTACTCCGTCGGAAACTTCTTTCTCTGTAACTAATTTACCGTATTGTTTCTGAATGCTTTGAAGCTGCTCTTCAATCATTTTTTTATCGGCTTCGATTCGATAGTGAACTACCTTCTTACGAGATTTCAAATTAATTTCAAATGATGGGGAAAGGCCCAATTCAAATTCGAATTGAATAGCGTCGGATTTCCAGTCAATTTCATCTTGCATTTTAGGTAATGGGTTGCCTAGAATTTGAAATTGTTTCTCTTTTAAATAGGAATCTAAATGCTCTCTTAGCAACTTATTAACTTCATCAGCGGTCACTGCCGTTTCATATTTTTTTTTGATTAAACCCATTGGAACATGGCCCTTTCTAAAACCTGGAATATTAGCCTTTTTACGGTAATCTTTCAGAATTTCTATGACTTTTTCGGCAAAGTCTTCTTGTACAACATTTATTGTTACAACTGCGTTTAGGGCATCTAGTTCTTGATGAGTTATATCCATGAATATGCAATCAGAATTTTAGTGGGCGAAATTACAAATATAATTTTACAATCCCCCTTGTTGTAGACTGATAATTGCTTATGTTTGCAGTCAAAATTAATAATCAGTAGGTCGGGTACCTACACAAATTAATAGACATGCCAGTAAGAATTCGTTTGCAACGACATGGTAAAAAAGGTAAACCTTTTTATTGGGTCGTTGCCGCAGACAGTCGCTCTCCTCGCGATGGACGTTATTTAGAAAAGTTAGGAACATACAACCCCAATACTAACCCAGCAACTGTTAAAATCAGTGTTGAAAATTGTCTAAAATGGCTTGAAAATGGGGCACAACCGTCAGACACAGCACGCACTTTGTTGTCCTACAGAGGGATAATGCTAAAACACCATTTAAATGGTGGCGTTCGCAAAGGGGCATTTAGTGCAGAAGAAGCGGAAAAGAAATTTGAAGCTTGGCTGCAAGAAAAAGAAGCTAAGATCCAGGCAAAAGTCGAAGGCTTAAGTAATGCTGAAGCAGAAGCTAAAGCCGCTGCTCTTGCTGCTGAAAAAGCTGTCAATGAAAAGCGAATTGCTGATGCAGCTGCAGCTCAAGTCGAAGAAGCTTCTGCCAAAGAAGCACCAGCTGAGCAGACTAATAACGAGAATGCAACTGCCGAAGAAGCACCAGCTGAGGAGACTGCTAGCGAGGGTGTAACTGCCAAAGAAGTACCAGCTGAGGAGACTACTAACGAGAATGCAACTGCCAAAGAAGTACCAGCTGAGCAGACTACTAACGAGAATGCAACTACCGAAGAAGCAACAGCTGAGGAGACTACTAACGAGAATGCAACTGCCGAAGAAGCAACAGCTGAGCAGACTACTAACGAGGATGTAACTGCCGAACAAGCAACAGCTGAGGAGACTACTAACGAGAATGCAACCGCCGAAGAAGCACCAGCTGAGGACACTGCTAATGAGGAAGCTTCTGCCAATGAAAGAGAAGCGAATAAAGACGATTAATGCTTTAATATAGAGGGATCAATGCGAAAAGAAGAATGCTTCTTTCTTGGAACCCTCTCTAGTCTTTATAGTTATAAAGGAGAAATCCTAATAAACATAGACTCGGATGAGCCCGAGTTATATACACAATTGGAATCAATTTTAGTAGATTATCCCACTGGGTTGGTTCCTTTTTTATTTCAGGTGCCCGATTACATAAGTCAAGATTTTTGCGGGTCAAGTTGGAAACGATAGACACCGAAGAATCGGCTCAAGCACTGCTTAAAAAAAAGGTTTACTTACCCTCTCAATGCTTCCCCCCTAGAAGGTAATCGCTTCTATTATCATGAAATTATTGGGTTTACAGCCCTTGATGTTGAACGAGGTGTTATAGGAACAATAGAGGGTGTAAATGATCAAAGCAGTCAAGCTCTCTTAAAAATTTCTGACAAAGAAAAGCAACAATTGATTCCAATACATGACGACTTTATTCTCAAAATAGATCGTAACAAAAAGGAGTTTCATCTTAACTTACCACCTGGTATTCTTTCTCTTAACGACTAATTTTTATTTATTTCTACTCCTTAAGTTTTCCTATTTTTGTAGAAACAAGCTTTAAATGTCGCAAGATTTATTTTCCGCACCCGACTATTATGAGTTGGATAGCTTATTGGGGGAGGAACATTTGCTGGTGCGAGACGCTGCGAGGTCATGGGTGAAGAAGGAAGTAAGTCCTATTATCAATCATCATGCCCAAGAAGCTACATTCCCCAAACATCTGTTAAAGGGCTTAGCGGAAGTTGGTGCTTTTGGCCCATTTATACCTGAGGAATATGGAGGTGCTGGATTGGACCAGATCAGCTATGGTTTGCTTATGCAAGAAATAGAAAGGGAGATTCTGGCATTCGATCAACAGCCTCAGTACAATCGTCCCTAGTAATGTTTCCCATATGGAAATATGGAACAGAGGAGCAACGAAAAAATTCCTTCCCAAGTTAGCCTCGGGAGACTATATCGGGTGTTTTGGACTAACTGAACCCGATCACGGCTCTAATCCGGCTGGAATGACAACCCATTTTAAAGAAGAAGGCGATCATTACATTCTTAATGGTGCAAAAATGTGGATCAGTAACGCTCCTTTTGCTGATGTAGCAGTTGTTTGGGCAAAAGATTCTTCAGATCGAATTCACGGCTTACTTGTAGAGCGTGGCATGAAAGGCTTTGAAACACCTGAAACACATAATAAATGGTCCCTTCGCACTTCCTCAACAGGCGAGCTTTTATTTAAAGGAGTGAAAGTGCCTAAAGAAAACCTGTTACCAGGAAAATCGGGTCTCGGTGCTCCGCTTTCCTGTTTAGATTCTGCCCGTTATGGTATTGCTTGGGGAGCGATAGGAGTAGCGATGGATTGTTATGATACGGCCTTGCGATATGCCAAACAACGAGTTCAATTTGATAAACCTATTGCAGGAACGCAGTTACAACAAAAAAAACTGGCAGAAATGATTACCGAAATAACCAAAGCTCAGTTGCTGGCTTGGCGTTTGGGAGTATTAAAAAACGATAACAAGGCCAATTCTGCTCAAATCTCTATGGCTAAAAGAAACAATGTGGCCATGGCTGCAAATATTGTCCGTGAAGCTAGGCAAATACTTGGTGGAATGGGGATTACTGGAGATTACAGCATCATGCGTCACATGATGAATCTAGAATCGGTGCTCACTTACGAAGGAACTCATGATATTCATTTACTCATTACAGGTATGGATATTACGGGGTTGAATGCCTTTAAATAAGTTTAGAAGTCGATCACAAAGCCAAAACTTGGGATGGGAATATTATTCTGTTCTTCATTGCTAATCAATACCAACGCTCTAGGAGATAACTCTTCCCCAGTCTCACTTCGTGCTAATCCATATTCCTCGGGCAATGGGGTAGGCTGAGCAAATAGGTTTTGAATTTCGAAATAGAAATTCCAAGAGAAGCGCTTACTATTCCATTTTTTGTCAAATCTAATATCAACTTGGTTGAAGGGGTCCAATTTCACCGTACCCAATGCTGCGTAGTTTAGTGTTATTTCTGGATAACTCACAAGGGTATTGACTTCATCTGTTGGCACATATGGAGTTTTACCTGCAAAACGCCATCGCGAGCTGATTTCCCAATTTCGCTTTAATTTATAACCACCAGTAAAAGAGATTAAGTGACGACTGTCCCATACTGACGGTAAGTAATTTCCATCCCGCCCAGTAAATTCGCTGTAGAAAAAGTATAGGCAAAGTTCCCATAGAAATTTTTATTCAATTTTTGTTGATAAAGCAATTCCACTCCATAGGCGTTCCCATCTCCTGTATCTATTACTGCTTCATTTCCAAGCACTTCAAATCCACCTCCTTTGTTGGCCAATGCTACCCCGTCACGAAAAGAAACGGGATACTGAGCATAATCTTTTAAAAAGCCCTCAATACTTAATCGAGCAGCGGTTCCAAAATTGTATTCTACCCCAGCTACATAATGATCGCTTCGTGTATAACGTTGATTTTGATTAATAAAATCTCCATTACTCCCTTGAAAACCTAACATCGTGTAAGTTGGTATTTTATAGTAGCGCCCAAGTGAGGCATTTAATCGCCATTTTTGATTTTCAGATAACACATAGGATAAAGAAGCTCGGGGTGAAAAAGTACTCCAAAAGTTTGATCCTGTGGAGAAGGTGTCGGCATCCATGCGAAAACCGAATGCTACATCCAAGCGATTATCAAAATAACTACGAGATCCTTTGGCATTAAACCCATACTTTACAAAATCAATATTTGTAATAAATTTCAACCCATACAATACACTTTCAGTTGCATTTTGGTAGTCGGAATACTGAATATTAATCCCCCCAGATAGTTTCCAGTCTTGTAGATAAAAAGTAGGCTGTACACGTAATTTGGTTTCCCATTCATAGGAATCGTTTTGAAATAACAACCCTTCTTTAGCTTCATTATCCGAATAACGAGAAAAAATATTATCTAGTCGATTGGTACTCAAAGCAGTGAATAACTGTCCATTACCTCGTTTGAATTTTCGTTTCCAAGATACTCCTGCGGTAGTGGTACGCTGTTGAATGATTGGGACTTGTTCTATTCCCGCTTGTTGACGCTCATCATAAGTAACGGGTGCTTTAACTGAAAAATCGTCGACGGAACCGATTCCAATAAAATTCAAAGTGTTGTAGGCATCCAATTCGTGATTTAGTTTCCATTGATAATCCCAATAATCTGGCCGAATTGGTAGGCCAATCAACTCAAAAAGAAACTGAAGATAACTTCTACGTATGGAAAGTAATAAAGTAGTTTTAGCTGGTAGGGATTTGTCTTTTTGAAACAACGGGCCTTCCAGAGTTAATGCGGCTTCACTAGCCCCGATTCGAAAATTTCCTCCAAATCTATTGGGGTTTCCTTCCCTTTGCTCGAAGGCAAGTACTCCAGATAAAGGATTGTCATATTCGGCTCCAAAAGCCGAACTTGAGAGTGTTACTTCTCGAACAAAAGATACATTGAGTAAGCCTACGGGACCACCAGCACTCCCCTGAGTACTAAAATGGTTGATGTTGGGAATTTCAATACCATCCAAATAATAGACCGTCTCATTGGGAGCACCTCCTCGGATGATAATATCATTTCGAAAGCCTCCAATGGAGGGAGAAATTCCAGGCATCGATTGTACCACCTTAGCGATGTCGTTATTACCTCCTGGATAGGTTTCTATTTCTACAGCTGAGAAGGTTTGGGTAGATAATGGAGTTTCTTTGGTTTTTTTGAAAGGATTCTGAAAAATTACAACTTCATCTAAGGCATCCTCAACAGGGTCAAGTTTAAATAACAAGGGAGGAGTTCCCACCGATTTTACAATAATATTGTAGAGGGTTTGACTTTGATAACCCAAAAAGCTTACACTTATATTATAAGCCTGTGTTGGAACTTGTTCAAGTACGAAATAACCTTCCGCATTGGTTACAACACCAAGTGAAGTACCCTCCACTACAATCGTAGCACCTTCCAAAGGAAGTTGTGACTGAATATCTATCACTCGGCCATTAACTTCACCTGTATTCTGTGCTGAACCCAAAAAAACAAATAAATAATAAGTAGAATAAAGAAACTCGCATAGCCTTTTTTTTTCAAATAAAAAGAAAACACTTCGAACTGGAAGTCATTTTTCATAACTTTAAGTTGAAAAAGAAAAAAATATTGCTATGAAAAATCAAAGAAGAGATTTTTTAAAATCTGCCTGCGCCCCAATAGCCCTTGCGGTTCTTGGTATTCCAATTACATCATCATGTAGTAGCGATGATGATGGTTTTGAGCCCTTAAGTGACGGACCAGTTGAAATTGATTTAAGTTCGAGTGAATTTAGAGCCTTGGAAGCAATTAACGGATGGATGAATTACAGATCAGAGAAACTTCTCTTAATTCGTATATCTAGTACAGAAATTCTAGCATTTAATAATGCCTGCCCACACCAGGGATTTCGTAACGGTTGGTCTCTAGAAGGTAGTTCATTTGTCTGTTCTAATCATGGAAGAAAGTACGATGCTGATTGTAATAGTGCTTTACGTTGTTACACAACCAGTATTTCTGGAAATATTCTCACGGTAAGTCGCTAGTTTTTCTTCTTTAAGAGACGACGTTGGCGACGTAACCTAGGAGTCCGTTTAGTGGACTCTTGCTCCAGTTTTTGAAGTTCACGTTCTTCTTCATCAAGCTTAAATTGCTCTCTGAGATCATTAAGTTCTGAAGCTGAAATGGTTTCTTGGTCACCAGCCTGAAGAGCAGCATCTTCTACATCAAAAGTAGCTTTATTAGTCTGTTTTCGCATTAATTCTCGTGCTGCTTTAAGGTTATAATATACCCCAGGATCAATCATTTTATTAGCAACATAATTCTCTTTATTTTTTTTATCCCAACGAACAAAAATAAAAGCCCCATTAATGGAATCAAATCGTACACGAAAAACACGAGCTTTATTGGGAAGTGTCTGATATACTTCAATTTTCTCAGGTACATAACCAGCCATATCTAAAAGATCTTCTACAAAGAATCGTTGTCCTTCTGAAGAAGGATCATTTTCTGGCATCAAATATTCTTCTTCATAATTGTCGGAATAATATTCTTCTTGCGACCAAGACACATTAATTGAAAGAGTTAATACTATAAGAAGACAGGTTAATTTCATTGATTAGGAATTTGAAGCCAAAGCTTCATTTTTAAAAAAGAAAGTGATAAATCCTTGTGCCCCAATATAAGTTACCATGACCCATGGTCCAAAAAAATCTTTTTCAAAATAAAACTGGTTCAAAGCCAACATTGAATCCGATAGAATAAATAAAATAGAGCCTCCGAGAATTAATATACCTTTCTTATAATTTTGAATCCAATAGGTCATACTTAAAATACCAAAGCAACTAATAGCAAAAGAATATACCATTACAGCAGGTGTTAACTTTCCTAAATGTGGATAAAGGAAATAAAGAAGAGTACTTCCATAGATTATGAAGGGAAAGCCTGAAAGGATAAGGTGTTTTCTGATTTTTATAATACGTTCTCCCATTTTGAGTGTATACAGAATTTGGGTTAACAAAAAACTTCCTAACCCCAAAAGGAAAAATAAAGTAGTATCCCCAATTAAAAACAAATCTCCTAGAAAAGAAAGAAATAACGCAATTAGAATTCCTCTATCTAAATTGTGATTACCTCGAATATAAAAAAATAATAAAGATGGTATAATTAATGATTTAGTAATAGCACCTAAAATTTCTTCACCAATTGAAATGGAAATTATATGAACAAAACTAATTGAAAAGAAAAGTATTGAATCTACTTTCAAAATAAGAAATTATACTTTTATTGATTAAGATAACAATATGAATTTTAATGTAGTAATGTTAATAGTTGAAATTCAGCTGAAGCTGAATGTTTCTGCCTAATTCTGATGAATAAAACCTCATTCTGTTTAGATAGTCTCTATATTCTGCATTAGTTATATTTTGGACAATCAATCTCAATGTAGTTTTTAGGTCATTCTTATCACTTACTTTAATTGATAGAACGCCGTCAAGTTTTTGATAGCCTCCTGGTGAATCACTGATATCCACTGTTTTTGAAACAATTGTTCCATTTTCAATATAATCAAAGATAAAATTTGAGTTGGGAAATCTATTTTGCTTTGCACTTGCATGGTGAGATATTTCAAAACTCCATTTTTGATTTACAGGTAAGAATTTTATGTTTTGATATGAATTTAAAGGTGGAATTAAAATTAAGGGTTCGTTATTTAAGATGTCTTGTGCAAATACATATGAAACCCCAAAATTAAATGTAAAATTTTTATTTATGTATAATTCTGAGCTAAAGTCAATTCCCGCTAAAATTGCATCTGTGCTTTTGTAAGTCCAAACAGGGAATGCGCCCCTAATTGTTTGTTTAAAGCCAGTTGGTTCAATAAATATATAATCAAATGATTTTGAAATAAAAGGCTCTAAATTCAAACTATAAGAACTTTCTTTCCTCATATAACTGAATAAAAGCTTATGATTTGTTTCTGGCTTTAGGGTTAAATCCCCGTATTCAATAGCAGCCATTGAGTGGTGTAACCCATCACTAAATAATTCAGAAGGATTTGGCGCTCTTTGCGACATAATGTAAGAAAAATTGAGTTTTGAACTATTTAATAAGTTTAATGAAATTCCTGTTTGAGCTGAAAAATTCAAATATTCAAATTTTGGATTTACCAAAATTTGGTTAGCAAATTCAATTCCTGTTTCAAATTCTTCAAATAAATTATTAAAGTTTCTTTCCTGCCAGACTGACTTGTAATAATATTTTTTTGAATCATAGTTAATGTAATCTAATCTTACTCCCCATTCCCATAAAAATGAATTTGATTTTTGATAAGTTCCTGTAATGTATAGCCCATTCTCAAACTTTATATAATCTGGTATTAACCTTTTTACCCCCGTATCAGGAGTTGAATAATTATCTTGAATCATTCCATTTATTCCCAATTCAAAATTCCAATTATTGCTATTCAAATTTGATAAATTAGCACTAATTATATGTGTTTTTAATAACAGATCAACAACAGGGATTCCCGTTCTACCCCCTCTCCTTATATCAAATTCTTGTCTGCTATTATTTTGGTAATTGTAACCCAATTCAAACTTTACATTATTAACACATGATTTGAAGTATTTAAAAGTTAACTTCTGGTGCTTTGCTAGTTGTCTAGGTGCATCAATATCATAACTGAAATCATCTACAATAGTTGGCTCGCTTGAATTAAGGGCAAAAAATAAGTCCTGAACGTTTCCAATATGAGATGCTCTCAATATTCCCGGTTCCAGATTATAATTCGAAAAATTTATTGTCCAGCCTCTTGTTACTAGATCTTTACCTAATTTGATTGAAAAATTAGCTTCTTTGAAACCAGTATTAGATAAATTATAATTGGGTGCATTAAAATCACCGTACCTTTTACCTGTTAAATTTCCATTAATAAAAAAACCATTAGCGTAATTCTTTTCAAGTCTTGAACTAAATTTACCACCCCTCCCGTTAGATTCTAAATTAATCGAGGTTGAACCAAAAAGAGTATCTCTCAACACTTTTCTTTTAGAGCTTAATATTATTGACCCTGCAGAGGTATCCCCACCATACTTAAGTGCAGAAGCACCCTTTATCAGTCGAATTGTTTCAAATTGATCAAAATCAATGTTTGGTGCGTGGTCGGGCCCCCATTGTTGATCATACTGCCTGAAACCATCAGTAATAATACCAACCCTACTACCATACATTCCATGAATTATAGGTTTTCCGATAGAATTACCTGTTTTTAATATTGATGCTCCTGGGATAAAACTCAGTGCATCAACCAGTGTATTACTACCATACTTGTTTATTTCATCAAGGTTTATAATTGATTCACGAACGGACTTATTCAGTTGATTAATTTTTGAATCGGACACGATTATCTCATTCAACTCGTTTAAATGGTGCTCTAAACTTATTTTAATAAATTTATTTTCTTTAATATAAATTTCTCTTACATAGGAAGAACATTCAGGATGACTAACACTTAGAACATACTTGCCTGGACATATTCCATCAATTAAATATTGTCCTGTAAATTCAGACTGAAAATAGAAATTGGTGCCCTCTAAAGTGACAAGAGCACCAATTAAATCTGACTTATCATGAGTGTCAATTAACTCTCCTTTTATAGATAAATCACAATTTTGGCTGTAAGATGAATATCCCAAAGCCATGAATAAAAAAACACTATAAATCTGAAAAGCAGATTTATTCATTATTCACTCACTGCTACCGGAATGTCAATTGCTACATCATTAAAACCACCCATTCCTTCTCTAGTCGTAGCATTGAAATTTGTAGGTTGATGAATAAGATAGACCCGAACAATACCAGAACCTACTGAACTAGCATTCCAAACACTTTTTAGTAATACACCTCTCCCTCCAACTTTTGTGTCGTTGGATGCTGAAGTTACATCGACTGAAACTTGAGCAAATTCGAAAAACACTTGATGTTCATCTGCCTCGTCTATAATTTCAAGAGTTACATCTTCAACATCTGTCGGATCGCTTGTATTTAAAAATGAAATACCGACGTTATAATTAGTATCGATTTCCATATTGATTGACTGAGAATTTGTTTCACTTAAATCCCAATCAATAGTTTGCTGAGTTCCATCAGGAGATTCAATTGTCAAAATTACATTTGAAATAAACTCCTGCTCATTTACTCCATCAGGATCATCTTTACTACATGAATAGAATAGTATTATACCCAAAAGGAATAATGTTAAACGGCTTTTGTTTAAGGTATAGATCATATTTAAATCTGTTAATTTTTAATATAAACAATTTAAGGCTTTACCCTTATTTAGGGTAAAGCCAATAAATTTAAATTTCAAAATAATGGTTAATTGTATCTATGCAAGATTTACTTCTCTATCAATAACCAATGCTGCGTGATCGTGATCATGATCGTCATGATCATCATGATCATCATCTTTTGAACATGAAGCAATTGTTAGAAGCGCAATACCACCTAGTAATAAAATATATTTTTTCATCTTAATAATTTTTGAGTTATAAAATTTTGGTTAAAAAGTTGGGCATTTACATGGGTGGCCCTCTGACACTTAATTTTTTTAAATTTGATTGAAAAAAATGATTATTAAATTTGAAAAATAAATTGTAGAAATACTTATTTAAATTTGAGTTGGCGAAAGAAAATTCGAAATATGCTATTGGCTGAAAATACAAATCAAAAAAGCTTTGATGAGTATTTTTGCTATGAAAGTGAACATTAGAGTAGGAACATTCGTCTAAATCTGAATGATAATTAATCGAATGACCAAGCTTGAGCCCCATCGGTAGTAGTAGCATGACCACTATTATGCCCGAAAAAATAAAACTCAAGTTGGATTTATTAAATTTAATCGCTCTCAAAAGCTTTTTTTGATTTCAATTTAAAGGTATACATATCTTTTACCATAATGAAATAAATTAGTAAAAATACCTTTTAAATGCTTCCATTGATTCGTACTCAGCCATGCCAAGCTCATTATACTTCAGAGCCGTATCCCTATTTCGTTCTTCGGCTCGAAGCCAAAATTCTCGATTGTCCTCGCCCTGAAACATTACATGGTCTTTCTGGGATTGATGATAAAGAATTGAATTTCGTTTCTGAGCCACTTGATCGGGACTAATTGGAACAGCCATTTCAATTTCATGGATATCCCATTCTTGCCAAGCACCGCGATAAAGCCAAACCCAACAGTCTTTCATATAGGTTTCTTTTTTTAATTTTTTTAGTGCCTTAAATAATATTTCAAGACAAATTCTGTGGGTCCCATGCGGGTCTGCTAAGTCTCCAGCAGCATAAATCTGATTGGGTTTTATTTCCTCAATAAGGGCTATAGTGTTATTCAAGTCTGAAGCCGTGGGGGCTTTCTTTTGATTGTACCAGTTTCATAAAAAGGTAAATCCATAAAATGAAGATGAGATATGGGAAGCTTTAAAAAACGAGCGGCTCCCATGCATTCACTTCTTCTTATTGCCCCTTTCAATGTGCGAACCTTTTGAGAAGCAATATTATTCTCACCTTTGGACAACAGCTCTTTTTTGAGTATTTCAAAGTTTTCCCCCTTTTCAAAAGACGTTTAGTATACTTCCAAAAATCGCAAAGCATCTTCATCTGAAACTGCAATATTTCCAGAAGTCTGATAAGCGACATGAACCTCATGTCCCTGATCAATCAAGCGTGCAAAAGTTGCTCCCATAGAAATAACATCGTCATCTGGATGAGGGCTAAATATCAAACATGTTTTCTTAGCTGGTTCAGCCCTTTCAGGTCTGTTTTCATCCGAAAAGTTTGGCTTACCACCAGGCCAACCTGTAATTGTTTTTTGTAACTGATTGAACATCCATATGTTTAAATCGTAGGCTTGTCCAGTGGTAGCTAATAACTCGGAAAGGCCGTTTTCATTATAATCACGCTGGGTAAGCTTGAGAATAGATTTTTTTACTTTACCACAGAGCCAAATAATTGCTTTTTTCTTTAAGGAATCTGTCCAGTCACAATCCTTTACGAGCCAAGGTGAATTAAATCGAGTTAGAGACGCAGAGGACTCATGGTCCAAAAGACAAGTTATATTATTATGTTCTTGAAGAAAAGTAGCAGGAACTACTTCTGTCATTTTTCCTTCTATGGTTCTAGATACAATTGGAGCTTTGTGCTGACCCCAGGCTAATAATACAATTCTTTTAGCATTCATAATAGTATCAATTCCCATAGTAATGGCTTTGGTAGGGACCTTGTCCATTCCGTTAAAATCTTTGGCTGCGTCTGCTCGAGTGACTGGATCTAAGGTAATCAATCGTGTAGCTGAGTTCCGATGGGAACCCGGTTCATTAAAACCAATATGTCCCGTACGCCCAATTCCTAGCAATTGGAAGTCGAGACCTCCTAGACTTGCGATTTTCTCATCGTAACCCTGACAATAGGTGCGAATAGATGATGAATCTAGTTCTCCTTTAGGTATGTTAATGTTTGAAGGATCTATATCGATATGATCAAACAAATGTTCATGCATAAAGTGGTGGTAGCTTTGTATGTCATCAGAATTAATTCCATAGTACTCATCTAGGTTAAATGTGATTACGTTTTTAAAACTCAATCCTTCTTCTTGGTGCCTCTGAACCAAATATTGATATACTCTGATGGGAGAAGAACCAGTGGCCAACCCCAATATATAAGGCCGGTCAATACAACTGCGAATGTGAGTGGCTATTTCCTCCGCTACCCATCGGGCCCCTTCCACCTCGGAAATGGCTGTTACATTATGTATTTTTTCAAAACGAGTTTCCTGATATTTCCCAGGAGGGACGTATTTTAAATTTAGAGGGAGTTCCATTTCGAACACTTTATAAATTAATTATGAAATTAAAATAATTATTCGACTTTGAGTGACTGTTAGAATTTCATAAATTGTACAAAACAGTTCATTTATGGATCGAAGGTCATCACTTAAGATTATTGCAAGTTCAGGTTTAGGATATAGTTTGTTGACCAGCTTTCGTCCAGTTGGCTTAAATTCATATGAAAATAGTTCTTGGACACCTTTTATGGAGTCTTTTTCTCGGATCATTCTAGGAGATTACTATTCCAATCCACTCGGGAATCTTAAAAAAGGGGCGTTTATAGTGTGCTATATTGAGCGATGTTGGGGAAAGAAAAGTCAGGAAACCTTTTGGGAAGCTGCCAGTAATCTTCAAAACTACTGCAAGAAAACTTATTTAAATAAATTTGAAAACCTTACTGACAGCCAACAAGAAAATATTATTGACTCTCTTTTTGACACAAAAATATTGATATTTGAAGAAGACCTTCGTTGGGCTGGAATCGCTCGTTTTTTATCCTTATTCGAATTTTTTTCAGGGAAGCAAGGAGCTACCGAGGTGCTTCGTCATCTCCCCCTGCCAGGCAGATATGAAGGAAATATTTCATTAGGGCCTAAAGATACATTATTCAGACACTAATCTTATGGAAAATAAATTTGATGTTATTGTAATTGGTTCCGGTATTTCTGGTAGCTGGGCTGCAAAAGAATTTTGTGATCAAGGGTTTAAAACCCTTGTGTTAGAGAGAGGACGTTTTCTCGAACATGTAACAGACTACACCACTGCAATGAATGAATCATGGGAGATGGATCAAAGGGGAAATTTACCTGATGAAGTCAAAAAACAAAACCCCGTCTTGTCAAGGTGTTATGCATACAATGATTATACGAAAGATCTATTTGTACCTGATGAGGCTCATCCTTACATACAAGAAAAGCCTTTTGATTGGATAAGAGGTTATCATTTGGGAGGAAAAGGAATTATGTGGGCTAGACAAGTACAGCGATGGAGTCAGAACGAATTTTCTTCACCAGGCCGGGATGGCTACGGTGATTTGTCTTGGCCAATAAATTATAAAGATCTAGCACCCTGGTATTCTCATGTGGAAAAATTTATAGGAGTCAGTGGAAATAAAGATGGCCTTGAAGAGGCTCCAGATGGTGAATTTTTGAAGCCTTGGGAAATGAATGACGCTGAAATTAAAATAAAACAAAAAATTGAGCAAAATTTTCCGAATAGAAAACCAATAATTGGCCGTTGTGCTCATCTCACTGAAGTGAAAGAGATTCATCGAAAGCAAGGGAGGAACACTTGTATGGCAAGAACTCGATGTGAGCGAGGTTGTCCATTAGGTGCATATTTTAGCCCAAACTCTTCTACACTACCGTGGGCTGAAAAAACGGGAAACCTAACAATTAAAGCTAATCAAATAGTGTCAGAAATAATCTTTGATAAAAATTCTCAAAGAGCCACAGGAGTTAAAACTGTTGACCGACATTCAAAAAAAAAGTCAGTTATTTTCAGCTAAAGTCATCTTTGTTAATGCAGCTACCATAAATACTAACTCTATTTTGTTGAATTCTAGATCGGAAACTTTTCCAAATGGACTGGGAAATTCCAATGGGAATTTAGGAAAATATATGTCCTTCCATAATTATAGAGGGAGGTTAAATGCAAAATTTTCTGGAAATTTGAATAGTTACTACTATGGTCGAAGACCCACCTCTTTGATTATTCCAAACTTTAGGAATATTGATAAAAATGATATGGACTTCAAAGGTGGTTATCTTGTTGTTTTTTCTGCATATCGGGAAGGTTGGAGCAGATCGATAAAGAATGGCAAACAATATGGAACAAACTATATAAATCGAGCTTCAAGACCTGGTCCATGGAGTGTTAGTATGAGTATGCAAGGTGAAAACATTCCTATTAAAGAAAATCATGTTAGATTATCCAGTCAAAGAGATAAATATGGAATTCCAACACCTGTGATAAATATCGACTACACTGAAAATGATGAAAAATTACTTAATGACTTTTTTGAACAAGCAATTTTGATGTTAAAAAAGTCTGGTTGCAGGGAAATAAAAAAATCCGATTCAAAACAGGCTCCTGGTCTAGACATTCATGAGATGGGTGGTGCAAGAATGGGGGAAGATCCTAACATTGCAATTACCAATGCCTTCAATCAGCTTCATGACTGTAAAAATGTATTTGTCACTGATGGAGCGTGTATGACCTCTACAGGGACCAAAAACCCTTCTCTTACTTTCATGGCTATATCTGCTCGAGCAGCAAATTTTGCCGCTAATCAACTAAAAGAAGGGGCAATTTAGAACTTTAGCTAAGAAAAAATCCTCCAGAAACTCAGATGAAATAAGTTTAGAATGAGCGGTTGACTCCTTGAAAGTATTGATTGGCTTCGGTTTCCTCAAATAAGGCTTTTTTTGAATCCCAATGAAGAGTTTTATCAGGAAAACGGCCTGCAATAACTCCTAATAGAATAGTCTCTGTCAGTCGAGAGGCATAAGAAAATGGTGCAGAACATTTGGCTTTACCAAGACATGCATCAATAAACTGATGATAATGTTTAGGGATTCCTTAGCGTAATTTCGAACTGGAGTTCCTAACGATTGTTTTGGATCGTAATCTGAAATATTATATTCTTTGTACGCTCCTTCTACAATCAACTTTGGTAATTCCATAAAATGAGGTAACAATAAAGTCCCTTTTTCACCAAAAAACATTGCACCTTGCTCGGGTAATTTATCGTTGTTGGGTAGTCTGAGTTTTTTATTTTTTTTAGGCGCATTGTAGCCATCCTCCCATATCCACGTCAGTGTTTGGGTAGTGTAAGGAGTTTGTCCAAAAGTGTAGGTTACTTTATTGTTTTCTGGATAGCCAAATCCATTGGGTTTACGGCATTTATTTTTGATTGTTTTAGGTACGTCAAGCTCTAAGGCGTTGTAGGGTGTATCAAAAATATGTACCCCCATATCACCAAGTGTACCACACCCAAAATCTACAAGCTTCCTCCAATTGGCAGGGTGATAATAATTTTCTTTATATGGACGCTCTGATGCGGTTCCTTGCCACAGATTCCAATCTAACTGTTCAGGAATAGGATCAGATCCTTTAGGGGCTGGGCCATCAAATCCCCAATTTTTATTTGACCAAGCATTAACCGTATGTATTTTACCAACTATACCACCTTGAATCAATTTAGTTGCAAGTTTATAATCATAAAATGAATGAACTTGGATTCCCATCTGGGTTATGAGGTTTTTTTCTGCAGCCATCTTTTTTCATTGCTCGTGCTTCTGAAACATGGTGTGTTAGAGGCTTTTGACAATATACTGGCTTATTTTTTTCCATCCCCATTAAAGAAGCAGGAGCATGTGTATGATCAGGTGCACTAACAACAACAGCGTCAAATTCACTCGCGTATGATGAATACATCTCACGATAATCATTAAATATTTTTGCATCCGGAAATAGAGCTTTAGCTTTATCGAGTGCCCGCTTGTCTACATCACAAAGAGCAGAGACGGTTACTTGTGAATGGGAAGCTATAGCTTTCAAATCCTCCATACCCATACCACCCACTCCAATGTGTGCTGTTCTAATTCTTTTTTGACTCTGAATTGCCCATCCTACTTTTGGAAGCAAGGTAACACTTAATGCTGTAGCTGAAGTCTTCAAAAAATCTCTTTTTTTCATGTTATAACTTTCTGATTTTTATATTTCGAAAAGCCAAACCACTTCCGTGATCCTGAAATCCAATGTATCCTTTTTTAAATTTTGCATAGTCGGGATAATCCTTCCATTTCGAAGTGGCTTTTCGTTGTTTCCACTCTTCTGAATTTGGCTGAAAAGAAAGCATTTCCACTCCATTTAAATAATGAGTAACCTTTTCTGAAGTATAAATTATTGTGGAACTGTTCCATTCTCCAGCTGGATTGAGTTTTTTTCCATTAATGCCGGATACATGGCATAATCTGATGCTGTTTTTTGAAGTGGGTGAAGTTGAGAGGGGTTTTCAGTAAATCCAACTTTTATATTGTCTTCAGTGAGATCATTTAAACTGGCATAGTTTAAATCATCAATAATTTGATACTCAGGAGCCGTATCCAAAAATCCCGAGTACCCTTCTTGAATATGATAAAATATACCACTATTACCTCCAACTGGAATTTTCCATTCAACATATAATTCAAAATTTTCAAATTGCTCTGATCCATATATGATGTCACGACTTTTTGTATAATCATAGTCTTTTTCATTAGCCTTTTCTCTTGTGAAGGTCATGGTATTATCAACAATACTCCAACCTTCCGGAAGCGTTTCACTGTTGAAAGCACGCCATCCAGCCAGTGAAGTGCCGTCGAACAATACTTGCCAGTTGTTTGATTCACTCTTTGAATTTTTTGGCTTATTATCAGTACAATTAATGATAAAGATCCCAGTTAAGATGTAGTATATGATTTGCTTAATGTATTTCATCATTATAAGTTTTTAATATTAAGGTTTCTCCAGCGTACTTTTATTCCACCTCCAGAATGAATTTGAAGAGCTATAGAACCTTTTCCTTTACCTATTTTGGTATCTGAAAAATCTACCATTGGAGTATCATTCATAAAAGTCTGAACTCGATTACCTTTAACGATTATCCTCATAGTATTCCAGTCGCCCATTTTTAGATTTTTATCCAACACATAATCAGGTTTAATAAGCCAGCCTCGACCGTAGGATTCATAAATACCCCCTGTCGCATCTCCAGGGCAAATACCGTCCTGAGGCTCTTGCGAACAAGGAGGAGCAACCTCTACTTGCCAGCCGGTTATTTTTGTCCCCTCTAAAGTAGATCGAAAAAATACTCCACTATTTCCATCAGCTTCTTGTTTGAACTCTAAATTCAATTCAAAATCATCATAAAATTTATTGGTAGAGAGGTAGCCATATTCTTCATCAGGTCCACTTTCACAAATTATTTGCCCATTTTCCACATACCACTTTTCAGTTCCATGAATTGTCCAACCTTCTAGATTATTTCCATTGAAGAGAGAGGACTGCCCATTGGAAAATAAGGGTATAATCGAGAGAATTAAAATAATAAATCTAAACATGATTTTTTTTTATGTACCTAAGTGATTAAAGTAAAAAAAAACGCGCAGATTATAAAACCTGCGCGCTTAAAAATTAATTCAGCTAGACTACTAGTAGCCTGTATTCTGACTTAATGATCCACCACTCAAGTCAATTGCTTGTTGAGGGATTGGCAATAGTATGTGCTTGTCTTGAAAAGCGTTAACTTTTTGTCCAAAATTAGCAATAATACTAGCTTCGAATTCAAAATAATCATTCATCGTAGCTTTAGCATAACCAGGGTTTTGTCTGTCCCATCTTCTAAGATCAAACATTCGTTGTCCTTCCATTGCTGTTTCCAATCTCTTCTCGTGTCTGATAGCAGTAATGGCTGCATCTCTTGAAGCAAAAGTACTTGGGTAGGGCTCAACACTGTAGTTTGCAGCTGGTCCTGAACCATCAATTGCTTGTAAAGGTGTAGAGTTCTTTGCTCTGTTACGAATCTGGTTGACATAGTTCGTTGCCAAAGCTAAATCGCCTGTTTCAGCAGCCGCTTCAGCAGCAATTAACATAATACCCCCTAGTCTCATGATGTGATAATTCAATCCAGATAGCTGTTCTCCCCAACCTCCAGTGGATTGAGTAGTGCCAGCTTCACTTGCTTGATAAACATTCTTTTTAGGAAGGTAAGGCCCAGATATGTCAGCAAAAGTTGCTCGGATCCAATCCTTACCAATATGCACACCATATCCATTATAATCAACACCTCTTCTTCCAACAGTAAAGTCAACTCTTGGATCGAGCAATTCAGTTGTGGGAGTAAAAGCATCCGCAGAGTTAACACCATAGTCAGTAGCTAATGGTGTTAGGTCTTGATAGTTTGTAATTGGTAAACCAGCTGCATCTACTCTAAATGAATTAAATAAGTCCTCAGTTGGCTGATAAAAACCACAACAAGACCCGAAAGGTCCTGGATTAGGGAAATTTAAAGCCCCTACTCCATTTGCGTTAAAAGACTGTCCTCCATCAGTAGTAAATTGAATTGCAAATATTGATTCAGAACCGTTTTCACCCTTTGCCTTAAAGTTATCACCAAATTCAGCAAGAAGAGAAAAAGGACCACTATCAATAACATTTTTTAATTGAGAGAGTGCATCAGCATATTTACCCTGTTGAGCATATACTTTACCCAAAAGGCTTTAGCAGCCCAACTAGTGGGACGTCCAGGTTCATTTTGTGTATTTGGCAATGCCGCAGCTGCCGCCTGAAGATCAGCCTCAATTTGACCCCATATATCACCAGAGTTAGTTTGATTAAACTCAGTAGCTTGATAGGCAGCCAAATCAATGTTAGGTACATTACCCCACATTCTTTGAATTTCAAAATTAAAATTCGCTCTTAAAAATAGGGCTTCCGCTTCTTGGGCAGAAAAATCACCCTCTTCAATACCTGAAATAAGGTTGAGAACTGCATTAGCGCGGTTAACCCCGCAAATAATACTCCCCATCGTGCCATAAAATAACCATTAACTGGAGACCAGTTCATTAGTTCTACCTCTTTAAGGTCTGCTTGGTCATCATCTGTACTTCCTTTGTGAGCATCGTCTGCCATGACATCCATAGTCCAGTTGTCGGCTGCACGCCCCCAACCGTTACCATATCCATGGTTTACTTCAGCACTTAAGGCAGAATACGCACCCGTCAATAACAGGTTAACACCTGTTTCATTTTGTAAAGCTTCATCACTTAGTGCGCCAACGGCGGGTGATGTTGTAAAGTCATCGCTACAAGCGAAAACTACAAGCAATGCTAATAAATAACTTAATTTTCTCATTTGTATCTGTCTTTAAAATTTAATATTGGTTCCTATTGTAAATGTTTTAGAAAACGGATAGATTCTTCTATCTACTCCGAGATTCAAGTTGTTATTTCTAATAATTTCAGGATCGTAACCTGTGTAATTTGTTATAGTAAATAGGTTTGTTCCCTGAAGATATAAACGAATTGAATCAGTTCCAAGTGTTTGAGTTACACTGTCAGGAAGCATGTAACCTATCTGCAAGTTTCTTAATCTGAAGAAAGAGCCGTCTTCAACTAGATAGGAGTTTGGTGCCGTCTCTTCTAAAGGATAAGATGCTGAAAGTGCTGGTACGTCTGTATTTGTGTTCGATGGAGTCCATGCGTCCAAAACTGTAGTACTTCTGTTTCCGTTGAAAAACAATCCAAACTCTGTAAAAACTTTATTGTAGTTGTAAATATCGTTTCCTTGAGAACCATTAAAAAATGCTGCCAAGTCAAAACCTTTGTACCCGAGATTTAGATTTAACCCGTAGGTGAAATCTGGATGTGGAGATCCAATTACGTTTCGATCGTCACCATCACCATCAGTATCACCTGCGAATACCATCCGTCCGTTTGCATCGAGACCGGTTACTTCTCTACCATAAAATTCCGCTAATTCACCACCTACTGAAGTACGATTAATTTCTCCATTTCTAGTTCCAGTTGATCCAAAGACAGGTGCATCATTCAATAACGAAACAACTTCATTTTTATAGTGAGAAAGGTTAAAACTCAAATCGTAAGTGAATCCACTTGCTGTGGCATCGCTATATCCTAATGATAAATCAACCCCTGTATTTTTAATGTCTCCAAGGTTTACCAAAGGAGCGGTTGCATCAATTGCAGTTGAGCTGATCAGACTGATATTTCTTGCAATCAAATCTTTTGTCTCTATCTGGAAAAATTCAGCAGAAATTGAAAGCTTGTTATCCAACATACCTAAGTCAACTCCAAAGTTAGTTGTCTCAGAAGTCTCCCATTTTAAGTTTGGATTTCCAACTTGTGAAATGATAGCCCCTTGTGAATTTGAACTATCATTGAAAGAATAGTCAGCTAAGGATTGATTTAGAGATGAAATATTAATAGTTGGATTGTCTGATGGCAACGATTGGTTACCTACCTGTCCCCAAGAACCCTTAATTTTCAAATAATTTACAATTCCGCCAGTAGGGAAGAAATCTTCCTTGCTTACATCCCATCCAGCACTGAAGGAAGGAAATGTTTGGGCTTTGAATTCTGAAAATCTTGAGGTTTCATCATTTCTTACAGTTACAGTAAGAAAATACTTGTCTGCGTAACTGTAATTAACATTTGCAAAATATGAAAACAAAGTATTATATCCATCATAAGCATAATTTACAAAAGGAAGTCCAGAACCATTGTTTAATAAATAGAAAGTTGGTTCTTCAAATAAGTATCCTTGAACTTGGACACCATTACCTTTACCACTAGTCTTTACTGATTCAACACCCGCTAAAGCGTTAACAGAATGAGATCCAAAGTCCGCAGTATAATTAAGGGTTGTTGTCCAGTTCCAATTATATGCAGTTTGATTTTGTTCACTTAAAGTCTGAGTAGAAATTGGTTCTCCGTGTTCAGGATCTAATGAAGTAAATTGTCTCGCATCAAAGGTGTTAAAACCTCCAGCAAGAGTAGTTTTAGCTGTTAAACCGTCCATTATATCATAGGCTGCATAAACATCTCCTATCAAATTAAATCTCTTAAAATAGTCGTTACGAGTACGATAAAGCTGAGCGGCTGGGTTTCTAGTGTTACTAAGACCAGGTCCCGCAACACCAGTATATTCTCCATCAGAATCCGTAACAGGTAAAAGGGGAGTCATTCGAAGGGCACCTTCGATAGATTCATCAATACCTGGTTTGGTATTTGTATAAGATACATTGATGTGTTGTCCAACTCTTAACTTATCTTTTATTTTGGCTTCCGAGTTGAATTTTATATTGGCTCTTTTAAAACCTGTATAATTCATAACACCTTGACGGTCTAGGAACCCAAGACCTAGATAATATCTAGAAGATTCATTACCGTTAGCAATAGAAAATGAAGCATTTGTTACAGGTGCATCCTGTGTAACTGCATCGATCCAATCAGTACCACCAGGGGTTACAGGGGCTGAGAATCCGTCAGTACTAAACTGTATAGGATTGTAAGCAACAACTCTAGCATATCCTAAAATCGAAGAAGGTACAACTGGACTTGCGCCGCTTCCATACTGAGGGTGACTAGAGTAACCCCATCATTATTGTAGCTATCCCAAATCATTTGAGCGTGCTGTTGAGGATTAAGCATGTCTGGTGAATTGGAAATTTGAGAAACACCAGTGTAAAAATCAAATGAAACTTTTGCTTTATCCATGTTGTATCCTCCACCTTTGGTAGTAATTATTACAACACCGTTGGATGCACGAGCACCATAAATAGCAGCAGCTCCATCTTTAAGGACGTTCATCTGCTCAATATCAGTTGGATTGATGTTGTTTAAAACAAGTGGATCATCAGTTTGAACACCATCGATAATGTAAAGAGGGTTGGTGTTATTGCTGGTACCAAAACCACGAATATTAATTTTAGGGGCCTGTCCAGGATTTCCACTGTTAACCACTTGAACTCCTGCTACACGACCTTGCAAGGTCTCAGCAGCATTAACTACTGGGGTTTTTACAGCATCATCCATGTTGACAACCGCAACAGATCCAGTTACACTTCCTCGTGTTTGAGTTCCATAACTAGTTACAATGACCTCATCTAATTCGTTGTCAGATTCCAACATTATCATGATTTGATCTTGATCTCCTACAGCTACATCTTGAGATGCAAATCCTATAAAAGATACAACCAAAACATCGTCTGGCCCAGCTTCAATGGAAAAATTACCATCAAAGTCGGTAGAGACACCTGTTGTTGATCCTTTAACTAAAACTGTGGCACCGGGTAGTGGGCCATCTTCACTTGAAACCGTTCCGTTAACGGTTTGTGCATACACTGACCCCACAAATAGGGTTGCCATAAACAAAGTCAGTGATAATAGAAAATTGTTTTTCATTTTTAATTTGGTTTATTTTTTGCGGTGTTAAATTATAAAAATTTGTTAAAAATATTAACACTTCCGAAAAAAATGGGCTGTTTTTTTGTTAGTATCGTAACATTTTAACAAATACAGATTGACAAAATCTAACCTTAAAGCAGTATTTATAAGGGTTAAGCTCACATTTATAATTCAAAATTTGGTACTCCACTAACACAGTAAAAATCTAAAAAATGGTATTTTCACGGCTGAAAAGAAAATTTATGAAGGTTTTTGGGATGATAATGAAGTGTTTTTTTGTTCCTTTTCTACTCTTTAATGTATTAACTACTTCCTGCATAGGTAATCAATCAAAACTTTTTGTGTCTCTGAAGCCTGAGAATACCGGGGTTTTGTTTAACAATCATATTGAAGAAAATGATTCCATCAATATCTTAGATGAGGAATATGTTTTTAACGGCGGGGGCGTCCTTGCAGCTGATTTTGACAACAACGGTCTTGCCGATCTTTTTTTTACTGGTAATCAAGTTAGCAACCGTCTTTACTTAAATAAAGGTAATTTTAAATTTGAAGATATTAGCTCCCAAGCACAGATTGAAGCGAAAAAACCAGTGGGCTACAGGAACCACATATGCCGATATCAACGGCGATGGCTACTTAGATATATATGTATGTACGGCCATGTATAAAGGCAATCGAAAAAATCTCCTTTATATAAATCAGGGGCCTCAACCCAACGGTAGCATTCGATTTGAAGAATCTGCTGAAGCTTATGGGGTGGCTGATACAGGTAACAGTATGGGAGCTGCTTTTTTTGATTACAATAGAGATGGTTTACTCGACTTATATGTTCTAAGTAACGAACAGAGCAAAATCCTTCCCCTTACCTATCGAAAAAATTACTGATGGTACTGCTCCAAGCAACGACCGGTTATATAGAAATAATGGCGATGGTACCTTTTCAGATGTGAGCCTTGAGGCTGGTATCAATATTGAAGGTTTTGGCTTAGGGATTGGAATTGTCGATGTTAATCAAGATCAATGGCCTGACCTCTTTATTGCCAATGACTACATCACCAACGATCTCTTGTATGTAAATAATGGTGATGGGACCTTCACCAATCGTGCAGCAGACTATCTGAAACATCAAAGCATGTTTTCTATGGGGTGGATGTAGCCGACTTTAATAACGATGGATTTAAGGATATTATTTCATTAGATATGTTGGGAGAGTCCAACTATAGAAAAAAAACGACTATATCTTATAGTAATTACGAGAAAGTAATTTTAAATCGAAAGTGGAATTATGAAACCCAACACTCCCGTAATATGTTACATTTGGGTAATGGTAATAAGCAACCATTAAGTGAAGTCGGTATGCTGGCTGATATTTATCAGACCGATTGGAGTTGGGCTCCCTTTATTTTTTGATGCTGATAACGATGGTGATAAAGACTTGTTCATCACCAATGGCTTTCCTAGAGACATTACAGATAAAGATTTTTCAGATTTTCGTCAAAGTGTTGCACGCTTTGTATCTTCAGAAGTATTGTTGGATTGTATTCCTGTTGTTAAACAAAAAAACTATGCGTATCAAAATAATGGATCCTTAGCTTTTGAAGATGTGGGAAACTATTGGGGAATTGGGATCCCTTCTTTTTCCAATGGTGCTGTATTTAGTGATTTGGACAATGATGGAGATTTAGATTATGTTGTTAATAATATCAATGATCCTGCTTTTATTTTTGAAAATAAAGCAACTGCTAATGGAAACCGTTTTTTGAGCCTTGATCTTTCAGGGCCTAGCAATAATCTAACAGGGATTGGCGCACAAGTTGTGGTGCGAACAGGAAAAGACCAATTTCAAACTCATACTAATTATCATACTAGAGGGTATGTGTCAGGGGTTGACAAGCGAATTCATTTTGGTCTGGGAGCGTTAGATACTTTACCGCAATTAGAGATAAGATGGCCTGACGGTAAAGTTGAAATCAAAAGTCAAATCCCTACCAACCAATTTATGACACTCTCGTATGTGGATGCTAGAGAGAATACCTCCCCCCTTTCATTTCCTCTAGGTCCACTTAACATTTCTCAAATATCATTTAAGGCTGCGGAGGAAAACTCGGGCTCAACTACAAACACAAACAAATTGACAAAGCCGATTTTCACATCCAACGTTTACTGCCCAGAAAACTATCAGAAAATAACCCTAAAATAAGCCCAATAGATGCCAATGGAGATGGAATAGAAGATTTTGTAATTCACGGTTCAGATGGACAGAGCCCTTTATTATTTACACAAGATAAAACAGGAAAATTCTCTTCCACTCCTTTATTTGATAGAGCTAGTATTGAAAAAGCCACTATTGATGACCACATAGTATTTGACATCGAAAAGGATGGCGATGCAGACTTACTATTCCTTTTCAACTATGACGATTACCGAAATAATAATTATTATGGTAAAATTATAGCGCTTAAAAACAATGGGAAAGGGGACTTTGAAAAAGACCATACTCTCTTCCCAACACTAAATTCTCAGGTTCATCTATTAGAATCAATAGATGCCAATAATGATGGTCAATTGGATTTGTTTGTAGCTGGGAAAACTAAAATTCAAAGTTATCCCTTTGCAGATCCTTCTTATTTTTTGAAAACAACGATGGTGCATTTGAGAACAAAACTGAAAAAGTTTTTGGAGCAGATACTCCTAAAGGGGGTATCAATACAGTAGTCGCAACGGACTTCAATCAGGATGGATATTCTGATTTGATTGTGGGTAGTCCATTCTACCCGCTTCAATTCTTTGAAAATGATAAGCAAGGGCGTTTCAACTCATCGACTCCTGAAGTATTACAAAGCATAAGTGGCTGGTGGCAAACCATACATGCAGTAGATTATGACAAGGATGGCGATACAGATTATCTGATTGGGAATCTTGGTCAGAATAATCCTTTCAATATCTCAAAGGAGTATCCTATCACCCTAATCGTAAATGACTTAGATAACAATGGGTTCAATGAGCCCATATTGTTTTCTTTACAACAAAGACCAAAAAGGGTAACTTCAAACAGTATCCTGTAACATTCTGGGGGAATTTAAATCGACAAAGCCCATACTTTCGAAAGAAATTTAATTCTTACAGAGCTTTTGCTAGTGCAGATATAAATCAAATATTGACTCCTGAAGAACTTCAATCCTCCACACAACTAAAAATCAATTTGACCAAAGCTTTATTTTAGAAAATAAAGGAGAAGAAAAATGGACTATTAATCCCTCTCCCATAGAAGCCCAGTGGGCACCTATTTATGGATTTGAAGTATTTGAAGAAAATAATGGAATGGAAATTTTATTAGTTGGAAATGACTTTGAAAATGAACCTTTTATAGGGCCTTTAGATGCTTTTTCAGGTCTCCACTTAAAATGGAATCTAGACCAATTTGAAATTATCCCCAAAGCAGTTTCCCGATTTGATGTACCAGGGAACGCACGCGATATCGAAAAAATTGAATCAACTGTGGGGAATTCCCTTTTATTAGTTTCTCAAAATAATGGTAAACTATTGGCCTTCGAAAAACTCAATTAGAATAAATACGATAGAGTCCTTCTTGCGCCACCGAAGCAACTAGGTTGCCTGAAGCGTCGAAAATATTTCCCCGGGCAAAACCCCGAGCATTAGAGGTGCTTGGACTCTGTAATACAGACAACAGACCCTCAGCTACTTCCAAAGGGCGGTGAAACCATAAAGCGTGGTCCAAACTGGCCATCATCACTGCTTTTTTTCTTAAAACTTCCTCATGAGGAAGAGACATAGCTGCCATTAATCCAAAATCTGAAATAAATGCTAGTAATTGTTGCTTTTGAGGAGTTGAATATAACTCCCAACTAGGTGATTGGGTCCAAAAATTTACTTGTGACAATCCGCTTTCCAGTATTTCTTTTCCCAATGGGAAAAACTGAAAAATCTGTTCAATTTCCATCCCCTTTAAGATTGTATTTCCCCGATCCATTTCTTTGGATTGTTCGAGATTCTCAAAGTCATCAATGGTTGGCGGATTAAAGTCAGTTATGCGTTCCTGATGAGAAACCCCTGCTTCTTCAATTTGAAAATGAAGCAGCTAGAATGAAAATGGTTTCATTTTTTTTGCTTAGCAATCACACGCCGAGTTGTAAAACTTCCCCCATCGCGAATGATGTCAACTTCATAGAACACTGGTTTTGAAAGGTCTCCCCCAAGTATAAAATAGGAGTGCAATGAGTGAGCAAAACGGTCTTCAGGGACCGTTTGATAAGCTGCGTGGAGAGCTTGTGCCAAGACTTGACCTCCATATACCCGACCCCAAGGAGTAAAAAAATTCTGTCCAACAAAGCGGTTTTCTCCTAAGGGCTGTAATTCAATTTTTTTAAATAAAGAGGCTAGTGTTTTCATATTGTATTTGGAGTGTAAAGGTAATCGATTCCATCTGCAATGCCGCAGTGATTTTGGAATTAGCGGGGAAGAATTTAATGCTTTAAGGTTTTTTTCTATATTGTTTAAAATTCAATTAATGTACATTCGTCTGCTTATTTTACTGCTTTTAACTATACTAACAAAGGCATGTACTAACCAGACTAATTCACCAAATATTCTGCTTATTCTGACAGATGATCAAGGATATGGAGATTTGGGTTTTCATCGAAATACTTTAATTGAAACGCCTGAGTTAGATCGGTTTTTCAAAACAGGAATTTCCATCCCCCAGTTTTATGTAAGCCCAGTTTGTGCACCAACCCGAGCCAGTATTCTTACGGGTCGCTACTACCAGAGAGCCGGAGTACATGGGGTGACCAGGGGGCGCGAACGTATGCGGGTTGAAGAACAAACCATGGCCGATCTATTCAAAGAGGCTGGTTACTGTACTGCTATTTTTGGAAAGTGGCACAACGGTGCAAACCATCCTTATCATCTGCTATCGCGAGGCTTTGATCACTTTACTGGTTTTGCCTCTGGTCATTATTCCAATTATTTTGATACGACAATAGAGAAAGATGGAAACCCCCTACATACCAAAGGCTATTTACCAGATATTTTTACCGATGAAGCCATTGAATTTATGGCTGATAAAAAAGCTCAAAACAAACCCTTTTTCTGTTTTCTCACCTTTCAAACGCCACACACTCCTTTGCATGTCCCCGATACTTATTTCGAAAAATACAAAGCAAAAGGTATTGACGACTTTACGTCCGCAATTTATGGAATGTGTGAAACATAGATGATAATGTTGGGCGAATACTAAAATCAGCTTAAAGAACTTGAACTGGAAGAAAATACTATTGTCATCTTCCTTACAGACAATGGCCCATTAACGGTCCGCTACAATGACGGATTAAAAGGTCGCAAAGGAACGGTTGACGAGGGTGGCGTTCGCGTTCCTTTGGAATTCGTTGGCCCGGGATCCTAGCGAGTAACAAGATATTAAAAGGAGCATGGACACATATGGACATACTCCCTACGTTACTAGAACTTACTCAGGTAAATGTCAAACCTAAAAACCCATTGGACGGAACTAGTTTTGCCCCTAGTCTCAAAGGGAAAAATCAACAACTCAATCGAACCCTATTTGACAATTGGGGTGGAAGGGTTCGCCTTCTACGAGATAGCTTACTCCTTACCCACGATGGCCTTTACGATCTTAAAAACGATCGGGAGCAAAAATCCAATTTAATGGAACAGCTTCCCAATGTCAAAAAACAACTTCAAAACGAATTTGAAGCATGGGAAGCAACCTTGCCTGCAGACCCTGAAATTCTCCCTTTCAATTGGGCTTACCCAATAACCCTCAGTCGTATTAGAAGCCAGTCAAGCCATATTGCAGCCTCCTTTTGAATTTCGAAAAAGACCGAAGACATACGGGAATTGCCTATCACAGTTTACATGGATGGGCTCATGACTGGATAGACTATTGGACAAAACCTGAAGCTTATGCTACATGGAAAATTGAAGCACAGAAACAAGTTGTCTGCGAAGTATACTTTGAATACGGTCTTGATTCCAAGAACAAATATCCCCAATTGGAATTGACCGCCAACAATCAGAAACTTAGTATTGACCAACTCCCTGTTTTCGAGCCAATTGCCTTACCTGATTATGACCGAGTCCCCCGAACTCAAGAAGCACCTGCAATGCAATGGAAACTTCATAAAGTTGGCGAAATGACTTTCCCAAAAGGGCGTTACTCGCTTCAATTAAAATCCCTTGTTATAGCAGGTGAAAAGTCAATAGAATTAAAATCCATCCGATTGCATCCTAAACTTTAAAGTGAATGCCAACAAGAAGAAAATTTATCCGAACTACATCTCTAACAGCCTTAAGCCCATTCGTATTGAGGGCCAGTTCAAACAATCCTCTCAGTGGAACTCTGAAAGCCTGCTTGAATCCTAGCGCTATAGGGCTCCAATGTAACGCAAAGTCTTTATTAAATTATGCTAAAACATTTGGGTTTAAAGCCATTAGTCCACTTTTGAGTGATTTACTTTCATTATCAGAAACTGAAAACTCAACTATTTAGCGGAAATGGAAGATCTTGGTATTGTCTTTGATGCAGCGGGCCTTCCAATCCAGTTTCGAACGACTGAATCCGAATTCCTACAAGGCCTAAAGTATCTTCAAACCAATATTGAAGCTATTGCCAATCTAAAAATACCCAGTTTTGCTACTTGGGTCATGCCTACACATCCGAGTTTGACATATTTGAAAAACTTTGAATTACATCGAAATAGACTACAACAAGTTGCCCAAGTATTGGACTCAGAAGGACTTCGTTTAGGCCTAGAATATGTTGGTCCTAAGACCTTGATGGTGCGAAATAAATACTTTTTCTACATACTATTTCAGGATTAAGAGAGCTAATTGATGCCATCAAAAGTGACAATGTTGGCTATCTCTTAGATAGTTTTCATACCTACTGTTCAAAAGATGAAAAAGAGGATCTGGATTTTCTTGAGCTCAAAGATATTGTTACTGTCCAAATTAACGATGGTGTTTCTGGCCGCAGCCCAGATACTCAGCTCGACCAAGAAAGAGAATTACCAGGGGATTCAGGTCTTATTGACCCAAGGAGTTTCTTGAGTCTTGTAAAATCGAAAGGATACACTGGACCAGTAAGTGTAGAGCCTTTCAATCGGTCAATCAACCAGATGGAAGCCCTTCCAAAATTAAATCGGGTTCGTAAATCCCTTCAGCAGTTTGGAATATAAAAAAACCCTCCCAAGAGGGAGGGCTTTTCTTATAAATACTGCATTAAGGAATATGAATTTGTTAAAAGCAACTCGATATTTCAAATCGCGAAGCTTCATTAAAGATTTTAAAGTACCTTGTGCATTACCTGAAGGAGTAGACGCACCTCTAAGGAAATCAGAATACTTGTCATACCAATCAACAGTGAAGTGAGTCCAAGCTACATCAGTCCCATAATTGTCAATTCGTTTCGCAAGTGACCAGCCTTTTCTTAGGGATCCTGAGGAATACTTGGAGTAAAGGTTTTTTCCAAGTCTTCAAAAGCCTTGTCTTTACCGTGTTTTACTTTCATCATGTTTAGCACAGCAACATCTGGGTAGGTAGTAACCCCCGCTTGTAACACTTCAGCAACATTAACCAATTGAGCTTCAAATACAATTTCACGGTTCTCGCCAATCATTTTTGGGATTTCTCTGGCATGTTCTTCTGTTAGATTTGAGAGTCTTTTCGCCCAGCCTTTCCATTGATAATCTTCGTCTAATTTATCAATGTCATAGACCGAAACAACCAAATGTGTATAATCAGCTTGTGCAGCACCAATAACTTTCCAAACGTGCCAGCCCATGATTCTTCCATCATCTATCAATTGTTGATTTACAGGTTGAAAATACGTTTTTAAATGGTCATCATATAAGCCTGGGTCTTTTGCATTGACAAAGGCAAAGTCAAATGCAATTTTCTGTGCAGAAAGGCTTGCTGTAACAAGAGTTAGAAATAAAAATAAATACTTTTTCATTTAAATATAGTTTATGATTTAATCATAAATATAATATTCTATAATTGAATTTAAAAGAAGTTATATCTATGGGCAAAGCCGCAGTATCATAATCTAAAGCTTTTTGATCATCTTTGGGATAATGAATTAATCCCTACATAGATATGTTGCACAGACTTTTAAGTGTGTAACCAAAAACAAAAAACCCTCAATCCAACATTTAGAAGTTTTTGCGGGTTTAATTGTACCTCGGGTGGAATCGAACCCACACTCTGTTGCCAGAACTGGATTTTGAATCCAGCGCGTCTACCAGTTCCGCCACCGAGGCAAAGGGTGACAAAAATAGAAAATAAATCAGTTTGCTTTGTTTTTTGCCTTAAAAATAATGGCTCAAACGATATTTGGGTTACATTTGCAATCCTACCAAAAAAGTGGAAACAGTTGCAAAAAATATTTCCTTGTACTCAAAGTTGTGATTTAGCTGCCGAAATTGCAGGTGAATTCGGCCTTTCCCTAGAAATGTGATTTTTTCACGCTACAACGATGGGGAATTCCAACCCTCTTTTTGAAGAATCAGTTCGCGGAACACGAGTTTTCATAATTGGCTCTACGCATCCAAGCTCAGAAAATCTTATGGAAATGCTCCTAATGTTGGATGTGCCAAGAGAGCCTCTGCACGCCACATTACAGCAGTGATGCCTTATTTTGGGTGGGCGAGGCAAGACCGTAAAGACAAACCAAGAGTTCCGATTGGAGCTAAATTAGTAGCTAAATTATTGGAGGCTGCTGGTGCTACAAGAATCATCACAATGGATTTACATGCCGATCAGATTCAAGGTTTCTTTGAAAAACCAGTAGATCATTTATTTGCTTCCACAATCTTTGTTCCCTACATCCAATCCTTAAAACTAGATAAACTCACCATTGCCTCCCCGACATGGGAGGATCCAAAAGAGCCTATGCATATTCTAAGTTTTTGAAATCAGATGTGGTGATATGTTACAAACAAAGAGCCAAAGCTAATGTCATTTAACATATGGAATTGATCGGAGATGTGACCGATAAAAATGTTGTTTTAGTTGACGATATGGTTGACACAGCAGGTACCCTTGCTAAAGCGGCGGATCTGATGATTGATAAAGGTGCTCTAAGCGTACGAGCCATTTGTACACATGCGATACTTTCTGGTGATGCACATAAACGAATCGAAAACTCACAAAATTAGAAGAGCTCATTGTAACCAATAGCATTCCTCAAAAAGCAAAGCCCGAAGCTTAAGGTATTGAGCTGTGCGCCCTTGTTTTCGAATACTATGAAAAATGTTCACTTAAACAAATCAATACATTCGAATTTTATTAATTAAATACAACTATGAAATCTATCACAATCAACGGATCTAAAAGAGAAAGCGTAGGCAAGGTTGCGACCAAAGCTATACGTAATGCTGGAGGAGTTCCTTGTGTGTTGTACGGTGGAGACCAACCCTCCATTTTTCAGCCAAAGAACTTGCCTTCAGTAAATTGGTATACACACCCAATGCGCACACAGTTGTGGATTGCCCTAGACGATGGAGTAAAATTGACGCAATTTTACAAGACATTCAATTCCATCCTGTATCAGACAAGATATTGCATGTCGATTTCTTTCAACTTAAAGAGGATAAAGAAATTTCGATGGACATTCCAGTTCAACTGGAAGGTGCTGCACCTGGAGTTTTGATTAGCGGTGGGGTATTGCGCCTTAACAAACGTAAGCTTCGAGTTAAAGCTCTACCTGCAAAGTTACCAGACCTGATAAAAGTAGATATCTCAAAGTCTCGAACTTGGTGGTAAAATATATACCACTGAATTAAAAATGATGATTATATTTTATTACACACAGACAATACTGTTGTTTGTCAAGTTAGAACTGCTCGAACCTCAATCCTAGAAACTGTAGAAGCAACTGATACAGAAGAAGGTGCTGAAGAAGAAAATGCAGCTGAGGCAAGTAATGATGCAGATGCTAAGAGCGAAGAATAATTCTCTAGACTCAGAAATTATTAAAAAAAAGCATCGGTTGATTAATCGATGCTTTTTTATTTTTTTATGTTTTTCCTAAAAAATTGTGTCGACCAAAATCACTAGATATGAAGAAATTTCTCCTTGTAGGGTTAGGTAATGTAGGTTCTTTATATACCAATACACGACATAATATTATTTTCAGTCCTTGATACACTTGCCTCCCAAATGGGAATTAGACTTGGAGGATGGAAAAATCGGCTATGCTCGCCCGAAAAAATTACAAAGGAAAAAGTTTTATTCTTATCAAACCGACTACCTTGATGAATCGTAGTGGTAAAGTTGTACGCTACTGGGCTTTAAAAGAAAATATTCCTTACAAAATATCTTAATCATAACGGACGACTTGCACCTTCCCCTTCGGAAATCTTCGCTTGCGAGCCAAAGGGAGTTCCGGAGGACATAATGGTTTGAAGGATGTTGAAGCACTTTTGAATACTCCCAATTATCCGAGACTCCGTTTTGGTATTGGACATGAAAATACTCCATTCAATCAAGTTGACTTGTTTTGGGAGAATGGAATACAGAAGAGCAGTCTGCACTTTCAGAACGAATAGATAAAGCCGCTGAAATGGCTATTTCTTTCGGTTTATCAGGCCTTATAAACACCATGAACGAATACAACGGCAATTAATCTGTTACGTTCAAGACGAAAGGAATCGAGCTCGCACTATTCCCCTGAGTATCAAATGTGACTACTTTCCAGAAATAGCGTCCCTGTTTCCAAAGAATGAGAAAAGTTGTTTCTGACAGTATTTTCTATCAAAGGTAAAAGGTTCGAAGTATTGGTTCCGAGATAGAACGTAAAATTCATTGGGTCATTGTCTAAATCATTCCCCTTCCCATTCGAAAATGACTACCCCAGATTCCACTGTTGCTTCATTGGCGGGGAACACCAATTGGGTAAAAGGCAGGTGATGACCGATTGAATTCCTTCCACATAGAATTGCCACTGCTCACTTTTGGCTTTCTACCAGACTGGCTTCAGACAATGAGATCACCCACCATTCGTAAGCTGAACCTCGATCCAATATTTTATTGAACGAGGTGAGAGAAGTCGTTTCTTTTGTATTGCTGGCTTGAACCAATCTCTCGTATAACCAATTCATATGTATCTGTATGTAAAGCTTGCTGCCACCGAAAGGTGACCCGGCTTTGATTAGCATTAACGACAAATGATGTTGTGCATGAAGCCAAATTATCAGGAGCAAGAAGAATGGCTGCTTCAGGAGCAGGAATACCTGGTTTACTACACCCAACTATCAAAAGAATAAGGGCATGTGACAATCGCTTTTTCATTCAACAATCAATTTTAGTATTTCTTCTCCTCCTTGATAAAATAATCGAATGACATACATTCCAGCGGAATAACTCGACACATCCAATTCAATTAAACGAGTGGTAGCATCCAAAAGATGGAATTCTTCATATACAATCTCTCCGTTTATGGGGTAGACCTGGACCTGTACCCTTCGATAATCACCTCCGGCAAGAATGATTGCCTTTTCATTGGCGGGGTTTGGATACATCATCGCTTTGTCAGCAAAATATATGCGCTTGATGTGTATGGCTTCACATCCGTCCTCGGCAATCACTTCAAGCTCATTGACACCCTTTTCTAGTAGAAACCGCTCCTGTTTTTTGTTTTTAACATTATAAATTCGATCGTTCAAAATAACTTGGTAGGAATGAGTCCCCTCCACACTCAATTGAACTTGTTGGGTTTTGGCTAGAATTTTGGAAGTGACCAAAAAGGTTCAGGTTCACCTATACTTGCAGTATAACACAACTCAAAATCTGTATCTGCTGGACTTGTGATACACAACGAATAATCCCCAAAAGATAAATTAGATAATAAAAGGCCATCATTGTTGAATGTCCGTTCCTGTTGTAAACCCTCAGGTCCAATTAGGTTTAGTAGATAAGGAAATTCGGCTAAAGCTTCTATCCTTATTTTTCCGTTATTTTTTCCAACACAAGTAGTATTGTATTTAGTAATTTGAAAATTATTTACCCCATCCAAGTCACAGAGATCCCCAACCCCGTCAGCATCAAAATCGGACTGATTAGGGTTAGTGACTTCTGGACAATTATCCATTCGATCTACTATAAGATCTTGATCACTATTGGCTTCCACTATCCCTTCCAAACAAACGCGTAATTCGAAGTCCAAAAGATTCCCGGTATCCTCCTGATAATTATCTGTAATTTTTAATTTCCACAAACCCGAAATAGAACTCCCATTGAGTATTGATAAATCCCCAATAGGACGAAAAGTTCCTGAAAATGGCGGAGAACCTGAAGAAATAGCT
Source organism: Flavobacteriaceae bacterium (assembly GCA_038143795.1). Taxonomy (GTDB): domain Bacteria; phylum Bacteroidota; class Bacteroidia; order Flavobacteriales; family Flavobacteriaceae; genus UBA11891. The sequence continues at coordinate 1,386,821 of JAYQMQ010000002.1, read as the reverse complement.
ACTAAAGCCTCCGAATCAAAGGGTATTAGTGAAATTATTTAGTTCCCCTCCCGTTTCACTAACCAAATCCACTACAGTTTCGTCAGGGGCAATCAATTGAAGAGTTAAATCTTCCAAAAAATGTATGGGATAAATTTACCCATACATTCAGGTCATAAATAGTGTTTGTATTTCCAATAAAGACCTCTGCAGTAGTAATTCCATTAACAAAACCCACTGCGTCCTGAATAGGCTTTGGAAGGTTTTCAGAAGAATAAGTTAGGCATTGTATGGCAGCTGTAGTGAACGATGAAACTTGAGAAAATGGACTTTCTCCACAATCGTTTTGAGATTTTACCCTCCAATAATATGTTGTGTCTGCTAAAAAATTCAAGTTGGATATATTGGGTTCATTTGATTGCATTTGATTGATGTCTTGAGTAAAACTAGAATCAGTACTCCATTGAACTAAATAATTATTAGTGGACTGATCTGCTTCCCATTGCAATTCCGTTCCTGGTGAAGTTTCTAGTGCTCCATCGAGAGGTAGAATCACTGTTGGAGGGAGTAAATCATCTGTAAATACTTCAAAATAAAAAGAAAATAAAGAAGCTGTATCCCCAGATTGAGCCTGTATTTCGACATCGTATTCGCCAAAGGATTCTGCTCCAACTGTAGTAAAGTGTCAATATTCCATTCTCGCTCAAACTGGAAATAGTAGGATTTGAAAAAGTCCCTGTTACTCCAACAGGGAGTGAAATTAAAGACAATTGAGTGACACCATCGGGGTAGGACAATGTATAATTAATTTCAATACTGTTAGGCTGGCAAAGTTGAACCTGATACGATGAAAGTGTTAGACTATGGGGCTGAGAAATAATTTCAATAGGGCTGCTATTAATAGCAAAATATATATTATCCTCTGGAGCAATACGAATTCGAGCTTGCGAAGTATCAATTCCGCTAGGTACAATAATTATAGCTTCTCCATCATTTGGCGTCTGCTCCAAAAGTTTGTAAGCAAATGAATCGTCTCCATCTAAAGACAAATCAATCGTAACCGTTTGCGTGTTTACTGGGGGTTGATTAGTAAGAGCCACATCCCAAATAATTTTCACAGCTTGCCCGGATCTCCACTGGGTAAAGTCCGCTTGGGAGAAGATTTGAAAAGGACCAGCTGCCTCAGTCACAGTTATCTCCATTTCTTCTTGAGCTATGGTTGCACCCTGCCCACTCGCATTAGCAAAGTGATCTCTAACAGTCAGTCCCCAATGCAGAGTTCGCCCCACTGAAGATACTGTCTCCCAATACCCCCTACGGAAGGATTTGTTTCTGTGAGCTGCCCGGCAAAATTCTATCCCAACGGGGTATATTCCTTTTAGGATTCGTTGAAGGAGGAAGCGAACGTGCTTGGGCACCCTGATCATTTTGTGGCCCAAATGTAGCAGCTGTAATGTTGCCTGAATCTAGTTGTTCCCAAGTATAATACAACATTTCTTGTTCTGCATCAGTGGCTGAGGCTACTAGGGTATATGGCGTCTCTTTTGGGATTGTATAGTTGGGGTTTGGATTAATTTGAGGAGGTGTATTTGAAAGCATTATCTCATTACCACAAGACGTCGCCTCCACAACAGACCGGATATTTTGAATGCTGATATAATGGAAATAAGGATCCCCATGAGGCTGAACATCATTCACGCCTGTTACCCCTGCATATCCCATGATGGTTGAGCCACTTCCTGGTTCAATATTGAATCCATATCGCTCTTCAACATGAGAAAAAGTATGGTAGGCACCAAACTGGTGTCCTAATTCGTGGGCGACAAAATCCAAATCAAAATAATCGTTTTGAAAGGGGCCATTCAAACTCACAAATGGATGTAGGGTATATCCTTGTCCTTTTTGATTATTTACACAAATACATCCAATACAACCCGAGTTGCCGTCAGCATCTGGGCTGTAGCCAAATAAATGTCCAACATCATAATTGGATTCCCCTACTTGATCGGTTAAAAAAGACTGTATTTCTTGATTGTAATTACCTGTAAAAGAATCCGTTGCTGAATTGGTCTGCATCATGTCACTTCCTGTCACCAATTCTAAGTGTACCCCAAGGTCAGTCTCAAAAACTTCATTTACTCGATTGAGGGTTGCAATAACAGCTGCATAAGCATCTTCTTGATTAGTGCCATTGGTATTGTCATCGTCACCCCAATGCGCTGTGTACTCTCCGGTACCTACAATAGCTATTCGAAAAGTTTTCAGTGATCCTGAAATGCTTGATTCACCCTTTGCTTGATTAGCAATAGGGGTTTTTTTGAAACCAATCACTTGATTCTACTTTGCAATTAAATGATTCAGTTCTATCGTTTTTTTGACGTTGATAAGTGAAGTGAAGCCCATCTTTTTCAGGTTGAATAAAAAAATCGTTACCCTTTGTATTTCGAATCCAAGCACTAATTCCTTGGGGAACTACGCTTATTCTGGCACTCACTCCAGAACGTATACGACTAACCCCTTTGTAGGTTTGAATCAAAGGATACTTTTGAGCCACTACAGGAGCCATGACTGGGGTAGGTATCAAATCAAAACTTCAAGCTCACCTATTTCATTTGGTATTGTTAATTCCTTGAGTTGAATGTCCATTGGTGTTATATAAGATGGCTGACTTTTTGGCGAAGTAAAGTTGTTCTATTTAGATTATAGAATACTGTCTTTGGGTTAGCATTTTGCTGCAGAGATGGACTCCAATAGGACTGTGAGTTGATACGTCCAATACAAAGTATCAATAAAAAAATATAAATATTACGGTTCAATTTCAAATAGTCATCGTACTCCCTCAAAAAATGATTCTTTCTGCAAATTGGCAACGGTTTACCAAAAAAAGTACTTTTGTTCCAAGATCCAAGATATGTAAAATCAATGAAGGTCATTCGTGATTTAAAAAATTTTAAAAGCAGTCAAAAAACAATTGTGACCATCGGTACTTTTGACGGCGCACATATCGGTCACCAAAAAATTTTAAGCCAACTTGTTACCCAATCAAAAAAACGTGATTTAGTGTCTGTTGTCTTGACATTCTTTCCCCATCCAAGAATGGTATTGCAAAAAAAGTCAATCCGTCCAAATGATTGACACCTTAGATGAAAAAATAAAGGGTCTTGAATTGTTAGGAATTAATCATCTTGTTATCCATCCTTTTTCAAAAGAATTTTCACGCACCTCAGCTACTTCTTTTGCAAGAGATATTCTTGCGGAACAACTGAATTGTAAACATGTAATTATCGGCTATGATCACCGCTTTGGCCAAAACAGAGAGGCGTCAATCGAAGATTTGATTGGATTTGGAGAGTTGTATGGGTTTGAGGTTACTGTGATTCCAGCCCAAGATGTGAATTCCATAGCCGTAAGTTCTACTAAAATTCGAACAGCTATACAAGAAGGCGATTTGCCCAAAGCAACACAATACTTAAACCGCCCCTTTCGATTGATCGGCACCGTCATTCAGGGAGATAAAGTTGGTAAAACGATTCAATTTCCCACTGCTAATATTAACATTGAGGAATCCTATAAAATGTGGCCGGATAGAGGTGTATATTTAGTTTCGTGCCCCATAGAAAGTAAGCTCTTTTGGGGAATGATGAATATTGGGATTCGACCTACCCCTGTCTGGGACTACGCCCCGAATTGAGGTACATTTTTTTGATTTAAATCAAGATTTATACGACCAAATACTGACCTGGACATTCATCTTAAAATAAGAGATGAAAAGAAGTTTAACTCGCTTCAAGAATTAAAACAACAGCTAGAGAAAGATCAGTTGTATTGTCAAAAGTGCATACCCGAATTTCTTAACGGAACAGCTACCTTTACAAAAAATTAATATATGTTATCTCTTTCCTTTGTTCGCGATAATAAAGAAGCTGTACTACAAGGTCTAGCCAAAAGAGGCTTTAAGGAAACGGAACTTATCGACGCGTTGATTGACATGGACCAAAAACGTCGCAAAACTCAAACTAGCCTCGATCAAACGTTAGCTTCTGCCAATCAAAAAGCCAAAGAGATTGGACAGTTATTTAAAACTGGCAACACTGAGGAGGCGAATCTATTGAAAGAAAAAACAACTATTCTTAAATCAGAAACCAAAAACCTTCAAGAACAACTCCAAAAAATTGAGAAAGACCTTTTGGAAATCCGAACCAAAATCCCAAATATCCCCGATGAAAGTGTCCCTTCTGGAACTAGCGATGAAGATAATGAAGAAATCTTTAGGGCCGGAACTGTCCCAAAGCTTCACGAAAAGGCACAACCACATTGGGAATTGGCAGCAAAATACGATCTCATTGATTTTGAATTGGGAAGCAAAATATCGGGAGCTGGTTTCCCTGTCTAAAGGCAAAGGTGCTCGATTACAAAGAGCTCTAATTAATTTTTTTCTCGATTTTAATATCCAGGCTGGATACCGAGAAATTCAAGTGCCACATCTCGTAAATGAAGAATCTGGTTTTGGCACTGGCCAACTCCCAGATAAAGAAGGACAAATGTATCATATACAAAATGATAACCTCTATCTCATTCCTACTGCTGAGGTTCCCCTCACCAATATCTACAGAAATGTCCTTCTTGAAGAATTCGAATTACCCATATCACTCACTGGCTATACGCCATGCTTCAGAAGAGAAGCTGGTAGCTATGGTGCCCATGTAAGGGGATTAAATCGTCTACATCAATTCGATAAAGTCGAAATTGTTCGAATTGAAACCCCTGAACATTCAATGACAGCACTGAATCAGATGGTGGAACACATCAAAAAATTATTAGAAGCCCTGGAGTTACCCTACCGGATTCTACGTCTCTGTGGAGGTGACTTAGGTTTTACAGCGACACTAACCTATGATTTTGAAGTTTTTCAACCGCTCCAAGATCGATGGCTTGAAATCAGTTCGGTTTCGAACTTTAAAGTTTTCAGGCAGAACGACTACAATTACGATACCGAAACAAAAGAAGGAAAAACAGAGCGTGCATACATTAAACGGCAGTTCTTTAGCGCTTCCTAGAGTTCTTGCTGGTTTATTGGAAAACTTTCAAGGTCCAGACGGGATTCGGATTCCAAAAGCATTAGTGCCATACTGCGGATTTGAGAATATTCAATCCTAATGATTCTTTACAATGTCACAGTTAGTTTGACTCCTGAGATTGAGGAGGATTGGTTGCAATGGATCCAAGATGAACACATACCAGAAGTATTAGCTACTCAAAAATTTGAATCTGCACAACTGGTCAAAATATACGACGAACATCAAAATGCTACGGGAAGCTATGCGGTTCAATACAAGGTGACTAATCAGGCGCAATTGACAGCCTATTTGAAAACGATGCCGAGCGACTGCGCCAGAAAACACAAGAGCGTTTTGGGAATCAATTACTGACCTTTAGAACTTTTTTTAAATATTATTATTGAACAAAAATGAAATCAGTTATTCCTAAAAAATATCTTGGACAGCATTTTCTTACCGCACCTGACATCGCTAAAAAAATAGCAGACAGCCTTCTCTTTGAAAACTATGAAGGGGTATTGGAAATTGGACCAGGAACAGGTATTCTCACTCAGTTTTTGATTCCCAAAACTAATCGATTAAAAGTTGTAGAATTGGATACTGAATCAGTAGCCTATCTCCACGAGAACTATCCAACTTTAAACGAACACATTCTCAATGAAGACTTTCTCAAACTCGATCTTCTTTTCCGTCTTTGGAGAACGGCCATTTGCAGTGATTGGGAACTTCCCATATAACATATCTTCTCAAATTGTTTTTAGAGTGCTGGAACATCGAAATCAGATACCTTTTATTACAGGCATGTTTCAAAAAGAAGTAGCGGAAAGAATCTGTGAGCCCCCTGGAAGTAAAAAATATGGAATCCTTTCTGTATTGAGTCAACTTTATTATGAGATAAAATATTGTTTTACTGTTAAGCCAGGTGTTTTCCATCCACCACCAAAAGTAGACTCTGCGGTTATTCGTTTGAAACGTAAAAGAGAATTTTAGTTGCCCTTGCGACGAAACTCTATTGTTTCGAGTCGTAAAACCAGCTTCCAACAACGTAGAAAAACACTCCGAACAGCCTTAAATCATTTGGTTTACCTTCAAATCTTACAGAAGATAGTATCTTTGCACTGCGACCAGAAAAACTATCGGGTACAGATTTTGTAGCGCTAACCCAAAAAATCGAAAATGGCCAATTTTCAAGTAGATAAAACAGCAATTCAAGGAATTAGAAGCTTAATTGAGGGCCTACAAAATAGTCAGCTTCAAAAAAAGTTGAATCAACTCCATTATGCGGATATTGCAGAAATTATACAAGAACTCTCCATAGACGAAGCTGTCTATATTATCAAGCTGCTAAATAGTGCCAAAACAGCCGACGCTCTGGCCGAATTGGATGAAGACATACGAGAAGGAATCTTAAAACAATTATCTGTCAAAGAAATCGTTGGTGAAATCGAAGAACTCGATACCGATGACGCTGCTGATTTACTATCAGAACTACCCGAAGCCAGACAAGAAAAAGTATTTGATCAGATCAATGATGAAACATTGGCAGATGATCTTAGAGAACTGCTTAACTATGAGGAAAATACAGCTGGAGGTTTGATGGCAAAAGAATTGGTTAAAGTACAAGAAGATCTCAGTGTACTTAAGTGCTTAAATACAATGCGTGCACAAGCTGAAAATGTAACTCGTGTACACTCCATTTATGTGGTTGATAGCAAGAATCGGCTCAAGGAAGGTTATCCTTAAAAAGATTTAATCACAGCCAACTCACGGGCCATTGTAAAAGACATATCCATCCCCAATGTTGATTTTGTCACCACAAATCAAGAGGGTGAAGAAGTGGCTAGAATCATGACTAAATACGATCTAGAGGCCATCCCGGTAGTGAACGACAAAAAAGAATTGTTGGGAAGGATAACTATAGACGATATTGTAGATTTCATTAAGGATGAAGCTGAAGAAGATTATCTATTAGCGGCCGGAGTCTCTTCAGATGTCGAGGCAGACGATACCATTTGGGATTTGAGTAAAGCTCGACTTCCTTGGTTATTTTTAGGGTTGATTGGTGGGCTAGGAAGTGTATTTATTCTTCAAAATTTTGAGCAAATTATGACCCAACCTCAACTGAGAAATCTCTTTTTCTATACCCCCTTATTGCCGCAATGGCTGGGAATGTTGAGTGCAATCCTCTGCTATTATTGTTCAGGGCTTGGCCAACGATGTTGTGAAAGGATCGTTGATTTCTCGATTGGTCAAGGAAGTTGGGCTCAGCCTCATCAATGGTCTGGCTCTTTCAGCACTCTTGATTCTCTTTGGAATTCTGATCAATCAAGAATTAATTTTAAGTCTAACCATCGCAGGAGCCATGATGAGCGTCATTATTGTGGCTGCTTTGATCGGTACGTTTGTGCCTATCATTCTAGATAAAAACGGAATTGATCCTGCCATTGCAACTGGCCCTTTTATCACTACTTGTAATGATATTTTTGCATTTATCTCTTTTTCTACATTGCCAAAATAATTCTTCACTTCTAAATCATGAGAGTCCTCCACGTAGATGAAAACCATCCCACTCTTGTTGACGGGTTGGAGGCACTTGGATATAAAAATACCCTAGCCTATAAAACCCCATTAAATCACCTTTGGAAGGAACTCAATCAATATGATGGGCTGATTATACGTTCTCGATTTCCCATTGATAGCACTTTTTGGATCAAGCCTGCCAGCTTCGTTTTATTGGGCGTGTCGGGGCAGGAATGGAAAAACATAGATATCTCTTATGCGCAGCAAAAAGGAATCCAGCTATTTTCTGCCGCTGAAGGAAATCAAAATGCTGTAGGAGAGCATTGCCTAGGGTATGCTGCTGGCTTTATTTAACAAACTTCAGTCTGGACACCAATCGATTCAGTCTGGGGTTTGGCTACGAGAAGCGCATCGTGGATGGGAACTTAAAGGACAAACGGTTGGGATTATCGGTTATGGCCATATGGGGAAAAGCTTTGCTGAAAAATTACAAGGGATGGGTGTACGTGTTTATTGCACCGACCAAAAATCTAATCTAGGCGACAACAATGCTACTCAAGTTCCTCTATCTAAAATTCAAGAAAATGCCACTGTTATAAGTATTCACACCGATCAAAACCCCAGCACACAACCCCTAATCGATCAAAAATTCATTAACTCAATGAAGCAATCCTTTTGGCTACTCAATACAGCCAGAGGCAGTGCTGTTGAAACCAAAGCATTGGTAGCTGGCTTGCAATCTGGAAAAATTCTAGGTGCCGCCCTGGATGTACTGGAATACGAATCCAGTTCCTTTGAGTCTATTTTTAACCAACAAAAGCCCCCAGCAGAATTGGAATATTTGAGGACCGACAAGAATGTGCTCTTAAGTCCCCACGTAGCTGGATGGACGGTTGAAAGTCATCAACTTCTTGCAACTACTATTTTAGAAAAAATAAAAAATCAATTTCATCCCGATTAATCCAATGAAAACTATTTTAGTCCTATGCACCGGGAACTCCTGTAGAAGTCAAATGGCTCACGGCTTTTTAAAATATTATGCCAATGATAAAGCCAAGATATATTCCGCTGGAATCGAAACCCATGGAGTAAATCCCAGAGCTATCGCTACCTTAAAAGAAGTGGGATTGGACATAAGCCATTACAACTCAAACCTAGTGGAAGAATACCTCGATATTTCATTTGATTTTATCATTACTGTTTGTGATCATGCTGCTGAAAACTGCCCAATATTCCCGTCAATACGGCGCTGCGATTGCATCAAAATTTTTCTGATCCAAGCAAACTAGTAGGAAACGAAGAAGATATAGAACAAGCCTTTCGAAAAACCCGTGAAGAAATAAGTGATTTTTGTCGCTCTTTTGTAAACGAATACCTAGATTAAGCGGTCACAAGTTGAAGTGTTTCTTGAGTTCGTTGCTCCAATAGAATTTTTTTTCCATTGTTTCGAATTCGATCTATTGCTGCTTGATCAAAGTGACGGATCGTATATAAGTTTACTCCCGAATGGACAGTTACTTTAAATGTAGACTCCAACGCTTTTACCAATTCTTCTAAGCGATTGTATTTATTGTAAATACAAACTGAAAAGCTAATTGCAGAATTTTGAATTAATTCCACTCTCATCTGGTGGCGATGTAATAAACTAAATATTTGACTGATATTATCCTCTACAATAAAAGAAAAATCCAAAGAGAATAAGCGCAATAATATTTGATCTTTTTTCAAAATAAAACAAGGCAATTTTGGAACCAACGCCTGTCCCTTGGAAACTGAAGTACCTGGGTTTTCAGGGTTTAAAAATGACTTAACAAATAATGGAATTTCCTTTCTTTGAAGAGGTTGTAAAGTTTTTGGATGAATGACAGAAGCACCATAAAAAGCCAACTCAATCGCTTCTCTGTAGGAGATTTGGTGGAGGAGTTGGGTTGAATCAAATATTCGAGGATCGGCATTCAAGACCCCTGGCACGTCCTTCCATATTGTCACGGACTCAGCATCCAATGCATAAGCATATATGGCAGCGGTGTAATCAGATCCCTCACGCCCTAAAGTTGTCGTGAAATTATTAGAATCACTTCCAATAAAACCCTGTGTGATATAGGTGGATTTGCCTCTCACCTGCGCTTTAATTTGTTTTTTTGTCGCCTCCCAATCCAAATCGGCACCTCGATAATAGGCATTTGTTTTAACTGCAGACCGAGCGTCCAACCACTGAGTCGGAATCCCTTGGGCATTTAAATAAGCGGCAATGATATGCGTGGAAATCAATTCTCCCACACACACTACCTGATCGTACACGAAGCTTCGATTTGGCGATTTGTTGCTTTGTAAAAATGTTTTGAGCTCTTCAATAAACCTAAGATTTCATTTTTTATCGTTTCGGATTCCTTCAAAAAAAGGAAATCTATTATATCAAAATGATAGGCTTGTATCGCCGTCAAGAGGCCTGCCGTTTTTTCTTCCTCATCAAAATAAGCCACGACAACATCTTCTAGAGCGTTGGTCATTTTTCCCATTGCAGAAACAACAATAAGCGTATTCTCTGCTCCTTGTTGTTGCACTACTCGCATGAGATTGGCAACACCTTTTGCATCTTTAACAGAGGCTCCTCCAAACTTAAATACTTTCATTGTTTCTTATTCAAATAGACTTTCATGGCAGAGCGATTCATCTGCACCGTGTTCCAATCCTCCAACACTTCAGCCCCACTATTTTTGTAGAATTGAACCGCTGGTGTATTCCAGTTCAAGACTACCCACTCTACCCGATTTACCCCAGTTTGATGCGCATATGCTATAAACGAGTGGTATAAAGCCGTGCCAATACCTTTGCCCTTGTGATTCTCAGTGACTATCAAACCTCAAGATGCCACGTTGGCCTTTCCAGGTTGAATACCTCGGATAAAATAACGCCATTCCCACAACTTTATTCCCTATTTCAGCAACGATACATTCAAATAAGGGATGTGATCCAAACCCATGTTGTTCGATATCCTCTTGGGTAACAACTACGGCAGCGGGTTCTTTTTCAAAAACAGCTAATTCTCGGATTAGTCCTAAGATTGCCGGAGCATCGGATTGAATTGCTTTACGAACAATATGTTCCATATGTTTGATTATGCTCGGCAAAAGTAATAGAAAGTGTCTATTCTAGACGTCACACCCTTAATTTCTAACAAATTCTCCTTTAGTGGTGATGTTAAGCAACTGCATTCACCCAATTTAAAAGTATTTCTGAAAATTGTTTTGGATTCTCTACATGTAAAAAATGACCTGCCCCACTCACGGTTTGTACCTCAAATTTGGAAAAATGGTGTTTGAGTGTCATCCTGTCTTGGTCGGTAATATACTGGGAGTGTTCTCCTCTAATAAAAAGGGTGGGACGAGAACAACAAAAAAGCCTCTGGCAGGGCAGCACCGACAGCTTCTCCAGCATATTGAAGGACATCAATGTTTACGCGGAAGCCTCTCAACTCTCCAGGAGCTATCCAATACACATTTTTTTAAAAAGAAACTGACGAAAAGCCCTATCAGGGACCGCTGCTTCTAGGGCTTGATCCACTTCTTTACGGGTAGTTAATACAGAAAAATCCAAGGAGCGTAATCATTCAATAACTTCTGGTGGTGCGGTGGATATTCTTTAGGAGCAATGTCTACCACCACCAATCCCTGTAATTTTTCTGGGTGTTGACAGGCCCAATACATAGCTGTTTTTCCACCCATTGAATGTCCCAATACCCAACATTTTTGAATTCTTTGTTCGTCTATATAGCATTGCAAATCATCGGCCATCACTTCATAATCAAAATTGGTATCCCAAAAGCTCATGCCGTGATTGCGCTGATCGATCAGGTGGACTCTAAATCCTTGCTGAGACCACTGGCGAGCTAAGGTTTTCCAGTTATCACTCATTCCTAAAAACCCGTGAAGAATCAGCAAATTTTTCCCTGAATCTCCCAAAATATTGGAGTGAGACTGTTCATTTAAGCTAATTTTTTTTCCAAATAGGCGTGAATAATTTTTTTCAAAAACCTGAATATAAGGCTTCACTAATCAACGCATGGCCAATGGAAACCTCAAGTAAGTTGGGCATATTTTGTGCAAAAATAATGGATGTTTTCAAGATTCAGATCATGGCCTGCATTCAATCCCAATCCTACTTCTTTTGCTTTCACGGCTGCTGCCACAAAAGGGCTAATGGCTTTTTCTGGATCTTGTGAATATCCCACAGCATATCCCTCTGTATACAATTCAATACGATCAGTACCTGTATCTGCTGCTCCCTGAATCATTTCTTCCTCAGGTTCTACAAAAATGGAGGTGCGAATCCCTACCGCTTTAAATTGGGCTATGATTTCCCTCAGGTACACCTGTTGTCCGATGGTATCCCACCCGGCATTAGAGGTTAAGGCATCAGGTGCATCGGGGACCAAGGTGACCTGTGTCGGGTGTACTTCCATTACCAAATCAATAAACTTGGGACTGGGATTGCCCTCAATATTTAGTTCGGTAGAGATCACTTGGGGTAATGCGCGTGCATCGGAATATCGGATATGTCGTTCATCTGGGCGAGGATGAATGGTGATTCCTTGAGCCCCCATCTGTTGTAGATCGTAGGCTATTTGTAATAGATCGGGTACCACGCCACCCCTTGCATTTCGTAAGGTGGCTACTTTATTGATGTTAACGCTGAGTTGAGTCACAGAAGATTTTTTTTCAAAAATAAAGTTTCTGTTCTATTATTCATATGATTATTTTGTGACTGCAAAAACACCTCCTACCTTGAACTGGGGGATTCTTTGTACTTTTGCATCATGAAGATAGCACTGTTTTGCGCTTACAATCAATCCGTAACCGAAGAATATGCGCATACCATTCATCGGCTAGTTCAAGACAAAGGGCATACCATTTCGATTGATCTTCGCCTGCAAAAAAACTTTGACTCTGCAGGGCGTGCTGCTGACTATTTTGACAGCAGCCAAGGGCAAGCTAGTGATTTCGATGTTTTGTTTTCTTTAGGTGGAGATGGTACTTTACTCCGCTCCATCCCTTTTATTTACAACAGCAATTTACCTATTTTAGGAATAAACACTGGTCGTTTGGGCTTTTTGACTTCTTTGCAAAAGAATCCTTAGAGAAAGGACTGGATTTGTTTTTTGAAGGACACTACAAAACCATTCATCGGAGCTTGATCCAAATTCAGACCGATAGGCAGGTGGAAGCTATTGAAGACTTTGGATATGCGCTCAACGAAGTCACACTAATTCGAAAAAACACGACTTCGATGTTGAATATTGAAACGCAAATCAATGGAAGGAATTGACCACCTATTGGGCCGATGGCTTAATTGTGTCAACACCCACTGGATCTACAGGCTATTCGATGAGTAACGGAGGCCCTATACTCACACCAGCTACTGAAAATTTCATACTCAGTCCAATTGCTCCACATAATATTAATTTGAGACCACTCGTATTGCCCGATTCCGATCAAATTTCGATTCGTGTGAATGGAAGAGGAACAGATCATTTACTTTCTATGGATGCTCGGTCGATAAGTCTCCCTATGAATACAGAAATTAATCTTCAAAAAGCCCCATTTCAAATTCAAACCATCCAAATCCAAGGAGACAACTTTTTCAATACGCTACGAAACAAACTTTTCTGGGGTTTTGACACTAGAAACGAACAATAATTATTCTGCTTCAGTTTATTAATTAGACACAAAAACAATCAAGATTGCTACACTATCCATCCCATGCAAGGGTCTCGGTATGGGGCTGTTAGTTATTTTACTATTACAGTCCCAGCATTTGCATGCTCAATTCCATGAAGTAGGCGCCTTTTTAGGGGCAAGTAGCTATCGAGGGGATGTGGGGGTCTTCCAATTTTGTTTATCCCAACAGCACTGCTTTGGAATTATTTACAAATGGAATATTACAACTCGTTACGCCTTGCGGTTCAGTATTATGAATTCTAGTTTGATTGGAAGTGATTATAAATCTAAGGATTTGAGCCGTTTTCTTCGAAGCTATAAATTCAAAAATAACATTTCTGAGATCAGTTTGGGAACCGAAATCAACTTCGTAGAGTTCAACCTGCATAACGAATTACCAGATTTTTCGCCCTATGTCTACTTGGGTGTTAGTTATGCCGATTATTCTCAATTCTATTTCGATACTAATATTCCTGCACAAACCATAGATTATGATAATGATCAAACCGTAGCATTACCGGTCATCTTGGGGTTTAAAACCAACCCAAGTCCTTTTGTGGTTCTGGGGTTTGAAATTGGCCTTCGTTATGCGTTAACAGACAACCTGGACGGGAGCACACCCATTGATGAATTTGATTTTGCACGCTATGGAGATTTCAATAATAATGATTGGTATATTTTTTCTGGCTTGACAATTTCATTTACCTTTGGCGACCTACCATGTTATTGTAAAGAATAATAATGAAAAGCGAATTGAACCTAGATAAAATGCCTGATCACGTGGCCATCATCATGGATGGAAACGGTCGTTGGGCGTCGTCAAAAGGGAAAAATCGTTTGTTCGGACATAAAAACGGTGTACAAGCCGTGCGGGCTGTTGTTGAAGAGTCTGTTCGGTTGGGAATCAAGCATTTGGACCCCTTTACGCTTTTTCTTCAGAAAATTGGCAGCGTCCCAAAGAAGAAATAGGTACCCTAATGCGCTTACTAGTTCAGTCTCTTCGAAGTGAGTTTGAAAAATTATTAGACAATAATATCAAACTTCAAGCGGTCGGAGAAATAGTTGAACTCCCCAAAGTGTTCAAGACGAACTGTTCCATGTCATAAATAAGACGGCAAACAATAGTAATATGACCCTTACCTTGGCTCTAAGCTATGGCGCAAGACAAGAAATTACATCTGCGGTAAAAAAACTCGGTGAACTCGTTAAAAATAAATTAATATCTCCCGATGATATTGACGATTCAACCATAAATAAACATCTTTGCACGCATAAATTACCCGACGTAGACTTACTCATACGAACAAGTGGTGAGCAACGTATAAGTAATTTTTTGCTTTGGCAAATTGCCTATGCAGAACTGTATTTCACCAATGTATTTTGGCCTGATTTTAGAGAACAAAACCTGCAAGAAGCACTTTTAGAATATCAAAAACGCGAACGAAGATTTGGCAAAACCAGCGCACAAATTAATGCTTAGTCCCTCTCTCAAAATATTTATTGTGCCAGTTTTTGTAGCCCTGTTTTGCAGCCCTTTCCTTTTCGGCCAAACCGACAGCTTTATCAAAGGAAAAAAATATCAAATCGATAGCATCGAGGTCTTAGGTTTGAAAACCTACAATGCAAAAACCGTTATCTCATACACCGGATTGAAAAAAGGACAACTCGTTCAGCTTCCTGGAGAAGAAATTAGTAGTGTAATCAATAAATTATGGAAACTTGAGTTTTTTAGCGATATCAATTTTTATGTAACCAGTGTCTCCGGGGATAAGGTTAATCTTCAACTTGAAATTCAAGAACTCCCTACTCTTAGTGATGTTAAAGTTACTGGACTTCGCAAAGGGAAAGCAGAAACAATTATTAAGGATACTGAATTGACAGCAGGTAAAAAACTTTCCGAAAGTTTTCTGACCAATACTAAAAACTACATCATCAATAAGTACAAAAAGGTGGGATATCTCAATACCAAGGTTACGCTCAACACCATTCCTGATGACAGTGTTCAAGGAACAAACAACCTAAAAATGGTGGTAAAAGTAGATCGTGGTGAGCCTGTTAAAATTAAAAATATCAATTTTACTGGTAATGAGGTTTTTAGTAATAATAAACTCCGCAAGAAGCTTAAAAAGACAAAGAAAAAATTTCCACTTCGTTTTTGGAAAAAATCAAAATATATCATCAAAGAATTTGAGGGAGACAAACAAAACCTAATTGAATTCTACAAAGAAAAAGGATATCGAGATGCTAGAATTGTAACTGATTCCATTCTCAATGAGGATGAAAAAACAATGTCGCTTCAAATTGACTTGCAAGAAGGAAACCGATATTATTTCGGGGATATTAGCTATCTAGGAAATTCAGTCTACACCAACAATCAACTCAATCAAATACTAGGAATCAAATCGGGAGACCCATACAATGGAGTCCTCCTCAAAGAACGTATTCAGGATGATAATCCCGACGCCAATGACCTAGCCAATCTCTATCAAAATAGTGGCTATCTTTTTTCTAACATCAATGCCGTGGAGGTTAGTGCTGAAAACGATACTATTGATATGGAGATTCGAATAACTGAAGGTAAAATCGCCAGTTTCAACAAAATTTCCGTAGTGGGGAATGACAAGACAAATGACCATGTTATTTTTAGAGAATTACGAACCAAACCAGGAGAACTCTACAGTAAGGATAAAGTAGTCCGAACCGTGAGAGAATTGGGTCAACTCGGTTTCTTTGATGCAGAGCAAATTTCTCCTAATTTCAAAAATGTTGACCCTAATAATGGCACCGTCGATATTGAATATGGTTTGGTGGAAGCAGGCGCCAGCCAGATTGAACTTCAAGGAGGTTATGGCGGGGGTGGATTTATCAGGGAACCTAGGATTGTCTTTTAATAACTTCTCCATGCGGAATATTACCAAAAGGCATACCGACCTCTACCCATGGGAGACGGACAGAGTTTGGCACTGAGGTTGCAAGCCAGTCAGTTCTACAGTACCTACAGTTTTAGTTTTTCAGGGAACCTTGGCTGGGAGGCAGTCAACCCGTTCAATTTTCAACCTCCTCTCGCGTACCAATCAATATCGTTATGACTTTTTTACTCGCCGGGCAGACAAGAGTCAATCGTTTGAAATCTCCAGGGTATTTCCATTGGTTTGGCCCGACGATTGAAAGTCCCTGATGATTTCTTTACACTCTCACAAGCGCTTGCCTATCAATATTATAATCTCAACAACTACTTTACAGGACTTTTACTTTTTGGTGACGGAGAGGCAATTTAACCTATACCATTGCGCTGAGTCGTAATAATACCTTCACAAACCCCATCTTTCCAACAGGGGGATCCACTTTCCCATCAGTGCCAATTAACCCCTCCCTACTCCCTATTCAGTGATGTGGATTACGGCGATCTGGAAACCAAGCTGAATTTCAAGACGCAGAAGGAAATGTATTACAAGATAAGGTAGATCAAGAACGCTTTCGTTGGTTGGAATACTACAAGCTCAAGTTTAATGGTACCTGGTATACCTCACTTATTGGTAAATTAGTTCTTAAAACGCAGGCAGACTTTGGCTTTATTGGCACCTATAACCAAGACAGAGGGTATATTCCTTTTGAACGTTTCTACCTGGGTGGCGACGGAATGGCCAATTTTGCTATGGATGGACGCGAAAATATTGCACTTCCGGGGTTATCAAAATCAATCGCTATCTAGCAGGGACGGATCTATTATTTACAATAAATTTTCACTCAATTGAGTGTACCCAGTAACGTTAAAACCCTCGGCATCCATCTATGGGCTCACCTTTTGGGTCTGGGAACGGATATGACAGTTTTAGAAATTTTAACCCTTTTTGAAGCCAAACGATCGGCTGGCGCTGGAGTCAGAATCTTTTATGCCTGCTTTTGGATTACTCGGTATTGACTTTTAGGTTATGGATTCGACAATCCCGACGGTACCAACAATCAACCCAATGGTTGGGAAACACATTTCATCATCGGTCAGAATTTCTAAAATAATATCTCCTTTTCAACGTTATAAAGTAGCTAATATGGTCTATATGCGCCTTTTATTTTCTTTTATTTTCCTGCTATGCCTCTTTTTTTAATAGTTCAGCCACTGCACAACGTGGTGCCCGTGTGGGATACATCGACATGGATATTATTTTGGAAAACATATCGGAATACAAAAAAGCCAGTCTACTCTTAGATCAGAAAATTGAAGACTGGAAAAAAGAAATTGAGCTAAAAAAGCTGGAATTGAAGCAGCTTCAAGATCAACTCAATGCTGAGAGAGTGTTGCTAACCCCCGAACTAATTGATGATAGAGAACTAGAGATTAAAGATTTTGCAGGAGAAGTTATTCGCTTGCAAGAAAAGCGGTTTGGCCCTCGAGGCGATCGTATCTCGCAGCGCAACCGATTGTTAAAACCCATTCAAGACCAAGTCCTAACCGTGGTTCGTGACATTGCTAAGGAAAGAAAATACGATTATATTTTTGACAGATCTGCAGACGTGGTTATGCTATATTCTTCAAAAAATTACGATATTAGCGACCTAGTTTTAAAACGAATCAACGCGCAAGAAAAATTGAAGGCTCGCAAAGAAAAATTGAAAGCTCTTAAAGAGAAAGCTAAAATTAACACATTCGTTTTATTAAAAAATAAATTATGAAACTATTGAAACAACTTTTTACAGCAGTACTTCTTATGGCATCAACTGTCAGCTTTGCACAATCCAAAGTGGCTCATATTGAAGTCCAAAAGCTCATCAGTGAAATGCCTGAAGTGATCGCTGCACAAAAAGAAATTGCTGAATTGGAAAAAACTTATTCAACAGACTTGGAAAACTCTGTTAAAGAATACCAAGCCAAAGCGCAAACCTACGCCGCCGACGCGGAGAACAAATCTGAAATAATCAATCAGAAGCGCCGAACTGAACTAGAAGGAATTCAACAATCTTTGGAGCAATTTCGACAGCAAGCTGCCCAAGATCTACAAAAAAAACAAGTGGAGATGATGCGTCCGCTTTATGAAAAAGCACGCACCGCCATTGAGAAGGTTGCTTCAGCTCAAGGATTTGACTACGTTTTAGATTCTTCCGCAGGAGGCAGCGTGATTATGTCTAAAGGGACTGATCTTATGGCCGATGTTAAGACAGAACTCGGATTCTAAGATCTCTTATCTTTTCAAACCATACTAGACCGTTTCCTGAGGAAGCGGTTTTTTTATTCGCTCGAAAACCAAGAAGCATAAGTAATGTAGTTCTTTGCAATGCGTTCAATTTCTTCCTCCAAAAGCTCTTTTGAGGTGGGTTTTAAAAAACGTGCAGGAACCCCTGCATAGACGCTTCCTCGAGGAACAACAGTATTTTTGGGGAGTACACTACCTGCGGCAATCACACTCCCAGCACCGATCACACAATCATCCATTACAATGCTACCCATTCCAATGAGCACTTTGTCTTCTATAGTGCAACCATGTACCAATGCATTATGACCAATCGATACATCGTCTCCAATAGTTGTTGATGATTTCTCAAAAGTACCGTGAATCACTACACCGTCCTGAACATTGACTCGATCCCCTATTCGAATGCTATTGACATCTCCACGAATTACAGCCTGAAACCATACAGAACAGTCCTCTCCCATTAAAACGTCTCCAATTAAAGTAGCATTGTCAGCAATAAAACAACTATCGCCATATTCCGGATGAAATCCACGAACTGATTTTATAAGCATTGTTTTTTTATTAAATCTAAGTTTTTTTAAGGACAGTTGCTAGGAGAGTAATTCTCTTAACTTTTGTAGTTTTGAAAAAAAGAAAAATGAATCGCTATTCTGTTCAAGGTCGTTGTAAAAAAGGGAATACTCTAGCTCAATTTTCTATCGATCCTCCGCTAGCTGTTGAGAAAACATTTCACTTTAAAACTATTGATGAGGCAAAAGAGGCTCCATTAGTTCAACAATTATTTTATTTACCCTTTGTGAAATCAGTATCAATTCAGGAGGTTCAATTAAAATAGAACGTTTTAATATTTTGGAATGGGAAGATGTCCTTTCAGAAGTTGCCGAACAACTTCAAAACTATTTGAATGATGGGGGTGAAATACTAAATGGTGAATTGGTTTCAAACAAATTCCAGTCACTATTTACGCTGAGCAGACACCGAATCCAGCTGTCATGAAGTTTGTTGCCAATAAAATGTTGGTAGAGGAATTGCAAGAATTCAAAAGTATCGATGATACGAAAAGTGCACCCTTAGCACAAGCTCTATTTCATTTTCCCTATGTCAAAGAGGTGTTTATTGATGCTAATTATATATCCATAACCAAATATGAGGTGGCCGATTGGGACAGTATAACAATGGAAATAAGAGAATTTGTACGCGCCCACTTAGCCGATGGTAAAGAGGTAATCACCCGACTTACTGAAAAAAAACAGCACAGTGAAAAGGCACCAAATATTGAGCGAACCCCTACTGAACAACAAATTGTAAAAATCCTTGATGAATATATCAAGCCTGCTGTTGCTTCGGATGGGGGCAATATTGCTTTTTCACAGTATGACGAGGCCAAAAAGGAAGTAGAAGTAGTATTACAAGGAGCTTGCAGCGGATGTCCTTCGTCGACCTTTACACTTAAAAATGGTATCGAAAATATGCTTAAAGAAATGATGCCAGGAAAAGTGGCTACTGTGTCAGCAATCAACGGTTAACTCGGTGGCTAGCGCTAATATTTTAGGGAGTGAAACTAGTCCCTATCTACAACAACACGCTACCAATCCTGTATACTGGCAGACCTGGGAAAAAAACAGACTTCATTAAGCTACAACAGAATAAACAATTGCTTCTGATCAGTATCGGATATGCCACCTGCCATTGGTGTCATGTCATGGAAAAAGAATGCTTTGAATCAAAAACAGTAGCCAGAGTAATGAATCGGACTTTTCATTGCATCAAAATAGATCGAGAAGAACGCCCCGACTTAGATCAAATATATATGCAAGCCCTTCAGCTGTTGACCGGACAAGGCGGTTGGCCTTTGAATATAATAGCTCTTCCCGACGGACGACCAATCTGGGGATGTACCTACCTTCCTAAAGATCGATGGATGGCTTCCCTCAATAAAATAAAGACGTTACAAGAAGATAATCCAAAAAGTTTAGAAGACTATGCGGATGCATTTGAAGGCGGCTTACTAGAAGCTCAAAATTCCTTTTCTACCAATACAACTCAAGAAGATATGCAGGAGCAATCAAAAAATTATCTTCCCGAAATGCTCAAGGGTCGTGACCCCCGAGTGGGAGGATTTAATGCCCCCAAATTCCCAATGCCCGTTTTATTACGATTTTTTCAGTACGCGGGGAGCATACTGAACAATTCAGTGGCAAAGTTGCATTTTAAAAATACAATTAAAAAGATGGCCCTAGGAGGAATTCACGATCCCATAGAAGGTGGCTTTTCTAGATACTCCGTTGACGAACGTTGGCACATCCCCATTTGAAAAAATGGGATACGACAATGGACAGTTACTTACAATCTTCAGCGAGGCCTATTTAGAAGAAAAGAATCCCTTGTAGGGATCGTATTTACAGTTGCTTTCAGTTTTTAAAATATAATTTACTACAGCAACAAGGCGGCTTTTCTTGTGCTTTAGACGCCGATAGCCAAGACACGGAAGGAAAAACGAGAGAAGGTGCATACTACACATGGACTACTAAGGAGTTAAAAACTATATTGGGAAATGATTTTAAACGTTTTCAAGATTTTTATAATATCAATAGCACTGGCTACTGGGAAAAAGAGCAATACGTATTGTTCCAAACAGAGACTTCAGAAGCATTTGCCAAAAGGAACAATATTCAAATAGAGGACTTTCTGAAAAATAAACGTGACTGGCAGAATAAATTGCAACGCATACGAAAAAGAAGGCCCAAACCCCTTGAGGATTCAAAAGTAGTCAGCAGTTGGAATGCTCTCATAGCGTCCGGATTGTGCAAAGCATACCAAGCGACTAGTGATGAAGAAATTGCCTTGACAGCTTCTGCATCACTGAAATTTATTCAAAATCATTTAATTACTCCTGACGGTAGCCTTTTACGTCTTTGGAAAAAAGAGTCAGAAGGATATTTGGAAGATTATGCAACTGTAATTCAGGCACTGCTAATAGGTTATCAGACCTTTTTAGATTTGAATATCTCAATCGTGCTAAAAATCTATTTGACTACTGTATCCAACATTTTTATGAATCAGATACAGCTTTATTTTACTTCAAAAATAAAAACCAAAAGGACAGCTTGTACAATCCTATTGAAATAGAAGATAATGTGATACCGTCTTCCAATGCAATAATGACAGAAAATCAATGGTGGCTCAGCCGTTATTTTTCGATTCCAGCTTGAAACAAGCCGCAAAACAAAGAGTTCGGCAACTAGAATCCAATATCGCTTCGTATCCCAAAGGCTATGCGCTCTGGCAATATATTGATCTGTTGATGCAACAAACCGAAATTGAAATAGTCATAACTGGACAGAATGCATTTCGTTCTGCCTCCAATTTTCAAAACATTACTCCCCTAATTTATTAATCGTCATAGGTCAAAACTCATCTGAGGAAGAGCAAATACCTATGCTTGCCCATCGGACGAAGGTAAATAAAACCACATTCTATGTGTGCCAAAACCAAAGCTGTTTGTTCCCTACAACTTCGGAAAAGGAAGCCTTAAAGCAACTGAAGACAATTCTTACTTAGAGGGCGGGGTATAAAATTCCTTTAGGTAGAAAGGTTCAAAGTAAGCCAAATCTTCAAATTCTTTGTTGATAAACTTTTCTGTAGCTATAGCAACCATATTTTTAACAGAAGGCTCGCTAGGAATAGATTCAAAATGAGCATTGGCATGGCTTGTAAGTGATTGAAACTTAATACTGCCGTCACCGACAAAAAAACATTTTCTTTGTTTTAAATACGATGCAAATGAGTGAATTTCTAAGACTTCTGCCCAAGGTGCTTCGAGTGCTTTTCCTTGTTCATCGAATACGGCTGTATAGACTTCCATTCGTCGGGCATCTATCATAGGAATGATATAACATGCCGAAGAGGAGAACCCCCTTTGCGAGGGTTTCCAGGCTCCCTACTGAAATCAAAGGCAGTCCCAGCGCATAACAAATTCCTTTAGCTGCTGCTACTCCTATCCGAAGACCCGTATAGGAACCTGGCCCCATACCCACTACAACTGCAGATATCCTTTCAATAGAAAGATTGGAAGAATGGAAAACCTCGTTGATAAAGGATGAAGTTTTCGGCATGACTAAACGAAGGCTTCGCTTAATTCTTTTTTGAAGAGGAGCATTCCATTTTCACTGATCCCTACCGAACAGTTTTTACTAGAGGTTTCTATATATAACAAATACGACATATGGCAAAAATAGAAAACCCATAATGGGAAAGCATGGGTTTTGATTCTTTCTTTTTTTTTGCTCAGTTTATTTCTAAAGGGAGTCCAAAATAAAACTCCAATACTTTCAGTTTGAAAACATAATCAAATTTGGCACGAATGGCATCAGATACAGCTGCTTCATGTCGTTGCTTGGCTTGTACATAATCAAAGGAATTCATTACGCCCGCTTGGAAACGTTCCAAAGCATCTTGTGCCGCTCGTTGGGTAGCTACCTCCGTTTTAAGACTTGCCTCATATAGTTTAAAGGATCCTTTGGAGTCATTAAAAGCTTGGTTCACAGAAGTTTCTAAATCCAATTTTTGCTGTCCGAAGATATTTTTAGATCGCTCTAAATTAACTTTAGATCGCTTTACCGAGTTGGACAATGAGTTACCATTGAAAACAGGAATAGACAATTGTAGACCAAAATTATGCCCGTCATACAGGCTGAATTGATCGGCAAAAGACAAGGGAGCTGCAATAGTTTGATCTTCAAATTCACGGACAACAAGATCACCAGTCCCTGCAACATAGCCCAAGGGTACGGTGCTAAAGGTTCCTGCACCTATAAGTCTATCATTATAGGTGATTCGAGTGCTATAAAGAGTAGAATCCTGACAAACGAGGATACAATGCCCCTTTAGCAATGTCTAAATCTTTTTGAGAGATATCAATATTAGTTTTTGCTAACTTCATGTCGTTTCTAAAGGTTAAGGCCTTTTCAAAAATTTCCTTTGGTTTTTTTCAAGAATACTGGGAAATGGAATGGAAAAATCTTCGAGGGCAATTTCAAAGTTGTTGTAATCTGTAATGAGAAGCAACTGGGCTAAGTTAATTTTGCTTAAGCGATAATTGTTCTCTGCCAGAACAAAACTTTGCTCCTGTGTAGCTAGATTAGCTTCTAACTCGAAAAGATCTCGAGGGTCAATACCCCCACTTCTACTAATTCTTTTGTCGAGCGAGTTCCAATTGCGTCGTTTTCAATTGCTGTTCTTGAACCACCAAGACTTCTTTGTTGAGTACAACTTGTAAGTAGGCATTGGCTACAAATAAACTTACATCATCGGCCATATCCGCCATTCGATATTGCTGAGCCAATATGTTTAATTGCGCTCGGCGATACTGATTGATGTTTTGAAGGCCTTTAAAAATATCCACACCTATATTCCCTTGAAAAGATGAAAATTCAGTAGTCAAATTTTCTAAAAGACCCGTTGTAATGTTTTGGTTTAATCCATTATTCCAAAAATGCGAAGCCGTGAGGTTGACAGATGGAAGAAAATTTCCAAAAGCATCCATTTGGTCAATTCCTGCGTTTTGGACATCCAACTGAGACTGTTTGATGTTAATGTTTTTTTCCAAGGCCAGTGTAACACAATCTTCCAAAGAAAGAGGAGACTCTTGCGCGTGGGCTGTTACAATCCCAAGGCAAATAAAGCCTTTGAATAGTTTCCTGATTTTAGTCATGGTTAAATTAGGTTAGTTGGGTTAGTTATCTTCATCGTCTTCCCCCAGTTTTTAGGTTCGGTCTTATTCCATACTTTGATTTCATCCCCTTTATCCACTCCAGAAAGTATCTCTACATTAATCCCGTCTGAAATCCCTGTTTCTTTTCGCTGCGCTCAAACTTCCATCCTTATTTTTGATCTCCACATAGGGTTCTTCAGTTTTACGGTCGAATTGAATAACGGATTCAGGCAAGGCAAGAATACTGTCTTTACTATCGAGTATAATGGAAGCGTTGGCACTATAGCCAGCACGAACAAACACATCTTCCAAATAAACATCTCCTTCTATGGTAAATTTTACTGCTCCTTGATCTTCATTACCTTTGGGTGAAATAAATTTTAGCTTGGCTTCAAAATACTCTTCCTTGAATGGCTCCTAAATTGACTTGCAATGGCATATCTATATATAGCTTACCCACTTCTGCTTCGTCAACTTCTCCTTCGAAAATCATTTTATTTAAATCGGCTACCGAAGCGATGGTTGTTCCATTATTGAAGGTGTTACTCTCAGTTACCTGATCGCCTTCCTCAATAGGTATCTCGAGCACCGTACCCGCAATAGTTGCCCGAATATTAGTATTTGCTGTCCTTGCTCCACCTACCGATCCTTCTTTGATTATTTGCAAGTTAGACTTGGCAATTTTTAGTTCTTGTTGGGCTTGATTAAAGCCAAGTTCAGAAGATTCAAAATCTCTTTGTGATATAATTTCTTTGGCATATAGCTTCTGATTTCTCTCAAAATCAAGTCGGGCGTTGGCCAATACAATTTTGGCGTTATTTACCGCCCTTGTGCGCTATTCAAACTGGATTCATCGGGGACAATTTGCACTTTGGCCAACAAGTCGCCTGCCTTGATAATATCCCCTTCCTCAACAAAGATTTTGTCTATAATCCTGATACTTGAGTTTGATTTCTACTTCAAATCTTCGGGAATTACCTTACCGGTAACTACAGTTTTCCTTTGTATAGAAGTAATAAAAGGACTTTCGGTCTCGTAGGATTTGATGGATTTACTGTTGGTCTTAATAAAATAGGCTGCCGCAAAAAGGCTGCCTAATACTAAGATTGAAATGAGGAAATATCGTACAATTTTCATTATAAAGGTTAGGTATTAATTTATCTATTCTTCTCTTAGGGCGTCTATGGGTTTAATACTAACCGCCCGTTGCGCCGGTATCAATCCAATAGTACACCCATGCTAATCATGATGAATAGTGCTCCAATTATATAGGAGGGGGTACTGTTGGATTTGTAAATGGAAAATCATCTAAATTGGCAGTACCAGCATTGATTCCGGCTAGGACAAAAGCACCCAGTATGATTCCAATAATACCAGCCAAAAGGGTAAGGAAGACCGATTCCAATAGTATTTGTTTTCGAACTTCAGAGGAGTGGCTCCAATCGCTCGACGAACTCCAAGCTCTTTTGTACGTTCTTTAACGGAGATAAGCAAAATGTTACCAATTCCAATAACACCAGCAATAATGGTCGCTACACCAACGATTAAAGACATTAGTGTTAGTCCGTCTTTAAATCCAATAATTCGGTTCCAAATTTCACCTAAGTTGAATGAGCCAAAGGCACGTTCATCATCTGGATGTACTCGGTGAACGCCCTAAGTACTTGCTTGACCTGTTTTTCTACTGCGACTACATCAGCATCATCGCGAGCAGCAATTGTAAACCAATCAACGTCATCTCCAGTATTGTAGAGTCTTCGAAATGTAGATAATGGAATATAGATATCACTGTCGGAGGCAAAACCTCCTTCATCACTTGTTTTATGCATTCCTACTACTTGAAAATAAATCCCGCTTATATTGATGTAAGCTCCAACGGGATCTTCCTCCTTTTCAAACAATTCTAGCTTCGTCCTTTCTCCTATTATACATATTTTACGTTCGTATCTGTAGTCATCTAAGTTAAGGTAACGGCCACCTTCAAAAATCTTAAGTGGAAATATATTGACATATTCGGGGGTGTCGCCATATACTGTATAGTTACCTGTTTTGGAACCTCTGACAACCAGCGGTTGGGGTCCACCATCAAACAACCCACGAGTATTCCTTGGTGCTATAAACTCAACGGAAGAGACTCTTTTTTTGATGTACTCAGCATCTTGGAGCTTTAGCTGTGGAGAACGTCCCGATTTAAATCCATCGTAAGGTAAACTAGTTCGTTGGGCCCAAAGAAACATAGAATTAATGGCTACGTTTTCAAAAGCTTTGTCAAAGCCATTATCCATTCCTTTAGCAGAGCCTGAAAGCGTAATGTAGATAAAAATTCCCCACAACACGCCAATGACTGTTATGATAGTTCGTGTTTTGTTTTTTGATATTGATCCAAAAATTTCTTGCCAGGTATCCCTATCAAAAGAAAACTCCCTTTATTCATCTCTCAAAGCAACTATAGGTTTGATTCTTGCAGCCCTTTTAGCGGGTATATAACCTGCTACTGCGCCAAACACAACTAAAATAAAAGTAGCCCAAAAAGCAGTAACATTATCTATATAGGGGTTTTAATAAAAGTCTTCTAGTTTAACTCCTACATTCTTAAGTAGGATGATTCCTAAAATCATTCCTATGTATCCGGATATCAAGGTAATAAATATTGACTCTTGAAGAATCAACTGTATAACTGAACGAGGAGTAGCTCCTAAGGCTTTTCTAATTCCCAATTCTTTTGTTCTTTCTTTAACTACAAAGACCATGATATTTGAAATACCGATAATTCCCGCTATCAGTGTTCCCAAGCCAACAAAAGTTACAATAATTTGTAAAACGTTGGCGAATTGTTGATTTCGAGTAAAATTATCCCTTCTATTATTTATAAAAATTCCTCCTGAATCAGTGGGGTCGATTACCTTCTTAGTCTTTAAGTACATGCGAAGTTTTTTTCGAAAGATAAAGACCCTGCAAACCAATCTGAGGAAAAGTAACAAGGATTTGGTCTAATTTATCATTATTTTTTTCAATCCGTTGTCGAGTTGTAAATGGTAAATAAATAATTCTTTCCTCTCTATCACCTCCGCTGTCTTGAAATACACCAACTACTCGAAACATAACAGAACCAATATCTAAATATTTTCCAATGGGATTTTCGTTTTTAAAAGATCTTGAGCAACAAGGCGACCAATTACGACTACTTTACTTTGTTCGTTAATATCTTTTTGATTAAGATAACGTCCAAACATAATTATAGTATTTTCAGTCTGTTGGTGTGCTGGCGCAACTCCTCTAGTAGTATAATTATCCGACTCATTTTTGTATTTAACCTCGGCTGATCTTGTTATTCGTGGTGTAATGTCTTCTAAATAAAAAGGAAAAGTTCAACTTTATATCCGCTAAGTCAGTATTATCAAATTCAATACTGCGGTCTTTCTTAAATCCTCTAAATGGTTTCGTGGTTTTACCAGGGATTAGATACAATACATTATTTGAATCATCTATGAAAAATTCCGCAAAAGAATTTTTTAAACCATTACCCATACCAAACAGTATAACAAAAATAAATATACCTAGGGCTACAGTAAAACCTGATAAAAAAGTTCTGAGTTTGTTTTTTCGAATGGTTTCAAAAATTTCTTGCCAGCTATCCCTACTAAACATACCTAGAAGCTAATTCTTGGTTAACTTTTTGTCCTGAACAATGACACCGTCTTTGAGGGTCACAATGCGTTTACACATCTTGGCTATATCATGCTCATGAGTGACCACCAATATCGTTTTACCTTCTTCATTGATCTTCTGAATCAAATCCATTACTTCATAAGATGTGGTCGTATCCAAGGCTCCTGTGGGTTCATCGGCTAATAACACTTTCGGTTGTGAAGCTAGAGCTCGAGCAATGGCTACGTTGTTTTTGACCCCCTGATAGTTCGTTGGGCAGATGCGTTGCCCAATCCTTAAGCCCTACTTTTTTCTAAATAATCAAGTGATTTTGTTGACGTTCTTTGCGTTTATACCTTGATAATATAGGGGGAGTGCTACGTTTTCTAGTGCTGATTTATAATTGATTAAATTAAATGATTGAAATACAAAACCTAGAAATTTATTTCGGTATTGAGCTGCTTTTGTTTCATCTAAATCTTTAATGTAAACTTCATCCAACTCGTACACTCCAGAGTTGGCAATATCCAGCATTCCAATAATATTAAGTAAGGTGGATTTTCCAGAACCAGAAGATCCCATTATAGCTACGAGTTCGCCTTCTGCTACTTCAAAATCAATCCCCTTGAGAACATGCAGGGAAGAGTTCCCCATCTTGTAAGATTTGTGTAGGTCATTGATTTTAATCATGGACTGGGCTTGAAAAGTTAGATAAAAGTAATACTTTGACCCAAAAAAGAGGCATTCTAATTGAAATTGTTACGTTACTAAAATTATTCTTTCATTATTTTAAAAACTCTCCATCCTACTAGGAATACTAAGATATAGGGTATAGCCATTAGGTATACGATTCCATCATTGATTCCTTTGGCTGTATTTTGTCCTTCTTCTGATTCCAAAACGGCACGACACATAGAACATTGCGCTTCTACTGCCTCGGGTAATGTAAAGGCAACAAATAGTACGATAAGAATCTCTTTTTTAAGCATAATAGGGAGCTATCATTAAGTATACAACAACTCCAGTTACGGCAATATATAGCCAGATAGGAAAGTGATTCTTGCTATCTTCTTGTGAGCGCCAAAGTGTTTGGAGATGGCACGAACATAAGTTACAAGAACCATGGGTATGATTCCGATAGAGAGTGAAATATGAGTAATTAAAATAAAGAAATAGACATACCGAATGAATCCTTCCCCGCCATAAGGGTGGAATCTGAAGTCATATGGTAAGCAACATACATCGCCAAAAAAAGGAGAGAGGATGATTGACGTTTTCATCAAAGTCTCGTGCAGAGCTCTTTTCTGGTTTCAAATCGCCCAATAGGCAAACAATAATAATACAGCAGTGATCCCGTTAATTGTTGCATATATAGGAGGTAATATTGTCAAAGGTGCTACATTGGGAACACGGATACCAAACAAGAGGGCCACCAACAACGGAACAATAACTGATACGGCTATAATTAACGTCTTGTATTTTAATTTTTCTTCTGCCATGTTTTATTCTTTTATCAATTTTTCTACATCTTCCAACAACATCTCCGTTCCGGACATCTCTAAGGAAGATTCTTCATCAATCCCCAAATAATATACAATTGGATTGCCATAAGCGTCTAGGCGAGAACGAATAAACCCTTCTTTATCAATCAAGGCAAAGTACCCTTGATGCTCAAAGCCTCCTGCAACACTAGGGTTGATACTTGCAAAGATATTAATCCTGAGTTGGCAAGTTCAAAAATGGTGGGCTTCTCCCCTGTTAAGAAATGCCAATGGGGTGATTCAACTTCATATAGAGACGCATATTGTTTCAAAACAGTAGGTGTGTCATGGTCGGGATCAATGCTGAACGAAGCGATTCCAAAATCGTTTCGGCGACCAAACAAACCATCCAAACGTTTCATATTCTGATTCATAAGAGGACAAATACTTGGGCAACGAGTAAAAAAAAATTCAACCACGTATACTTTGCTAAGAAATCCTCATTACTTATGTAAGAGGCTGTCTAGTTTCGCATTAAAAAATCGGGCACTTTACGAGCTTGCCATCCAATATGATGTAGGATAATGGGGTTGCAGCAGTTGATCGATTGTCTTCCAGGATTTTACCCTCCTGTATGCGGCTTAGGAGTGTGGGAAAAGTTATAACGGCAAAAATCACCACCACCAAAACCAAGCCGATGGATTGATAAGTTTTCATTCCTCACTGGTTTTATTGTACTTCTTCAAAGCCCTGCGGTATTCTGCTAGAATCACTTTTACATCGTCTACCATTTTATTGTTTATTTCCGCTACGGATTGGGCATTAAAGCCATAGAGGATCGTTTCATCTTCATCATCATCGCGCCCACGAAGATTTATTTCTTTATCAATAATAAAAACCTCTGGATGACTCAATTCTTCGGTGAGTTTAAGAGGTGTTTTGAGGCTGCCAAAAAATTCCCTTATCTGGAGGGGAATCTCCAAAGATAAAGTTCCATTTAATTAGGTCTGTTCCGACTCCTTCGGTTAATTCTTTTTGTAAGTTAGCCACCTTTTGTTGTTGTCCCTCTTCGAGAACCATAACAAACTGAAAGTCATTAAATTCATAAAAGCGCTTGTATATCTTTTGATTTAAATTCAGAGCATCCCCTTTTTTCTGATCTGTATCACGCCCCCAAAAACCGAGAATTGTAATTCTGTTTTTAATTGAATGGAATCGCCTCTGATGCTGTTCTCCAATCAGTGATCTCAGCCACCGACTCTGAAAGAATGGGAAGAGGTAGAAAAGTTGTTTTTTTCCTGAAGCAAAAAAACAAATAAATCAATACAGGGAATACGAATAGGACTCCTAAAACGAGGAATTTTTCTATTTCTTTATTCATAGCATATTGATACAAAAAGCGGAATTATACCGCTTCCAAGTTAAAAGTTCCAGCTCACAAAGCCGTCTCGCATAACATCAAAGATGTAATCTGCCTCTACCAATAAAATAAAAACCAAATAAGGAATAAGGATAATCAGAGGGAGTACTATCGCACTTTTCAAATTACTTTTCTCATCACGGATATGCATGAAATCCCAAGCGATATAGTAGGCCTTGACCAAAGTCAATATGATAAAAATCCAATTGAGAAGTTTCATTCTCAAAAACATTGAGTTCAATGGAGCGGGTTTGATGATCCCAAGCACTACCTCAACGGTAGTTACTATGGATAAAAAAATCAGAACCCCCCAAATTTTTTTGTTGGTTCGATTTAAACTTTAATAATCCTCTAAATATTGCTAATTTGTGTGCTTCTTGTGCCATGCGTTCTGATTTGTTTTATACGAGGTAGAAAAAAGTGAATACAAATACCCATACCAAGTCTACAAAGTGCCAATAAAGACCTACTTTTTCCACCATTTCATAATGTCCTCTTCGCTCATAGGTCCCCATAATTACATTGAGGAAAAATGATGATATTGATAATCACACCCGAGAAAACGTGAAACCCATGAAAGCCCGTTATAAAGAAAAAGAAATCAGCAAACAGTCGGTTTCCATACTCGTTGTGAATGAGATTAGCTCCTTCAACTACTCCAACAACTTGATTCATTTTATCAAGTGAAGCCTCGCGACTGAGCACTGTCTTTTCTCCCTCTGCATTAAGTTTTTGAATTCGAACAACAAGGTTTTCTTCTTGGGTGAATCCCTCTTGCACTTCGGCCACACTATAGGTTGGCAATGAACCTTCCCTTACAAACCAAACTCCGTTGCTGGTTTGGTGGTTCGCTCGGGGGGTTTCTATAAAAGAAGCAAAGGCCTCTAGAGCAACCCTTTTGCCTGTATCTGCGTTAACAAACTGAAGTATCTGGCCTCCTTTAGTTTCCACCGCTCCCGTATTCTCCTTTGATAAAGTTTTTCCATTCCCATGCTTGAGAACCAACGAAAACAGCCCCTCCAATAATGGTAAGAAACATATAAAAAACAACTTTTCCCTTCTGCATATGATGACCAGCATCAACAGCCAACACCATAGTTACCGAAGAAAAAATCAATATAAAGGTCATTAAAGCTACATAATACATGGGAGCATCTATCCCATGAAGAAATGGAAAGTGCGTAAATACCTCGTCGGCGATAGGCCAAGAATCAATATTTTTAAATCTTGAAAAGCCATAGGCTACTAAGAATCCTGAAAAAGTTAACGCATCGGAAACGATGAAAAACCACATCATTAACTTCCCATAACTCGCGTTTAAGGGTTTATTACCTCCTCCCCAAACGTTAGTTTCAGCAGCAGCTACATCCATAAGTCACTCAATTTAGTTAGATACAAAGTTAGCGGTAGAATAAGACAAAACAAAATAAATACAACCACAAAAAATCGAGAAAGTGCCAGAATAAAACCGCAAGCTCAATTCCCAAACTCTTTTCAGCCGTGTAGGCTCCTCTGTAGAGCTGAAATAATACAATTAATAACACAATAATTCCTCCTGTCAAGTGAGCCAAATGAAGCAAAACAAGCACGTAGAGAAAAGAAGTCGTAATGGAACTTTCAGCTCCAGTAAAATAGTAGCCTTGTTGAATGATGGCATTGAAGCCTTCAAACTGGGTAATAATAAACCCTACTGCCAATAGGAGTGTTAACCAGGCTCCTCTTTTGCCTGAGACAACTGATTATTTTTTACCGCCCGTTCGGTCCAGAAAAAACTCCCACTGCTCAAGAGAATGAGAAGCGTGCTGTAATAAAAAGGAATTGGAATTGAAAAATTTGTTAACCAATCCGAACGCGTACTACTAACTACATAAGCACTAGTAAGTCCCGCAAAGGTCATTGCCATACTGATCATCCCAAACCAAAGCATCATTTTCTTGGTTCTTCTATTTTGTAAATCAGTAATCATCGTTATTGCATCAAAAAAATTTATCAAAGACATATATTAGTTGAACCAGAGTGATATAACCAATGCTGGCAAAGTCAAAATTCGAGCAGCGGTTGCTGTTCTCAGCTGCATAAGACGCAATGCGAAATACAACAAGCCAAGGCCGATTATAAAAATCGCCAATGCTCCTGTTCCACTCAACTGTAAGGCACCTGTGTAATGAGTATATGGCATCAGGGAAATCAAAAGGGTCCATAAGGTGTAGAATACTATTTGGAAAGCCGTTACATGATCTGGCTTGCCTGAGGGAAGCATGCGAAAGCCTGCCTTTTGATAATCGTTATCTAGCTGCCAACCGATTGCCCAAAAATGGGGAAACTGCCAAAAAAACTGAACCATAAATAAAATACCTGGCTCAATTCCAAAACGTCCAGTAGCTGCCACCCACCCCAACATAAAGGGTATGGCCCCTGGAAAAGCCCCAACAAAAACAGCCAAAGGTGTTTTTGTTTTTAGAGGTGTGTATACCACAACATAAATCAACAAGGATAAGCCTCCAAAAAAGGCGGTTTTTGAATTAATTAAAAACAAGGAATAAAGTCCTAAAAAGGCAAAAAGAGTGGCCATCCAAAAAGCCTGCATTTTTGAAATCCGCCCGGAAGGCAAAGGACGGTTCCGTGTACGCTGCATCAAGGCATCCAAATCGGTTTCAATGATTTGATTGTAGGCATTGGAAGCACCTACGAGTGCAAATCCACCAATAAGAAGATATACTAGAATTGGCCAACTAATGGACGTCGCTGCCAATAAATATCCAGCAAAAGATGAAAAAACAACACTAAATGCCAAACGCATCTTGGTCAATTGAGCAAATCGCTCCAAAGACCTACTTTGGCAACTATTATTGGGGTGTCTGTTCCAGTCTTCATCGTCACACTTAGTGCGTAAAGATAATGACAAAAAAATCCGAAAACTAGTTTTGTATTTATTTTCCAATTTATTGCAATCGGAAAGTTATTGGGTAACTAAATGGAACGCAAACAAGACTTCCTCGTTGCCAACTTGAAACCGCATTCGGTAAGATTCTGGGATTAATAAAGAAGAAAAATCAAACCAAAAACAAAGTCCCGGTTAAAATCGGGACTCTCACCTATTGTAATCGGAAGGTAATAGGAATACTGAAGGGAACCCGAACAGGGCGCCCTCGTTGTTTCCCAGGCGTCATCTTGGGTAACTTCCCTATAATTCGCGCTGCTTCCTTTTCTAAATTTTTATCGGGACCACGCATTCGTACACCAGTTATACTGCCATCTTTGGCAATAACAAATTGCACATAAACACGTCCTTGAATACCCATCTCCTGTGCAATCTCAGGGTAACGAAAGTTTTTCCGAATGTGGCGGTTCATTTTTTCTTGGAAACACGTTCTCCGTTCTGATTTTTTAACCCTCTCACAGCCTGGGAATATAGGGACATCCTCAATCACAGCAAAAGGCACATCAATGTCTTCTTCCACTTCTTCTACTTCAACGATCTCTATGATTTCTTCCTCGTCAGTTTCGGTGGATTCAATCACTGTTTCTTCAACCTCTTCTTCATCTTCTACTACTTCAATGACTTCAGGGGCTGGTGGGGGTGGGGGTGGGGGTGGTGGGGTTTTTATTTGTTCGGTTATTGGTACATCCTCATCGTCATCGTCTTCCACGTTTAATGCTTCGTACCCATATAAGCTTTTATCATAGGTTTTCCATTCGATGGCTTGCCAAGAAATCAATAGGATAAAAGCGAGGCCTGCAACGAAATACAGATTGCTATTTTTAGACAAATCAACTTTCGGATTTTTCTTCGGTTGCATAAAATATAGTGTTGGAGGGCTAAACTAAAAAATATTTGACAAAAATGCGCTTTTCATCTTGGAAATTATTGGGAGTAATGAAGGGAGTTTTCTCGCTTAAGAGCCCGTCACTAAAGCTTGATAATCTGCTGCACTCAACAAACCCTCGGTATTGGTTGGATCTTCCATATCAATTTTGATAATCCAGCCCTCTCCATAAGGATCTTCATTAACTTTTTCCGGCGTATCTTCCAATACGGAATTGAAATCCTTTACCATTCCGGATAAAGGCATGAAAAGGTCGGAGACCGTTTTCACAGCCTCTACAGTTCCAAACACCTCTTCTTGGGCCACCTCCTCGTCTAGGGTCTCAATTTCGATGTATACAATATCTCCCAATTCACCTTGCGCAAAGTCGGTGATACCAACAGTGGCAGTATTCCCATCAATTTTGACCCATTCGTGATCTTTGGTGTATAAAAGTCCTTCCGGTACATTCATAGCTAGAGTGTTTTAAACAAATGTAACAGATTTCTTCAGTAAAATAAATCCTAATTTCCAAAATTGTATCGCAGGGTAAATCCAGATCGAATACTTGTTTGAGGGAAGGCCGTTGATACCTCAAATTTGGAAAAATTATGATCGTAGAAAAACAAGGTTGTCAAGTTGCGTGACAAGTTGTAGTCTGCTGCCAATTTTATGGACAAGAGGGTTTGTCCAGCAGTAACTTGATTGTTATTGTATTCTAAGTTTCGAAGTACCGTTATATTTCTTCGGTAGGACAAATCGGCTTTAATATTTAGATCCCCAGAAAGTGTTGTTCTTCTTCCGTTCAGATTGGTTCTAATACGTAAGTCCCTGATGCGGTAACCCATTCCTAAAACGTACTCATTTCCGCTGGATTCAGTGAGCAAGCTATTGTCCAAACTAAGCGACAAGGCACGATCCCTTTTTAATTCGGCAAGTATTTTTAGTGAGTTTTTGAATTCCACATCCAAACGCAACAAGGGGTTGAATTGCTCAACTAGGTTGATATTACTGAATAAGCGTTCTGTGATTAAATTTCCAGCAGCATCAAATTGAAGAGGGCGTTGTGGATCAAAATCTAAGTTGGTTTGAAAATTGGTCAATGTATAACTCGCCCGATAGGCATGGGCTATAGAAAATCGATTGAATAGATTTTTAAATGCGTTGAGTCTACTCAGACCTGTGTATTTCAAATTCCAGTTGGGTAAGGGAAAAGACTGTATCGGGTTCAAATTTATTTTATCAGGAGCCGTATCTGTGTAGGCGGATAGAAAAGCGGCAATTAAAACATCTTGCTGATCTTTACCAAAACCCTGAGGATATCCCAAACCATCCCTATTTTCACTAGACAATCCCGATTCTCTGGCAAGGCGATCTGCTATTTCATAGCGATTGGCTCGAAAGACATCGAAGCTCGCATTGGTGACACCACGTGTTCGGTTGAAAGCTGTTTTAATTAACAAAGTCGACATACCAAAGTTTCCATAGACATTGCTGTTCAATGGAATGTATTCTTGATTTTCTACTTGAAAATTTTCTCTAATATTTTTAGAATAGGTTCGTTCGGCATTCAAGTCCACAACAAGGTCTTTGAGTGGATTGAATTGTGCGGTTACAGTGAGCTTATTATTGTGAACCTGAGTAAATGGTTGATTGAAATTGGGAAAGCTTGTCAGATAACCATTTCTAGCAGCTTCGTAGCGGATGTCGTCTTGGCTCCCCATCGTGAAACCTAAGGAGGGATTGGTCGTTCCAAAACCGCCTACACCCTGTAAATATCCTGGGAGCACTTTCCCATTGTTTTCAGAATAGTTGAACTGGACGCGTTTGAGGGTACTCAATGCATCTACGAGTGTTTTGAGTACTGGCTTATTTTTCTTCTTTTTCTTTTCCTCTTCTGTGTTGTATTCAGGTTCTTTCTCGGCCAAGCGACGTTGTACCAGTGGAGAGAAGCGTGCTGTTTTATTCTTTAAGCCTAAGATGTTGTGTAGACGATCAAAAGAAATAGATCCTGCTAGGGATTTGGTGTTGGCATTCTGCACCGTGTGGACAATCCCCAATGCAGTCCCTTCTTCACTAAGAACGTTGGCTAATGCTTCTGATCCACGTTGCCAGTTAAAGTTTCCTGAATAGTTGTAATTCGCATCGATAAAACTCAAAGCCGGGATATAGCGTAGGGGTAGTTTATAATTTAAAATTAATGCTTGGTTGTAAACATTACTTTCGCCAAGGTTCCAAAGCTCGTCCCAAACATCCCTATTATAGGGACTTCTTAGGCCTCTTTTTTGTTCATAGGCTTGAAATGGTTTGCGAACAATGTTGTTGCTATTGGCTGTAAAAGTCATTCGCAAAGAGCGTGATAAATTGTGATTGAGTGTATATGACCAATCCACCAAGAAATTTCGCTGTTGAAGTTCTGGAAGGGCTAGCTGTTGCGATGCATCAACTCCCTCGAGATACACTTCTCGAAACTGCTGGTTCCGATATCTACGGTTGATATTTGAGGTAAAACCAATTGAATTGGGCAGTGGGGAAAAATTAATTTGTCGCAACCACTCCCAATATTTTTTAGTCTTCAATGCCTTTATTTTTTGAAAAGGATTAATTTCAAATGGCTGAAAGCTGTATCCATAATTGGCCGACAGAAGAAGGTTGATATCTTTGAGCTCTTGTATTTCGAAGTCGTTGTGAGTCTGCTCATTGTAGGCGTAAGACACATCTAAATTTTCGGGGCTATAAAAGCGTGTTTTACCACTCCCTGTTTTTTGTTTACGCAGGCCAATCACGCTAATGCTTTTCCGTTTGGTGTAGTCTATAGCTTGCTTTCTTATAGCCTCCCTGGTAGCCGGGTTTTGAGCTGTTTCCAGTCGAGTTTCCAATTCTAAATCTTGATAATAAGGATCGAATTCAGGAGTAATCACCGTTTCACCCACACTAAAATTTAAAGGCGCTTGCAAGCCCCATTTTTGGGGAAGCAACTGTCCTATATTTACATTGGAGACCATATTGTATTGCAACAGTTCTTCTCGATTGCTGTTGTTGGGTGACTGATCCAACCCGCCAAATCCAATACTAGAATAGCGCCCTGTAGCAGAGAGAGAAGCAAAATTGGCCATATTAGCATCGAGAGAGGCCACTGCAGCCCATCCGCCTTCTGAATCAATTCCTGCAATCCGCAACTCGTTAAACCAAACCTCACCACACAGGACATCCCCAACTTGAGTAGATGGATTTTTCACCCCAATCATCATTGTTTTAATGCTTCCCAATGAGGGGTTTCCTTTCACTGAAAACTTATATTTTTTCGCTCCTGGTAGCATGGAAATTGGAGTAGTTTCTCGAATGGGGGTGAGTTCTTCGTCAAAATAAAGGGCTTCCCCAATAAGGGCTTGTTGTAGTGCTTTGGCCTTGAGCTGGGTAAGTTTCTCAAGGGTTACTTCAATCGAATTACTATCGGGTTGCCAAACCTCATTTGCAGACAGTTGATTGCTGTTATTTTCTTCATAAGCTGTGGGTTTGAGAGGACTTCTATTTGATAATAATTGTCTTGATAATCGGTTCCCAAGCGAACAAAGGCCACCAGACGTCGATCATAATCTTGGTCGTTGCCTTCCCCTGGGAGTTTGCTTTGGCCTGGTATGGATTCAGCATGCAAATACATATGCAGCTTTTTGTATTGTCTCATGTCTACATCCACAGACTTAAAAATAGCTCGAGCATCTTGGGGCTGAAGATCGCAAACACGAAAGGTCAACGATTGTTCATTTTGACGAACAATGGTATTGTTGGTGTTGACCTGTTCACGAACGATGTCGGGGGGAAGGATATAATTAATAGGAATTCGGTTTTCATTTTCCAGAATGTTGACTGTACTGATATCAACTGTTGTATTGGGGTTGCGATTAATCTTCGGATTGATCTGTTGAAGATAGCGACGCCAATCCCCTCGCACCAATTCTAAAGTTCCAAAACGGAAAACAACCGGTTGTTCAAACCCACTCAATACCATCCGCATAAAACGAATGGATCGTAAATCTTCGATGTTGTTAATTGCTTCAAAGTATTGTTGAAATGCTGTTCCTTGATAGTAGCCTTTTTGAACTGGTACTTTGAATTGAATCCAGCGGGTGTTGATTTCATCTCCGTTTGGCACGTTCACTTTAACATTTTCTCGAACATCTGTAACAAATGGATGATTCCCTACCGTCATGTCACGAGTGATAGGGACTCGATATTCGAAATAACTGTCAATGGTGTTCATACTCTGATCCCTATTGATATCTTCTGTGTCCGGTTCTGTATTATTTCCTCGATCAGTATTGGAAAAATCAATGGGTGAGTTCCCGTCTGTACCGTTGTAGTTTTTGTAGCGATCGAGTATGCCTCCTTGTGCCGAAACAAAGTATTCATAATTGTCTCCAGCAGGATCCTCAGCAGGACCGTTGGTGTAAATTTGAGCTTCGTCGCTATCCGACAATCCATCGAGTCCTACATCCTGCAATGGACGGTCTTCCGCATTCGTGTTGAAAGCATACAGCAAGGATTGTGTGGCTGGAACGACCCCCAGTCGGTATTGAATACCAATGAGGTTTCGTCTGCTCCAGGTAACCCATTTTCGTATTGCTTGCGTCCGTCTTTGAGAATGTCTTCTGAAATATTTCCCAAATGAAACACCAACTCACCAAGATCATTTTCTTCTCCATTCAATTCATTGAACGTGTCCAATAACCAAAATTCTATAAATTCCACATTGGACTGTTCAAAGTTGGTCGCAGCTATAGGACGTGTAATTCCTGCCCAATTCTTATCCGGAGCTTGGACAAACTCTGTTTCCTCGCTGTTGTTGTAGGGTCCCTTTTCTATAGGATAAAAGGCTAAATCCAGCGTGTTTTGTATGGTGGTTGTTCCCTGCACTAAATCCTGTTCTGGAAAGATTTCTTTGATGAAGATTCGACGGGTAGTATTCAGGGAAATATCATCATTGTTGATTTCTGCTGGTCTTCCGGGACGAAAAAAAACTGGGTCCAGAGTATACCAAGCTAGCTTAGCACGCCCCTCACCCGAAGCTAAAGGAGTTGGAGCCTCCGATCCTTTATAGTTTTTTGCAGGCACACTGGATAGTTTCCAAGCAGTAAATCCTTTTACATCAATGGTGGTCTGAGCGCCTTCAAAATCGTCGATATAAACGGTTGCTTCTCCCTGAAGCTGCGTATTTCTTGGATTCCCTGCTTTCAATGACGCAATTTCCCCCGGAAAGATAAAAGCGAAGGAGTCTCTGTTACTCCACTAGGGAGCTTGCTGGCCAGTCGTGTTAAAAAAGGTAACTCTGTAGAAAAATTGGTGTTGAATCCTAGCATTGTATTATTTACTGGTTCTGTCCCATAGTTGGCTTTTTGTGTTAGTGGGTTTTCACTCAGGTTGAGTAAGGTGCCTCCGAAGACCACTTTATCATTAAGCTGATGTTGAACATTAACTCCAGAAAAACGTTTGTTTTGTTGATTGAAGAAAGAATTGTTTTCTACCGATATTTCTACAGGTACGTTAGATGACTTCAAGCCTTCGTCGATAATAATCACACGACCAATATCATAATTCACAGTATAGTCAACTCCTTCTTGAAGCAAACGCCCTCCTGCTGTTACACGCACAGAACCTCTTGGAACATTAAAGGCTCCAATAGGAATCCCCTCTCCTCCCTCCGATTTGTATCGTCCTTTTAATTCAAATTTATTTTTTTCGGTTGCTTCCAAAGCAGCGGCTTTGGTTTGTGCATACATTTCACGAAAAACATACTTTTTTTGATTGGCATTATATGTGGTTGGGAGGTCATACTGCTCTGTATTTTCTTCGGTTTGAAGCAATTCAAAAAGAAAAGATCCAAAGGGTTCAACACTTGGAAAAATAATTCTCCCAAATTGTGGATCAATAGTAATTCCAGGGATAAAGTCAAAAAAACCATCGCCTTGGGGCAAGGGGTCTTGATAATTATTCAATCGATCAAGCTGAAACGTATTCAAAAGAATCTGTTCTTCCAAGTTCTCTGGCCACTTTCCATTATCTACTGGCGTCATGTAATTAATGGGGGAAGGATCGGTGTATAGAATGGAAAGCCGGAATTCATCTTCGGCAAGTTGAAACGCTCCTGTATTGTATACATTTTTCATCATCAAATCCCAAACAGGCTGTTGCACATTGGTGAGGTTGCTTTTCAGCATTTTCACTACGAGGTTGTTGTTTTGAATTTGGTCTCGGTTTTGACTAATGGATTGTAAAGTTTCTGTACTAGGAACATCTCCATTGGCAAACTCCCCTACTTGAAAGACTTCCCCGCATAGGTATATTGGAAAGCCACAGCCAGAACTTCGTCATTACTCAGCCGTTGATTTAGAGAAATGTATCCCAATTGAGGATGGTATTGAAATTCGTTAGATTCAAGTTTACGTGCACTTTCCAATAGAGTATAATCAAACCCTTCTTGCACTTGTGCACTCAGATTTCCAAAGCCTGCTTGGGCCGTAGCTATATCTCTAATGGCATTAGTCAGAATCCCCGAATTGTTTGAGATCAATTTCGGATCAAGTAGGTTTGCAGCATTGTTGGGGAGTTCATTCACCGCTTCTGCTGTAAAAAAGGATCTTGTTTTATCATCAAGTAGGGTGTTATCAGGATGAGCCTCCCCAGGTCTTGAATGGCAACAATATTTCGGATGTTTTGCGTCTGTGCACTCCGATTGGTTATCCATACCTCAATTCGAGTAATTTGTATAGGGGAGTTGATATACGGATACGTCTTCAGGGCTTCATCGTAGTGATCACGAAAGTATTGTGACAAAAAATAGTGACGGTCTTCTTCATAGTCTAGAGCAAAAACGCTAAAACTATTTAGACGCCCACCTCCTTGTGCCGTGATATTCTGAGATTGAGAACGTTGTTCTGAAAAAACCGTAGTGATGTAAGTTTTACCAAACTTAAGATCAGCTCGTACGCCAAACAGACTCTGTGCCCCTTGAATTAAGCTATTGTTGATTGGCATACTGATGTTTCCAAGATCAATATTTTGAATGATTCCATCTTCTGTTACTTTACCATTCAAGTAATCGGTCACTTTATTTCCTAATTGTGTTGGATCTTGAGCATACCCTTTAATTTTATCTTGAAAATTTGCAATGGATTGTTGTATTTGTTCAAATTGTGCCTGTGCTTCAAGCGCTTTGGATTTTAAATCTTGTATTGTATTCTGTGCTTGATTGTATTTTTCTTTCAATTGATCAACCTTTTCCAAAATCCCTCCTCGATCTGAAACTCCTACGGCCTCGGTCAATTTTGGAGGATTGAATTGAATTTTTACTAGATTTTGAAAATCGAATGTCGATTCCGTATCATAATTTGCAGTAATCTGAAGACGCTCACCTATATTACCTATCAAACTCAAACTGATTCGCTGATCAAAATCAAAACTAAAATTACGCCGCAAGGTTGGAGAAGCAATTGGATTGTCGTTGCGTTGATACCGAACTCCAAAATCTACTCCTATAGACCCTTGGGGTTTGATGTTGATAGCATTGCTTCCAAAAATATTTTGAAAGAATTCATTATTTATATATAGCTCGGGTAAAAGATTTTTCTGTGATTCTTGAAGGTTTT
This sequence comes from Flavobacteriaceae bacterium, assembly GCA_038143795.1. GTDB lineage: Bacteria > Bacteroidota > Bacteroidia > Flavobacteriales > Flavobacteriaceae > UBA11891. Next base: position 1,344,648 of record JAYQMQ010000002.1, on the reverse strand, counting down.
CTTTTTTCCCGCTGAGGGTTTCTGTTTTTTCTTTAAAATAATTTTTGAGGGATTCTTTAAGCACTAGGGCCTCGTATTCCTTTGGTTTAAGAACCAAAGGGGTGGTGATGGGATACCCATCAATCTCTACTGCTAGATAATACAAATCCCTTTCGGGATCGTAACTATAATTTTGGAAAACGGCTGATGCTTCAGGAAGGGTTATTTTTCCAATTTGACTATTGGAGTACGTGGGGGTCTGCGCTAAAGTTGAGACATGACAAAAAAGTCCAGCTAAGAACAGCAGGACGAGCGTAAAAGTGGGGTTAAGATGTAGACGCTTCCTCCCGGTATGCAATGTGTTTTACAATTTATTCAAAGCCGCTTTTATAAGTATTTCTACCGATGTGTCTGGTTGGCTTTGAATGAGGTTATCAATCACTTTTTCACTAGAGCGTCTTGGATATCCAAGAACCTCTAATGCTGATAACGCTTCTTCTTTGATTGTATTGCCTGAAATGGCCTCTATTTGCTCCATTTCTGGAAGGGTTTTGATCTTGTCTAAAAGCTCGATAATTACACGTTGGGCAGTCTTTAATCCGATGCCTTTGATGGACTGTATCGTGGGTACGTCTTCTGTGAGTATGGCCTTTTGGATTTGCAGGGGCTCCAGAGAAGATAACATGGTCCTGGCTGTACTGGCACCAATCCCCGATACCCCAATCAATAAGCGGAATAAGGCACGTTCACTATGACTCGCAAAACCATAGAGCGTGTGTGCATCTTCTCGGATCAATAAATGGGTGTAGAGCTTAATGGCTTCTTCGCTGGGCAATTGCCCAAAGGTATGTAAAGAAATATGAACCTCATACCCTATGCCATTACAGTCAACAACGATATGGGTGGGGTATTTTTCGACTAATTTTCCTTGAATCTGGGTGATCATAGCTTATCCTTTTTTTGTTGCGCGTCCACTACTGCCACCGCTGTCATGTTTACGATTTCTTCTACCGAAGCACCAAGCTGGAGGGTATGCACGGGAAATGCCAGTCCCATCATAATCGGGCCTATAGACAAGACTCCATTCAGCTCTTTCATTAATTTGTAGGTGATGTTTGCCGCGTCTAAGTTGGGAAAGACCAAGGTGTTCACTCGAGTGTTTTTGAGTCGAGAAAAAGAAAAGCTCTTTTCCATCATCTCAGGGTTTAAAGCAAAATCAGATTGCAAAGGCCCATCGACTAACATATCGGGATAGTAACGGTGAAGATAGGCAACGGCATTGGAAACTTTTTTAGCTTCTTCGGAATCATTGGATCCAAAGTTAGAAAATGACAAAAGTGCGATGGCTGGTGTCAATCCAAACATTTTGGTGGTCTGGGCTGTCATTTGCGCAATTTTAGCCAATTCTTTAGCTGAAGGGTTTATATTTATTGAGGTATCAGAAAGAAATAAGGGCCCTCTTTGTGTCAACATTAGATTTGTAGCAGCGACCCTTCTGATCCCCTTGGCCGTGCCTAAGGTTTCCAGTATGGGTTTCACTACTTGGGGATAATTTCTTGAATAACCCGAAATCATGGCGTCCACATCTCTATTCTTTACCATCATTGAACCAAAATAGTTCCGCTCTCGCATCAACCGTTTTGCATCGTAAAGAGTTTTCCCTTTTCTCTTTTGATCTTTCCAAAAAAGCTGTGCATAACGGTCTCTATTTTCTTTTTGATCATCTGATTTAGGATCGATTATTGCGACTTCCTCATCGAATTCAATTGTGTTCATCAGTTTTTTGATCGTTTTCTTTCGACCTAGCAAAACAGGAATGGCAATTTTCTCTTCCAAAACGATCTGAGCCGCTTTCAAAACATCCAATTGGTCTGCTTCTGTAAAAACCACAGTTTGGGGATCTATTTTAGCACGATTGTGAAGCAAACGCACCAGTTTCTGGTCATTCCCAAGGCGTTTTTGAAGGGTCTCTTTATAGCGATCCCAGTCCTCAATAGGAGCAGTTGCTACCCCCGATTCCATCGCCGCTTTTGCCACTTCCAGTGGGATTTCCACAATCAAACGGGGATCAAAAGGCTTGGGAATGATATAATCTTTGCCAAAACTCAAACGGGTTTGGTCATAAGCTACATTTACTTGTTCTGGGACAGGTTCTTTAGCCAATCGCGCCAAGGCTTTAACGGCAGCCATTTTCATCGCCTCATTGATCGCAGTTGCTCGCACATCCAGTGCTCCACGGAAGATAAATGGAAAACCAAGTACATTATTCACCTGATTGGGATGATCGGATCGGCCTGTAGCCATAATCAAATCGTCTCGAACGGAACAAGCTAGATCATAATTAATTTCAGGCTCGGGATTGGCCATTGCAAAAACAATAGGTTTTGGAGCCATGTCTCGTAACATCTGCTCCGAAACAATATTCCCCAGTGAGAGACCAATAAATACATCTGCACCAGTTAATGCTTCATCAAGGGTGTTAAGATTATTTGCTGTGGCAAACTCCTCTTTTCTTGGGTTAGATCCGCTCTGTCTTTTTCGAATAACCCCTTTACTGTCCGTCATTATTATGTTTTCCGCACGAGCACCAAAAGACTGGTAGAGTCTGGTGCAGGAGATAGCAGCTGCACCAGCCCCAGATACAACTATCGTGACCTCTTCTATTTTTTTATCAACCAATTCCAAAGCGTTAAGCAACGCAGCACAAGAGATTATAGCCGTTCCGTGCTGATCGTCGTGCATAACAGGGATGTCCAGCTCTTCCTTTAATCTTTTTTCAATTTCAAAGGCTTCTGGGGCTTTGATGTCTTCCAGGTTGATTCCTCCAAATGTTGGGGCGATGGCTTTAACCGTATTGATAAACTCTTCTGGATCGTTGGCATCAATTTCAATATCGAAGACATCTATATCTGCAAAGATCTTGAACAACAGCCCCTTTCCTTCCATAACGGGCTTGGAGGCATTGGGACCAATATCTCCCAATCCCAGTACAGCTGTGCCATTGGAAATCACAGCCACTAAATTCCCCTTGTTGGTGTATTTGTATACGTTGTTGACTTCCTTTTCAATTTCCTGACAAGGAATAGCTACTCCAGGAGAGTAAGCCAATGCCAAATCTCGTTGTGTTTGGTAACGCTTAGTAGGGACTATCGCAATTTTCCCTGGGGTGGGTTTGGCATGGTAGACGAGCGCTTGTCGTCTTTGTTGATTCTCATTCATAACAATGATTCTAATTCAAAAGTAGCAAAGAAATTTTGCCCTAAATGAAAAGTGTTGGACAAAATCCTATTCCTCGTTTTCTTTCACTGTCACAAATAAGGAAAAAACACCGCCAATAATGAAGAATACTCCTGCCAAACGAATTATATTTATTGGGTTATTCCCCAATAAATCGTACATAAAATACTGAACACTGAAAATCTGAAGGATCATTGGAACGACAATAAACATATTAAATATTCCCATATACACTCCTGTCTTCTGACTAGGAATTGAAGCAGCTAACATCTCATAAGGCATAGCCATCATACTGGCCCATGTAATTCCCAAACCAAATGAAAATAAATAGATCTGGCTTATCATAATCTCTCCTGTTCCAAATGGATTGTGCAAACTAAATAAAACTGCCTTATCAGATAGGTGGGGCATAACCAATAACGCAATCCCGCCAAATAATAAGCTAATGAAATGGAGGCGTTTTGCTCCAAGATAACTGGCAATGGGAATCATGGCAAAGGCAATTACAAAACAAACTACATTATACGTTCCGTTTAGATTTCCTGTTAGTAATTGGGCTTGATTAAAGAAGGTTGAAGATTGATCTAAGGTGCCGTATAGTGAAAGAGAAAGAGCCGAAGTGATATATTGCCAATAACAGAACATGGCATACCAAGGGAAAAACATAACTGGAATTAGTTGCCGCATCGTTTTTGGCATTTCCCTCAGTGATACAAAGATTTCTAAGAGTGTACGATTGATCAAATTGCCTTTGGCTTTATCTTCTTCAATCTTACTCAGTTCCAGTTCGGTAGGGGATATTCTTTAGTTGTAAGTACCGAAATTAGTATGGTCACAATAGAAGCAACAGCTCCAACTCCAAAAGCCCAGTAGGTGGAAACAGGAATCCCGTTTCCCATTTTATCAGTAAGCGCCAATATCCCAAAAGACACCATTATAGCTGGTGTGAAATTAGCTAGCGTCGTTCCAAAGCCCGTAAAGAAACTTTGCATCAAAAACCCTAATGAATACTGCTTTTTTGGTAATTTATCGGAGATAAAAGCCCGATAAGGTTCAAGGGCAATATTATTAGCAGCATCCAATATCCACAACAAACCTGCTGCCATCCAAATTGAACTCGAATAGGGCATTGCAATCAGAGCTAAACTAGCAATAACTGCACCAATGAGAAAAAAGGGTTTTCTTCGGCCGAATCGAGGAGACCAAGTGCTATCGCTGATTGCACCTACTACAGGTTGTACAACCAAACCTGTTATTGGTCCTGCCAGCCAAAGCAATGGAAGCTCGGCTTCATCTGCACCTAGATACTTATAAATCGCACTCATATTACTCTGCTGCAAACCAAAGCTGAATTGGACGCCAAAAAATCCAAAGTTCATAGTTAAAATTTGCCAAAAAGAAAGTGTTTTTTTATTCATGGTCTAGTTTGAGGCTAACGTGTCGGTTGCATCAATTTTTGTTTGGATTTTATCCACTATGTATTTTCCAACATTCTGACCTTGATTGACCCCTTCTTCTATGGCCATCATGTAATGAATCCCACCATATAAACGAGAAATTGCAGCTTCCTCTGCTGCATGAATAAATGAATTGTAAGAGCGCTGTGGGAGTCCGTATTCCAACTCAGTAGTATCTGTAAAGGTAAAATTATCTCCAAATAAATCGGTTAATGTAAGGGCTGCTGCTCGAGAAATTACTGAATGTCCGCTAGTATATTCTGGAAATGGTGGTGTTTGTAGTACCGGTAACCACTCCTCGTCATAGTGTTTATTAATTAGTGTTTCAGGACGTACGACCAGAGTATCCCATTTTTCGTCCCAGCAACTAATAAAGGAATCAAAAAGGGCTATACTAACATTTACATAAGCATTGACCGTGTCAAGAAATTCGATTTCGATTGTCGCGTGGCAATGGCTGTAATACCAATCCAGTGGCCTCCAGGGGTAATTTTCTTGGTGGCAAACATGGCATGCCCTCTATGATGGGTAACATAAGGATTACAATCCCAAAATTTGGCAATTTCAAGCTGCTCGTCCGACAAGCCATTGCCAATCTCATATACTTGTTTAAGTTGTCTTTGGAAGGGCTCCCTTTGGTTAAATCAAACGGAATAGGGGCTTTGGGCTCAAACTGATTGGAGGAGTCCAGTACCATGGTTCGAATTTCTTTCCAATGGGGTTCTATACCATCCATATAATCTGGAGGGGTTGGTTTCCAGAATTGTTCTGGTTCTTTAATGGTGTATTTTGGATAGGTTCTTGTTTGGTTGTACATATCTCCTTTGGCCCAATCCATTATGTGGTCTGCAACCTGTTCTCCATAATTTCGTGATATCCTATTCACGGAATTTGGCACGTTAATTTTATCCAACTGATTTTCGAATTTTTCTTCAAAGGCATCCATCTTATTTTCAGAAAATATCAAGGCCCTTCCAACTTTATTAAATGCATACAGTGCAGCTAAGGAAAAATCGATCTTATTCGATTGTGGGAGCGGAATAGATTGCAACTCCTTAATCTGTCCAACCAACGATTGATACTCTTTTGGAAATTCCTGTCTAGCAACTTCATATGCAGCCACACATGGGTACAAATAAACGCGTGAAGCTACGGGAGGTGAAAAAATATCATAGACAACTATGTCAGTTAGATTTTTTACTGCGGCTTGGAAAAGCTCAGGATCATTTAAATGGACTTTATAGCTGGTGTCCTCTTTGCATGAAAGTGATGCAAATAAAACTATCGATAGTATTATCCTTTTCATTTTAGTTTAATTGGGACGTGGAAAAATACAAAGTTGATTTCCATTTTTCTTCAGGCTTAAAGCTAAATGGGCTATCATAAAAAACTTCAACGGTTGGTATATTTATCTTTTCCCCTTGATGATTTAATTTTTGAATAACTTTAAACCAGCCTCTATGGGATTGACTGTAATTTCCATAAAAAGTTTGTGACAAACCTTTTATCATAGGCTGTTTTTTTACAAATATATCACTACTTTCTAAAGCAGGTAATATATAATTCTCTGGAATTTTAAAACACAGGTCAAAATTAATCATCTGCTGATGTAGATTAATTGAATTAATATAAAGTCTTGGAGGATCTTTTTTCCCGATGGGTAAATAGCTTGCCAAATAATCTATATTTTTATTCATTTCATTAGCTTTTTCACTAATTTTTTCTTTAGCTGACACACATAGGCAAGTAGCCGCATTGAGATGATTTTCTTCCAATCTATCCCAGCCAAATTCAGATTCTTCCTTAACCATATTTGCCTTTAATGTTTTGAGATAATCCAATGTTGAGCTCACGATGCTTGATCTACCAATAATTATTTTTAACTTTTCACTCAAAGGATTATCTATAATGTGAATTTTTACGTCAATTTCAGTTAGTTTTTTATTAATTGATTCCAATTCCCAGGCTAAATAATGATTTGATTTCTCAGAAGGAAAGGAATTAAAAAATAAAGTATTTTTTTTCTCTTGAATTACCACTGATTTATAATTATCGAGCTTAGATATATGATAAAATAGCCAAGGTGCATTTTTAGATTCAAAGCTGATTTTGTAATCAAAAGGTGATAAGAATAAGTAGACTAAACCAAGAATAAAAAGAAATAAAAAACTAAACTTTAATATGCCGAATAAATTTTTCAAAGTGAATCAAGGTGTAAATTTATATAATTTCGACTCCGAATTGTGGGGCACTAATAAAAGTTGATCCCCATCTTTATCTTTTATTTGTTTAAGTGCACCGATGTGATGGTGAAATAAATTAATCCCATATTCTGATGCCCATGTAAATTCATCTAAAGATGTTATAAATAACGGTGGCTGAGACTCCCATACACCTTGAAAAGGAGGTAAATCTACTTTTGCTCCAGCAACAAACAATTGATCTGAATTATTAATATTTATTACCTCCATTGTCCTTAGTGGGCCCCACTGCAATTGGTTCTGAAAAGGAATAAAGCGATATCCATTTTTAGTGTTTTCAAAGTAACCACTTCGTAATTCACTTACCTCATATTTTATAGCATTATCTAAAGCTTTTCTACCAAAAACATCTTTCATGCCTTTACCTGCAAATTCATTATATGTGTTAAAATTTTTCTAATGAATTGCTGTAACTGCTCTTGAAGTTTATCTTTACCCTCAAAGGGATAATAAATACCTCCTTTTTCAATTGCAAGGAGTATTTCATCGTCTTCGTTTTTATCAATATCAGTTTTATACATCCTTAATGGATACTGATCGCTAGCATTAAATTTTGTATTCAAGCCGATATTTCCGACGACAAGATCTATATCACCATCTTTATCGATGTCAAAGGGTACAGTACTTTGCCATAAACCCGTCGGCTGATCGATAAAATTTTGATTTGTTACCTCATCAAAATTCCCTTCATCATTTTGAAACATTCTCCCTTTAGACCACTCTGCAACTAACCATAAATCTTCATCTCCATCATGATCAAAATCTATGAAAAAAGCATCAGTAAGCATCCCTAAGTCATTAAGAAATGATTGATCAGAAAGAATGAAATTAAACCCTGTATTGATTAAAAGGTGAGCTCGGGTTGCCGAAGCAAAGTCTCCACTAACACCCCTGGTTCCTATAAAAATATCAATAAAACCATCGTGATTTACATCACTAATTGCAACTACAGAACCATTACTGGCATAATCCGGTAGATATTCATTTGCTAAACTGAAATTTCCATTTCCATTATTGATATAAATCCTATCTCTAAGATATTCAGAATTAAGCCTGTATTCTCCTCCTCCGGAGACAACAAATAAATCAAGATCTCCATCGTTGTCAACATCTAAAAAAGTTGCATCAACATCTTCGTGTTGTTTATGAGCTGCAAAAAGTGAAGATTGATGTTCAGCATACCCAACTTCTGAACTGATGAATAACTTCGCTGACTGACTTTTTGCACCCCCAATAAAAAAATCAGATATCCCATCTTTATTTAGGTCTGCTACTGCAACTCCTGGACCTTCAGTGGTTATTCCATAAGGCATTAATTTTTCTCTATTAAACTCAGGAAAATTATTCTCTTTATAGGTATATTCTAATCTAGTTACAACTGGCTTCTCTGATTCACTTTGTTCAATTAGATCATTTTTTTTTAGATCTGAATCTCTATATTTTATTTTTAAATTTTGATTTACCGCTACTTGATTATAAAGTTTTTCATAACCATTTGGCCATTGAATTTTTATCGAATCTACTAATGCTTCTCCAAGGCCAAAATACAAAACAGCAGGCATACTCGACTGGAAACCACGCGTGATATGGAGTTGCTTATAATTGACATTATTTGAGCTAAAAACTTTTGCCTTTACTCCAATTCCAAAAGGATTTAAGGAGTCCCCTTCAAAACTTAAGTTGAGGTAATTATTATTATTATTTTCACGGGCATTATTTTTATAAAGGGTGGCCGTAGCATTAAAATTATTTAAAACTACATCAACATCTCCGTCAAGATCAAAATCAGCCATCGCTAGTCCATTTGAAATAGTTGACTTATTATTGGTCCAATTATTAGATTGATCTACGAAAATTAAATCTTTTCTTCCCTCAAAAACATAATTAGGCATTGAGCCTGATGGCATTTTAGCTAATGCTTCATTATCTATGAGTTTAGTCAAATTCATTTTAGTTTGTATTTGTTCTGATGATACATACTTGATGTAATCTGCATCGTTCGGTCGTCTATAAATACCGTTAGACACAAAAAGATCTTGGTAGCTATCTAAATTTAAATCGTTAAATAACCCTGACCAACTCCAATCGGTTGCAGAAATTCCACTAAACTGAGCAATTTCTAGAAATTTATTTTTACCCGTATTGTATTGTAAGTGATTCCTTGGAAATTGGTCTAAATACCCTAATGATCTTTTTAGATTAAGTAAGTTTAATGAGAAATTTAAGGTAGAGCTTTTCAAAATTTCTTCTTTCTCTGGAAGCATATCTAAGCTAAATATTTCAGGGTACCCGTCGTGGTTGATATCTACGATATCATTTCCCATGGAAAATTGACTTGTATGACTTAAGAATTCTTTCGATGATTCTTCAAAAGTCCCGTCTTGTCTGTTTATATAGAGTAAATCTCCTTCAAAAAAATCATTACTTACATAAATATCGTCCCATCCATCTTGATTCAGATCAGAAATACTAACTGCGAGTCCATACCCAACCCGATCCATCACTAAATTCACTTTATCCGAAACATCCTTGAAGAATCCATTTTCGTTACGAAACAGTTTATCAGAACTCATTTCATTGTAGGTATTGGATTTTTGAATATTAGTGTAGTTTTGAGATGAATGAACCCCATGATTAAGTAGATAAAGATCTAAATCACCATCTTTATCATAGTCAAAGAAAGCGGGACTCACTGAATAGTTTTGAATAGCTAAACCGAAATTATTAGCTTGTTCTTTAAAGGTACCATCTTGCTGATTGATAAATAATTCATTGTATCCTTTAAATCCATTAATCCCAGTTACTGCGCAAACATAAATATCCAACCACCCGTCGCTATTTATGTCAACCATACTAACCCCCGTATTCCAGTCAGAATTTCCACCAACATTTGCTATTGAGGTAATATCTTCAAATTTTAGGTCACCTTTATTTAGATAAAGTTTATTTTTATTTTGATTTGAAATAAAGTATATATCCTCAAGACCGTCATTATTTATGTCGCCTACTGCAACTCCCCCACCATTATAAAAGTACATATAGTCCAATATGCTAAGTGTTTCCGTATCCTCTAAAATATTCTTAAAATTTAACCCCGAGTCTGTTGGGTTAACTTCATCCAATAAGTGGTTTGAAGAGTTGCAAGAAAACAACACTAAGAATAAAAAACCCGTTAAAAAATAAATTGGATTATTTGTAGACATAAAATATTGGTCGGTTATCATTTACTCCAAATACAATCATTTTCTTTCTATCCACTCCAAATCTGAGAATTGCGCTTTCGCGAACCGTGCCCTTAATTTTAAGTCCTGATTTAATGTACGGAATCCATTCAAAGTCTCCTTTTCCATTTCCAAATAATAGCTCACCAAATCCTGCGTCTAATTTAGCAAATTGAGGCTTTAAATTATCCTCTCCTCCAGATAACAAAACATCTTTAAAACCATCGTTATTAAAATCACCAACAATACCAGTATTAACACTATTCCATTGAACTTGAGTGGGAAGATCCTTTACTTCAAATTGATTTTTCCCTTTATTAATGAGCAAAAGAGTTTTTGACTCGACTACTTCTTTGCGAATTGAATTCTCAACTAATTCAGAAGGGAATAAGTCTCTGATTCCTTTTTTTGCATATTGTGAAAACTGTAAGTTTTCTTTTTTGATTTTTGAAATTTGATGTGCTAATTCGTTGCGTACGTGAATTGGTCTATCTTTTTTGTCAACATAACGAGTAAGAATTTGATCTATCGTACCATTATTATCAAAATCATTAATGAACATTCGAGCCGGACTTTCAATTGAGCCCTGATAAATCGAATTACTTCCTTTATTCCCAATAATAAAATCAGGTTTCCCATCTCGATTAAAATCGGAAGGAATTATGTTATTCCACCAACCAGTTAAATCATCCAAATTCGTTGGGATTTTCTCTAAATAAAGACCTCTATTTTCAAATATAACAGGACTCATCCACTCACCTACTACAATGAGATCTTTGATGCCATCATTTGTCATATCGACCCATTTAGCATCTGTAACCATTCCTAATTCACTGACATCGTAAGCTTTTAGCCCAGTAGCATCTTTAAACCGTCCTTGTCCATTATTCTCTAAGAAAATTGATTTTGGTGTAATGCCATAGGCTGCTGTTTCTGATCGATTTCCAATAAAAATATCAATATCCCCATCTTGATCCATATCATAAGGAGATATTACGCTAGTATTACAATAGTATTGTGGAAGTAAATCATTTCCAAAAATAAATCCTCCATTGCCATCATTTAGATAAATTCGGTCTTGAAAATATTTTTTTGGGTGTGAATTATTATTTCCACCTGAGCCAACAAAAAGATCCAAATCACCATCATTATCAATATCAATTAGCTCTGCGGCTGTATCTTCAAAGGACTTATAACTTTCAAAAAGTTTTGTTTGAACGGAAATAAAATTTCCGTTTTGATTTTGGATTAATAACTCCGATGCTTCTCCAGTCGCATTTCCTATATACATGTCATCTAAACCATCGCTATTCACATCTCCAATGGCAATCGCTGGGCCTTCTCTTGATAACATTTTAGGGGCTAGTACTTCTATATCATAGTCAACATAATTGTTTTCTTTATGTGATTTTAAGTTTAATTTGACCTCATTGAATAAAGTTTGTTCAGTACTCTTATAATTTTGATTCTTTTGATTAGAATAGGAGTCAGCATGACTTAATGTAATACGCTGATTAGATTTTATTTCTTGAAGGAATGATTCATTATTATCTGGCCATATGATTTTGAGTGAGTCAACCTCAATATTATCAGCCAGGCCAATTGTTGTTAAGTAATCAACCGAAGACTGAAACCCTCTTGTTGGGATAACTTCTGAAAAAAGGACCTTCCCATTGACATAAGCAAATATCTTTGATCCTATAGCGTAAGAATTTTTATTATCCCCTTTAAGTTTTATTTGTAAAAAATTTGCTCCTCTGTCCACTGATTTATTTTTATAAATCATAAGGGGTTGGTTTACATTATTTATTACTAAATCAAGATCTCCATCATTATCTAAATCACCATATGAAGAACCATTAGAAAATGTAGTTTTATCGAAGCCCCAATCTAGAGAAGTATCGGTAAATGACAAGTTTCTGTTATTTTTAAATGCATTATTCTGAATCGGGCGTACAGGCATTTTATTGATGATATTCATCACCTCTTCTTTTTCACCTGTGAAAATCATGTTTTGCACTACCTCATTAGCAAAAAAATTAACAAAATCTTGATTGGTTATTTCATGATATATGCCGTTAGAAACAAAAATATCTCTATATCCATCATTATTCATATCAAATAAAAGTGCTCCCCAACTCCAATCAGTTGCTTCTACACCGGCGAAAGCTGAAATCTCTGAAAAAGTCCCATTTTGATTATTTAGCTGAAGTGTATTTTGCATAAATTGGTGATAAAAGGTCTTCTCTTGTTTTAAACGATAGATATTAAACCCCTCAAATTCAGTTGTTTCTTTAAGTCGTTGATCCTCTCTAGGAAGCATATCTGTAACAAAAATATCAGCATATCCGTCATTATCTATATCTGCCATATCAGCACCCATAGAGGAATTACTTATATGGTTTAGTTGGTTCTGTATATCTTCTTTAAAAGTTCCATCCCCTTGATTAATATATAGATAGTCACGTTCATAAAAATCATTGCTTACGTATATATCTATAAAACTGTCTTGGTTAACATCTCCTAAAGTGATTCCCAAACCGAAACCAATTAAGCTACCAAATATGCCTGCCTCTTCTGAAACATCCGTAAAATAATTATCATCATTCCTTAACAAGCGGTCTCCACCACCTTTAAGAATTGGTGGCACGTCCCAATCCTCATCCCTTAGAACTCTTTTATTGTTGTAGGCTAATGTTGTTATGGGAATAAAACTATTATTTAAAATGTATACGTCTAGATCTCCATCTTTATCGTAGTCAAAAAAAGCGGCATGTGTGGTAATCCCGCTATCGGCAAGGTTGTATTTATCAGCTTGTTCTGTGAATGTACCATCTTGATTATTAATAAAAAGCTCATTGTCTTGCTCATCACCACTATAAATACCAGCATTACAAACATAGATGTCTAGAAATCCATCATTGTTTATATCTACCATGACAACTCCAGTTGACCAAGGTTTTTTTCCTCCTACAGCAGCTTTCTCGGTAATATCTTCAAATTGTAAATTGCCTTTATTGAGATACAGTTTATTTTTTTCTAAATTTCTAGTAATAAATATATCTAATAACCCATCATTATTTATATCACCTAAACCTACTCCTCCCCCATTGTAAAAATTTCGATATTTAAATACATTTAGGACGTTAGAGCTCTCTATTTTATTGATGGAATTAACACCAGTATATGTTGGATCCAAGAGCTCAAATAATGTGTCATTTCTTTCACTGCATGAAGATGTAGCTAAAAATAACAACAAGTAAAAAAAACTGAATTTTCTATATAAAATCATCCAGACTGAATTAATAACCAAAATAAAAAAGATGCCGTTTTATATTGAACGTAAAAATGAAAAAGGGCAAATAAATTTGCCCTTTTTCAACCTTAAAAAAAGATTATAAATTAATATCCAGGATTTTGAGACATATTTGGATTAATTAAAGCGTCAGCAGGAATTGAATACAAAAGATATTTTGCGTCTGATTCAGCTGGCTTTAATCCTTTAGGGGATAGGAATGTACCATAACGAATCATATCCTCCCTCCTAAAGCCTTCTAGCCAAAGTTCACGTGCTCTCTCTGAATAAACATTATCTAAAGTTGCGGCTATACTACCGAGTCCAACTCTGGCGCGTATAGCATCTAAATCAGCTTGAGCATCACCTCCAGTTCCACCTCTTAACGCTGCTTCTGCACGCATTAACATAGCATCAGAATAACGATAGACAACACTATTATTTCCTGGACTATCTGTGTTTTCCGCATCTGGGACATATTTGCGGCCTCTAAAACCTTGTGTTTCAATTGTAGCTCTTGAAGTCATAACGAGTTCAGTTAATGGAACTAGATCTAATGGATTTCCATTTCGATCTTGTAGCGGAGTTGTTCCACCAGGAGCGTATTGGAGACCTCTTAAAATCCCCACTCCAACTCCTAAATCAGCCGAGGTATTGAAATTTTCAACTAGATCAGGTCGTGTATAAGTAGCCCTTGGGTCAGTCCCTTCTGCAACACCATTTTCTTGAAAGTATGCATAAGCTTCTGCAGTTATTGAAGGGCCATTCCAACCGCCTGGTGTAAAGTTGTAATGTGCACCAGAGAAGTAGTACCATCTAGTATCTGCAACATCGTCAGCTCCACCTCCTCTAATACTAGGTAAAGCATAAATTATTTCTGAAGAAGTATCGTTATCTACATCAAAATTCTTCCAGTAGGCAGCACCGTCAGTTGCACCCGTTTCAAGAGTTGCTGACATACCGTTGACATAATTAATCACTGCAGTCATGTCTGCAGCATCATGAGAAAATTCGGTAGTACCATATTCGGATGTAAATACAGCTCTATTTAGATGATATTTAGCCAACAAAATACGAGCAGCGTCTTTTGTGAAGGTATTTACAGATGCAGTACCAGCAGCCCCAGGTGTTTCGGGTAAAGCGGCTAAAGCTTCCTCTGCTAAAGCTACACCAATAGGAAATGCCTCTTGACGAGTATATACCTGAGCATCTAAAGTTAGATCAGTGTAGTCTGTCCTATAAGGAACTTTTCCAAATTTGTCAATCATTTGATAATAAAACCATGACTTCAAAAATTTTGCAGCTGCATGATCCGCAGATTGTGAAGCATCTGCTAACAATAGATCTGCATTAAAAATACCTGTTAAGTAGATATTGTAAGCAGCTCCGATAAATGCATGATCAGGTGCCCAAGTATGCGTATGTAATTGTCTTAATGCAGCATTATCATCCCAGTCAGCACCACGAGTTGGTCCAGCCCACATATCCGCTGACATTTCATTAAGTCCACCTTGGCGATTCCATTCACCATAAATTGCATTCATCTCATTGAGAACTGTTCTGAAGTTAGGCGCAGAACTTCCTCCACCACCACCAGCAACTACTCCATCAATGGGTGTTTCTTCTAAGTCTGTACAACTAACAATTAATGCAGTTGAGACAAAAAGTGTCAATAAGTAAAAATTTAGTTTTTTCATTTCAATTTATTTAAAAAGTTAAGTTAACTCCTACAGAAAATGTTCTTGCTCTAGGATACGAAAAGTAATCCATCCCAGCTGAAGGAACTCCCGCTCGGCCTTTACTTATACTTACTTCAGGATCAAATCCTGAGTAATCAGTGAATGTAGCAAGATTATTTGCATTGAGATATACTCGTGCACTGGAAGCCCCAATTTGGTTTGCAGTAGCTGAATCAAAAGTATAACCTATACTAAGGTTAGACCATCTTAAGAAATCTCCTTTTTCCATAAATTTTGTGGAAGGTGTATTAGGATCTGAGTTAGATTGACCGCTATCTAAAACATATTTTGGAACGTTTCTTGTAGGATAAGCACTTCTAACAAAAATAGCATTAGCAGTATTATTGTAAAGGTAGTGTCCAAACTGACCATAAAAAGTAGTGCCTATATCAAACTGTCCAAAAGAAACACTAGTTGATAAACCAATATTAGTTTTAGGCAATGGTTGTAAATCTTCATCTAATTGCTTAGCAGCAGATCCGAGTGGTCCCTCAGTACCATCAGGTTGAGTGTATAAAGAGTTTCCATTTGAATCATATCCAGTAAAATCAAAGACATAATAAGAGAATAAAGGTGCATTATTTGCAATTACTTGAGCAAAAGCACCAGATAGTCCCTGTCCGCTAATATCGGAAGTAGGTATAAACCCAGGAAACTCTTTAATCTTATTACTTAAGAATGATGCATTCCCTGAAATATTCCAGGTCAATTTATCATTGTCAATGATGGTATAATTTAATGCGACTTCAATACCAGTATTCTCCAATACTCCATCTAAATTAATTAGTCTTGGAGCCGCAGGGCCTGGTTTAGTCGCTGCATCAGGAAGAGGAAAATAAGATCATCTGTCTCTTTGAAGAAATAATCAAGAGAACCTGTCAAGCGATTGTCCAGAACACTGAAATCTACTCCAGCTCCGTAAGAAGTCGTTTTTTCCCACTCTAAATCTGGATTAGCATTGTTTACTAATGCAAGTGCGGTATTGTTATATGCTGCAACAGAAATAGCAGAGTTAGGTGCAAATTCCTGATTCCCAGTAATACCATAATTTACTCTCAGTTTTAAATCATTAATATCACCAGATTCATTTTCAAATACTTTATATCCCAATCCTACAGAAGGAAAACTACCGTACTTACTGTCTTCACCAAATTTTGAAGAACCATCTATACGATATGTTAATGTAGCTAAGAATTTGTCATAAGATAGGATGGCTCTAGCAAAATAAGATTGTAATTCTGCCTCATTAGCATAAGAACTAGGACCATTACCAGCAGCAGCTGTTACACCTTCAAGGTTATCAATTAGATTTACTTGATCTGAATTAAATCCTCTTGCAAAAAAGCTTTTTCCTGAAGCGTAATAATTGTAATAAGAATAACCTAGCAAAAAGTCTAAATTAAGATCTCCAAAACTGTCTTGATAATTGAGAGTGTTTTCCCAAGTTTTATTTAATCTTTCATCTGTTGAAACTCTTGCTGTCCCTTCGAAATTATTTTGGCTTTGATTTAATAGTAGAATAGTAGGCGCCATCTGGGACTCTCTAAGTGATCTTGAACTGTCAACAGCATAGAGTGTTCTGAAGGTTAGCTTTTCAGATAGATTTACCGAAACATTGACACTTGCAAGTAGACGTTTAGTGTTTGTTAGATCATCGAAAGCATCCAATAAATGTTTTGGGTTGATAAAGTCTCTTTGCTCAAATACATAAGATCCATCACTATTGTTATAATTTAAAGTAGGCCTCCAATATAATGCTGATCCAATAATGTTACCTTGATATCCAGCATCATTTGTTAAGAGGTGAGACTGATCGTCTATGTCTGAGTACAGAGCTCTTGTTTGGATATTCACCTTATCATCGAACATGTCATAAGAATTGAAAAAAGATAAATTATATTTATCCATTCCGGTTTTGTTGATTATCCCTTCTTGTAAATTAGCCCCAAAAGATAAACGAGTAGCTGACTTTTCTGTAGAAGTTGAAAATGTTACATCATGTTGATTGGATACTGCATCTCTTAATAGAGCATCTCTCCAATTTGATGATCCAGATTCAGCTCTGACATCAGTTGCATCAGCAGGTAAATTAGAGATGAAATCTGATCTTGACATTACATCTTCATAACTGCTGTTTTCTGCAAAGGAAGAGAAACCAACAGATCCTGAATAAGTAACAATTGGCTCACCAACCCCTTTTTTGGATTTTTTTGTGGTTATCAAGATAACACCATTAGCACCTCTTGATCCATAAATCGCCGTTGATGATGCATCTTTAAGGACACTAATACTTTCAATGTCATTTTGATTGATGAAGTTTAAAGGGTTTCTTGGCGATCCAGAACCAAGACCTCCAAATTCACCAGAACCTGACTGAGTATTTCCTCCTGCTAGCGGGATCCCATCGACTACAATTAATGGTTCGTTACCAGAACGAACAGAAGTGTTTCCTCGAACTCGGATCGAAACCCCTGCTCCAGGTTCACCTGTAGAACTAGTTATTTGAACTCCAGCTACTTTACCTCGAAGAAGTTGTGCTGGCGAATCAGCAGAAATCAAATCAAACGATTCAGTCCCAATTGCGTCAACTGCTCCTGTTGCGTCTCTTTTTGCTATAGATCCATAACCTGTGACTACAATTTCGTCCAGTTCATTTCCAGCTTCTAGTGTAATAAGAACATTATCTTGACCGCTTAAAGCAACTTCTTGTGTTGAGAAACCAACAAAAGAAACAATCAATACGTCATCAGCACCTGCTTCTATTGAGAAATTCCCATCGAAATCAGTACTTACGCCTTGGTCTGTTCCTTGAACTTGAACGGTGGCTCCAGGCAAAGGACCATCTTCACTACTAACAGTACCGTTAATCGTCTGTGCAATCAGACCTGTGCTACCCAAAAAAAGGACTGAGCACAGGAGTGACCTGAATAAATCTTTTTTCATTCTTGTTTGTTTAAATTGATATTAATTCTAAAACCTGATAACAATTTATAACAAATTATTTAACAGAAAATCAACTGCTTTGATTTTGTCCATTTTATGAGCCTAAAACGTTTTCGAAATTAGAGTTTTGTAAAATAATTTATTGATTTTTAGGATATTGTAAAAATGTAATTTAAATTGTTTTATGACACTAAAACGAATATCTGAGGCTCTTGGGGTTTCTATTACGACTGTCTCTAAAGTTCTCAATAACTATGGTGATGTCAGTGATAGTACGAGGCAAAGGGTTTTAGATTATGTCAAAAAGACTGGTTTTACTCCCAATTCTATCGCTGCTTCTTTACGAACTAAAGAGTCAAAGATAGTGGGGTTAATTCTTCCCAACGTAAACCACTACTTTTTTAATAGTATTCTGCAAGGAGTCTTAAATTCTGCGGAAAAAGCGGGTTATCTAGTCGTTGTTCTTACTAGCAAGGAATCATATGAATTGGAAAAAAAACATATTGAACGCCTATTAAATCAAAAAGTCGATGGCATATTTATTTCTTTATCGGAAGAAACATACAATACACAGCATCTTAACTCAATTATTGATTCAAATGTTATTTTAATTCAATATGATAAAATTTCAAAATTGATCGATTCTTCCAAAGTGGTCATTGATGACCGGGAGGCAGCCTACCTTGCCACCCAACACTTAATCGATAAGGGGAAAAAAAACGAATTGTACATCTTAGGGGCCCACTAATCCCACAAGTGGCTATTGATCGTTTTTTAGGATATAAATCTGCATTGGAAGATTCTGGGATTCCATTTGATCGATCATTAGTTCTTACTTGTCCACATGGTGATGATGAAGAGGGATTCGATCAGTTGAAGTCCTTACATGAAGAAAATATTTCCTTCGATGGAGTCTTTGCACATGCTGACTTAGTCGCTGTAGGTGCATTACGCTATTTGAAAAGAAAAAAAATTAAGATCCCTCAAGAAGTGGCTGTAATCGGTTTTAGCAATTGGATGCTTTCTGAAAAAATAACTCCAAGCCTTTCCACTGTGGACCAACCTGGAATTCTTATGGGAGAGCAAATTTTTGAACAATTTGCCCGTGAACGTTTGCAAAAGGTGTCTGGTAATCCTGTCCAATACAAAACCAAAATCATACCAACCAATTTGGTGGTTAGAGAGTCTTCATAGAAAAGTATCAAGTTTACTTTTTAGGACAAAAACCTTATTGTCTGTTTGAAGCGGTCAAAGCCTGCTCGTTTTACAGCACTGTTTTTAAAGATAACATCAAAGGTTTCCCGAGTCAATTCTTCCCATTCTTTAGCAGAATAGTCCAACAATTCTTGGCGAGGTTCAAAAGCGGCTTCTTGATGAGATTGGGCAAAGCGATTCCAAGGACATACAGTCTGACACACATCACAACCAAAAGCCCATTGATCCATTTTATCTTGAAACTCAGTGGGGATTTCGTCCTTTAATTCAATAGTGAGATAGGAAATGCACTTAGATGCATCCATCTGGTAGGGGTCAGTGCCTCGGTTGGGCAGGCATCAATGCAAGCCGTGCAGGTTCCACAATGATCCGTGACAGGTCCATCGTAATCGAATTCCACGTCACAGATGATTTCGGTAATAAAGAAAAAAGAGCCTGTAGACTTAGAAATCAGATTGGTGTTTTTTCCTACCCAACCCTGGCCACTTTTAGCTGCCCATGTTTTTTCTAAAACGGGTGCTGAATCTACAAAAACTCTTCCGTTGATTTCTCCAATATCTGACTGTAAAAATTGAAACAAGGTTTTAAGTTTGTCTTTCAACACTAAATGATAATCGGTTCCGTAAGCATATTTGGCAATTTTAGGGGCCTCAGGATCATGTGGTTCGGCTTCACTGTAGTAATTAAACAATAAGGAGATCACACTCTTCGCTCCTGGAACCAAAAGCGTGGGGTCTAGTCGCTTATCAAAATGGTTGGCCATGTAATTCATCTTGCCATGTCGATCTTCCTTTAGCCACTTCTCAAGTCGAGGGGCTTCTTCTTCCAAAAATCCGGCTTCCGAAATACCACAGCTTAAAAACCCCAAGCGTTGTGCTTCAGCTTTTAATTTGATAGTGTATTCCGAAACCCCCATTTCTTGTGGTCTTAAAACAACCCCCTTGTTTGTCTTTGACTCGTCCTAGGTGGCGGTAAGCCAACTCGGTCACTTCACGGCCGCGAGGGGTTCGCACAATAAAACCTTGTTGAATCAAAAATGGTTCGTAAACTTCTTCGATGGTTTCACCATTTTCGGCTACTGCCGTTGCCAAAGTTGTAATTCCTACGGGACCCCCTTTGAATTTATCGATAAGGGTTGTTAAGATTTTATTGTCCATCTCATCTAGTCCGTGCTGATCGACATTGAGCGCTTTGAGCGCATATTTTGTGATCGTAATATCTATATTCCCGTTCCCTTTGATTTGTGCAAAATCTCGTACCCGACGAAGCAAGGCATTTGCAATTCGAGGGGTTCCCCTACTCCGCCCTGCAATTTCTAAAGCTGCCTCTAAGGTAATTGCAACTTTTAGAATATTGGCACTGCGATCAATAATAGTGCTCAACAACTCCGTGGAATAGTATTCTAAACGGTTGCTTATACCAAATCGGGCTCGCATTGGCGCTGTGAGCAACCCTGAACGTGTTGTGGCGCCTACTAGCGTGAAGGGATTTAAATGAATCTGAACAGTGCGGGCATTGGGGCCCGTTTCGATCATAATGTCAATTTTGTAATCCTCCATTGCCGAATAGAGGTATTCCTCAACGATGGGACTCAGTCGGTGGATTTCATCAATAAACAAGATGTCTCTAGTCTGCAGGTTGGTTAGCAAGCCAGCCAAATCTCCTGGTTTATCAAGCACGGGCCCTGAAGTCAATTTGATCCCCACCTGCAATTCGTTGGCCAAAATATGAGCCAGCGTTGTCTTTCCCAAGCCCGGAGGACCGTGAAATAGAGTGTGGTCTAGGGCTTCTTCTCTTTGATTGGCTGCAGCTACGAAAATATTCAGGTTTTCAAGGATGCTGTCCTGCCCCGCAAAGTCATCAAAACTCAGAGGCCGCAGGGCCTTGTCAATTTCTTGTTCTTCCGAGGAAAAGCGCTCTTTTTCAGGATCTAAATGCTCGTTCATTACCTCAAAGATAAAGTTTTTGATGTGGAGAACACAGGGATACAAAAAAAAGCTACCCGTGGGTAGCTTTTTGTCTATTTGCTTCAGAAAAACAACTAATGCTGTAATTCTTCTTCTCCCTGTTTTAAAGGAATATGTTGGGGAACAAAATCTTCTTTTTGTCCTGGTTTGGAGTAGTCATAAGCCCAACGGTGAACGTGAGGAATTTCTCCCTCCCAGTTTCCATGGATGTGCTCAATAGGAGCCGTCCACTCCAAAGTGTTGGAGCGCCATGGGTTTTGTTCTGTTTTCTTTCCGTAAAACATGCTGTGAATGAAGTTATAGAGGAAAACCAACTGCGCCGCGCCAGCGACCAATGCAAATACCGTGATCACGACGTTGATATTGGCCAGATCATCGAAATACGGAAAAGCAGTATTGGTATAATATCGTCTTGGCAAACCGGCCATTCCAATAAAGTGCATCGGGAAGAAGACTCCATATGCGGCGACGGCAGTGACCCAAAAATGGACATAGCCTAAGTTTTTATTCATCATTCGTCTAAACATCTTTGGAAACCAGTGATAGACGCCAGCAAAAAGCCCATAGAGCGCTGAAATCCCCATTACTAGGTGAAAGTGAGCAACCACAAAATATGTATCGTGCACATTGATGTCTAGGGTACTGTCTCCCAAAATAATTCCAGTGAGTCCTCCCGTGATAAAAGTAGATACCAGACCGATAGAGAAAAGCATAGCAGGGTTGAGTTGCAGATTCCCCTTCCAGAGTGTAGTGATGTAGTTGAAGGCCTTTACCGCTGAAGGAATGGCAATCAGAAGAGTAGTAAAAGTGAAAACGGATCCCAGGAAAGGATTCATTCCCGAAATAAACATATGGTGCCCCCAAACAATTGTAGACAAGAAGGCTATTGCAAGTATTGAAGCAACCATAGCACGGTATCCAAAAATGGGTTTTCTTGCGTTGGTCGCAATTACTTCGGACGTGATTCCTAAAGCCGGAAGTAATACAATATATACTTCTGGGTGACCTAAGAACCAGAAAAGGTGCTCGTATAATACAGGGGAACCCCCTTGATAGTGCAATACTTCGCCTTGAATGAATATATCCGAAAGGAAGAATGAGGTTCCAAAGCTACGGTCCATGATCAGCAATAAGGCTGCTGAAAGAAGCACAGGAAAAGAAACCACGCCAATGATAGCGGTTACAAAAAAGGCCCAAATAGTGAGTGGCAACCGTGTCATAGTCATCCCTTTGGTTCTTAGATTAATGACAGTAACGATATAGTTTAAAGATCCCAAGAGTGAAGACGCAATAAATATAGCCATCGATACCAACCATAAAGTCATCCCAAGACCCGAACCTGGTTGGGCTTGAGGTAAGGCGCTCAATGGGGGATAAATCGTCCATCCTGCCGCCGCTGGTCCTGCTTCCACAAAAAGGGAGGCAATCATGATGACACTGGATAGGAAAAACAACCAAAAGGAAATCATATTCAATAAGCCCGAAGCCATATCACGAGCTCCGATCTGCAAAGGAATAAGCAAATTACTGAAAGTTCCGCTTAGGCCGGCTGTCAGTACAAAGAAGACCATGATGGTTCCATGGATAGTTACTAGGGCTAAGTAGACATTAGGGTCCATCACTCCATCAGGAGCCCATTTACCAAGTAATACTTCAAAAATACCAAAGGGTTGTTCGGGCCAAGCTAACTGCAGACGGAATAGTAGGGACATGGCAATCCCAATAATTCCCATAAACAGTCCCGTAACCAGGTACTGCTTGGCAATCATTTTATGATCTTGGCTAAAGACATATTTGGTAATGAAAGTTTCTTTGTGATGATGTCCGTGATCCTCTTCGTGTACTTGCGCTGCTGCTGTTGACATATCTATTTAATCTTTATGGGTTTATTGAACAACCTGGGCAAAGGTTTGCTTATTGGTCATCCATTCTTCAAATTCTTCTGGTGTTTCTACTACAATTTTCATTTGCATATTATAGTGAGAAGCCCCACAAATTTTATTGCAAAGTAACAAATAATCGAATACATAGGGGTCCAAAGCTTCCTCTCCCTTGGCCACTAATTTCTTACTGTTTTCGGCTCTGATTTTGTTAATCTTTTTGACCTTTGCCACTACCTCAGGAGCACTTCTCATCTCTGTGGTCGTCTTATTAGGCGTAAAGGCAAATTCAGTAATCATTCCAGGAACACAATTCATCTGGGCTCTAAAAAAAAAGGCATATAGGCAGAATGCAACACATCTTGAGAGCGCATCTTAAAAATGACTTCCCTGCCCACGGGCAGGTGAAGTTCCTGCACTACCACATCATCCAATCCGTTGGGATCGGTGGCATCGATACCAACCAAATTGCGGCCGTCAAAGTCTTGTAGAAATCGGACATTGGCATCACCAAGTACCCCGTCCTGTCCTGCATATCTCGCTTTCCAATTGAATTGCTGGGCGTAGAGCTCCACCACAAGAGCTTCTTCATTTTCCTCAACGCTCATGATATCTGTCCAAGTGTATAGCCCATATAATATAAGACCTGCTAAAGTAATTACAGGTATGATAGTCCATATAGCCTCTAGGCGATCGTTGTCTGCATAGAAAAATGCTTTTTGCCCTTTCTTACCATGGTATTTGTAGGCAAAATAGTGGAGCAAGGCTTGCGTTATAGTCTGTACGAAAAAAATAATCGCAAAGGATATCCACATCAAATTGTCGTATTCTGTACCGTGTTCCGATGCGGCTTCTGGAAGCAAGACTTCGCCCCATTTCCAAAAAGAAAACAAGGTAATCCCATAGATGAATAATAAGAAGGCGAACATCAACTGACCGTTGTACCGGTTGTCATTGTCGTTGGCTATCTGTGTGTTTTCTTTTTTGGCCTGAGACAGTTCAAATATTTTTGCAATCTGCCACACGGAAATTCCAATAAGAACTAAAATCGTTAATGAAAGTGCTATAGTCATTTCTCTCTACCCTGTTTGTTTTTAATAATGATAACGCTCGCTCTCACCCATGTAGGGGTCACCTTTTGCAATTAATGGGGCTTTGGTGAGCGCACTGAATACGACCCACAAGAAAAGCCCTAAGAAGAATAAAAATCCTCCTATTTCTGATAATCCAATAAACCAATGGTCCCCCACTGCCGAGGGCATAATCATATTGAAAACATCTATATAGTGTCCTAAGATCACAACAATCCCTACACCTATAATTATATAATTACTTCGCTTATAGTCGCTGTTCATCAGTACCAACAGTGGGAATAAAAAATTCATCACCAACATTCCGAAAAAAGGAAGGTTATAATCTTCTATTCTTATCATAAAATACGTTACTTCTTCCGGGATATTGGAGTACCAAATCAACATGAACTGGGAGAACCATAAATAGGTCCAAAAAATACTCACTCCAAACATGAATTTCCCCAAATCATGGATATGACTATCATTTACTTCAGGAAGATATCCTTTGGATTTCAGATAGATGGTTACTAAGGCAATGACAGTGATCCCCGAAACAAACATACTGGCAAAAACATACCAGCCAAATAGAGTGCTAAACCAGTGAGGGTCTACCGACATGATCCAGTCCCACGACATCATGGATTCTGTAATTATAAAGAAGACCAAAAAGCCCGCCGACCAGCGGAAATTTTTCTTGTGGTTGCTAATATCTTTAGCTTCATCTTGGGCCAAAGAAAATTTTCTAGAAAGGAAACGATATAAGTTCCAACCCAAGATGTAGAAAATAGCACGGACCAAAAAGAAGGGAACATTGAGATAGGCCACTTTGCCTTGAATGATTTTGTCATGGGCAACCACTTCGGGATCCATCCAGATAAAAAGATGGTTCCAATGCATGCCAGATAGTACTAGAAGAGTAAAAACAACAAGCGTACCAGGTAAGAGGTAAGCTGTGATTCCTTCCATCACGCGATAGAGGAGAATAGACCAACCTGCTTGAGCGGCTCTTTGTATGGCATAGAATGCCAAGGTCCCCAATGCAATCATCATAAAGAAAAAAGCGGCTACATAAAGGGCGGCCCAAGGTTTATTTTGCAATTGATGTAGCAAATGTTCTCCGTGATTATCCTCATGGGCAGCTGCTTCGCCGTGACTACCAGCTTGGTGAGAAGATGAAGTTTCATGGCTAGTATCGGCCTGCTCAGCTTGTGCTGTTTCTGCATGTGAATCGTGTGAAGACGCTCCGGTCTCGCCATGCGATTCTTCCCCATGGTGTTCATCCGCCACCATGGCTTGGGCTTCTGCTACTGTTGAAGGCGCAGAAAGAAACCCAACTCCCAAGCCTGCAGCTCCTATCATCATGAGTACGATGAAAGTAATTTTTAATCTAGATGGTATTGTATACATAATCTCTACTGCGATTTACTTAACCAATTCAGCTCTTAATTGCATCACATGCTGTGCTATCTGCCACCGCTCGGTGGCATTGACCTGTCCTGCATGGGATCCCATAGCATTTCTTCCATACATCAACACGTGATAGATACTCCCAGGGGTGATCTCACGATCAGCATAACTGGGAACACCTAAAAATTTTTCTCGAGTCATTAAAATTCCTTGACCGTCTCCTTTTTTTCCATGACACACCATACAGTAAATTCCATAAAGTTCCTTCCCTACGGCTGCGTTGGTCTCATTCAAGGCAATCGGGGAGAGCAAATCGACCTTAGCTGCTTCATAGCCCTCGTTGGAGTCTTCGTATTCATAGGGAACCCATCCTCTTGAAATCGTTCCTTCTACTGGCAACTGAGCTTCAATTCCGTTAGCAAAAGCTTCGGTGTCCTGGTAGGTTTCATATCCTACTGGTTCATACATATTAGGAAAATACTGATAGTTGGGTTTGGCTGGGTCAAAACAAGACTGCAAACCCAACAATCCAATACAACTCAAAATAAGGATAGCCTTTCTCATTTTAATGATCTTTGTCAATTAATGCTATATCAATCGCCCCCGTCTTTTTTAGCAAAGCGGTTAATTGTTTTTCATTTTTTCCAACAGCAACTTCAACTAAAAATTTATCGTCGGTTGTGAGTGGATTGGGGTTTTCGGCTTCTTTAAAGGGCCATAACTTGCTTCGCAAATAGAAAGTGATTACCATCAGGTGCGCAGCAAAAAAGACGGTCATTTCAAACATAACAGGAACAAAAGCTGGCATGTTCTCTAGAAAGGAAAAACTTGGTTTTCCTCCTATATTCTGTGGCCAGTCAACTATCATAATGTAGTTGATCATTAAAACGGCTACTAAAAATCCAACACATCCATAGATAAAGGACATGATGGCGATACGCGTTTCATCCAAGCCCAATACCTTATCGAGTCCGTGGACAGGAAAAGGTGTATACACCTCTTCAATATGGTATTTTTCTTCTTTGATGGACTTGACGGCGTTTAGCAAGACATCGTCATCATCGTACAAAGCATGTATGACCTTATTATTCATGAGCGTCTCTTAGTTTTTTATATTTTTCCCCTGAAGATTTCAGAATGGTCTTCACTTCAGCTTGTGCTATCACCGGGAATGTTCTTGCGTACAGTAAAAAGAGTACAAAAAAGAATCCAATGGTTCCAATAAATATTCCAATATCAACAAAAGTTGGAGAGAACATGGTCCAAGAAGACGGTAGGTAGTCTCGGTGCAAGGAGGTAACAATAATTACAAACCGCTCAAACCACATTCCTAAATTAACCACAATGGAGATAATAAAGGAGAACATAATACTGGTTCTTAATTTTTTGAACCACATAAATTGTGGTGAAAATACATTACATGTCATCATCGACCAATAGGCCCACCAATAGGGGCCTGTAGCCCTGTTGAGGAAAGCATATTGCTCATATTCAACCCCCGAATACCAAGCGATCACAAGCTCAGTGATGTAGGCTACACCAACTATAGAACCTGTAATCATTATGACAATATTCATCAATTCAATATGCTGAACTGTAATATAATTTTCCAAATGCGAAACTTTTCGCATGATAATCAGTAAGGTGTTTACCATAGCAAATCCTGAGAAAATCGCACCGGCTACAAAGTAGGGAGGAAAGATGGTGGTGTGCCAACCAGGAATTACCGAAGTAGCAAAATCAAATGATACAATGGTGTGTACCGAAAGGACCAAGGGAGTAGCCAATCCTGCCAATACTAAGGAGACTTCTTCAAACCGTTGCCAATCTTTGGCTCGTCCACTCCAGCCAAAACTTAATAGGCTGTATATTTTCTTTTGGAAGGGGCGAACTGCACGGTCTCTAATCATTGCAAAATCAGGAAGTAAACCCGTCCACCAAAACACAAGGGATACGGATAGATAGGTAGAAATCGCAAATACATCCCAAAGCAGGGGCGAGTTAAAATTGACCCAGAGGGATCCAAATCCGTTTGGAATGGGTAAAACCCAATAAGCCAGCCAGGGGCGGCCCATGTGAATGATTGGGAATAATCCTGCTTGAATCACCGAAAATATGGTCATGGCTTCTGCCGAACGGTTAATTGCCATACGCCATTTTTGACGGAAAAGAAGGAGTACAGCAGAGATTAACGTTCCAGCGTGACCAATTCCAACCCACCATACAAAATTCGTGATGTCCCAAGCCCAACCCACAGTTTTGTTGAGCCCCCAAGTACCTATGCCAGTTGAAATAGTGTAAATGATGCATCCCACGCCATACAAAAAGGCGGTCAATGCAATTCAAAGACAATCCACCATTCTCGGTTGGCAGTTCCTTCAACAGGTGCAGCTACGTCTACGGTGACATCGTGGTAGGATTTGTCGCCTGTGACCAGTGGTTTTCTTATCTGTGCTTCGTAATGCGATGCCATACGGTTCTGTTTTTCTTTATTTTAACTTTGATCCGTATTGCGCACTTTGACCTGGTACATAACGTTGGGCTTCGTCCCTACATGCTCCAACAAGTGGTACATTCTTGAATCTTCTTTTAACTGAGCCACTTGACTCTCTTTATCGTTAATGTCTCCAAAGACTAGTGCTCCACTGTCACAAGCATTGGAACAAGCCGTTTGGAATTCCCCATCCTTAATTTGTCGTCCTTCTAATTTGGCATCCAAAATGGTTTTTTGAGTCATCTGGATACACATAGAACATTTCTCCATCACACCTCGGGAACGTACAACTACATCGGGATTCAATACCATCCGTCCCAAATCATTATTCATATGGTAATCAAACTCCTCATTTTGATTGTATAAAAACCAATTGAATCGACGGACTTTATAGGGACAGTTGTTCGCACAATATCGTGTTCCTACGCATCGGTTATAAGCCATATGGTTTTGTCCTTGTCGACCATGTGAAGAGGCAGCTACAGGACATACTGTTTCACAGGGCGCATGATTACAGTGCTGGCACATAACTGGTTGGAAGGTTACTTGTGGGTTCTCTGCTGCTTGTTCCATCTTTCCAAAGGTGGTGAGTGAGTCTCCCAAGCCAGAAATATTTTCTTTATTGTCTAAATCCTCTTCAAAAGTGGCATCAGAAGAATAGTATCTATCAATTCGCAACCAGTGCATATCTCGAGACTTACGAATCTCCGTCTTCCCAACAACTGGAACATTATTCTCAGCATGACAAGCAATAACACAAGCACCGCATCCAGTACAAGCGTTTAAATCTATTGAAAGATTGAAGTGATGACCAATAGAGCGATCAAATTCCTGCCACATGTTAACTTCGGGTGAGGTCACGGGCATTTCCATATGATTCTTTGATACTTCAGGGACAGGATTCCAGTAGTAACTGTCTTTGGTATTGAAAATCTCTAAAGTTGTTTCTTTCACAATATCTCCTCTTCCCATCATGGTATTGTGCAACTGAACACAGGCAAATTCATGATAGCCATCTGCCGGAGAAATAGTGATATCTTGGGTTTTGTTTTGCCCCAAATACAAAGGGTAGGCGTTCACTCCTACTTGCATTTCTTCTTTGAGACCCATCCGCTCTCCATAGCCCAAGGCAAGTCCAACAGAACCAGGTGCTTGGCCTGGCTGAATGAGAACAGGGGCAGTAAGGCTCTTACCATTGACCGTGATTTTGGCATAACTGCCATTGAGGGCTCCGTTGGCAACATTAATATTTTTCAACCCAATGCGGTCGGCATCTTTTTTTGAGATGCTGAGATAGTTGTCCCATGATACTCGTGTCACCGGATCAGGAAATTCTTGCAACCAAGGGTTGTTGGCTTGTTGTCCATCTCCCATTCCTGTCTTGGTATAGAGAACCAATTGCATTTCCGCTTCTTCAGTAGTAGCCAAAGACATAATTTGCTTGGAAACATCAACCGCGTTTTGTGGGGAGATTCCTTCAACTTCACGATGGATATACCCATCATGCAGGGTTTGATTCCATGAAGCACCGAAGAGAATAGAGTTGTTCCAATATGTTTTCAAACGCTCATAATAGGAAGATGAACTCCCAGATAGTTTGAGTAGTACATCTTGAAATTGTTGGGTATCAAACAACGGCTTGATGGTAGGTTGAGATAGGGCATAATGACCCTTCTTTAGCTCATAGTCTCCCCAAGCTTCGAGATAGTGAGGAACGGCGGCTACGTATTGAGAGGCAGCGGCTGTTTCGTCTTCTTTACTCACAAAAGCCAAACTCAAATCTAATTCCTTAAAGGATGCCGTCATTTCAGGTCCTTCAGCAAGTGTTAACAAGGGGTTAATACCAAAGGTGATCAATCCATTAACCTTCTTCGATTTGATGTCTCTAAAAAGTTGGAGTACCTTCTGCGTATTCCCTTGGCGTGTTAACTTTGGGAATTCGGGCTCAAAGGCCTCACTGGCTATCTTTTGGTTGACGGCTAGTACCAATTCTTGAGCTGCCACCTCGTCAATTCCTGTCACCAAAACTCCTTTTTGCCTGCTGCTCGGAGACTTTTAACGGCATTAGCCACTTGTTTTTGGTGTGATTCCTTTAATGTGGAAGTATCTTTTTTGCCTAGAATCTGAGCGGCAATACTCGCTAAAATATTTTTTAATTCATTTGGCGTCGCTGGCACCCGATGATCTGCATTAGCTCCAGAAAGAGACATATTGGACTCAAACTGAAAATGTTTGGACATCATCTTTTTTCCAGCATTCCCATTGGGGACTCTAGCTTGAGCATACCCTCTATCGAAACCGCCTCCTTGCCAATCTCCAACTATATCTGCCGCTACAGATACAATAGAATGAGCTTTGGAAAAATCGTAATCTGCCATCGCACGGATTCCGTAGATGTTTTCAAAAGCTTGAACAGTAGCATTTTCAGAAATAGTATCATAGGTCACCTGACGCACATTTGGGTAGCGCGCAATAAAAGCATCAATAATGGATTGAGTAGTCGGGCTAGCCAAGGTTTGTGTTAAGAGCACAATGGGTTTGTTGGTGACTGCCATCGCTTTGAGTTTGGCCTCAATCTGCAGATAGAAATCTTCCCACGAAACATCAATTCCGTTGGCCATTGGTCCTTGCAAGCGAAGGGTGTCATACATTGACAACACAGATGCGTGCACTCGTGCATTGGCTGAATTGTTTGTGGAAGCGATTTTATTACTTTCTACCTTAATTGGTCGCCCTTCCCTCGTTTTGATTAAGATGCTAGCAAAGTCAAATCCATCAGCAATTGTGGTGGCGTAATAGTTGGCAATCCCAGGAATGATTCGCTCGGGCTGAACAACATAGGGCACTGACTTGATCACAGGTCCCTCACAAGCAGCTAGTGTGGCTGCCGCTGTACTAAATCCAACGTATTTTAAAAATCTCTTCGACTGGTTCGAGGGTCTGACTCGGAGTCTGATTCTGAATCTACCGGAAGTTTTTCAACAAATTCGTTCTGTTTGAGGTCTTGAATCATGGGGTTTTTCCCCTCCAATTGATCCACGCTTTTCCAATATGTTTTCTTTGTTGGCATATGTCTCTACCTAATCTAACTTATTAATAATGGCACTTCCCACATTCTAAACCACCCATTTGAGCAGCTGTAAGTTTTTCAACACCATACTTCTTGGAAAGTTCTTCATGAATCTTCGAATAATATTCGTTGCTCTCCACTTTCACATTAGTTTCACGATGACAATTGATACACCATCCCATTGTGAGAGGAGAATACTGATACATCACCTCCATCTCTTCCACTGGACCGTGACATGTTTGACATTCAATCTCACCGACTTGCACGTGCTGAGCGTGGTTGAAATAAACAAAATCCGGAAGATTGTGAATACGAACCCATTTGACGGGTTGACTTTCACCCGTATACCTCTGATTGTCTTCATCCCAACCTACAGCAGCATATAGTTTTTTAATCTCGTTGGTGTAGAAATCTTTGGTGTAGCCATTTTCTAGATCTTCCTCACCGTTATATTCAGCGATGTTCTTGTGGCAATTCATACACACGTTGAGGGAAGGAATCCCAGAATGCTTTGATACACGAGCTGAGGAGTGACAGTATTTACATTCAATTTGGTTGGCTCCTGCATGTATTTTGTGGGAGTAATGAATCGGTTGTACAGGCATATACCCTTGATCTACTCCAACTTGCATCAGGTATCCGTAAGCAAAATAGGCACTAGAGAGCAAGAGAAAGATTACAGAAACAAAGACTAAAAATTGATTTTGAACAAAAGCTTGCCAAATTGGTGTGCGCTTGGGTCTTTCTTCAGGAGCAATTTCTACTCCACTGGCAGCTGCGATTCGCAGTAGGGTTTTCTGAACTAATAAAAGCATGATGATCAACATCACGAATACCAGTGCAAGTACAGCCAGAATAATTTCATTGGTGATTCCGGAGGCGGGTACAGATACTCCCACGGGAAGCGTTCCAGCCGGTGGAGCTGTCACTGGGGGGACATAATCTGTATAAGCAAGAATGTTGTCGATATCGGAATTGCTTAACTGAGGAAAAGCATTCATCGCCGTTCTGTTATACTCTTCCCAAATGGCTACTGCTTGGGCATCGCCCGCTTTGATCATGGCTGCACTATTTTTGATCCAACTGTATAACCATTCTCTTTCATATTTTGCTGTTACCCCTCTCAAGGCTGGACCCACTGCTTTTTTATTTAGTTTATGGCAGGCTGCACAGTTTGCATTGAATAGTTTTTTCCCAACCATAGGATCGGGTTCTTGTTCTTGTGCGAATGCGTTGGTCGCCAATAAAGCAAAAAGGCTGAGAAGGATCATTTGTCGCCAGTTGACGAAAAATTTCACCATTTTAATTGAGTTTATGTCCGTTGAAAACTGCAATAGTTTCTTCTAAAATCCAGAACAAAAATAGGGCATAACTCAATACTTTATCGTCTTGAATTATTACAATTCTCCAATTTAAATTTAATCTAAATAACAAAATGGATTCTCTTGTCAATTTTTTAAAAAGTCCTTATTTTGTTGAAGAAATTTTAACGACCGATGCGGTATATTATAGCTTGTTTTTTATTGACCACTACTCTCACTTTTTCACAGAATTTGCCTGTTACTGCATCGTTTAGTATTGTGGAAGATAGTCTTATTTCTCAGGCATTTTCGCTTAAGTTAGCGGCCAATAAAGAACGCTATGCAGCGTATTATTTCACGATACAACTCTACTATGGCAATTATGAAGGGGCCCAAAAAGCACTTGCTAATTTATACCAATTAGCCCCTGACTTAGAGCCAAAGTTATCCTTTGAGACGCCCAATTACAAGGTTCAGGTTGGGCCTTTTAAAAAGCGATTTGAAGCCACGGAGCGCTTGCAAAAACTTAAACAGTTTTACCGTGGTGCATTTTTGCTAGAACCCAAAGTTCGGTTTTAAAGTTTAGAGTGTTTTCTTGACAGCTACTTCTTGATAACATTCGAGAGAATCACCAAGCTTGATGTCGTTATAATTTTTTAGCTGTAAACCACAATCGTATCCCTTGGCTACTTCCTTCACATCATCTTTAAATCGTTTGAGGGATGTCAAAGTACCTGTGTGAACAACAACACCTTCACGAATGACTCGAATACTAGAACTGCGATAGACTTTCCCAGAGGTAACCATACATCCAGCTATAGTTCCAATTTTGGAAATTTTGAATAGCTCGCGAATTTCGACCGTTCCTGTGACCTCTTCTTTCATATCAGGAGAAAGCATCCCTTCCATGGCATCTTTAACGTCATTGATTGCATCATAGATAATCGAATACGAACGGATATCGATTTCTTCTTTCTCTGCCAATTCTCTAGAATTACCTGTTGGGCGAACGTTAAAACCAATAACAATAGCATCGGAAGCAGAAGCCAGTAGTACATCTGATTCTGTGATCGCACCCACACCCTTGTGTATGATATTTACTTGAATTTCCTCTGTAGAAAGTTTTTGCAAAGAATCGGTCAATGCTTCGACGGAACCATCTACATCTCCTTTTAGAATGAGATTTAATTCTTTAAAGTCACCCAATGCGATACGACGCCCAATCTCGTCTAGGGTTATATGCCGCTGGGTGCGAACATTTTGCTCTCGAAGCAATTGGGTTCTCTTAGCAGCAATTTGTTTGGCTTCACGCTCATCTTCTAGAACATTGAAATTATCTCCAGCTTGGGGCGCTCCATCCAAACCTAGGATTGATACTGGAGTTGATGGGGGTGCAGATTCTAGTACATTACCTCGCTCATCAAACATGGCTTTTACTTTTCCGCTGTGTTTCCCAGCCAAAATATAATCTCCAATATGAAGGGTTCCTGTTTGAACCAAAACGGTAGATACATAGCCTCGTCCCTTGTCTAAATAGGCTTCAACGACAGTGCCCTTGGCGTTTCGATCTTGGTTGGCTGTCAACTCCAACAGTTCTGCTTCGAGCAATACCTTTTCCAGTAATTGGTCAACTCCAGTTCCCTTTAAAGCGGAGATGTCGTGGGATTGAATTTTACCTCCCCAGTCTTCCACCATTAGATTCATCCCCGCCAGCGCTTCTTTGATTTTATCAGGATTGGCTGTGGGTTTATCTATTTTATTTATGGCAAATACTATGGGTACAGAGGCCGCTTGAGCATGACTGATAGCCTCCTTGGTCTGGGGCATAATAGCATCATCGGCTGCCACAACAATAATTGCAATATCGGTTACTTGGGCTCCTCGGGCACGCATTGCTGTAAAAGCTTCGTGGCCAGGAGTATCTAGAAAAGTGATCTGCTGTCCTCCTTTGAGAGTAACACCATAAGCACCAATATGCTGGGTAATTCCGCCAGACTCGCCTGCAATTACATTTTCTTCACGAATGAAATCAAGAAGCGACGTTTTTCCGTGATCCACATGCCCCATTACAGTTACAATAGGAGCACGAGGACTTAAGTTTTCATTATCCTCTTCTTCTTCTGCGATGTTTTCTTCCAACTCTGTTTTTACAAAGTCTACCTGGTAGCCAAATTCTTCAGCTACGATTGTAAGGGTCTCTGCATCCAAGCGCTGATTCATCGTTACCATGATGCCCAAAGACATACATGCTGAAATAATTTCAGTAGATCCAATCTCCATAAGAGTAGCAATCTCGCCAACGGTAATGAATTCTGTAACCTTCAGGATTTTGCTTTCTGCTTCTTGCTGTGCTAGTTCATCTTCTGCTTTTTCGCGGTGTTGGGATCGCTTATCTCTTCGGTATTTAGCCCCTTTGGACTTGGTAGATTTTCCTTGAAGTTTTTCGAGGGTTTCTCGAATTTGTTTTTGTACTTCTTCTTCAGTAGGTTCTTGTTTTGCTGGAGCCTGGGCAATTCCTTTGTTTGGCTGTTTTCGATTAGCCCCGCGGGTAGTATTGCTAGAAGATGTGCCAGAATTGGGTTTGGGATCTTTGCTTATCCGCTTTCTTTTCCTCTTTCTTGCGTCCTCAACATTTTTTTCTTTCGCTTTAAATTCATCTAAATTGATGGTTTGCCCCGTTTTTTTGGGGCCAGACAAGGTCTTGTATTTCGTCTTTATCGAATCCTGATCTTGATCAACCTCACTCGCTTTATTATCAGGAGGAGTCTGTTCTTGAGGAGCAGTTACTTCTACCTTGGGTGATACTAAGGGTTCCTTTTCTTTAGCAGCTGGAGTATCAGGAGTTTTTTTGTGAGTTGGTTTTTTCTTCCAAGTTAATTTTACCAACTGGAGTGAGTCCTTTGAGGGCCACTTTGGGAGAAACTACTTTGGATTCAGCTTCTTTTTGAGCTTCCTTTTGTACTGCTAGGGCCTGTAGACGTTCCTGCTCTTTTTGTTCCTGAATTTCTCTAAGTCGTTCTTTTTCTTTTCGTTTTTCCTCACTAATTTCTTGGGAGGCATCTCGCTTGGATTTGTCCGTTTCAAATTCATCGAGCAGTACTTTATAGATAGTATCGTCGATTTTAGTTGTGGGTCGAGCCTCAATTTCAATCTCTTTTTCATTTAAAAACTCCACAACGCGATCAAGGGAAATATTTAATTCCCTTAGAACTTTGTTAAGACGAATGCTTGGTTGGTTGGACATATGTTCAGCTTCGGTTCAAATTTAGAAAAATATTAGGCTTTTACTCTTCAAACTCTTCTTTGAGGATTCCTATCACCTCATTAATGGTTTCTTCCTCCAAGTCGGTTCGCTTCAGAAGGTCATCTGCTTCCAGTTCCAGAACAGCCTTTGC
This sequence comes from Flavobacteriaceae bacterium, assembly GCA_038143795.1. Classification (GTDB taxonomy): domain Bacteria; phylum Bacteroidota; class Bacteroidia; order Flavobacteriales; family Flavobacteriaceae; genus UBA11891. The sequence continues at coordinate 1,308,714 of JAYQMQ010000002.1, read as the reverse complement.
CGTGTCTAGACCTACTTTTTTGAATTCTTCAATCACCCATTCTTCAATTTCATCAGAAAATTCAGTCAATTCCACATCTTCTTCCATTCCTTCGCGATACACATCAATATCGAATCCAGTAAGTTTTCCTGCCAAACGTATATTGTGTCCTCCCTTACCGATGGCTTTTGAAACCTCTTCTGGATCTAAAAACACCTGTACGCGTTTGTTATCTTCATCAATTTTTAAGGAATTTATTTTAGCGGGGCTCAATGATCTTGTTATAAACAATTGTAAATTATTGGTGTAGTTGATCACATCGATATTTTCATTTCCAAGTTCCCGAACTACTCCATGGATCCGTGATCCTTTCATTCCAACACAAGCACCGACAGGATCGATACGATCATCGTAGGAATCTACCGCTACCTTGGCTTTTTCTCCAGGAATACGAACGGCTTTTTTAATAGTTATCAAACCATCAAAAACTTCTGGTATTTCTTGTTCAAAAAGTTTTTCCAAAAACACAGGTGACGTTCGGGACAAAATAATTCTTGGTTTGTTCCCGCGCAATTCCACTGTATCTATAACCCCACGAACGTTGTCTCCCTTTCGGAAAAAATCGTTGGGAATTTGCTTGTCCTTGGGTAGGATGAGTTCATTGCCATCATCGTCCAATAGAATCACCTCTCGGCTCCTAATATGATGAACCTCAGCTGTGTATATGTCTCCAACTAGGTCTTTGAATTGATTGAAAATATTGGTGCTGTCGTATTCAAAGATTTTGGCTACCAGATTCTGCCGCAAGCTCATGATGGAGCGACGCCCCAAGTCAATCAACTTAACCTCTTCTGAAACATCTTCCCCTACCTCGAAATCGGGTTCTATTTTTTTGGCCTCGGTCAATTCTATTTCTTCGTTGGCGTCTTCTACTTTACCATCCTCAACGACCACACGGTTCCGCCAAATTTCCAAATCCCCTTTGTCGGGGTTGATGATGATATCAAAGTTTTCATCATTTCCATATTTGCGTTTTAGCGTATTGCGAAATACTTCTTCTAGAATCACCATAAGGGTAACTCGGTCAATTAGTTTGTCATCTTTAAATTCTGAGAAAGACTCAATGAGTGCTAAGTTTTCCATCTTGATTGGATTTAAAATTGAACGATTATTTTGGCTTTACTGACCTTATCAAAGGTCAATTCTTTTGTTTTTTTTACGGTTACTTTCCCCTTACCAAAGGGTTTCGGCTCTCGTTGTTTCCAACTCAAGCAAAATCCAGCTTGGTTCACCGAGTCCAAGGTCCCAGTATAGACACTCCCTTCCGAATCAGTAACTTCTAGCTTTCGGCCCACGTTGTTTTTGTATTGCCTTGGCAAAAGTAGAGGTTCGCCCACTCCTGCCGAAGTCACTTCTATCGAAAAATCTTGAGTCTCTCGATCTAAGTTATGCTCCACTGCCCGACTCACACGCATGCATTCCTGTAATGAAACACCCTTATCTCCGTCCAGTACGACTTTAATGGAATGATTAAGGCCTAGATGAAAATCAATTAAAAATAGGCTCGGATTTTCATCCAATGCTTTTTGAACCAATATCTCAACCTGCTTTTTAAAATCCATTCCAAAAAAAAAAGAGGGACTCAATGGTCGCCTCATGTTTTAGATTCGATAATGGCGCAAATATAATATTTTTAATAATAACTCGGTTGTTTTTGGGATGAAACAATTGCTGTTATAATTGAAACAGTGTGAATAAAATATCCTTAAATTTGATTGCTATGAAACTTTTCTTATCCGTTTGTTCGATTAACGTCTAGTAGTGTAGTGAAAAACCATATTCGGAAAAGATGAAAAATAAACTTCCCGCCTTAGGATTTCGGTTTACTGCCTACCAAGTTTCCGAACAAACTCCCTTTGAACGTTTGTTTGAAATTTTCAAGGAATTGATCACCCATACTTCAGGAGATTTCGACGAAGCTATAGAATGGTTGCGAGAACTGGATAAAGAATACCAACTCACGGATGAGAATTACACGATCGATGATTTTATCAATGATTTACTTGAAAAATCATATATCCGCCCCCAAAACACTGGGGAGCGGTCTGGCGATGGAATGGCATTGACAGCCAAAACCGAAAAACTCCTCCGAGAACACGCCCTAAAGCAAATCTTTGGAAAGCTACGCAAATCGGGTTCTGGCAATCACAAAACCCAACAAATGGGCCAAAATTTGGAAAGTTCAGGAGAATACAAAGCCTATCAATTTGGAGATCCCTTGGAACAGATCGCCCTTACAGAAAGCATAAAGAACGCTCAGATTCGCAGTTCGGGTATTGACTTTACCCTACAACAAGACGATCTGGTGGTTGAAGATAATTTTTTTAAAACCCAGATGAGCACCGTGCTGATGATTGATATTAGCCACAGCATGATCTTATATGGAGAGGATCGTATTACTCCAGCCAAAAAGGTAGCTATGGCACTTTCAGAGCTCATTACCACGCGTTATCCCAAAGACACCCTAGATATATTGGTTTTTGGAAACGATGCCTGGCCAATTCCACTCAAAGACCTTCCCTACTTAGAAGTAGGACCTTATCACACCAATACTGTGGCAGGCTTGCAATTGGCTCTCGACATTTTACGGCGAAAAAAAAATACCAATAAGCAAATTTTCATGATCACCGATGGCAAGCCAAGCTGCTTGAAAATGCCCGACGGAACCTATTATAAAAACAGCGTGGGTCTCGACGATCATATTGTTGAAAAATGTTACAATATGGCGCGCCAATCACGCAAGTTAAAAATTCCGATTACTACATTTATGATTGCACAGGATCCTTACTTGCAACAATTCATTCGAACATTCACTGAAGCCAATCAAGGAAAAGCCTTTTTTACAGGCTTGAAAGGTTTGGGGGAAATGATTTTTGAAGATTATGAAACCAATAGAAAAAAGCGTTTAGAATAAATTATTTTCATCTAATTAAGTATGAATACAAAGAAGATAACTACCCTCGGAGCTTTAAAAAAAAGTGGCTATACATCTACTAGCATCCAAGAAGAACTGGCCCAAAATCTGAGACACAGGCTCCAAAAAAGAGAACCCACTTTCACTGGACTCATCGGTTATGAGAAAACAGTTATTCCTGATGTGGAACGCGCCATTTTATCAGGACACAACATCAATTTACTGGGATTGCGAGGACAGGCAAAAACACGTCTGGCTCGCCAAATGACTGGATTATTGGATGAATGGATTCCAGTGGTTGACGGCTCTGAAATCAATGACGATCCCCTACACCCCATTAGCCGATAATCTCGGGAAAAAATAGCCCAAATGGGAGACAAAACCCCTGTTAGTTGGCTCCACAGAGACGATCGCTTTTTCGAAAAATTAGCCACTCCAGATGTGACCGTGGCAGATCTTATCGGGGACGTCGATCCGATAAAGGCTTCCAACCTCAAACTTTCCTATGCCGATGAAAGAGTTATCCATTTCGGAATGATTCCTCGAGCACATCGATGCCTCTTTGTACTAAATGAACTCCCCGATTTGCAGCCTAGGATTCAAGTGGCGCTTTTTTCAATTCTTCAAGAAAAAGAGATTCAAATTCGCGGATTTAAATTGCGGTTCCCCATAGAAACGCAGATTATCTTTACTGCCAACCCCGAAGACTATACCAATAGGGGTAGCATAGTGACACCACTAAAGGATCGAATCGGATCTCAAATTCTAACCCACTATCCCCACAATCGTGAAATTGCAAAAGCAATCACAGCCCAAGAAATCAAAAAAAACCCCCTACACAAAGAAACCATTTACGTACCCGAGTTGGCCAAAGATCTGCTTGAACAGATCGGATTTGAGGCACGAAAGAGTGAATATGTGGATGCTAAAAGTGGAGTAAGTGCAAGGATGAGTATCACAGCCTATGAAAATTTAATGAGTACTGCTGAAAGGCGGCTGCTCCAGTCTGGAGATACTAATACCAGTATACGCATGGGAGATTTTATGGGAGTGATCCCTTCCATAAATGGGAAGATTGAGTTGGTCTATGAGGGCGAACAAGAAGGGGCCGATCAAATTTCTTTTCATCTGATTAACGAAGCAATCAAAACCCTATTTCCAGACTATTTTACCAAAATCGAGAAATTAGAAAAAGCAGAGGAAAAGGGGCCCTATGATGCCCTGCTTGGATGGTTTTTTGGCAGTGCTGAATTGTTTATTAGTGATGACCTCAACGATAAAGAATATCGAGAGTTATTGGAAGAGCTCACAGGTGCTTCATCAATCGTTGAAAAACACTTAGGCAAATTGGACGCGGCGGATCATTATTTCATGATCGAGTTCCTCATCTGGGGCCTAGAGGCTCATAAAAAATTGAATAAATACAGAACTTTTGAAGGGTTTCAATTCAAAGATGCCTTAGGAAGTTTTATTAGTGGGTTGTAAGAATTACATTAAAATCAAGAAGTCATTCAAAGACAATTATCCAAACATTAGTTGCAGCATCACAAGAAAAGGGCAACATGTTTTCGAAAATCACGTGGCCTAACTCAAAAAGCTGTTATAATTGTAGACTTTAAATCCTTTTGTCTAAAATCGCTCCCGTACTTCAATTATTAAGGCGATTGCCAAACATAGCGCAGCACTTCCGAGAACAATGGCTCCTACTCCCATATCATTTTGGTTTTGCACGAATATAAAAAAACACCCGAAGCTTTTCCTTTTTATCAGGAATAATACTAGCGGAATCTAAACGAACAGAAACAAATTCTTTCATTATTCCTTACTTTCGTTTGAAAAATGTTTTGAAACATTGTGCTTCAGCCTTCACCCTTCCCTGTGGAACGGTTCTCTCAAACCGCATTGCCAAATCGGCTCTTAGTGAAAATATAGGATCGTATTCCCATGCGCCCACTCCCACACTCATACAGGCATATCGTGTGTGGGCATCGGGTCATCCAGGACTATTAATCACAGGAAATATAATGGTAGATAAAAGAGCATTAGGCGAACCGCGCAACGTAGTGGTAGAGGATTATACCCATTTTGATCAACTCAAAGAATGGGCAAACGCTATTAAAGGGACTGAAGTTCACCTTTGGCCTCAGATCAATCACCCAGGAAGACAAGCCTTTTCATGGATCAATAAGGAAGTTGTGGCCCCGTCAAAAGTCTCCATCAAACTAGGGGGAGCGTCTTGGCTTTTCCGCGAACCCAAACCCCTTGAAGAATTTGAAATTTGGGAGATTATTAAACGCTTTGGGAATACGGCGCGAATCTGTAAAGAAGCAGGTTTTACAGGTTGTCAAATCCACGGCGCTCACGGGTATTTGGTCAGCCAATTTCTCTCGCCCCTCACCAATCAGCGAAACGACCAATGGGGTGGATCCCTTATGAATCGCGCTCGATTTGTTGTTGAGATATATAAGGAAATTCGAAAACAGGTAGGTCCTAAATACCCAATAGGCATCAAAATTAATTCAGCCGATTTTCAACGAGGAGGCTTTGATGAATTGGAATCCATGCAAGTGGTAGAAATTCTTTCTCAATTGGGGATGGATTTGATAGAAATATCTGGAGGAACCTACGAACGACCCACTATGGTAAAAGGTAATCAAAAAAAAGCACAGAAAAAGGGAGGCCTATTTTTTAGACTACATTGAAAAAGTAAGGCAAAAGACAGACAAACCCTTAATGCTCACTGGGGGGTTTCGCACTGTATCCGTTATGGAAACCGCTCTAGCCAATCAGAAGGTAGACATTGTAGGATTGGGGAGGCCCTTTTGTCTCTATCCCCAGCTGGCTCAAGATATTTTTAAGGGAAAAAAAAGTCATTTTTCCACTCCAATCCCCAAAATCGGTGTTCCCTTATTGGATCGTATTGGCGGAGTTGAACTGCCCTGGTATGAAATGCAAATCCAACGTTTGGGCGAAGGTCAAAAACCTGATCCTCAATTGAGTGGACTTAGAGTCTTTGGAACAACCATCAGCCGTTTGATTCAAAAATCGTTCCAAAAAAATTAATAGGTACCAAAAAAACCTCCAAGTCAAGTTTATGATGAAAGCTCAATTAATTTAACCAATGTCCCAATTGTCATCTCTAGGGGTTGGGACAATGGGACGCTTAAAAAACTCTAAAACTTCCAAAGCATCCCTAATCTATACACAGGGACATGGGTTTTAGAAAACGATTTTCTATTGGAAAAAGGGAGGTGAGGTTTGATACATAAACATTCTCTATATCTTAGGAACAGGAAAAGAGCCATTTTGTGCACCGATTGCATAGACACGATCCCCTGCAGTGATATACGGAGTAGAACTAAACTCAATTTTTCCTTCAATTCTCTCAAAATTTAATTCTGGCATATCATTTCTACTATCCGAGCATCCAAGAAGTATCAATAAAGAGGTTGAAAAAAAATAGTTCGCATTGGTCGTTTGTTGATTGAAAATCAAAAATAAAGAAAACAGCTACACGATAAAATTATAACCTTCTCATGATATGACTGCTCTTCTTATTCTTCAAAGTTGCAGCACTTGTCAAATTATTTATGAATTATGTTTGATATTATATCATCAACTCTAGTTTAAATGTATCTCTAACCTATTTGAGAGGGTTAGAAGTAGAAGAACTAAAAGAAGCGGAGATGTCTATGGTTTAGATTTTGTTTGCCTTTGAGAATATTCGAAGTAGATTGTCACCTTTTTTATCTATTATAACGACATCTTCATGAATTGTATCATCAGAACAAAAGCCTCAATTATTTCTTCTCTAGTTTCATTATTTGTGAAATCGACATAATTCCAAGTCATTGTTTTTTTACTCTGATTCCACAAGAAGTGTTACATATCTATAACTGCAAAAACTTGAGAAATAAATATCATCCCCTATATAAAAACCACTCCTAATGGGGTTTAGGGATTCATTTTTCTTTTAGAAACATAACCTATATAACAGTATACAACCGAGGTACTGTTGATCTCAAACATTTTCACAGGGTTGCCCACAATTAAAATCAGCTGAAAACCTTTGCTTTGATTGGCATAAGGCACATTTCATGCTGGAGAAAATCAAAAAGGGACTACATACCTGTAATCCCTTTGTTTACTGGTTGGCCCACTAGGGCTCGAACCTAGACTCTTCTGAACCAAAATCAGACGTGTTGCCAGTTACACCATGGGCCATTTCGCTGCAAATTTAAACCTTAATCTGAAATCATCAAATATTTTATAGGGAAAGGGATTTTAATGTTTTATTAAATCTACTTTTCTATTATGGATTAATTCTTACTTTCGCTCGAAAAGCATTACATGTCCGAATCAAGCTACAATCGATGGAATCGAATTTTTGGATGGGGTGTTTTTGCAATTGGATTGCTCACCTATGGTCTAACGGTTGAACCTACAGCCAGTTATTGGGATTGTGCTGAATACATCGCTACCGCTGCTAAGTTGCAAGTAGGGCACCCACCTGGAGCCCCTCTATTTCAAATGCTAGGTGCATTTTTTGCCCTTTTTGCGAGCAGTGCTGAATACATCGCTCTGACAGTGAACTTTATGTCCGTTTTCTCCAGTGCTTTTACCCTCTTATTCATGTTCTGGACACTCACCATGCTACTGCGTAAGCTTCCTATCTTAAAAAAAATTGAGACCCCCCAAGAGGCTTTTTTATTTTTCGGAAGTGCTGCAACCGGCGTATTGGCCTATTGTTTTTCCGATAGTTTTTGGTTCAATGCTGTGGAAGCTGAGGTCTATGCCATGGCTACTTTTCTTCTATCTCTGTTATTTTGGTTGGGCCTTCGCTGGGAAGAAGACATGCTCAATCCCAGAGGCGATCGTTGGTTAGTAATGATTGCTTTTGTTATTGGTCTTTCCTTTGGAGTGCATTTTATGGGGTTGCTAACCCTTCCTGCCATCGGCATGCTCTATTACTTCAAGCATTATCAAAAAATAACGCTCAAAGGCTTTTTGATTGCTAATACCGTATCGGTTGCCGTTCTCCTTTTTATATTTAAACTCCTTCACTTCCAACCACCTTGGCCTTTTTTGGTAAAGCAGAAGTCTATTTTGTCAACACCATTGGGTTGCCCTTCAACAGTGGAACAGTCATCGCTGCTTTCGCTTTGATTACCCTGTTTTACAATGCTCTAAAAATCACTCAAAAACAAGGCTGGGTGCAAGTCAACACGGCATTGCTTTGCATTCTTTTTGTATTGGTCGGTTTTTCTTCCTGGTTGATGATTCCCATTCGTTCCAATGCGAATACTGTAATCAATGAGAATGCTCCTGACAACGCACGGGCATTACTAGCTTACTATAACCTCGAACAATATCCTAAAACCCATTTGTTCTATGGTCCTTTATTTTCCGATATGTATGCGGGTCAAGATGCAATAGAACCCTACACAGATGATACTCCCAAATACGAACGAGATCAAAAAACAGGGAAATACATTATTGTAAATCATTGGGAGCAATCAGAAATCAATTCCAATGCAAATCATCGTGGATTCCTTCCCCGCATGTGGAGTCCAGAACATGCTGGCAACTACATGAATTTTTCGGAACCCCTTGATTTTATTTTGGCCCCGGAATATCGCAACAGCCCTCGCTTACAAGAACGAGTGAATCGCTTTCGACAAGATGCTCAAGATGGAGTTCTCAGTGGCGAAGACTACCACAATTTCTACAAAACCTATGGGGCTTATTTGGAGATTGAAAAGCCTTCTTTCTTCAGCAACTTGATGTTTTTGTTTGATTATCAGATGAGTTATATGTATTGGCGTTATTTTTTGTGGAATTTTGTCGGTCGTCAAAACGATCTGCAAGGAGATTACTCTATCTTAAAAGGAAATTGGATAAGTGGAATTCCTTTTATTGACTCCCTATTTCTTGGCAATCAAAGCGAATTGGATGATGATGCCAAAAATAACAAAGCGCGAAATACATATTTCTTCCTGCCCTTACTTTTGGGATTGGTAGGTCTCTATTTTCTCTATCAACAAGATCCCAAACGCTTTTGGGTACTCTTGTTATTTTTCTTATTCACAGGCTTGGCCTTGAAAGTATACCTCAATGAACGTCCGTTTGAGCCGCGGGAGAGAGACTACGCCTTAGTCGGTTCTTTTTATGTGTTTGCCTTGTGGATCGGGATGGGCGCTTTCGCCATAACTCATTATTTGAAAAACCGATTTTCTTCTACTATATCATTTGCAGGTCTTGGACTTTGCCTATTGACTGTTCCACTACTAATGGCATCACAAAACTGGGACGATCACGACCGTTCCGATCGCTACACGGCACAATCAATTGCCAAGTCCTACCTACAGTCCATTGAGGAAGACGCAGGTGCTATGATATTTACTATTGGAGACAACGACACCTTTGCCCTTTGGTATGCGCAAGAAATTGAGGGTTTTCGCACAGATGTTCGAGCAATAAATACAAGTCTTTTAGCAACCGACTGGTATATCGATCAGATGAAACGAAAAACCTATGATAGCGAACCCATTCCTTCTCAATTGAAACACAAGCTCTACGCCTATGGTATTCGAGATTATATAAAATACGAGCAACTCTTGGATTCAGTTCGATGGGATATTGGTGATTTTGTCGACTGGGTAGCTAGTGATAGCGATGCCACCAAATACAAAACCCTGCTGTTGCAATCGGAAGTAGATCCCAGTGTCTATCCAAAAAATACCCAAGAATTAGTGTTCTATCCCACAAAATAAAATTCGTTTACCTGTCAACAAAGAAAACGTGTTGAAAAGTGGTATTGTCAAGTCTCAAGATGCCGACTTGATCGTACCCTATATCGACATTGATTTACCTACGAGTATCCTGACCAAAAATCAAATAATGATGCTCGATATTTTGGCCAACAACGATTGGAAGCGTCCTATCTATTTTACTGGTGGGAGTTTTGACGATTCCGAATACATTTGGATGAAGGATTACTTGCAGCTGGACGGATTGGGCTACAAACTGGTTCCTATCAAGACCGATTTGAGCGAGGTAAATCCTTACTTAATGGGTAGAATTGACAGTGATCGGATGTACGAAATCGTTAACAAATGGAGCTGGGGAAATTCTGAATTACCTACTATCTATCACGATCCCGAAACCCGAAAGAACAGCATCTCATTCCGAAGTAATATGGCCCGATTGGCAGAGCAATTAATCGAGGAAGATAAAAAAGAAAAAGCTGAAAAAATTATTGACTTAGCGCTCGAAAAGATGCCAGTTGATTTCTACGGATTTTACAGTTTATTGGTCCCTTTTGTGGATGGATACTACAAAATTGGCACTCCTGTAAAAGCACAAGAATTAGCTCAGAAAGTGGCAAATAAATACGCTGACAGATTGAGCTATTACGCTTCCTTAGAACCCAATCAGCAATATGGAATTGGAGAAGAAATTATCACTGAAATTGAAAGGTATCGTACACTAATTGAAGCCGTGCTGGTTCACGAAGACAAAGATATTTTAGAAGCTACACTAGATCAATTTATGCAAGCCTCTCGTCCCTTTTTGTTCCTCTATGGAGAATTCGATTTCTACACCGAATTGGAAGATGTGATGCTTGGGTACTACCAAGTGGGGAGGCCATTGAAAGCCCGAACTCTCGGTCGGCTTATTTCTGAAGTATATCAAGGTCGTATGGCGATTTATGGACAATTTCCCAAAGAAAATCAATTGCAATTGATCGATCGAATAAAGGTTGGAATCATGGATTATAGAGGCTTTTTGAACGGTATTCAATCCAACGACTCATTGGCTTTCTATCAACCACTAGATTCACTTTACGAAGAAGCGATCAAGGGATTAATTAAAGAATAAGATTAAAAAAAGCAAATAGATTGCCTATTTATGATCCTGCATGAGACTAATTAGGGTATTGGCATCTTGCTCACCGCTTTGACGCCATAACATCTCCCCAGCTTTGTAAATCATTAGCGTAGGCAAAACTTTTACTCGTAATGCCTCACAAAGTTTTTCATTCTTCTGAGTATCTATTTTGATCACCTTTCCACTGTCTCCCAAGGCGGCAGCAACATCCTTCAAAACAGGATGCATGCTCACGGTTAAGGCATCTTCGTTGTTGAAAAAAAACAACAACAGTGGTTGGTTATCGTCTATAAGCTCTCCAAACTTAGACATACTGCAGGGATTAGGCTCGAAACAAAAGTAGATTTTTTTATGAAACGACAACTGGCTTCTTAGTAAGGGTCAATAATGAAATCTCAGGGTAGATTCCCACTCGGCCTGGATAGGCTAGGTAACCAAAGCCTCTGTTAACGTTTAGGTATTCTTTTCCTTTGTTGTAGATACCTGCCCACTGTTTGTAGCGCCATTGGGCTGGACTCCATTTGATCACTCCAGGAATATCTATACCAAATTGCATCCCGTGAGTGTGCCCGCTTAAGGTCAAATGGAACGTAAAGGGATGCGGAAGCACCTGTGCCTCCCAATGAGAAGGGTCATGACTCATCAATATTTTAAAGGTATTTGAATCCACTTCAGCAATGGCTTTTTCTAAATCACCTGCTTTTTTAAAGCGACCCGCTCCCCAATTTTCGACTCCGACCAAGGCAATTTTTTCACCAGATTTCTCCAAATAAATACTTTCATTGAGCAATAATTGAAATCCCATTTCACTTTGGATACGTTTCAAATCCTCCATATTTTGTCGTTTAGCTGCTTCATTCTCCCAATCGGTATAGTCCCCATAGTCGTGATTGCCTAACACCGAGTACATCCCCATAGGAGCGTTAAGCTTTTCAAAGATTGATTGATACGGGTATAGTTCTTCTGTCTTATTATTGACCATATCACCCGTGAAGAGAATAAGATCAGCTTGCAGCTGATTGATCAGATCTACCCCATAAGCAACCTTTTTGGGATTATCAAAACTTCCTGAATGAATATCCGAAATTTGTACTACTCTCAAACCATCGAAAGCTTCAGGAAGGTCCTCAAAGGCTAAGGAATATTTTAAGACTTTGTAGTTGTATTTCCCCCGTATCATTCCGTAAAGTAAGGCTGAAAAGGGAACGGCTGCTAGGCCAAGAGCGAGTTGAGAGATGAATTTTCTTCTTTCTGGAATCCACCCCTCTGAGCCTTGATTTGTAACATAACGATACAAACCGTTGGGAAGACGAACAATATCTTCTAAAAAAAGAAATACAATTAAAAAACTCTGAAATAAAAACAAAGAAAAAAAGAGGCCAAGGGAATAACTCATGAAATGAGAAAACCCCGAGTTCGACCATAAAAAAACTTTGTCCGTAAAGGGTATCAAAATGCTTAATACTAAAATCCAATAAATTGTATGGATAAGCCTGTTGGCTGTCAATGTCCTTACTGCCTGAAAAGCGTATAATTGGATGATGGCAGTAATAGCAAGGATTAGAATCCAGCGAAGAAGCATGGGCTGAATATTTTGACAACGTTAATAGATTTTTTGAGCCAGATCTTTGGCTTTACCATCGGATAAGCTGGCTACAAAACAGCAAGCATTCAAAAGGGTGTCATAAAGCTGATCTCCTATAAATGGGGTTCCTTCAGGAACCAATTGCAATAACAAGCGATCATAAGAATTTGCTTTTCCTTTGTGCTGATGGACCCCTGCCGTAACAAAGGCATCCAATAATTTTGTTAATACCTGATATCCCATAATTTCTTTTTGAATCACCTCAGACGATTGATAGACTTTTTCTACACTTATGCCTATGATGTCATTAATTTGGGCCTGATATTGACACCGATCTAATAATGCATGCGGGTAGATACCCTCCAAAATTTGTTTTTCATTATCTATAAAAACTAGACCGAATTCATCCATAAGACTATTGATCGCAAACGCTCGAAGATAGAACAATCGCTGGGGTCTATTTTCCAAGCTGGCATATTTTTTAGTATCAATCGATCCTTCTACTAATTGAAGCAGATATTCAAGAGCGAATGATTCTGGAATCCATCCTAAGTTAATTCCATCTTCAAAATCAATTATTGTATAGCAGATATCATCAGCTGCTTCTACCAAATATGCCAATGGGTGTCGAAAATAATGTGCGCCATTTTTTAATTCCAATTCAGATGCTACTTCTTGAAACATCGTCTTGTCATATTGGAAGTATCCAAATTTTTTGTCTGCTACGTGTGCTGTAGGTTTATTAGGAAGAGAGGCTTTGGGATACTTCATGTAAGCACCTAGGGTGGCATAACTCAATCGTAATCCCCCAGGGCTCCCTTTTTGGGATTGACATAGAATTTTGAACCCATTTGCATTCCCTTCAAATAGACAAAGGTCCTCATAGGCCTCTGGAGTTAATTCTTTCTTATAACATTGTCCTTTCCCTTCTTTAAAGTAATGACCAATGGCTTTTTCACCGCTATGCCCAAAGGGGGGGTTCCCGATGTCATGAGCCAGGGAAGCAGCAGCAACTATAGCTCCAAAATCATTGGCCTGATAGCCTAAGCTCCCAGATAAGTGGGGATACTTTTTAATTAATTGTTTACCTGCCAAACGACCTAAGCTTCGGCCGACGACAGAAACTTCCAAAGAATGGGTAAGACGAGTATGAACAAAGTCTTTTTGAGAAAAGGGAATGACTTGGGTTTTGTCTTGAAGGCTTCGAAAAGCAGTTGAAAATACGATACGGTCATAATCCACCTCAAAGCCTAAACGAGTCGTGTCTTGTTCTACTCTAATAATCTTTTAGTGGTATCGCCAAAACGATTGAGTGATAAAGGGTATCCCAATTCATTTGATAAATCTAATTCATTCATCTTAAATCTAATTGTTAAGAGAAGGTTATTTATGCATTTTAACTTAACAGTTTTTTAGCCTTTAGTATAAATAAACATAACGCTTTCATAAAAAATAAAATAGTCATGCAAAGTACATTTGGTTAAAATAAATTTTAAAAAATGAAAAACATTAAAACTCTAACAAGAAGTAGCTTAGCAGCCTTAGTAATTTTTGCATGCTCTAAAGATGATCCAATAATTGAATACGTGGAAGTTCCAGGCGAGACAGTTGTTGAAACTGTTGTTGAAACTGTTGTTGAAACACCCAGTACCAATACAATTGGTTCAGATGGAGGAATAACTAAAATTAGTGAAGACCAAACTTGGTCTAATAATCAAATTCACATCATACGTGGTAAAGTAGTTATTATGCCCGGTACAACCTTGACTGTTGACGCAGGAACGATTATCAAAGCGGGAGAGGGTCAAGACAATGACGCCACGGCACTTGTTATCGCTAGAGGAGGAATAATAAATATGAATGGTACCGCAGATAACCCAATCATTATGACCGATATAAATGATAATATTGATTATGGTTCGCCATCCACAAACAGAAATGCTTTAGATCGTGGTAAATGGGGTGGATTAATTATTCTAGGGAATGCTCAAATCTCCGATGCAGTTGAAGAAAAACTGATTGAAGGGATTTTGGCTATCGAAGGAGAAAATTGGAATTTCTACGGAGGAACAGATAACACTGACGACTCAGGAACTATTTCCTATGTTTCAATTCGTCACTCTGGAACTCAGGTTGCACCGGATGTAGAACTTCAAGGATTGACATTAGGTGGTGTTGGTAATGGTACTACAATTGAAAATGTAGAAATTGTTGCCAGTAAAGATGATGGTGTAGAATTTTTTGGAGGCACAGTTAATGTGACAAACCTATTAATATGGAATCAATTTGATGATGGTATAGATATTGATATGGCGTACAGCGGGACTATCAACAATGCCATAGTAGAATATGCAGCTGACTCAGACGGTGCATTTGAAATAGATGGAGCTAAGGATATAAGCTATGAAGCACAAAACATTATATCTGGGCTGACAATTTATGGACGTTTCACTGATGAATCCTCTGACAGTGACCAACTAGGGCGTGTACGAGAAAATATTCAGATCAAAATGACAGATGTACTTTATAAAGGAGCTGCTGCGGAGGTTTCTAAATTTGAAAAATTTGGAGACAATAATGGTAATTACAAAAACATAACCACTCCACGTACTTTTGGAACAGACCCTGATGGATCTGAGGATATAATATTTAGTGATTTTTACTTCGATGGTGCATTTGTTCAATCTACATTGGTAGGACCCAATACGGAAAATTCTAATAGTGCTCGTGATATAAATACCTCATTTAATAGCTGGGCCACTATCGGTACTTCACCAGATGCTGATCAAGGAGCCGATGAATCAGTTTTTGGGTGGACTTTGTGGGCACAAAGTAACTAGTTATTCTTAATCATAACTTAACATAAGCGTTCGTTTCTATTTACATTTAAGGCGAACGCTTTATTTATTTTCGCAGAATGATAAAACACATTCTGCACATACTGTTGATAACCCCTATTTTTGGATTTGCGCAAGGCGTTATCGAAGGAAGAATTGTCGACGGAGAATTTAACGATGTTCTTCCCTTTGCCAATATACAATTAATGCAAATCAGCCCATTTCAGGTAGTGGTTGGAACTACCTCAGATTTTGATGGGAAGTTTCTTTTTGATGAGATAAGCGAAGGAGAGTATGAGTTGGAAGTTTCTTTTGTGGGTTATGTCACCAAAAAAATTACTGACATCAAAATAATTGGGAATACAAAAAATCAGCTTTTGAAATTGTCTTGGATGCCTCATCTTCCGAATTGGAGGAAGTAGTAGTAACTTCCTCCGCAAAAAACAACACTGCTAATGCAGTTTTAAACATCCAAAAAAGATCTGTCGTTCTTTTGGATGGTTTATCTCTACAAACTATTCGTAAAGCAGGAGACAATGACATTGCTTCAGCTATCAAACGTGTGCCAGGAATTTCTATTGAAGAAGGAAAATACGTCTATGTAAGAGGGCTGGGTGACCGATATTCCAAAACAACTATGAATGGAATGGAAGTTCCAGGGCTAGACCCCGACAAAAACACATTACAATTAGATATTTTTCCTACCAACTTGATCGAGAATATCCAGGTTGTAAAATCTGCTTCTGCCAAACAAGACGCGGACTTTACGGGAGGTTGTCAATATTGAATTAAAAGAATTCACCAATACCCCTGAATACAACTTTAGCTTTGGAATGTCGTACAATCCTAAAATGCACTTCCAGGACAACTATATTTATGATGCACCCAGCAAGACAGACTTCTTAGGTTATGACTATGGAGACCGAAAGCTGCGAATTGCTCGAAAAGCATCCCTTCCCGAACCCGCTCGAGATCGACCTGCAACTACAATTATCAACAACTATACCCAACTATTAAATAAAAATCTTGAGCCCCTTCTAGGAACTAGTTTCATGAACTACAATTTTGGGTTTTCTACAAGCAACAGTTTTGAGTTAAACAATGGGAAAAAAAATAGGCTACATGGGGAGTGTCAATTACCGAAGTAACACAACTTTTTTGGATGATTTTCTTAACAGCACCTACATCTTTAATCAAAACGGGTTTTCCATAAATAGTCAGAATGATGGACTACTAGGTGCCGAGAAAAAGTTTTTAAATATTCTTACTGGTTTCACATATAGTGGAGAAAATTCAAAATATAAATTGAACTTTTTATGGATTCAAAATGGTGTATCAAATGTCAGACAAGGTGGTTTTTCAGAGTTTGTTTCTGATGACTTTTTTGGACTTGGAAACTTTATCACATATACTCAAAGAACCATCTTATCCATCCCTTTTGCTGTAAAATATAATATTAACGAAGGTAATAGTAGTTTAGATATTAAAGCCAATGCAACGAAAGCTTTAGTTTATGATAAAGATTTCAAAATCACCGTTTTGAAATTCTTGATGGTGATCGTTTTGCACTATCTCCTAACGGTGCAGGGTTACCTCAACGAATTTGGAGAGACCTAGATGAAGATGTATTTAACGCTAGAGTTGACTATTCTACTAAGCTCCCTATCAATGATAGTGATTTAAAACTAGATATTGGAGCCGCTTACTTGTTCAAGAATCGTGTTTTTGGTACAGATTATTTCACAATTAACCATATCGGTTCAACACTCTACCTTAATGGTCAAGCTAATGAATTACTTCAAGATGACAATCTATGGACTTTTGAAGGTGGAAGTGGTGCCTATGTATCTGGGAGCTTTCAGGAAGAAAATCAATTTGACTCAGAAATCAATAAAACCAGTATGTATGTCTCTGGAGAAATTAATATGAATGAAAAATTCAAAGGGATTCTAGGCTTGCGATTTGAAAACTACAAATTGATCTACACAGGACAATCTTTAAGTCAAATAATTTATGACAAATCAGAATTCTTGAATCGTTCTGACTTTTTCCCATCACTAAACTTGATCTACTCCTTTACAAATAATAAAAAAATACGTGCATCAGCATATAGAACCACCGCAAGACCTTCCTTCAAGGAAAATTCAACTGCTGTAATTTTAGATCCAATCACTGGTACTCGATTCTACGGCAATCCAAATGTGACGCCTTCAATGATTATGAATTACGATTTACGTTATGAAAATTATGGAAATAAAGGAGAGTTCTTTGCAATTAGTAGCTTTGTCAAAAATTTTGATGACCCTATTGAAATTGTTTTGTTTGATCGGTCTACACCCAACATATTTATTGCTCGAAATAATCCTAAAGCAACAGTAATTGGAGCTGAATTTGAAGCTCGAAAAAAATTTTATTGCATCTGATCGAAATAAACTAGCTTTAAATGTTAACCTGTCAGTGATTGAATCCCGACAAACTATGGGTCCAATAGAGAGGAATATTCGTCAGTTGAGACAACCTCAAGGGATTACTTTCAAAAACTACCGTAAACTACAAGGACAAGCACCATATATTATCAACACAGGGGTTAGCTTTGAAGACTTAATGAAGAATTTAGAGGCGAGTCTATTTTTCAATCTTCAGGGTAAAACTCTCCAAATTGTCGGAAACGACGATGTCCCTGATGTTTTTTCACTTCCATTTAATTCTCTAAACTTTACTTTTGAAAAAAAATTCAAACAAGAAAATGGTATTGATAGAAATCTACGCTTTAAGATTAATAACATTCTAAACGACCAAAGAGAATCGCAATATGAATTTTTTGATTTCGAAACACAACCCTTTTCTTTTCGAAATTTTGGAACCTCATTTTCTTTGAGTTACGGGATTAAATTTTAATTCTGAAATTAATTTTCCATTTTTGTGAAATCAATTCTTTAAATGGAAGGTTTTTATCTTGAAATTATAATTATACTGAGTTTACTCGCCATTGGTGATTTAATTGTCGGAGTTAGTAATGATGCCGTAAACTTTCTCAATTCAGCTATTGGCTCAAGGGTGTTTAGCTACAAAAGAATAATGATTTTTGCAAGTGCTGGAATTGCGCTAGGAGCTCTCTTTTCTAGCGGTATGATGGAAGTGGCTCGTAAAGGGATTTTTAATCCAGAAGCCTTTGTCTTCAATGAGATAATTTACATCTTCTTAGCAGTGATGATCACCGATATCCTGCTTCTAGATTTTTTCAATACCCTAGGAATGCCTACTTCAACGACAGTATCTATTGTTTTTGAATTGTTAGGCGCTGCAGTAGTTATTGCTTTGATCAAAATCTATTCCAATAATGAAAGTCTGACAGACATTGATACCTACATCAATACCACCAAAGCGATTCAAATCATATTGGGCATTCTCCTTTCCAGTCTTTATCGCGTTTAGTATAGGAGCAGTAGTACAAACCTTATCTCGAATTCTTTTGTCCTATGATTTTGAGTCCCGCCCTTTCTATGTAAATGCTCTTTTGGGGCTCTTTCCTCGGCAGCCATAGTCAATTTCATATTGATAAAAGGGCTCAAAGGAACTGCATTCGCCAGCACTCCTTTTGATCTTATGGGTGGGTTAACAATGAATGAATACATCGAAGCACACTATATTGGCGTTAACCTAATGATTGCTTTGATCTTGTTTTTGATCATTTCTGCGTTAATCCGTGGAATAAAACTTGATATTTATAAATTTATTATTGGATTGGGAACATTTGCCTTGGCCTTAGCCTTTGCAGGAAACGATCTCGTCAACTTTATTGGAGTCCCCATTGCAGCATATCAGTCTTACTTGGCTTGGGCCAGTTCGGGTGTGGAACCCAGCCTATTTAATATGAGTTCGCTCTCTTCCAAAGTCCCTACGCCTACCTTTTTTTCTGTTAGCTTCAGGACTGATTATGATTGTAACCCTTTGGTTTTCCTCCAAAGCCAAACGGGTAGTACAAACTTCATTAGACCTCTCCGATCAAAATCAAATCAAAGAGCGATTTCGTCCCAATTATCTGTCGCGTCAGCTGGTTCGCTTCTTTTCCAACGGACATGCCTTAGTGGTCAGTATTACTCCCTCTGGTATTAATAATTATATTAAAAAGTCTATGGCGACTGATCGTTTTTATACTCTAAATAATAAGAATCTTCCTGCTTTTGATAAGCTTCGCGCCAGCATCAATCTGGTTGTTGCTTCGGTATTAATTGCCATTGCCACCTCATTGAAGCTACCGCTGTCTACGACCTATGTCACCTTTATGGTTGCTATGGGTACTTCTTTGGCTGACCGAGCTTGGGGTACCGATAGTGCAGTATACAGGGTCGCTGGAGTTATTAGTGTAATTGTGGGTTGGTTTTTTACAGCATTAAGCGCTTTTGTCGTTTGTGGTTTGATTACCTGTATTATCTATTTTGGTGGGAACTGGGCCATACTGTCGATACTGGTTATAGTTGTCTTAATTATTGGCCGTAATTTTTTATCCAAAACAGACCTTAACAGCAAGATTTCTTCCACTTTCAATTTAAATGATAAAAATAAATCGCTTGAGAATACCATTGTTGAATCGGGGAAAATATAATGGGGGTTTTGAGTATACCCTAGAAATTTATGAACAATTGATTGAAGGACTGGCTGCTGATAAGTATCGAAAACTCAATGAGGTGAGACGAAAATCAAAGGTGCTGCAAAACGATCTAGAAGAGTTGCGAGGCTCTTCATTCTATTTTATAAAGACACTAGAATCTGATAATATTAAACCCGTTCATTCCTATATCAACCTACTAGGTATACTTCACGACTTAACAGAAGACATTCAGTACATGACTAAAATATCCTATCAACATTCCTATAACAATCACAGAAAGATTAGTGAATTACAACATGAGGAATTGCTTGCGGTCTTGTCTCAGCTAAAATCGGTGTGTCTTTTAAGTCAAAAGGCTTTTAATAAAAAAGATAAAATGATAGATTCTAAGGAATTGAATAATCTTATGAATCAAAAGAAGCCTTCTCTAGATTTGATTCAAGATGAAATTCAAAAACAGATTATTCGTACTAGAGAAATAGAGACAAGTGTGAAAAATACCTCTATGTACTTTAATTTGCTATTAAGAACTAAAGATCTGGTTACTCACCAATTTGAAATAATTGAAGAATATGCCGCAATGACAACGTCAATGAAAGATTAATCGGTAGTAGCTAGCGTTTCACGTTCCCACACTACTTTGTCAATGGCAAGATTATTTTTAAAGATTACTTCAGTGATTTGATCAGTCTGCCAGAAAATCCACTTTCCTTCTTTCTTACCCGCTTCAAAGCTTCCTTGTGTTAATTTATCTCCTTCTGAAGAATAGCTTATCCATTCCCCATGCAGCTTATTGCTCTTTAGGTATCCTTTTTGAGCTAATTTTCCATTGTCATGATAACTGGTAACACGAACGAGTTTTCGCTCTTTTTTATAATCGGTGCGTTCTTGGCTGTACCCTAATTGAGTGGCCAAACTAAACATTGCCATAATTAAAAGAATCTGTTTCATAAGGCTTGTTCTTTAAGCTCGTTAAAACAAATATAACATTAATTTTACTATTAAAATACGTTTACATAACATTTTCTTAACATAAGAGATAAAAAAGAACCCCCTCATACTGGAATAAAGGGGTGAATTTCTCTAGGAGCCACACATCAAGCAATCATCATCCTCACTATTTTGTGATTGAGATAACATTTGCTTGAGTTCCTCTGGAACTCAGTGGGTCTACAGCTATTTGCTGACCCTTTGATGGTTCGGTTTGTGCTTGAGTTGCAGCTTTTGTTGTAATGGGAGCTGTGGCTCCTACTTTGGTGGTAGCTGCTTCAACAGTGGTCGGATCATTGTCTTCTTCAACCGCCTTGTTATCAATAGTGAATTTAATAGCGTCCACTGCAGATTTGGTTCGCAGGTAGTACATTCCCGTCTTAAGACCAGATTTCCAAGCATAAAAGTGCATGGAAGTTAATTTAGCCATAGTGGCGCCTTCCATAAAGAGATTTAAGGATTGGGATTGATCGATAAAATAGCCTCTGTGTCGGGACATGTCTATAATATCTTTCATACTGAGTTCCCAAACGGTTCGATACAATTCTTTAATGTCTCTGGGAATAGCTTCGATGTGCTGAATGGATCCATTGGCCCGCATGAGTTCTTGCTTCATATCCTCATTCCACAGTCCCAATTCAACAAGATCTTCTAAGAGGTGTTTGTTGACTACAATAAATTCCCCAGACAATACCCTACGGGTATAGATGTTTGAGGTGTAGGGTTCAAAGCACTCGTTGTTTCCTAATATTTGTGAGGTTGAAGCTGTGGGCATTGGCGCTACCAAGAGGGAGTTTCGTACACCGTGCTTTTTAACTTGTTTCCGCAAAAGCAACCCAATCCCATCGACCGCTCAATTCTTCATCCTTGATTCCCCATAAGTTGTGCTGAAACTCTCCTTTGGAAATGGGGAGAGCCTTTGTAGGTCTCATATGGACCGTCTTTTTTGTGCCTCTTCCAAAGAAGCCGTCATTGCGGCAAAGTAAAGGGTTTCGAATATTTCTTGATTCAATTCCTTGGCCTTTTCCGAGGTGAACGGAAGCCGAAGCATAATGAAGGTGTCGGCTAATCCTTGCACTCCAAGACCCACAGGACGGTGTCTGAAGTTGGAATTGGCCGCTTCGGGTACCGGGTAATAGTTCCTATCGATCACACGATTCAAGTTCTTTGTGACTTGGAGGGGTTACCTCATAGAGCTTTTGGTGATTAAATACACCTTCTTCAACAAACATTGGCAACGCAATGGATGCTAGGTTACATACTGCAATTTCGTCGGGAGAGGTGTATTCCAATATCTCCGTACACAGGTTGGAGGAGACCGATCGTACCCAGATTTTGCTGATTAGATTTGCGGTTTGCAGAATCCTTGTACAACATATAAGGCGTTCCTGTTTCTATCTGAGATTCTAAAATTTTCTCCAAAGCTCGCGCGCCTTGATTGTTTTACGTCCCTTACCCTCTTTTTCATACTTGATATACAATTTTTCGAAGGCATCGCCATGGCAATCGATAAGCCTGGGGCATTCATTAGGACACATCCAACGTCCACTCAACATCCTCTTCTACCCGTTTCATAAATAAATCGGGCACCCACATGGCGTAAAATAAATCACGAGCCCGCATTTCTTCTTTACCGTGGTTTTTTTTCAATTCAAGAAAGTCAAAAATATCGGCGTGCCAAGGTTCAACATATATCGCAAAAGAGCCTTTACGCTTCCCACCGCCTTGGTCTACATATCTAGCCGTGTCATTGAAAACACGAAGCATAGGAACAATTCCATTGGATGTTCCGTTGGTTCCTGATATGTAGGACCCCGTGGCGCGTATGTTGTGGATAGACAAACCAATACCCCCTGCAGATTGGGAGATTTTTGCAGTTTGTTTTAAAGTGTCGTAGATCCCATCAATGCTATCGTCTTTCATTGTGAGCAAAAAACATGACGACATCTGTGGTTTAGAAGTACCCGAGTTGAAGAGTGTAGGAGTGGCGTGGGTAAAATAGCGCTTTGACATCAAATGATAGGTCTCAATAACTGAATCCATGTCCTCAAGATGAATCCCTATAGACACTCGCATGAGCATGTGTTGGGGTCGTTCCACAATCTCCCCATTGAGTTTTAACAAATAGGAACGCTCTAGTGTCTTGAACCCAAAGAAATCGTAACCAAAGTCTCGATTATAAATTATACTCGAATCGAGCAGTTCGGCATTTTTCTGGATCACCTTATAAACCTCATCAGACAACAGGGGAGCTTTTTTTCCCGTTCTGGGGTTTACATATTCATACAAATCCTTCATGGTCTCTGAGAAGGATTTTTTAGTGTTTTTATGGAGGTTGGATACAGATATTCGAGCCGCTAGCTGTGCATAATCTGGGTGAGTGGTTGTCATCGTAGCAGCAATTTCAGCTGCTAGATTGTCTAGTTCCGATGTAGTAACGCCGTCGTATAGTCCTTCAATCACACGCATTGCGACACGAACAGGATCAACCAAATCGTTGAGGCCATAACAAAGTTTACGAACTCTAGCAGTGATTTTATCAAATATTATAGGCTCTTTTCGCCCATCTCGTTTTACTACATTCATGCTCATAGGGAACTGGTTTTTATGGTTGGTGTGTTTACTTGAAGTAATTAAAGATGATTAGAAATCGGCGTCGAAGGAGATTTTAGTTTCTGATTCTTCTTTATTGAGGACCCCTGCCTTTTGATATTCAGAAACTCGTTTTTCGAAGAAGTTGGTTTTACCCTGTAAAGAAATCATATCCATAAAGTCAAAAGGATTAGTTACATTGAATTGTTTTGGACATCCCAATTCAATCAACAATCGATCCGTTACAAATTCCAAATATTGAGTCATCAGTTTAGCATTCATTCCAATAAGACTTACTGGTAGGGATTCTGTAACAAATTCTCTTTCGATATTCAGAGCATCTAGAATAATTTCTTCGATTCGCTCTTGTGGTACTTTATTGACCAAATGTTTGTTGTGCAAGTGCACGGCAAAGTCACAGTGAACGCCTTCATCTCTTGAAATAAGTTCGTTAGAGAAGGTAAGTCCGGGCATTAGACCTCGTTTTTTTAACCAGAAGATGGAGCAGAAGGCCCCAGAAAAGAAAATTCCCTCCACGGCAGCAAAGGCGATTAATCTTTCCGCAAAAGAATCAGAATCAATCCAACGCAGTGCCCAATCTGCTTTTTTCTTGATGGCAGGGAAAACTTCGATTGCTTGAAACAACTTGTTTTTTTCTGTCTCGTCTTTGACGTATGTGTCGATCAACAATGAATAGGTCTCGGAGTGGATATTTTCCATCATGATTTGGAATCCATAGAAAAATTTGGCCTCGGAGTACTGAACTTCATTAACAAAGTTTTCAGCAAGGTTCTCATTCACAATTCCGTCGGATGCAGCAAAAAAGGCTAAGATGTGCTTGATGAAATACTTCTCATCCTCGTTGAGTTTGTTGTTCCAATCGTTTAGATCTTGGTGTAAATCAATTTCTTCAGCGGTCCAAAAGCTAGCCTCCATTTTTTTGTACCATTCCCATATGTCATGATGCTGAATTGGAAAAATTACAAATCGATTGTTGTTTTCTGCTAGTATGGGTTCCACTGCTGCCATCGTTTTTTTTTTTTTTTAGAGTTATTTACATTGTTTTGGAGACAAACAAAGATTTAAAAATGCTTGCAGAATTGAAAGGCCTACTTATTCACAAACAGCTTTAGTTTTTAACAAAATGGCAACATTGCTTAGTAATTAATTAAAATCTTCATATTTCTAATTAATTGGTTTGTAGGTTGTTATATATACAAAAATTCGGGTAGACCGCAATATACTTGAAAACGTCAGTTTGACAATTCACGGGCTGCTAAGACCAGTTCATCATACCATGGCTTTCCAAATTTTCGTATCAAAGCCGATTTAACGAATTCATATACAGGTTTCTTTAATTGATTTCCCAATGCAGGCCGCTTCACAAACATGCCATTGATGATAGTTTACTGCAGTGAATTTCTTGTATTTTTTAATTCGGACGGGATACGGGTGACATGAAATGGGCTTGTTCTGCGTGACAGCTCCTTCATGATATGCCTTTTCAATTCCACATTGCGCTATCCTTTTCTGTAAATAAAGTGTAACATTCTTTCCCATTTACAAGAGGGGTTTCAAAATCTCCATCAAGTCCCAGAATGTGAGTGCCTTGTTCCATAATTGCTTTCCGACCGGCTTCAGGAAGATAGGGCTCAATCTGCTTCCATTCCTTGGCTAGAAAATTGACTTCTTCCTGTTCCAAAGGCGCACCTGCTTCACCTTCTACAGCAAGCTCCTTGGCAACGATCCAAGTCACAACTAAAGGCCTCTTGTAATACAGATTCCGACACCAAACAATCTTGAATTTGAACAATCATAAGTACAAATTGGGCCTAAAAATACAGAGAATATTACTAATTTCGCGGCAAATTTTAACCCCACAATTCAATAATCATGTTCGACATCAAAGAGATTCTAAGCGCGGGAATGATTTTATTTGCTGTTATCGATATCATTGGTAACATTCCCTTGATCATTAGCCTGCGTGAAAAAGTAGGTCATATTCAATCAGAAAGAGCTGCTGTGGTATCAGCTCTGTTAATGATATCTTTTTTGTTTTTGGGCGAAGAAATACTGAAAATCATTGGGATTGATGTAAGTTCATTTGCGGTGGCTGGTTCTTTTTGTGCTTTTGTTGTTAGCAATAGAAATGATTCTTGGAATAAGCCTCTTTAAAGGTGACATTCCAGCCACAGCCTCTATAGTACCTCTTGCTTTTCCCATGATTGCAGGGGCGGGTACACTTACTTCCATTCTATCCCTTCGAGCGGAATACCACCTGGTCAATATGATTATAGCCATTATTGGAAACATCATTTTGGTCTACACCGTATTGAAGTCATCTCATTTTTTGGGTCACTTTCTCGGATCCTCGGGTATCCTATTCGAAAAGTTTTTTGGTGTAGTACTTTGGCTGTTGCAGTAAAACTTTTGCAACTATTAATGGGACAGCTGGCCCCCTAATATCGTTCTTCTTTAGTACATTTATATCCTATGAAAAATTGGATTGTTATTTTCCTGTTATTGGCTGTAGCAACTTTAGGATTCAACCTTTTTCAAATCAGCTGGGCGGCTCCTTCGAAGGGCAAAATCTGTCGCTTGTATTGGTGTATTGGCATCTGCTTGTGCGATTCTTCTGTTGTTGGTTCTTTCGCAATCTCTTAAAGTAGCTAAAAAGCTAAAGGAGAAATAGTTATTCTTTCAGCCGCTGTTCGTCAAGAGTTCGTTGTACAAATGGATCGATTTGTGTGAGTATTTTAGAGTAGCAATTCTCCCCATATAGCTGAAGACCTAAATAGGCTTTAATCGCATTTGTAACCACCAATTTGTCTTTTATTTCAAAAGGAAGGCTATTTAACTCGCAATATTGAACAAAGAGCCGCTATCCAGTCTTGAGCGTTTTTAGCGGTTGGGAACTAAATTCAGATTCGGATTCAAATGGATAGGCAGATCGATTTTTGTCCAGATAGGTGAAAACAAAATGATTCATCAAGTTGGATCGTAATAGAAAGAAGTCGAATTCTTCCAAACGAGTATTAGTGTTTGGTACATAGAGGTCGGGAGTAATCCCACCGCCGCCATATACGATTCGTCCTTGGGGTGTCTTGTAGGCCAAAGAATCATTGACTGGAATATTGTCTACACTGGCCATTTCCCCACTGTCATACCTTTCGGTTGAATTCATTGTAATAGGTGTCTCTATCTTGTCCTCCATAGGGTCTTTGAATGGAACGCCCTGTGGGAGTATAGTATCGAGCCGTTGTTAATCGTATTGCATCGCCGTCTCCCAAGGGAAACTGTTGTTGAACGAGTCCTTTCCCAAAACTTCTCCTGCCAACAATCCAAGCCCGGTCATTGTCCTGCAGCGCACCTGCCAAAACTTCGGCCGCAGAAGCAGATTGTTCATTCATAAGAATATATACGTCTCCTTTTTCGAAGTTTCCTCTTTCTGTGGCCAACGTTTGTTTCGTATGCCCGTTGTTGCTTTGTGTAATAACGATGGGTTTGCCGTCTTTCAAAAAACTCATCAGCGATTTGTTGTGCAGAAACATATACCCCCTGGATTGTCTCGCAAATCAAGAACTAAATGCGCCAGAGTGTTCAAATCAAAAGATTTCAAGGCTTCCAAAAACTCAGGGTAAGTCGCTTGAGAAAATCTGTTAATTTTTATGTAGGCCGTTTTTTTGTCAAGAAGGAAATTTGCCTCAACACTTTTTAAGGGAACCTTACTACGAGTGAGGGTCATCGAGAATAAGGAATCCTTTTGAGGACGGTAGAATTTTACCTTGACATTGGTATTGGGAGTTCCCTTTAATTTATTTATGATTTCATTGCTTTCCAGTCCCTTCAGATATAATGTATCTTGATCTGCCATCAAAATCCGATCCCCAGGAAGAATTCCAGAATTCTTACTAGGCCCTCCATCCAATACTCGGACGATGGCCACGGTGTCCTCAATCATATAAAAACTCACACCAATCCCACCAAAATTTCCTTGCATTGTCTCTGAAAGTGCTTGTTGTTCCCCTTTTGGAATAAAAACAGAGTGGGGGTCTAGGCGATCTATGATTTCTTGAATGACTTCCGTGGAAAGACTGTCAATATTGAGGGAGTCCACATATCGCTGATCAACATAACGCATTAATCGTGATAACTTGGCCTGAGCATTGGTATCCTTTGGGGAAAGAAATCCTATTTCTTCCCAACGACTCCCCCAAAAAAATCCAGTGAGTAGCGAGAGGGCAACAATAAGAGATAAGTATGAGGTGTTTTTCAAAATTACAACATGTTTAGGAAGAGAAAGACAAGGGCATGGAAGAGACTACAACGCCAGCCCGTTTCAAAAATTCAACCCCAGAGAGGTCTTTATAAGCTTTTGCATAGACCACCCGTTTTATTCCTGACTGATGGATCAACTTACTACATTCCTTGCATGGAGATAGTGTTATGTATAAGGTAGCACCTTGGCAGGATTGTGTCGAAGCTGCCACCTTGAGAATGGCGTTTGCTTCGGCATGAAGAACATACCATTTTGTATAATGGTCTTCATCTTCACATACGTTTTCAAAACCAGAAGGGGTTCCATTGTAGCCATCGGATATAATCATGCGGTCTTTCACGATCAAGGCACCTACTTTTTTCCGCTCACAATAGGAAAGCTGCCCCCATGTATGGGCCATTTTTAGATAGGCTCGGTCGTATTTTTCCTGTTTGTTATCCATGGCTCGCTAAGATACAAGTATTTGAAAAGGAAAGGAATTATTTACCAAGGCCAATTTTGATAGGTCATTTCCAAGGCTTGTGATGCAATCATCCCTCCCACTACCCATTGCCATTTCTCTTTGGAGATGGACAAGACACGAACAAATACCAATTCCAAATCAGCACTGCTAGGATAATTGTAATCTGAGCAGCTTCCACCCCTATGGCAAATGAAATCAAGGCTTTAGTGGCACTTTCTTCAGGAACCATCATTCCAAAATAACGACTAAATCCAAATCCATGAATGATTCCAAAAAATAAAATCAAAGTACTAAAAAAGGAGCGTGTTCTCCCAAAGGGTTTAGCCTTTTCTTAACAGGGGAATGCAAGCAATGAGAATGGAAACAGAGATTAATAGCTCAATCCAATTGGATGAAATATTGAGATTGTAAAAATAATTTCCTAGAAGTGAAAGACTATGTCCGATCGTGAATAGGGTTGTCCAACAAATCAATTTTTTCAAGGAATTAAATCCACAAGGGGCCGAGAAAGCTGCAATAAACAGCAAGTGATCAAGCGCTGCCAAATCTAAAACATGCCAAAGACCCAATTCAATATAAAACCAAACTTGTTCCATAAACTCAATTTAAAATCCGCGTTGCTTTTTAAGGGTCTCATAAGCCTCTTGAATTTGTAAAAATTTTTGCTGTGCTCCTTTCAAAAGTGCTTCATCTTGAGTCTGGATTCTGTCGGGATGGTACTTTTTTGCTTGAAAACGATATGATTTTTTTTTTCATCTACTGTGGCTTGAGGTTCCAATCCCAAAATTTTATATGATTGATCTGTGTCTTTGACAAACATGGCTTTGATGATTTCATACTCATTGATACGCAAGCGCATCGCCTTAGCAATCTCGCTGAGTTTGAAAAGTTCACTTGGAGAGACTTGTCCGTCGGCATTCGCAATTCCAAATAAAAGTGAAGTATTTGTACACGAGTAGCATAGACTGTACCTTGGACAAAATCGGCTCCCAAGGCATTGATGCTTTGAGATTTTTTTTTGATTTCCTGATTAAAATGCTGAAAAATTTCTTGTGCTCTCAATTCTCGTATTGTCCAATAAAATAATTCCGAACATACCGCAATTCCTCTGCTACAATTTGTCCGTCTGCTTTGATTACTATGGCAGCCAAAGCCAACAACTTTAATTCAAAAGAACGTTTGGTCAACCCGCGAAATGAAGAGCCGTAATTGAGCGATCCCACTCGGGCCTGCTCCAACATACTCCCCAGAAAAAACCCCAGCAAAGCACCGGGAAAACGATATATAAAATAGCCGATTAGGGCACCCATCCATTTCATACTATCAATTAATTGAGTTGCAAAGGAATAATTTATTCAGATAATGTACGAATGAAATACTAAAAAAGAGGGATGACAATATAAAGGGAACTTTATATCTTTGGGAAAAATTTAACTATGTACCCAGAAGATATTGTGAAGCCCATGCGAGAGGAATTAACAACGCTAGGGTTTGAAGAATTATTTCAAGAAAAAGATGTGGAGAAGGCCCTTGCCCAAAAGGGAACTACCTTAGTGGTCGTCAATTCAATATGTGGATGTGCCGCAGCTATTACCCGGCCTGGGATCCGCTTATCGTTGGGACAAGACAAAACACCCGATCACCTATTAACCGTTTTGCTGGAGTAGATCGTGAAGCTACTGATGCTGCTCGAGCAAGAATGATCCCCTTTCCTCCTTCTTCTCCAAGTATTGCTTTATTCAAAGATGGTGAATTAGT
This sequence comes from Flavobacteriaceae bacterium, assembly GCA_038143795.1. Classification (GTDB taxonomy): domain Bacteria; phylum Bacteroidota; class Bacteroidia; order Flavobacteriales; family Flavobacteriaceae; genus UBA11891. The sequence continues at coordinate 1,278,755 of JAYQMQ010000002.1, read as the reverse complement.
CCATATGATTGAACGCCATCACATTGAAGGGCGACCTGCAGAAATGATTGCAGACAACCTTCAAACTGCCTACAACGAATACTGCTAACCCCTCTGGCTTTGAAAAAAGCACTTTCTTACCCCTAACCCTACTGTATTACCTCTGTTTTGGTATTACATTGTCCATTTCATGGAGTTCAAATAATTTGCTTGCGCATTTTTGGTTATCAAGCTCACAAGAAAAGTGTGGATTTGCTCAACTGGGTGATTCTTCGTTGTCTCAATCTTTTAGGGACCCGCTTTGTTCTGTACGATATTCCAAAACTCAAAAGAGATTTCCCAATTATTATTGTTGCCAATCACCAAAGTACTTATGATATCCCACCTTTAATTTGGAATTTAAGGAACTGCCACCCAAAATTTATCAGTAAAAAAGAATTGGGAAAGGGCATCCCCAGCATTTCCTATAATCTCAAATACGGCGGATCTATTTTGATCGATCGAAATGATAAAGCAGGTTCACTAGAATCGATTAAAAGCTTTGCTCAAAAAGTTCGAGAAAATAATTGGTCTGTGGTTATTTTTGCTGAAGGAACAAGAAGTCGGGATGGCAACCCCAAATCATTTCAAAAAGGAGGCCTCATTACCTTGTTTAATGAAATCCCAAATGCTCGGTTACTCCCCATTAGTATTGGAAATTCTTGGCAATTGAGTCGATTCAAGTACTTCCCAATGCCTCTTGGGATTTCTATAGTTTTTAAATTCCACCCTTTGCAAATGATCGATTCTCAACAACCCAAAAAATCGCTTGAATCAATTCAAAAATAATTCATCAGGGAGTCTATGAAATTCAATCCAAGATTTAGTCAATCGGAATTTTAACTACGAAAGTAGAACCGCTTCCTTTTTTGGATTGAAAGGTAATAGATCCATTGTGCGGAGTGATATTATTTTTCACTATTCCAAGACCAGGCCCCATACCTTTAGTTTTTGTAGTGAACTTAGGTTCAAAAATCTTGTCTTTGTTTTGGGAGAGAATTCCTTGCCCATTATCCTTTACATGAACCTCTACCCATTTACCATCAACCTTGATTTGCACTTTTATTTGAGTGGGTTTTTCAGCAGGCACCGATTGAATTCCATTTTGAATGAGATTGGTCATCACTCGAATCCACTGAGTTCTATCCAATTGAACAATTTGCTGAGTCACATCCGATTTAAATTTCACATTTTCCTGTTCAAAAACCTCGGTTGCTCTTTTGGTCAATTCAACAATGTCTTCTTCTTTCAATTGTGCTTTGGGAAGTGTAGCATAATCTGAAAAAGGCGTTGGCTACTTGACTCATTGTATCAATTTGTGCAATGAGCATTGAAGAGAATTCGTTGATTTTGGTTTGTAAATTTGGGGCATTGGGATCCAAACGTTGCTGAAAACTTTGAACAGAAAGTCGCATGGGAGTCAATGGGTTTTTAATTTCATGGGCTACTTGACGTGCCATTTCTTGCCAAGCTTGTTCTCGTTCTGTTTTGGCTAACAACTCAGCACTTTTCTCAAGATCATCAATCATATTATTGTAGGAATTAACTAGCCCTTCAATTTCTCTTGTAGCATTTTCCAAATGAATTTTTTTATTACGAGTAAGAAAACCTGTTTGGCCAATTAATAGACGGAGCTTTTCTAGAGAACGGGTGACATAGCGGGATATGAAATAAGCAAAAAAGATGGCAACCACTAACATGATCAGATAGACCTGATAGAGGCGTTGCAAAAAAGTATTGAGTTCATCTTCCGAGAAAGAAATGTCTTCAAAATAGGGGAAAAATAGAATAGCATACGGCAATCCATTATCTACTTTGAGCAAACTGTAGGAAGATTGAAAATTGCCCAGTTCGTCTGTACTTTCTTCTAAATACCTCGATCCTTTTTAGTAAGAATAGTGTCGACTAAAGTGGAGTCAAGTTTGTAATTATTGGCAATAATTTTAAGGGGGGTAAAGGATACAAATAAGGAGTCTCCTTCAAGACTAAATAGGGAGAACTCAACTTTTGTGTATTTTACTAATCGAACGCAAATCTTTTTCATATTCTGCCCATACCGAGTCAGAAGCTTGTTCTAACTGGTATTTATCGACTAAGTAATTGAGTTGTCGTTGTATTTGTTTTTCCTTTCGATCCAATCGAAAAAAGGTTGTAATCGTCTGCTTCGGTTTGATATTGAATATAGGTCGCTGCTAAAATTAACATACACGCTAGAAATACGAGTAGTATCATAGCCAAAAAAGACGGGTACGTAATGATAACCCTTCGATTGAAAAGTTCTCTAACTTTTCATTCTTCTCCTTTTTTCTAAGTATTTTGTACAAACGAATGCCCAACATGAGAAGTACGCCTAAAATTAAGATTCCCTACTACACCAAAAATCCAATGAAAACTATTTTTTAGAATAGCTAAAAAACAATTGCAAATAAAAGTAAAGTTGCTCCTTCATTCCAGATACGCATAAAATTTGAGGAATAGGGAAACTCGTCGCCCTGCATCTTTTTGAAAATTCGGTGCGTTTTTAGATGATAAAGAACTAGGGAACCCACAAATCCCAGCTTGACCCACATCCAAGATTGAAGTAGCCAATTCGGCATCAGGTAAAGCAATGCCGAAGCAGATAAAATGGTTAATATTGCCGAAGGCCAGGTAATGATATACCACAAGCGATGAGCCATTAATTGGAATTGTTTGGTGAGAATCTCACGAGAAGTGGCTTCTTTTTGCTGTGCTTCAATCCAATAAATAAAAAGTCTAGGCATATAAAAAAGCCCTGCAAACCAAGTAATTACAAAAATCAGATGCAGCGCTTTTATATAATTATAGTAACTCACTTTAGTTTTCGATCGTTAAATAATCTAATGCTAATTTTGAAAACTCTAAGTTAAAGGATTTTACATCCTTATCTTTTATTTTTTCGAAAGTCTCCAAGGCGTTAATAATGGCTTTTGTAAGTTCCCCTCGGACAGCTTCGTCTTGGGCCGTGGGTCCAAAATCATCCATTCCTACAAGATAATTGAGGTAGGCCAATTTATTAGTTAATTTAATGGGGAAATTCAATGGATCCTGATTGCTTCGATTTTGGGTTTGGTATAGTGTTTTTTCAATTTTAGAGAGGTTTTTTTGAATCATCTTCGCTTGTGCCACCAACCCCTTCAAGTTTGGGTTTGCTACATAGTTTTTTTCAAATGCTGCCAACTTTTGATTAATCGAACGTAAGCTTTTGATCGCCTTGTGCGCTTTGTCATTGGTGGCGTTCACACGGGTAATGAAATCAAATTGTTGTTGCATTTCTGTCACAGACGCCTCTCCCGAAGGATTGGATCGTATTGTAAAAGGTTGCTGCTTTTGGATTCCATTAACAGTCAATTGAACTTTATACGTTCCAGGTACTGCCTTTGGGCCGGAAAAAGAAGCGCTCCAAAAAATCATATCTTTAAGAGTTTCAGCACCTTCGTAGCGTGTATCCCACACAAAAGTATTCCCTCCTTTATTGGGAGTTAATGGGTTTTTTTTCGTCCTGAGAAGAAAATGTTTTTATCGGACTATTTTTGGCATCTACAAAAGTAAGTGATAAACTATCTGTTCCAGAATCCCATTGAGGTAGATAGTAATGTACTACCACTCCGTTAGGTAAATTGGTCCCTTTTAATTTTGAAGATTTTCCCCCACTCCCTTTAGTTCTATAGCTGGTTTTGGGGGCAAATAAATGAACCTCATCTTCACTTGTGGTTGTATCCATCTGATGAAGCACTGTGAGATCATCGATCATCCAAATACTCCTCCCTTGAGTAGCAACAATTAAACTGTTATCCTTAATGACCAGATCCGTGATAGGTACCATAGGAAGGTTTTGCTGAAAAGAATTCCAAGTTTTACCATGATTAAACGAAAGGTACATTCCTGCTTCGGTTCCTGCATACAATAGTCCTTTTCTCTGAGGGTCAGAACGAAGAACACGAGTAAAACGGTCTGATGGAATACCTTGAGTGATTTCTAACCAAGTTTTTCCATAATCCGATGTCTTGTACAAATAGGGGCGGTAGTCTCCCATTTTGTAGCGAGTGCCTGCAATGTAGCATACAGCTGGATCTGTATAAGAAGGTTCTATGCTATTAATCTGCATCCACTCTGGAAGTTGTTTGGGTGTGACATTGATCCAACTTTCTCCAGCATCCTTAGTAATATGAACCAATCCGTCGTCGCTCCCAACCCACATCAGTCCTTCTTGCAGAGGCGATTCATTGGCTGCAAATAGAGTGCAATAATATTCCACCCCAGTATTGTCCTGTGTAATAGGACCTCCAGAAGAACGCAGTTTATCAGGATCATTTCGAGTGAGGTCTGGACTAATAATTTCCCAGCTTTGTCCTTCATTTTCAGAGACATGAACGTGATTGGAGAAGGTGTATAATTTCTTCGGATCGTGACGACTAAAAATTATGGGAAAGTTCCATTGAAAACGGTAACGCATTCCTTCTGCTCCATACCCCATGGGATTGTCGGGCCATACATTAATACCGCGTTTTGTATTCTTAGCGTGATTTACTCGGGTGAGATAGCCTCCATAGCTTCCACCGTAAACGATATTGTTGTTTAATGGATCAACAGCAATATGAGCCGATTCTCCTCCCGCTGTTTCCTGCCAATGCTCCTCTCCAATATAATTGGATGCGGTGCGATGAGGAATTCGGAGGGTTGAGTTGTCCTGTTGTGCTACGTAGATCCTGTAGGGAAAAGCATTGTCTGTGATTACCCGATAGAACTGAGCAGTGGGTTGGTTATGGTAGGTGCTCCAATGTGCTCCCCCATCATAACTTATTTGTGCCCCTCCGTCATCGGCAATGATCATCCGCTGATTGTCCTCAGGTGCTATCCACAAGTCGTGATGGTCGCCATGAGGAGCATTAAAACTTTCGAAGTTTTTCCCGCCATCGGTGGATTTATGATAAGATACATTCATTACATAAACTATGTTCTCATTTTGGGTATCAGCGTAAATTTTGGAATAATACCAAGCACGTTGCCTGAGGGTACGGCTATCATTAATATATTTCCAACTCGACCCTCCATTTTCAGAGTGATAGATTCCTCCTTTTTCTTTGTGTTCTACAATAGCCCAAATTTTTTGAGCGTCCACTGGTGATACCGTGACGCCAACGATTCCCAACGTTCCCATTGCAAATCCATCGTTGTCACTGATTTTACTCCAAGAGGCCCCTGAATCGGAACTCTTCCACAATGCTGAACCGGATCCTCCACTGCTCAAACTGTAGGGTGTACGTTTTACTTGCCAAGTAGATGCGTATAATATCCGAGGATTGGTTGGGTCTAGTTGAAGTTCTACCGCCCCTGCTTGATTTGAAGAAAACAATATTTTTTTCCAGTTTTCCCTCCGTCCACACTTTTGTATACACCCCTTTGGGAAGTTGGCTTGAACAAATCTCCAAGCACTGCCGCATAAACAATATCTGGGTTGGAAGGATGAATCGCAATTCGGGGTATATGCCGTGATTTAGGAAGCCTAGAAAAAGTCCAAGTTTTACCCGAGTCCATGGATTTCCAAACACCGTAACCTGCAGAGACATTTCCCTAACGGTGACTTCTCCACCACCAACATAAATCACGTTGGGATCACTCTTTGCTACAGCAATAGAACCAATACTTCCACCAAAATAGCCATCGGATAAATTCTCATAGGTTTTCCCCCGTCGGTAGTTCTCCAAACACCTCCTCCAGCACTTCCCATATAGAATAATTGTGGCTGTCCAGGGACTCCCACAACAGCTGCAGATCGTCCTCCTCTAAACGGGCCAATCTCCCGATATTTCAAACTGCTATATAGCTGGCTAGAAATAGAGGGGGTCTTTACTTTCCTTATTCGCTGCGCTTGTGTTTCGGAGCTGAATAAAAAAATGAGTAATAGGCCTAGGAATAAGTGCTTTCCAAATTTTGTCATCTTCTAAATATTTTATGGAAAATACAAAAAACTATCTGAGTGTTCTAAGGAGTTGCCTTCTGTAGCTTTTGATATTTTTTTAATTCTCGATACAAGAAAAATGCTGTGATTAGCGTGGCTAGTGTTTCGCCAATAGGGAAAGCCATCCAAATGCCATTTATTCCAAAATAATGAGGAAGAATAAATACTAAGGGAATAAAGAAAAATCCTTGACGTGTTAGGGTAAGCATTAGTGCTGGAATTGCTTTGCCGATGGCTTGAAAATAAGCCGCACCAATCAGTTGAATTCCCAAAATGGGAGTAGCAGCAAATACCAGGCGAAGGGCATGAGGCGTTTCTGAAATTACATCAGGATCGTTAGTAAATAGTTGAGCAATAGGAGCAGCAAAAATAAAAATAAGCCCAAAGACTAAACTGGCCATTGCAGTGACCACGATCAGGGTTAGCCGAATTAGACCAATAATTCGTTCTTTGTACTGCGCTCCATAGTTGTAGCCAGCTATTGGGAGAAACCCTTGTGTAATCCCCAATATGGGGAATAGGGCAAACATTAACATACGACTGATGATCGCATAAATAGCCAATTGAGTAGCACCGCCAAAGTCGAATAAGAGGTTATTGACAATGAGAACTACCAAACTAACTACGGCTTGTCGAGACAATGTAACCACTCCCAAACTGCCAATTTCAGCAACAATTTCTCTTTTTTTAGAATTAGGTGTTGAAATTTCACGTTTAGTTCGCTATGGACAATGAAAAAATAAAGTAGATAACTCGCACAAACCCCATATGATAGTGTTGTTGCCCAAGCTGCTCCAGTCATTCCACAACCCAACAGTTTTATAAAGATTACGTCCAAAAGTAAATTAGAAATAGAAGGAAGTAACATGGCATACATTGCAAACTTTGGCTTGCCTTCGGCACGAGCCACATTGTTACCCATCATACAAAATCCGAGTACAGGAACTCCATACAGAACAATTACATAATAAATTTTGGCCAGAGAAAATAAACCCGCTTTCCCCCAAATAGTGGAATGAGTAGATCGGCATAATACAACCCCCTAAAACAAAACTCAGACACAAAAAAAATGTAAGAACCAATTGGTTGCCAAAAGTGAGCCGAGCCTTTTGAAGGTTGTTATCCCCAAAGGCTCTTGATATTACCGATCCTCCTCCAATTCCTATGGCCATACCCAAGGCTCCAATAAAAAAAGAAACAGGCAGTACTACATTGATAGCTGCAATCGCATCGGCTCCAATCCATTGTCCCACAAAGATGGTGTCAACAAGGATATTAATTGACATGGCTAAAATTCCAATCGAAGCAGGGACGGATTGTTGAATGAGTAGTTTGCCAATGGGAAGCTGACCCAGTAGAGCCGCTTTTTCAGTGGCCATTAAGAGCTAACCGGTTCGGACATAGCCCATTCATCAACCCAGCGACTCATAACATTTACCCAGTCTCCTCGGTCATTGATACACGGGATCACATGGAGGTGTTCCCCTCCTTTTTCTTCAAAATCTTCAACGGCTTCCATACCAATTTCTTCTAAGGTCTCTAGACAATCTGAAACAAATGCAGGCGTGACAATTGCCATTTTTTTCACACCTGATTTGGCCATTTTAGCAACGGTTTTGTCTGTGTAGGGTTGCAGCCATGGGTCCAAGCCCAAGCGAGATTGGAAAGTTGTTGTGTAGCGGTCGGAAGGCAAATCCAAATATTCTGCAACCAAACGTGTTGTTTCGAAACACTGATGTCGATAGCAATATTGGTGAGCTGGTGAAGCTGTTTGGCAACACTGCTCATCAATTTTACAGTGAGACTTGGTGATGTCAGATTTTCGAATATGTCGTTCGGGAACGCCATGATAGGAAAAAAATCAAATGCTCCCACTGTTTGTCATTTAGGGATTCTTGAATGGACTGCGACAACACACGAACATAATCCGGATGATTGTAGAAAGAAGGTAAAGTCGTGAACTCCATTTGCGGAAAGAATTCTTGACGTAGGGATTCTGCTAGTACTAAGATGGTTTCTGTAGTTGCCATTGCAAATTGAGGATAGAGGGGTACAAGGAGAACTTCGGTCACTCCCTTATCAGCCAATTCCTGTAAGCCCTTTTGGATAGTGGGTTTTCCATAGCGCATGCCTAAAGCAAGAGGAAGCTGCACTTTTTCTTCCATTTTTTGGAGGAGTCGTTTGGATAAAACAATCAAAGGGGATCCTTCATCCCACCATATTTTTTGTAGGCCTTTGCTGAGCGCTTGGGTCGCGTATTTAAAATAATTCCACGAACCAATATGGTCCGTAGAAATGAAGGCAAGTCAATAACCCTTTCATCCATCAAAAATTCGTCGAGATATACCTTCACATCCTTAGGATCGGGACTCTCCGGAGAACCCAAATTCACTAATAACACACCTTTCATTACATTTTTTTTACGAAGATAAAGACATTAGGTATTTTTTGGGTGTCGTACCGAATTTCTTTTTGAAAGCAGCTATGAAATGACTAGAAGTGCTGTAGCCCAACCTAAGTCCTACTTCGTTGACATTGTATTGTTGGGAATCCAACATTCGTCTCGCTTCTTCCATTTTGTGATCCAATAGATAAGAAAAAACCGTTTGCCCATACAGCTGTTTGAACCCTTCCTTTAGTTTCCTGGTATTCAATCCAATTTCACTAGCCAAATCATTGAGTGATGGCGGTGTCGTCATTCGTTCTAAAATGATTTTTTTGGCTAAATGAATCTTCCCTGCTTGCGCTTCGTCTTCTAGGAAAGGGCAACTTTCCAGCATTTTCATCCCCTTCTTTATTAAAATACAAACTCAGTAACTCATACACTTTTCCTTTGAAGTAAAGAGCCTTAATAGTGTCATGTAGTTTCGATTGAAGCATTTGACTCAAAACTACTGCCATCGCTGGAGACAGAGGCTTGTTGTCATAGAATTTTTTGGAAATATTGTCGGGACTCAAAAAGTGAATGTGATCCGCATCGGATGAAAATAAAGAATGAAATTTTTTAATCGATAAGATCAAACTCAACATCCAAGTCCCAGGAATCAGGCAGGCATCAATGGGTAGTTCTTTTTGAGGATTGTATAATAAAATCATTTGTGATTCATTTACAGTAAATTGATAACTATTGGCGTTATAACTAAAAACAGCGCGTCCTTTCAAACAAAAGTGAAATTGAATATACTCTTGTGTCAATGATCGCTTAACGAAGGCTTCTTCATTCAAATTATTCTGATGGCGAATAACATAAAATCCATTTTCAATCACTGTCTCCATACCTGCACTTTTATCGTTATATTTATTAATTATTTTGATTATTATTTAGACCTTTTCTAAATAATGGAACCTTCTAGAATCCTATTATTTACAAGTCAAAACACATTTTATTGGCTATTGGATGTAAAATTACACATTTTGACAGTTTTAGTTCTTCCTGCGTTGTTTTTAATTTACTCAAAAGTATTTTTGTACCGGATATTTAGAATTCGAATGAAAGACAATCCTGCACCAAAGGATTTTTATGCAGTAGGTATTAGCTATAAGAATGCAGATATAGATCTCAGAGGTAAATTTAATCTTAGCCCACATGAATCCCAATCATTAATTGAAAAGGCTAGAGCCCATGGCGTAGACGAGCTGATGATCAATACCACTTGCAATCGAACAGAGCTCTATGGCTTTGCCAATTCAGCACAAGTTCTCAAACAACTCCTTGTGGAATCGAGTAAAGGAGATTTAGAATTATTTGACACCATCGGGTACCAGCTCCAGAAAAGCGAAGCCATTGATCATTTATTTAAGGTAGGTACGGGATTGGATAGCCAGATCCTTGGTGATTTTGAAGTAATCAGTCAACTAAAGAAAAGTTTCCTTTTATCCAAAAAGCAAGGAATGGTGAATGGACATTCCGAACGCCTCGTAAATGCTGTAATTCAAGCTAGCAAAAGGGTTAAAACAGAGACCAAATTATCAACTGGAGCCACCTCGGTTGCTTTTGCCGCCGTTCGTTACATTTTATCACATCACAAACAGCCGAATCAAGCCAAAATATTACTATTCGGAACTGGTAAAATTGGAAGAAATACTTGCGAAAATCTGATCAAGCACGCTCCCAACAATCACATCACTCTCATCAACAGAACATCTGAAAAAGCTAATCAAATTGCAGGAAAATTTGACCTAACTGTTAAGCCTTTAGGAGATATTGCCGCTGAAATTCGTGAAACCGATATTCTTATTGTTGCTACGGGAGGCAACACATTTACAGTCAGTGAAGAACTTGTCCATCTAAAAAAGCCTTTGCTAATACTGGATTTATCGGTACCTAGGAACGTTGCTCCTTCCTTAGAAAACAATTCTTTTGTGACCTTGGTTAACCTAGATGAATTGTCAAAAATTACCGATGCCAATCTCAATGAACGAAAAAATACATCCCTCAAGCCGAGGCCATCATTGAGGAGGTGAAAGAAGAATACTGGGAATGGGTTCGCCTGCGAAAATACGCCCCTTTATTGCAAGCCTTAAAAGAAAAATGGCAGTTGAATAGGATCAAAGACAACCCCACACCACAACAACAAAATTTATTGAAAGTTACCGGTCAAATAGCAAGCTTCTTTAGAGAAAACCCAGATAAAGCAGATCATACTGCCGAAGCGCTTCGCGAGCTTTTCGATCTGGAAATCCCCACTCATGTCTAATCAACCCATTCGAATTGGAACTCGGTCCAGTCCCCTAGCGCTTTGCCAGGCCCAGCTTTTACAAAATGAGTTGAAAAAGGAGCAAGTTCTTACCGAATTGATTCCAATTCAAAGCCTTGGAGATCAAAATAGCGCTCAGCCTTTATATGAGATGAATGTCCAAGGCATATTTACCAAAGCACTCGACAAAGCGCTTATAGACCACCGCATTGACATTGCGGTGCACAGTTTTAAAGACATGCCTACGCAGTTCCCCAAAGGAATCACAATCCTGGCAGTGTTAGAAAGAGGACCAGCTTCCGATCTATTAGTATATACTTCTAGAGAAAAAGAATGGCCTAAGTCGGCGACTATAGGTACTTCAAGCCTACGAAGAAGCGCTCAATGGAAAAGCCGCTATCCTCAACATCAGACGACTACCTTGAGAGGCAATGTCCAACGTCGACTCCAAACCCTTAAAGAAAGTGATTGGATTGGAGCCCTATTTGCCAAAGCTGGGCTTGAACGAATTAACCAAATACCAACATCGAGCCAAGTTCTAGAATGGATGATTCCTGCTCCTGCGCAGGGAGCAATTTGTGTTGTTGGACGAACCGATGAACTAGATTCGTTTGCTGCCGTAAAACGACTCAATTGTGAGACCACTTTTAGAGCAACACAACAAGAACGTCATTTTCTAAGACGACTCGAGGGAGGTTGCACCGCCCCAATCGGAGCTTTACATCGCCCCACAAAAGAAGGCTGGCACTTTAAAGGTGGTGTGTTTTCTCTAGATGGCACTGAAAAGGCAGTCTATGAGAATTACTTTTCTAAGGAAGCTTGGGAACAAATCGGAGAGCAAGCAGCTCAGGCTGTTTTGGAGAACGGGGGGCCGCTATAATGTCCGAACTTAAAACGAAATAAGGTGCAACTGCTTGCTAAAAAAATATTAGCTCCAGATTTTAAGGATCAATTGATTCAACAGGATTTTTTCTATCGTCGAATTCCCTTTCGTGACTATCATACCACTGCCCTTTCCTGAAGTGTTTTTGGAGAAACATATCATTCTAACCAGTCAAAATGCAACACAATTTCTGCTGGCACAAGACAACATCTCCGAGCTTTGTTCTCGTTCTTTTTTTACTGTGTAGGAGAGGGAAGTGCCCAACTTTTGCGAGGGCATCATGCAACCGTCGTGGAGGTATACCCTTCAGCAAGCGAGCTTGCAGATAGTATTACAAAGCAACATTCGAATAAACCCTTTAGCTATTGCTGTGGAAAAGACGTCTCCCTATCTTGGAGAATCGTTTGGAAGAAGCAAGGATTTCACTACGTATTCACGAGGTTTACCAATCTAAATTAAACTCCAAACCAATGGGATTGAATCCCGATGGAATTTTGTTCTACAGCCCTTCCGCTGTGGATAGTTATGTCCAAGAAAATGAGATTCAAGAATCACATTGTTTTTGTATTGGTCCCACAACTGGCCAAAAAGTACATCCCCATACCCTAAACTACTCAGTGGCCAAACAACCAAATAATAACTCCATTTATGTGGAAATAATGCAACACTATTATGCTTAAAAATGACTTATTTCTTAAAGCATTGGCAGGAGAAATAATACCTCGTCCTCCCGTCTGGATGATGCGACAAGCTGGGCGCTACCTTCCCGATTTCATGAGGCTAAAAGCAAAATATGATTTTTTTACGCGTTGTCAAACCCCGAGTTAGCAGCTGAAATAACCGTGATGCCTATCGATCAATTAGGACCTGATGCCGCCATATTATTTAGTGATATTCTGGTAGTGTTACAGGCCATGCAAATTGAAGTGGAGATGAAAGAAGGAATTGGACCCTGGCTCCCCCATCCTATCCAAAATCAAGGCGATTTGGATAAGGTTGTCATTCCAGAAGTTGAAGATGCCTTGGGGTATGTTCTCGACGCAATCAAATTAACTCTAGAACGACTTGATAATAGGGTGCCATTGATTGGGTTTGCTGGTTCTCCTTGGACACTACTTTGTTATGCTGTTCAGGGGCAAGGGTCGAAGACCTTTGACAAAGCCAAGGCCTTTTGTTTTGAGCAACCCCAATTGGCACATGCTTTGTTACAAAAGATTACAGCGACCACCATTGCTTATTTGAAAACCAAAGTAACTTCTGGAGTCCATGCGGTTCAGATCTTCGACTCTTGGGGTGGTCTTTTATCTCCTTCTGATTACCAAACTTTTTCATGGCCCTACATACAACAAATTGTCAGTGCCTTAAAAAATGACATTCCAGTAATTGTTTTTGGAAAAGGCTGTTGGTTTGCCCTTCGTGAAATGAGCCAATCCGGGGCATCGGCTTGGGAGTGGACTGGACATGTTCAGCAGAAAATGCTCGATATCTTTCTGGGGGAATATTACCCTGCAAGGAAATTATGACCCTTCTCGATTGCTTTCCCCAATTCCAAAAATTAAGGACGATGTTCGAAAAATGATCAATGCATTTGGAAAAGATCGATACATTGCAAACTTAGGTCATGGCATTCTTCCCAACATCCCAGTAGATCATGCCAAGGCGTTCATTGAAGCTGTAAAAAATTATTCCTAGAAAATTGAAAGCATTATTCTATCCATACTTACAAAACTTACAAAACCTAATTACTAAAAAGCTAGAACACCAGGATCATTTGGGGAGGTTTGAAGAGGAAATTTGGGAACGCCCAGAAGGTGGTGGCGGGCGAACCCGTATCTTGGAAAAAGGAGCGATATTTGAAAAAGCAGGTGTCAATATATCAGCCGTTCATGGAACACTTCCTCCGAGTATGCAAACGTATTTTAAAGCAGAGAAATCTACTTTTTATGCTTGTGGATTGAGCTTAGTCATTCACCCTAAAAAACCCTATGATCCCTACAGTTCATGCCAATTTTCGCTATTTTGAACTCTATAATATGAGAGGAACCTCAAAGATCAGTGGTTTGGTGGTGGATTGGATCTTACCCCATATTATTTGATCGAAGAAGATATTATCCATTTCCACCAATGTTGTAAAAATAGCTGTGATGAATTTGATCCCTCTTTCTATTCCACTTTTAAAGAACAATGTGATAACTACTTCTGGAATGCCCATCGCAACGAAGCCCGTGGAGTGGGTGGATTATTTTTTGATTATCTCAAGCAAAACCAAAGAAATAAGTCTTCAAGATCGGTATGATTTTGTTACTACTGTTGGTAATAATTTCTTGAATGCTTATATCCCTATTGTTCGAAAAAGAAAAGACTATCGCTACACCCCAAAGCAAAGAATGTGGCAAGAAATTAGAAGAGGGCGCTATGTAGAATTTAATTTGATTCATGACAAAGGAACCTTATTTGGTCTAAAAACAAATGGGCGAATTGAGAGTATCCTTATGAGTCTTCCTCCCCATGTCCAATGGAGATACGATAATCATCCCGAAAAAAACAGTGAGGAAGCGGATCTAGTTGCTGTACTTGAAAAACCAAGAGATTGGTTGCAAATCCACTAAATTTATGTTCGAATGGACACAAAATTAATTTACTCATCCTACCGCTGCTCATCATCTTTTCCTACTTGTTTGATGCCTTCTCTAGAAAAACAAAGTTTCCTTCTGTACTGCTTTTATTGGGAACAGGAATAATGGCTCGAGCTTTTGCAAATTGGTCGGGATTTGCTGGTTCAGAGTTATTGAATGAACTTATTGCTGTTTTGGGGACAGTGGGGTTGATCTTGATTGTTTTGGAAGGAGCTCTTGAACTTCAAATTAAAATAGACAATGTCGGGCTTCTTTAAAGGGTGGTTTGGCTGCAGGGATTATTTTAATTATCAATATATTTATTGTTAGTCAGCTGATTGCTTTTTTAACTGATTTGAGCAGTAATCTAGCTGTCCTGCTCGCTGTACCCCTTTCCATTATTAGTAGTGCTGTTGCCATTCCATCGTCCACCGGTCTTGAAGATAAAGACAAAGAGTTTATTGTCTTTGAATCTACCTTTTCAGATATTTTGGGCATTCTAATATTCAACTACGCTCTTGGTCAGTACCAAAAACAAGAACTTTTGATCGCAGCAGAGCCTCTTTTTAAATTAGGGATACAGCTCATTGGTATTGTAGTCTTATCGTTTCTAATCGCAATTCTTCTTTTCCAATTATTGAAACGCATCACTCATCACGTTAAGTTTTTCCTCATTATCGCATTGCTCATTCTTCTTTATGCACTTGGAAAATATCTCCATTTGCCTGCACTGGTGACTATCTTTATTTTTGGGTTGTTTTTGGGAAATATATCAGCTTTTTTTCCTGTATCGCTTAGCTCCTACATAGATAGTGAAAAGACAACCAAAGAACTTCGCGATTTTCATGTCTTAACTGGCGAATCTACTTTTTTGGTTCGTACGTTCTTTTTTTTATTTTTTGGTTTTTCTATCACACTAGACAACTTTTTGTCCCCCGTTCCATATTTCTACGGGCTACTTATCTTAGGAGCTATGTTTTTAATCCGTTATGGCTATTTTGCAGTAAGTGAATTTAAGATACCGCCCAGTAAAAAGGTCTACCTTTCCCCAAGAGGACTCATCAGTATATTGTTGTTTTTTCAATTGCGAGAAAGTGGTATTAGTGGATTGGAAAACCAACCAATTGACGAGAAAGTATTGCTGATTGTGATTATATTTTCAATGCTGATTATGATCGCTGGAACGCTTAAAAAATCCCCAAATAAAGAGCAAGAGATTGCCTTTTCCATCACCAATCAAAAAACAACTGAACTAACAAACACAGAACTTATAAACAAAAACGATGTACCCACTTCAGAGGAATAGAAGATTGCGCAGTAGCTCAAGCCTTCGCAACTTAGTTCGTGAATTTGAAATATACCCTAAGGATTTTATCGTTCCTTTATTTATTGTTGAAGGAGAAAATATAAAAAGAAGAAATACATTCCATGCCGGGTTACTATCGTATGTCACTAGACTTGATAAAAAAGGAGGTTGCTTTGCTATGGGAATTAGGTCTTCAATCCGTCTTATTATTTGTTAAAGTATCTGATGCTCGAAAAGACAATAAAGGAACTGAAGCACTCAACCCGGAGGGTTTAATGCAACGCGCCATTCAAACAGTCAAACGTAAAGTCCCTGAAATGGTAGTGATGACTGATGTCGCCTTGGATCCTTATTCAAGTTATGGACATGATGGCATTGTGGAAGAAGGAATTATTGTGAATGACGCTACAGTGGAGGTATTGAGCCAAATGGCTGTCTCACATGCTGAAGCAGGCGCAGATATTGTAGCTCCTAGCGACATGATGGATGGTCGAATTCTATCCATCCGAAAAGGGCTTGAGGCATTACAACTAGTGGATGTTGGCATTATGAGCTATGGAGCCAAATACGCTTCTTCATTTTATGGTCCCTTTCGGGAAGCCCTAGATTCAGCTCCAGGATTTAGAGATAAAAAAACTTATCAAATGGACTTTGGTAATCGCTTTGATGCAGTGGTAGAGTGTCAAAGAGATCTCGACGAGGGAGCTGATATTATTATGGTTAAACCGGGCATTGCTTATTTGGATATTCTACATGAACTCAAACAGAAGCTGCATTGCCCTCTAGCAGTCTATCAAGTCAGTGGGGAATATGCCATGCTCAAGGCGGCAGCCGAAAAAGGCTTTGTAAATTATGAACTGGTGATGCTTGAACAATTAATGTCATTTAAAAGAGCGGGCGCTACCCTCATCGCTTCTTACCATGCCAAAGAGGTTGCTCTATTTCTCAATAATGAGGCTTAAAATAAGCCCTTTAGCTGACTCAAAAAGGGAAATTCAATTCTTAATAAGGCTGTTCTAGACTTCGGAATAGTAGCGAGTTTATTGTAATCTCAATTATATTAAAATAGCGTCTGAAAATCTATCATTTTAAAACATTATGAATATTTTGTTTAACTTTAGTACGAACCAATTGACTATTTTAAGCTCCCATTATTCATGGAAAAAGCGTTGTATAAAAGCCCACTCGGTTGGATTGAAATTTCGACCAGTACAAATGGTGTGACCCATATTTATTTTATTGACGCACCCTCAACCCCCCCAAAAAGACATCCCCTTTCCTAGATCTCGTCGTTCAACAATTAGACAACTACTTTATCCAAGAAAGCAAAACATTTTCTTTTCCCTTAGATCCCTCGGGAACTGATTTTCAGTTGGAGGTTTGGAGAATACTACATCAGATTCCGCACGGTACTACTTTACCCTATTTAAAAATTGCACAAAAATTTGGTGACATTAAGAAAGTACGGGCCATTGCATCCGCCATATCTAAAAATCCAATTTTAATAGCTATTCCCTGTCACAGGGTTATTGGAAGTGATCGAAGTCTTGTGGGTTATTCTGGTGGATTGGAGCGGAAAAGAAAGCTTTTGGAACTGGAAGGCTTTCCAAAACAAAATTCCCTATTTTAGAGGTTGATTCAATTTTGGTTTATGAAAAAGAAATTTTCCGCTTTGCTGATCGGCCTGGCTTTTGCTTATGGGTTATTATTTGTTTCAGGCTATGACTGGTTTTTGAGAGGTGTGGAGGTCATCTACCTAACGGGCCACAACACGGCTTTCTTGGATGACTATAAATATTTTGACAACCGTGTGGTAAAAGCCCCTGAGGTTGCCGAGCCCTGGCCAGAACATAAATACTATAATACGCAGGCCCTTTCGAAGGAACTCGAAAATTATCACAAAGAACATAAAACTGTTGCTTATCTCATTATAAAAAACGATAGCCTTCTTTTTGAAAAATATTACCAAGAGTATGGACCTGCCTCCAAATCTAACTCTTTCTCAGTTGTGAAGAGTATGGTCTCAGCTCTGCTGGGCAAAGCTATTATGGAGGGATATATAAACGATTTGGATCAAAAAGTAATTGATTTTATCCCAGAACTCAAAGGAACCTATGCACAACAAGTTACTGTGGGGGATCTTTCTTCTATGGCTTCGGGGATGCAATGGGATGAAAAATACTACAATCCCTTTTCGGTTACAGCTGCGTCTTATTTTATTAGTGATCTGTCTCAATTGATTTTAGACCAACCCATTGTGGATGAGCCGGGTAAGAGCTTTCGTTATCTCAGTGGTGCCACTCAATTATTAGGAATTGTCATTGCAAGAGCCACTGAGAAAAAACTAAGTGATTATTTATCGAAGAGCTTTTGGCAGCCTATGGGAGCGGAACAAGAGGCTTTATGGGAACTTGACTCTGAAAAGAATGGGATGGAAAAAGCCTATTGTTGTTTTGCAACCAATGCAAGAGATTTTGCCCGATTTGGTAAGCTGTATAAAAACAACGGCCGATGGAATAACACCCAAATATTAGATTCTACATTTATCGCCAAGTCCATTCAACCGCGTTTTAAAGCGAGTCCAGAGTATGGTTATGGTTGGTGGCTAGAAACCTACAAAGGGCATCCAGATTTTTATGGAGCGGGGCCATTTGGGTCAGTATGTCATCGTTTTTCCTGAGTTGAATTTGATTACTGTGCGACTGGGTGAACTCAAAGGGGAAAGAACAGAGGGCAATCCCTACACAGAAGATATTTATATTTACATGGATGCCGCACTAGAAATGGCTGAAAATGTTACAAAAGATAAATCTTTATAATTTCCTATTTCTCGATACAGAAACAGTTCCTGTTAAAGAGGAATTTTCGGACTTATCCACATCAACAATTATTTAACGACAAAACCGCTGAAGAATATTATCGAGAAAAGGATTTGAAACGCATCATAACCTACAATGTGAAAAAAGATGTAATCACTCACGGTGGCTCAAGTATTACTAAAATGAGACAAGAACCCCTTCTTCATTCTGAAGAAATTGACATTCAATCCCAATGAAAACTTTGAAAACTTGAAATTGAGAATTTACGGATTAAAATCAAAGACAAAGTATTGGTTGATTCCCGCTTAGCTTGTCTCTGGCCAAACTTCAAACTATTGCCTTAGTTGGTGAATCTGGCAGTGGCAAGTCATTGACAGCCCTATCGCTTTTGGGGTTGCATCCAAACGAAAGTACCCTCCAAGCCGACCGCCTAGATTTTAATTCGAATTCCTTATTGGACCTAGATCAAAAAACATGGGAACAATTAAGAGGGAATGAAATTGGCATGGTGTTTCAAGAACCACAGTCCAGTCTCAATCCCAGTATGCGGTGTGGTGACCAAGTACTGGAAGTATTACAGCAACACCAAAAATCCAATCCTATTTCAAAAGAAGCTGTCCTAGAGGCTTTTGAAGGTGTTTTACTTCCAAATCCCAATCATATCTATACTGCTTATCCTCATGAACTGAGCGGAGGCCAAAAGCAACGCGTTATGATTGCAATGGCAATTATATGTAAGCCTAAATTGTTGATTTGTGATGAACCCACAACAGCCTTGGATGTTACCGTACAAAAAGAAATTCTGAATCTGTTAAAACAACTTCAGATACAAAATAGGATGAGTATCTTATTTATATCACATGACTTGGCTTTGGTCAAGCGGTTTGCAGATAGAGTTCTTGTTATGCAGAAAGGTAGGGTCGTGGAACAAGGCAGTAGTAAAGCCCTTTTTTTCTGACCCCAAGGACCCCTACACCAAAGGATTATTATCGGCACGACCCCGCTGAAGCAAAGACCAGTCAAATTAATTACTGTAACTGATTATATGAATAAAACGACCGATGCCAAAGAAGAAAGTAAACAAGGCCGAAAAAAAAAGATTAAAAAGCTTATATAATCAGCAACCATTAATGGAGGTGAAGCGTATTTCTAAATCCTTTCCAAGGAATCGATTTTTTTGGCAAAAAAAGGAAAGCACTAAAGTTTTAGCTCCTTTGAGTTTTGATATTTATCCCGGAGAAACCCTTGGTTTAGTAGGCGAATCTGGAAGTGGAAAATCTACCTGGGGACGAACCCTTAGTCATCTTATTCCTCCAACCACTGGTGAGGTCTTATTTGAAGGCAAGCCCATGGGTGAAAAAAAGTCTTCTAAACGGATGCAATTAAGAAAAGATATTCAATTTATCTTTCAGGATCCTCTAGCAGCGCTTCATCCAAGAAAAACAATAGGCAAGATGCTTGAAGAAGTCCTGCGGCATCACAATGAGAAAGAATTGCTTCCAAGAATTGAGCAGCTTTTGAATCAGGTAGGTTTGGAAAATGAAATGCAGCAACGCTATCCTCATCAACTCTCGGGTGGACAACGCCAACGTGCGGTCATTGCCAGGGCGCTAGCCCCAAGCCCCAAACTAATCATTTGTGATGAAGCGGTTGCGGCTTTGGATATCTCAATTCAAGCTCAAGTATTGAATCTTCTCAACGAACTGAAAGAAAAATTATCACTTTCTTATTTATTCATTTCGCATGACATGGCTGTAGTACGCTACATGTCCGACAGAGTATTGGTTTTAAATCAAGGCTATTTGGAAACCCTTCAAGAAGCCGATATGCTTTTTGATCGTCCTAAAAACAACTATGTACAAAAGCTTATCGACGCCATTAACTAGAAGAAACCAAATAGAGGGAATAGTATTTTTGCAAGTAATTCTTGATTAACCGGCTTATAGCTAAAGACACAAACTGTCTTACTTTAGAGGTCATTTTAGTTTATATATCAAATCAGTGAGATTATTTTACAAAAAATTCCTACACAGCGGGATCGGGGATGGTATTGTGAATCACATCAATCTCTTTTAAAACAGAAGTTGAAAGAGTGACTCTAGCAGAATTTATATTTTCTTTAAGCTGTTCTATATTGGTAGCACCGATAATATTGGAGCTGACAAAAGGTCGGTCGTTCACAAAAGCTAGGGCCATTTCAGTGAGTGACAGTCCGTGTGCGTCTGCCAAAGCCATATACTGACGGGTAGCTTCCGTACTTTGTTTACTGCTGTAACGGTTGAATCGAGGAAATAGTTTTAATCGGGCATTCTCAGCGGCTGTATCTCTAATGTACTTCCCCGAAAGTACACCAAAAGCCAGAGGGGAATAGGCCAGAAGACCCACCTTTTCATAATGACAAATCTCGGCATTTCCAACTTCGAAAGGACGACAAAGAAGCGAATACGGATTTTGAATAGTAATCATTCGAGGTCGGTTCTCATCGGCCGCTTGTAAGAAGCGCATCATACCCCAAGGAGTTTCGTTAGACAAACCTACATGTCTTATATTTCCGGCTTTGATGTGGGCTTGTAGGGCATCAAGGACCTCTTCAAAGTTTTCTACCCAGAGATTCTCCGGATTGTGTTCAAAACCGCGTTGCCCAAAACGATTGTTGTCTCTTTCTGGCCAATGCAATTGATACAGATCGATATAATCGGTTTGCAACCGCTTAAGACTTAAGTGTACCGCCTCATCTATATGTTCTTTGCTAAAACTGAGGTTTTTTCTAATATGTTTGGTATAATCTCCTGGACCCGCCACTTTAGAAGCTAAAATAATTTTGTCCCTGTGGCCTGTTTTTTTGAACCAAGTCCCAAGAATTCGTTCTGTTTCCCCTTGAGTTGGTGCCGAAGCAGGTACGGGATAAAGCTCTGCGGTGTCAAAAAAATTAACCCCGTTTTCTAGCGCATAATCCATCTGTTGGTGGCCTTCAGCTTCGGTATTTTGATTGCCGAAAGTCATTGTACCCAAACAGATTTTACTGACTGCTATATCTGTGTGAGGTAATTTTCGATATTCCATTTAATCATTGTTAAGCAAGTCAGTAATGGCATCTAAGTTGGGGCTAAGAATAACTTCAATTCGACGGTTGGCTGCTCTTCCTTCCATTGTACTATTAGGAGCAATAGGAATAAATTCACCTCGTCCGGCAGCTGTCAAATTTTGTGACAGTATTTCTGGATTTTGTTCCAGTAATTTAACGATTGCTGTGGCTCGCTTTGCAGATAGGTCCCAGTTTCCTTTTAGGGAACCTTTTCCTGAATAAGGGACGTCATCGGTATGTCCCTCAATCAACACTCCAATGTCGGGGTTGTCTGCCAAAACATTTCCCAGTTGTGCGATAGCTTCACGCCCTTCTTCACCTACTTCCCAGCTACCCGAACGAAATAAAAGTTTGTTCTCCATAGAAACATAAACCTTTCCATTGCGTTGCTCAACGGTAAGGCCTTTGCCCTCAAAATTTAATAGAGCATCTGACAAGCGTTGCTTTAGCTCGTTCATTGCTTGTTCTTTATCGGCAATTAGTCCTTCGAGTTCGTTGAGACGTGCTTCCCGTTCTGTAAGCAATTGTTCCTTTTGGGATATTTGAGCCAATAACGTATTGTTTTTATTGATACTCTCTTGAAGTGCTGCATCTGAATTCTCCTGTAAGGCATCGTAGGCCTTTTGAAGATTCGAAAAATCGTTGCGTTGTTGTACCAAACTATCTAATGTTTTTCCAAGAATTTGCGTTTTTGATTCTAATGCTTTCTCCAATTCCATATGAGCTACTTGAAGGGAATCGTATTTTTTTTTCAAAAGGGTATGGGAGGCTTTCAATTCGGCATACCGACTTTCGAGGTCGGTAAATACCTTGTTAGAAACACAAGCAGTCAAAAATAAGCTAGTGATGAGGAATACTAAAATGTGAAATGTTTTCATGGATCAAAAATTTAATTCGACACCAACCGGACAATGATCGGAATGGTAAGCCTCTGGAAGGATGTAGGATCTTGATATATAATTTTGAAGAGGAGAACTCACCAAGGCATAATCTATACGCCACCCTTTGTTATTGGCTCGGGCGTTGGCTCGATAACTCCACCAACTGTAGTGATGAGGGTCTGGGTTGAGATAACGAAAGGAATCGATAAATCCCCCTTTTATAAAACGGTCTAGCCATGCGCGTTCTTCTGGCAAAAATCCAGATACTGTTTTGTTTCGAACAGGGTCGTGTATATCAATCGGCTCATGACAGATATTGTAATCGCCACAGATCACCAAATTGGGGTATGTTTTTTTAAGTGTATCAATATACATTTGGAAGGCGTCCATAAACTGAAACTTATGGTCCAACCGAGCTGAATTGGTTCCCGAAGGCAAGTAGAGGCTTATGACAGAACACTCCTCAAGGTCTACTCGTATCACTCTTCCTTCAAAGTCCAAATGAGAAATACCTGTTCCGTATTCTATATGCTTGGGAATTTTTCTCGTGAGTATGGCCACCCCACTATATCCCTTTTTTTCTGCCGAGAACCAATAATGATGATACCCGGCTGCTTCGAATAAAGCAGTATCTACTTGTTCTTTCATTGCTTTTGTTTCCTGCAAACACAAAACATCAGGAGCAGAAGCTTCTAGCCAACCCAAGAAATCTTTTTTTAGTGCCGCACGAATCCCATTGACATTATAGGAGAGGATTTTCATAAAATCTAAAATACCAATTTGTACGGTATCTTTATAAAGCACCTAATCTTTTAACCTACAAACTATGAACACTTTTGTCAACCAAATCACCCTAAGAAATTTTTCGTTGTTATTTCTTCCCTTTTTTTCTTTTGTTTATTCAGTAACGCAAAAGAAAAAGAAACTGAAGAAAAGGGAGGAGCCGTTATTGGACGTAAATGGGTGAATGAAAAGCGATATACCTTTGAAATCCACGCTGGTATTGGCCGCTATTTTGTGTTCGAATTAAATGGTAATGCCTACCATCAAGACACGGCTTATCCAAGAATAAATTTTGCAATTGGTAGAAGATTTTACATCTTCTGCAACCAGTGCTTGATATTGAGTTTCTCATCCAGTAGATCAGGTAGATTGGCAATAGCAATGCGATCCTGTTGCATTGAATCTCTGTCGCGAAGAGTAACGGTGCTATCTTCTATAGATTGATGGTCCACAGTAATGCAATACGGTGTTCCCAAAGCATCTTGTCGACGATAACGACGTCCTATGGCATCTTTTTCATCGTAGTTCACCGTATAGTTCCACTTTAAGTCGTTTTGAATTCGAAGAGCCCGTTCTGGCAGGCCGTCTTTTTTCACTAAGGGGAGAATCGCGATTTGGGTAGGCGCCAATATTGCAGGTAATTTCAGCACTGTTCGTTGGCTTCCGTCGTCTAAAACTTCTTCTTTAAGGGAATGAGAAAATACCGCTAAAAACATGCGATCCAAACCAATAGAGGTTTCTACCACATAGGGGACATAATTCTCATTGCGCTCTGGATCAAAGTATTGAAGCTTTTTTCCAGAGAATTTTTCGTGGCTACCCAAGTCAAAATCGGTGCGGGAATGAATCCCCTCAAGCTCTTTGAATCCAAAAGGAATTTGAATTCAATATCGGCGGCAGCATCGGCATAATGAGCTAGCTTTTCGTGATCGTGAAAACGATAATTTTCCTCACCCATCCCTAAGGATTTGTGCCAATTCAAGCGGGTCTCTTTCCATTTTTGATACCATTTTTTTTGGGTGCCTGGAGGAACAAAAAACTGCATTTCCATTTGTTCAAATTCCCGCATTCTAAAAATAAATTGACGGGCTACAATTTCATTTCGGAAGGCCTTACCTATCTGAGCAATTCCAAATGGAATTTTCATCCGACCCGTTTTTTGAACATTCAAAAAATTGACAAAAATTCCTTGGGCTGTTTCTGGTCGCAGATATAAGTCCATTGCAGATTCTGCAGATGCCCCCAACTGAGTTCCAAACATTAAATTGAATTGCTTGACATCAGTCCAATTTCTGGAACCTGATTCTGGACAGGCAATTTCTAATTCTTCAATCAGGGCTTTGACATCATTCAAGTCTTCCTTTTCAAGGGATTTTCCCAGCCGTTTGAGAATAGCATCAATCTTTTCTTGATAGGCCTTAACTCTAGGATGGGTAGCTATAAACTGTTCTTTATCGAAAGTCTCTCCAAAGCGCTTGGCGGCTTTCGTTATTTCCTTTTCTATTTTCACTTCCAGTTTTCCACAATAATCTTCTACAAGTACATCGGCGCGATAGCGCTTTTTAGAATCTTTATTATCGATCAAAGGGTCGTTGAAGGCATCCACATGACCCGATGCTTTCCAGGTGGTTGGATGCATAAAAATAGCGGCATCAATTCCTACAATGTTATCGTGTAATTGCACCATTGCTTGCCACCAATACTTTTTGATATTGTTTTTAAGTGCTGCCCCATTTTGTCCGTAATCATATACGGCACTGAGTCCGTCATATACCTCGCTGGAAGGAAAGACAAAACCATACTCTTTGGCATGGGAGATCACTTTTTTAAAAGAATCGTTTTGTGTTGCCATGCGGCAAAAATAGGGGCTTTTTATCTATCTTGAACAAACCTCAAAGATTTTTCCATGAAAAACAGCTTAACACACTGGTGGAATCCTTTGCTTTCTTTTTTTTCAAGGTTTTGCCAGGGTTGCAGCAGCGAATTGCTCCCATACAAAACCCCTAGATCGAAATTGAGTATCGTTACCCTAGGCTTTAGGATGTAAAGGGAATATGTTGTTATTTTGTTTCTAATGAAATTCATTTCTTTTCGCCTTGCTTTCGGTTTGGTGGCGCTCTTGTTTCTCTTGCAATGTGCCAAAAGGGGCGCTCCTACAGGAGGCCCTTTTGATACGATTCCTCCTGTTCTTGTCAATGCCTCACCAAAACAAAACACTGTTTTTTTTGATAAGGAAAAATTTGAATTGATTTTTGATGAGTACGTTACCTTAAAAGATATTGCTAAACAGTTGATTATCTCACCTCCTATGGAATCAAGCTCCTACAGCACTTATCCCCAAACGGGTGTATCTAAAAAAGTAAGCTTAGTATTCAAAGACAGTCTTCAAGAGGAAACGACGTACACTTTTAATTTTGGGGAAAGCATTCAAGATTACAATGAAGGAAATATCTTATCCTATTTTAGCTATACCCTTTCTACAGGTGCTATCATTGACTCCTTAGGGTTTCGAGGGAGAGTGACCGATGCTTTTTTGGCAGAAACCGCACCCTTTGTTTCCTTACAATTATACCCTGTTGATAGTACTTTCAATGATTCTACTATATATACACAAAAACCGCTGTATGTTGCCAACACACTAGACTCTACCCTATATCAATTTCAGAACGTAAAGGCAGGTACTTACGAATTGATCGCACTCTTAGACAATGCATCGAATTATTACTTTGACCAGAACACTGATAAGATTGGTTTTGTCGGAAAGAGAATCAAATTACCCGGTGACAGTATTGTTGATTTACGAATTTTTAATGAGCGGGTAAATTTCTCTTGGGATAAGCCCTTTTTTATCAATGATCATCATATAACGCTCCCCTATTTTGGGCATTATGATGAACAGCCCATGGAAATGATATCCGAGGTCCCCGACGGATTTGAAAGCCTTATCACTAGGAATCGTGAAACAGACAGCTTGAATTATTGGTTTGTCAATGGTCCTAAAGACTCCATTCAGTTTCAATATCCCTTCAAAGACAGCCTAAGAACGCATACGGTTAAATATTCACAACCCATTCCAGATTCGCTTGTTTTAAGAAGATCGGGGTCAAAGACTTTGCTCCTGAAAGACTCTGTACTAATTTCTTCCAATTTACCCATTGTGAAAGTGGATGATACCAAGATTCGAGTGCGCAACAAGGATTCCCTCTATCTCAACCCAAAACTAATCTTGCATCCAAACAAAGACCAAATTCGGATCACCATTCCATTAGACCCCAACGATCGCTATCAGTTTGAAATACTCCCCAATGCATTTATTGATTTTTTTGGTGGCACAAACGACAGTCTTTCTTTTGAATTAAATACTAATAAATATGAAGATTATGGAATTCTAAATGTTCAATTTAAAAACTTTGATGCGGTTCCATTGGTGATCGATTTACTCGATTCAGAAGACAATATCATTCGTAGAGTCACCGACCCATTGGAGAACAATCGATATAGTTTTGACTACCTCGAACCAGGACAGTATATGATACGAGTCATTATCGATAGCAATGATAATAACCAATGGGACACAGGAAACTACTTGGATAAAATTCAACCGGAAGAAGTTTTCTATCTCACCCAAGAAATTGATCTTCGGGCCAATTGGGATGTTAACCAAGTTTTTGATCCCATACAAATTCGTCGCGATCAGCTAAAAAATCCAGCTTTTCCCGAAGGGAGTGAAGGGGCTCTCGATTAAGGGTGACAACAGCAATTCCCTCTTTTCCATTTAACTCTTCGGTCAATTGGGTGCCAAAGGCGTCATAGGCTGCCGAATGCCCTGGATAATCGTTCCCATTGGGATCACAACCCACACGATTCACACCAATGCAATAACTCATATTTTCAATAGCACGTGCTTGCAACAACGAATCCCACGCGTGAATGCGAGGCCGAGGCCAATTGGCAACAAATAACAAAAGGTCATAGGCATTTGTATTCCTAGCCCACAATGGAAAACGAAGGTCATAACAGATACGTGGACATATCCGCCAACCGCGATATTCAAAAACAGCAAAAGCAATACCTGCTGTGTATGCCCTGTCTTCTCCCGCTAATGAAAATCTATGTCTTTTGTCATACGTATGGCAATTCCCCTCTGGATCTATCCAAAGAAATCGATTATAAAACAAGCCGTCCTCTTCGATGGCCAAACTCCCAGCCAATACCTTTTTATTTTGAAAAGCCCAGTCACGCATCCATCGGACTGTAGAACCCCCATCGGCTCAGCCACCTTTTGGGGGTTCATACTAAAACCCGTATTAAACATCTCGGGTAATAAAACTACATCCGATTGCGCAGGAACAGTTTCCAAAAGAGCTTGAAGCCGTATTTGGTTTTCCAGTGAATTCTCCCAGATACAGTCTGATTGCATCAAAGCGATAGTCAATTGTGATTCCATACCTTTACATTGAATCTCTAATATACTTGATTCTCTCTTGCTATGAAATCCCTCACTCAGTATGATGCTCTCATTTTTGATATGGATGGGACCTTGGTAGACAACATGCACTATCATCATTTATCTTGGATTGCTTTATTTAAAGAATTCCACTTACCCCTTGATATGGAAACTTTCGAAAAAGACTATCACCGTGGAACCCTCTTGGAGGTCATGGCACGATTGTTTCCACAGATACAAACTCGTGAAGAACTCTTGAAAAATAGGAGAAAGAAAAGAAGAACTGTATCGCAATCTCTATCACCCGCATCTAAGTAGGATAGATGGATTACTGGAATTTCTACAAAAGGCAAAAAACCTTCATATCCCCATGGGATTGTCTACCATGGGTAACCAAACCAACATCTCATTTACCCTTGGTGGCTTGGGATTGGATTCTTTTTTTACAGCAAAAACTGGAGGAGATCAAGTGATACATGGCAAGCCGCATCCAGAAATTTTCATACAAACTGCTCATAAATTAGGAGTGGACACCAAAAAATGTTTGGCGTTTGAAGACACTCAATCTGGAATTACCGCTGCACTATCAGCAGGAATGCAAGTGGTAGGAATTACCACACAATTTTCAATTGCAAAACTATTAGACATGGGGTGTGTTTTCGCGATAGGTACCTACACTGAAATACTGCATTTATTTGATCAGAATTAACCTTTAATTGAGGCAGACAAATACTCTCGGTTCATCCGGGCAATGTTTTCCAATGAAATTCCTTTAGGGCATTCTACTTCACAAGCTCCCGTATTGGTACAGTTTCCAAAACCTTCTTCGTCCATCTGTTTCACCATGTTGAGAACGCGATCAGTAGCTTCCACTTTTCCTTGAGGTAATAGGGCATATTGGGATACTTTCGCCGATACAAAAAGCATGGCAGAAGCATTTTTGCATGTGGCTACACAAGCACCACATCCAATGCAAGTAGCAGCATCAAAGGCACGGTCGGCATCGTGTTTTTCTATCGGAATGGCATTGGCATCTTGGGTATTTCCAGACGTGTTTACACTAATAAACCCCCCGGCATGCTGAACTCGATCAAAAGCCGATCGGTCTACTGCCAAGTCCTTAACGACTGGAAAAGCTTTGGCTCGGAAAGGTTCGATCGTGATGGTGTCGCCATCTTTGAATTTTCGCATGTGTAACTGACAGGTGGTTACCAAACGGTCGGGCCCGTGAGCTTCTCCATTGATGAACATCGAGCACATCCCACAAATGCCTTCACGACAATCGTGATCGAATGCAATAGGGTCGATCCCTTTTTGTATCAACTGTTCGTTGAGCACGTCCATCATTTCCAAGAAAGACATATCGGGAGACACCTCAGAGATGGGATAGGTTTCAAAACTTCCTTTGGCTTGTACATTCGCTTGGCGCCACACTTTTAAGGTCAGATTCATACGTTTCGTTTATATCGCTTATTTATATGAGCGGGTTTTAACTTCAATTTCTTCATAATTCAAAGCTTCTTTGTGGAGTTTTGCTTTGGCTGGAGCACCCTGATGTTCCCAAGCGGACACGAAAGTAAAATTCTTATCGTCTCTTAGGGCTTCTCCTTCAGGGGTCTGTGATTCCTCACGAAAGTGACCCCCGCAAGATTCGGTTCGTTCCAAGGCATCCTTCGCAAAAAGCTCGCCCAACTCCAAAAAGTCAGCCACGCGTTCGGCCTTGGCTAATTGCTCGTTAAATTCATTTAGTCTTCCTGGAACTTTTACGTTTTTGTAGAAATCCTCTCGCAGTTCTTTGATCTCTGCCATGGCTTCTTTAAGATCTTTCCCATTTCGTGACATTCCACATTTATTCCACATGATTTTACCCAATTTTTTGTGATAATAATCTACAGTATGGGTACCCTTGTTATTAATGAAAGCTTCCAACCGATTGTGAACCTCTTTTTCAGCCACTTCAAATTCAGTGGTATCGGTGGCAATAGGACCCGTTCGAATATCATCTGACAAATAATCTCCAATGGTATAAGGCAGTACAAAATAGCCGTCGGCAAGTCCTTGCATTAGAGCAGAAGCTCCTAAACGATTGGCCCCATGATCAGAGAAGTTGGCCTCTCCTATGGCGTAACATCCTGGAATGGTGGTCATCAAATTATAGTCTACCCAAACGCCTCCCATAGTGTAGTGTACTGCAGGGTAGATCATCATGGGAGTTTCATAAGGATTTTGATCCACGATTTTCTCATACATCTGGAATAGATTCCCGTATTTGGCTCGCACTACTTCTTGGCCTAATTTTTTTACTAATGTTGCGTCATTTTCATCCAAGCCCTTGACATGCGCCTCTTCTTTTCCATAGCGAATAATTGCTGAGGCAAAGTCTAGATAGACTGCCTCCCCCTGTCTTGTTAACGCCATAACCTGCGTCACAACGTTCTTTTGCCGCCCGTGAAGCTACATCTCTGGGTACCAAGTTTCCAAAGGCAGGATAACGTCTTTCGAGATAGTAGTCCCGGTTTTCTTCGGCGAGTTCAGTTGGCTTTATACGTCCTTCACGAATAGCTTGCGCATCGTCTAACTTTTTGGGTACCCAAATCCGTCCGTCATTTCGAAGCGACTCAGACATTAGGGTTAGTTTGGATTGGTGATCACCTGAAACAGGAATGCAGGTGGGGTGGATTTGTGTAAAACAAGGATTGGCAAAATATGCCCCTTTTCTGTGAATTTTCCATGAAGCAGACACATTACTCCCCATCGCATTCGTCGATAGAAAGAAGACATTCCCATAGCCCCCGAGGCAATAACAACGGCGTGGGCGCCGTGACGTTCCAATTTTCCTGTCACTAGATTTCTCGCAATGATTCCTCTTGCCTTTCCATCTACCTTCACCAAATCCATCATCTCGTGACGGTTGTACATTTTAATTTTTCCACGTCCGATTTGTCGATTCATCGCCGAATAGGCCCCC
Source organism: Flavobacteriaceae bacterium (assembly GCA_038143795.1). Classification (GTDB taxonomy): domain Bacteria; phylum Bacteroidota; class Bacteroidia; order Flavobacteriales; family Flavobacteriaceae; genus UBA11891. The sequence continues at coordinate 1,248,273 of JAYQMQ010000002.1, read as the reverse complement.
AATAAAAGTTGCTGTCCTGTCTGTCCTTTGGCATAAAAAGTCCTTGAGACTAATACCCCACCAAAAGAGCGGTTGTCTAACAAGCCTCCATAATCACGTGCAAAGGGGACACCCTGTGCTACACATTGATCGATAATATTTGCAGATACCTCAGCCAGGCGATGTACATTGGCTTCCCTAGACCTATAGTCTCCACCTTTGATTGTGTCATAGAATAAACGATAGGTAGAATCCCCATCTCCTTGATAATTCTTTGCAGCATTGATCCCCCCCTGGGCTGCAATGGAGTGGGCCCGGCGAGGTGAATCCTGAAAACAGAAGGTTTTTACGTTGTAGCCTAACTCAGCTAGGGTGGCTGAAGCAGAAGCTCCTGCTAGTCCGGTTCCCACAACAATCACATCTATTAACCGTTTGTTGGCTGGGCTCACCAAGTTAATATTACTCTTGTGTTGTGTCCATTTTTCAGATAGCGGACCATTGGGAGTTTTTGAGTCTAAACGAGCCATATTTTATAATGCTTTTAAGTGATGAAACAAGGCAATAAAAACGAATCCGATGGGAATGGCTATTGCAAAAATTTTTGTAAAGGTTTTGATTGCTGGGGTGTATTTATTATTGAGTCCCATCGACTGAAAAGAAGACCCAAAACCGTGAACCAAATGGAGTGCCAGAAAACCAAAGGAAACAGCATACAACCCTACTCTTATTGGACTGTGGAATTTGTGAACCAATTCATCGTAATAACGGGTGGGGTCTTCTGGAATAAATTCTACATATTTATAATTCATCTCAGGTATCCAAAAATCATAGAGATGCAAGCCCAGAAAGGATAGCACCACTGCTCCAGTTATAATCATATTTCGAGAGATCCAACTAGCATTGGCGCTCCCTTTGTAAGTTCCGTACTGACCTGCTCGAGCCGAGCGATTTTGTATTTCTAATACAAAACCCATGACAAAATGGAACACCACTCCAAACATTAAAATAGGTTGAAAAATAAATTGAACCACGGGATTGGAGCCCATGAAATGGGACAACTCATTAAAGGTGTTTTCACTAAATACTGAAGTGAAATTTATGGTAAAGTGCTGTGCCAAGAAAACAACCAAAAAAAGACCAGAAAGTGCCATGGCAACTTTCCTTGCTATCGATGATGTGATCATATAATTTAAATTCAATTTACTATCAAAATTACAGCATATACACTTCTGTTCCCAACCGAAATGATTTTTTTAGAGAAGAATCTCTATTTACAACAGCTCTAATTATTTTGTTTAATATTTAGCGTAAATTTACCCTAATAATGTAGAAAAGGCTAAACGAAAATCAATCGTTAGTAAGTTTAAAGGTTCCTTGGGTAATGTGTGCAGGTGTTTTTATTTCTATAGTATACACTCCAGGAGTCAAGTAATAATTCCCATCTTTTGCTGGAGGATTGCCTTTTTTCTTTTTCTTGGATCGATCCCACAACTTATATTCCAGAGTAGAGAATCCATAATCCAGTTGCCCCTTGACTTCGTGAACTTCCTCCCCATCGAATGATATGATCCGTAACGTATAAGGAGTTTCGCTCTGGGAGTAGACTAGAAATTTAAACTCGGGTTGGTTCCATTCTGCCCAAGAAGCTCTTCGCGTTCCCCACTTATCGGAATGCTTTATTTCTTTTGGGACAAAGAGCTCTAAGGGAAGGGTTAAATCCCTGTCTTGCAATGCCGCTATTGAGGCTTTGTATATTGAGCGACCGTGTGTTCCCACTAAAAGGTCTTTTGCCTCTGGCTGAATCACCAAATCATGCACTGCAGCTGACGTCAGTCCGTTAGCGAAGGCTTCCCAAGTGTCTCCTTTATTGAAGCTGACATAGACGCCTCGATCCGTTGCCACATACAAAATGTTTTCTTTCACAGGATCTTCTATGATATCATTTACTGGTGCTTCTGGCAGGTTATTGGCAATAGCTTTCCATTGCTGACCTCCATTTTCGCTGAGATAGAGATAGGGTGTAAAATTATCGTTTCGGTATCCGTTTAGCGCAGCATACACTCGATTTTTTTGATGCATCGAAGCAGTAACTCTACTGACCCACAAGTCTTTAGGAAGATCGGAAGAAAGCAAGTCCCAACTTATACCACCGTTCTGTGTGCCGTGAATGAGCCCGTCATCACTTCCTGCATAGATCAATCCAAATTGAAGGGAAGATTCATTAAAAGTAGTTATAGTACCGTAGGCCACATTTCCCTTTTTCCCGCCTCGGGTTAGGTCTGGTGAAATGGCTTCCCAATGTTTTCCTTGATCGAAAGAACGATGGAGTTTATTGCTCCCAAAATACAAGATATCTTGGTTGTGGGTTGACAACTCAATTGGAGTTTGCCAATTAAATCGCAAGGGGGATTCTCCTAATTCGTGTTTGGGTTGAATATTATCCATGGTACCTTGGTCCAAATCGAGCCGATAATAATTGCCAAATTGATACCCCGTGAATACAATATTGGAATTGCGGCTGTCAATCTCCACCTGCATACCGTCCCCTCCAAGAATTTCTGTCCAAGGGTACTGTCCGCTTGCTTGCCATCTTCTATCTTGGAGCGCATTGTTTGCTCCTTTCCAAACCCCATTATCTTGTAATCCACCATAGACATTATAGGGCGTTTCATAATCAATATTGATCGCATAAAATTGACCTACCTGCGGGCTATTGTTTTTGGTCCAATGCGCACCATCGGTGTAGGTGATATTGACTCCTCCATCATTCCCATTAATTAAATGTCCGGGCTGTGTGGGATTTATCCATAGTGCGTGATGATCCGAATGCAAATTGGGTTTAGATAAATACTCAAAAGATTGCCCGCCGTCATTTGAACTCAGAAAAGGAACGCCATAGATATAAATTTTATTAACATCAAAAGGAGCTACATGAATGTGTCCAAAATAGTAGCCATAGCTGTAGTACACTCCGTCTAAAGTCTTTGTGTGTTTTCGCCCAACTGATTCCACCATCGGTACTTTTATAGACTTCAGCACCAATGACTGGAGTATCAAACAACTGGGAATTGGCATCTTCTAAATAGGTGGCCAAATCAACGGGTTGGATTTGACGATTGCGCACTTGGTTTTTCAAATTTTCAGCACGATATTTTTCATGAAATCCGTTTTCCTTGAGATAGGTATCTATTTCTTTATTTGACAACATTAAGAAATCCTTATGAGTCATGTCCTTAAAATCACTCTTGCTGAGTCCTTCTTTTGTTTTTTCATCTTCTTTATCTCGTCGAAATTGACTGTCGTGAATCGCATATATAGTATTAGAATCAAAAACAGCCACTCCAATTCGTCCTACTCCTTCCCCAGTAGGGAAGCCACTCTCAGCTGTATTAATACGTTTCCAATTTTGTCCCCCGTCTGTACTCTTGTAGATTCCAGAGTGTTTTCCGTTTCCAGTAAAATTCCAAGCTTTTCGGTCTTTTTCCCACGCAGTAGCATATAGGATGTTGAAATCTCCAGGGACTTGCGCCATATCAATGATTCCAGTCGCTTCATTTATAAACAAAGTTTGGGTCCTGGTAGTCCCTGCATCGGAAGTAACGAAAACCCCGCGTTCTTCATTAGGAGTGTATAAATGTCCCGTAGCCCCAACGACCAACTGACTGGGGTTTTCTGGATGAATTAATATTTTTCCAATATGATGGCTGTCATTCAGTCCATGTTTGGTCCAGGTTTTTCCATTGTCTATTGTCCGGAGCATACCAATTCCTGCGTAGGAAGATCGGGAAGAATTGTTTTCTCCTGTACCCACCCAAAGTGTTCGAGTTGGCCAATGCATTGCTATTTCACCAATATTTTGAGTGGGTGCGTTCTCCGTGATTGAGGTAAAACTAATCCCATTGTCTTGGGTATGCCAAACACCACCTGATGCATAGGCTACATAAAACTCGGTTGGCTGGTCTGGATTGACAGCAAGTGCCACCACACGCCCACTCATTATTGAGGGGCCGATGTTTTCAAAAGGAATATTTTTTACTGTAGATTGAGTAACCAACTCCTCGTGTGTTGGTGAGCTTTCTTTTTTTCCTTCATATGAAGGTAATTGAGATAAAACAGGGGTTGTTGCAACTATCAATGCAAAAAATAGATAATGCTTTTTCACAAGAAATGAATTTAGGCATTCAAAGTACAAAAAAACTACCTTAGCATTGTCAATCAAAAAGTATGCGTTACCAACCCCTACCCTCAAGCTCTTATCAACAGCATCGAAAAGCGTTTATGGCCGAAATGAAACCCAAAAGCATGGCCGTTTTCAATTCCAACGATATATACCCAATCAGTGCCGATAGCACCCTCCCTTTTGCCCAACATACTGATATGCTATACCTCACCGGAGTAGATCAAGAGGAAACAATTTTAATTCTATTTCCTGAGGCTACCAACCCTAAGTATCGAGAGATCTTGTTTCTTCGTGAAACCAATGCACATATTGCGGTTTGGGAAGGAGCCAAATTAACTCAAAAAGCTGCATGTGAAATGAATGGAATTGAAACCATATACTGGGTTCAGGATTTTGAAAAAGTCTTTTTTGATTTGGCAGCTCAATGCGATACGTTCTATTTCAACAAAAATGAACATTATCGAGCAAGCGTGGAGACTCAAACCCGAGAAGATCGATTCATTGAATGGGCACAACAGAATTACCCCAGCCACCAAGCAGCAAGAAGCAACCCGATCTTACAAAAGCTGCGGTCCATAAAATCTACTCCCGAAATCAAACAAATTGAACGAGCTTCCACCATTACAGAGAAAGGTTTCCGAAGAATTCTCCCCTTTGTTACCCCAGGCGTATGGGAATACGAAATAGAAGCCGAATATATTCATGAATTCCTTCGCCAACAAGCCGATGGTTTTGCTTACCAGCCAATTATTGCTAGTGGGAAAAATACCAATGTACTGCACTACATCGAAAATAATAAACAGTGTCAAGCAGGAGATTTATTATTGATGGACGTTGGGGCCGCTTATGGGCGATACAGTGCTGATATGACACGAACCATTCCGGTATCGGGTCGTTTTACAGCCCGTCAAAAAGAAGTATACCAAGCAGTGCTTCGAGTTAAAGAAGAAGCGACACAATTGCTCCTGCCCGGTGTGCTTTGGAAAGAATACCACGTTGAAGTTGGGAAAATAATGACTCGTGAATTGCTGGGGCTTGGACTTCTAGATAAGTCGGATCTACAAAAGGAAGACCCCAACCAACCTGCCTATAAAAAATATTTTATGCATGGGACTTCCCACCATTTGGGATTGGATACCCATGACTATGGATTATTGGATCTTCCTATGGAAGCGAATATGGTGTTCACCGTAGAGCCAGGAATCTATATCCCCGAGGAAGGTTTCGGTATTCGTTTAGAGGACGACGTGGTGGTTCAAGACACCGGGGTACCCAAAAATATAATGCATCAGATTCCTATCAACCCTGATGAAATCGAAAGCTTAATGAACCCTTAGGCACTAGCTGGAAAAAGGATTTCGCTTTTCAACTTTAATTCTTCCGTGTCTTTGGGACTATTCCAGTATACTTCCATTGGGGCTTGCTTCCCTAGGGTCTTAAATTGCCTGGCCCTCGAATGCATGTATCCGCTGCATAGGCATATCAATAGGTTTGGATCAACAATGGGGTCATTAGGGCACTTAAAATAAATTAGGTTTTTCTAAATTTATTGAAAATCTAGCAATCGCAGTTTTTACTACAATTGGAGTCGGATTTGTTTGAAATAATAAAGCGACGATAAAGAAGTCGCACAGCAAAAAAAACCGAAAGAGAAACGAAAATAACTTGAATAGTTTGCATCAGGACAAAATTTGATAAGCACTCAGGGCGGAAAGATACGCAATAAATGTCATGAATCCGAGTTGGAGGACGGGCCATCGCCAACTGTTGGTTTCCTTTTTCACAATGGCTAGCGTGCTCATACATTGCATCGCAAAGGCATAAAATAACATTAAAGAAATACCCGTAGCAAAATCAAATACCGGTTGGCCATTGGCTCTTTTTTTCTTGCATCATTCTGTTTTTTATTGGGATTTCTTCCTCACTTCCTACACTGTAGATCGTAGCAAGACTGCCTACAAATACTTCTCGAGCAGCAAATGAGCTGATGAGGGCGATTCCAATCTTCCAATCGTATCCCAAGGGGCGAATCAAGGGCTCCATTGTTTTTCCTAAAATTCCAATGTAGGAGTGTTCCAAACGGTAGGCTACTATTTTGGATTCCAATACTTCATCCTCCAAAGATTGGTTTAAATGCGCCTCCGTAACAATGGCTTGAGCTTGAGAAAACTGGTCTCCTGGACCGAAAGAAGCCAACAGCCAAAGAAGAACGGAGAAGGCCAAAATGATCTTTCCTGCTTCCGTAACAAAAGATTTGGTTTTTTCAATGACGGTAATGGCTACATTTTTTATTTGAGGTAGTTTATAATTGGGCATTTCAACAACAAAATAGCTTTTGGATTGTGTCTTGAAATAGCGTTTTAGAACCCAAGAAGAAAATAAAGCCATTCCAAAACCCAGAAGATATAAACCCATGAGCATAAGCCCTTGAGCATTAATTCCCAGAATGGTCTGTTCTGGGATGACCAATGAAATCAATATCAGATAGACAGGGAGCCTAGCCGAGCAGGTGGTGAATGGAGTCACTAAAATGGTGAGCAAGCGTTCTTTCCAATTTTCGATGTTACGCGTCGCCATCACTGCTGGAATTGCACAAGCAGTTCCTGAAATTAGAGGAATAACACTCTTTCCACTTAATCCAAATCCTCGCAGACCACGGTCCATGAGAAAGACAACACGGCTCATGTAGCCCGATTCCTCCAATAATGAAATAAAGAAAAAAGAAAGGCGATCTGTGGAATAAAAATAACAATGCCTCCCAGTCCAGGAATCAGACCTTCTGCTAACAAACTGGTAAAAAGCCCAGCAGGTAAAGACGCATTGACCCATTGACTCATCTGAGCAAACAAGGAGTCAATAAATTCCAGTGGTACACTACTCCAATCGTAAATGGATTGAAAAATCAACAGCAACAACCCAAAAAGAAAACATACCCCCAAATTTTATGGATGAGAATATGATCGATTCGGTTTCTCAAATCCCTTGCAGCGCCCTTATCTACTCGATAGGCTTGCTTTAGTATTTGGTTGATGATTTGATAGCGTTTGATGGTTTCTTTTTGTTGCATCCGTTTCAATACCGCATCACTTTGAACCTGAAAATCAGTTGCTGCTTGGATACGATTTCGCTCTATGGAAGAGAAATTGACGTCTTGCGTAATAACCAGCCACAATTTGTAGAGGGACTCTGAGGGAAAGGTTTTTTGAAGGCGAGAGAAATAGTCATTATCAATAATGTTCAGATCAAGAAGGGGATCAGGTGGGGAGTTGTCGATAATTGACAAGAGCTTCTTTGAGTTCTGCAATGCCTTCGCCTTGGCGTATGCTTGTGAGGATTACTTGGTTACCCAGTTGCTGTTGCAGTTGCTCCACCTCTAATGAAATTCCTTTCCGTTTCATTTGATCCGACATGTTAATTACTAAAAGAGTAGGAATCTCCAAGTCTTTGATTTGTGTAAATAGAAGCAGATTTCGCATCAAGTTATCTACTTCGGTAATCACAACGGCAACATCGGGAAAGTCCTTGTCATTCCTGTTCAAAAGAAGCTCAATCACAACACTTTCGTCCATAGAGGAAGCGTTGAGACTGTAGGTTCCAGGAAGGTCTAGGATTTGTCCCTTGGTGGTGCGATTTAGTCCAACTACCTTCTTTCTTTTCTACAGTGATCCCAGGATAGTTTCCTACTTTTTGGTTCAGCCCCGTTAAGGCATTGAAGACTGAGGTTTTCCCAGTATTGGGATTTCCTATTAGTGCAACTTTAACGTAGTGCGCCATGATCTAGTATCGTTCAATCTCAATAAGCGCCGCCACATCTTTGCGAATAGCCATGTGGCATCCATCAATTTCTAAATAGAGGGGACAATTAAAGGGCGCCTTTTGAAGCAAGCAAACTTTATTCCCCGGAAGGCACCCCATCTCAATGAGTTTTAAGGGTAGCTTTTCGGTTTCAAAATTCACAATCGTTGCATGCTCACCGGGTTCTAGTGAATCGAGAAAGTCCATTATTTAGAATCAATTTAAAAACAAAAATAGGATATTTTACAGTAGGATAATGAGAAAACGCTACTGGGTTGATGGAAATTCTTTTTGAAGAATGGTCAGGTCAATTAAAAGTTGTTCCATAGCCAAATCATCTGTACCATCGTAATAACCACGAATTCGTTGCATCGGATCTACAAGAACAAAATTCTCTGTATGAATCATGTCATAAGGGCCGCCATTACCATCTTCTTTGGCTACTAAATAAGATTGACGTGCCAAAGCGTAAATTTCTTTTTTGTCTCCTGTGAGTAAGCTCCATTTGCGATCGTCAACTCCCTTTTCTAAAGCGTATTTTTTGAGTTGAGCAACCGAATCTATATCGGGGGTGACACTAAAAGAAAGTAATCGAACTTGATCTTCTTCGGCTAACTTAATTTGCAAATCCTTCATATTATCGGTCATGATGGGGCAGATACTGGGACAGGTAGTGAAAAAAAGTCAGCTACATGGATTTTATCCCCTACCCAGTTTTGAGTCACCCATTCCCCATTCTGATTTTGTAAGTGGAAATCAGCAATGCGATGGTATTTTTTGACATGCTGAAGGGTGCTATCTACGAGTTCAAAGTTGACCATTGCCGGTTGATAAATCGGGAGATAGGGCGTGGGTTGGAGGGCCTCATAGAACAAGTACAATATCCCTGCACTGATGAACCCGAAAACAAGGAGGAAACGACGGTATTTTTGAAAAAAAGTATTCATTACAACTAGGAGACAAAGGTACATATTGTTGCGGGATCGCTCTGAATTTGATCTTTCTATTTTATGGGTCATAAAACAATGACAGCTTCCAAAAAAAGTTTATTTTTGCTCTCCTTTATAACCTGCTATGAGTCCATTTGCTATTAAAGCTATCCAACTCTTAATGAGTTTGTCCTTGCTGATTGTGCTTCACGAACTCGGTCATTTTATACCTGCCCGTCTTTTTAAGACTAGGGTGGAAAAGTTTTTTCTTTTTTTCGATGTAAATTTTGCTTTGTTTAAAAAGAAAATCGGAGACACTGTCTACGGCATTGGTTGGCTCCCGCTAGGGGGTATGTCAAAATTGCTGGGATGATTGACGAAAGCATGGATAAGGAGCAAATGAAACAACCTCCTCAACCTTGGGAGTTCAGATCCAAACCTGCTTGGCAACGATTGATTATCATGCTGGGTGGTGTTACTGTTAACCTTGTTTTAGGTTTTCTTATTTATATGATGATCCTGTTTGTATGGGGAAAGGATACCCTTACTCATACGGAAGTTCCCTTAGGACTAGAGCCCACTCCTGTGGCCCAAAGCATTGGTTTTGAAGAAGGAGATAAAATTCTTTCGGTGGATGGTTCCAAGCTCGACAATGTTTTAGATGTCAATCGCTATCTGTTTTTGCGGAATCCAAAAACTGTGGCTGTGGAACACGCTAACGGAAGAAAAGAAATAATCTCCATCCCCAACGATTTTGGCAAACAGATGTTTGAAAGTGGTGAGATACAAGCTTTCTTTCCGCTGATTGCTCCAATTATCGATTCAGTAACTCCTAATATGGCGGCCGAACAAGCGGGTATAAAAGCCAATGATAGAATTATTTCCCTCAACAACCAACCAATTGACCATTGGAAACAGTTGACAGAAAAAATCAAAGAAGCTGAGCAACCAATATCCATGGTTGTTGCTAGAAATTCCCAGCTAGATACACTAGAAGTAACCCCCAATGCGGAAGGGAGGATAGGGGTAAACAAACTATACAGTGGCATTGAAACCACCCATGTAGATTTGGGTATTAGTAAAAGCATCGTAGAAGGTTTTTCCTACGGCTATTGGACGTTATACGACTACATCTCTCAGTTTAAATATATTTTTACCAAAAAAGGTGCCAGTCAGGTGGGTGGCTTTGGAGCTATTGGAAATTTGTTCCCAAGCACTTGGGATTGGCGAGTCTTTTGGTCCAGCACAGCCTTAATTTCTATAATGTTGGCCTTTATGAATGTATTACCCATTCCCGCACTAGATGGGGTCACGATGATGTTTTTGGTCTACGAGATCGTCACAGGGCGCAAGCCGCATGACAAAATTCTAGAATATGCACAAGTGATTGGATTTTTTCTTATTCTTGGCTTGGTGCTCTTTGCCAATGGGAATGATGTGTATCGTTATCTCTTCAGCAGCTAGAATTTGGAAGTCTCTTTTGAGCAACCTAAAGAGAGTTTCTTATCTTTGAATAAACATCAAACTATAATTTATGAAAAAGTGTCTCTCTTTACTCGCCATCTTCATTGTCGTTACGCTTGTATCCACAGCTAATGCTCAAGATAAAAAAGTTGTAATTGAAGACTTTATCAAACAGCACGAGGGTTTTGAAGAAAATGCCGACGGGAAATCATCCCGATCAATATTAAGGAAATCAACAAAAAATTCGCTTTTTTATCGATGAAAAAATTTCCAAATGTAGAATACACGCGTAACATCATTTGGGACTCTTATGAGACCTTTATCAGTCCTTTTGATAAATTTCATTTTCACACATTCATTTGCCAAACTAAAGTTATTGACATTCAAACGGCTAAAATATTTAGAAGTTAAATACAACCCATTAGACGGAAAGGTAAATAGTGATTTTGTATGGTATGAGGAACAAGAGGAGTTCTATCCAGAAAAAGAAATAGAAGAAGCAGAACAAGGTGAAGAAACTGAAAATTAAAAGGCTAAAAAAGTAAACACAGCGATAGAAAAAATTTCTATATTTGATCTTCCAACAATCCTCCTTAGCTCAGTTGGTTAGAGCATCTGACTGTTAATCATGAGGGTCCTCACCAAAGTGTGTTCCTAATGAGCCCAAGAGGAGGAGCAAGTCCAACTCCGGTCCCTACACTACACTAACAAACATAAGCCCTCACGAAAAGTGAAGGAGGTTTTTTTAAGTTTCACATAAGACTAAACCTTATTTTTTAAATTACTCACTTTTTACTCAAGAGAATTATGACCTCAGACACCATATTTTGCCCTCCTAGTTCAATGGATAGAACAAGAGTTTCCTAAACTTTAGATCCAAGTTCGATTCTTTCCAGAAACTTGGGAGGGTACAAAAAAACCCCCTCTTCGATTAAAAGGGGGTGTCCAGATAACCTTTTTGTACAAAAAAGTAATGGCATGGCCTTCTTTTCCAGCTCGACCTGTTCGGCCTATTCGGTGGACATAACTCTCTCTAGACCCTGGAATGTGATAATTGACTACCAAAGAAATATTATCGATGTCAATACCGCGAGAGGCAACATCGGTGGCCACCATGATTTGAATCTTTCCCGATTTGAAATTTTGAATGACCTTACTTCGGTAGTTTTGTGATTTGTCTCCATGGATTTCATCGACACGAAAATCCTTCTTTTTGAGTTGCCTAAAAGAGGCGCGTGACTTGGCGTTTGGTGTCTAGGAATATAAGTATTTTGCTGTATTGCTTTCGCTGCAGTAATTCATGAAGAATTTCATTTTTTTCTTCTGTACTGTCAACCCGGATAATGTCTTGATAAATATTATCCGTATTTGACTCTCCTTGGGAAACCCGTACTTTTTCATACTGAGGCATTAGACTTTGGATGACACTGTTCTGTTTCTCAGATTGGGTAGCAGAAAAAAGAATGGTCTGTTGGCGATGTTGCATTTGATCGACAATTCGAAGTACTTCTTTTTGGAAACCCATATCGAGCATGGTGTCGAATTCGTCCAAAACCAAAACGGCAGTATCCATTAACTTAAGGGCCCCGTCGATTGAGCATATCATTGACCCGGCCGGGGGTACCAATAATGATTTGGGCCTCACGGCGAAGTTTGATGACATCCTTATTGATGTTGGTGCCTCCAATTAAGCTGTGAGAATAAAGTTGCAAGCTTTTGGTCAAGCTTTTTAATTCCGCTTCTACCTGTTGGGCCAATTCGCGTGGAACTAAGACAATGCTTTTGTTGTTCTTTCTATTATAGAGCAATCGTTCAATGATAGGAATGAGAAAAGCCCCTGTTTTTCCTGTTCCCGTATTGGCAACACCCATGATGTTTTTCCCTTCAAGAATTATTTCAATAGCCTTGTCTTGAATCTCGGTGGTGTTGACAAAGTTCTTTTTCTGCAGGCGTGCTTGCAATTTTGGATGGAGCGGGAGGGAGGCAAAGGTTCGGGTGACTACTGCTTTTTGTTCAGTCTGGGTTAGGCTTTTGTTAATTAGCGTATTGGGATCTAGGGTTTGTTTCTTGAACCTTCCCCCACTTCCTGATTTAGGTCGTCTGCTGTTACTATTGGGCTTGGATCGGAATGATCCCTTGCCTTGGGAAGGTCTGGATTCATTAAAAGGCCTGTTGCTTTGGGCGGGGGATCGCTTTTTGGAAGGAGAATTGCTTCTTCGATTTGGTTTTCTCATAGAGTAGTATTACCCATCACTATAGCAGTGATAAGGCTCCCCAAGAAAAGGGGGTTGCCCAAAACCGGAGCCGTAAGTGGAATGTTGCTTTTGATTTAATAGTGGCGCTGTTTAATTCAGCTTTTGGTAAAAGTACTACTTCCCGGCACGCTGACCTAATCCCAAAAAAGAATCCTATATTTAGTGGTCTCTCAGTCCTCTAGACAAGAAGCTTCCTCAAAGAACACTGAAAGTTAGCCAGAAGTTTTGAAGTAGGTTATCAAACGAAGGGCATATGGCTTAATAAAGTAATAGATACCTAAAAAGAAAAGTATCTGATAACCCAACCAAAGAAATTCCGTCCAAGTGTGAGTATAAGAGAAACTATAGCCTGTAAGTGGTCTCCCCAGAAATAATATTTCAAGTGGACGTTGTTCTCCGTAATAAAGTGGTTCTCCATATTTTATTAATAATGTATTGAAACCGGAGGCATATGAGTTAAAAGCACTTATGTTGCCGGAAAAATTTTAATCATTCTCTGCAATATTTGTCTCCAATCATATATTGATTATAGTCTTCTTCACTTACTTGGGCAGTAGGGTTTGGGTCTTCATCTAAAGCAGCTCCATTTCCATTACCTGAAAAAATTGATGAATCATTTAATTCAAAATAATATTGCCCATTACCAACATATTTATTTCGAATTTCTAGGCAATCATCGAATTTGTTGCAACTAAAGAGTAAAACAGTAATTAATAAGAGGTAAACCTTAATCACTATCTTTCTTCTCAATATTAAGACCCATTGCCCCAGATACACCCCAAGTACCAAGTCCAGTGATACCTATTTCAAAATAACTTACCTCAAAGTATAGTAGAAAGCCTATTATACCTACTGCAAGGCAAACTGGATTTATAAAGTGCCAAATAGTTTCTCTTCTGTATCTCTTCATTTTTATTGGTTTTTTGATTGTACAATGTAACTCTCAATTTAAGAAAATCTGATTATTTGATTTTCAGCGATTCTCCATAATCTTTGAGATTCCATAAGCCCATATAAAACAGTATTATGTTAAGTAGAAAATGTAAAGCCATTGTCCAAATGGCTTTTGAAGGGTCAGCAATAATTATTGATTCTACAATGTTCTCAAAAGCCCGATTTACATAGACTCAAATGTTCAAGGGGTTCTTTATACTGATTACAAGGCTGGTGATAAAGTAAAGAAAGGAGGTCGCTTGGGACACATAACTAACTCTTTTGGTGTTGTAATCCAAGAAATAAGAACCCCCGTTTCAGGCATTATCCTCTATATGAAAGGACTACCTCCCATAAACATTGATGACACATTTTTTAGCATAAGTCCAAATGAAACACAATACTGATCCTTTAGAACTTTAAGCTGTGCATTATTTATCTGTCCTAGAAAGTTTTTGAGTGGGAAAAAGAACGAGTCAGTATCCAAAAAGTGGGGAATCAATAAAGAAGAACCTCCGTACACCAGCCTCACTTCATCTACTTCATCCCCACATAAAACCAAACTCTAAATCCAACGTAAAACTATAGTATAATTCCTTACTTATCAGTGAGCTAAATTCTTTTTTACAATGCCACAATAAGACTTTCCTATATCGTATCGTTTCCAAATAGCAGAATAATGAACAAGGATTAGATTCAAGGAAATACAATATCTTCAATCAAAATTCATCGCTTGTGAAAAATTTATTACTCCTCTTTGCTATATGACCTGTCTTGGGGTGGTCGCGACCCTCGGGTTACAAGTTGAGTTCTTTTTTGAATACAGACTATTCCATTGAAAAAAAGTACACAACACGGATTATATAGGAAATGCTTGGCTGAATCGGATTGTCATTGCAGAAGATGACTTTGCCTAAAATATAACCCAAGCTACCTTTAGTGCCGATTCTACACTCGACTGGCACAAGCATTCTACCATACAAATACTCATCGTTATTTCTGGAAAAGGTTTTTACCAAGAGCATGGAAATAAGTTATTATCCTAGAATAAGGAGCTATTGTTAAATGCGATAAGGACACTGAACATTGGCATAATTCAACACCCGAGCATAGCGTATCCTATCTTGCTACCTATGATGCCAGTGAGACGATTTGGACGGAGACACTCTCTAAGAGAATGTATGAGCGAATCAATATCGACTAAAGGTCTTTATTGATAGAGTTGATTGGGATCGGCTTGCACCAAATCATACATCAATAACCCGAGTTTATCGGTGACAGCTTCAAAAAAACGCTTCCCTTTTATCGCATTGGATTTTTTTGGATTTCCAATCCCAGTGTCCTCTGTTACTTGAGACCATCGCCGTTCGGTCCATGCCCATTTTTCCCGAAAGGCTGAAATATTATTCTTTTTTTCTTTTCCCTCTCCAGCAGTTTCCAAGGGAAGAACCAGGTGGGGCTGGATATGCATCATAATGCTGGTTTCCATTTCATCTGCATGATCTCCTTCTTCCTCAAAATATTGAGATTTATCGAGAGCTTGAAACCAATTGCAGCTACTCAGTAACATCTTGGGAAATACCAATCCAAGTTCTCTGATTAGAGGTTTAAAGTCATTACCTCCGTGGCTGTTAAGAATCAAAAATTTATGAATCCCTTGACGATTGAGTACGGTCAACACATCTTTGAGGATGGCCATTTGAGTAGTGGGGTTTATATTTATATCCAAATAAATATCAGTTTGCCCAGTATTTACTCCAAAGGGAATGGTGGGAAGAATGACGACTTGGGCTCCTTTATTCCAAGCTTTTTCACCCGCAGCAATAGCAATAGCATCGGCTTCGTAGACATCAGTGCCATAGGGTAAATGATAATTATGCGCCTCAGTAGCGCCCCAAGGAAGCACCGCCAATTCATATCTTTTGGTTTCTAATTCACGCCAAGAACACTCAGATAACAGGAAAGGTCTCATGCTGAATGGATTTATTATTTTAATCAAATATCTTGAAAGTTTATTGCAAAATCCAGAAATGTCCTCTGAATTATTTGATGAAGCTTATGTCTTTAACTATTTAAAAACCCGAATAACACGCAATAAAAGTAGGTCAGCGATTGGGTATGAATTTGTATATTTCCATTTAACTTTAATTTAATATGAAATGAAAAATTTCCTTTTTCTTGGTCTAGTTACAAGTCTAATGCTTTCCTGTGTCCAACCCAATCCATACGAAACCAAACTCCCCGATTTTAGAGAAAATGCGAAGGTCGTACACGCTCTTTTCGACGCACTCGAAAATGAAGACTTAGAAGCCGCTGCTAGCCTCTATTCTGAAGAAACTCAATTCAATCCCCCTGCCTTTGGTGGCAAGGTGCTCAATAAAACAGAACTGATGGAACTTTATGAAGGCATGATGCAGTTGATGAGCAATATCAAAGCCAATGACCGAGATTTCTATCCTGGAGTCGATAATAACTTCTATCCCGATGGAAGTGTAAGAGCTTATATACGATGGACTGCTGATGCAGAAAATGGAGCCATAGGAGAAATAAAGGCCTATGAGGTTTTCCGTTTTAATGAAGAGCATAAAATCACCGAAGTGGATGAATACCTTGACAATACAGGACTCCTTAATGCCATTACCACTGCTTCAGAATAATTTAAAAATTACAGAACGTAACGATATTGCAAACATATAATTGCTCACCAATTGTCAACTCTTTAGCCCTCCTTCAAGGAGGGTTTTTATTTTTTCAACCTTCGAAAAGGGTTCAACCCATCCAAGCCCTCTCAATCAGTATTTGTATCCGGGATTTAACCGTTTGTTAGAGGATCTCGATTTGAGGATTTACTTTTCTGTTTGGCAATGAAATAGGGTATCTTGTTGGAGATCAAAAAAATACGTATATCCATGAAATTCTTATCAAATACTTCCTGCAAGGTTCATTGATTCTCCTTTTTTTTAGCAATTGGACCGTCTCTTTGGGCTCAAGAGAGTACTACCTATTATTTGATTCGTCACGCCGAAAAAAACAGAGTGAATCTAAGCGATAGCAATCCTCACCTCACCAAAAAAGGAAAACAACGAGCCCAATGTTGGAATAAAGTGTTTGAGGGAGTTGTATTCGATTGTATTTATTCCACTCCCTACTTTCGAACTATTGAAACGGTAAAACCTACTGCGCTTCAACAACAATTGCCGATATTCTATTATGATATGAAGCGGCTTTACAATGACGAATTTAAAGATAAGAATCGAGGAAAACGGTGTTGGTAGTCGGTCATAGCAATACTACTCCTCACTTGGCCAATGCTATTTTAAAAAAGGAAGTTTATCCAGAAATAAATGACCGAGTTAATGGGCTACTCTACATCATTAATGTTTGCGGTGAAATAGCCAGTGGTCAAGTTCTTTCTATAGATTGATATTCGTTTCAATTGAGTACAAATAAGAGATTTATTTCACGATATTTCCTTATTTTAGTTTCAACCATTAAACCAATTAAAATGAAAAAAATTACCCTATTATTTCTTTTACTTTTTACGAGCGGTGTCATCGCTCAAGGACTCGTGTTTGAAAATACTTATATCAATGCTCATGATGTTCAAGCCTACGACAACTATATTGAGAATGTATTCTCAAAAGTGCATCAACAAAGAATAGATGCTGGTATTATAGTGGGTTGGGATGTCTGGAAAGTTTACGATGCTCCTCAAGAAAATTTTACCCATATTTTTACCACCATTTACCAAGTAGACATGCAGGAAAAAATAAATGCTTTTGAACCCGAATGGTCTGAGAGTTTGACCGAAAGGGATTGGAGTATGAGAAGCAAAGATCTGAAAGAAGTCAGAAATTGTTGGCGTTGTTAAATATATGGGACTTGCTCAAGTTCGTAAATCCGGAGCTGCAGACGTTCCTGAATTCATGGCATTTAATGTAATCAAGCTCAAGGAAGATAAGTGGAAGAGCTATGAAAGTGCTGAAATCAACGGTACTAAAAGTTTGAGTGCTCAAGATAAGCGAGTGGGCTGGGATTTTGCACGAAGAATTGATGACTATGGAACTGATATTTCTCATACCCACGTGACTGTGGATTGGTATTCAAGTCATTCGGATTTTTTAAAATCCTTTATGGGAAGCAATATATCCGATGCGGACAGAGCCTACCAGAGTATGATGAAGCTGAGAGATTTGAAATATAGAGTTTTGTTGAAAAAACACAAGTCGTTGAGATAGCACAAATAAAAACCCTCTCCCTTGGAGGGTTTTTTTATTTTTATCCGTAATGGATAGTCCTTCTTTTTCTGCACTAGTTCTTGTTGTTGTAACTGTAGTTGTCGTTCGTTTACTCGAGCGACAAGAATACTTATGGGTTAAGAAACTTCTCCAATGGATCCCTCCAATTTTATTTGCTTATATCATTCCCGCAGCTGTCTGTGCTGGGTTTGAGTTGAATTTTCAAGAGGATGCTATACACCAATGGAGTAAAGCCATACTCATCCCCTTAGCCATCCTTACCATTATGGCTTCCATGTCATTAAAGGCCTTGCGAATAGTTGGGATTAAGCCTCTTCTGCTCTTTGTCTTTGGTTCGTTTGTCATTGCCATGCTCCCTGCCCTATTGCTGATCGGCGCTCGCTTGTATTTTCCAACTACTGCGGAAGGCCTGATCCATCAAGAGCTCTGGAAGGGACTAATTCCAATCGTGGGGAGTTGGATTGGAGGAAGTACGAGTCAATTAGTCTTGAAAGAATATGTAGGTACTCCCGAGACCCTCTTTCTTTCGGTGTTGGTTTTGGATAATATCATCGTCAATATTTGGACTTTGTTAATGTTCCAACTCATTCGACAAAGCGGCCAATTGGATGCCTTCTTTGGATTGGAATCTATACCCCCAATCAATGTGAACCCTAAAGAAACTACAAAAAAGAAAAATGGTCCCTTAACCCTAGTTGTCGTTTTTGGAGTCATTGGAATTGTTGTGTTTCTTCCACTTTCTTTTCTGGGAGTGATTCTATTGCTTTCCTTCATCGGGCTGTTCCTAGGCCATACATTATCTTTCTGGAAGCACCCCTGGTGTTTGGAATTGGGATCGGCATGTATCATTACAGTGATGGCCATCTTAGGCCTAAAATTAAATTTTGGAACTTTTGACCTCCCCTTATTTTTTATAGCAATTATTTTGGTGTGGCTTGTACTACAATTTTTAGCCTCATTCGGAATGGCCTTCCTACTAAAGATATCAATGGTGTGGTTACCCATAGCAAGTATGGCCAATTTTGGAGGAATTTCAACGGCCCCAGCAGTCACTGCAGCCTACGACACGAAATTAATGCCTCATGCCATTGTACTTGCCATTTTGAGCATGGTCACTGGAACTTTTGGGGATTCTCAGTGCGTGGATGCTGCAATATTTTCTTTGAAAAATCGAATCCAATTTTATAAATTGTAGACATAACCGTAAATCTATTTCTAATGAAAAAATTTGTGCCTTTATTATTTTTATTATGTTTTTCCATCTCATTTTCCCAAAAAGACATGCCTGTTGGGCTTCATTATGTCACAGTAAAAAATGAAAATGCTGAAAAACTTATTGAACTCGAAACAAATTATTTTTCCAAGCTCCACAAATATGCTATTGATCAAGGAATGAAAATTGCTTGGGATATGTGGCGTGTAGAAAACGATAGTGATCCACAACACACCACTTTTGTTTATGCACACCTTATGACTTCCATTGATGGCCCCACCGTCAATTGGGAAGGACAAAATATTTTCTCCCAATCGGAACTAGCCATGGTCGGTGATCAATGGTGGTCACTGGTTGAAAAAATGAACTTTGTAATGACAACCTATAAAGGAGGCTTCGCCCCAATTTCAGACAAACCCGTCAAGTATGTCCAATTGAGTCATATGAATGTCAATCCTACCAGTCATTATGATTATGAAAAAATGGAGCTCAACGATTTTATGCCCTCTCACAAAAGTAATCCTTACTTAAAGGGATGGGCCTTGCACCGAATAGTTAGTCCGCATAACGAAAAAGAGAATGACTATATCACAGCTAACTTTTTTGAATCCATGTCCGACATATACAAAAACAACAACGAAGTTTCCTACCTCAGCAAACAACAAAAATCGAGCTATCAAAAAATCCTCAATGTCAGAGAAATGACAAAGGTCGAAATTCTTAGCTTGGTTTTATCTGAAAGATAAGCTCATCTAAACCCTCCTTAGGAGGGCTTTTTATTTTTTCACCATACTACCTACATTTTGTATTCCATAGTAAAACACTTACCCATTTAAAAACAACTAATTCATTAAAAAAACGTGATCATATACCAAATAACAATCAGCAAGAATCTGTATTTTCACTGAAAATTCAATTTATGAATCATAGCCTATACCATTTGCTGGTTGTGTCTACAACAAGCATCCTGCTTTTGATTTCTTGTAATTCAGCACCCCAATCCGAAGCGAGTACTACCCTTGAGCAATTTGCTGATTTAAAAGTGATCCAATACCAAATCCCAGGTTTCGAGCAACTTAGCTTAAAACAAAAAAAACTTGTTTATTATTTATCACAAGCAGGCTTAGAAGGACGGGATATCATGTATGACCAAAACTATCGTCACAACCTATCCATTCGCATAGCCTTTGAAAATATATATCAAAACTATACGGGAGATAAAACTACTACCCTCTGGGGGCATTTCGAAAACTATCTAAAACGTCTTTGGTTTTCTAATGGGATTCATCACCACTATGCAAACGACAAGTTTGATCCTGAATTCACAGCGGAAGAACTAAACATGTTGATGGAAGCCACCAATACTTCACTAGACCCATTGGCATTTGAAGCCATTTTTAGTGACGCCGATTCAAAAAAGGTAAACCGGGATCCTAAGCTTGACGTAATTCAACAGTCTGCAATCAATTTTTATGCTCCAGACGTGACCCAAGCTGAAGTAGAAAATTACTACAAACAAATAGAGATAGAGAATCCAGAACGACCCATTTCCATGGGACTCAATTCCACTCTTGTAAAAGAAAATGGACAGCTCGTTGAAAAAGTATGGAAGGTTGGAGGCCTGTATTCTCCTGCCATCGAACGCATTGTTAGTTGGTTGGAAAAAGCAATAACAGTGGCCGAAAACGAACAACAAGCCGAAGCCTTATCTCTTTTAATTGATTATTATAAACTGGAGATTTAAAAATTTGGGACGATTATAGCATTGCCTGGGTGAAAACGCTAGAAGGAGATATTGATTATATCAATGGATTCATCGAAGTGTACAACGATCCGCTAGGCTATCGAGGTTCTTTCGAATCGATCGTACAGATCAAAGACTTCAACATGAGTGAAAAAATGCAATTGATTTCTCAAAATGCGCAATGGTTCGAAGATAATTCTTCTATAATGGAGGAACACAAGAAAAAAAATGTAGTCGGAATCGCCTACAATACAGTCAATGTTGCAAGCGAAGCGGGTGATGCCTCACCCTATACCCCTATCGGAGTGAATCTACCAAATGCCAATTGGATTCGAGCACAATATGGTTCCAAGTCTGTATCCTTAGGCAATATCATATATGCCTATGCCAATTCGGGTGCCTCAGGAAGACTAGACGAATTTGCTTACAATCAGGAGGAAATCAATATCGCAAAAAATTATGGCTACGAAGCCAGTCGATTGCACACTTCTTTGCATGAAGTAATTGGACACGCCAGCGGTCAACTCATGCCTGGAGTGGCTACTCCCAAAGAAACACTTAAAAGTTATGCATCCTCTTTAGAGGAGGCTCGAGCCGATCTGGTTGCACTCTATTTTATGGGCGATTCGCAGCTCAATGAATTTGGAATAAAAACACCTGTAGAGGATTTACAAAAAGCTGAATACAACAGCTATATACGAAATGGTCTTATGCTTCAATTAATCCGTATCAAACTTGGTGAGGATATTGAACAATCTCACATGCGTAACCGACAAATGGTGGCCCAATGGGTTTATAGAAAAGGTCTTCCGGAGCAAGTGATTGAAAAAAAGATGAAGGACGGAAAAACCTTCTTCGTCATAAACGATTACCAAAAACTTCGAACCCTTTTTGGGACTTTACTTCGCGAAGTACAGCGAATTAAATCTGAAGGGGACTATGCTGCTGGAAAAGAACTGATCGAAACTTACGGCGTAAAAATTGACCCCACATTACATAAAGAAATTCTTGATCGAAATGCGCAATTCAGCTCTGCTCCTTACGGTGGATTTATCAACCCAGTATTGGCTCCTTTATACAATGATTCAGGAGAAATAATAGATGTGCAAATTTCGTATCCAAATAGTTTTGCTAATCAAATGCTGTATTATAGCGCAACTTACAATGCGCTCAGTGCAACAAATTAATTATTTTATTTAGCCTAGATTTAAGGTGTTTTATAAATAAACTTTCTGAGATCCAATAAATAAACCCTCTCCAAATTTGAAGAGGGTTTTACATTTTTACTGTTTTAAATTAATCCAATAGTAGGTATTTCTTATTCTAAGTCGAAACGATCTGAGTTCATCACTTTATTCCATACAGTGATGAAATCTTGGACAAACTTCTCATTATTATCGTCTTGAGCATACAACTCAGCTATCGCGCGTAATTCAGAATTAGATCCAAAGACTAAATCAGTGCGGGACGCTGTTCTATGGGTTTCCCCTGAACTGCGTTGTTTTGCTTCGTATGTGTTATAGCCAGTTGGGGTCCAAGCGACATCCATAGATAAAAGAGTCTTAAACCATTGGTTACTTAGCCTCCCATCAGTCCAAACACCTTCACCTGTATAAGAAACACCCATGGAACGCATACCACCAATTAACAAAGTGAGCTCCACTGGATTTAAACCAAGAAGTTGTGCTTTGTCCAAAAGGATTTCTTCTGGGCTCACTGCAAATTCTTTCTCTGAATAGTTTCTGAATCCACAGGCTTTTGGTTTCAATAAATCAAATGAGTCAATGTCTGTATTATCTTGAGTAGCATCACCACGACCCGTAGTACAAGATACTTTTACTCCGGAAGCCATTTCAATTCCTACTGCACCTCCTAAAACAATCACATCCGCAACACTAGCATTATGCTTTTCAGCAATGTTTTCATAAATCGCTAAAATTCCTTGAAGCTCTTTGGGTTTATTCACTTCCCAGTCTTTTTGAGGAGCCAACCGGATTCGAGCTCCATTGGCCCCGCCACGATTGTCCGAACTTCGGAAGGTACTGGCACTTGCCCAGGCAGTTTCAACAAGTTGCGTGCTACTCAATCCCGAGTTTTGAATGGATTTTCTCACTTGCGCTTCTTGGCTCTCCGATAAGATTGACCCTTTTGGAGTTGGATCTTGCCATACGTATTCTACATCCTTATAGTCTCCCGTAATATAGTTCGTACGCGGTCCCATATCACGATGCAATAACTTAAACCAAGCTTTTGCAAAGGCTTCACCAAATTTCTCTGGATTAGCACGGAAATATTCACATATTTCACGGTACTTAGGATCTACTTTTTTAGGGACATATCAGCGGTGGTCATCATTGGAAGTACTTTTTCGTTGCTCCCATCTACCTGAGGCACCATATCTTCCTCAGCACAATCAATAGGATGCCATTGCCAAGCTCCAGCTGGACTCTTTTACACTCCCATTCATATTTAAACAGTAAATCCAAATAACCCATATCCCATTGAATTGGATTGGTGGTCCATGGTCCTTCTATTCCACTGGTAATGGCATCTACTCCTTTACCTGAAGCGTGACTACTAATCCAACCCAATCCCATTTCTTCAATGGCTGTGCCCTCAGGCTCTGCTCCAACAAGCGAATCATCTCCTGCACCGTGAGCCTTACCAAAGGTGTGTCCACCTGCAGTTAGTGCAACAGTCTCTTCGTCATTCATAGCCATTCGCTTAAATGTTTCTCTCACATCCTGTGCAGAGAGTGCAGGATCGGGATGACCATTTGGTCCCTCTGGATTCACATAGATCAATCCCATTTGCACAGCAGCTAAGGGGTTTTCAAGGGACTGGCGGGTCTCTGAATACCGATTGTCTCCCAACCATTCATCCTCCGCTCCCCAATAAATATCCTTTTCTGGATGCCAAATGTCTTCGCGCCCCAATACAGTTCCGTGATTGGGACCTCCCATATCTTCAATAGCTACATTACCAGCTAATACCAAAAGATCAGCCCAGGACAATTTGTTACCATATTTTTCCTTAATAGGCCAAAGTAAACGTCGCGCTTTGTCAAGATTACCATTGTCTGGCCATGAGTTTAATGGAGCAAAACGTTGCGCACCTGTGGCAGCACCTCCTCGTCCATCTCCGGTTCTATAGGTCCCAGCGGCATGCCAGGTCATTCGAATGAAAAAGGTCCATAGTGACCGTAGTCTGCTGGCCACCAATCTTGGCTATCTTTCATCATTGTTTTTAAGTCATCTTTAACTGCATCAACATCCAATTGAGTCACTTCTTCTTTATAATCAATATCAGACATAGGGTTGCTTTTAACATCGTGTTGACGAAGAATATCTAGATTGAGCTGATTGGGCCACCAATCCTTGTTTTGTGTTCCCAAATTGTGTTGTGTGGTAGAGCCATGAAATGGACATTTACTTTCATTCATAATCAATAGGTTTTAGAAAGTAATTTTAAACAACTTTCTTCTAAATTTCCAAATTAAATTATAATAATTTGTTATCTCGTGATAAGTGAGCTCCGTGATACAGTCTTATTGAGTTTTTGATTTGATTCACTTTGGATGATTTTTTTTTTGACCTTTAATCCTGTTATCTTTAGAAAATAAAGAGATAATTTCTATTCTATGCCCTTAGCCATCGTATCCTTAGGAATCCTTTTTTTATTCCTGTTAATTATTTTTTTTCGACTCAATGCTTTTATCGCATTCATTCTTGTTGCCCTTGGCATAGGAATCGGCCAAGATATGTCTCTGAAAGCATTGGTTGACTCATTGGAAAAAGGTATTGGCAATACACTAGGGTTTCTTGTCCTAATTCTCGGTTTCGGTGCAATGTTGGGTAAGCTCGTAGCTGAAAGTGGTGCGGCTCAACAAATCACCGACGGCCTTATTCGAATCTTTGGGGTGAAAAATACGCGAACAGCAGTCATGTTAACGGGCTTTATTGTAGGGATCACAATGTTCTATTCTGTGGGCTTTGTTATATTAGTCCCTCTGGTATTCACCGTTGCTTCAGCGACAGGATTATCATTAATTGGAGTCGGCCTACCCATGCTTGCTGCTTTATCTGTAACTCATGGTTTTCTTCCTCCCCACCCAGCCCCCACTGCACTTTCTGTTCTTTTTGAAGCCGACCTAGGCAAAACCCTTATTTATGGAATCCTTATTGCTATTCCCGCCATTTTGATATCGGGTCCTTTGTTAACCCGATTTCTCCCGGAAGTAAAAGCCAGACCTTTAAAAGAGTTTATGGCCTCCAAAACCTTTAGTTCGGAAGAATTACCTAACCTAATCACTAGTCTCTTTACAGCCTTACTACCAGTACTTTTGATTGGTTTTACGACACTCGCCACTAGTTTTATGGAAGAAGGGACACTGGTCTTTACACTTATCAGTTTTGTTGGAAATCCTGTTATTGCGCTATTACTATCTGTCCTTTTTGCAACCTATACCCTAGGATTAGCAAGAGGGAAGAACATGGATTCAATTATGAAAATTTATGCTGAAGCCGTTTCAGGAATCACCATGGTACTTTTGATTATTGCAGGGGCTGGAGCTTTAAAACAAATACTATTGGATAGCGGAGTGAGTGATTACATTGGAGGACTGCTTCAGATCAGCTCACTATCGCCACTACTAATCGGATGGATTATTGCTACCCTCATTCGGTTTTCGGTTGGTTCCGCTACCGTTGCGGGACTCACCACAGCTGGAATCGTTTTACCCTTAGTTCATACCACTGGGGTCAGTCCTGAATTGATGGTTTTAGCAATCGGTTCTGGAAGCCTGATGCTATCCCATGTCAATGATGCAGGTTTTTGGCTTTTTAAAGAATATTTCAATCTCAATATTAAAGAAACTCTTTCCACTTGGACTGTCATGGAAACAAGTATTGGAATCTCAGGATTGCTAGGGGTTTTGGTATTAAATCAATTTTTATAAATTATGAGTATCCGATTAACTACACGAATCAAAGATTTAGGACTGGTCTTACC
Organism: Flavobacteriaceae bacterium; assembly: GCA_038143795.1. Lineage (GTDB taxonomy): Bacteria > Bacteroidota > Bacteroidia > Flavobacteriales > Flavobacteriaceae > UBA11891. Next base: position 1,222,512 of record JAYQMQ010000002.1, on the reverse strand, counting down.
CCCCCGCTCCCAAACCCGTAGGAGTATATCGACCTACTCTGATTGTTGAGAATCAACTCTACCTATCGGGGCAAGGTCCTGTTCGAAGATGGTAGCTTGATTCAAGGAAGGTGGGTGCTACACTAGATAAGGACCAGGCCAAAAGAGCCGCCCGTCAAGTAGGGTTGACTATGTTATCTACTATCATAAATAATACACCCCACGATCTCATAATCAAAAGGGTGGTTAAAGTATTGGGAATGGTAAATGCTACTTCAGAATTCGAAGCCCATTCTTATGTGATTAATGGATTTAGTGAACTCATGGTAGAAGTATTTGGAGCCGAAAACGGTATTGGTGTTCGCAGTGCAGTGGGTATGAATCTACCTCAAAATATTGCTGTTGAAATAGAAGCTTTATTTTTGATTGAAAACTAAATATGGATGACAAATGAAACCTGGTATCGTGTGAATAAAGAAGAGGAACTCTTAACTCCTGGACTGGTAGTGTATCCAGATCGGGTAAAGCAAAATATCAAGGCCATGATCCATACTGCAAAGGAAGTTGACCGCCTGATACCCCATGTAAAAACCTATAAGATGCCGGCAATTGTCTCGCTCCAGATGGAGCTAGGAATCAAGAAGTTTAAATGTGCCACCCTCAGCGAAATGCAAATGCTAATTGAATCTGAGGTGGGGCATATCCTATTGGCAATACAGCCTACACAAGAGAAGGCCATTCGATTGCTCAAGGCCCAACGTGAAAATCCAGAAATTTCTTTTTCCACATTGGTGGATAATTTTGAATCATTGGAACTGTTCTCCCAAATAGCTCAGTCTCAAGGTCAGAAAATGAGTCTTTGGATAGATATTAATAACGGAATGAATCGAACAGGAATTGTTCCAGAAAATGCCCTGAAACTCTATCTATCAGTTAATAAAAATCCGAACTTAATTGCAAAGGGGTTGCATACCTACGACGGACATATCCGTCCACAGCAAATGAAAGAAAGAATCGCCAAATGCAATTCAGATTACAAAGCTGTTGAGGCTCTAGTTGAACAAATCAAAATTGAAACTGGAATTTTACCAGCTCAGATTACGGGAGGATCTCCCAGCTTCTACCCACACTCATTGCGAAAAGGAAATTTGCTCAGCCAGGAACCACGCTGTTATGGGATTTGGGATACCAAAAAATATGGCAAGAATCACCCTTTCTCCCCGCAGCTGTTCTGATCACTCGACTAATTAGCATACCAAATAAAAACACCTACTGTTTTGATTTAGGTCACAAGGCGGTAGCTTCTGAAATGCCCTTGCCAAGAGTAGCCATTTTTGGACTTGAAGGGGCTAGAACATAAAGGACAAAGTGAAGAACATTTAATCATAGAATACAAATCCCCTAATGAGTTTAAGATAGGGGATTTATTTTATGCGCTTCCCTATCATATTTGCCCCACTGTGGCTAAATACAATATGACGTATACAGCTGTTAAAGGAAAACTGAGGCCTTCATGGTCTATTGAAGCTCGGAATTACCAACTGGAATCTTAGGGTGATGAAATTACTATTTGATGCCCACCTTGATTTATCTATGAATGCCTTGGAATGGAATCGAGATCTTCGCCTTCCAGTAGAAATTATAAGAAAAGAAGAAAAAGGAATGATAGACTTACCTGACCGAGGCCGGGGCACCGTCTCCTTTCCTGCGATGCGAAAAGGAAATATTGGATTGTGCGTCGCTACACTAATTGCTAGATATGTAAAACCCAACAATCCCCTTCCAGGATGGAATTCTCCTGAACAAGCCTGGGCTCAAACTCAAGGACAGCTCGCCTGGTACCGTATAATGGAATCCCAAGGAGAGTTGATTCAAATTACAAACAGTTCACATTTAGAGAATCATCTGAAAATTTGGAAAAATAACCCTACTGAAGCTCCCATCGGCTACGTCTTGAGTTTAGAAGGTGCTGATTCAATTGTCTCAATGGAACATTTGGAATTGCTATACAACAACGGATTACGAGCAATAGGACCTGCCCATTATGGGCCAGGCACCTATGCCTTTGGTACAGATTCCCAGGGAGGTATTGGTGATCAAGGTAAAGTATTACTCAAAAAATGGAAGCTTTAAATCTAATTTTAGATACAACTCATCTTTGTGATCAGAGCTTTTGGGAAGCTATGGAAATTTATGGTGGACCTATTTGGGCCAGTCATAGCAATTGTCGAAAATGGGTGCCAAACGAACGACAATTTGAAGATCGACAAATTCAAACTCTTTTACAACGAGGTGCAGTTATAGGAATGGCTTTTGATGCGTGGATGATGTTACCCAATTGGAAAAGGGGTGTTTCAAAACCTGAAAGCAGTGGTCTAGTAATAGAAACTATAGTTGATCATATTGACCATATATGCCAGCTTGCAGGTAACTCTCATCAGGTAATGATTGGATCTGATTTGGACGGGGGATTTGGTAAGGAGCAATGCCCATCCGATTTAGATACTATATCTGATTTACAAAAATTAGATAAAATATTGACTGACAGGGGATATTCTGCAACAGACATCGATAACATCTTTTCTCAGAATGGTATCCAATTTTTAAAAAAAATTTTAACCTAAAATATTGAATTGGAAATTTTCAGGGCCTTTTTTTACTTTATTAGTAATTTAATTAAGGATTGTCTTCAATAACATTTTTTTAAATTAATCTAAAGATTTTTACGGAATATTGAAGTGTTTTTTAGTAAATTATGGTATAAATAATAACCATAGGCTTTGAGATATTCAAGATTTTTAATTGTAATACTTGTTTCACTTTCTGTTTTGGGCAGACTGTCCCATCTGGTTTTGAATTGATTGCCTATGAGGGATTTGATTATTCAAATGGTACAAATATCAGTAATCAAAGTGGAGGAACTGGTTGGTCTAGTAATTGGGTAGCAAATTATTATGGCAATAGCTCAATGTATGTATATTCCTCAGGCTATTCATATAGTGGTCTAGCAACCAATGGGAATAGACTTGAGTGGGGAGGATCTGGTCAATATCAACCTCACTCAAGTAAAAAGATCAGTTTCGAGTCCAAATTCAGGAATAGTATATTTTCAATTTATCTCAGATTTCAGGTCTACATCTGGAGGTGGTACTGACAATGTCAGGTTTTACAAAGGAGGCGCTTTAAAAGGTGGTGTGGGGGAAATGGCTCACCCCACACAATAAATATTTTAGATTCAGGATTGAGTAATGGTATTTCTTCAGGGAGTGCTATTGGAAATCAAAGTCTAGTTGTAATGAGAATTAATTATGATTCAAATACTACTAAGCTTTGGGTTAATCCTAATCTTTCAAGTTTTGATTATGTTAATCCAGGCTCCGCCGATGCTCAGGCTGCATATGATATCGAGTTTGATCAAATTGAGTTAGTGTTTAGATCGGGTGCATCAATTGATGAAATTTCTGTTTTCAAATTAATCCCACTTCCTGAAATATCTCAAACAAAAATTGGACTTGATAACTCGACAGTCTCAGTTACTTTTTCTGACGCTGTTTATGGCGGATCTGCAAATGCAACATCAACTATAGAGGCATCTGATTTTACCCTAAGTATGTCAGGAGGTTCGGCCTCACTTTCGTCAGCCACTCCTTCAAGTATTAGCATAAGTGGATCAACTGTAGGACTTGGTATACCCTTGTCAGGAACTCCTGATGGTGAAGAAATGTTAACTATAACACCTGTGAGTAATTCAGTTTTTAGTACTTCAGGTTATACAGTTTCTTCAACACAAAGTTCCAATACAGTTCAATTGATTTCGAATATCGTTCCTTCTGGGTTAGTATTATATTTAAACGCAGCAAATCAAAATTCATTCTCTGGTTCTGGTTCTACTTGGCATGATTTATCAGCCAACCAGAATGATGGTATAATTTCAGGGACAACTTTTAGTTCAAATGGTGGAGAGGGTTTCATTTTTGGTGGAAGCTCAAGTGATTACATAACAGTTGCTGATGATACTTCGCTAGATATGGATAATAACCAAATGACAATTTCATATGAAATAACACCAGACTTAAATGGTTCAAATTGGAGTCCCGCTATCCAAAAAGGCATCAGTGCTACAGCCTGTGGAGCGGGAACTTTAAATTACTACACTTGGTATGGCAATAATGACTTCCAAATTGATTTTGAAGGAAATACGGATTTAAGAGGGCAACTATATAATGCAACAAGTGACGATATATCGAATGGGGAAAAAATAATGATAACTATTACCGTAGATCAATCAAATGTGGTGAAAACATTTATTGATGGTGAGTTAAAACATTTATTGAATCATTCTGGACAAGTTCTTGGATCAGCTACTAACGGCCCTTTAGTGATAGGATATTGTCCCGATCCGTCAGGGAAAATAAGCTCTATCATGATTTATGATCGAGCTCTAACTAGTCAAGAGATTTTCCAAAACTATAATGCATTAAATGATATTCCTCCAAAGAATATAAGTTTAACTTCCAATACAATATCAGAAACTGCATCTATTGGCACAATTATCGGGACGCTATCTGCCACTGACTCCGATACTTCAATTAGCTCTCTTACCTTTTCTTTTACTTCGAGTGGAGATGCTCGAGATGACGACAATAATAGTTTTACAATAAGTGGTACTTCACTTCTTACTAGTACCACCTTAGATTATGAAACAAAGGCTAGTTACAATATCTACGTAAATGTAAGTGATGGAACTAATGATCTAGCCAAAGCCTTAACAGTAAGTATTACTAATGTTAATGAGCCTCCGATTGATCTTTCATTTGAGGCAGCGGCTTCATTTTTTGAATACCTTGCTGTTGGAGGTGGTGGTGCCGGAGGATATGGAAACTCTAACGAAGGAGGCGGAGGCGGCGGTGCCGGAGGATACCTGACTGGAACTCTAAGTTCAACTTCGGGAACAACTTACACTATTACAGTAGGAGCCGGAGGCACAGGAGTAAATAGTATGAGTAGTCCCGGAGGCAATGGAGGAAATAGTTCTATTGCAGGGCAAGGAATAACTACAGTTACTGCACTTGGTGGTGGTGGTGGTGGAGGCTGCAGTACCTCGGGTGCAACAGGCGCTTCTGGTGGTGGGGGTTCTGGCTGTGGAACGGACAGAGCTGGGGCTTCTGGAACGGCCGGTCAAGGTAACGATGGAGGAAAAGGTAGATGGATAAATAATTCCCCAGGTCAAGGTAATGGTGGGGGTGGCGGTGGATCGTCTTCAGCTGGAGCTCGTGGTCAAGACAGAACCCGAGGAACTCTAGGTGGAGGTGGTGCAGGTATATCTAATGACATATCGGGCAGTTCAGTTACTTATGCTGCTGGAGGGGACGGTGGACCAGGTGGGCCAGGTGGAACTTTTGTTGCCTCGAATGAAACAGGTAATACAGGTAATGGTGGAGACGGAGGAACTAATCGTATTGGAGGTAATGGTGCAAAAGGTATTGTGATTCTAAGATACTTAGGAAACGCAATAGCCACCGGAGGAACCATAACACAAAATGGAGGGTATACAATACACTCTTTTACTGAGACAGGTAACACAAACTTTACGATTTCATCTGGAGGTACCTCAACCTCTACAGCTTCTTTTGATGAGGACTCAGCAGTTGGGACTGTGGTTGCAATACTCACAGCTACAGACACTGATACTACTAATCTGATTTATAGTCTAGCCACAGGTAATGGGACTAATGATCAGCATAACTCATTATTTACTGTATCAGGTATTCAACTGCTTGTTGCAAGTTCAACCATATCTTATGATAACATAACATCTTTAAATGTTAATCTCCAAGTATCTGATGGAGAGCATGTGATTTCAAAAGCATTCCAAATTAATGTTAATGATTTAAATCGAGCTCCAACGGATATTGGTCTCACATCTAATACAATTTCGGAGAATGTTTCTGCAACATCAGTAGTTGGATTATTATCTGCTATAGATTCTGATACCAGTGATACTCATAGTTTCACCCTTGCCAATAGTGGAGATTCCCAGGACGACGATAATGATAGCTTTACCATAAGTGGAACAAGTTTAATATTAAACTCATCACCAGATTACGAAACAAAAGCCAGTTACAATATTTACATAAATGTAAATGATGGGGCCAATGATTTTGCTAAAGCTTTTACCGTATCAGTAACTAATATTTTAGAACCAATTACTGATTTAGGATTTCATGTATCTAAAGCATATAAATTTAACGGAACCAATAACTATATTGAAGTACCCTACGCAGCTGAAAATCACCCTTCAATTTTTACAATAGAACTATGGGCTCGTCTTGACCAAACTACAAATAACTTTCAGTCTCCACTTAGTTCAAGATATGGCTCAGCTCCATGGAATAACTTATCAGGATATAATTTTTACGCTGTAAATGGATTGGAAAAATGGTCCTTTACAGGTGGAAGTGGTGCATGGGAGAGTATTAACACTACATCCTCTACAAATGGAGAAATTTATGATGGTAATACTCTAAAATTCGGTATTTGGACACACTTAGCATCTACTTATGACGGAACAACCTATCGATTTTATGTAAATGGTGTTTTAGCTGGTTCTAAAACTGCTGGATACAGTCGCGTTGGATTTAATTCAATTCCAGCTAGACCACTTAGAATTGGAGCGGGAAGAACTGAGGGCTCAGCGACATATTTTTTTAATGGCGCTGTCGATGAGGTTAGGATATGGAATTATGCACGAACCCAAAATGAAATTAATAATGAGAAGAATGCAGTCTTGTCTGGTCAAGAAATAGGTCTTGTATCCTATTATAGTTTTGATAATGAAAATGCATCAAATGAAACAGGTGTAAATTCGAGAGATGGGACTCTTTACAATTCACCTACTGTTATAACTAGAAATACTCCATATGAAGCAAATATTGATGAGGAATCGTCATTGGGTACCATAGTACGTACCTTAACCGCAACAGATTCAGATACTACTAATTTCTCTTTTAGTTTAGTTTCGGGTAACGGTAGCAACGATCAACATAACTCATTGTTCACTATTTCAGGAACTCAGCTGTTAGTCGCTGATAATATTGACTATGAAACAAATTCAACATTAAATATATATGTTCAAGCAAGTGATGGAACCAATACCTTTGCTAGGGCGCTTACGGTAAATGTCAATGATGTTAATGAGCCGCCCGTGATTACCTCCACTACACTTGCTCAAGACAACAGCTCTATCGATGTTACCTTTAGTGAAGCAGTTTATTCCACAAATGGTGGGTCAGGCGCTTTGGAGGTTAGCGATTTTGCACTTTCAATAAGTGGCGGCACAGCAACATTATCCTCAACCACCCCATCGAGTATATCGGTTAATGGCAATACCTATACCCTTGGATTACCCCTTGTCGGTATAAGTGACGGGACGGAAGTTCTAACTGTTCAACCCGCTGCCAGCGCAATCTATGATTTAGGCTCTGCTGTGGCCTCCACAACGCAAAGCAGTAATACAGTGACCTTAAATCCTCCCAACGCTGCACCTTCCGATATTTCTTTATCATCTAGCTCTGTTAATGAAAACATTTCTATTGGGACACTCGTAGCAACTCTATCCACGACTGATAGTGATAGTAGTGATACCCATACCTATTCTTTAGTCAGTGGAGCTGGCGATACCGACAACGCAAGCTTCAGTATTAATGGAGCAAATCTGCTCACTGCAGCTGCTGTTGATTATGAATCTCAAAACAGCTTCTCCATCTTACTGCAGACCTCCGATGGAACAGCCTCTTATACCGAATCATTTACTATAAGTGTAATCGACGGTGAAGATGATAGTGATGGAGATGGGTTCTTCGATAATAGTGATGCTTTCCCTTCCGATCCGTCCGAATGGAGTGATAACGATGGCGATGGCACTGGAGATAACGCAGATACTGACGACGATAATGATGGCTGGTCTGATACTATAGAAACCAGCTGCGGTACCAACCCTCTCAACAGCAGCGACACTCCTTCTGACTTTGATCAAGATGGTAATCCCGACTGTCTGGATCCAGACGATGACAACGACACCTATCCTGACCTAGAAGATGCCTTCCCTTTAATGCTGAGGAGTGGGCCGATAATGATAAGGACGGAACGGGAGATAATGCTGATACAGACGATGACAACGATGGTTATCTCGATGCTGATGAAATTCAATGTGAGAGTGATCCCTTGGACAGCAGTAGTCAACCCCTTGACTTTGATGTTGACGGAGCACCCGATTGTATCGATGATAATGACGATAACGATTACTGTCTGGATATTGAAGATGACTTCCCACTCAATAGAGATCTCTGTGTAGATACCGATGGGGACGGGATTGATAACCGATACGAATTTGACAGCGATAACGACGGCGTTGCCGATACTCGAGACGCCTTCCCACTAGATCCAAATGAAAGCCAAGATACCGATGGCGACGGAATTGGAGACAACGAAGATCAGGACGATAATAATGATGGATTTAGCGATGAAGCCCCCATCGTTTCTAAGGTAATCACTCCCAATCAACCCGGGGTAGAGTCAACCTGGAAAATTATCAATATCGAAGATTATCCCTTTACCACAGTAAGGGTTTATGCACCGGATGGAAGTATCGTTTTTGAATCCACAAACTACCAAAACCAGTGGAGAGGAAACAACATGCGCACAGGATCACCGCTTCCTACAGGACCATACTACTTTAGAATATCCTATGGGTCTGTACTTGAAAAATTTGAAGATGGATGGCTCTATATTTTTAATTAGATGCAAAAGATTTTATTTACATTATTATCTTTTTATTGCATTAGCTTATTAGGTCAGCTGCCAAGGTCATCAAATTTAATTGGTAGTTATAGTTTCACAGGGAATGCTAACGATTCAAGTGGCAATAACTATCACGGAACTTTTACTGGAAACCCCACACTTACTTCCGATAGGAATGGGGTTTCAAATTCTGCATATACATTCGATGGAAATGATTATATATATACTAGTGATACTATGGCTGATGAGTTCACCAATGTATTTACAATCAGTGCTTGGATAAAATCAACCAATAATGCAACTGTCGATATTTTTGGCTTGGGACAACAAGAATGTAACTCAAATGCTGGTCCAGTTATTCGCCTCGGCTCAAATATCAATTTCAATAGGTGTAACGAAGGTTTTGATACACCAAACAGCAATTATTATTATGATGGTGTATGGCATCATTATGCATTTACCTATAGTGGTAGTCAGAGAAAAGTCTACAGAGACGGTACTTTGGTGAATACTAATACAAAATCAAATATTTTCAATATTAATACTTATGGCCTAGCAATTGGTAGAGCTCAAATGGATCTATCTGGTGATTTTTTTGTTGGCTCAATGGACGAGGTTAACGTTTGGAATATTGCTTTGACAGATGCAGAAGTGAGTTCTGTATATAATTATTCAGAGAATAATACAACTGTTAATCCAAAAATCGAAAGAAGCCAAATTACATTAGATAATTCCACTGTGTCGGTTACTTTTTCTGATTCGGTATATGGAGGTTCTGCAAATGCAACATCCACTCTAGAAGTTTCTGATTTTTCATTAACTGTGTCAGGAGGTTCAGCCTCACTTTCTTCAGCTACTCCATCTAGTATTAATGTAAGTGGAACAACGATAGGATTAGGAATCCCATTAACTGGAACACCTGATGGTAGTGAAATATTAACTATATCACCTGTAAATAATTCAATTTTTAGTGTTTCAGGTGACACGGTTTCCTCAACACAAAGTTCTAACACAGTCCAACTGATTTCAAATATTGTTGCATCTGGGTTGATATTATATTTGGATGCTGCAAATCAAAATTCTTACTCAGGTTCGGGTAATAAATGGTATGATTTGTCAGGTAACAACAATGACTTCAATCTTAATGGACCAACATTTAACCTTTCAGGATACTTTGATTTTGACGGAACAAATGATTATGCAAGAACAGTTTCAACACTTGATTTAAGCCAGTATGATCATGTAACGGTTCAAATAAATATGCTGGCAGAAAATACTAATAAAGTAGAATTAACCTTTGAACATAGTGAAAACTGGAACTCAAATATTGGAGGTTTTGGTCTTGCAAATCAGTCTGGTGGAAGCACTTATATTAATAATCTTCATCACACTAATCATGATAGAGGAGGAATTTACAGAAACTATGAGGCAAATATCTTAAACGAATGGCATCAACAAACGAATATTTTTAGCTCCGTAGACGATCCAACGGGAAGATTAACCTATATTGATGGAACTTTACTTAATTATTCTATTCAACCATCAGGGAGCTACCCAACAGGGAAAAGCACTACTAATTCATTAAATTTTGGTAATTATCATTTTTATTTAAGCTCAAGAGCGGGTTCAAATAATTTTTTAAATGGTAAAGTAAAGTCAATTTTAATTTATGGAACCAAATTAAGCTCAAGTCAAATACATCAAAACTATGACGCATTAAATGATATTCCTCCAACAGATATAAGTTTAACTTCCAATACAATATCAGAGACTGCATCCATCGGCACTTTGATAGGGACTCTTTCTGCCACTGACTCTGATACATCAATTAGCTCTCTTACCTTTTCTTTTACTTCGAGTGGAGATACTCGAGATGATGACAATAATAGTTTTACAATAAGTGGTACTTCACTTATAACTAGTAGCACCTTAGACTATGAAACAAAGGCTAGTTACAATATCTACATAAATGTAAGTGATGGAACTAATGATTTAGCCAAAGCTTTTACCGTATCAGTAACTAATATTTTGGAACCTATTACAGATGTTGGATTTGCCCAGTCTTTAGTCGTATCAAATGGGTTAATATTACATCTTAATTCTAAAGATTCAAACTCTTTTCCAGGTAATGGAGGAGATATTTGGTATGATATTTCTGGCAACAACAATGATGCATCAATCATAGGCGGCACAAATTTCGTAGACTCACAAATTGTTCTTGACGGATCTGATAACTATGTGAAAACACCAACAATTTCAGGAACTGGAAATAGTAATCAGTCTCACACTATTGAAATAATTGTAACACCAAATTCGACAAGTGGAAATATAATAAGTATGACTAACAGTTCTAATCATAGAGGATGGAATATGCCACCATTACCATCGGGAAATTCTAAATTTTATGCTCAATTATATAATGGGATTCTTAACAACAATTCATTTAGCTCGCCTTTTAACATAGGAGTGAGATACCACATAACATTAGTATGGGATCACTCAGGCGGTAGAAATTTCAAGTTTTTTGTTAATAATAATCTTATTGCTCAACAGCCTGGTGCATCATATAGCTCCAGTAATAATGATAATTTTTTCTTTTTGGGTGAGGGTAACCCTGGTTGTTGTAGAAGTGTTGGAGGAGTACCCTCTGGAGATTTTGCAGGCAAACTAGAAGCTTTTAGAGTCTATAACCGAGCTCTTACAGATGCGGAAATTGCTAGTAATTATAATGGATTTTCTGATTTTGGGGGTAACTCCACCTCAACAGTAAGTTTAGATGAGGAATTATCGGTAGGCACTTTAGTGGCTAACCTTACAGCTACCGATTCAGACACAACCAGTTTTACCTTTAGTTTAGTAGCAGGGGATGGCACTAATGACAGGAACAATTCATCATTCACCATCTCTGGCACTCAGCTTTTAGTCGCTGATAATATTGACTATGAAACAAATTCAACATTAAATATATATGTTCAAGCCAGTGATGGAAGCAATACCTTTGCTAGGGCGCTTACGGTAAATGTCAATGATGTTAATGAGCCGCCCGTGATTACCTCCACTACACTTGCTCAAGACAACAGCTCTATCGATGTTACCTTTAGTGAAGCAGTTAATGCTTCCGCAGACGCTTCCAATACTATGGCTCTAGAGGTAAGCGATTTTGTGCTTAGTCTACAGGGAGGTTCTGCTACCCTTAGTGCTACCACTCCTTTAAGCATTAGTGCCAATGGCAATACCTATACCCTTGGATTACCCCTTGTCGGTATAAGTGACGGGACGGAAGTTCTAACTGTTCAACCCGCTGCCAGCGCAATCTATGATTTAGGCTCTGCTGTGGCCTCCACAACGCAAAGCAGTAATACAGTGACCTTAAATCCTCCCAACGCTGCACCTTCCGATATTTCTTTATCATCTAGCTCTGTTAATGAAAACATTTCTATTGGGACACTCGTAGCAACTCTATCCACGACTGATAGTGATAGTAGTGATACCCATACCTATTCTTTAGTCAGTGGAGCTGGCGATACCGACAACGCAAGCTTCAGTATTAATGGAGCAAATCTGCTCACTGCAGCTGCTGTTGATTATGAATCTCAAAACAGCTTCTCCATCTTACTGCAGACCTCCGATGGAACAGCCTCTTATACCGAATCATTTACTATAAGTGTAATCGACGGTGAAGATGATAGTGATGGAGATGGGTTCTTCGATAATAGTGATGCTTTCCCTTCCGATCCGTCCGAATGGAGTGATAACGATGGCGATGGCACTGGAGATAACGCAGATACTGACGACGATAATGATGGCTGGTCTGATACTATAGAAACCAGCTGCGGTACCAACCCTCTCAACAGCAGCGACACTCCTTCTGACTTTGATCAAGATGGTAATCCCGACTGTCTGGATCCAGACGATGACAACGACACCTATCCTGACCTAGAAGATGCCTTCCCTTTTAATGCTGAGGAGTGGGCCGATAATGATAAGGACGGAACGGGAGATAATGCTGATACAGACGATGACAACGATGGTTATCTCGATGCTGATGAAATTCAATGTGAGAGTGATCCCTTGGACAGCAGTAGTCAACCCCTTGACTTTGATGTTGACGGAGCACCCGATTGTATCGATGATAATGACGATAACGATTACTGTCTGGATATTGAAGATGACTTCCCACTCAATAGAGATCTCTGTGTAGATACCGATGGGGACGGGATTGATAACCGATACGAATTTGACAGCGATAACGACGGCGTTGCCGATACTCGAGACGCCTTCCCACTAGATCCAAATGAAAGCCAAGATACCGATGGCGACGGAATTGGAGACAACGAAGATCAGGACGATAATAATGATGGATTTAGCGATGAAGCCCCCATCGTTTCTAAGGTAATCACTCCCAATCAACCCGGGGTAGAGTCAACCTGGAAAATTATCAATATCGAAGATTATCCCTTTACCACAGTAAGGGTTTATGCACCGGATGGAAGTATCGTTTTTGAATCCACAAACTACCAAAACCAGTGGAGAGGAAACAACATGCGCACAGGATCACCGCTTCCTACAGGACCATACTACTTTAGAATATCCTATGGGTCTGTACTTGAAAAATTTGAAGATGGATGGCTCTACATATTTAATTAAACATTCTAATTGTCAATGAAAAATAAATTTACAATTGCATGTCTTTTATTTTCTGTTTTGAGTTTCTCACAAGTTCAGGAAAACCTTCTTATGGAACGATTTAATATGAATGCATTTAATCCTGCATTTGTAGGGACAGAAGGGAGAGAAATTTCATTTACTTCGCGTTCGATTTGGTTTGGAATCGCAGATGCTCCAAGAGTAAATTACTTCTTTTACAGTGGTGGACGAAAAAAAAAATCTTTCTTTAGGAGCTTCGGTAATATCCAACCAAATTTATATTGACACAAGAACTCAATATTCATTAGATGCGAGTTATCAATTAGAAATGGGAGGAGGCACCAATCTATATCTTGGAGTAAAAGCAGGAGCCACCTCAAAAAAAACAGATATTGATGCACTGGAAAGAATCACACAAACCGCCAATCCTGCTATTGCTTCCAATGGAAATGCACTTTTCCCCGTATTTGGATTTGGTGCTCTACTAAAGGGACAAAAGTTTTATTTGTCTGCATCCATACCAAACTTTCTTAATCCAATTAAATTCGTTAAAGATGATACTTTTATTAGTTCAGAAAAGCCAGTAACTTATTTGCTAGCTGGAACTAATATAAATATGGGTGCCTTTGGATCTAAACTAAAACCCTTTGTTAGCGTCCGATTAAATCCAAATGGTGAAAATCAAATGCATCTCGGAGGTACATTTGACTATAAAAATATAGTTGAAATTGGTGGGGGTTACAAAAGTACTGGCTACTCTAACGTGATGCTGATTGTCAAAACTAAATTAGGCCTAACCCTTGCATACGCTTACGACTTCGAACTCCCGCAGGGCAGGCTGCCGTTACCAAAAGTGGGAATGAGATTTTTTTGAAATTTAAGTTTTAGATTCTTTAAATTATTTATAACTCTACATTTAATTTCGTATTTTAAATATCACTATTTTTAAATAAACCTTTAATTATTTTGAGTTCATTACTTAATAAAAAGCAACTTCAAAAGTTTTCTATTTTCTTTTTTACTATTCTATTGATCAATTGTGGAAAAGATGATGAAGTTACAATAAGTGATGACGTCTTTTTAGGTGTCGGTAAATGGAAAGTTCGAAGAAGTAGACCTAATTCAAATAAATCCAACACCTGTTCTGTATCCGATCTAATTTTTAACAATAATCTCTCATTTAAAATTTACACATCAGATAATAATGTAATTATTGGAACCTACACAGTAATTGCAGAAGATGAGATTTCTTTATCTAGTGCTAGTGGTCAAACTGGGCTTGTTAATAATATTGAAATTGAAAACAATTCTATCAGTTTTCAAATTGATTTTGAGGGAGTTTGTCAAGGACTTCTTGAAGGAGAAAAAGACACTTCGTATGAGGAAAATAAAACTTACATAGCAGATACAGCATTCGAAAATTACCTAATCAGTATTGGAGCTGACGACATTCCTGACCAATTTGTACTGACCTCAAATGTTTCTTCAATAGAAGCATTAGATATGCCTGATCTTGGTATCAGATCACTAGTTGGGGTTGAAGATTTTGCTAGCCTAAAGGGGCTTAATGCAAATCAAAATCAAATTTCAGGTATTGTTGATTTATCAAATAATACGGAATTACTTGGAGTTGATTTATCTAATCAACCTATTGAAGAGATTTATCTAAATAATAATCCAAATTTAGAAGTGCTTTTTGCTTGGGGGACATATACACTGAGTGTTTTAGAATTTTCAAACTCTCCAAATCTAGAAAGCCTAGGGATTCATGATAATCTTTTAACTCAATTAGATGTATCCAATAGTCCAAATATCGTAGAAATGAGAATATGGGATAGTAACCTTTCAGAATTAAACTTAAGTGGTTTAGACCATTTAGAAATTTTAATTGCAAATAACATATTTAAATCTAGTGATAATGAACTTATACTTCCAGTAAATTCTTCACTTAGAGTTGCATCGATAAATTTTAATTTTATTTCCTCATTAGACTTATCGACAAGTCCAATATTAGATAGAGTTGCAATCAATGACAACCTTCTAACACAAATAGACTTTTCAGCTAATCCTAATATTAGATTTTTAGATATAACAGCAAATAATATTCAAAGCTTAGACTTATCTCCTATTGAAGATTTATATTGGTTTAGATCTCTTGGAAATCCGTTTAATTGTATTACACTAAATCCATCTCAACTAGAATCAATTCCGCCAAATTGTGAGCAACTTGGTATTCAATCAGAACCTGGTGATGAAAACACTGAGGGATGTTTTGATAATTGGGGTTGGATTGATTTTGATTCATTCCCGCCGAACTATGAGTATTCAAATACTTGGGTGGTTGACCCTGATGTCATTTTTTCTTTGGAGTGTAATTAAAAATACATTCACACATTAAAATCAAGGAAACCTAAATTTTAATTATGTAATAATTTGTTTGGTTTTGTATATTTAATTAATCATAAACTAATCATAATGAAAAAACTATTACTAATTATTAGTCTGCTATTTATTAGCAATTCTTATTCTCAAGATTTGTCTTCTGTATATAGACAAGTTGAGGAAATTACCCTAAAAGAAGGTGTTACTGAAAAAGAGTACCTAGAATTCGAATCTTTTTGGAAAACAGTTAAGGAAAAACACGTAAAGGAAGGCAAACAGATTGGCTGGTTTGTTTGGAAAGTAGACCAAACTAGTAACGATAATAATGCCTGGGCAGATTATATAATTTTAAATGTATTTGCGAACAAACAACAAATGGATCAGATGATGTCTAAATCATCTGATTGGTATGTAGGAGAAATCAATAAAGCACATAAGGGAAAAAGCAAACGCTCTACAATCAAAAAATACATACGAGAAACTTTAAATAATAAATATCGCGCTAAGTCTGTTACATATAATAATAAAGGACTAGCTGGTTTTCTTGCTGAAGCAGCTGCCCCTGAGAAAGGTATTACTGGTTATTACCTAGGTATTGAACAATTGAATGAAGATTATGTTGAATTTGAAACAAAATACTTCGCAACAGCTCACCAAAAGTCTGGCTCCCGTGCTTATTGGGAATTAAACGAAATAGTCAGTCGTTCTGACAATGCATATAAACCTGTAACTCATATAATTTTTGAGATTCCAAATCCAGAATTCACTCCCACAGAACAAGAACAATCTTTCACTGACGAAATGATGGTCAAATACGGAGTCGCTAGCAGAAAAATTCATGGTACACTGAAAAGTGAATTAGCATTATATGCTTGGTAAAACCATTTTAAAAATCTAAATATTTAATACCAATGAAAAAAAATATTTTACTCTTATTACTCATACCGCTCTTTACATTTGCACAAGATCGCTATTGGACAGCTTATAATTTTTCCGTTCAAGGAAAAGATGCTGAAACTGTAGTCGCTATAATGGATGATTACTTTAATGAAAACCTGCCAAAAGGGGTAAGTGTTGAGCTTTACGAAAACCATTTTAAAGACATCAATAATAACTACACTCACCAGTTGATCTGGTCTGGTCCATTGGAAGACCTTAGTAAGCAATATATGAGTGATGGTGGAGATGCATGGTCGTTAATGATTACCAGAGTGAATCGTCACATTGAAAGTTTTCACAGTTCATCAATGGGTGCACGTTCATTTGCCATAGCAAAAGGTGACTGGAAAGTGAGTGACTTTCCATTTCAACAAATAATTGAAATTTCAACGAAAGACCAACAGGCCTTTTTTAAGGACTTCAAAGGCTACCAATCAAAATATAATCCAGACGATAGATTGGTAATGTCTGGAAATATTAAACTAGGTCGTAATGAAGATGATGGAAACACTTGGATTCTCTTAGGATACAAAGATTTCAAATCCTTATTTGGAGGTCCCTCCGTCATGAAAGGGCCTTTTCCAATGAAAAAAAGAAGACAGGCTTGGAGAGCATATTTAGAAAAACGTGAAGAGAGTGAATTCCAATCCTCGACGATGCGGATTCTTGTCAAATCCTGGAATTAAAAAATTGAAAGTTTATGGCCCTCCTTACAGGAGGGTTTCTTATTAATTTTATATAATGTGAAACACATTTCAATCCTATTTCTTAGTATCTGTTTACTTAGTCTGAGCTGCAAACAAGCCCCTTAAAAAGTAGCAAAGAAGAAGGACTTCAAAAAAAAGTCCTCCCCCATATGGTGGCCTTTGAATGGAAAAAGGGTGCCCCATTGGATTCAATTATGAAAAGCGCCTATAATACGTTGGGAAAGATTGATTTCTACGCAGGACCCTTTTCATATGGTGACAACTCGGTGAGTGTTATCGACCAGGAATATTCCTCAAATAACACCCATGTTATGCATATAAGGTTCCGAAGCCACTACGATCGGGATTCGGTCTACATGCCATCTGAATTGCACATGGCCTTTGGAAAGAAATGGGGCCCTCATATGAAAAGTATAAAAGTATTCGATTGGTGGGAGTAAAATTAGGATTAGCCTTTTGGTTTTTGATCAGTCTTTTCTAGTAATGTCTGCTTATTCTTAACGTATTTTTCCAACCACCTGTCTTGTTCCCAAATCAAGTGCAATATTGTCTCTTTGGCACGATAGCCATGACTTTCTTTTGGAAACATAACTAGTCGTGTTGTAGCACCTAAACCTTTTAGGGCGTTGTAATATCGCTCACTTTGTAATGGGTAAGTCCCAGAGTTGTTATCCGCTTCACCGTGTATTAGTAAAAGCGGTGTTTTCATTTTATCTGCATGCATAAAAGGAGACATTTGATAATAAACCTGAGGAGCTTCCCAGTAAGAACGCGACTCACTTTGAAATCCAAAGGGGGTTAATGTCCGATTATAGGCTCCACTTCTTGCAATGCCAGCAGCAAACAAGTTGGAATGACTAAGTAAGTTGGCTACCATAAAAGCACCATAACTATGGCCACCCACTGCCACACGGTCTGGATCAACATAGCCTTTTTCGACCAAGGTGTTAATAGCTGCTTCCGCATTGGCCACCAATTGACTCCGAAAACTGTCATTGGGCTCTTCGTCTCCCTCCCCAACAATCGGAAATGCAGCACGGTCCAGCACAACATAACCTTGAGTCACCCAATAAATTGGGGACCCCCAATAGGGGTAAATAAATCGATTGGGATTATTAGTCTTCTGAGAAGCGCTTGATTTGTCTTTGTATTCTCTAGGATAAGCCCATAAAATCATTGGGTGAGGAGTCGGATTATTTTTGTCAAAACCTTCTGGAGTATAGAGTACGCCGCTTAGTTCCAATCCATCTTTTCGCGTATAGCTTATTAACTCTTTCCCCACTTTATTTAGCTTTTTAAATGGGCTCTCAAAAAAAGTTAGTTGTTCCAGCCCTTTGTCTTTTCCAAGAGATCGTTTGAAATAGTTAGGGTAGTCTGTTTTAGACTCTATTCGCACACGGAGATTTTTTTTCTTAGGGTCATAATCATATAATTGTTCAAATTGATTACTGTAGTTGGATTGATACAACCGTACTGTATTTCCTGTAGCTAAATTCGTTTCATCCAAAAAAGGGAACTGCCCCTTTTCTGAAAATCCATCCCCTATAAGGAAAGCAGTTTTTCCTCTCAAAGCAAGGACATATTCCCCATAGCGGTTTCGCTCAGTTACAAAATTTCCAGGATCGCTATACCGATCCTGATAGTTGCGATCATTGATGATTTGTGCGTTTAATCCAGCCTTGGAAGGATTGAAATAATAGGTTTTAGCATTACGATTATTCCACCAGCGGTCATAAACAATTGCAGAAGAGGGATTACCCCAAATCACGCCTGCATATCTATTTTTCAACTTGGTTAATAAAGTGGGCGTTTTGTCGAAAGGAGCTGCCAATTGAAATAACGCATCACGATAGGGTACGTCTACCTCCGGATCGCCTTGATCCAAGGCCTCAACATAGTAGAGGGTAGCCGGTTGGTCTTTGCGCCAACTAATATATCTTTTACCTTTTGATACAGCCATAAAACCTTTAGGCCGGACTTCTTCCAATGGGGAATCGTCAATAACTTTTACTATTTCTCCTTTCAAATTATATACATGAGTTTCCTCAGGAAAGCGATAGTAAGGAACCAGATAGGAAAAAGGAGGCTTGACAAAGTCAACCAATACATACTTCCCATCCGGAGACATACGAACAGAACCATACATTCTCGTTTCCAAAAAAGGAATATCTTTTCCATCCATACCGACAAGTCGTAATTCAGATCTACTTAACTGTGTGAAATTTTTGGCATCGGTTGGGTTTTTAATCAAATCTTGATAAGTTCTATTTTGTGCTTTCTCTCCATTATTCTCAGTTATTTTAGGTCCTGTAGGAATGATTGCCGTTTGATCGATTAGAGTTTCTTTGTCTTTGGGAATAAACTTAACCAGAAGTCCTTTGCTATCTTTCAACCAAGTGACAGAATTACCCATTGTGGCATTTATTGCATCTTTAACAATACGCCTTGCGGTTCTATTTGCTATATCAAGGATCCAAAGTTCAACCCCAGTCTCAGAGGTATGCGTCATCGCAATACTTTTCTCATCAGGAGACCAGCTAAAATTTGACAATTGAGGATTTTCTGGAAGACCCACAACTGGTTCAGGTGTTTTCTCTTCGGAAAGATCTACCAATTTTACCTTATTATAGTAGGTAGTTCGGCTACCGATAAATCGTTGTGGGTCAACCCGAAGCCCTGCAATTCGTAATTCTTTCCTAGAAAGTGTCTTTATACTTTTGTAAGTTGGTCGATAAAGCATCAATAGGACAGAATTATCTGAATTGCTTAAAACAGAAGGTGCCAAATCAATATCAACCATATCTAGAAGAGCTTTCTTAGGGATTTGATAACTGAGTTCTTCTTGTGCTTCTAGCGAAGCAAATGTGCAACTAACTAGCATTAGTAAACCAACAAACTTCCTTTTCATTTCTATTATTTCTTTGTGGAAATTAAAATACAAAACTTCAATCAGTTCTCACTAAGGATTGAAGATTTGAATGCTTTTTTGTAGTTTTATTGAAGACCATAAATTAATTACAATGAAAAAAATATCTCTATTTTTCACCGGAATCCTATTTCTAACTGCCTGCGTTGAACCACAAGCAAATTCAACTTCAAAATTTAGAACACCTGGAGAAGGAAACTTCATCGAGTGGCTGGGCAACAATCCCATGGCCAACGAGTTAGCACTTATTGGAATGCGACATTTTATGAATGCTGAGCAAGAAAAAGCTTATGCCTTTTTTGAAGCTGCAGTGTCCTACGATTCGACAATGTTTGCTCCTCATGTATGCTTAGCTGAAATGTCTGCAGATGGTTCTGAGAAGCAAGAATACCACATTGCTGAAGCCAAGAAAAATGTAGCAAACAAAAACGAAACTTCCAAAGTATTTGTCTCCCTACTTGATCAAGAACCAGATGGATTTTGGGGTTATTTTGATTCTTCTAAAGCACATTCCCTTTGGGAAAAAATGCATATAATGGAACCTAAAGGATATTTTATTCAGCAATTCTATGTACATACGATGAAAGATACTGATAGAAGTATAGAAACCATAAACAATTTTATTGCCCAAGCTAAATCAAACAATGATCCCTATGAAAACCTATTAAACTTATTGGGCTACAAATTAATGTCCAAGGGAGATATGAAAGGTGCCCAGAAGGCCTTTTCTGATTATATTGAAGCTTATTCGAGTGGATATAATGCTTACGATTCTATGGGAGAATATCACCTTAAGAATGATAACAAAGACAGCGGTATGGAATATTATTCCAAAGCTATTGAAAACTATCCCTTTGCTAGCAATGCTAAGCGGGTACTTTCTCAAATGAAATAGTAAAAATCAAGTAAAAACTATCAATAAAAAACCCCTCTTAAGAAGGGTTTTTTTTAGTTTTTTCATTTGGTTCGCTTAAGTGTTTGCATAATTACTCGGTAACGAAATCCTTCTGGATTGAACTCCGTCATTCTGGATTGAGATGCAATTTTTGGATCCAATTCGGTATTTGCCAATTGTTTCATTGCTGCTCCTAAAGACGAATATACATCCCAAGTTACAACACTAGATTGATCCTGACCTTGGGGATAAATTCGGTTGGCCACACCCCAAGACACTATGCCTAATTTTTTCATGTTTTTTTGAAAATAAGGCTTCCAAAGTTTTTTGTTTTCTTCTAAAAAACCAGCTACATTTTTGGGTTGTGCATAATTCCAAACCTCGAATTTTCCATTTTCTGAAGAACCAATACCATCAAAGAAAGAATATCGTTGTCTGAATAGTGTCTCAGACATTTCTTGAGTGGAAAAACGACTAGGGTCTGCACCCAATATTTCGCTAGCATTTGCCCATACTTTTCCACCATCCAAATACTGGTCTATATCCTTGTAGACCAATACAAAGGCATGGGTTGGTGCATCTTCATCAAAATCGACAAAGCCAGCGTCTAATCGCTTGTGGAACGACCAAGAAACAAGATTACCCTTATCAACCGCATCTTGAACTACTTTATACCAATAGTTCATTTCTAGATTCTCAAATTCCTGCATATTTTCTACAGGTACATGGCGGTAATGAATTTCAAAAACACCTTGTGCATAGGAACTAAGGCTGCCTGCTAACAATACGAATAAAAGTATTTTTTTCATCATTTAAAATTTATGGTTATACGCTTCAAGGTAATACTATTCTGGATTTTGACTAAATCCAATTTCGCTAAAAATTCTTAAGGTAATTTATTCCATATAACCAGGGTGAATACCTTCACCATCAATGTAAGTCCCCACAGAGCCTACCAACACTTGGTCTTTAGACAAACCCATATAATCACGGAGAGAATAGGTAGCATTTATACCTGTGCAATGCGCCCCCACAAAATGTGTTACTCCAAACTCCTTTAGCTTTCTAGCTGTCCAACGTAACTTTTTGTCTTCTAGTTTAAGCAAGTGAAAACCACCTAGAATTTTATAGATGGGGCGCCCAGGTAAAATGGAGCGAACATGGGTAAGTGTGTTCACTAAGCCAGCGTGGCCGCAACCACTTATCAATACGATTCCTTTTTCGGTTTCAAAAAACAGTGATTGGTCCTCTGGGATGGTATCCTCAATTTTATCTCCGTTGGGTGCAATGAGTTTACCCAACCGACTCCAATTCTTTTCATCGTATACCCTTGGAATCGGCCCCGTTGTGTATACGCCTGGAATGATTTCACTAAACTTATTATAACTGACAAAATTAACTCCCAAAGTCTCCAAACGATTCTTATTTTGAAGAAGATAATGTGCTTCGCCCATCTCATTCATTCGCGGATAGAATATGCCTTCTGCCACATGGGCTTGCGAAAAGAAGTAGGATACTTCTTCTTCAATGTCAGTAGTCCTCGGGTATGATCGGAATGATTATGACTCAAATAAACATGGGGAATAGCATTCAAGTCTATGTCCATCTGCTGGGCGTTTTTCAAAACCGTGTTCTCTCGAGAACCAGTATCAAACAACAAGCGATTTCCATTTACTTCTACTAGGGCGGAAAAACCCCACTCACCTAAATAAAAATCAGAAAGCATTGTGGAAAGCACAGTGACTTTAAAATCTTCTGTTGACTTAGTGGGCTGTGCCCAGAGAAAAAAATTCCTCCAAGAAGACAAAGTGCATAGAAAGTACGCATGAGATGTATATATAGGCTTTACGTTTGAAATTTGTAAAACACTTGTTTATATAAATGGACAAAAACTATCACCAAGATTTTCTTGAAATCAGCATTAAGACCAACGACATTATAGTTTTTGCCCAGGAATACCTATCTATACGGATTCTTTGAGTCGCGTTGTCAAAATAAACTAATTTTTTGCGCTCTATTTTCACGTTTAACAACTTTTCCAGAAAGTTAAACAAATTAATTTATTTCTGCAAATTCTTTTATAAATGTTTAATTTATTTTAAAAAACCTCCCCACAGTTTGTATGAGGAGTTTCTTAATAATTTAGATTGTTTATCCTTTTATGGTTTTGCAAATTGAACCATGCTTGATATTTTCCCTTCCAGATTGAAATAATAGATTTCCATTAAGTCTTTATCCCAAACTTTTCCTTTTTTAGAGACTCGTTTTTCATGACCATACACAATCACTCCTGAAGCAGCATCTGTATTACTTATTTTGATTGGAACAATAGAAATCAAGTCCCACTGAACGGACTTTAAGGAAGAAAAAAAGTTGTTTAAATCAGACTTTTTATATGTCATCTTTTTACCTCGATAGTCATTGACCTCAAATTCATCCGCAAAGGCCTCTTTCATAACAGTAACATCCATATTGTTATAAGCCTCAACAAAGTTTTCTATAATTTGAGTCTCATTACGATTAGAAAAAACAAATGGACGGCCTCTGAAGTCATTTAACTTTCTCCCATAAAACTTACCCCCAGAAGCATATCCAAAATTGGCTGAATCAATTGCTTTCCATTGACGAAATCGACGTACTTTTCCCTCATCATTTAATACAAACTGTTCCATAAGGTCTAGCTTTTCGTAAGAACCATTTTTAGAAATACGTTCTTCTTTCGACCATGCCAAGACTTGTTTAAAGTCACCATCTTTCTGGTGTAGGGGAATTATTTTATATGGAGTCATAGTTATGCTTTCCATAGATTCCAACCATTCGCCCCAATCCTTTCTTGATTTTTCATCCATAAAGTCATCGTCATAATAAGAAAAAAGGGTTTTTGTATCTTTTTCTGAATAAGCTTTAGCTATAGCTTGAAGCATCTCTGTTTCACTGGGTGTACCAAAAGTGTAGGCTTTTCCATTAGCCTCTCCTTCTCCCAGCCATACACCTCCACTATTTGTACAACTGCTAAAGACTGTAAGATAAAGAATGGCCATTACAGCTACTTCATATAAT
Organism: Flavobacteriaceae bacterium; assembly: GCA_038143795.1. Classification (GTDB taxonomy): domain Bacteria; phylum Bacteroidota; class Bacteroidia; order Flavobacteriales; family Flavobacteriaceae; genus UBA11891. The sequence goes on along the minus strand of JAYQMQ010000002.1, from coordinate 1,198,178 downwards.
CGTGTTCTTTTTTTCATGGGTTTATGGTTTTAAAGTGATTACACTTAAAATTATCAAAAAATTCCAATAAATAAACCATTTTGTCTAGATTGATAGTGCTTGGTTCTTTTTTTATTGCTCATCTTGGTTTGTATCTTTCGCATATGAAAAATCCTTTTATATCTCATCCGCATAAGGTAGGTGAGAGCTATATCGAACACTTTGGGTTTGCCGTAAAAACGGGAATAAAGTTAATTCTATGGGGGATAGCCGCTATGATTCACGGTGTATTCCCCTTTATTTTCACCTCATACGTATCTACCAAAATCAAAGAACTCTACCACCAAATTAGTGAAAGAAACTAAGCGTATTTTGGCTTCATGAAAAGTGTGCTATACTCGTTCTCAATTCTCTATTCCTTGGGTGCAATTCTGTTTGCGCTTTTGGGTATGTATTTCCTATTTGTTCCCTATGCTAAATGGAAACAACAACAAATCAAAAAAAAAGACTCTGCCTATGCCCAAAGTAAAGGATGGACCTATGAGCGATTGCAAGAAGAAAGAAACAAACAACGCACCCGAAAAATTTCTCCTCAAGTACGAAGAGTTATTTTTGAACGAGACAATCATCAATGCCAGGAATGTGGAAGTCGGACCAAATTAACTATTGATCATATATTCCCTTTTTCTAGAGGTGGAGGTAGGGAATTAAAAAACTTACAGCTACTCTGCCAAAAGTGCAATTCGAAAAAATCAGATGCAATAACATAATCAAGTTCTAAATGATAAAATAGTATATTTAATAGCAAACATAAACTAAATAAAAATGAAAAAAACACTTTTATCAATTATTACATTTACCTTAATTAGTTGTCAAACAGTTTCTACTGAACGGGAAATTGGATACCACCCCAATACTGACCCAGATGTTGCTAATACAGGTTGGTATTTAGGTACTGATACAGCTATAGATGTTGTCCTAGGACTAGATAAGGTCTGGAAAAATTGGGATTATGAAGCCATGCGACCTTTCTTTGCTGACTCTGTCCGTATTACTACAAGTAGAGGAGAACGTTTCACCACAGCAGATGCATATTTTGATGATATGAAAAAAAGAGATTACAATAACTTCAGTTGGGAATTGTTATCGATTTACAGTGTAGATATTAAACCTAATGTTGGAGGTGAGCACGTCCAGGCCTATTTTAAAAATAGTTGGAAAGATTCTTTAGGCAATGACAAGACTTCCAACTCCCAAGAAAGCTATTACGTAGTAGATGGAAAAGTTGTTTGGCTAGACCAATTTTCACAACGACCCATCAGAGAATAAAAAGAATATAAAAACCCTTCATTTAAGAAGGGTTTTTATTTTTATTGAATGGCTTTAACCTGTTCCCAAATTACTCGTAAACGAAAACCCTCTGGGTCGTATTCATCCATTTTTGATCCTTCAGGAGGTGTCCAGTCAGATACATCCAAAGCCTCCATTGCATCTTCAAGACTAGCAAAACCATCCCATGTCATTATGGTAGACTCGTTCTGACCTACAGGATATAAACGGTAGCCCATTCCCCAGTCTGTCATCCCTGTATTTCCTTTGGCAATATTCCGCTTGTGATAAGGCATCCAAATATTTTGATTTTCAGAAATAAAACCGTTAAGGTTCTTGGGTCGCGCATAATTGAAAATGTAGAATTTCCCCTCACCGTTTAGGCTATTAAGAATTTTATAATTGTGAAGTTCATAGATTTCATAGGGAGAGACTGCATCAGAAGGATGTACATTCCCTAGTGAAGAAGCATCCCAACTTGGGTTAGCCATTTTTGCAATTGAAGGAAAACCATTAACAAATGCATAGTTTACGCTATTGTTTCCAGCAGTCCCAACCTTTCTCATCAAGGCCCAGAAGTTTTGATCCCCCTTTTTAATTCGGGATTTGGCAACTTCAGACCAATAGTCAATCTCTTTACGTTCGAACTCTGCCACATCTTCAGATTCTACAGAGACATACATAATGTAATAATACTGAGCTTCTACGGTACCTACCAATAGAAATGCCAATAATAAAATGATTTTTTTCATGAATTATAATTTATGGTTCATTCTAATTTATAACTTTATTTTGATATTGGAATGAAAGATAAAACTGAATGGAACAAATAACGTGCTTAACTTTTATTTTGTCGTTTTGGCTAATTACTCCTGTATGGTCTCAGAATGCTCCCTTTGTTAATTCTCTGGAGCAAGTACAGAGCCAATTGTCTGGTGTACAAATAATTCCTGACCGAAGCCGAATGGATGCACCTCCTAAAGTCTTAGTTAGAGGTTATAACACTTGGAACAACAACCAACCACTATACATTATAGATGGAATGCAAACACAAGACGCACAGATTTTTAATAGTTTGAATCCTAATGATATTAAATCGGTTACCGTGCTAAAAGATGCAAGTGCAGCAATATATGGCTCAAGGGGATCCAACGGAGTTATCCTTGTTCGAACTAAAGAAGGCGTTAATAAAAATTCAACAAAAAAGAAAAAAAGAAAAAAAAAGAGAATTAGTAAGCAGTAAAATCCAGTCCGATAGGGAGTGTGACTTTAAATCAACGAATTTATAAGCAAATAAAGTTGAATTTAAATCAAGGCACATCAAATATTCAAGGGTATTAGTCGTATAGATTATCATCTCGTTCAATCATCAGAATGGATGTTTGAGGAACTATGAAAAATTTGTCGCCTTTATATTGCACCTCGTATGACCCGTTTTGAAGAAAAACGGCTAAGTCTCCTTCTCTAACCTGTAAAGGAAGATAGTTGATTTTGCCTTTCTGTGGTTTCCAATCCTCTTCTGAATCAAGACTTGCTGGAATTGGATAGCCTGGCCCCGACTTCACCACATAGCCATATTGTACCTTTTCCTTTTCTCGAATTCCAGGGGGTAAATAAAGTCCGCTTTCAGTACGTTCTGATTCTTTCCGGGGTTTAACTAATACACGATCCCCGATAACATGTATGTGATTCAATTCTTCTTGTCCCATAGAAGTATAATTGTGTTAGTAAATATACATGTACTTTTAAAAATTAAGTAAATTGCTTGCATTAACTATAAACCATTTATCAATGAAAAAATTATTCCCTTTTTTGTTTTTTGTTCTCGCTCTGTCGTTACAAGCACAAGACCCAGAAATATGGCAAACCTATAGATTGAAGGCTAAACAAGGACAAAGCGACGCTTTTGAAAAAGCAGCAGCAAAGAAAAATAAATTATTTAATAATACCCCAGAGACTGCCATAATTACCTATCAGGTAATGGACGGAAATGACCAAGGTATGTATGAACGCATTGTTGGATACAAAGATTGGGACTTCTACAATAATGAATCCAAAAATGAAAAAGAATATACTTATTGGGCTGAAAATGTTACTCCTTTTGTTGAAGAATCTACGGGCTGGACAATATGGTTTCGCGCTAAGGAGGCATGTCATAACTGGAACCCTGAGAGCAAACCTGCAAAACATATCCGTAGAATGGTACGTATCGTTAAACCAGGTGGTGAAGCCGCCTTTTGGAATGTTCATTTCAGGATAAAACAAGTCTATGAAAAATATGGATGGACAGGTGTCAAAGGGCTTTTCCGTGTCGCGTCTGGTGGTAATACTAATATGTTTATTATAGTATCTCCTTTCAATAAATTTGGCGAAGAAGAAAAATTTGAAAAAAGTAACAAAAATTTGGAACAGCTATATAATGATATGTTTGGCTACCAAGCTTGGCAAACAGATCTTAAAGCCTACAATGAAGCTTTAGTAGACTGGGGACGTAGTGAGGAACGTTTGACTTTAGTTAAGTCGATGAACTAGACTTTCTTTGAATTTCTGTTAGAATAAAACCCTCTTTATGAGGGTTTTTTTTCGAAACTTATAAAAGTAAACGTCGTTAATCTTTAGGTAACATTTCCAATACCAAGGGTTTTACTTCGTTTGCAATTAGTTCAAAAGAGCGCATCAATTGCTCGTGGGTTAGCCCGGCATTGTCCATTTGGAAAGTAAATCGAGACAAGCCTCCCAAAGATTTACTGTGGCGCACTATTTTTCTGCCACTTCTTCGGCATCTCCAACGAGCAATGCTCCCAAAAGGACCGTTTTGAATATCAAAACGGCTCCGTGTTACCGGAGGCCAACCGCGTTCCTTGCCGATTCGTGTAAAAGTATCCGAATACCCTGGGAAATAATCTGCAACAGCATGTTCTTTACTTTTTGCCACATAGCCAAGCGAATGAATTCCTACTCGTATTTTGTTGTCAGAATGCCCTGCATCAGCTGCAGCTTTTCGATAGAGTTCGACTAGTGGGGCAAACCGATGGGTTTCTCCTCCGATAATAGCAATCATTAGAGGGAGACCTAACTGTCCAGCACGAATAAAGGAAGCGGGCGTTCCTCCCACACCCAGCCAAATAGGTAGTTTTTTGATATGGACGTGGAATTATTTTTTGAGCATGCAAATCCGGGCGAAACTTACCTTCCCAAGTAACTATTTCTTGATCTCGAATCTGAAGTAGTAAGTCCAACTTTTCAGCAAATAAAGCATCATAATCGGCGAAATTGTATCCAAATAATGGAAAAGATTCTGAAAAAGAACCACGTCCTACTACCATCCCTGCTCGGCCCTGACTTATCAAATCCAAACTAGCATAGTTCTGAAAAACACGGACAGGATCAGCAGCACTTAGAACCGTTACCGCACTGGTAAGCCTAATGCGGTGAGTGCGAGCTGCCGCAGCAGCCAAAAGGACATGCGGCGCTGAATCCAAAAATTCGTCACGGTGGTGCTCGCCAATACCAAAGACATCCAAACCCACACGATCGGCATATTCTATTCGCTCCAAGAGTTCTTCAATGGAGCGAATACGATCTGTAGCTGTGGGCAAGCCTTTTCGAATATCTACAGCCGCAAAACTGTCAATTCCAATTTCCATCCATTTGTAAAATTTCGACTTGAAAGGTAATCAGTCTGTGAAAAAAAACTGTGTTGCAGTTAATTACTTTTACTTTATAAAGTTTCTTTCTACTACAATTACTTGTATTATTGATATAGATCAACAACTATATTTTGATAGGTAGAATTGTTTGTTTAATGTGGATCACTTTAATGTTGCTTGGTTGTTCCAAAAAATTGGAAAACGATGTAAGCACCCTAAAAGAACAATTACAAACCCTAATGACTGAGCTCGATTTAGTTGAAGATTCCAATGATGAACTAAATCGGATTGTTGAAGAACTTCAAAGTACCAACGCCGACTTTGAGGCACTATACAATAGCAATTTCATAGGTTGCTGGTATACCCTCAATTCAGCTCTGCAAGGAGCACCAACAGAGATTCAAATCTATCCAGGAGGAGTGGGTTCTTTAGATTTTGGGGGCGGCACCTACCAAGTTTTTTCTTGGAGTGAAATCGACGGAATCACCACCTTACATTTTGGAGACATTCTCTATTGCAGTTGTTTTGGTGTAGATTATAATTTTATTATGGACTCAGCCCAAATTCTTTATGGCGAGATGTTCGATCGAGACCATACCTTAGTCTTGGAAACCACCGAAAACCAAACTGATTATTTTGAACTCAACGATTGGAATGATTTTACCCTTACTTTTGATCGGTGCATTGTCAACTAACCCATGCAAATGAGAATAATGATATTTCTATTCAGTTTTTTGTTTTAATTCATTGCTCTAAAGAGTCCAAAGACATTGCCAGTGAATTCGCTCTAACCGAAGAAGACAAAGCTGCTGCTTTGCAGATTCATAACAATGCCCGAACCGACGTTGGGGTTCCTCCACTGACGTGGTCCGAAGCCTTGGCTAATGACGCCGCTGCATGGGCAAAAAACATGGCATCTAGAGAACAAATGTATCACTCCCAAAACAACAGCCGAGAGGGGCAGGAGAAAAATCTGTATATGACCACTGCGACGGAAAGAGAACACTCCGGGAGGAATGCCTCTCAAGCATGGTATGAGGAGATACAACTCTACACCTATGCCCCAATCAATTCTGGAGCAAACGATTTTACTGCTATTGGGCATTATACCCAAATGATATGGAAAAATACGACCGAAGTAGGAATGGCTTTAGCTGTATCTAAATCTGGGGCTACCTATGTGGTTGCTCGCTATAGTCCACCAGGTAATTTCGTGGGAGAAACCCCGTATTAATGACCCCCTAACAAAAAGTATATTTATGATTTTTTACAGAAAAGCGACCTTACCTGAACCCACATCATAGATAGCCCCAACAATGTCAATCTCTCCAGACTCGAATAAGGAGTTTAATACTGAACTTTTATCCTTGATGTTAGCAACAGTATCATGCACGTTTTTTTCGGTGACTCTATCTACAAATTCTTTGTTTTTTGAAGAACGGTCTCCTTGGTAGTTTACGCTATCCAACACTGGGTCAAAATTTTTGAGCATGTCAGTCAGATTACCCAATTCCACCTGATCACATGCCCCCTTGATGGCTCCACAGGAGGTGTGTCCTAGGACCACAATCAACTTAGACCCTGCCACTTTACAGGCAAACTCCATACTGCCAAGGATGTCTGTATTGACAAAATTACCAGCAATACGAACATTGAATATATCACCAATTCCTTGGTCAAAAATCAACTCGGAGGGGACTCGGGAGTCTATACATCCAAGTACGCAGGCAAAGGGATATTGACCGCTTTGAGTGTCGGAAACTTGATCCAACAGGTTGCGTCTCTCCGCTTGGTTGGTCAAAAAACGTTCGTTGCCCTTTTTAAGTAGCGTCAATGCACCGCTGGGGCTTATTTGGTCTTGATCTGTTTTTGTAAATGTTCTCATAATTTTTGGGTTTTTGTTGCTTTTAAAGCAATTAATTTTTAACTAAAGTGGCCAACTAGGCTGTTTTACGAGTGGGATTAAAAAAGGTCGTGAAACTCGAAGGGTTCTCTGTAGTTCCTTTTTCCGATATAAGGGTGATGGTAATATCGTCAAGGCGAGCACGTTCGAGAAAATCTTCCAAAATTTCTACAATGTCGTTGTCTAAATAACGCGTCCGACGTACATCAATTTGCAAAGACGTTCCGTCGGGAATAGCATTGAGTTCGTTAAGGATCGCACCTTTATTAATGAAGGTTACCTCTTCGGCCAATGTTATTTTGATAGAGGTCACAGACCCTCCTGATTTTTCAAGATGTAAGAAATGCGAATTCTGATAACTTTTAATTAAAATAATTGCAATTCCAACAATGAGTCCAAGGCCTATTCCAACCAAAAGATCGGTAAAGACAATCCCCAAAATTGTAATAAAATAGGGAACGTATTGCTTCCATCCCAGGGCAATCATCTTCTTAAATGTTGTGGGATTCGCCAGTTTGTATCCTACAATAAAAAGGACGGCTCCCAATACAGAAAGAGGAATTTTGTTGAGCAACTGGGGAATATAAACCACCGATACCAATAAAAATATCCCGTGAATGATTGCGGAGAATTTGGACCTCCCGCCAGACTGGATGTTGGCCGAACTACGAACAATCACCTGGGTGACAGGAAGGCCGCCAATGAGGCCAGAGCAAATATTCCCTACGCCTTGTGCCAGAAGCTCACGGTTGGTGGGAGTCACCCGTTTGTAAGGATCCAATTTGTCTGTGGCTTCTACACACAGGAGCGTCTCCAAACTTGCCACTAAGGCGATGGTGAATGCCGTTATCCAAATCTTAGCTTCTACAATCATCGAAAAATTGGGAAAGGTGAACTGTCCTAAAAAGGAACTCATGTCCTCAGGAATGGGCACTTTTACCAGATTATTTTCTGCAATACTCCAAGAGGCATTTTTGACCGTTAGCTCGTAATAGATAATTCCGACAACAACGGCTACTAAAGGCCCTTGAATCAGTTGAAAAATACGAGCTTTGGAGGCCAAAACTTGACTCCAGAGAAGTAGAATTCCCATAGATATCAGAGCGATCAATGTGGCTCCTGGGCTGATGTATTGAAGCGCTGTAGAAATCCCAGTAAAGGTATTGGAACCGTCCGATTGCAAAAAAGAAAAATCGGCCTCCGGTGCTTGGTAGCCGAAAAATACAGGGATTTGTTTTAGAATAATGATTAATCCTATTCCAGATAGCATACCCTTTATGACCGAAGAAGGAAAGTAGTAGCCTATAATCCCAGCCTTTAATAGACCAAAAACAAATTGAATACAACCGCCAAGCACCACGGCCAAAAGGAAGTTTTCAAACCCGCCAAGGGTTCCGATCGCCGTGAGAACAATTGCAGCCAATCCAGCAGCAGGGCCACTCACTCCAATTTGTGAACCACTTAAAGCGCCCACTAGGATCCCTCCCACTATGCCAGCAATAAGGCCAGAAAATAAGGGAGCACCACTAGCCAAGGCAATTCCCAAACACAACGGAAGGGCGACAAAAAAGACTACGATACTCGCGGGTAAATCGGCTTTAAAATTTTGAATAAATGATGATTTCATATGAAGTAGTTTTTACTTCCACAATAGGAAGTGAGATAATAAATAGTGATGTATACCTGTAGAGGTGATGGTTGAGAGATTTAACTCAATTCAGGAGGGGGTAAATGAATTTCTTCGTGAATGATGTGGGCTCTTTGGAGCGCTTTTTTATGCATGATCGAATGGGCATAAATGGAAAGCGCATCATAAAACCTTGGGATAATTTTATCAACATCTTCTATTTCCTTTTCACTGTCTTCGGATTCAGACTCGAAATCCCAATCCAATGATAAAGTGATCTCGTTGGGGGCAGTATCGGTATGGAGACGCTCTACTGTACTCACAATAATCATGGCTCCGAAAAGAGTTAAAAATAATATGGCAATATAATGCTGCTTCATGTTCTTAATCAAACACTACTCTCAAGAGTGTTTTGTTATTTTTTCAACTTTTTACAAATATAGAAAAATGAACAAAGGTAACCGCTCAGGTGAGATTGAGTTGTGTTAAGGAAAAAATAATTCTACCTTTTCAGGACTCTTTTTCAAGGTTGACTGGAACTCAATACTCCCATCCCGTATTGAAAACAGGCTGCATTGAAGGCGGGAATTTTATCTTTTTGAAGCGTTTCGCCCTTCTTTTTTAACTCTTTCCATTGCTGGTTCAATACCTTAACTCTGCTTCTTGCTCCTTGAGTGAGCCTAGGGGTATCACTGTCCACTTGATTGAGTAAGGTGAGATAATGCGCCGTAAATCCATTTTCATAATTCTCCACATCGTCATATGCTTTTGCTAATCGCTGCACCATCTTAGCATCCCACACCTTCATCTCATTCAATAATTCTTTACCTTTGGAATAGAGAGTGGTATAACCTTCTTCATTCAGCCTTTTCAATAGTTGACCGAGTCGCTTTTGATTCTTATAGAGGGTATTGGTCATTCTCGTCATTTCTGTAAAATTGGCTTCCCCAAACTCATAAATTCATCATAGGCGGTGTATTCTTCTTGTGATATGCGATGAACAGGGTTTGGGATTATTTCAGTTTGTGTGTTTAAAGATTGATTGCCTTGGGTCAATTTAAGTGTATAGGTTCCGGGGACGGCCTTGCGCCCCGAATAGCTGCCTTCAATGTATACCTTGGGGGATCCTGGCAATCCCTCGTGCCTCAGGTCCCAAACGAAACGATTGAGTCCTTTGCGTTGCATTAATGTTTTTTTTCTAGAAGGACCTCCTTCATAACTACTAAAGTTGACCTCTTTGATTGATGAAAATTTATTCACCAAAGTACCTTGGCTATCAAAAATTTCTAGGTGAATGGGCTCGTTTGATTCCCCTTGGGGTAATTCGTAATAAATAACCATTCCCGAAGCGGGGTTCACCCCTTCAAAAGTACCTTTCCCAGTAGGATAATTAGAATTCATAGAACTAGACCAATGTGCCCAGTACGCTGGATTCACCTCATATATTTTGAAGTCGTCCGAGGCTTGGGGTTCTAGTTGTCGAATGATTTCTAGATCATCTAAAATCCAAAAAGACCGACCCTGTGTGGCAACCACTAAGTCATCATGAGCAATTTTCAAGTCGGTAATAGGAGTTTTTGGTAAATTCAATTGGAGCGGAGTCCATTGGTCCCCACCGTCCCAAGAGGCATACACACCATGCACTGTTCCCGCAAACAATAGATTTTCCCTTTGATGATCTTCTCGAATCACTTTAGTGTAGGCCCCTTGGGGGTGGGTTTTGGAAATGAGTTTCCAACTTTTTCCATAATTATTGCTTTTATATAAGGATGGGGTAAAGTCATTGAACTCGTAGCGTGTGGCTGCCAAGTAGACTGTTGCTGGATCGTGTGGGGAGACTTCAATACTATTAACGAGTGTCTCTCCAAATCCTTTGGGGGTAACGTTTTGCCACTGGACCCCATTATCTCGAGTGAGATATACCAGTCCATCGTCACTCCCGGTATAGAAAACACCCGCTTCATGGGGGATTCGACCATATAACTTATGGTACCATAATTTTCAGCTCCCACCGCCTCATTGGTGAGTGGGCCCCCACCTTTACCTTGTTTGGCATCTTGATGTGTAGTGAGATTCGGAGAAATCACCTCCCAACTGAGACCTTCATCTTGAGTTCGAAGTACATACTGGGCACAGTGGTAGTAGGTGTTTTCTTGGTGCTGGGATCTAATAATAGGGGCATTCCAATTAAAAAGGTATTTCATGTCCCGCGCCGCCAGTCCCAGATACAAATTGGGCTCAATCATGACTTCAGTACTTTCAAAGGAAGCCACGTCCAAGATTTCAATTGTTCCCAAATAACTGCCACCCATAACTTGGGTTGGGTTGTTGGGATCGAACGCTAAAAAAGCGCTTTCCCCTCCTGCTGAAGGGGTCCAATCCCTTACACCGATGCTGCTACTTCCAATGCCAATGCTAGCAATTTTGACCGATGTATTGTCTTGCTGCCCTCCATAGAGGTTGTAGGGAAATAGATTATCGGTCGCCACTCGATAGAACTGTGCTGTAGGGAGATGATCAATTCGCGACCAATGCTTGCCTGCATCAAAAGTAATTTCCGAACCACCATCGCTAGTTAGAATCATATTGGACGAGTTATCGGGGTTGATCCACAGGTCGTGGTAGTCTCCATGGGCACTTGGAATCTCTTTCCAACTTTGGCCCGCATCGGAAGATTTATAGGTAGAAGCACTCATTACATAGACAATATTCTCATCATTGGGGTCGAGTGCAAGCTCAATATAATACCAAGCCCGTTGTATGAGTCGATGATCACCACTAGACCTGGTCCAACTGCTTCCCGCATTTCGAGAAACAAATAGGCCCCCTTTTTCTTGGGCTGAATCACTTTCAATTAGAGCAAATACAGTTTGTGAATTGGCAGGAGAAACGGCAATCGCCATTTTTCCTTTTTCTTTGGGAAGCCCTTGGTGTATGGTTTTCCAACTCTGGCCACCATCGATTGATTTGTACAAGCCACTCCCCACTCCACCGGAAACCACTTTCCAAGGTTTTCGTATGTGTTCCCACATGGCCGCGTAAAGAATATCAGGATTGTTTTTGTCTATAGACAATTCACTCGCCCCTGAGAGGGTGTTGACATACAAGGTTTTTTTCCAACTTTTCCCCCCGTCGTTGGATTTATATATTCCTCTGTCTGTAGACGGACCGTGTAATGCTCCTTGTGCAGCTACCCAGAGTATTTCTGGATTGCTAGGGTGGACGACGATCCGAGATATATGTTGTGTTTTTTCCAATCCAAGATGCACCCACGTTTTACCTGCATCGTTAGATTTATACACGCCATCACCATGAGAGGTCATGACCCCTCTGGGAGCGTGTTCTCCCATTCCAACGTATACGATATTCGGATTGCTTTCTGAAACTGCTATGGCTCCAACAGACCCCATTTGAAAATACCCATCAGATATGTTTTCCCAATGTTGGCCAGCATCGATGGTTTTCCAAACACCACCACCAGTGGTTCCCATATAATAGGTCATTGGATCTCCAACAACCCCTGTTCCTGCATTGGCACGCCCACCCCGAAAGGGTCCAATATTTCGATATTTTAAGGGTTTTACCCTTTCAGAAAATTGCTGTGCATATCCTCCTATTGTTCCTACAATAAAGATTGCTCCAATAATTAATCCTTTTCTCATACTGAATGTTTTACCTTCTAACTTTTGATTTATGAATGTAGATCCCTCTAGATAATTATTATTGGACTACTATAAAAAAACATATGAACTAAGCGAATAAAAATAGGGGTTCTTAAAGGATTCTCAAAAATATACCGTTTTCATTTTATTCGAAGGTTTTGTCGGTAGCCGCTAAGGGATTTAAGCCTTCCAGTCCCATAATACCAAATCCCACTCGGCTCCACCGTATTCAAGACTTCCAACCACTTCGAAGCCGGATTTAAGATGGGCTTTTAAGGAACGGGGATTGTTTCGATCCACATCGGTAATGCAACAATAAAAATCCTCCTCCATACAAGTCTTGAAATGGCTGTAGAGTTTCTGAACAATTCCTTGTCCTCGATAGGCCTTAGCTACACACAGTTGGCCCACTATGGCATAGGGAGCTTTGGCTAGAGGACCCCCTTGGTAATGAACCTGATCGCAATGATGAATCAAATCATCTAGCAATTCATGATGCCCTCTGATTGATGCGGTGGTGACTAGGGCATAACCAACCAATTCTTCCCCATCCTTGGCTAGGATAGCAGGATAGAGTTGATTCATTTGGATTAAAAATTCTACTGAATAGGAGGCAGTCAAAAACCCCTCACTCTTTTGCTCAGCCTGATTGATTTTTGATTTTAAGTTTTTGTCCTGCAAGGCCTTTAGCTGGTGTATTTCTTCGACCTTAGTCCAACGTTTTATTTCTAACATACACAATTATAACGGGTTCATAAAACAAGTTCATGCTGAGAGAAATTTACCTCTTTGCAAGGTGGGTCACACTCAATACATCGCTGTCTAAAAATGCATAAAACCCAAAAATTCAGAAAAAGAATTTTATTCATTCAGTGTGAACTAGTGGTTTTGTAGGACGATTTAGGTTACACTAAAATTCAAAATTATTTGTTTGAGGTTACTCAATAAAACTAAAAAAAATTGCATTTTACACAAATATTAGTTAAGTTGATTATATTAACAATCCTTAAATTTAACTCAAAATAAATTGTTAAATATGCAACGTTCAGGATGTCCAATTACCAATGTCCTAGATTTGATAGGTGATCGATGGTCTCTTATCATAGTTCGAGACCTGTTTATTGGGCGTAAAACTTTTAAAGAATTTCTAAATGCACCTGAAGGAATCGCATCAAATATTCTTACTTCGCGACTAAAATCCTTAACCCAATCTGGATTTATCAATTATACTAGAAACCCCAACAATAAAAAAGTCAAATTTTACTACCTGGAGAATAAAGGCATTGACCTTTATCCCATTTTGTATGAAATGTGTATGTGGAGTGAACGCAACCTCAATAAGCCTTTTCATCCGTTATCTACTCGATGGTATTTGGAGAATAAAGAGAAAGAACCTCGCTTAGTCATTGATAACGAAAAAAATAATTACATAAAACTTCGCCATGAACTTCTGGAGGAAGTTGGGAAATTCGTCTAACTTCCTCACAGTCGTAGGTGCACGGATAATGGGTCATGTAAAATATGCCCCCTGTATTCTATTGAAAAGATCGGTATTAGCAGGGCAGCTTAGAAGAAAAACAGACCTCGGATTTTACGACTATCAAACCGATCCCAAAAATCCATGTGTCGCCCCTCAATTTAGCTAATTGCAATGCTTAAAAAGAATTCGACTTGGTGGCACCTAGTTCTGCTGAATGTAGGCATTTTCTGTATTAGTACTTCGGGTGTTCTAGGGCGTTTGATAAACTTACCACCTAAAGAAATTATCTTTTGGCGTTCTATTATCGCCTTTATCGGGCTGTTATTCTTCTGCCTCTATCGGAGAAAAAATATTCTCACTCTTTTTAAAAAAGCTCCCTTTGCTCTTTTGGTTAGTGGTCTTTTGATGGGCGTGCACTGGATTTCCTATTTTTATGCCTTGCAATGGTCAAGTGTGGCTGTGGGCATGCTTTCGCTCTACACCTTTCCAATTTTTACTGCTTTTCTGGAACCGCTTTTCGGAAAGGATCGTTTTCAAGTCAAACACGCTTTTCTGGGGCTTGCCCTTCTGTTTGGAATTTATCTTATAAGTCCACCTGGCAACTGGGAAAATCAACAGTTCTTGGCTGTTGGAATGGGGGTCTTTTCAGCCTTATGTTTTTCTTTTCGTAATATGTTCATCAAAAAAATTTCTAAGCATTCGGATGGAACCGTACTCATGGCGACTCAAGTATTCATAATTAGCATTTTCCTGTTTCCCATAGGTTTAAAAACAGAAATTGCATCTCTTGTTTCCAGTGGCCCAGCCCTTATTTTTCTTGCAATAGTAACCACCGTCATCGGTCACTCCTTATTCTTACAGAGTTTTCAAAAATTCTCAATCACCACAGCTTGCCTCATTAGTTGTTTACAACCTCTATATGGAATCCTTATGGGAGCCATTTTTTTGAATGAATATCCACATGTCAAAACAATGCTGGGAGGAAGTATTATCTTGTTGGCTGTAGGCATAGAAATGTATTCGTTTAGAAAAAAATGACACTGTGTCTAAAAAAATGGCCTAAATATTTTTCTATACGTTGATTCCCCCTTATTTTTGGAAGTATCAAATAGGATTCAGACTTATGGCTAACACTGAACTTTTAAATGTAAACGTTTTGGACAAGGTGGTAGTACTTACCTTGAACCGGCCCAAAGCCTTGAATGCACTTAACAAACAACTGATAACAGACCTGCATGGTTTTTTCACTCAGGCACTGGAAAGCTATAATTGCAGCGGTGTAATTCTGACGGGAAGTGGTGCAAAGGCATTTGCCGCAGGAGCAGATATAAAAGAATTTATCACTATGACCCCAGAAGAAATGCAGACGCTGTCTGCTTTGGGTCACGAACTGATGTTCGCTATGGAAAACAGTCCTGTTCCAATAGTAGCTGCTATAGAAGGCTATGCCTTGGGCGGTGGCTTTGAGTTGGCCCTTGCTTGCCATCTCCGTGTTGGCTCCAGCAAAGCGCTGTTGGGCAACCCAGAGGTCAACTTGGGAATTATTCCCGGCTATGGAGCTACCCAGCGATTGCCTCAACTAGTAGGAAGAGGAAGAAGTCTGGATATTATGTTAACAGCCAGGATGATTGAAGCAACAGAAGCTCTAGATTGGGGACTATTGAACCGTGTGGTGGCCCCAGGTGAAACCGTTGAAACTGCTCAAAAAATCATTAAAGAAATTGGTTCCAAGGGGCCAACAGCGATAGCAAAAGTAATTGAAATGGTTGCAGATTTTTATAACAAAAACAGCGATGGATTCGAAAAAGAAATTGAAACCTTTGGCGCTTTATCGGCCCATACGGAGTTCAAAGAAGGAACCCAAGCATTTATTGCGAATAGAAAGGCGCAATTCAAAAATTAAAGAATGGAGTTTAAACTTTCCGAAGAACACAAAGCGGTTCAACAAGCTGCTCGAGAGTTTGCAACCACACGCTTGCAAGATGGTGTCATTGAACGAGACGCCAATAGAACGCATCCAAGCGAGCAAGTTGAGGAAATGGGGGCCTTGGGTTTTATGGGGATCATGACGTCACAACTCTATGGAGGCAGTGAGATGGATACCCTATCCTATGTTCTAGCCTTGGAAGAAATTTCAAAAATCGATGCCAGTGCAGGGGTAATTATGAGTGCTCATAATTCCCTTGTATTATGGGCTATTGAAACCCATGGAACCGACATTCAAAAAGAAAAGTACCTCGTCCCTATGGCGCAGGGGAATAACATTGGTTGTTTTTGCCTATCAGAACCCGAAGCGGGTAGCGATGCCAGCATGCAACAGACTCGTGCGGAAGAAGCAGGTGAATATTATATCCTGAATGGGGTAAAGAATTGGATTACCAATGGCGGGCATGCAGACTTTCAATTGGTCATTGCGCAAACCCATCCAGAAAAAAAACACCGAGGTATTAACGCCTTTATTGTAGAGAAACAGTGGGAGGGTGTTACCATAGGTCCCAAGGAGGACAAGCTGGGCATCCGCTCCTCAGATACCCATTCCATTAGCTATACTGATGTAAGAGTCCCCAAAGAAAATCGTATCGGGGAAGACGGTTTTGGTTTTAAGCTAGCTATGCAAATATTAGAAGGAGGGCGAATTGGTATCGCAGCTCAAGCTTTGGGAATTGCAGCAGGGGCTTATGAATTGGCCGCCGAATATTCTATGGTTCGTTCTGCTTTTGGCAAACCCATCGCCGATCACCAAGCTATTGCCTTCAAACTTGCCGATATGGCCGTGGACATTGAAGCCGCTCGCATGTTGGTTTATCGTGCAGCCTACCTGAAAGATCAAGGACAACCTTATGGGTATGCCAGTGCTATGGCCAAGCTCAAAGCTTCGGAAGTCGCTATGAAACACACCGTGGAGGCCGTACAAATACATGGGGGAAATGGATATGTCAAAGAATATCACGTTGAACGCTTAATGCGAGATGCTAAAATCACGCAGATTTATGAAGGCACCTCAGAGATCCACAAAATAATAATTGCTAGAAACATACGTCAGGGTGAACTTGGTTTGCCTTTTTAATTTTTAAATATTAAAAAAATGAAAATTTTAGTTTGTATCAGTCACGTCCCAGACACTACCTCTAAGATTAATTTTATAGAGAACAATACCCAATTTGACACCCAAGGGGTTCAGTACATCATCAATCCCAATGATGAGTTTGGCCTCACTAGAGCAATGTGGTTTAAGGAAAAGGAGGGAGCTACTGTTGATGTAATCAATGTCGGAGGATCAGCAACCGAATCGACCCTGAGAAAAGCTCTTGCGATAGGTGCCGATAATGCGATACGTATCCATACGGAAGCTCTGGATGCAAACCAAGTAGCAAAAGAAATTGTTGCTGTGATTCAGGAGAATGGCTACGACCTCATCATTGCTGGAAGAGAATCCATTGATTATAACGGAGGTATGGTGCCAGGTATGATTGCTGCGCTTACTGGAATGAATTATCTCAATAATTGCATCCGCTTAGAAATTGAAGGACAAAACGCTACTGCCGTTCGAGAAATGGATGGAGGAAAGGAGACCGTCACAACACCGCTCCCCCTTGTCATTGGAGCTCAAAAAGGATTGGTGGAAGAAAGTGATTTGCGCATCCCCAATATGCGGGGAATAATGATGGCTCGCAAAAAACCTTTGAGTGTCTTAGAGCCGCAACATGGAGACGCTCAAGTCCAAACTATAGCCTATGAAAAACCCGTTCCCAAAGGTGCCGTTAAGCTGGTGGAGCCTGAAAATATTGACGAACTTATCTCTTTACTTCACAACGAAGCTAAAGTCATCTAATCTTAAAACTATCCATTATGTCTGTCTTAGTGTATGCCGAATCCGAAAAAGGACAATTAAAGAAAATTGCTTTAGAACTTGCTTCCTTTGGAAGAGCAATAGCCGACCAACTCAACACGGATTTGATAGCAATTACTGTTAATTGTGATAACAATGAGTTGCTCGGCACTTATGGAGTGAATGAAATATTGACTTCCTCTCATCCAGAGGAGTTTAATGCCCAACAATACGCTGCAATTGTGTCAGAAGCAGCACAAAAAAAGATGCAAAAGTGATTGCAGTGAGTTCCAGTGCCGATAGCCGTTATTTGGCACCTCTGGCTGCTGTGAATCTAAACGCAGGCTATGTTACGAATGTTGTGGAGGCTCCCTTGAGTACCATTCCCTTTCAAGTAAAGCACTCTGTGTTCACCAATAAAGCATTTGGTATTAGTGAATTAAGCAGCGATGTGAAAATGGTGGGTTTGTCTAAGAATGCCTTCGGTATGCATGAAAATCCAACCACTCCCACCTTGACTGAATTTTCTCCAACAGTAAATAATTCTTCTATGGAAATTGCTTCCGTAGAAAAAGCCAATGATCAGGTAACCATCGCAGACGCGGAAATTGTGGTCTCTGGAGGCCGGGGTCTAAAAGGTCCCGAAAATTGGCACCTAGTAGAAGACCTCGCCAGCACACTCGGTGCTGCCACTGCCTGTTCCAAGCCAGTATCGGACATGGGTTGGCGGCCACATAGTGAACACGTCGGGCAAACTGGCAAACCAGTTGCCTCAAACCTATACATCGCCGTGGGGGTTTCAGGTGCCATTCAACACTTGGCAGGAATCAATGCTTCCAAAGTGAAGGTGGTGATCAATAGTGACCCTGAAGCGCCCTTTTTCAAAGCAGCAGATTATGGAATTGTAGGGGATGCCTTTGAAGTGGTCCCAAAAATGATTGAGAAATTAAAAAGTTTCCAAGCAGAGAACACCTAATCAGTTATCGGTATTTTTTGACCTGATTCATCGAGTGCCACAAAGACAATGTCACAAGCACAATTGTCTTTACGTTTTGCCTCCACTAAATTTTCGCTCGCTACGGTGACATGCATCCGAATGGAAGTCGATCCAAGACGGAGTACGGTGGCGGTAACTTTACCAAGTCACCAATCGAAATAGGTTTCTTAAACTCGATATCATCCACAAATTTGGTGACACAATATTTACCCGTATATTGAGCCGCAAGGGCATAACCCGCTTCATCAATCCATTTCATTACTTTACCTCCATGTACTGTTCCGCGATAATTCACATCAGTCGTCTGTGCTAAAAAGGACAACTGTAAGATTTTTTTGTTTCATAGCTTTCCTGTTAGTCATTCGATACATATTTTTTCACACGTAAACTATTAGAGGCTTGTATAATATAATTAATGTATTTTTAAATGTGAAAAAAATTATTCTACCAACTTTGTTTATCTTTTTTTTGGTCATTCTGCCTGGGCTCAAAATAACACAAAGGCGCTCTATTTTGATACTTCCAATACTCAAACGGTTCTGGTTCTCACCGCAACGGCTGGCTATATTCATGTGGATGCCATCCCTGCTGGTAAGAAGCTTATTACACTATTAGGAGAAAAATACGGATATAACGTCCTTCACACCAAAGACCCAAAAGCACTAAATAATATTGACTTTTCAAAAATTGACACCCTTATCTTTCTCTGCACCACTTTGGATATCCTCAATAATCGACAACAAGCTATGATCGAAGATTATATTCGAAAGGGGGGCGGTTATGTAGGAATTCACGCTGCCGCAGACACCGAATACGAGTGGCCTTGGTACGGTCAATTGGTAGGGGCCTATTTTGAATCGCATCCCGAGGGGACTCCAAGGGCCACAATCACTACTATTGACACCAATAGTCCATTCACAAATCACCTCCCTGCAAGCTGGTCTATTGAAGACGAATGGTATAATTTCACTTTGATGAACAAAGAAATTATTCCACTACTCAATCTCGAAGAATCCAGTTATGAAGGGGGAAAAAATGGCCCTGAACACCCTATCACCTGGTATCATAATTATGACGGCGGGCGAGCGTTCTATACAGGCTTGGGTCATAGAGGGGAAATTTATGAGGACGAACGCTTTATTGAATTGCTTCAAAAGGGATAGCTTATACGATGGGAAAACCTAATATTCTTTTTCAAACTTTAGTATCCAGCTCACATCTTTTTCGGTAACAACCTCTGCATCGTGGGTCCAAAGACACAAAGTTACTTGATTGTATAGATTGGTGATTTTAGGATGATGCGCTTCAGCTTCTGAGAATTCTCCTACCTTATTGATAAAGGAGAGGGCTGACTGGAAATCAGAAAAAGAAAAGGTTTTTTCAAGGCCCTCTTTCGCAAGTTCCCATCTAAAGATTTTATTTTTTCTTGAAACATTATTTATTGGGTTGTAGTTTGATTGGAGTAACTTGACTGAGGGTTGTTACATAGAGATAATCCTCTTTTGGGTCGAAAGCACAATTCGTGATACGCTCACCAAAGTTAATCATCCCTTTTAAAACATAGGTTTCTGGGCTACAAGAGGCTAGGAGAATTACAAAAAAGAACATATTTTTGCATGTTTAGAGGGTTAAATTAAACACTAAATATACCATCGCGAATCGAATCCGCGGAAAAGGAAAAGTGAATAATTGGACTTTCTTCCCTACTGGCTAAGCTGTTTCCATGGCCCGTGATTACCTTCCCTAGAGTCCTTCCATTCCAATCCATGACCGCCAAAATAGTCGCGTTGGGCTTGAATCAAATTTCCTGATGAATTAGCTTGTCGAATCGAAAATAGATACTGTGCTGCAGCAGACATGACTGGCATTGGTAACTGAGCCTTGAGACTCCAACTCAGAACAGCTCTTAGAGAAGAAATATTTTCAGCGTAGATTTTTTTGAAAGCTTCTGTCTCTAAAAGGCTTTCTTGCGAATCCAAAATGAGAGTGAGTTCTTGCATTAGCCTGGATTGAATAATACACCCTGCGGTCCATGTTTTCGCCGCTTCGGAAAGAGCGAACGACCAAGCATAAGTTGTTTTGGCTGCCTTTAACAATTCAAAACCTTGGTGATGATTGATCCAACGCCAGATCATAGGCCTTCTTCAATACCTCTTCATTTAGTGGTATTGATACAGTCTGAACAGGGAGTTCGCCAGCCATTTTTACACGGTATTCTTTTTGAGCAGAGGTATATCGGGCATTCAGGGCTGCCTGAATCATGGTCGCAGGTGACCCTTGAGCCACAGCACTGATTGAAGACCATGAACCTGTTCCCTTGTGTTGAGTTTTATCCAAAATTTGATGAACCAGCAATTCCTTTTTGTCTTGAAAAGAGACAATGGAAGCAGTGATTCCAAGCAAATAACTTTGGCTATTGGTATGTTGCCAATTGTTCAAGAGAGACCAATTGGGCTGGATATGGCTATTGATGCATTCATATACTTCGGCCAATAGCTGCATTTCCGCATACTCAATCCCGTTATGAACCATTTTCACATAATGACCCGCCCCTCCTGTCCCGAAGTGACCCAAGCAGGAAAAACCCCTGGGGATTGTCGGCAGCAATCTGCGAAAGTATTTTGCTTAACGATTCAAAAGCTTTTCGCTCTCCTCCTACCATTAATGATGGGCCATTAAGGGCTCCTTCTTCACCTCCAGACACCCCCATGCCTAAGAATGAAATTCCTGCATTTTCAAATAATTGGGCTCGTTTTTCAGTGGCTTCAAAATGTGAATTCCCCCGTCTATTAAGACATCACCGGGAGAAAGTAATTTTATCAATTGTTCTAGAACAAGTTCTATGGCTGAGCCCGAGGGCACCATCACCAAAACTTTTCGTGGGGTTTCCAAGGCCTGAATAAATGCTTCAAGATCCTCAAAAGGTTGCGCCGCTGCCAATTCGGGATAGGCGATGCAACGTTGGGCAGCTACCCCTTCCTCTTCCCCTTGGAAAAACCGATTATAAAGTGCCAGGCGAATCCCTTTTCGAGCTAGGTTACGACTTAGACTCGTTCCCATTACACCCATTCCTAAAACACCCCAAGCTGCTTTTTCATTCATGATATATATGATATAATATGATCTATTTGTTTTTCAGTACTTGCCTCACCTGATACCATTATGGCTTCCTCTGGTTTTTCTAAAGCCTCCAACTGACTGTTCAGAAGACTAGCTGGCATGAAATGGCGACGCGCTTCCATTCGCTTTTCCAAAAGGTCTCTTTCGCAATCGATAAATATAAATTTAGGGGCAGGAGTCAAGCCCTCCGATAACAGCTTACGATAGGAGGCTTTCAATGCAGAACAAGCCAAAACTACTCCTGAATTACTGGAATAAAGAGCCCTATTTAATGTTTGAAGCCATGGAATCCGATCGCTATCCGTAAGGGGTTTGCCAAGACTCATTTTTTTAATATTTTGATCGGAATGGAAAGCATCACCCTCTAAAAAAAGATAGTTGAGGTTCTCTGCCAAAGCCTTCCCAATGTTGTTTTCCCACATCCACTGACCCCCATCACTATAATTATTTTGGCTTTGTCTACTTTCATTAAGTGAATGAAATTACTAAAATCAAATCAAGAGCAGAAAGCTATTGGGATTCTTTTTTCAATTCCCGATTTCATCTACTTTTATATAAATATTTTTCATGCGCTTACTGCCTTATTTTTTTCTTTCAGTTGCCGCTCTATTTGGCCAGAAAATTACTGAAACCGTTCCCTTGCCAATGGCCTTAAATGAAACTTCTGGATTGGCGACATTTAATGGTCATTTACTCACGCAAAATGATTCTGGGGATCAACCGAGCTTATATGAGTTTAATTCCCAAGGTATTCTTCTAAATACCTATTCCATTGAGAAAGCAAAAAATAAAGATTGGGAGAGTCTCGCACAGGACGATCGCTTTCTGTATGTGGGAGATCATGGAAATAACAAAGCCTCGCGAAAAGATCTCAAAATCTATAAAATTCAATGGAATGAAACATTCTTTGAAACGATCGGAGAAATCCGTTTTCGATACGGTTTGCAACAAAGTTTTGAGAAGCGCAATAGAAATGCTTTCGATGCCGAGGGGCTTGTAGCCATTGGAAATGTTCTATTATTATTCTCAAAAAACAGACTTACTCAGAATACAGAAGTCTATCAAATTCCCAAAGTTTTAGGCGACTATGAATTGTATCCTAAAACAGTGGTCTCTGTAAATTCTCTTATCACTGGAGCTGATTACGATCAGAAAAGCAAGGTATTGGCTTTGACAGGATATTCTTTTGATGGTATTCAATATTTATATAGGGTCAAAAATTTTGATGCCGCAACCTTAAATTTTGAAAGATTGTAAAAGGTAGAAATTCCCTATCCAAATGCACAAATCGAAGCTGTAAAAGTTATTGATGCGCACCATTTTTGGGTGACCTCAGAAGAAGAGCAAACCTATCGTCAACCCGTCTTGCTGAAAATTGATTGGCAATAATCCCAAAAATTTCAATCAAGTAGAAATACTCTAGTTTTGTTTTTCCATCCAGCTAGTTCTTGTTGATCTACAAAATTAATTTTCAGATCGGCCTGTACAGGATCTTCAACAAAGAATATTTTTTTATCTGCGTAGGTTTGGGAGTCTTGGAAATACCAAAAACCCATTGTTCCCCTTTCGCTTGATTTTTTGAATCCACTACAAAAACACATAAATCAGCGTCTTCAGGGTAGTCGGTTATGAACACAGAAAGGGAATTTTTCGCTGCTATTGCAGTGGATTGTATGACTTGTGCATCAATACCCATACACAGACTTACTAAAGCTACCGCTAACAACAATGAGCGAGGATGAGTGGATAAACTTGGCATTCTTTAACTTGTTTTTAACCTCTTGTTAGGTCAAATTTAACGATCTAGCCCTTACTTTTAATATTGTAATAGGCTTTTTTCATTTGTTTGATCCCGTTCGAAAAAAAATTGAAGTTTTATTTTTTTGAGCGGGATTTTTTTATTGAGAAATTTCAAATTCAAATTCCCAGTTGGGGTTTTCCAGTTGATTGATAATATACTTTAAAGTCAATTCTTGGCCTGCTTCAATGGGTTTGGTCGTAATCAAACGAATGTGTTTAACTTTTCCTACAACAGCGTCCTCTTCAGCAACAATCGCTTTGCAATTGGGCATGTCATGATGATTGATAAATCCTCCTATGGGTAGACGGATATAGCCGTTTTGAAAACGCTCGTCAAAGACATGACTCATTCCCAAATCGGTTCCTTCCGGGATGAATTGGCTCGCCAAAAGCCCCAACCCTTCAATCCTACTTTCTGCGATGGTCAAAAAGGAGGGCAGTGGTCGCCATTGAGAATCTTCCAACATATGCATGAAATTGAGAGTATAAAAATAGAAATTATTTTTTCAAGACAAGTGCAGATGCCCCACCACCTCCATTGCAAATTCCAGCAGCTGCATAGCTTCCAGATTTTTGGAGTTTGTGAATCAGGGTAACAACAATCCGAGCCCCAGAACAACCAAGCGGATGCCCTAAAGACACCGCTCCACCATTTGGATTGACCTTAGCACGATCGAGATTCAATAGTTTAATATTGGCCAGACCCACTACAGAAAAGGCTTCATTAATTTCGAACCAATCGATTTTTTCTATATCGAGTTGTGCTAAATCCAATGCCTTGGGGAGTGCTTTTGCCGGAGCAGTTGTGAACCATCGAGGGTCATTGGCAGCATCGGCATAACTCAGTATTCGTGCCATCGGTGGTATTCCCAACTGTTGTGCCTTGTCTTCAGACATTAAAACAAGAGCAGCAGCACCACCATCATTGAGCGTGGAAGTATTGGCTGCTGTCACTGTTCCATCCTTAGTAAAAGCAGGGCGAAGAAGAGGGATTTTGTTTGGAGTTACTTTAGTGTATTCTTCATCTTTTTTAACCAAAAGTGCCGCCCCTTTACTCTGGGGAACAGACACAGGTATTACTTCGGTATCAAATAAGCCAGCTTCCCAAGCAGCTGCGCTTCGCTGATAGGATTGAAGGGCGTGTTGATCCTGTTCCTGCCGACTTATTCCATGTTCAACTGCTGTGGCATCGGCAAAAACTCCCATGGGCACTTGATCGAAAGCATCCATCAGGCCGTCTCGTTCTAGGCTATCTTCAAAGACTTGACTTCCAAAAGCAGTCCCCTTACGTAGAGAAACGAAATGAGGACTTAAACTCATATTCTCCATTCCCCCAGTCACTGCAATTTCGATCTGTCCTAGAGCTATGCTTTGTGCGGCCAATTGAATACTTTTCATCCCAGAAGCACACACTTTATTGATTGTGGTGCAGGGCACATTGGGGGGAATTCCCGCTTTTAAAGCAGCTTGACGGGCTGGGGCTTGTCCACAACCAGCTTGCAAAACCTGACCCATTAGTAATTCATCCACCAAGCCTGAATCAAGAGATACCGCCTCCAGTGCTGCTTTAATCGCTGCTGCCCCAAGATCTATGGCTGGTACTGTTGAAAGGCTTCCCATAAAACTTCCAATGGGTGTTCTTTTTGCAGACACGATTACCACATTTTTCATAAACTATTCTTCTTATTAGATTGACCAAACAATACAGTAAATACGCTTCCGTAGATGGAGTGAACCAAACTGGACATAGCAGCAGGAATGGCAGTCATAGGATTGGTAAAATTCTCTTGTGCCAAAACCACACCTAATCCCGAATTTTGCATCCCCACTTCGATGGCAATTGTCTTACTAACAGAAGGATTTTTCAGCAACCAATAACTGAAAAAAAAGCCAACAAGAAATCCTAAAAATGCAGAATAAGAAGGGCGTAAAGCAATTGCAATCCAGCAGATAAAATAATTGCACTTCCCTGACCAATGATACTGGCAACAATAAGGGTGATTAGAACGACTGCCACTGGAGGAGCCAAAGGGAACACACTTCTGTGTCGTATTTGGAAAGTAACGATTAAACAGAATTCCTGTGCTGATGGGAAATAAAACCACTTTCAACGTGCTGAAAAATAATCCACTTGCTGCTATATCGACATAGGTGCCAGATAATTGCGCTGTAAGGATAGGGGTAAAAATAATCGCAGTAAAAGTAGAAACAGCTGTCATCGCAACCGACAAAGCAACGTGAGCTTTGGCCAAGTAAGCAATCACATTGGATGCGGTTCCTCCCGGGCAGCAAGACACCAGAATAAGCCCTACTGCAAAGAAGGGCGGCAATTCAAAAATTTTTCCAAGAATCCATCCTAAAAAAGGCATTACAGTGAATTGTAAGGCTACTCCAAATAGCACCCAACTCGGGGTCCGGACTACTTCTTTGAAGTCTTTCCATTGTAATGTGATTCCCATTCCAAGCATGATCCCTCCCAATCCAAGGGTAATCAAGGAGCCCGAAAACCAAGTGAAACTAGGTGGATGATATAAAGCCAAAGCCGCTGATATACTCACCAACCAAGGAAAAGCTTTTGTAATTCGTGTTGCAGTCAAATTTATTTTCTAGGGCGTAATGTCCAGATTTCGTGAAGAGGCTCCTTTACTGCTAAAGCCTTTGTGATACCAGTCCTTTTCTTTACGAAGAAATTCAAAAGAGAGTTTTGCTCCTACTCGGCTATTATCCCGGGAAAAATATTCTATTTGTTCCACGTAGGCTTCGTTCTCAGCCGTATAGTCCCCCCTCCAGAGCCAAAAAATTGAAAGGTTTCCGTATTAAATGCCGTCCATTGAAAAAGCCATCTATTAAAAATTTCATCGTTTTTCGACTTCTGGAAATGTCGCGCCGTTGCTCTCCTTCAGGCTTTACCCTTCCAGCCATCAACCATTTACCATCCAATACCTGACGCTTTTTTCTTTTTGCTTTCCAACTGGAACTATCCCATTGAAAAGTTTTGAATTGATCCTTTTCAAAGTTGGAATTAAATTCCAAGGAAGCAAATACCGTTTTTCCTTGCCTTTGGTAATACCCACCTCTAGTCAATACAAATAGTGGGGGGTTGGATTGGTATATTGTTTCAATAATGTAAGAATCGTCCATTAATATACGATGGTTATAAACTTGATTGCCTTCGCTAGATTCAAATTCAAATACTTGTGCTTGCAGTTGAAGCACCATAAAAAGGGTAAGTAAGAAACCACTTGATTTCATATCAGTTTCTATAATTCAACGCAGGTTCTCGATCGCCTAGTAAGGGGATATATTTAAATTCAGCTCCTCGCGTTTCGATAAATTCCTTTTTTATTTGGGAACGAAATGCGGCGTCATCCATCAATTGCATTGCTGTTAGCGCGAGTGTTTTGGCAGCTACCATCATTCCCTTCTCACCAATAGATGTTCCCCCTGCTGCTACCGCTTGCCAGCTGTGTGCGGGAGTACCTGGCACCCAAGTGGCTGCGCGTAATCCAGCAGTTGGTACAGCAAAACTCACATCGCCAACATCTGTAGATCCTCCGGGTTTTTGCGGGGTTTCATAGGGCACCACTCCTTCAATGAATTCTGTATTTAATTTTCGGTTTAATGTTTTTGATATTTCTTCTGCAAAGGCTTTTTCTTCAGGGGTGTAGGAATAGCCCCCTATTCTCGAAAGGTTCTGATGCATACGCTTTTGGAGACTTGGAACGTATAACAATTCGTGAGTCCCTCCGATCATCTCATATTCCATGGTTGTTCCTGTTCCCAAGGCAGCTCCCCGAGCAGCATCTATAATGCGGTCAAAAACACGGATAACCTCATCTCTCGTACTATGGCGTGAATAATAATACACTTCTGCAAAATCAGGAACCACATTGGGTGCCTCTCCTCCTTTTGTTATTACATAATGAATTCGCGTATCGTCGGTGACATGTTCCCGCATCATATTGACAATGGTATTCATTGCTTCCACAGCATCGAGTGCAGATCGACCCATTTCTGGAGCTCCTGCAGCATGAGCAGCTATTCCATAGAAGCGGAATTTAGCAGATTTATTAGCTAAGGCAGGGCGTATTCCTGCTGAATTTTTGCTGTCTGCATGCCAATGGAGTGCCACATCTAGATCGTCAAACAATCCTGCTCGAGTCATATAAACTTTGCCAGAGCCTCCCTCCTCGGCAGGGCAACCAAATAATTTGATAGTACCTTTTTTTCCCGATTTCTTTAAGTAGTTTTTTACTGCAATCGCAGCTGCAGTTGAGGCGGTTCCGAATAAATGGTGCCCACAAGCGTGACCTCCGCGACCGTCATTTGATATTTTGTAGGGAACCGCTTTTTGAGATAAGCCTGGAAGCGCATCATATTCTGCCAAAATTCCTACTGTAGGGCCACCTGAACCAAAGGTGGCTAAAAAGGCCGTTGGGATTCCTGCAACTCCTTTTTCAATTGTGAATCCCTCAGATTCTAAGGTACTTTGCAGGAGTGCACTGCTCTGTACTTCTTGGTACCCCAATTCTGCATAAGACCATATAGTTTGGGCGACCTCTCCATACTCAGCCGCTTTCGACTCCAATGTCTGAAGGTGTGGTTGGTATCGTTTTTGAGCTGAAAGACTTCCCAGAATAAGAAGGGTCAATAAAAGTAGAGTATGTTTCATAAAATTTTATTTATCTAAATGTATAAAACTTAATTCATCTTAGAAACGCATCCATTAGATTCTACTTGGAGGTAGACTATTGATCAATCTATTTTCCTTGCTATTTGGAGTGTGATTTCTTAGTGTCGGTAACCAAATATACCCCTCCAAGGATGATCCCACTGGCTAGAAATTGTAGCCAGTCTAATTGCTCCCCATCTAGAACTCCCCAGAATATTGCTACTACAGGCAAAAGATAGGTGATAGACGAGGAAAAGACAGGAGAAGAAATGGCCACCAGTTCATTGAATACAACTTTGGCCATGGCCGTTCCAAAAAAAGCTAAAACAAAAATAAAACCAACCGATGAAGTGACCGCTTCTAATTGCATATCCAGTTGAAAAACTCCAGAATCTAGTGCAATAAAAAAAGCGGGAATTCCGATAACTACAAAGTTCCCCAAAGCAATTCCCAGAGAAGTAACGCCTCCCAATCGGTATTTTATTATATTGACATTAGCCGCATAACATAGTGCTGCAATCACAATCATAAACAGAAAGATTCCATTTTCAACCCCAGTGGATTCTATTTGCTTGACAACAAGAATACAAGTCCCGAATAAACCAACCAATACGCCAAAGAGTTTTTTTGTTTTCAATGCTATTCCAAAAAAAAACAACCCGAGGAGTAACGTAAAAAGAGGGGTCAGTCCATTGAGAACTGCTGCAATAGCACTATCAATTTTTGTCTCTGCATAGGCAAATAAAAAGTTAGGGAAAAAAGTGCCAAGAAAACCAGAAACCGCTATCCATTGCCATTTGGATTTTGATATTTTTTTTAGGTGTGAGAACCCTACTACGAAAAGGATACACAGGGTGAATAAAATCCGAAGTGATCCTAATTGTAACGGCGTGAGACCTATCAAACCCTTTTTGATAAGAATATAGGAACTCCCCCATATAAGGGAGAAAGCACTAAGTAAAACCATTTTTTATAATCGGTCTTCATTCCCCCGTAAAGGTGCGCTTAATTTTTCTCTTTCCACTCTAGTGTCTCCATCAAATGAATCACATCCTTCTCAATATAATCCAAAGCAGGCAATAGAGAATCATAATTGGGTCGGCTATAGAAATACAATGAGCCAATCATAAAATGATGGATACTGTCTGTAAGAAAAAACTGAAGTTGTGAAGCGGCATTACCCACTACTTTAAAAAGGGTGCCATAGACCCGTTGCTCGGGGTTGATGAAAAGACGTTCTGGAATTTCATTAGCTTTACTAATGTGTTTGCTTGGTAACTTATAGGCATCCGTTAGTAGGGAATCTAAATTGTTTTTAACTGGGACGTAGGACAGGTATAGGGTAGCTTTCATATAGGGATAGACAATCAAATCACCTTGTTGCGCTCCGCGTTTGATTTTAGCTTTTTGATTATACTCAAAAGAATAAAGGGCTTTTTTTAGATACGATTGATAGGTTGATTTTTGATATTTTAAAGAAAGTAAGCCATTGGGATTTGGTAGCGTTGTTTCCACACAAGCTATTATAGTAAGTGTTATCAATAAAAATCCACAAGTTTTTAGTCACATTATTTTGTCTTGGGTAAAGTTACTTTTACCTGCCGGATTCGCTTTTGATCCACAGATTCAACAGTAAATACCAGATTTTCAAAAAGTGAGCTTTTGTCCAATCTTGGGTAATGATTGAGACAATTCTAAGAGAAAGCCTGCCAACGTTTCTGCTTCCCCCTTCACTTTTTCAAAACGCTCCTCATCGCTGAGTTGCACGATTTTTAAGAAATCTTTAAGGTTTGTTTTGGCATCGAATATATAGTTTTTTGAGTCCAATTTGGAATAGAATAAATTATCTCCATCAAATTCATCGGAAATATCTCCAACAATCTCTTCTATCACGTCCTCTAAAGTAATTATTCCTTGGGTTCCTCCATACTCGTCTAGGACAACTGCTAAATGAGTTTTTCGCTGTTGAAATTCAGATAGCAGATCGTCTAATTTTTTATACTCGGGAACATAATAAGGTTCACGCAATAGGTTTTGCCATTTGAAATGTTTATCGCCCAAATGAGGCAACAAATCTTTGATGTATAGGATTCCTGATATTTTCTCATGCTGGTCTTTGTATACCGGTATTCTTGAAAATCCTTTGTCTACAATTAAAGGAATAATTTCTAGGAAACTTGTTTTTTCGGAAAGGGTGAACATGTCAACTCGTGGGCACATTACCTCCTTGACCTCTGTATTTCCAAATTGGATAATCCCTTGCAACATTTTCTCTTCTTGCTTGCTTCGTTTTTCTTCTGTGCTAAGCTCTAGTACCTGGGATAGCTGATCCACTGAAAAATCATTTTTCGACTGTTTGGCTCGTTTTTCAAACCAGAGGTTAGGCGACTCATTGGGCTGGTCAGGAAAAAAAGTAAATAACGATCTAAGGATTTCAAAACAGGAGCCATGAATTGAGAAAATCCCATCGCATTCCGATTGGCATATACCTTTGGAAGAATTTCCCCAAAAATCAATATCAAACCCGTAATCAAACCAATTTCGATAAATAGTACTACTACAGGATTGGATATTCCACCCAGGTACAAAGGACTCAAAGAAGCAAATAATAGGACAATAGCAATATTGATAAAGTTATTTGCCACCAATATAATTGCCAACAGACGGTTGGGACGATCCAAGAGGGATCGAATCAACGAGATGTTTTTTAATTCTTCCTCTTCTGCTTCGTTGAGGACCGCACTATTTAAAGAAAAAAAAGCTACCTCAGCTCCAGAAATCAACGCCGAGGAAATGATAAGTGCAAAAAGTATAATTCCTTTGAACCAAACAAAGGACATCTCAAACGATAAAAAACTAATAATTAATGGGGGTTCTGGATCCAAGTACTATCTCCTTAAATTAAAATGGTAAATTATCGTCTGGAGGAGTCTCTTCTGCCTTGGGTGCCTCTGGCGTAATTTGCTTGCCTAGCGCATCCGTTTGTTTTTAGTGCTTAAAAGGTGAACTCGTTAACGTGAACTTCATTAGTATAACGATCTACTCCTTCTTTTGAGTGCCATTTCCGTGTTTTAATTTTACCCTCAAGGTATACTTTATCACCTTTGCTAAGGTATTTTTCACAAATTTCTGCTGCTTTGTTTCGAAGAACAATATTGTGCCATTCGGTGTTCGTTACACGATCACCCGTGTTTTTATTCGTGTAGGATTCGTTCGTGGCCAAACTAAATCTCCCTACACAGTCGCCTCCATCAAAATAGTGGAGCTTGACGTCGTCTCCCAGATGTCCGATCAGGATTACTTTGTTTAAGGTGCCATTCATATTTTTTGATTTTAGAGCATACTCAAATATAAGAATTTTTTTACGCTCTTGTTTCCTTTAAAAAATGGGCTATTGGGATAGGAAATGGAAGTTGTTTCCACTCTTTGACTGTGAATCCGGCAAACTGAAGAGGTTTAGTTTTAACTTTCCAAAAGCTTATTTCTATATGCTGATGACTCAGTTTATGCAATCGAGTACTTCCAATTGGCTCTACTTCAAAAGGGCTTTGAGTGTAGCTTCCAATAGTCTTTAAGAATTTTTGGTCAGGTGATGTTAGCGTTCGATTTCTTTCGATAAGGGGAAACTCATATAGTTTGTGCCATATCCCAGAGGACTGACGTTGCTGTAAATACTTTTTTTGATCTCCACACTCGAAAACTAGGTAGTGAAAATACCGCTTCTTAATTTTTGTTTTTGTCTTCTTTATCGGCCACCGTTCTACTTCATTTTCTGCATAGGCCTTGCATTCATAGAGCAGAGGGCAAGTCTGACATTTTGGATTTTTTGGCGTACACTGCAACGCTCCTAGTTCCATCAATGCCTGATTGAAAGTTCCAGGGTCTTCCGCTGGAAGAGCTTTTTGAGCTACTTCTTTAAAATGTTTAAATGCAGGTGTTGTATTGATCGGAAGATCAATGCCATAGAAACGGGCATAAAATCGATACACATTTCCATCAACAACAGCATGAGGCAATCCAAAGGCAATTGAAGCAATGGCACTAGCCGTGTAATCGCCAATTCCTTTGAGTTGAATGATCGTATCAAAGGTGCTGGGAAAGGTTCCATTCATTTCATTACTGATAAAATTGAGCGGTTGCATGAAGGTTGCGTGCTCGAGAATAATACCCCAAGCCTTCCCAGCGTTTGAGGACTTCTTTTTCAGTAGCCTCCGCAAGGTCTTTTATCTTAGGGTAGGCCTTTACAAAAGAGTGGTAGTAGGGCAGTCCCTGTTGCACTCGGGTTTGTTGCATGATAATTTCAGACAACCAAATTGGATAGGGGTCTTTGGTTTTGCGCCAAGGAAGATCTCGACGATTGATTTCATACCAATCCAACAGTTTTATTTGCCAACTCATAGGTCTAAAGATATCCTAAACTTAGCGTCTCCTCACTTCTTTTAAAATGGTAATTCAGAGTAGTTTATAATTATTAATGTGTATATTTGCGAGCCTTTAAAACTAATTATTTAAATCTGTAAAAATACGAGAATGACAAAAGCAGATATTGTAGCAAACGTATCCGTGCAATCGGGAATTGACAAAGCCGATGTACAGGCAGTCGTTGAAAAATTTATGAACGAGGTTAAAAGTTCTCTAGAAAAAGGTGAAAACGTTTATTTAAGAGGATTTGGGAGTTTTGTTATCAAAACACGCGCTGAAAAACCGGGCGTAATATTTCTAAAAATGTAGCAGTTCAAATCCCTGCCCATAATATTCCCGCGTTCAAACCAGCGAAAGTATTCGTCCAAGGTGTAAAATCCAAGGTCCCTGTCGCTTAAGAAATTATTGTCGAATTTAACAAAACAACTTTATGCCTAGTGGTAAAAAAAGAAAAAGACATAAGGTAGCGACGCACAAGCGTAAAAAACGTAGAAGAGCGAATCGCCACAAAAGAAATAGTGTGTAGGGCACACTTAAAAACATTCCCAAGTTCATTGAAATTGTTTTTGAAAAAAACAACAGGTAATAACCTGATATTTATTGTTTAATCCATTGTCTCTAGGGACAATACAAACTAGTTCAGAGTGAATAAAGAACTGATTATCCGATCGAATTCCTCTGCTGTTGATTTTGCTTTGCTCAAGGATGGAAAGTTAATTGAGCTCAATAAGGAAGTAGGAAACAATAAATTTTCTGTTGGTGATATTTACATTGCCAAAGCCAGAAAATCTATGGCTGGGCTCAATGCAGCCTTTGTCAATGTGGGTCATGAAAAAAGATGGTTTTTTACACTATCATGACCTGGGTCCACGATTTCCTTCCATGCTAAAATTTTTGAAACAAATAAGTACAGGTAAGCAAAAAGATTATTTTTTAAAAAATTTCCGATTTGAAGCAGATATTTCCAAAGATGGTAATATTGAATCCGTAGTGAAAAGCCAACAAAACGTTTTGGTGCAGGTGGTCAAAGAACCCATTTCTACCAAAGGCCCAAGATTGAGTTCAGAAATTTCACTAGCTGGACGTTTCATGGTTGTAATGCCTTTTTCGGATCGTGTCTCTATTTCACAAAAAATTGAAGACCGAGCAGAGAAAAGCCGACTTAAACGTTTGGTTCAGAGTATTCGTCCCAAAGGATTTGGTATTATTATCCGGACCGTAGCTGAGGGGCAAAAAGTAGCGGAACTAGACGCCGATTTACAATCCTTGTTAAAACGTTGGAAAAACTTGTGCCAGCAATTGCCACGCATCGATAAGCATCCTACCAAAGTATTGAGTGAAATCAATCGCTCATCTTCTATTTTACGGGATATTTTTGATGACAGTTTCAAGGGAATCCACACCGACGATCGCCAATTGCACGAAGAAGTTAAAGACTACATTGCGGCCATTGCACCGAAAAAGCAAAGCATTGTCAAATTGTACAAAGATCGACTTCCGATCTTTGAAAAATTTGGCATCGACCGTCAAATCAAAACCAGTTTTGGACAAACGGTCTCTATGCAAAAAGGGGCCTATTTGGTCATCGAACACACCGAAGCCCTTCATGTGATTGATGTTAACAGTGGAAATCGTTCTAACAAATCGAAATCTCAGGAAGACACTGCATTAGAAGTGAATAT
The DNA here is from genome assembly GCA_038143795.1 of Flavobacteriaceae bacterium. Classification (GTDB taxonomy): domain Bacteria; phylum Bacteroidota; class Bacteroidia; order Flavobacteriales; family Flavobacteriaceae; genus UBA11891. The sequence goes on along the minus strand of JAYQMQ010000002.1, from coordinate 1,164,026 downwards.
GATCGCTGCTTCAGAAATTGCACGACAACTTCGCCTTCGAGATATGGGCGGAATCATTGTGGTTGACTTCATCGATTTAAATTCGGGGGAAAACAGACGAAAACTGTTCGATCACCTCTGTAATGAAATGGAAGAAGACCGAACCAAACACAAGATATTACCCCCCAGTAAGTTTGGTTTGATTCAAATAACCCGACAACGGGTCCGTCCGGAAATGAATATTAAAACTAAAGAGCGTAATCCCAACCAAAATGGTGAGGTAGAAGCTCCAATCGTTCTAATCGATAAAATCAACGCAGAACTTAACAAAGTAGTTAAGCATAAGCAGAACAAAGGCCAGCGCATCAATTTGCACTTGCACCCTTTTATTGCTGCTTATTTCACCCAAGGATTTCCATCCATCCGATTCAAATGGTGGTTAGAACACAAAAAATGGGTACGAATTGTACCCCGAAATGCTTACTTGTATTTAGATTTTCGTTTTCTCAATAATCGAGGAAAACGAATGAGGAATTAAAAGAAACCGCCTTACAGATGTAGGGCGGTTTTTTTATTTTTATCCTATGCCAAAAGAAGGTCTAACAGTCACCGAAGCCCAAAAAAATTAGAGTACTATTGTGCCTATCAAGAACGCTGTCATCTTGAGGTCAGTATTAAATTGAATGCATTAGGAATTATCCCAGCAGCACAAGAACAAATCATTGGCCATTTAATTGAGCAAAACTATCTAAACGAAGGTCGCTATGCCAAGAGCTTTGCCCGCGGCAAATTTCGAATTAAGAAATGGGGCAAAGAACGCATTTTTCGAGAACTGAAAGGCAAGAAGCTTTCTATATATAACATCCAACTTGGTCTCAGAGAAATCGATGATAAACTATACTTAGAAACCATCGAGGAGCTCGCTAAAAAATTCTGGCAAACCCATCCAAACAAGTCCCTATCGATGCGTAAAAAAGGTGTTTGATGCTCTCAAATACCGAGGATGGGAAAGTGCTTTAATTTATGATTGTCTTACTCGCTTAGAGCATCACTCGAATTCCTAACATTCCGTTTCCTAATGGCATCGGTACCAAATTCATTTCCGTATACTCGGCATAGAAGAGATTATTAAAATTGGCTTCGAGTTGAATGCTATTCCACTGCCACTGAAACCCCAAATCCACCACGGTATAAGGGTTTTGATTCCGGCGTTTGGCATACTTATAGGCCAACGCAGTTGAAAATCTGGAAGTCCACTGTGCTTGGTAATTTACTGTCACATGATGAATTAGAGAATTGATACTATAGCGAGAGTCTGAACTTGGAAGGACTCGTAAGTCGTCGCCTAAATAGGTGTACCCCGCTTGTACCCGGTGGAGTTTTTGATTCCATTGGAAGGTTGTTTTGGTCTCTATATCCAAACCCATTGTGTTGACCGAACGAATATTTGTCGCTTCAAAAGGGCTATCCTCAGCCATTCGGATATAATCGATCAAATTTTTAGCTTCGCGATAAAATGCTGCGGCACTGAACTGGATTTTAGAAGAAAGCCACCGGAGACCCAATTCGTGGGTAAGTGCTTCCTCTACTTCAAGGTTTTCATTTCCTAAGGTCGTAGGGTCACTATAGTATAAGTCGGTAAAAGTAGGAATCCGATAGGTGTAACCAGAGTTAGCAAATATTCGTATCCCTTCCGTAAGCTTGTACCCAATATCAACTCCGGGGAAAAAATAGGCCTGAAAATCAGAATACTTTGTCATCGAAATTCCTGGTGTAAATTGCCATTTGTCATCTCCCCATTGGAATTGGTGTTCCACAAAGAGTGTAGTCAAAAAACGATCCCTTTTCCTAGGTTGTTGCTGGAAAGTGTAATTTTTGCCAAATCAATTCCGATTCCTGTAGTTCCCCCATTGGATGTTCTACTCGCATCAAGAGCCAAGCCCATTTTATTACTAATATGAAGGTTGCGATAGAGACTAGGGTTATCTCTGACGAAAAGATACATATCCTGTCCTCGACGCCAGTATAATCTGGGTTTAAGCGTCCAATTGCTTTGGTTCCATTCCGAAGTTAAAGCAACAACACTCGCTTGGGTTTCTTCATACTGTTCCGTATAAGAAGGAAGGGCATAAAATCCATTGGCCCCAAACTTTCGGTCTCCGAAACTAGCTAATAGAGAAATCGGCCGCTTTTCAGAATTAAATGTTCCCTTGATAAATACTTGATTGTTTTCAAAATCAGTATTGTAACGGTAACCTTCGGAAGTATTTCGGCTGTAGTGCGCAATAAATGAGGATTTTTCACCTGCTGTTTGAAGGTTGGCTTCACCTCTAAAAATGGCTGAATGAACTCTCCACTCAGTCCCAAGCTTGCTTGAAAATCTTTGGGTATTTTGGTTACAATATTGATGGCTCCAGTAAAAGCATTCTGCCCAAAAACCCGTGCCGCAGGACCCTTAAATATTTCGATCCGCTCAATGACTTCCAAAGGAGGAGCAAAATTGAGCAGATGATGTCCTGTTTGAGGATCTTCTAGTTTGATTCCGTCTACTAACAGAAGGGTTTGGTCGAACCCGCCTCCACGGATAAATAAATCGGCTTGCATACCTGAAACTCCACGTCGTCTGATATCGATCCCTGCTACTTGTTGGAGCAACTCGGCCAGGGTTTGGACTGGAGACTGGGCAATTTCTTCCTTCGAAAGGATTTGAATGAATCTTGAATTTTTGGACAAAGCCAAATCAATCCGTCCCGAAGTGAGTATCACTTCATCAAGAGAGTTAGTCGCTAGAGAGTCTTGGACGTTCTGCGCAAAAAGAAATGATGATGTAATTAACCAAAAAAATGGTGAGAATGTAGGTTTCATATGGGGTAAGGGATTGTATTCCAAAAATTAGTCACTCAACAAGATAATCTTGTTGTCTTTCATCTCAACTGTGCCTGAACGGAGTGCATAATGGAGTTCATCACTGTTTACTGTATTGAAGAAGACTTTAGCTTCTTCTGGAAGATCAATTTGACCTTTGATGACTACAGTGCCTTCTTTTAGCGTAGAAACGATGGGGGCGTGGTTTTCTAAAAGTTGAAAACTCCCTTTGGTGCCGGGGACACTCACTGAACTCACTTCCCCTTGGAAGAGTGTTGTTTCTGGAGAAATGATTTCTAAAAACATTATTCTTCAGCTAACATTTGTTCTCCAGCCTCCATGGCTTCTTCTATGGAACCTTTCAAATTGAACGCCGCTTCTGGTATATGATCTAATTCCCCATCCATAATCATATTGAATCCTTTGATCGTTTCTTTGATATCTACCAATACGCCAGGTATTCCCGTAAATTGTTCAGCTACATGAAAGGGTTGAGATAAGAAACGTTGTACTCTTCGGGCACGAGATACCGCCAATTTATCCTCTTCGGAAAGTTCTTCCATCCCGAGAATGGCAATGATATCTTGAAGTTCTTTATAACGTTGTAATAGTTCCTTTACCCGTTGAGCGCAATTGTAATGCTCTTCACCCAATATTTCAGCGGTAAGAATTCGTGAAGTTGAATCCAAAGGATCCACAGCAGGATAAATACCCAACTCGGCGATTTTACGAGACAATACTGTGGTGGCATCAAGGTGAGCAAAGGTGGTTGCTGGGGCAGGATCGGTTAAGTCATCCGCTGGAACGTATACGGCCTGAACAGAGGTAATCGATCCTTTTTTGGTAGAGGTGATTCGTTCTTGCATCGCACCCATTTCAGTTGCCAAGGTGGGTTGGTATCCTACTGCAGAGGGCATACGGCCTAAGAGTGCCGATACTTCCGAACCGGCTTGAGTAAATCGGAAGATGTTATCGACAAAGAAAAGAACGTCTTTCCCTTGCCCGTCTCCAGCACCATCGCGAAAATATTCGGCAATAGTCAATCCCGATAGGGCAACCCGTGCACGAGCTCCGGGAGGTTCATTCATTTGTCCAAAGACAAAAGTTGCTTTGGAATCGAGCATTGCCTTTTTATCCACTTTAGATAAATCCCAGCCTCCTTCTTCCATAGAGTGTAGGAAGTCGTCGCGATATTTATTTATTCCCGACTCAAGCATCTCACGGAGTAAGTCGTTTCCTTCTCTGGTTCGCTCTCCTACACCTGCAAATACAGAGAGTCCTCCGTGCCCTTTGGCAATGTTATTGATCAATTCCTGTATGAGAACAGTTTTTCCTACTCCAGCACCTCCAAACAAACCAATTTTTCCTCCCTTTGCGTAGGGTTCGATCAGATCGATTACCTTAATTCCAGTAAATAGAACTTCAGTAGAGGTAGACAACTCTTCAAAATCTGGTGCAGAACGGTGAATAGGAAGCCCATTATCTCCGGCCTTAGGCAAATCTCCCAAGCCATCAATAGCATCTCCAATAACATTGAATAAACGGCCGTAAACAGCATCACCAATAGGCATTTGAATAGCCGAACCTGTCTGGTTAACATCGGCACCTCGATTCAAGCCATCAGTGGAATCCATTGAAATCGTCCGAACAGTATCCTCTCCAATATGGGATTGAACCTCCAAAATCAGTTTGGAACCGTCTTCCCTATCAATTTCTAATGCATCATATATTTTTGGAAGTATTGTCCCTTCTTCCTCGAAGGTAACGTCCACTACTGGACCTATGATTTGGGAAACTTTGCCTTGGGTCTGCGCCATTTGAAAGAGATTTAGCTTTTGCAGTGCAAATATACTAGGTAGGGTATAAATACGCCACCAATTTTATAGGTTTTTTTCTATTAAAAAAGGGGCCGAAGCCCCCCTAAAAAATTCAAGTTCAATTAACCTATGGTTGAAAAGTTAAACCAATGTAATAAGTGGAACCTATAAGACCCGATCCAGGTGACGAAACATATTCATTATTGGTAATGTTTGAACCTCCAAGTTTTAATGAAAGTTTATTAAGATTATATGTTACCTGAGCATCTAATAAGTCTCTTGCAGGGATTATTCCATCATAGAATGTTGATTCCCATAGGTAGGTATCATAATGTCTAAAGTTAATTCCAAAACCAATGTTTTTAAACAAATTTTCTTTACCCAACGAAAATTTAAAAGTGTTTTCAGGGGTATTGAAACCTGCCTCAAAATCTGAATCTTCTGATTGGTCAAAATCAAATTTTGCATATGTATAACTCAATCCAAAATCAAAACCGGAAATAATTGTATTTAATCCAAAATTAAATCCACTTGATTTAACGTCTGCATCCGTATTTGTAGTGATTGAAGTTCCAGTGAAATCACCTGATGCGAGTGCTACAACACTCGCAGGAGTGCCTCCTGGAACAGGTAGTCCGGTTAAAACAGCGTTAGGTATTTGTTGTGTAAAGCCTATATCACCATAATGGGAGTGACAACTGTTGCCCCTGATATAAAACTATCATAGTCGTTAGAATAATAACTCGCGTCAACAAATATTTTGCCTATCTGACCTCTATACCCAATTTCATATGCTGTAACTTTTTCTGGCATAACATCTGAAACATTTGCCTTAACTAAATCTGCTGGGTTTTGAGTTTGTGAAAATCTTGTTACAGATTCAAAAGTCCAAGAATTATTCTTAATATCGTTACCACCCAATGTTTCATAATTGGTTACTCCTAGAGCTGGAAAAGCTGCTTGAAGTGCTGCCGCAACATTATTTTCTCTTTCAGTTGTTCTATACCTGTCATAATTGTCAGAGGCAGATCCGAGTAGAATACCAAGCGGAGTTTCCAAGCCAATATATTGGTTCTGTGTTGTTGGATAACGGAATCCCGTTTGATAAGAAAGTCGAAAATTATGCTTTCGCGCTTCATCAGGGGTCCATACAAAGGACACTCTTGGAGAATAATTTGCGTCATAGTTTTGGGCTCCATCATAACGAATTGAACCTGTAAACTTTAATTTTTCTCCAAATTTTCTTTGTGCTTGCATATACAATCCGTACTCAGAATAATCTATTGTACTTCCGCGATCTGTGAAAATACTTCCATCGGAATTAAGGTTGTAGGTTCTATATGAACCTCCAATTTGAATTTCTGCAAAACTAATTATATCCTTGAAGTTATAATTTGCGTCAAAATGGGTTAATCTTGTTTTGTCAGTAAATTTAGAACCATCATACAAGGGTGTTGTAATAATTGTATTAAATAAACTTTCAAATTGAGGAGTCCCAACTTGAGCTAACCCAGAGTTAGCTGCTTGTCTTGCTGCTGCATGCGCTTGAGCATTATCAGTCCCCTTGAAGTACAGCACCTATGTAAGTATTCCCATAAGTACCGAACCATTGAGGGGCTTGAGCACCATTAATCGCTAAACCTGTTGCTACAGCATCATAAGCGTTTCCAGAGTCTTCAATAGTTGTATAACCACGTACAAAGAAGTTATCCCCACGAATCTCTAATTTATGCTGTTGCATCATAAAGTCCTTTAATATGTAGCGGCTAGCGCCTTGATAGATTGAATTGCCCATTCCAACTTTAGAAACCCATATCAACTCAGTTGAATCAGTGAGTTTAAGATGAAGAGATGCATCAAATTTGGTAGAAGTAGCATCTCCATTGTAGAGTTGTTGTTCAGTATAACCGTTCATCCCTACAGTTACATCACTGTCAAGTGAAGAATTATCTATAAAATTATCAATGAATGCTGCCGAGCCAGGTATTACTGTATAAGGAGTACCAGCTGGAACAAGACCTTGCAATGCTGCACCTGCAGCAAATTGGCCTCCAATAATATCTCTTACCGCTGGTGTTGCTCTCGCAATTGCTTTATAATCAAAGTTTAACGCAACTTCATCTCCATAAACATTTGCCGCATCAAAGACAGTTTCATTCCCAACCCTATTGATTCTTGTATCTGCATTTCCTGCTCCTGCATCAATATACATTCTATCATCTGTTGCTGCCCATTCTTTTCCTTGGTAATGTGAAACATTAAATTTTACGGCAAATTTCTCACTTAATTTTAAAGCCGCACGAACTGCAACATCATAGTAGGTATTGTCTCCATTATTTGAAGAAGAGTTTATACCAGTTTTAGCATATGCTGAGACACCTTCGCTTTCGAAGGGTTTTTACTTCTCATAAACAAAATACCATTAAATGCATTTGCTCCGTACAGAGCAGAGGATGCTCCAGGTAGTAACTCGAGAGATTCTACGTCAAGCTGATTCAGCCCTAGTAAATTTCCTACGGAAAAATTTAATCCAGGTGCTGCATTATCCATTCCGTCTACCAATTGTAAGAATCTTGTATTAGCAAAAGAGGCAAATCCACGCGTATTGACAGAAGGAAATCCAATTGCAGAATAGTTAATATCGACACCTTTTTAGGTTTTCCAAAGAATTGTAGAAGTCAGGTGATGTTGTATTACGTATATCTTTTAGGCTTAAGCGCTCTACTGAAACAGGGGATTCCGCAATTCTTTCAGGTGTTCTTGATGCAGCAATAATTATTTCATCTAACTCGCTAGTTTGAGATATCAGGATGATATTTAATTCAGAAGCATCGTTGATGTTTATATTTTGCGTGGCGAACCCTATGGCAGAAATTTCAGCACTAATAGGGAAGGTTTGATTGGTTTCAATCTCAAAATTTCCGTCAAAATCGGAAACAGTCCCTTCTGCAGATGACAGTACGATGTTTACTCCAGGTAGTGCCTGGTTGTTTTCATCCACCACCGAGCCAGATAAGGCCGTTTGAGCTAATGCTGTACTTGCAACAAGTAGCATTAACAATAATGATGTAATTCTTTTCATTTTTTTTGAAGTTTTTAAATATTCGTTAAATATATGAGAATATTGCAATACTACATAATATTAAGTACGTCTAAAAGTCTTTTATCTTTAGGTTGAAAATTTGTTAAGTGCCCAATAACACCCAAGAAAATGTCTTTTTTTAAAAATACTTTTTATTATGGGATGAAAGGTTTATTTCGATTATTTAATCCTTTTTACTTCCGTAGAATTCGAATTTTTGGATTGGAAAGACTGCCCAAGGATGGAGGTCTTCTTATATCTCCCAACCACCAGGGCGCTTTTCTAGATCCTCTCTTGGTGGGTGCCTACATGCCTAAAAAGATATTTTCACTCACCAGAGGAGATGTGTTTGTTCCTCCTTTTAGTTGGTTATTTAATGTAATGCAAATGCTACCTGTTTTTCGAATTCGAAACGGCTACTCCAATTTAAAAAATAACGAAGCTACTTTTGATCGTTGCCACAATATTCTTGCACAGGGGCAAAAGCTTATGATGTTTTCAGAAGGCCTACATCACACCGAAATGTACCTGTACCCAATTTCTAAGGGATCTAGCCGATTGGCTTATCAAGCACAGAAAAAATTCCCCAATAAACCCATCTATTTGATCCCCGTTGGAATCAATTACCAAAATTACAACCGCCCCTGGAAAGGACTCCACCTTGTGATTGGGAAAGCCATACCAATTCAAAACTACCTAAACACCGCTGATAAAGAAGTTCATACCATCAATCGGATTCGCCATGCTTTGGCTGAAGGAATGAAGTCGTGTCTTTGATTCCTGAAAATAGTAATGACTACAAACAAAAAGTAACTGCCCTACAGCAAATGGATTGCAGTCAACCCTTTGAAACAATTCGCAATCAATTGGCAACAACTGAATCTCCAAGTCGTAAAACATCAAAAGTTCCTCTTGGTATCCAACTGCTTCTTACCATTTTTCGAGTTCCCAACGCCATACCTTTATGGATGACTTCGCGTTTGATGCAATTATTCTCTGATCCCGTCTTTCACGGATCTGTTAAATACGCCTCAGGATTATTTATTTTCCCTCTTTGGCACCTCATTATTTACGGGTTTTTTTCTTATTTCTATAGCTTTAATATATTGATAATAATTGTTTTATATTTTATTATAAGTTTATACTTGTTTATAGCAATAAAAAATAAGTTTATCTTATAATATAGCTAAAAATAATTTAAAATAATAATTATTGACCACCTAATATAATTATATCTGATGTATTTTTTTATTTTAATATGTTTTTATTATAGTAATAATCTTACACGAATAGTTTGTAGTTTCGCTGAATTATGGATGTCATTATAATTGGCGCAGGACCCATAGGTTTGGCCTGTGGAATTGCTGCAAAAGAAAAGGGATTAAGCTACCTCATCGTAGAAAAAGGGGCGCTGGTAAATTCTATTTACCATTATCCTCTAAATATGACTTTCTTTTCTACTTCCGGCCGACTGGAAATTGGCGGAGTCCCTTTTATCTCTCAAAACCCAAAACCGACCCGTTCGGAAGCCCTAGAATACTATCGGCGCGTGTCTCACCATCACCAACTGCAACTCAATCTATACGAAACCGTTGATGCCATTATAAATAAAGAGGATGATTTTATGATTCAAACTACCAAGGCACAATACACAGCGAAAAATTTGGTGGTAGCTACTGGGTTTTACGATGCTCCCTACCTTCTGAACATTCCGGGGGAGAATCTTCCAAAAGTACGTCATTACTACACGGAACCACACCCTTATTTCAATATGGACATCGTGATTGTGGGTGCAGCAAATTCTGCTGTGGATGCTGCATTAGAGACCTTTAGAAAGGGAGCTAAGAGTGTGACTATGGTAATCCGTGAAAAAGAAATTGGACAAAATGTAAAATACTGGGCCCGACCTGATATAATTAATCGTATTCAGGAAGGAAGTATCGCTGCATTTTTTGAGTCTGAATTGAAAGAAATAACTGCCAATCATGTCATTATTCAAAGTCCAAATGGAACCCGACAAATTAAGAATGATTACGTTCTTGCTATGACGGGATATCAGCCCAATTTTAAACTGCTTGAGTCAATCGGAGTATCTTTTCATCAAGACGAGTTCCAAACGCCTATCTATGATAAATCGACAATGGAAGCCAATGCATCAGGAGTTTTTTTGGCTGGAGTCGTTTGTGGGGATTAAAAACCAACAAATGGTTTATTGAGAATTCTCGCGGTCATGCTCCTCTAATTATGGCTGCAATTGCTAAAAAAAAGGAACTACACCTTTTTGGCTAAAGCCAAAACACTCCCCACATGAATACCTTCATGAAATAAGGAAAAAGTAAGGGCGTCTTCCACATTTTTAAGCTTCATCTTGGTTGAAGTGGTATAAACTTGGTAGTCTTTAAATTTTCCTTTTTTGAGATCCTCACAAAGTTGGAAATAGGTTAAATCAAAAAGCGCCAATAACTCTTGAACGTGAGCATCAGTGACAGGGTTTTGTGGCGCACTACCTTTATTGTATTGCTGTATCCATTTCTCAGAATCCCCATTGGCAAACCAGAATAGTGATATACCAATCGCTGTAGGGTTACCAAACAATGCGCAATATTCCAAAAAATATTATTATTGAACCCAGCTGGAATGGTATTCAGTTGATCTATTGAAAAATGCGTCAAATAGCGTCGAAAAAGGGAACGGTTGTGCCCAAGGATTTCTACCGTTCTTTTCAAAGAATCCATTTTATTGAGTGGTGTTGTATATGATTTCCAATTGGGCTGCTTTCAAACCCGATGCATTCCCTAGGAGTTCTACTCCGAAAGGATTGAGTGTACCAGTTAACGGATATTTTATAACGCCCCTACCGTCCGGCAGATGCCCCTCAAACAAGTTGGTATATAGAATATTGGCCCCTAAGACTAGCCCCAAAGAAAAATTGTCGTAGTCAGGTAATGTTAGAGCCCCGTCATCAAAACTTGCTTTTTCTATTATTGTTGTAATATTCTCTGTAATATTAAACTCATAATGCGAGGGTCTACTTGATTCATCGTATTGCAATAACCCTCCAAAGACATATTTATCACCATTGACCACACCATTAGCTGTAGTGTTATCTACATTGTAGTCAGGAAGCGGTTCTCCCGTAGAGGTCAGGTATAAGTAGAGTCGCTCCGGCACATATAGATTCGGATTATTGATATGAAAATCGGAAAGATAGAGACGGAGTTTAGCTGCATTGATCAAGCGTCGTTCATTCTTGTAAGGCAATATCGCCTCACGTTGTTCGGCCTCTGTATTTCCAAATAAATTGAGCTTTGCAAACAAATTTCCACCTTTGATATAAATTTTCTCTGAAGGTCGCTCTTGAAATCCATTGAGAACACTTTCATCGATTGAAGAGTCTTGATTTTCAGTGGGATTGTGTTGAAACGTACAGGTGCCAAGTTGAGGGTGTAGGTTCGATTCTCGGCCATTATTGTGTCATCATCCAAATCGTCTGAAGTTCCACCATCATCATAGCGCTGGAAATCAAAATTCATCTTGATCAAGGCGTTATTTATATCAAGCAACATCATCAAATTGTCATTATTTGAAGTGGCTTGGATAATTATTCCTTTGAAGTAGGATTGAAATTTAGCGAGATTGTTCAATACTTCTTCTCCCTCTTTATCCAAAATATTTTTTTTGAAAAAAATCCGTATTTAAAGGGACTCGAATTCGAGGAGTCAAACGCTCTTCCACCTGAGTTGTTTCGTCTTCTTCTGTTTCTGGATCATCTTCCTCATAGAAAAATACAAGTTCTTCAAGATTTAATTGATAAGTCTGATTGAAAAGAATATCTCCTCCAAAACCCTCCAATAAATAATCAGTGTCGTTAAAATAGGGTCTAGCGGTAGTAAAATCCTCTTCAGGATCCAATTGACTCAAAAATAGTTCAATTGTTGGACTTTAAGAGTAAATGGTTCTTGGTAATCTCCATATAAGGAATCAATTTCATACACATTAGCTTCTCTATCGTAACTGCTATTGTCTGTGTCCTCCGCATCATTGATTCCGTCATTATCACTGTCAACTGACAACGGATTTGTTCCTGTCTGAGACTCCAATATGTCGGCAATTCCGTCTCCATCACTATCACTTGCAGGATCGTTGGGATCCGAATCCCGTAGGTCGATAACACCATCAGAGTCCGAATCCATTTGGTTGTTGAAAAAGGGGATTTCTAAAAACTTCTGTGACTGTTTCATTTTCATCAATCACCTTAACATTGTCTGGGTCTCCAGCATCTTCTAGCACCTGACTGTAGTTCCCAAATACATAGGCAGGATTTATTTGTAATTGACTGGTAATCGTGGCTTCTGTCTTACCAAAAACAGGATGAGAATAGTTTCCCAGCATGGCTAAAGGCATGCCATTGGTTTGGACCCTTTCAAGTTGATTTTGAAAAAGATATAATGGATAGGTTTCGGATTCCATTTCAAAAATGGAATTTTCAAGTAAATTAATTCCAACACTATGGAATTCTTTGTCACATCCAGCGGTCAAAAAAACCCCAAATACCAACACTAAAAATTTAAAAATACTTGATTTATGCATGAATATCAGGACACGAAATTTTGAGTATAAAATTCTACAAAAGCTTTTTCAGCCTTTGACGTTTCATAGTCCAATACAGGTTTATCGGAGGCTTTTATAGACTTAATTACACCCTCGGGAAGATCTTCTCCAGCGAGAACAAATCCGTCAGAAAATTGCACATTTAAATTAATCAATTCTTCGTAGGAGGGTTCATTTAGGGGGCGAATGGCTTCCGGGTCTAATTGATCGAAAGCTATTTTATCATGCAATGCTCCAGCAAGAACCCCGTCAAAATCTTTGGGGTATATTGAACTTACAATTTTACTCTGTTCAAAGAGGGGTTCGTCTTTGTATTCAGTTTTCAAATACAAAGGAAACAACGAAGTGAACCAACCGTGCAAATGAATGATGTCTGGAGACCAATTTAATTTTTTGACTGTTTCGATGACCCCCTTGGTGAAGAATATCATACGTTCGTCATTATCGTCAAACAGAGTTCCGTCTTCATCCCTCAAAGTGGCACGCCTTTTGAAATAGTCTTCATTATCGATGAAATATACTTGCATCCGCTCTTTAGGAATGGAAGCCACTTTAATAATCAACGGAGTGTCCATGTCGTTGATAACTAGGTTCATTCCCGACAATCGAATAACTTTCGTGGAGTTGGTGTCTTCTCTCGTTTATCAAACCATAACGGGGCATAAAAATCCGAGTTTGTCCGCCACTTTCATTCACACTTTTGGGAATGAAAAATGAATTTTTTGCTTGTTCGGTCTGAGGAAGATAGGGTACCACCTCGGAGGATATAATTAGAACCCTTTTATCTTTCATAAGGTCTTATGAATTTTTTGGTCCTGCAAAAATAAGAAAATAAGCCCAGTAACAGAAATAATCTCTATTTTGCGATGTTAATGTTTTCCCAAATGGAGGTGTTCCAAACGGTATCGTCATTACAGGCTGTCCTCACCAATTTATCAGGTTCTGTGGGTTTTGTCCCCACCATGGGTTCTCTTCACCAAGGGCATTTGTCATTGATTGAAAAGCATTGGAGGAAAACACACATTTGGCTATAAGCATATTTGTGAATCCCACCCAATTTGAGGATCCAACAGACCTTGAAAATACCCTAGGTCTCTTGAAAAAGATCTATCCATGATCGCGACCATTGCTCCCAAGGCTTTGGTATTTACTCCTGCCGTTTCAGAAATATACCGCAATAAGTTAACTGCGGGGTTCTATTCCTTCAATGGCTTGGATAAAAGAATGGAAGGAAACTCTCGTCAAGGGCATTTTCAGGGAGTCGCTGCAGTGGTTGAACGACTCTTTTCAATTGTCAATCCAGACCGTGCATACTTTGGAGAGAAAGATTACCAACAATTGGCAATTATTCGCCACATAGTCGTCCAAAAAAAATTATCGATAGCCATTGTGGGCTGCCCGATCGTCCGAGATAAAAGTGGTTTAGCCTTGAGTTCTCGCAATGCTCGTCTATCCGAACACCACCTGAAGCAGGCATCACTTCTTTTCCGCTCTCTGAAACAAGCGCGCGTCCTTTATCTTGATAAAGGCGCAAGCACAGCTCAACATCACGTCAATCAATTATTTTCTCAAGCCCAAGAATGGACGCTTGATTATTTCTGTATTTGTGATGAAATAACATTGCGTCAAATAGACAATAAGAAGACTGAAAACGTTAGGGGATTTATCGCAGCCCAAGTCGGCGAGATTCGCTTAATTGACAACCTTTCTTTTTCATTAATTTGAATACCTTTGACGCCATGCTAATTGAAGTGGTAAAGTCTAAAATTCACCGAGTCCGTGTCACTGGAGCCGACTTGGATTATATAGGAAGTATCACCCTAGATCCAGAACTTATTGAAGCAGCTAGTTTAGTGATTGGAGAAAAAGTTCAAGTAGTTAATATCAATAATGGAGAGCGCTTGGAAACCTACGTTATTGCTGGGGATAGAGGTAGTGGTGAGGTCACACTAAATGGCCCCGCAGCTCGTAAAGTTCAAAAAGGTGACATTGTCATCGTCATTGGTTATGCCTTATTAGAGATCGAGGAAGCCAAAAAGTTTTCTCCTGCCATTATTTTTCCTGACGAAGCCACTAACAAATTGATTTGAAAAGGCTACGTGTTATTTTGAAAACCATATTCCCACTGGGTATTGGTTTCTTGTTTTTATATCTTTCTTATCGATCAACTACCCCTGAAGAGCGTGCCAAAGTGGTTGAATCCATTCAGACGGCCGACTACCGTTTCGTATTACTCTCAGTGACCTTTGCTATTTTGAGTCACTTTTCACGTGCGTTTCGTTGGCAATTTTTACTTCAGCCTTTGAGTTATAAACCTAAGCTAATCAATTCATTATTTTCGGTAATGATAGCTTATTTGGCCAATTTAGGGATCCTCACAGCTTCTGGGGAATTGCTTCGTGCTACGATGCTCAGCAATTATGAAGGTTTTGCTTTTGAAAAAGTTTTTGGAACCATCGTCGCCGAACGCGCCATTGATTTAGTACTCTTGTTTGGCTTTATTTGTTTGTCACTTTTTATGCAATATGATTTGATCTGGGACCTGCTGGGATTAAATTGGCTTAACCCCTTTATGTGGGAGTCATAATGGCCTTATTCATGTTTGTTTTTTGGCTTGCTCGAAAGATTTTTGTCCGAAGCTCCCACCCCTTTCTACGAAAAATCAAAAATCTATTTATTGGTTTTGGGAGGGCATTGCTACCTTAAAAAACCATGAAAAAAAAAGGAGCCTTTTGTTGCATACCCTTTCATTTGGCTAATGTACCTTGGCATGTTCTACGTAATCAAATGGGCAATCCCTGGCACTCATGAAATGACTTGGACCATGATCATTCCTGCTTTCGTAGCTGGGGGATTGGCCATTAGTGCAACTAATGGCGGAATTGGAATCTATCCCTACACTGTAGCCTTGATGCTGAATGCCTTCGGGATTTCGCAAGAAGCTGGATTGGCCTTTGGCTGGATTATGTGGTCTTCTCAAACCCTTATGATTTTGTTTTTTGGTGCGCTTTCCTTTTTTGCGTTACCTTTAGTAAACAGGAAATAATACATTCCCAACCGATTGTATGGCGAAAACCAAAACCAGTTTTTTTTGTCAGAATTGTGGCGGCCAACATGCCCAATGGCAAGGACAATGCAATGCCTGTAAAAGCTGGAACAGCTTAGTTGAAGAAGTTTTAGAAAAACCCCCACAAAAGCTTGGAATGATACTGCTACCAAAGCCAATAAGGCAGTATTGTTGCATGAAATTGATGTTGAAACTGAAATCCGTATCGATACCAAAGACAATGAACTCAATCGAGTGCTGGGAGGGGGTATGGTTCCAGGTGCGGTTATTTTATTGGGAGGTGAACCTGGTATTGGGAAATCAACCTTATTGCTCCAGTTGGCGCTAACTTCCGATCATCCTATTCTTTATGTTTCGGGGGAAGAGAGTCAAAATCAAATTAAGTTGCGTGCCGACCGAATGCGAGAAACTACCACATTTTGTACTGTGCTGAGTGAAACTCAAATGGCTAATATTTTCAAACAAGTCAAAAAAATCCCCCTAAAATAATTATTATTGATTCCATTCAAACCCTTCAAACTTCCAGAATTGAAAGCAGTCCAGGGAGTGTTACTCAGATTAGAGAATGTACTTCAGAACTGATTCAATATGCCAAAGAAACCAATACCCCCGTTATTCTTGTAGGCCACATTAATAAAGAGGGAAGTATTGCAGGGCCCAAAATTTTGGAACACATGGTAGATACGGTATTGCAGTTTGAAGGCGATCGAAATCATTTCTACCGGATTCTTAGAGCACAAAAAAATCGGTACGGAGCCACTTCAGAAATTGGTATTTACGAAATGCAGCAAAATGGTCTTCAGCCCGTGAACAACCCGAGCAGGCTTCTCCTGTCAAAAGCCCAACATGGCTTGTCTGGTCAGTCTATTGCCGCAGCCGTAGAAGGGATACGACCCTTACTCCTTGAGGTTCAGGCACTGGTAAGCACAGCAGTCTATGGAACTCCGCAGAGGAGCAGCACTGGATTTAACACCAAAAGACTTAATATGCTATTGGCCGTATTGGAAAAAAGAGCAGGCTTTGCTCTAGGCAGTATGGATGTTTTTATCAACCTCACCGGAGGAATTCACATTGAGGATCCCGCTATGGATTTATCGATCGTTGCGGCTATCTTATCGAGTCATCACGATATTGCGCTCACACAAAAAATTGTATTTGCAGGTGAAGTGGGTCTTTCGGGAGAAATTCGCCCAGTTCCCAAAATAGAACAACGAATTCAAGAAGCTGCTCGTTTAGGCTTTGAAACAATCATTACAGCGCCCCACCCCCTCACTTACTCGTCCTAATCAATCCATTGAATGGATAGTCTTTCAAAAAATAGAAGAAGTAGTTGGCTATCTTTTTTTGGCTAACTTTACCCAGACCAAATTCAAAGAAAAATCCTTATGGAAAAAATTATAAAGCAATTTTAGCAAAGGTTGAAAACAGAAACCAAAACGAACCCGAATTTTTACAAGCTGTCACAGAAGTCGCTGAAACCGTAATCCCCTATATAGTTCAACACGATATCTATTATGGACAAAATATATTGTTGCGCATGGTGGAACCCGAACGTGTGGTTTCTTTTCGCGTAGCCTGGATCGATGATCAGGAAAAAATACAAGTCAATAGAGGCTACCGAATAGAAATGAATTCCGCCATTGGCCCCTACAAGGGAGGATTGCGATTCCATCCCTCAGTGAATCTCAGTGTGCTCAAATTTTTGGCATTTGAACAAATATTTAAAAATAGCCTAACCACCCTGCCCATGGGAGGAGGAAAGGGGGATCTGACTTTGACCCCAAAGGAAAATCAGACACCGAAGTAATGCGTTTTTGCCAAAGTTTTATGACCGAGTTGTTCCGCCATATTGGTCCCAATCGGGATATCCCCGCTGGTGACATCGGGGTGGGGAGTCGTGAAATTGGGTATCTCTTTGGTCAATACAAACGACTCAAAAATGAATTTACAGGGGTTCTCACTGGAAAAGGGGTTAGCTGGGGCGGTTCCTTAATTCGCCCCGAAGCTACTGGCTATGGAGTGGTTTATTTTACCCAAAATATGCTCCACCACCACAAGGATTCGATTGAAGGAAAAACAGTAGTAATTTCTGGTTCAGGAAACGTTGCTCAATTCGCCGCAGAAAAGTGCAATCAATTGGGAGCGAAAGTTATTACTCTATCCGATTCTTCAGGATATCTCCATGATGCAGATGGAATCAATGAAGAGAAATTGTCTCATATTATGCATTTGAAAAATGTAGAACGAAAACGACTGGATGCCTACATAGAAAAATATTCCAAAGCACGTTTTTATCCAGGTAAAAAGTTTGGGAAGTCCCATGTGATATTGCGTTGCCTTGTGCTACACAAAATGAATTGGATCGCAACGACGCACAACAACTTGTAGCAAATGGATGTAAAGCCTTGGGAGAGGGAGCCAATATGCCCTGCACTCCAGAGGCCATTACTCATTTTCAAACCCATGCCGTTTTCTATGCTCCTGGTAAGGCTTCAAACGCAGGAGGAGTAGCTGTTTCTGGTTTAGAAATGGCTCAAAATTCACTACGCTACAATTGGACTCGTGAACAAGTCGATGAAAAACTTAAGGATATAATGGCAGATATCCATTCGGCTTGCCTACAATATGGCCAAGAAGACAAACACATGAATTACGTTAAAGGAGCGAACATTGCTGGATTTGTCAAGGTTGCGGATGCTATGTTGGCTCAGGGAGTGGTATAAATCAAATAAATTGATCAAAAACAGAAGCTTTTGTCATTGGGAGCATCAAGTATGGAGACAGTAGCCTTATTGTGCACCTATTTACGAAAGCAATGGGGTATCGGTCCTATTTGGTTAAGGGAATTTATGGAGTAAAAAAAAGAAAATAAAACCCTCCTATTTCCAATCACTAACCCATTTATCAGTCGTTGTTTCGGACAAACAACCCGATCGTTTGGGATACATTCGGGAATGTACTATTCTAGACAGTGCTCTACAACAAACCCTGATGTAGTGAAAAGCTCCTTATTGCTTTTCCTTTGTGAAGTTTTAGCAAGTGTGCTCAAAGAAGAAAACAATCAAAATACCGCACTCTTTGCCTATTTAAAAACAACCCTTAAGTGGTTAGAAAATATTAATCACTTGGGTAATTTTCATCTGAAATTCTTGATAGATTTGACCAAGTTTATCGGTTTTTACCCCAATACTCACGAAATGAAACTCCCTTATTTTAATTTACAAACCGGATGCTATAGTGGTTCACAGCCGCACGTACCCTTTATAAAAGGTAATGCCCTTTTGCATTTCAACAACCTATTGGGCATGAATTTTGATGACTCACTAAAGGTTCGTTTGTCAAAAATTCTTAGAAACGATTTGCTTGACTCAATATTGATGTATTTTGCATTTCATTTACAAGGATTCAATCAACCCAAATCTTTGGAAGTTTTACATGAGGTATTTGAAGTGTATAAGTAGTAAATTGATCATGGCGACGTTCCATCTAGGGATGGCTCAACAACTTGTAGTATTGGACAGTCAAAACAACGAACCAATAGAAAATGTGGCTGCTTTCTCTGAGGATTCATTGCGAAGTTCTTTAAGCGATTCCATAGGAATTCTTCCCCTCACGCCTTTTCAATCCAATGAAAAAATAACCTTGCAACACCCGAGTTTCGAAAGTCATCAATTCATAATGACTGTCCCGGTTCAAGGGAACGCGTTGATTTATTTAACTCCCTCACCCAAAACCTAGAGGAAGTAATCCTTTCAGTGGCCCGATCCCAAAGTAATAGAAATGAGATTGCTGAGAAAGTAGCTGTAATTTCATCAAAGACAATCTCACGAAGTCCTTTGGGTACTGGAGCTGACTTGCTGGCTATGACCCCAGGGGTTCGAATTCAAAAATCACAAGGGGGAGGAGGTAGCCCTGTTCTGCGCGGTTTTGAAGACAATCGAGTGTTGTTAGTCGTTGATGGAGTTCGAATGAATAATGCTATATATCGTTCTGGACACTTGCAGAATGCTATCACCATAGACCCCAACACCATAGAACGGGTTGAAGTAGTGTTTGGTTCATCATCGGTTGGTTATGGATCTGATGCCCTTGGTGGTGTAATTCATTATTACACCAAAAGTCCTCAATTAAACAGAGTAGAACCTCTAAAATTGAACTTCTCAAGTGAATATAATTCTGCTACTCAAGCGGGCCTCTACCATGCCTCAGCAAGTGTGAGTAAAGAAAATGGGGAAGCATCACCAGTGTGAGTTATTCTCAATTTGGGGATATTAAAATGGGGGAAAGAAGAGCCCACGGGTTTTTGGAATGGGGACTTAGCAATTATTACTCTGAAAACTTATCAACTTATTTCCAATCCCAACCAACTATCAACGAAGATCCGACTCGGCAACGCAATACAGGTTACTCCCAATACGACCTGATGCAGAAATTCTTATTCCAACTACCCCGGGCACAGCAACTGATGTTGAATATGCAGTTATCCAATTCTTCTAATATCGATCGCTTTGACAAATTAAATGAAAGTAGAGACGGTACTTTAAGGTTCAGTGAATGGTACTATGGCCCACAGAAACGGCTTTTACTATCCGCTCAATACAAACTGTTCCCCGAGAAAAAGTGGCTTAGAAAAGGAACCTTAACTGCTGCCTATCAGAATGTTTTGGAGTCGAGAAACCAAAGAAAGTTTGGTAATTTGACTCGAACTTCTCAAAATGAAAATGTAAATGTCTTAAGTGTAAATGGGGATTTTAACACCCAACTCAATCAAAAAAATCAAATTAATTATGGTTTTGAAGGAGTCTACAACCATGTCTATTCCCGTGGCTTTTCTCAAGAATTATCTGTCTCTGGGAACGCCATAACCCGCTTGGGATTACCGCTTGCCATTCCAAGCCGGTATCCCAGTGATGGAAGTAGTACTCAATCCTATGCCATATATGGGAATTGGATCTTGAAAAAAACATCAAAATGGACATTTAATTTTGGATACCGGCTCACCCATTATGTATTGGACGCCCAATGGAATGAAGGAACTTTGATTGATACTGGGTTGCGCAATAATATTCATCTTTCTTCAGAAGCCTTAACTTGGACCCTGGCTGCTATCCATCGCCCCTCAGATCAAATGCAATGGAATCTGTTAGTGTCCAATGGTTTCAAAGCTCCAAATATTGACGATATTGGAAAAATCAGGGAAAATAACGGTGTATTGGTTGTCCCCAATCCTTTCTTACTCCCTGAGTATGCCTACAATGTCGATCTGGGATTTTCACTCTTTTCCAAGGATAAAAAAAGTCAGTTGACCCTCAGAAACTATCTCACCCTAGTTTCAAGACATATTGTTCGTTCCAACTACATTGTTTTCTCAGACACTACTACTCCCGATGAAGAAACTATCCTCTATGATGGGGAAGCTTTAACTACGGTAGCCAATAAAAATTTAGGAAATCGATTGGTTTACGGTTCGGCAATAGACGCGAAATTACAGCTCTCTCCACGACTTCAAGGAATGGCAAACTTAACCTATACTGGATCCGATAACAACGAACGTTATGGTCCAATGCCCTCCATCTCGCCTCTTTTTGGTTCTTTTACCATAGAATATGATCATACTAAACTTCAACTTCGCGCTCAATATCAATTCAGTGCGGCTAAAGATTCTTCAAACTACAGCTGGGGTGGAGAAGACAGCCTTGAAGAAACTCCATTGATCAACCCCACAGCATTGTTACTAACCGATCAATATAGAGGCATGCCTGCTTGGAGTGATTTTTCCCTCTTGGCAAATTATCAGTGGAATGCCACCACAAAATTAAAAGCAGGGATTGAAAATATCTTCGATACCCATTATCGCACCTTCGCTTCTGGGGTCTCTGCTCCAGGAAGAAGTTTTCGAATTGGCCTACAGTTAGCATTGTAGATTTTAAATCCCCCTTTTTCTTCTTGAAATTGATTAATTTCGCAATCGAGCGAAAAATCGCAAACCCATGGCATTCAAGGAATACAAACGACTTGATTTACCCAAAATTGCTGAGGATGTCTTGTCCTACTGGGAAAATGAAGCCATTTTTGAGCAAAGCATTCGCTCACGAGAGGGGAAACCCCCATTTGTTTTTTACGAAGGACCTCCATCAGCCAACGGCATGCCAGGGATCCACCATGTTATGGCTAGAGCGATCAAAGATATTTTCTGCCGATATAAAACCCAAAAAGGGTTTCAAGTAAAGCGAAAAGCCGGTTGGGATACCCATGGCCTTCCTGTAGAGCTTGGAGTGGAAAAAGAATTGGAAATTACCAAAGACGCCATTGGAAAATCAATCAGTATTGAGGCCTACAACGAGGCTTGCAGAAAGTCGGTGATGCGCTATACCGATGTATGGAATCAACTCACCCTAAAAATGGGTTACTGGGTGGATATGGAAAACCCCTACATCACCTACAAATCCAAGTATATTGAAAGCGTTTGGTGGCTTTTAAAACAAATCCATCAGAAAGACCTGCTCTACAAGGGCTATACGATTCAGCCCTTTTCTCCCAAAGCAGGAACAGGACTGAGTTCTCACGAACTCAATCAACCGGGCACCTATCGGGATGTGACTGATACAACGGTTACCGCCATGTTCGAAACCCATAAGGATAGTTTGCCTAGTGCTTTGCAAGAAGAATTGCCCTTATATATTCTCGCTTGGACAACAACGCCTTGACACTCCCTTCAAATACGGCTTTGACCGTAGGAGCCAAGATCAATTATGTCATTGTTCACACTTTCAATCAATACACAGGCCTTCCTATTCGAGTACTACTCGCCAAAAAGCTTGTGCAAAATCAATTGTGCAAAAAGTTTTTCGAGGTGAAAACAAAAGACGCTCTTCAGGCCTATGAAAAACGTCAGAAACAAATCCCCTACTATCTAGGGGATGAAATTAAAGGAAATGCCTTAGTTGGCATTCGCTACCAACAATTGTGGGACGAAGCCCCCTTGCCTTCAGAAAACCCAGACGATGCCTTTAGAGTTATAGCTGGTGATTTTGTGACCACAGAAGAAGGAACTGGAATTGTGCATACGGCTCCAACTTTTGGAGCTGATGATGCCAAAGTCGCGATGGAGGCTAAGCCCCCAATCCCGCCCTTACGTGTTGCTGATCCCGATGGCACACTAGTCCCATTGGTTGACTTTCAAGGAAAGTTTAGAAACGAACTCGGATCTTTGGGAGGTAAATACGTGAAAAACGAATACTATCCCGAAGGTCAGGTTCCTGAAAAATCTGTAGATGTGGAAATTGCCATTCGACTCAAGGAACGAAACCGTGCCTTTAAAGTCGAAAAGTATGTTCACTCCTATCCCAACTGTTGGCGAACCGATAAGCCTATATTGTACTATCCACTAGATTCCTGGTTTGTGAAAATGACTGCAGTGCGGGACCAAATGGTAGCAAAGAACAACGAAATTAACTGGAAACCCAAGGCCACCGGCGAAGGACGTTTTGGCAATTGGCTGCAAAATGCTAACGATTGGAACCTATCGCGCTCTCGTTTCTGGGGAATTCCACTACCTATATGGCGATCAGAAGACGGCAAACAAATGAAAGTCATTGGGTCTTTGGAAGAATTAGACAGTGAAATACAAAGCGCATTAAAAGCAGGAATACAAACTCACAACCCTTTGATTGACTTTGAAGTAGGCAATTACGAGGAAAGCAATTACGAAAAGATCGATCTTCATAAAAATACCGTAGATGCAATCATCTTGGTTGGGGAAGATGGCCACACCCCCTTGCATCGAGAAAATGACTTGATCGATGTGTGGTTCGATTCTGGATCAATGCCCTATGCCCAATGGCATTATCCCTTCGAAAATAAAGAAAAGGTAGAAAGGGGCGAGGCCTTCCCTGCAGATTACATAGCAGAAGGTGTCGATCAGACCCGAGGATGGTTCTATACCTTACATGCCATTGCAACGCTGGTATTTGATCAAATCGCATTTAAGAATGTCATTTCCAACGGCTTGATCCTTGACAAAAAGGGCCAAAAAATGTCCAAACGCTTAGGCAATGCTACCGATCCCTTTGAAACTCTAGACCAATACGGTCCCGATGCCACCCGCTGGTACATGATTGCTAACGCCAATCCTTGGGACAATTTAAAGTTTGATGTGGAAGGTATTGAAGAAGTACAACGCAAATTCTTTGGAACTTTGTACAATACTTATTCCTTCTTTAGCCTCTACAGTAATATTGATCAATTCCAATTTAAAGAAGCCCCAATTGCCCGAGCCAATCGGACGGAGTTGGATCGATGGATCTTATCCGAATTGCACTCACTCATTACTCAAGTAGATGCCGATTACGCCGATTATGAGCCTACCAAAGCAGCACGGGCTATTTCTGAATTTGTACAAGAAAAACTGAGCAACTGGTATGTTCGCTTAAACCGTCGTCGGTTCTGGAAAGGCAGTTATGGGCAAGACAAAATAGCCGCCTATCAGACACTCTTTGAATCACTATTAACCGTAGCTAAGCTGGCTGCGCCTATCGCTCCTTTTTATTCCGATCGCCTATACCAAGACTTGATCGAGGACACCGCAGTAGAAAACTATGCCTCCGTGCACCTAAGTGAATTTCCAACGCCGGATCCTGAGGCTATTGATACCAGACTCGAAGCGCGTATTAATAAAGCCCGATTGATTGTTTCCTTGGGGTTGTCCTTGCGAAAAAAAGAACAAATCAAGGTGCGGCAACCTTTACAAAAATTGATGATTCCAGTCAAAAATCAACAAGAGAGGGAACAGCTTTTGTCTATTGAAGAACAAATCAAGACAGAAATCAATGTGAAAGAACTGGAGCTTCTTGATGACACCAGTACTATTTTAGTCAAAGAAATCAAACCCAACTTCAAAACCTTGGGGCCTAGGTTCGGGAAAGAGATGGGTTCAATTGTTAATACTGTAAAATCATTGTCTGAAGAGCAAATTAGACAATTGGAGGAACAGGGACAGATTGAACTAAATGTCAATGAAAAAAATATTATTTTAGAAGATTCGGATGTTGAAATTAGCACCAAAGACATAGCGGGCTGGTTGATTGCAACTGGGCAGGGCACCACCGTTGCTTTAGACAGTACCTTAAATGAAGGTTTGGTGGAAGAGGGAATTTCTAGAGAGCTGGTCAACCGGATACAGAACATTCGAAAAGACGCGGGACTGGAAGTCACCGACAAGATTGCCGTGCGGATAGCACAGCATGAAGGGTTAGAAAAAGCCGTTTTGAAAAATAAACACTATGTAATGACAGAGACCCTAACCGATCATTTGGAATTTGTTCCCAACTTAACTGAGGGACAATCTTTGGCATTTGATGAAATTGATACACGAATAAATATTCAAAAAATTTAGTCATGGGAGATAAAACCAAAAAAAAATATACCGACAAAGAATTATTGAAATTTAAAGAACTCATTGAAGAAAAAATTGAAAAAGCTAAAGCCGATTTAGAGCTTTTAAAAAGTGCTTATATGAACGATGGCAATAATGGTACCGAAGACACCTCACCCACCTTTAAGGCATTTGAAGAGGGCTCTGAGACCATGTCCAAAGAAGCCAACACACAATTGGCCATCCGACAGGAAAAATTCATTCGAGATCTCAAAAATGCTTTAATCCGAATTGAAAACAAAACCTATGGAATTTGTCGAGTAACTGGAAAACTCATTAATAAAAAAAGACTGATGTTGGTTCCACACGCCACACTAAGTATCGAAGCCAAAAACATTCAAAAATAAAAAAGGGTACGTTTATTGTTCTCTATCTCATGGGTATAGGGGCCTTCTCCCAATCGGTTATCTCCCGCAGTTGGCCCATATCAGGATTTGAATCTGTGTCTATTGAGCTCCCCTTTGCGGAAGACTTTCAACTCTCCAATCATACTGAAAACATCGTCGTAATGTCTTATACGTCTTCTGGGGAATACCAAGACCAGATGCGCATTCGCTCTTCGGTAACAGCAGACATCCTTCAACTCACAGAATTTCGAAATCCATTTCTGAATCGCCCCAATGACAAACTCGCAACCCACAAAGTAATCGCTACCCAAATGACTTTGAAAATTCCTCATTCCCTTGCCGTGTTCCTTGAAATGGAAGAAGGTAAAATTCAAATTCAAGGACAGTACCAACAGCTCGATGTCCTTGTAAGATCCGGGGTTTGTTTGCTTGATTTGACCGCTACTCCTGGCCAACTAAAAACCCTTTCTGCAGGAATCAAAATTACCCACCGAGAAATGACCCTTACGGTTCAATCGAATCAAAAAAATAGATTGTTCAATAGATTCCGATAAGGTGCTTTTTGAAGTAGTAAACCTCCGAGGGAAAGTCGATTGCAATCCGCTTTGATATGTGTATTTTTAAGCTCAATTAACAAACATGTTCAAACTCTCATTTCGTCCCTTAAATGGATTGACCGCCATATTATTCATCTCGGTGTTGTTGATTATCGATCAGTGGATAAAGATCAGCATCAAACTTAATTACCCCCTATCTTTATTTGGGCAAGAAGCTATTCTCGACTGGGGGTTTTTCAAAGTCCTTTTTGTTGAAAACAAAGGCATGGCCATGGGTACCCGTCTCGATACGATCCTCCCTTTTCTTTCCGAGCGCATTGCCAAGCTGTTGCTCACCGGGTTTCGATTGGTCGCTATCACTGCCTTAGGCTATTGGCTTTGGGACAATTTGCAGCAGCGAAATACCACACTGCTCCCTTTTGCCCTTTGTTTGATTTTTGCAGGAGCTTTGGGGAATATAATCGACTCCGTCTTCTATGGCGTTTGGTTTACAAGTAGTTACGGGCAAGTGGCCACTTGGACCAGTTCGGAAGGCTACGCTCCACTCTTTTTGGCCATGTAGTGGATATGTTCCAGTTCCCCCTAGTAGAATGGACCTGGCCTCAATGGATCCCTTGGGTGGGAGGAGAGCGTTATCTTTTTTTTCAATACATCTTTAATGCAGCCGACTCTTGGATCAGCATTGGAGTAGGAATCCTTCTCTTTTTAACAAAAAGGTATTTAATACCGATCAGCCTTTAAAGAAATAAGCGTGTATGGGAGTGATGTAGCTATCGAGAGGTATGTCGGTTACTTCACAATCTGAAATAACTTCCACAACAGGAAAAAAACCAACTCCCATGGCATGTACCTGATCCGAACATTGGGACAGAAAACGATCGTAGTAGCCCTTACCGTAACCCACTCGCTGTCCATTTTGATCCACTGCTAGGAGGGGAACAATCAAAGGGTCGATTTGATCAGGGCGGATTTCTTGGCTAGCAAGGGGTTCTATTATGCCCCAGTTGTTTTTTTGCCAATGGGTGGTTTGGGTCCACAGATTGTGGGTCATTTCACCTTGACTCATTAGCTTAGGTACCACTATTTTTTTATTGCACTCCCAGAGTGAAGTAATTAAAGGTTCCAGGGCTACTTCTGCCTGACGTGCTAGAGGGAGGAAAACATGAATCCATTGATAACTCGGAAGAATCAACTGAAATACCCTTTCAGTAATTTGCCTGCTCAGCTGCTGATGTTGCTTTCTGGAGAGTTCTTTCCGTTGTTGGAGATAGTGGTGCCGCAGTTCCTTTTTAGTCATAGATACAAGGTAGTTTTTTATCCAGACTCCCTTAGCTTCCTAGCTTTTTTTCTTTGTATTATCTCTTCAAATACGCTGCATAATTAAATGATTACAACATTAAATAGCAAATAGGCTATTCTCAATCTGAATCTAAAAAAGCATCCCCCACTAGCCACATCCGAAATTTTCTTATCAATTTAATCCATAATGCGCTCGACCCTAAAGTTATTCTAGCAGGTACAGATTGTTTGGACTTAGTTAAATAGCGTATTTTTAGGCATGGAATTGCATGCAATTGAAATCCAAATTAAGACCCTTCCCGAAGAGCCAGGGGTGTACCAATATTTTGATGCCGAAAACAGGGTAATCTATGTAGGCAAAGCCAAAAATCTAAAGAAGCGGGTAGGTTCCTATTTCACCAAACAGCATTTGAACAACCGAACTAGAATGCTGGTGAAGAACATTATTAAAGTGGAGCATATTGTTGTGGCCTCTGAGATGGATGCCCTACTGCTCGAAAACAACCTCATCAAAAAATACCAACCCAAGTACAATGTAATGCTGAAAGACGACAAGTCCTACCCTTGGATCTGTGTCAAAAAAGAACCCTTTCCAAGGGTATTCCCTACTCGGAAAATCATCCACGATGGATCTGAATATTTTGGTCCCTATACTAGTATGAAAACTGTACGAACTCTTTTGGATTTAATCAAAGGAATCTATCCGCTACGAACCTGCAATTACGACTTGCACCCTAGCAAAATAACGGCAGACAAATACAAGCTTTGCCTAGAATATCATTTAGGAAACTGTCTAGGTCCCTGTGTGGGGAATATCGAATTAGCTGTGTATGAAGAGAACATACACGCCATTCGTTCCATTATAAAGGGAAATTTCAAAGAATCGCTTAAGCGATTTAAAACCCAAATGAGGAGTCATGCCGAACAACTGGAGTTTGAAGCGGCGCAACGAATAAAAGACAAGATTGAGGTGCTAGAGAACGATCAAGCTAAATCTACCATCGTCAATCCCAAAATAAATAACGTTGATGTGTTTACCATTCTTTCCGATGAAAGCTATGGCTATGTCAATTTCCTTCAGATTTCATATGGATCAATTATTCGATCACACACTATGGAAATCAAAAAACGCTTGGAGGAAACCGATGGCAAACTTCTTCGGCTGGCAATCATTGAAATTCGGCAACGGTTTCATTCGCAATCCAAGGTGATTTTCAGCTCACATCCTTTGGATTTTGGGGAGGAGATTCAAATTATCCTCCCCCAAAAAGGAGACAAGCGGAAATTAGTCGAACTCTCTCTTCGCAATGCCAAATACTTCCGAATGGAACGATTTAAACAAATGAAAATTGTGGACCCCGATCGCCATGAAAAGCGATTGATGGCACAAATGAAAACAGACCTTCGGCTATCGAGCGAACCCGTTCATATAGAATGTTTTGACAACTCTAACATACAGGGATCCAATCCAGTCGCAGCTTGTGTTGTGTTTAAAAATGGCAAACCCAGCAAAAAAAGAGTACCGCCATTTTAAGATCAAAACTGTAGAAGGGCCTGACGATTTTGCTTCGATGGAGGAAGTTGTTTTCCGTCGCTACCGCCGCTTATTGGAGGAGGACGAGGCCTTGCCACAGCTTATTGTTATTGATGGGGGTAAAGGGCAATTGTCTTCTGCCCTCAAAAGCCTAGAGATCCTTGACCTTCGTGGAAAAATCGCAATCATTGGAATTGCCAAACGTTTGGAAGAACTCTATTTCCCAGAGGATCCCATCCCTCTCTATCTGGATAAAAAATCGGAAACACTCAAAGTCATCCAACAATTGCGAAATGAAGCCCATCGCTTCGGGATCACCCTACACAGGAACCGAAGAAGTAAAAGCGCTTTGGGCTCTGAATTGGATCAAATCCCTGGGGTGGGACCCAAAACAAAAGAGGTTTTACTCAAAGAATTCAAATCGCTAAAGCGCATCAAAGCAGCACCTAAAGAAGCCCTTATCGAAGTATTGGGCCCAAACAAAGGAAATGCGTTATATAAGGCTATCAATTCCCATTCTGCTTCGTAAAAGATTTTCTACTTTTGTAGGGATATGAAAAGTATAACCCTCTTGTGGTTCGGAATTGCCGTCTTTTCTGTCGGACAGGCCCAAGCCCCCGAAATTTTCCCCGATTTGGTCCCAAATACCCAATCCAATGATTCCTTCAAAGATCAGGAATGGTTTGAATTTCGAATCCATTACGGGTTTTTTAATGCTTCAATCGCCACCTTGAAACTAGAAGAAACGATCCTGAACAACCGACCAGTTTTCCACGCCAAAGGCTACGGAAAAACAATTGGTTTGGCCCGTTGGTTCTTTAAAGTAGAAGACCATTATGAAAGCTATTTTGACCCGTCAAACGGTGTGCCCTACAAAGCAATTCGGGATATTTATGAAGGAGGGTACACAAAAGATATTGAAACGGACTTCGATCACGAAGCCCAAGAGGCATTCGTCCACGATAAAAAGAAAAAAACGAAGACCCGAATTCCCATTAGTGAAAAAGCCCAAGACTTTATCTCGGCATTCTATTACCTCCGTAATTTTTTACCCCTCGGTGAATTAGAACCCAACCGAAGTTTTGCTATCAATATGTTTTTTGACAACGATAACTATTTGTTCAAACTCAAATACGTTGGAAAAGAAACCCTTAATTCTAAGTTTGGTCGTGTCTCTTGTTTGAAATTCAAACCCATCGTACAGGCCGGTCGTGTCTTTAAAGAAAAAGAGAGTGTAACCTTATGGGTCTCCGATGATCGGAATCGAATTCCCATTCGAATGCAAGCCGATTTGGCAATTGGTAGCATTAAAGTTGACTTGGAAAAATTTAAAAACCTGAAACATCCCTTCCGTATTGAAATCTTCCAATAAAAACACACAACAGTGGCTTGGTCTTCCATCCTTTCTTTGGAGTGGAGTTGCTGTAATTTTTGTCTTTTTTGGTGCTTGTGACTCGCCATTACCTAGTCCCAAGCTTGAAACAGTACAAGTAAAAATAATTCCTCCCAAAATGCGCTATGGCTATGATCTAAACCAATATCAAGTTGTACAAAAAAAAATCCGTAGGGGAGATACCTTTGGAGCTATCCTTGAAGGAGAGGGAATTGATTATCCACAGGTCTATGAAATACTTCAGGCCATTAAAGGAAAGGTGAAAGTGAACCGATTGCAAATAGGTAAGCCCTATACGCTGCTTTATACGCAAGACAGCATTGCCACGCCCTATGCTTTTATTTACGAACCCGGGGTGGAAAGCTATACGCGGATTCAACTGCGTGATAGCCTTTTTGGAGAAAAGGTTGATAAACCAGTGCGCCTAGTCAAACTGCAGGGAGCAGGAATCATAGAAAGTTCCCTCTATGAAACGATGCAAAACAGTGGTCTCAATGATCAATTGACCTATTATCTTGCCGATGTATATGCCTGGACCATCGACTTTTTTCGCTTGAAAAAAGGAGATCGCTTTAAAGTCATTTACACAGAAAAATTTGTTGACGATTCCATTTCAATTGGGATACAAGAAATCAAAGCTGCTTATTTTGAACACAACGGCAAGCCTCTCTACGCCTTTAAATTTGAATCGGACAGTTTGGTTGGTCGGGTGGATTATTTCAATGACCAAGCCAAGAACCTCCGCAGAGCTTTTTAAAAGCTCCGGTTAAATTCAGTCGGATTTCTTCCCGCTATAACTTGCGACGGCGGATCAAATATTACGGTAATCGAATCAAACCGCATCGGGGAACTGACTTTGCCGCCAGTGTGGGAACACCCATTATGGCAACCGCCAATGGAACAATCATCAAAGCTTCGTATACCCGCGGTAATGGAAATTATGTGACCATTAAACACAACAATATCTATCAAACCCAATACTTGCATATGAAAAAGCACAATGTGCGACGGGGGCAATACGTCAAACAAGGCGATGTTATTGGGGGGTAGGTATGACGGGCTTCACAGCGGGGCCACACGTCTGCTATCGTTTTTGGAAATACGGAAAACAGGTGGACCCCTTCCGACAAAAGCTCCCAGTCGCCTAACCTATTTCCAAGGATTTAAAGACCCAATTTTTAGCCGAAATTGAACCTATCAAAAATGAGCTAGAATGCATCCCTTTTGAACCAGACTTTTTAAACGACAACAAACGTCTTAGCCGATATGAAACTACCCAACCATAATCCCACTCAACTCACTGCATGGAAAGAATTAGAAGCCCACTTTTCAGCCATTCAGGACCAGACTATCCTCAACTTATTTGAAACTGAAAAAAGACAGGCTCAACCAACTCTCTTTTACTTGGGAAGACTTTTATGTGGACCTGTCCAAAAACAGGTTGACCCAAAAAACGATTCAACTATTGATCAAGCTGGCTAAGGAAGCGGAACTACCCAGTGCGATAGCGTCCTATTTTTCGGGAGAGGCCATCAACGAAACCGAAGACAGAGCCGTTCTTCACACGGCTTTACGAACACAAGGGAATACCGCTATTAAAGTTGAAGGAGAAGATATCACTCCTGAAATCAAACGCGCCAAGGAGAAAATGTATGGCTTTGCAAAAGAGGTCCTCTCTGGTCAATGGAAGGGCTATACTGGAAAATCGATTGATTCCATTGTCAATATTGGTATTGGAGGATCGGACTTGGGGCCAGCTATGGTTACTGAAGCCTTGGAATACTATGGCAATCATCTGACTCCCTATTTTGTGTCCAATGTGGAAGGGGATCACCACAAGGAAATTTTGAAAAAAATCGACCCTGAAACCACACTTTTTCTCATTATTTCCAAGACATTTACTACCCAAGAAACTTTGTCCAATGCCAACAGCATACGGGAATGGTTTCTCAGTTCGGCACCAGAATCGGCCATTAGCCAGCATTTTGTCGCTGTATCTACCAACCTAGAGAAAATCGATGCTTTTGGGATTGCCTCAGAAAATGTCTTTCCCATGAATGACTGGGTGGGCGGTCGTTTTTCCTTGTGGAGTTCCGTAGGGTTAAGTATTTGTCTGGCCATTGGCCCCGATCATTTTGAAGATTTACTTCGAGGAGCAGGAGCAATGGACCAACACTTCCGCGACAGTCCTACTGAAAAAAATATCCCCACTTTATTGGCACTAATTAGTATTTGGTATAATAATTTTTGGCAAGCCGAAAGTGAAGCGATCATTCCCTACACCCAGTATTTGAGAAACCTTCCTGCCTATCTCCAACAAGGAATCATGGAAAGCAACGGCAAAGGGGTGGATCGTAACGGGAATGCAATAAACTATCAGACAGGAACGCTAATCTGGGGGCTTCCGGAACCAATGCCCAGCACGCTTTTTTTCAATTGATTCATCAGGGAACCAAATTGATCCCAACCGACTTTATTGGGTTCAAAGAATCCTTACACGAAACAGGAGACCATCAAGCCAAGTTGTTGTCCAACTTTATTGCACAAACTGAAGCTTTAATGTGCGGTAAATCAGAGGCTACTGTACAAAAAGAATTGGAAGAAAAAGGTCTATCCAAAGAACAGATCCTCCAATTGGCTCCTTTCAAAGTTTTTACAGGCAATCGTCCCACCAATACCCTTTTAATAAAGAAGCTCACCCCCTACAATTTAGGTGCCCTCATTGCGATCTACGAGCACAAAATTTTTGTGCAGGGAATTCTATGGAATATCTTCAGCTACGACCAATGGGGCGTTGAATTGGGAAAACAACTCTCGAGCGCGATTCTAGAAGAAGTTAAAAACAAAGCTATCACCGCCCATGATCCCTCAACCAATCATTTGATTAAGAACTGTTTTAATGAAGGTCTGAAGTAACTCCCTTTTCAATGCCAGCTTGAAATAACTTCTACTCGATATAATTTAATGGACAAATGAGGATGATTTTTTATTGGGTAAAGCGTAGCGCTTTTACTTTTAATTGAAGATTTTTTTTTCCGTTGTATTCATTTTCATCTAGCGTGTAAAGGAGTTCAAAACTCGCTTGGCTTTTAATTTGACTGATGTGTGTTGCCATCCCAAAACCAATTCCGGAAAATGAAACTCCGCTAAAATCGGTTACTTCTAACTTTAAGTGAGTTTGGTCTTTCCCCACTACTTTGGTCCCTCCCGTATCTTTTACACCTCGTGTGTGAAATACAGGGCGCATATTCTGTGGACCAAAAGGAGCCATTTGTTGTAGAATACGATACAGCTTGGGTGTGATTTCTTTAAACACGATGCTTGTGTCATAAATCATACTGGGTTCCAATTGTTCGGGTAGAATACGTTCTTTAACTGCTGCTTCAAATGCCTCACGAAAGGGCACAAGATTCGTTTTTTCCATAGTTAGACCTGCTGCGTATTTATGGCCTCCAAATTGAATCAGGTGTTCACTGCAGGATTTTATAGCTTCATAAACATCAAAGCCTCTTACCGAACGTACAGAACCTACCAGAGTATCCTCTGAAGCAGTGAGCACTACAGTAGGGCGATAGTGACTTTCAATCAGTCTAGAAGCAACAATACCCACTACCCCTTGTGCCAGTTTTCTTGCATCACAACCGTACTCACTTTGGTGTTTAAATCAGGAATTTGTTCCAAGGCCTCTTGGGTGATTTTCTCATCGGTGAGGCGCCGTTCGCTGTTCATCAATTCTATAGCTCGAGCTAGAGGGAGTGCCGAATCCTTGTCTTGGGAACACAGCAAATCTAAGGCATAATGGCCGTGTTGCATTCTTCCTGCTGCATTGATTCGCGGTGCAATAATAAAACCAAATCGCTCAATTGCAATCGCTTTTTTTGGGTATTTTGAGTCAACAACTCCAATCCAGGTCTCGGTGCCGCATTCAATTGTTCAAGACCGTAGTGGGCCAAAATTCTATTCTCACCAGTTAGAGGAACAATATCTGCTGCAATGGCTGTTGCCACCAAATCCAAATAGGGTATTAAAGAGATGACGTCATGTCCTTGTTCGAGTGCAAGTGCTTGGATGAGTTTAAAGCCAATACCACATCCGCACAATTCTTTGAACGGGTAGGAACAACCTTCTTGCTTTGGATCTAAGATAGCTACTGCCTTTGGCAATTCTTCTCCAGGAAAGTGATGATCGCAAATAATACAATCTATTTCAAGCGCCTTGGCCTCTTCAACTTGTTCCATGGCTTTGATTCCACAATCCAAGACAATTAACAATGTAATTTCGTTATCATGAGCAAATTGAATCCCAGTGCTGGAAAGACCATACCCCTCGGAATATCGATCGGGAATGTAGGTCGCTACTTCTGAAGTTAGGGTTTGAAGGTAGGATGCCATTAAGGCTACAGCGGTTGTACCATCCACATCATAATCCCCATAGATCATGATCTTTTCATTATGAGTTACTGCGGAAAAAACGCGCGCTACTGCTTCGGACATCCCCAACATTAGGAATGGATCGTGAAGAGCGTCAAGGCTGGGACGAAAAAATGTCTTGGCCAAATCAAAAGACGAAATCCCTCGTTGAATGAGTACAGTTGCTACAGCAGTTGG
This sequence comes from Flavobacteriaceae bacterium, assembly GCA_038143795.1. GTDB lineage: Bacteria > Bacteroidota > Bacteroidia > Flavobacteriales > Flavobacteriaceae > UBA11891. The sequence goes on along the minus strand of JAYQMQ010000002.1, from coordinate 1,129,435 downwards.
GATCCCCAATTTCTGTTCCAATTGTAGAACCCTTTCTCTAGGGGGGGCTTCGTTATTTATCCATTTCATGGGCTAACTATTCGGAGGCGATACAAACAACAAATTCGCCACGGGGTGGCTGCTGGCTATAGAATTCTATTGCTTGGAACAGAGTACCTCGAAAGGTGTCCTCAAATTTTTTGGTCAGTTCCCTGCCGATACTTACTGCTCGATTCGGGCCAAAAAAAGGCTCCATTTGCATAAGTGTTTTTACTAGCTTATGGGGAGATTCATAAAGAATAAGAGTGACCGGAAGTTGTGCCAATTCTTCCAGTCTTTTTTGTCGCCCCTTTTTTGGGGGTAAAAATCCTTGAAAGAAAAACCGGTCGGAAGGTAGTCCACTTTGTACCAAAGCAGGAATTAGTGCTGTAGCTCCCGGGAGGCAACTTACTTCCAAGTTTTCTTTGAGAGCCGCTCGAACCAAAAGGAATCCAGGGTCTGAAATTCCGGGAGTCCCGGCGTCGGATATAAGTGCTATTCGTTGTCCTTCTTTGAGAAGTGCAAGAATACTATCGAGTTTGAAATGCTCATTGTGCATATGAAAACTCTGCATGGGAGTCTGAATTTCATAATGTTGTAATAAGGTAGCGCTCGTGCGTGTGTCTTCGGCCAGAATCAAGTCGGCCTCTTTTAAATATCGCTGCGCACGGTGGGTAAAGTCCTCCAAATTGCCAATTGGAGTTGGAACTACATACAATCCCATAACAGCTTATTTAGTCTCAAAATATTGAATCAATATTCCCAGAAAGCGTTCTTCATATTCGTCTTTGCCCTCCCATTGGTTATAATCCGGTTTCAACATGGTATCAATAAAATTGGATGCTTCGGCTAGAGAATCAAATGTAGTAAGTTGATTCATCGCTCGCTGATATTCGGTGGATTGATTGTTAAACAAGTGATGAATAAAGGCCAAACGGTCGTTCAGATCTACTTTTAACCCTTTGGAAAATTGTTCGTTTAGATTGGGGGGAGATTTGATTTCTTCCCTTTTAGGGTTCTCTTCAAAGGCCGTGGAGGTAGTCTCATCTTTTCGAACGAAGTGGGGTTCTTCGATTTGGGTGAATAATTCGTTTACTTCTTGGGTCTCGGGCATTTCGGTTACCATATTTTTTATGGTGTCCATAAGCTCGGGAATCTCTTCTTGATCTTGGGAAGACTCCTCTTGGGTCAGTTCTTCCTTTGCAATATTCATTGATTCCAATGATTGAAAGAGCTTCTCTTGTTGGGTTTCGAGAGAACGTGACGCAGACTCTTCTCCTTTGGGTTTGAGGTGGGATATTACACTGAGCTCATAGAGGTCTCTCAAGCTTTCATGCATTTGTTGGTCAGACATTTTCTCCTTTTTTGCATTTAGGAGTTGAATTAAATTTTCAATTTCTTTACGAAGTTGATGCTTCATGATAGAAAGTGCAACAAATTGTTTAATACCTTTTGTTTGCGACCAAGTGGTCGCGCGTCAAAAACGAAAAGTACGAAATGTTTTTAGAAAACACGGTAAACCCTAAAGAGCAATTTGGTTGGATAGAAGTCATCTGTGGATCTATGTTTTCAGGGAAAACAGAAGAATTAATTCGACGGCTAAAAAGAGCAAAAATCGCCCAACAAAAAGTTGAAATTTTTAAACCAAGCCTAGACCAACGTTATGACGCTTCCTATGTGACCTCACACGATGACAATCAGATTCGTTCCACTCCTGTTCCTGCAGCGGCCAATATTCCCATTCTCTCAGATGGTTGTGAGGTCATCGGAATAGACGAAGCACAATTTTTCGATGATGAAATCGTACAAGTCTGCAATGATATGGCCAATCGTGGAATTCGAGTTATTGTTGCAGGATTGGATATGGATTATAAGGGCAATCCTTTTGGGCCCATGCCGGCGCTGATGGCTACAGCTGAATATGTGACCAAAGTGCATGCCGTTTGTACGCGAACAGGAAACCTTGCTCAATACAGTTTTAGAAAATCGGCACAAAAAACCTGATTCATTTGGGAGAAAAACAAGATTATGAGCCCTTAAGTCGTGGTGCTTTTTTTAAGGCCATGTACCCTATGAAAAAGGAATCTAGTTCCGTTAAGAAGTCTACCGAATTATAGACGATGGCCATCATTGATCTCTACTTATCCCGTCTGAATCACAACCTCGGAGTGATCCGATCCAAGTTACAACCCAAGACAAAAATCATTGGGGTAGTGAAAGCGAATGCATATGGCCAAGGAGTGGTCCCAATAGCTCAAAACCTCATAGAACAGGGCATTGATTATCTCGCGGTTGCCTATGCCTCAATCAAACCGATTGGGATAGATCCCTGCTTCCCATCGCTCGATTAAGTAGCTCTATTGTACAATTGCACACTGTAGAAAAAGGAGAAAGTGTGGGGTATAATCAAGGCTGGATTGCGGCTCAAAAAAGTCAAATCGCTGTACTTCCCATAGGTCATGCAGACGGAATAAACAGAAGTTTTGGGAAAGAAGTTGGCGGAGTTTGGATCAATGGTCAACATGCCCCTATTGTAGGAAATGTTTGCATGGATATGATCATGGTCGATGTCACTAATATCAACTGTGAGTTACACCAAAAAGCAATTCTTTTTGACACAAAACATACCGCAGATCATTTCGCTAAAAATGCAGGGACCATTTCTTATGAATTACTCACCGCACTCTCTCCTAGAATAAAGCGGAGTATTCTCTAATTGTTTTATTTGTAACATTTTGTTGTATCCTTGAGAATATCTCTCAGCAGGTTGTTGTCTCTTAGATTTATGCCTACTTTTGCACAAAATAAAAGATATGAAAGTTGCCGTTGTTGGTGCTACCGGTATGGTAGGAAATGTAATGTTGAAGGTTTTAGCCGAACGTAATTTCCCCTTGACAGAGTTAATCCCTGTCGCTTCAGAACGATCTGTAGGAAAGAAAGTTGCTTATCAAGGAACCGACTATACGGTGGTAGGCTTACAAACAGCTGTTGATATGAAGCCAGATGTCGCCTTGTTTTCTGCAGGAGGCGAAACCTCTCTAGCGTGGGCCCCTAAATTTGCCGCAGCCGGAACGACCGTTATCGATAATTCTTCTGCATGGAGAATGGATCCAGAGAAAAAACTGATCGTGCCAGAAATCAATGCTAATCTTTTAACAGCAGACGATAAAATTATTGCTAACCCTAACTGTTCTACCATTCAAATGTTAGTCGCGCTTGCGCCACTCCAAAGAGAATACGGAATAGAACGCCTTGTTATTTCTACTTATCAATCTATTACTGGAACGGGAGTTGCAGCGGTTCAACAATTAGAAAACGAATACGAAAACAAAAAGGGCGAGATGGCCTATCCTTATCCTATTCACAGAAATGCATTGCCCCATTGTGATGTTTTTCAAGACAATGGATACACAAAAGAAGAGATGAAACTTGTCAAAGAAACCCACAAAATATTGGGGGATGAGAACATTCGCGTTACAGCAACGGCGATTCGTATTCCGGTAGTGGGTGGACACAGTGAGTCTGTTAATGTAGAATTAAAAGGACCTTCTACTGTAGAAGAAATTCGCCAGCTATTACATCAAAGTCCAGGAGTGGTAGTACAAGACAACCCTGAAACAAACACCTACCCTATGCCAATTTATGCCGAAGGGAAAGACGATGTGTTTGTAGGGCGTATTCGACAAGACTTTTCGCAAGACAACACCTTTAACCTTTGGATTGTTTCAGACAACCTTCGCAAAGGAGCAGCGACTAATACTGTTCAAATTGCAGAGTATCTCCTTGAAAAAGATTTGATCAACAAATAATAGAAAAGGATTTGATCAACAAATAATATTTTTGTAAGTTAAAGGTTATAAACCGCTGATTATGAAAAAATTATTTGTTTTTCTTTTACCGATATTGCTTTTCTCCTGTGAGCAAGAGTCAAAACTAAAATACCCAGAAACAAAAAAACAGCCTGTTGTTGAATCCTATTTCGATTCTGAAGTTGTAGATAATTACCGCTGGCTAGAAGATGATTTAAGCGAAGAAACTGCCGATTGGGTTAGCGCTCAATATGACGTTTCTTTTGGAGAATTAGAAAAAATCCCCTTTAGAAATGCTTTAGAAGAACGACTTGAAAAACTATGGAACTATGAAAAAATTGGTGCGCCATTTAAAGAAGGGAACTACACCTATTTTTATAAAAACACTGGCTTACAAAATCAGTTTATTCTCTATCGTTATAAAGAAAATATAGAAAACGCAAAAGTTTTTTTAGATCCAAATTCTTTTGCCGAAGACGGTACAACCTCTTTAGCTGGATTGAGTTTTTCAGAGGATGGATCAAAAGCCGCTTATTCCATCTCTGAAGGGGGTAGCGACTGGAGAAAAGTAATCGTTATCGATACAGAAACAAATAAAATCATTGAGGACACTCTCCAGAACATCAAGTTTAGCGGAATTGAATGGCTAAAAAACGACGGCTTTTTTTATTCTAGCTATGATAAACCCAAAGGGAGTGAACTCTCCCAAAAAACAGACCAACACAAACTATATTATCACCCTTTAGGCGGTACTCAAAAAAATGACGAACTCATCTTTGGAGGAACAGAAGAACAAAAAAACCGCTATGTGGGAGCACAAGTAACTGATGACGGTCGCTATCTATTAATTTCTGCTGCTATTTCAACCTCAGGGAACCAACTTTTTCTTAAAGATTTGACCAAAAAAGAATCTTCTTTAAAAGTGATGGTCAATCATTATGAAAATGATCACTACTTACTAGAAAGTCGAGGAGAAGAACTCTATATAGTCACAAATTATAATGCGCCTAATCAACGTCTTGTTCGCGTTAATGCGACTAACCCATTTGTCGACAATTGGGAGGATGTTATCCCTCACAAAGAAGAAGTTTTAAGTGTAACCGCAGGGGGTGGGTATTTCTTTGCAGAATACATGATAGATGTCATTTCACAGGTATACCAATATAACTTTGATGGAAAGAACCTGGGAAAAATTACACTCCCAGGCATTGGAAGCGTTAGAGGGTTTTCTGGGAAAAAAGAAGCCAAAAATATTTACTTTAACTTCACCAATTATGCTTCTCCTAGTGTAATCTACCGTTTTTCTCCCAAGACTCAAGAAAGCGAATTATTTTGGGAACCACCCATTGATTTTTCAGCAAAGGACTATGTTTCGACACAGGTTTTTTATCCCTCAAAAGATGGCACAAAAATCCCTATGATTATTACCCATAAAAAAGGTTTAAAACTCAATGGGAAAAATCCAACTATACTGTATGGATATGGTGGGTTTAATATAAGTATTACCCCCTCTTTTAGCATACAAAATGCAGTTTGGATGGAGCAAGGTGGTGTTTATGCTGTCCCTAATTTACGTGGAGGAGGAGAATATGGTAAAGAATGGCACAAGGCAGGAACTAAACTACAAAAGCAAAATGTTTTTGATGATTTTATCGCAGCTGCAGAATATCTAATAGAACAAAAATATACTTCCTCAGACTTTTTGGCTATCCGGGGCGGTTCTAATGGAGGATTATTAGTAGGAGCTACGATGACACAACGACCAGATTTAATGAAAGTTGCACTCCCAGCAGTTGGTGTCCTTGATATGTTGCGTTATCATACCTTCACTGCTGGTGCTGGATGGGCCTATGACTATGGTACTGCAGAAGATTCTGAAGAGATGTTTTCCTATTTGAAAAGTTACTCTCCAGTTCACAATGTCAAAGAGGGAGTTGCTTATCCTGCTACCTTAATTACTACAGGAGATCACGATGATCGTGTGGTTCCTGCGCATTCCTTTAAATTTGCCGCTGAACTACAAGATAAACATCAAGGTGAAAACCCAGTATTAATTCGCATTGAAACTAATGCTGGACACGGTGCTGGAACGCCAGTAAATAAAAGAATTAAGCAAGCTGCAGATATTTATGGTTTTACACTCTATAACATGGGTTATAGAGTATTGCCAGAAAAAACCTACACAAAAATTAAGGGATAAAAAAAGACCGCTATCAAGCGGTCTTTTCTGTTTTAATCTTTCATTTCGAAACTCTCCATGAATTTTGTGGTATAGTCCCCTTTGACATAGTCGGGTTCTTCCATTAGTTGACGATGAAACGGAATGGTCGTTTTGACTCCTTCAATGATAAATTCATCTAAGGCCCGTTTCATTTTATTGATGGCCTCTTCTCGTGTTTGCGCGGTAGTAATCAACTTCGCAATCATCGAGTCATAATAAGGCGGGATGATATAACCAGAATACACATGAGTATCTAATCTTACGCCATGTCCACCGGGAATATGCAGGTTAGTTATTTTTCCTGGAGATGGACGAAAATCGTTATAGGGATCTTCGGCATTGATACGACATTCGATAGAGTGCAATTTTGGCAGATAATGTTTCCCTGAAATAGGAATTCCTGCCGCAACGGTAATTTGCTCACGAATCAGGTCAAAGTCAATAACTTGCTCTGTAATGGGATGTTCAACTTGTATACGGGTATTCATCTCCATAAAGTAGAAGTTACGGTGTTTGTCAACTAAAAACTCTACTGTTCCAGCACCTTCATATTGAATAAACTCTGCTGCTTTTACCGCAGCTTCTCCCATGCGTTCACGCAGGTCGTCTGTCATAAAAGGAGAGGGCGTTTCTTCGGTCAATTTTTGGTGACGGCGTTGTACAGAGCAGTCGCGTTCTGACAAATGACAGGCTTTTCCAAAGCTGTCTCCTACGACTTGAATTTCGATATGGCGTGGCTCTTCGATCAATTTTTCAAGATACATGCCGTCATTTCCAAAAGAGGCCGCGGCTTCTTGACGTGCACTTTCCCAGGCTTTTTCAAGCTCTTCTTCCTTCCATACAGCACGCATTCCTTTACCACTCATTAAAAATAGTGGCTGGTCAAATCAACAAAAGCAGGTTTATCGGGTGAAGCCTTTCGATAAAAAGTTCCAATTATTGGTGACTTGATAGTGATCAAATTCGAATCATTCTCTTCTGAATCAGAGGGCGCGGCAGCAGTGGTAGCAGGAATTTCTGCTTCCACAACGGTATTGGGAACAACAGGAGTAGAAGGCACTGCCGCATTGGGCATTGCAGGCAAATGTTGAACAATTGTTTGGGATTCGGGGAGGACATTATCAGCTGCTGTTTTGATTGTAATTTTAATGTCTTCCATTTCTAATTTGACTTCATGTGCTCCAGATTTGGCAACAAAGCGAATTAGATTTTGAATTTCTTTAATATCCATGTTTTGGTTTTTATCTATAATTAGTACGCCCAAGTATATAGGGCAGATCCCCACGTGAATCCACCTCCAAAGGCTGTAAAAGTAGTTTATCTCCGATTTTAAATTGATTTTCAAAATCTCGCATGAGCAACGGTAAAGTCGCCGCGGTTGTATTTCCGTAGTGTTCTATATTGGTTAAAAATTTCTTTTTATTCAAATTTGCTCGTATCTGTGTGGCATCTAAAATACGTTTATTCGCCTGATGTGCAATAACATAATCTACCATTTCAGGATCTAGTTTGTTTCTTTCTAATACTTTTTGTGTGGCTGCAGCCATTTCCGAAACTGCATATTTAAATACTGTTTTACCATCTTGATAAATGGATTCCCAGCCTTTGGCCAGTGTGTATGAACTGGTTGGAAAAAGGGATCCCCCTGCCTTAATATGAAGATAGTCCTGCCCTACCCCACTGGAACGGAAAAAGTCATCTTCCCATCCATAGGAATTGGAACTGGCTTCCATAAGAACTGCTCCCGCTCCGTCACCAAAAATGATGCAAGTGGTTCGGTCTGAATAATCAACAATTGAGGACATTTTATCCGCACCAACAACCAGTACTTTATTACAATGACCCGATTCAATTTTTGCCGCGGCCAAAGACATACTGTAGAGGAAACCAGAACAGGCCGCTTGCAAGTCGAATGCAAAGGCATTTATAGCACCAATATCGGTAGCTACTTTTGCTGCAGTGGCGGCAACTTTCATGTCTGGTGTAATTGTAGCGAGGATGAGCATATCAATTTCCTCAGGAGCTAGATCTGTTTTAGAAAGAACATCCCTAGCAGCTTCTATAGCCAAGAAAAGAGGTTCCCTTAGACGGATCTTTAAGTATACGTCGTTCTTTTATACCTGTTCTCGACATAATCCATTCGTCGCTGGTATCAACCATTTTCTCAAGATCAAAGTTGGTGAGTATGTCATCGGGGACGAATCCCCCAACAGCAGTAATCGCTGCTTTGATGGCTTTTTGTGGCACAGAAGTCATTTAAATATTCTTACTTGACTGTGTTTCTTTAGAGTTAAGATAGTAGTTTTTTTGACATGTCGTCCCATTTCATAAAAAACCCTTCCAATAGAATTTGGAAGAGTTTGCCATGGGTTTGTAACATGAATAAACTATGCTTCTGTGGTTTTCAAACTGTCAATCAGAACCTTCCCTCTGTAGTATAATTTTCCTTCGTGCCAATGTGCCCTGTGGTATAGATGGGCCTCGCCAGTGGCAACACAAGTGGCTATCTGTTGATCACTAGCTTTGTAATGCGTACGTCTTTTGTTTCTGCGCGTTTTTGATATTTTTCGTTTAGGATGTGCCATGGTTTCCTTTGTTTATGATGTCACTATTTTGTTTATAACAGGTCTTTTAGTTTGTTCCAACGCGGATCAATGTCGCGCTCTGACTTCTTTTCTTTGGGCTCAAGTTCTTTTAATTTATCAAGAATGGGGGATACCAAGGTTCCGTCCTGTAGCTGAGGATGAATCAACTTCTTGGGCAAGGCCAAGATTATCATTTCATAGACATATTGTGAGAGGTCTACTTGGAAGCTTCCATGAGGCAAGACCAAAATCTCATCATCGTCATTGTTGTATTCTGAGCCAAATTTGACAATGAGGTCATATTGGGTTTTCATGGGTAATTCAAAGGGTTCGGTTGATATATCGCAATGGACGCCAACTGTTCCTTGGGCTGAAATTGTAAATTTCAACATTGAATCTTTTTTTTCCAATACTGCTCGCGCTTTAAATTGTGGCTGATTAAAATCAAAAACTCAAAGGCTTCAAAGAACGTATGATCAATCTTAAAGTCGAATAGGTGCGATCCGTTTTTTAATCCTACAAAAGGAATAACAAATACAGCTCGCGCATCCATAGGCTAAAATTGAGCATGCAAATTTATTAAAAATTTCTTTGATTAGCTACGCTTCTTGATTTTTAGTTGCACCGCCATCAGAGACTTAAGGGGTTCGCTGAGCAACGATTGATTTTGCTGCGAATAGAGCAGCCTTAAATGAGTCGGTTTGGGCTACTCCTTGGCCAGCAATATCAAATGCTGTTCCATGATCTGGTGAGGTTCGTACCGCCGATAAACCAGCAGTGAAATTGACCCCTTGCCCAAAAGAAAGGGTTTTAAAGGGAATCAGACCTTGGTCGTGGTACATAGCCAATACTCCATCAAATTCATCTACTGCTCCTGAGCCAAAAAAACTATCCGCAGAATAAGGCCCATAAATTAATTTCCTCTTCTTGAAAGGTCTCTAGCAAAGGAAGAATCACAGTATCGTCTTCTTGGCCAATCACTCCGGCATCGCCCGCATGGGGATTAATTCCCAATACTGCAATTTTGGGTTTAACCAACCCGAAATCCTGTTGTAAACTGCGGTAAAATTGCTGTACTTTCCTCTGAGATTGTCAGTCGTAATGGAACTACTCACTTCGCTAACTGGAATATGATCCGTCACCAAAGCCACTCGTAATCGATCAGAAACCATTAACATAATAGCGTCTCCTTTAAGGGCCTGAGCTAAAAAGTGTGTGTGCCCAGGAAAATTAAATTTTTCGGATTGAATGGATTTTTTTGGATGGGTGCTGTCACCAATGCGTGTATTTTTTTATTTTCCAACGCTTCTGTAGCAGCTTCAAGTGAGGCAATGGCAATTTGTCCGGCTAGGGGGTCTACCTGCCCAAAGGCTACAGTATAGTCCTCTGTTGGAACCTCAAGAAGATTCAACTTGCTTTTGTTCAGCTTTTTAAATTAGAAATAAAATGAAGGGGGTATCTCGCTTGAAATGCGTTTTGTGAAATTGAACCACTTGACGAGGACCAAAGAGAACCGGAGTGAAAAAATCAAACATCCTGCGATCTTCAAATATTCTTAAAATAATTTCTAAGCCAACACCATTGGGATCTCCCAAAGAAATTCCTATAATTATTTTAGTCGGGTGAGCCATGATGGTCAATTTATTTCTAATTTCGCCAAAGGTAAAGAAAACAAAGATGTTTACAGGAATTATAGAGGCTTTCGGAGAGGTGTCTCAACTGACCAAAGATCAGTCTAATTTGCACATTCAAATGAAAAGTTCCTCACATCAGCACTACAAGTTGATCAGAGCTTGGCTCACAACGGGGTTTGTTTAACCGTTGTAGCTCAAGACAACGAACACTACACCGTAACAGCCATTCAGGAAACCCTAGAGAAAACAAACCTGGGAACCTTAGAAGTAGGTCATTTGGTGAACTTAGAAAGAGCAATGCTTATGAATGCCCGCCTCGACGGACATCTTGTACAAGGACATGTCGATCAAACAGCCCTATGTGCTGACATTGAGAATGAAGATGGAAGTTGGCGCTATCGCTTTGAATACGACAAGGGTCCCAATCATGTTACCATTGAAAAAGGATCAATAACCGTAAATGGAGTGAGCTTGACGGTGGTGGATTCTGAGGACAATGCTTTTTCTGTTGCAATTATACCCTATACCTATGAACACACCAATTTCCATTGTCTTCAAATTGGCAGCCAGGTCAATCTGGAATTTGATTTGATTGGAAAGTATATCAAGCGATTGATGATCCATTAATTTTTTATATAATTTCAGAGAAAATAAATTTGAAATGAAAATCTTAGAATTATCTACTATATTAATAAGTCTTGCCGCTTTTTTTTCTCTAATAAACATTCGATTACTCAAACTCCCAACCACGATCGGATTGATGGTTTTGGCTCTTGTTATGTCCATTTCCATCATGACGATTGGAATGATTTTCCCATCCGTATTAGAAACAGTGGCAACGACATTCAGAGAATATGATTTTAGTGATCTTCTTGTGAATGTGATGCTGCCCTTTTTGTTGTTTGCTGGGGCTATAAGTGTTAATGTCCACGAACTTTTAAAAGATAAATTGACCATTTTTTTATTGGCCTCTTTTTGGGTTATTTTTTCGTCTTTTGCTATAGGCACAGCTTTGCATTGGATGATTTCATTGTCTCTACTTGGTCTTAGCAACATGGGTATTTCATATATCGACTGCTTACTCTTCGGGGCCCTAATTGCTCCAACCGATCCCATTGCTGTTCTAGCAATGGTCAAAAAAATGAATCTCTCCTCAATCACTGAAACATGAATTGCAGGTGAATCGCTATTTAATGACGGTATTGGAGTAGTTGTTTTCTTAACCCTTTTGAGCATCCAAGAAAACGGTGTGGAAAATATCACTGCAGGCAGCGTTGCTGTTTTGTTTGCTACAGAAGTTATTGGAGGGGTAGTCCTAGGGGCTATAATGGGGTTTCTTGGACTTAAGCTGGTTGAATATGTGGAAAATGAGCATGTAGAACTGGAAGTGTTAATCACACTGTCACTTGTTTTACTCCTTCCCATTATTTCTCACTATTTCCATTTTTCAGCAGTACTTGGGATCGTTGTTATGGGGCTTTTCTTAAATCAAAATATCGATACAGACAATCGCCAAGAAGGACTGCAGCGCGCCATGGGAGACTATGTCTATAAATTCTGGCACTTGCTCGATGAAACCCTAAATGCTATTCTATTCATATTAATTGGCCTTGAAATAATTATTGTTGCTGAAGGATTTAAATTCTCCTATTTAATCGCTTCGCTAATCACCATCTTTGTTGTAGTTATTGCCCGCTGGATTGGTGTTTCCGTACCTATTGCGATATTATCCATTTGGAAAAAATTTGAGAAGAAAACTGCACTAATCATCACTTGGGGTGGATTGCGAGGTGGCTTGAGTGTTGCACTCGCTCTAAACCTTCCCGATTCTATGGGTAATGGAAAGTCCTTGATTTTGATCCTCACCTATGCCGTTGTATTGTTCACAATCTTAGGACAGGGGCTCACCTTGAAAAAATTAGTGGATTAAGTTTTTACGCTTCAAAACTATTCCTAAATTTGAATTAAGAAGTTTGAGCACTGTGACAACAGTGATGTTTAACTTAATATAGAAAGGAGGTGTCTTATGTCTTATGATAATTATTTAAGGAATAGTTCTAGACTTCAGGCCCTCTTTACAGAGGTCCTTTAGGAATTTTATCCTTATCTACTATTTACAAAGCAGGCCGATGGGTCTGCTTTTTTTTTGCTCTAACTTCAGAAATTGTCTGCCAAGCTCTGCCAAAAAAGGAATTCCAATAGAATCATATTCGTAAATATCATCGTTAAAAATTTGATTTTCATTTACCATAATAGTTGCTGTCAATAAAAATTCAACTTGATTTTCATAATCTATTATATAGGCTGTATCAGTCAATGTACCATAAGCCTCACCTATTTTATTGAAAATCCTAATATTTGAAGACATTTCACCTTTTCGGTCGCCATAAATTAAAAACTTTACATAACTATCATAAAAACCTGTTTCAGATAAATATTGTGGAGATTTGCTTTCAAGTGTATTTCGGCTCATCCAAAATCTTAAAAACATATAGTCCTCTGTAAGAATTTTAAATTGCTGATCTTCACTAAATGTTTTTGGAAATAAAATACGTTTGAGAAGACCTTCCAAACTTAGTATCGAAATACGATTTTTTTACGAAAATCCATTGGATCTAGAATAACTTTATTGTCACTGATGTATCCTAAACCAGTAATTACTTCTTTCAAGTCTTCATTAGTTTTATTGAAAGTTGAGAATTGAGAATACTGTCTGTGGATAAGTTTCCCTTCTTCAAAAAATTCAAACTCCCAAGTGTTGATATTGTCAGCATCAAGCAAAAACTTGTGATGGATTTGGATATCCTTAAGTCCGACTAAAGCTAGCTTTTCATTTATATAGTCTTTACCCAAAAAGTCAAACAAATAGTTATATGCGTCATCATCACTAATCAAAAAAATTTTTTTAATCAAATGAGCAAATGTAAGGTGTTTATGAGGATGCGTGATATCTTCTTCTGCGATAATCATACCTGTTCGTGCGTCTTTTATTTTAAATGGAGTATGCATGTCAATTGGCACACCTTTTCTCTGAAGTTCTCTAAGTTTTTGTAGGGTGAGAATTACTATAGGAAGTTTTGCCGTACTTGCTGGATAGAAATAGCGTGATTCATCTACTCCAAAATTATATGATATAAATATGGGATCGTTTTGTTTATCCCTTTCAATATGTGTATATCGAATTTGTAAATTATGTTTATTAATATTTTTATAAACCCTAGCAATCTTAATTCTTTCTGATCTAATTATTTTTTCTATGGGATTTTTGGATGAACATGAATTATATATGACTGTTAAAAATAATAAAACGGCATAACGAATCATTAACAATAAAAGTGATCTTTTAGTAAATTTAAAATCCAGATAGAGCCTCACTTTTAATCATCTTAATGAATTTTCAAAAAAAATTGAGTTAAAATTTGTGCTATCCATGTCACAAAATTCAAATAAAAACCCTTTACCCTGATGGTACAATTCGGAGGTTACGAATACATGCAGTAAATGGATAAAGGGGCTCACCATTTTCATTTAGATCTCCTGGATATTTGGTGAAGATTAAGGGACACTCCTCAACTTGGGGAAGTTCGATTACTACTTGACGAAATTCGGTTCGTTCGACATTTGAATTTTCCCAGAGATTGGGAATGTCATCAGCCGAAAGTCCCGCGGGAATAGACTCACTAGGGTAAAGGCTTAATCCCAATTTGGGGGCCCCAGAATCTTGATTGGGAAAGACTTGAAATGCATACTTAAACTCAAAAATGAGATTTTTGCGTATGTCTCTGAAGCCTGTAAACGGTTTTTTGATTCTTACAATTTCTTGATTGGTATAGAAAGCAACCAGGCTCTCCATGCACAACGAAAATGTATCTGCCTGGGTGGAAACCCAACCTTCAACTCCACTGGATTCCCAAGCCTCCCAATCTTGGCGATTGTCTTCGTATTTAACTTCCACATAATCATTCAAAAGACGTGTATCAACAAAACGGCTATTAGAAGCACCGTGAAGCACATCAAATTTTCCAAAAGTTCTGTAGGGTATAGTCATGCTATAAGGAACTGTACTTTTAATTCCTCCATATACACTTTGTTCCTGTTCATTACTTTCAATATATTGTGTTGTACTAACTGTGTAAGTTTCATTAGCTGTCTGTAGAAGTGGTTCAGCTCCTTGAAAAACCCAAACAAGACTATCAAAATTTTGTGTTCTTGTAATGTAGGTAACCTCTAGCGTGTCTCTTTCATCGAAAAGGTTTTGAGAAAAGGATACCATGTTTTCAGATGAAACAAAATCAATTGCGATCCCCCTGATTTACCGTCTGTGTAATTTGTCTTGGAGATAATGGATGAAGTTCCCGAATCTACATCTTGGACAAGAGCAGTTTTTGAACAAGAGGTCAACAAAAGGACTCCCAATAATTTAGTTAACTTATTCATTAGCTTATTGCAAAAGTACAAAAACCCCCTAGCTGCGACTTACTCATTTCCTTTTTATTAACAATTCTGTACTTTGCAAATAAAAATGCAACTCTTTTATATATTAATTTTATTTTCTATAGGATTGCTTTCGCAAGAATACGAAACACAAAATTATAAGTCAATAGGAACGCTAGACGGAGCCGAAGTTCGTTTCTATCCTGAGGCAATAAAGGTAAAGACAGTAGCTGCTGAGGGAAACAATCAAAATTTTTCCAAACTCTTCAATTATATCTCCAAAGGCAATGCTTCAAAGACAAAAATTGCAATGACGACGCCTGTCTATATGGAAACCACATCAGCTGGAAATCAAATGGAGTTTGTCCTTCCTGCTAAATATTTGTCACTAAAGCTCCCCAACCCATCGGTTCTGATGTAACGGTATACAAATCTTCTGCTTGGCTATTTTATTGCTCTTGAATTTGGTGGTTATAACAATGCCTATAAAACCGTCAAATACCGCGATCAACTAGAAAAAATAATGGACAAACACGGGATTCAAAAATGTAGCTCTTTAAAAGTTCTTGGTTATGATAGCCCCTATACACTTTTCAATAGACGCAATGAGGTCCTTTATGAAGTGGCCAAAGAAAGTCTTCCGAACGCTCTTAAAATGCCATTCAATAACTAAGCAAAAAACACTCTATGCAGGAAGCGTCCTGGGAATAAGGTAACTCCACCAGCAACAAGAAGTCCTGTGAAATAGAGCAATACCATAGTCCGTTGATGGCGCATAATATTTCTATTTCTTGCTGCAAAAATACTAACAGGAACAGTCGCCATAGTTACTACTGATAAAAAGTGAATCCATCCGAAATGGGTTAAAAGCCGAGGCCCTACTTGGCCTCTAAAAATAAGGAAATAAAAGAGGAAAAAAACATAAGAAACATATACACTCTCCCTATACTTTTATGCAAAGGAGTCCCTTTAGGAAAACTTAGGAGATATGCCCCTAATGGAACACATGGGGAGATGGTCCATAGGTGCATGTACATTAAAATCTCGTACACGATAAATTATTTTACAGTAATCTCAACTTTTTCATCCCCAATCATCAAATCAAATGTTCCAGGTTCGACTATTTTTTTCAAGTCGGTATTGACGAAAGCCAATTCTTTTACGGGAAGAGTAAAATTAAGTTTTTTACTTTCGCCCGCCCCTAAACTTACTTTTTTGAAACGGCGGAGTCGTCTTACATCTGGGCTTAAACTAGCGTAATGATCCTTGGAAAAGAGCAAAACTGTTTCTTTTCCACTAACCTTCCCTGTATTTTTAATTTGGACAGATATCATTAATGTATCGGAAGTATTTACATTAGTTGCGTTGAGCTGGAGCCCCGAAGTTTCAAATGTGGTGTAGGACAAGCCAAAACCAAAATCAAAAAGATTCTTGACTTCTCCAACATAATTATATGCACCTTGTGCATTGTCTTGAATTTGTGAAGGTTTGTAATTGTAGTTGGTCAATGCATTTTGATATAATGGGTAAGAATATGGGAGTTTTCCCGATGGGTTGACCGTTCCAGATAAGATATCTGCCAAGGCATCCCCCCCGTGGTTTCCCGGAAGATAAGTTTGAATAATCCCGGATACTTTATTAGCAATAGAGCTAATAAGACGAGGACGACCTTCATTCAGCACTAAGACAACAGGTGTTCCTGATTGGATAATCCGCTCGGCAAACTCTAATTGCAGGGGATGCAATGATAAATCATTTAGATCTCCAGGTTTTTCAGTATAGCTATTTTCACCCAAGCATAAAACAACTACATCTACATAACGGGACGCTCGGATAGCCTGCTCAAATTGATCTTTTTCCTGATCGTAGTATTCGTATTTAGGTTCCTTATCGTAGTCTTCGTTAATGGGATAACTAATTCCTGGGATGTAGCTAACATTCCGCTTCCCAAACTCATTGCGAATAGCTTCCTAAATCGCGTTGTATTTTGCAGCAAAAAAGTCTGTTTTCTCACCTTGCCAAGAATAGGTCCATGCCCCGTTTAATGTTCTCATGCTGTTGGCATTCGGTCCAGTAACCAATATCTTTTTCCCTTTTTTAAGTGGTAGAATTCCTTTCTTATTTTTCAATAAAGTAATTCCATCCACAGCCGCATCGTACGCCAGTTGCTCGTGTTTAGTACTTCCAAAATCAGGGTAATCTCCAGAACTGCTTATTGCTTTATCAAAGAGATTTAAATCAAATTTTAACCGTAGGATTCTGGATACCGCATCGTCAACTCGGTCTTGCGATACTTCTCCTTCTTTAACCAAAGCCGTTAGATTATCACAAAATTCTTCATAATCGTAAGGGATCATAGACATATCAATTCCAGCGTTAATAGCAATTTTCACTGCCTCTTTCCGCGATGCGGCCACCTTATCGCGATCGTGAAGTTTATTTATGTCTTCCCAGTCTGTTAGAATAACCCCTTCAAAGCCCAATTCTTCTCTCAAAAGAGTAGTCAATAAATATCTATTGGCATGAACAGGCAGCGAGTTGATGAGACCTGAATTAATCATAATTGTTTTGGCGCCTGAGTTGATGGCTTTTTCAAAAGAAGGCAAATGAATCTCACGAAGTTCATTTTCGGAAATAAAAGCGGGAGTTCGGTCTTTGCCAGTTCGGGTGATCTGGTATCCCAAAAAATGCTTCATACAAGCCGCCAAGGTGTATGGAGTACTAATGTCATTCTCGGGACCTTGATAACCTAATATCGCTTGTTGCCCCATCACAGTTGCCAAGTAAGGGTCTTCTCCAAATGTTTCAAATTGTCGGGGAAATCTAGATTCAAGCCCTAGATCAAGTACAGGAGAAAAATTCCAAGGAATGCTACTTGCCTTGGTATCATAGGCTGTAATACGAGCCATTTCGTAGGCGTGCTTAGGGTTCCAAGTTGCCGCTACTCCAATCTGCTGTGGAAACATAGTGGCTCCCGCTACATAAGTTGCTCCATGAATTCCATCCAAACCGTATATAATAGGAATCCCTAATCGGGTATTAGCGGCTCTTTTTGCAATTCGTTGATTGTTGCATTCCAAACTTCTGGTGTTCGTGCTCTATTATTGGTGGTATTTAGAACGGACCCCACGTGGTATTTATCAATCGATTTTGCAAGGCGTTCTTCGTCTAGTTGTAAGGGCTCAATTGAGTTAAACTTATCTGGACCTTTTGCCAGAACCGTGAGATTAATCTGTGCCATTTGACCTACTTTTTCATCCAGTGTCATCAGGCTTAGTAATTCAGCTACTTTCTGATCAGGAGTATTTGTTTTGTTCAACTCTGGGTTTGTGCAAGAGATCGTAACTAAAAGGAAAATAATGCCTATTGGAGTACTCCATTTATTATTACATCTAAAATCCATAAATTCAATTTGAGGACAAAAATATATAAATCTGTTAAATTATTCCCAGATACTTTTAGGTAACTCTTGGCTTTTCTTGAGTAAATTTTAGGTATTCTTTTGCAGAGAGAATGTGCTCGAGTCGATCTATCAAAATTAGAAGGTCTTAAAATCTAGTATAGAGCGGATCTATCCCAAATCGAATGAATCGATCGGGTCGGAAATCTGGAATAATAGAAGGGATCCCTTTTTGAAGTGCTTGGGTAATACGCCAGGCTTCCGGATGAGAAATAGAAATATGAGAACCGCGCTGATTGGATTCGGAGGGAGTTTCAATAATAATACCAAACGACTCTATATACGTGCTTTTACCAATTCATAAAGGAAGCTAGATTGCAGTACACTTTTACGTCTAATGTTTGATATTCCGGCCTCTAGAGTAATTTCTATTCCTTTTTCAAGAGCAACAAGAGACAGAATAGAAGGAGTCCCAACTGCCATTTTTTGAATGCTGGCAGCTGGTTGATAGTCTGTTTCAAAATCGAAGGGGCAGGCATGTCCAAACCAACCAGCAATGGGGTTTTCAATTTTAGTTAGTATATCAGAATCAACATAAAGAAAAGCAGGAGCTCCGGGTCCACCATTAAGGTATTTATAGGTACAACCAATTGCTGCTTTTGTTTCTGTCTCTTTCAGGTCAATATCCAAGATGCCTACCGCATGACTGAGATCCCAAATAATTAAACTATTGTTTAAGGCTGCATAACGATTTAGTTGTTTTATAGGATAAGCATAACCACTTTGGTAACTAACTAGACTCAAACAATAAATCCCTGGGTGCGTTTTTATTTTAGACTTCAATTCTTTCAAATCTGCTCTTTGAGTTTCCTTGTAAGTGACTCTATCGAGCGGTATATTGAAAACTTGTTTACTAATTGCGTCGAGAATGTAATTATCTGTTGGAAAATTGAGTGAATCTGTAACCAATCGTGAAGGGAAACATTTGCTGTAAACCAAGGCTTGCGCTATTTGAAATAATCTTATCGAAGTGGATTCCCCAATGATCAGTTCTGTTGAAGATACACTTAGTAGGTCAGCCAATTTTTTAGATACTCTTTCGCTCAATCCAAACCAGTGATCATTCCAGGAGCGTACTAAGTTTTGTCCCCACTCCTCTTGGATCGTTAACTCTAAATCTTGTGCTACACCTAAAGGTAATTTTCCAAGAGAATTCCCGTCTAGATATATAGTGCCAGATGGGTTTATAAAGCGTTCCCTGAAGGAAGCTAAGGGGTCCTCACGATCTAATTCTAAGGCCCTAGCCTTCCAATCATTCATTAACTACTTCGTAGATTATTGGTGCTATTTTTTCAACCCATTTGGTATACATTAATCCGCTAGGATGCAAACTGTCCGCAACCAATAGTCTACTATCTTGAGCCGCCTGTCTTGATATTTCAGTTACGTCAATGTATCGGATATTTGATTCTTGACTAACTTGGATAATTTCCGAATTGAAAGCATTGATTTCATCAGCTATCAAACTTCCATCAAATCGGTCAGCATAGGGAGTGACCCCCCAATCAGGAATAGAAATGAGAAAGACTTTACTGAAGTCTCCTGCTGTCATTTTAAGGCATAGTTCAATTAACACCTTTAATTCGTCTCTAAAGTTTTTGAGACTTCTGCCCTTATATTGGTTGTTGACGCCTATCATGATTGTAATCAGATCATACTCGGGTAATGTTGGTGTCTCGATCAGACCCAATACAAGCTCATCTGTTGTCCAACTTGTTCTTGCAATAATATTTAGAGAATCAATATAATATCCTCTGTTTTTGAGGTCTTCGACTAACTGTACGGGCCAACGATCAGATTTTGCTACCCCTTCACCAATAGTATAACTATCCCCAAGGGCTAAATAATTTTTTGAGGTTTCATCCGAACTACAGCTAAATACTAAGCTTAAAACCAATAGTATTAAAAATTTCCTCACCATCTAATCTCTTTTATTTTGCAAACTAGTCAAAAACACTTAATCTAAGTTCATCATGTTGGGATTAATTAATTTAATTTTGAGTAAATTTCCTATATGAAATCACTCATCTCTCGACGTTCCAAACAACAAGACAAGGCTGTTGAGGTATATAATTTGGGAACGAGTACAGGGAATTCTGTAATGGACACCATCCCAGTTTTTGAAAAATTTACAGATCAAAAATTTCTCTGTGCCATAGGCTCTCGAAGGCCAAGTAATGTTATTCAGACCTGCGCAAAAATTCAAAAAATCGAAGCGGATTTAATTTAGAAGATGAGTTATAGCTTGGAGGAAGCCTTACAAAATGCTTGGAAGTGGGAACAAAACGTAATATCTAAATGATGAAAAATTTCAACCGAAGAAGATTTTTAAAACAATCGGGGTTAGGTTCTGCTGCCATGGCCATCACTCCAGCTATACCACCAATATGGTCTCCTCCCTCGAAAAAAAATCAAATCTATATGGGCGATTTCAAAACAGCTCCAATAGCCCGAGTAAAAATGGCCTTTATAGGAGTTGGTCATCGGGGGTTCAACCATGCTCAGCAGTGGGCACAAATTGAGGGAACGGAAATTGTTGCTGTTTGCGATGTCTTTGAAGACCTGGTAGAAAAAACAATTCTGGAATGCAAACAGCAAGTTGACGGTAATCGACACCAAAACATTGCTGCTTATTCAGGGAGTACTTCCGCCTGGAAAAAAATGTTGGAAGAAGTGGATGCAGATGCTGTAGTAATTGCTACCAATTGGAAAAATCACGCACCAATGGCAATAGCAACTATGCGCTCAGGAGCTCACGCTTTTGTTGAAGTTCCTTTGGGAATACATTTGAACGAATTGTGGGAACTAGTGGACACCTCAGAAGCGACCCAAAAACATTGTATGATGCTGGAAAACGTTAATTACGGGCGTGAGGAATTGCTCTATCTCAATCTTTGTCGACAGGGAAAAATAGGAAACTTGCTCCATGGAGAGGCGGCTTACATCCACGAATTACGTTGGCAAATGGACGAACTTCCTCGGGGAACCGGATCCTGGAGAACCAAACATTATGTTAATCGAAATGGGAATTTGTATCCAACCCATGGTCTTGGCCCAATTGCACAGTACATGAATCTAGCACGAGGAGAAGATCTTTTCAGTCATATTGTATCTTTTTCTACACCTAGCATAGGTCGCAACATTCACGCCAAAAGAAATTATCCCCCGAATCATCAGTGGAATCAGTATAACTTTAAAGGAGGTGACCTAAATACCTCAATTATTAAAACTAATCTTGACCGAACAATTATGGTGCAATGGGACGAGACCAGTCCGCGTCCTTACACACGACATAATTTAATACAGGGCACCCTTGGTACTTTAGCAGGTTACCCTCCAAGAGTGGCGTTTGAAGGAGGATTTGAGGGAATAAGTAAAACACACGAAGAGTGGATTCAAGGAGAAACTCTTGAAAAAATATATAATCAGTACGAGCACCCCTTGTACAAACGCCTAGGTATGTTGGCAAAAAAGAAGGGTGGCCATGGGGGTATGGATTTTATTATGCGTTATCGAATTATTGAGTGCCTACAGAAAGGACTAGCCTTGGACCAAAATGTTTATGAAGGATGTTTTTGGAGTGCTGTTGGCCCTCTTAGTGAAGCCTCTGTTGCTGAAGGGGGCATCCTCAAAAATTCCCTGACTTTACCCGAAGCAGATGGAAACAAACTAATCCTTTGTCGATTGTAAATTAGCCCTATATGATCTCCTTGAAGGTACCAGGCCGAGTTTGTTTTTTTGGCGATCATCAGGATTATTTAAGATTGCCTGTCATTGCAGGGACAATCAACCGATTTCTTTACTTAGAAGCCAATCCCATCAACACAACTAATTTTCAAGTGGAATTGTCGGATACTCAAGAAGGATACTCCTTTGATCTGTCTTTTCCCTTGAGTCAAAAACCAAAGAATTATTTTGAATCGGGGCTGAAATACATACAAAACAAAGGAGCTAGGTTTAGCCAGGGGTATGCTATCCGTATATGGAGTGAAATTCCTATTAAAGCAGGATTATCGAGTTCATCAGCACTTGTAGTTGCCTGGCTACGATTTTTATTAGAAGCACAAAAAGATATTCCTTTTCCAAATTCGAAAACCCTAGGGCATTGGGCATATGAAGTCGAGGTATTGGCCTTTGATCAACCTGGTGGCCTTATGGATCATTATACCATTGCACAAGGAGGATTGCTGTATATAGACACCGATAGTCAGCAATCCCATTCCCTCCCACTTCCCAACTTTCATTGGGTAGTGGCAGAATCGGGAATAGAAAAAGAAACTCTTGAAGTACTTCAAAATGCAAAAAAATGGCAACAAAAAGCTATAGCCACAGTTATTCAGATAGATCCAAATTTTGACATTAGAAAAAGTACTCCTGATGACTATTATACGTATTTGGAATCACTGCCCTTATTCCTTCATAATCATTGGTATGCCTGCCTTCATAATTATGCTATTACATTAGACGCTCAAGCCTCCTTTTTAAAAAATCCCACTCCTGAAGTATTGGGTTCTTTGATGCTGGCCCATCAGGAAATTCTACAACTAAAATTCAAAATACCCCTCCTGCCTTGATTGCTATGTTAGAGGCTGCACAGGCCGCTGGGGCCTATGGATCAAAAATCATTGGATCTGGAGGAGGTGGTTGCCTTGTTGCTTTAGTAGAATCGGCTAAAAAACAAACGGTGATTGAAGCCTTTTTGGCTCATGGAGCCAAAAAGGCTTATGAGGTAATAATTACACCTACCTATGAAAGCCAATAGACTAGTAATAATGGCAGGAGGTGCCTCTTCTCGAATGAAAAAATCGCTAGTCAATATTTCACTCAGTGACCAAACCCGACGTATTGCTGAGAAGGCTCATAAATGTTTGATCCCATTAGGAAAAGACAAGACACCTCTACTCATTCATTTGATTAGAAATGCTCAAAAAGCAGGGTATCAAATAATCTACCTCATAACTTCTCCCGAAAATAGCTCCTTTAAAGCCGTTTTTACTAGTTATCCAGACTTATTCTCAAAATCAAATTTTGAGCTTCACTATGCCATACAAGCTGTCCCAAAAGAAAGGACTAAACCTTTGGGAACGGCTGATGCTGTTCTTCAGGCTATGAAACAATATCCAGTCCTGCAAAAACAATCCTTCACATTATGTAATGGGGACAATTTGTATTCAACCAAAAGCTTGGCGCTTTTGCTCCAAGGCTTTCCTGCTGCCCATGCCATGATTAGTTATACCAGTTCTGGGCTTCAGTTTACAGAAGAACGCATTGGTCGATTTGCTATACTAAAGCATGACTCAGACGGATACCTTAATGGAATCTTAGAGAAACCTACACCTACAGACATAAAAACTTTTGCCGACACAGAAGGGGAGGTCTTCGTTAGTATGAACTTATTTCATTTTTCGGGGAAGCTCATCAAACCCTATTTGGAGAACTGTCCAATCCATCCTGAGCGTTTGGAAAAAGAAATCCCAGTAGCTTTATCCAAACTTATAGAAGCTCAACCGCAATCAGTTTGGGCTATAAAAATCAATGAAAATGTCCCTGACCTAACCTCAGCAGATGATATTATCAGTTTTGAGTAGTACTTTGTAAATATTAAAACTTTTAAAATTAATAGATGACAATCTAGGCTATGATAAGAAATAATTATTCAAATTGAATATAAAAGGAGTAGAGCTATCGTCATCAAAACAAGTGCCTGAACTTTATTTTGATACTTATAAAAATTATCCCCAACAAGATTCCGTTGCACCTTATCACCAAAAAAAACCACCAAAAAAAAAACTAAAAGAGATTGTCCCCAAAAAATAACTCCCAATAAAGAAAATTGTAGGGGGAGAGCCCATTCTTGAGAAAAAATAAACCCAGGGAAAAAAATCATGAAAAAAAGAGTCACCTTGGGATTCGTCAAATTCATGATAAGACCTCGCCAAAAATAATTCCCCGCTGTGCTTAGTAACTCTTTCTGTGAATTAACATTTGGGGCCTCACGCAATACCCTAAGAGCAAGAAAAAACAAATATCCTGCCCCTATCATCTTAATCAACCAAACAAAATGTGGGAAAGTAATTAGCACCTGACTCCACCCTAAAGCCACAAAAGCAGTATGAAAAAGGAGCCCAGTGGTCAATCCCCAACTCAATTGCAAAGCAGCAATTCGGTTGTTACTAAATGATAGAGTCAATACATAGAGTAGATCTGGCCCTGGAAGAACCGTTAAAGCGAAAGAAGCTCCAAAAAAGGCAAAAAAGAATTCCCCAATCCATATTTAATGGCAGTCGGTTAACCCATCAAAAAAATGTTGATTTCTATTAATTGAATATAATGGGTTTTCTATCGACTATGTTTTGTTTTGTAGTTTTAATCATTAATTATGACTTATGAAAGTAAGAAAAAAACCGGTTGAAATATTCAGCCAGTGGGTAGAAACCGGCAAAGACGAAGGCATGGAGAAAAACCATCGAGAAGCTGTTGATGCAATGCTCGCTTATGCTACACAAAACATCAATCCATTTACATTTATTGATGCTGGCTGTGGTAACGGTTGGGTAGTTCGAGAGGTGGGCAAAGCTCCTAATTGTAAGTCTGCAATAGGAATTGACGGTTCGCAAAATATGATTACAAAAGCAAAAAAACTGGATCCAAATAACACCTACATCCACAGTGATTTATTGGAATGGACCCCTCAAATAAAAGTAGACTTAGTTCACTCTATGGAAGTATTTTACTATTTGCAAAAGCCCGAAGAATTAATAACTCACGTTTATGATTCTTGGCTTTCTAAAGGAGGACGATTAATTATTGGATTGGACTTTTATATAGAAAATATTGCGTCTCATGGTTGGCCGCAGGATTGCGGCATTTCAATTATGACCCTATTGCCTATAAAAAAATGGGAAACTTTTTTTACAATTGCAGGGTTTAAAGAGGTTCAGAGCTGGCAAGTAGGAGCTAAAGAAGGTTGGAAAGGAAGTTTAATCGTTACAGGTGTGAAGTAATAATTTAAAGATATTTTTGTATTAATGATTTTGTGGCTAAAATACCTTCATTAGATGATAAAAAATTCCCGCCATATCCGTACATTTCCATAATTGAGCCTTCATATTCAATTGCTATATAACCTTCAAAGTCTGACTTCTTGATCATAGACATCATTTTACTATAATCTGTTTCTGTTTCTTCTCCAAGATTATCAAACTGACGTGATTTAGCACTTATCCCTTTAGCGTAAGGAAGTAATTCTTCAACTCCTTGATATTTATCATATTGATCAATACATTCCGAAGAAAAATAATCTTCATTTTGTAAGGGTTTTCTTCTTACACAAAAGTTACTTGTTCCGAAATCAGGAAGGGTGCCTAAAAATTTATTATTTATTTTTTTCATCAATGCTACAACCCATTTTGCATCCGATGTATAACCTCCATGATTTTCAATTACTATAGATAACCCTTGGTTACTGCTAAATTCAAGTAATTTTGTTAGGCTTTCTTGACTTACTTTTGCTACTTCTGAAGCACTCATTTTCTGTGATCTCAGGTTAACACGAATTCCTTGGCATCCTATTTCACTAGCTATATCCAACCATTCTTTGTGAGCTTCAATTGCATTATTACGTTCTTTAGCTGAGGTGCTGCATAAACTTAAAGGTGGCTTTCCTTTTTCAGAACTGAAAAAATCAACCAACATAAGTGTATTATTTATACCATAATCCTTTGTCCTTTTTCTAATTTCCCCAAGAAATGATTTATTTTTTCTTTTTTTGAGTAATGGTATGTTCCAGTACTCAGCTCCATCTAAACCAAATTCCTCTCTTACAATTTTTGGAAAATCTAGGATATTCATATTACCATTCAAAAGACTAGAACCATATGAATATGATTGGATCGAGATCTTGATCTTTTCACTTTTTTCGGAGTTATCTCCAATAATATTCATTGGGTATAGGCTTTCCATAGCAAGAACACCTAATGACGCTTGAAATCCCTTCTGAAAAAATTTTCTTCTATTATATCCTGACACCTGAAAAATAAGTTTTAATATAACAAGAATTTACTACGTTCCAATATTCATAGGAACTTCGATTAATAATAATTCTGAATTTAAGTTAGCTTTTACCGTAAAACCTTCTGTTTCCCAAACCCCAAATCCGTCACGAGTACTCAATTTCTGTTCATTGATATCAACAGATCCGGTTAAAATAAAAACATAAACCCCACTATTTTTTTTATTCTTCAGTTTATAACATAATTCTTTACCTGCATCTAAATGAGATATATGGAACCAGGCTTTTTGGTTGATCCAAACACCATCATCCTCTGCATATCGAGAAAGAATTTTTTGATATTGATTATGCCTATCTCTGATATTTAACGATATTTGGTCATAACGGGGTGGAATTTCTTTTCGATTTGGAAGGATCCATATTTGGAGGAATTTCACAGAAGCCTTATTGCTTTTATTAAATTCTGAATGAGAAATCCCAGTTCCCGCACTTAATACTTGAATGTCACCAGTTCTAATAACAGCATTATTTCCCATACTGTCTTTGTGCTCCAAAACTCCTTCCAATGGGATGGAAATTATCTCCATATCCCGATGAGGGTGAGTCCCAAAACCCATCCCGGCTGCAACTGTATCGTCATTAAGCACACGAAGGGCTCCAAAATTCATTCTTTTTGGATGATAATATTCTCCAAAACTAAAGCTATGATAAGACTTTAGCCAACCGTGCTGGGCTTTTCCTCTTGTTGTTGATTTGTGAAGAATTGATTTCATTTTCAAAAAAGAATTTTCAGTTGTTTTTGATACCCAAAAATTTTATTTATCAAATTTAATTTCCCATTGTTCAAAAGACGATTTCTGAAATACATTTTTTAATACCTTTAAGTACCATAAATTAATTTAAAATGAAATCATCTTTCATCTTATTTGTAATGTTACTTTCAGCGACTAGTTTCATATTCAACGATCCAGAAAAAACGTTATTATCAAATACTTGGTGCAGTGATAAAGATCAAACATCTTGTTTAAAATTCATAAAAGGAGAACTAATATTTATAAGAGAAAATCAAGTAAGTGATCAAGTAAGATTATCTAAACATTCTGATGGTGACAATTGGATTATATATTCAATTAACAATCAAAACCATGTACAAAATAAATATACACTTCTCTCGAAAGACAGTTTGTTGGTTCGTCAGATAGATTATGGTATAGAATCTAAAAGGACCTCCTTATATATTAAAAAATAAAAATTACATCAGATAATTATACACATCTTGTAATTCTTTATGATTGATATAAACCCTCCTCCAATGGTTAGTTTTTAAAGTACTATCAATAGTAAAGCAATAAATGGGAGAGTCTCTGATTTAATATTTGAATTAAAAACATTTGTATCTTTAGTCACAAACTTACTTATCATGTTTGAGAGTTTATCTTTGCCCATAGAATTAAATAAGGAAATAGAAAAATCCGCTGAAATTTTAGAGGTCCCCTCCGATATACAATTGGTTTCTACAGGTCAGAAAATGAACTTTATCCCTTTTGTAAAATCTGGAATTGTTCGCGTCTATATCGAAAACAATGATGTGGACAAAGAACAATTGCTTTATTATTTGGGTTCAGGAAAAACCTGCTTAATGTCTATTGTTGCTAGTTACGGTAACAAACACAGTCTTGTGTCGGCAAAAACTGAAGAAAGCTGCGAGATTGTGAAAATTCCCAATAAGAACATTCGCGATTGGCAGAAAAAATACCCCAAATGGAATGACTTTATTTTAGATCTTTTTGTAAACCAGTATCAAAGCCTCTTGGATACAATTGATGAGTTAAGTTTTAAAAAAATAGATGAGCGCTTACTCTCCTATTTGAACAAAAATAAAAATGGAAAAGGCCTGGTGGATATCAAAAAATCTCACCTCAATATAGCCAACGATCTTGCGACTTCTAGAGAAGTCATCACGCGAACACTTAAGAAGTTAGTTGCCGAGAAAAAGATTAATAAATTGGGGATTTCAACCTATTCTATCATTTGACATTCACTTTTTGGAGATTCTTCATTTTGTTTAATAATTAGCAAAATTGTTAAAACATTTGTATATTTGTTTTACCTTTCAGTGTTTTCATTGAATTGGTTTATGGTTATAAACCGTTAGACTTAACATCTAGCGGTTTTTTTGCTCTTTCTGAAATCGTTTTCAACGAAATGCGTCTGGAAAAACTTGTCCATTGATTCCCCAAAGAACTGGGAGAAGGAAGTATACAACCATCCAAAGCAATACAATAGAATAAATATTTAACCCAGTCCCAATTCGAACCATATCGGTAATTTTAAGATATCCTGACCCAAATACAACAGCATTAGGGGGTGTTGCCACCGGCAACATGAATGCACAAGAAGCTGCGGTAGCTGCTCCCACCATAAGAATAAAAGGATGAACATCTAATTGAAGAGCTAAGGGTGCCAGAATAGGGAGTAACATAGCCGTGGTGGCGAGGTTTGATGTTATTTCCGTTAAAAAATTGACCATTGCAATTACAAACAATACAATAAGCAAAAAAGACAAACCTTGAATGGCATTAAGTTGATTCCCAATCCAACCCGCCAATCCACTAATGTCAAAGCCTTTGGCCAATGCCATGCCTCCTCCAAAAAGAAGAATTATCCCCCATGGCATTTTAACAGCTTCTTCCCAATACAAGAGTTTCTGTCCTTTTTCTTGCGAATTGAAAAGAAATAAGAGGATCCCAAAAAAAGTGCAATAATAGTATCGTCCAAAGCTGGAAATAGGGGCTGCAAAAGGTACGATCTTGAAATCCAACAAAATGCAGTAAGTCCAAATAGAAAAGCAACAACCTTTTCTTCGTATCTCATCGGACCCAATTCCAGTTGAAGGCGTTTGATTTCTTCACGCCCTCCAGGAAACTCTTCCATTTTCATATTAAATGCTATGCGGGTTAAATAAAACCAAACAGTAAAAAGCAAAACCAAGCTCAAAGGAAATCCAAAAATAAACCATTGAAAGAAGCTAATTTCTACCTCATATGTCTCACTTATTACCCCGGCTAAAACTAAATTTGGTGGAGTACCAATTAATGTTGCAATTCCCCCTATCGATGCGCTGTAAGCAATTCCCAACATCAACATTTTACCAAATGTTGAATTTTCATTATCAGAGGTTAATGGATTTTCATTGAGTTGTTTTACAATGGAAATTCCTATTGGTAGCATCATTACAGAAGTTGCCGTATTAGAAATCCACATTGACAAAAAAGCCGTCGCTAACATGAAGCCCAATACAATTAGTTGGATATTGGTTCCTACTGCATTAATAATTGACAAGGCAATCCGTTTGTGTAAATTCCATTTTTCTAGGGCTATAGCAATCATAAAACCACCCATATATAAGAAAATATACTTGTGCCCGTAAGCTGCCGTAGTAGTTGAAAGGTCCACCCCTCCAGCCATTGGGAATAAAATAATTGGAAGTAAGGCTGTTACACTGATAGGAACCACCTCAAAAACCCACCACAATGCAATCCAAACGGTAGCCCCCAATACGGCTTGAGCCTCTTTGGGCAAACCCTCTACGGGGCCCCAAAATAGAATTACAAAAAACAAAAGTGGCCCAAGTATAAGAATGCCTTGATTTTTTAATTTCATATTCTGAAATTTACATTAAAAATTTTATGAAAAAAATTATTTAAATCGTGTGTTTTATTATATTTAAAAAAATTAAACAAATCATGAAAATACTTTACAAAATTTTATGCCTTGCCCTTATAGCAGGACAAATGACCTTCGCCCAACAGGTCATTCAAGGTACTATAAGTGATGCCAATGGCCCTTTGCCAGAGCCAATGTCGTCGAGCAGGGTACTCAAAATGGAGTCAGCACAGATTTTGATGGAAATTTCACCATTACTGTAAGTGACGAAAACAGTGTAATTGAGGTAAGTTACACTGGATTCGTCTCTCAAGAAGTAACAGTTGGTGATCAATCCTCAATTGATATCTTATTAGAGGAAGACTCCCAAATACTCCAAGAAGTTGTTGTAACAGCTTTGGGCTTTACAGAAAGCCGTGATAAACAAGGAGCAACATCCTCCATTGTTAGTACCCAGGCTGTTGGAAGATCGGGTGAACCAACTATTGCCAATGCTTTAAGCGGGAAAGCAGCAGGTCTCAGTGTAACTAGGACTAGTGGTGATCCTGGGGCTAATAGTAGAATACGGATCCGAGGTGCCAACACAATTTTAGGCAGCAGTGACCCCTTAATAATTGTAGATGGATCTCCACTAAATAGTGCTACCACTAAAATTGTCAACGGGGGTAGTTCGAGCTCAGGAGCCATTAGCTTTGGGTCAAGACTAAACGATATTAATCCTGCTGATATTGCTTCACTTCAAGTCCTTAAAGGAGCTTCAGCGGCAGCCCTCTGGGGAAGTAGAGCTGCCAATGGTGTAATAGTAATTACAACTAAAGAAGGTCAATCTGGAAAGGCTAAAATTACAGTTTCATCAAGTTATTCTTTTGACGAGATTTCTGAGCGTATTCCACGCCAGTCTGTTTGGGGGCAGGGAAGAAGTGGATCTTATTCCCCAACCAGAGCCGAATCTTGGGGAGACTATATTCCAGATCGTGCCGGAGGTGCAGACACATTTGACACATCCGGAGGGTTTTTTACTGCTGAAAATGGGAATGTATATTATCCAATAACCCAAAAGAATTCAAGAGAAACATTTGTAGAAGAAAACTTTAATGCTGCGTTTCAAACAGGAACAGTTTGGCAGAATGATTTAACAATGAGTGGTGGGAATGACAAAAACACATACTTCTTTAGTTTGTCCAACCTACAACAGGAAGGTATTATTCGTGAATCTAGATACGACAGGACTAACATTAGATTCAATTACAATGCCAAGCTTAACGATTGGATGGATTTATCAAATAAAGTTGCTTATGCTTTCACGGATTCCAATGCAACACAAGGAAACTCAAATGTAGGTGGTATACAGCTTGGTCATTTAAGAACACCGGCTGACTTTGATAATAGAGATTATATTGGAGTCTACACCAGCGCTTCTGGTGAAGAATTCCCTAGAAGACATCGCTCATACAGAAGGTATCTTGCAAACAACGCAAATCCTATTTATAACAACCCTTTGTGGACAGTGAATGAGCAGCTATCCTTAAACAAAGTTAACAGGGTGACAGTAACACCTCAGCTTACCATTAAGCCAACGGATTGGCTTCAGTTCATTGCTCGAGCAAATGTTGATTTTGCTGACGATCGAAGAACATTCTTCTTCCCAAGAGGAAGTGCAGGATCTTCTATAACAATTAACAGAAGAGTAGGGGAATACCTAGAAGATGAAATAGCTACTCGTGAAAACAACTTTGATTTTATTGGTCGAGGAGAATTTGAATTGTCTGATTCGGTTGATCTTACAGCTACTGTAGGTTGGAGTTTGAATGACAGAAAATACAATAGGAGTTCAGGTAGTGTATCAAACTTCTTAGTAGATGTTACCAAAATGACAACTTCGTTAAACAGTTCTCGAGAGGCCTCCTCTTTTGAAAATGCCAAAAGATTCATTAAATCAAACAGAGGTTATGCCATCTTGAATTTTGGCGTTTCTGAAGAACTATTTGTTAATCTAACAGGGGCATTGGAAGCGTCCTCCACAATGAGCGATTCTTTCTTTTATCCTGCAGTGGATGTAGCATGGAATTTTACAAATTCAGCACTTGAGTCGGATATACTTTCTTTTGGAAAACTTAGAGCTTCTTACGGAATTGTTGGGGTTCAACCAGCGGCTCATAGATTTGAAACTTTAGCCGAAGGAGGATTTTCCTATTCCACTTATTCTGATCCTCTAGTCATTGATTCCTTTGGTGGTGGTTTTAGATTAGACAATAACCTAGGAAATCCAAATTTAAAGCCTGAAATGAAAACTGAATGGGAGATCGGTACTGATTTAAGGTTTTTTGACAACGATTTGATTTTCTCCTTTACCTACTACAGCAATAAAATTGAAGACATTTTGTTGAATGTAAGTTTATCTCCATCATCCGGTTTCTCAACACAATATGGAAACTTTGGTGCAATGGAGAACAAAGGATATGAAATTGACCTTGGTTGGAATGCAATACAAACTGCAGATTTATCCTTAAATGCAAGTCTGAATTGGGCTAGAAATGTCAATGAAGTAACTGATTTATACGGTACGGATGTGGTAAACATGTCTCCTGGAGCATCGGTACAGTCAATCGCTAGAGTTGGGGAACCTTTGGGGACCCTTTGGGGAACAGGGTCACGAACTAATGATGACGGTAGCTTTGACTTGGATGAGAATGGGTTCCCCCAAATTACGTCAAGTTTTACTGTGTTAGGAGACCCCAATCCAGATTGGCGTGCTGGTTTAGGAATCAACCTAAATTATAAACAATTTGGATTAAATGTCGTGGTTGAGCATTCACAGGAGGAGAATTCTCCCCAAGAACACTACACGTTTTAAATAGATTTGGAACAACAACGGCTACATCGAATAGGGAAACTCTAACACAGGACTTGGTAAATTACGCCGGAAATACAATTCCTGCTGGAACCACAGTTAGAGGGAATGTCAGAGACTTTGGTGGTGGAAATGTTCTGTTAGACGAAACCTGGTATAGAACCGGTATTGGAGGAGGTTTTGGAGATAACCAAGCCTACAACTTTTCAATATACGATGCCACATGGACCAAGGTCCGTGAGCTTTCATTGAGTTATACCTTGGAATCAGCTAGTCTTAAGTCAAGTACTGGATTGGATAGTGTTCGGTTTTCAGTTACAGGTAGAAACCTAATTAACATTAACAATATTCCAGGTATTGATCCTGAAGTGAATCAATACGGGACAGGAAATGCCATTGGACTGGATTATTTTACAAATCCTCAAACGCAATCTACACTAGTAGGTGTAACATTTAACTTTTAATATGTCAAACATGAAAAATATTTATCGATTTTTAATTTTTTCTTCCTTGATAATCACAGCATTTTCCTGTGAAGATATCGTCGATGGAATTAATGAAAACCCAAACGATTTGACAGTTGCAGATGTTGACGAGGTGC
Organism: Flavobacteriaceae bacterium; assembly: GCA_038143795.1. Classification (GTDB taxonomy): domain Bacteria; phylum Bacteroidota; class Bacteroidia; order Flavobacteriales; family Flavobacteriaceae; genus UBA11891. Next base: position 1,096,145 of record JAYQMQ010000002.1, on the reverse strand, counting down.
TGTTTTTAACAGGAGGTCAGCTAGCAAACATTCAACTTCAATGCGGTCATTTGAATCGAGTAAGTGGAATGTATTCTGGTCAACTCATAGGAATTCAAGCGTTGTATTCAAACATATATGGATACAACCTATCTACAGGAGAGGCTAATGATGAGTGGGGTGCGTTATATGTTGGTGTGATGACTAATATGCGGCACATTATCGAAAACTCTCAAAGTGACTTACTCCGTGGTATTGCAATGATTATTCAGGGTCACGCATTTGGAACTGCTGCTTCTCTATGGGGAGATATTCCTTTTTCTGAAGCGGGGAATCCTGAAATTGAAGATCCAATCTATGATGGACAGGTATCTGTTTATGCCGGAGCTATTTCACTCTTAGATGAGGGCATAAGTACGCTTAGTGGAGCCTCCTCAACTCCAGTCAGTAAATATATTTATTTCAACGGAGATAAAAGCAAGTGGATTGCTGCTGCAAATACTCTTAAAGCACGTTTCTATCTTCACCAAAAAGATTATGCTAGTGCACTATCTGCAGCTCAAAGTGGTATTTCATCATCAGATGGTGATATGAAATTTAAACCTGGTTCTGCTGTTTCTGGAGATACTAACCTTTTTTGGACAATTCTAGCTGGTTCAAGAGCTGGTGATTTAGGAAATAAAACAGATACTGATGAAAGCTATTTGTTACAGATTCTAGATGCGACTAATGCTTTGTCTCGGAATCATGCTAAAACAGACGAGACTGCTCGACGTGGATACTACATAATCGATCCATCAGGGGATAATGACGGAATTATACAAGAGCGTGAACCCCAAAATATGGTTACGTTTTTTGAAAACAAGCTAATTATGGCTGAAGCAGCGGGTCGATCTGGTGGAGTTGCTGCAGGACTTCCTCACCTGAATGAAGTTCGTGCCTGGCTTAATACTGGTGGTCATTTAAATGATAATTATACTGGTTTAGCTTATAACTATGCTCCCTTTGTGGCAGCTGATTTTGATTCTGGAGGTATTGAAAATATTTCCGGATCATTAAGTGCAAATGATGCTTTCCTTCGCGAAGTAATGGAAGAACGTTATGTCTCAGGCTTTGGAATGCATATGCCTTACAATGATGCCCGTCGTCTGAGAAAATCTGATGGAGCCATTGCAGTCCCTTATTTCATGGTTGGAGCAGACAATTCTCGTAAACCAGAAAGAATGCCATATGCTCAAAATGAATTAAATTCAAATTCAAATGCACCTGACGAAGATCCAGGCATCTTTACTAAAACTCCAGTTAACCAATAGTATTTAACTTTTGATTTAAAAAGGCTTATGAAATTCATAAGCCTTTTTTTTTTTACTATTTTACGTAAAAATTCACTAATGAATAGAAAGTTTTATTTGCCTAAATTTTACTGCTGCCTAACTCTCTTCATAATTGCCTGCTCTACAAAAACACAGAGTCCATATTCCAACAGTGTGATTGCAACAGCTCATCCGTTAGCTACTGAAGCTGGTAAAAAAATGTTTGCTCTAGGAGGTAATGCTTTTGATGCAGCTATCGCTGCAGCTTTTACATTAAGTGTAGTAGAACCGAGTATGAGTGGAATAGGAGGTCGTCTTCAAGCTATTTATCAATCAGCCGATGGTAACATCAGCGGGGTAGATGCAACAACGGAGGTACCAATGAATTATAAAAAAACTGATCAGAAATTCAATTATGGATACCCCACTATTGGTATTCCTGGAGTTGTGGCAGGGCTAATCAAGTTGCACCAAGAGCAAGGCTCTCTCCCTTTAAATGAACTAATGGCTCCCTCAATAGAGCTCGCTGAACAAGGATTTGAAATTTTACCGGGTGAAGCTCTTCGTCAGGCCAGCGTTGTAGACCAACTGCGAGAATTCGAAGGTACGCGGCAACATTTTTTTACTAGTGACTCTAACACCGTGAAATCCGGTGAGCGTTTGATTCAAAAAGACTTAGCTCAAGTACTTAAAAAAATTGCTGCTGAAGGCCACAAAGGGTTTTATGAGGGTGACATTGCAGAAAAAATGGTTGCTGACATTCAAAAAAATGGAGGCGTTTTGACCCTGGAAGATTTAAAAAACTATACCGCGCGAAGATCTCGTATTCTTGAAGGGACCTATAAGGGATACAATATATACAGCCCCTTTTTGCCATCCTATGGAGCGATAACAATTCAAATTCTTCAAATCCTTGACCATTTAAGCCCAATCCAAAGTGAAGAAGAATGGACACAACAACTAGGAAAAGTAACAGAAATCGCTTACAATTATAGGGACTTTCAAAAGAACGAAGATTCTCTCGAAAACATTTTATCTTATGAGAAAGCCGCGCAATGGGCCAAGCAAATTGAGACGAACAAGGTGGAATTGAGTGAACTTTTCAACCAGTCAAATCCAATTCCCCTTTCTTGGACTTCCATTGATGGTCACACTACTCACCTTACAGCTGCAGATCAATGGGGAAACAGTATTGCACTAACGCAAACCGTAGGGCCAACAATGGGCTCCAAAGTAGCTACTAAAGGCTTAGGTTTCATCTACGCAGTTACTCTTGGAGGCTATTTAGGCTCCTACAGACCAGGAGATCGGGTAAATTCACACATCTCACCCACCCTAGTCAAAACTCCAGAAGGTAAGGTTCAAATTGCTTTAGGTGCTGCTGGAGGAAGTCGAATAATAACAGCGATTACCCAAGTACTAAGTCGTTATATTGGACAAAAACTTCCTTTAGAACAAGCGATGCTTCTACCTCGTGTATATCCATACGAAGACAGCTTATGGATCGAAAAATCATTCAGAGATTGATAAACTCAATGCCACTTTCGACTCCAATACTTTTCCAGTCAAGTACATTGATGAAATTGCTAAGTTTGGTCGCGTTCATGCTGTAGCCAAAGATCCTAATGATGAAGCTTGGATTGGCGCTGCAGATCCAGACTGGGAAGGAACCACAGCTAGCTATGAAAAATAATAGTATTCTTTTTTTGCTACTTATCAGTAGTCTTTGTTCTAGTCAAGAAAAAATTTTGATGGTTGGAAATAGCTTCACATTTTATTACAACCTTCCAAATACAATAGAATTGATGGCCAAAGCAAAAGGCCTTAACTGGGAAGTCAATCAATCGTCTGCAGGAGGTGCTACGCTCAAAGAACACTGGATGGGGCAGAAAGAGCTCAAGACCAGAGAATTTTTGTCACAAAATAAATACACAAAAATAGTCTTTCAAGATAAAAGCACCTACCCCTTAATTGCTATTGATACAACAAAAAAATACCTTGGACTGCTGCGTACCTTAATCAAACAACCTACTGCTCAATATGTTTATTCGACTTGGGCTTATCCAAATATATCTAGCCAAAAAGAAGGGAAGATTACTTCTCAAACCATTGAGAATGCACTAAAAAGCAAGGGAGGGCTTAGCTTGAATGAATTAATCCTAGTGGGACGTGCATTTGATTTGTTTCAGGAACGATATCCCAATTATTCACTGCTTACAGATGATAAGAAACATCCCAATCCTGATGGTAGCTATCTCGCAGCTTGTGTGTTTTTTACTTCATTTAGCAAATTATCCGCCCTTGGACTCCCACATCGTGAAGAAGGCTTAGATCAATTTGGAAAAAAGATATTTTACTTTTTAGTTGAAGAGGAAACAGCCTTATTATGTCAAAAAATTGCTGATGAAGTTGTTTTTGGTTTACGATAAATTAAAAAACATCGGAGTAATGCTCTGATAAATAATGGACTATAATATTGGCAAAACGCTCTGCAAAATGCTGACGATCCTCACTCTCATTTCGGAGCCCCTCTCGATTTAATTCTAATTGAATGGCGTCTATCATACCTTTTTCTTTAGAACCGTATGTTCGAGTATTGTACCCTCCTGAGAAAAATAAGTCTCCTGAAGCAGGAGCAGTATCGTAGGCAGAGGGAACCGATGGAAACCCAGCATCTTCCAATAAAGTCCCAAGGGCCATTGGTCCAGTTAACAGATCTTCTAATTCCATATTCTGAGGGTGGTTTTCCAGTGCTTGTCGAATAGAAACTGAAGTTGAAGAAAATTGTGCAGGGCTTTCTTGGAAGGTCCGTAAGTCTTCTCCATTCAACAAATACCCTAACTCAATTCGCTGGATTGGATGAGATTGTCCGTGGATATCAATTAGAAGTCCCCTTCCATAAGTTCTTTCAATAGCTGAAGAATAAGACATGATTTGTTCATGAAAAAGACTCCAAAGACTATTAGTAGTAATATCATCACAAACAGAGGTTGTTAACGAACGATTTAGATCAATTTTGATCCGATGAATTTTGGCTAGGATCATGTATGGTTGAAACCCTAATTTTTGTAACTCTTTCTCTATCTGAATCGCTATACCCAGGGTGTATTGATCTTGTAACAGCTTAGATCCTGGACAGTCTCTATCATTGATCCAATTTGGTTTTAGGTCCCCTCCATGGGCTGCTACTAATATTACTGGAAAATTACCCTCTCTAAATTCCACGAAATTATCCCATTTACCTGTTTGTTCCTCTTGTTCGCTATTTGTATCACAGGCAAAGAAAATGAAGGCAACTAAAAGGCAAATGAAACCTCCTTTATCACGATTGATATTTTGTTCAAATCCCTCCAAAACAAAATTTTTAGAATTTTATGATCCACTTAAATTCTTTCGAAGTACTTCCCCTGCTTTGATGCCTTTGAATACACCCTCCTCAAGTACTAATTTTCCATTTACAATAACATAGGAAATGCCAACAGGATATTGGTGGGGTGAAACGAATGTGGCTTTGTCAGCTACTACTTTTTCGTCGAAAATTGTAAGATCTGCTTTATACCCTTCTTTCAAAACACCTCTTTTTTCAATCCAAAGGATTCAGCTGGAAGCAGTGTCATTTTATAAATCGCCTCAGGTAAAGAAATAATTTTTTTATCCCGGACATAGTATCCCAAAACTCTTGGAAAAGTTCCATATGATCTAGGATGGGGGTGTCCTACTCCAGGTTCAGATAAACGGCCGTCAGAAGCGATCATCGTATAAGGGTGTTTCATAATATTTTCTACATCCGCCTCATCCATCGCGTGAAAAATACACTTGGCGCCTCCCTTAAGTTGAGCCTGTATAACCAACTTAGCCCCATTAGCTAGAGTAGGTTCCATCTTCATCATCAATGCCCAATCATAAAGGGTTTTTCCTTCCAACTCAGGCATCCAATTGACTTTAGCGAATTGAATTCTTCTTAAATCATCACCACCTCGGTCATTAAGAATATTAAAAATAATTTCATTTTCAATCTTCTTTCTTTGGATCGGATTTTCAACACGTGATTTAAAAGCTGATGGTCCGCCCGCACGAGCCCAAGTAGGAATCAATACACTAATCCCCGTGTGACTTGCATTATATGGATATTGATCCAATCGAATCTTTATCCCTTTCTGACGAGCGGAGTCCACTAGTGCTAAGGTTTCGTTACTTTTTCCCCACATAGGCTTTCCAATAACTTTGTGATGGGTTAAAACCACCCGAATGTCTGCATCTTTCGATATTTGTATGGCTTCGCGGATCGCAGGCATTATTTCCAATCCTTCGTCACGAAGATGGGAAGTATAAACGCCTTTTTTGTTTGATGCGGCTTTGGAAAGAGCAATGACCTCATCTACTCTAGAGAAATTTCCTGGTAAATATTTGAGTCCAGTAGAGATTCCGTAAGCACCTTCTTTCATGGCTTGTGACACCATACTTAACATTTGATTCAACTCTTCTTCTGTTGGAGCTCGATTGTCCAAACCCATGACTTCTTTTCGGATTTTGTTGTGTCCCGTCAAAAAACCAACATTCATTCCCATCCCTACTTTTTCAATAGAATCCAGAAATTCTTTAAATCCATAACCTTGTGGTACCCTCTCCCATCTGGTCCTCCAAAACTAGTTGTAACTCCCTGACGAATATGACTTTCTGCATCTGCTAGCTTTATAAAGTTATCCATTGGATCTAAATGAACATGAGTGTCAATAAATCCAGGACTAACGATCAGTCCTTCTGCATCAATCACACGCCTAGCTTCTGATGAATCTAATTGTCCAATTTTGACAATTTGGTCTTCTTTGATTCCAATATCAAGTTTTTGCCCTGCAACTCCTGTACCATCATATACCGAGCCATTTAATATAATGAGATCGTACGAGTTCGAAGGAGAGCAAGATTGGAAGACGTAAAAAATAAATCCAATCCAAAAAAATTGATGTTTCATAAGCTAGATATCTGTTAGTAAGTTACATCATCTCCGTTAGGATTTCAAGTTTTATGAAAACTGAGTCGCTTAAGGTATTTAAAGATGATTTTTGTAATTTGTAACTATTCAATTTATTTAGCATGAAAAGACGAATTTCTCCAGCGTTAGTATTTATTTTCTGTCTTTTATGGACTTCCTTAAGTAAGGCGCAAGAAACCATCCGTGAAAAAATTTTAAAAATTGCTGTTTTAGAGGAGAAAGTGATGATGCCTATGCGTGACGGGATTCGACTGGCTACGGATATCTATCGTCCAAAAACAGATAAAAAAGTACCCATTATATTCTCCCGAACCCCATATAATTTCAACTCTTGGGGAGATGGAAAAGAGCAAACTCGAACTATGGAGAGAGCCTATGAAGCACTCATTAGAGGCTATGCCTACGTTGTTCAAAATGAACGTGGTAGATTCTTTTCAGAAGGGGAATGGGACATCCTAGGTGTTCCTCTTACCGATGGCTACGATGCTTTCTCTTGGCTTCAAGAACAAGAGTGGGCGAATGGAAAGATCGGAACCCTTGGATGCTCTTCGACAGCAGAATGGCAAATGGCTGTCGCAGCATTAGATCATCCTTCCCATGCTGCTATGGTTCCCCAAGGATTCGGTGCGGGAATAGGTGTAGTTGGTGATTATTTTGAGCAAGGCAATTGGTACAGAGGAGGTGCTGAACAGCTTCTCTTTCCCTCATGGCTTTATGGTGTGGAGCACGATAAATTCAAGCCCAGGATTCCCCAAGGAGCAACTCAAGAGGACTTGATCCGAATTTCACGTTTTTATGATTTGGCTCCAGAGAACCCTCCAGTAGATTGGGCGTCCGCTTTTCGGCATCTTCCCCTTCAAGACCTTTTGAAAAACGTAGATGGGAAAGTTGAAATTTTTGACAAAATGATTCGTCGTAAACCAAACAACCCTGCATGGTTTGAAGGGGGCTCTATCACGACACTATGCCCTTTGGTGTTCCCAGTTTTTGGTTTGTATCCTGGTATGATGTATCAGTTGCTCCAAACCTCGAATTGTTCAATCATGTTCGCTCCAACGGGACAGATGAATTTGTCCGTGATAACCAATACCTTGTGATTGCTCCCACCCTTCACTGTCGATTTACACGGGCTACTGAAAATACGATTGTTGGTGAACGCTCCATGGGAGATGCACGTTTAAATTACGAAGAGCAAATCTATGCTTGGTTTGACTATCTTCTAAAGGATCAACCCAATGACTTCCAAGAAAAAACCCCTCGCGTGCAATACTACACCATGGGCAGTAACCAATGGCAATCTGCAGAGATTTGGCCCCCAAAAAATACGGTCATGACTACCTATTATCTTACTAGTGAAGGGGATGCTAATTCTCGATTCGGTGATGGTGGGCTAGAGAGAAGCCCCGATCGAAAAGGAAAGAAACAAGATGAATTCTACTATGACCCCTTGAATCCTGTAACTTCTTATGGTGGCGGGGTCTGCTGTACGGGTAATGCGGTTGAAGGAGGGTCTTTTGACCAACGTGAGATGGAAGAAAGAGAAGATATCTTAGTCTATACTTCTGCCCTCTTGAAAAAGGAATTGAAGTTACAGGCTTTATTGAAAGCACGCTTTATTTGTCTTCGGATGTTAAGGATACCGACCTCACAATCAAATTGATTGATGTAGCTCCCGATGGCTCAGCATTTAATTTAGATGAAACTATTCAACGGGTGCGCTACCGAGAAGGGTATGAAAAGGAAGTGTTTATGAAGTCTGGTAAGGTGTATAAGGTTGATCTCACTCCTATGGCTACAAGTAATTATTTTGCGAGAGGACATCGTATCCGTATAGAGGTTTCCAGCAGCAACTTCCCAAGATTCTCTCGAAATTTAAATACAGGGGTACCAATATTGATGAAACTAAAGGGATTGTTGCCCAAAATAAAATACATCATTCAGTTCGATACCCTTCCAATATTAAACTCCCCGTAGTAAAAAAATAATTCGATTTTATCAAAAAGTTCCCTGCTATTTCTTTGTAAAGGTATTTATGAATGCAATTTTATCTCCTTCATATCTTACTGCCTCTTGATAACGTACGAGTTCATTGTTAACTAACTGACTATCCCATACCAATACCCACTCGTCACCTTTATTTGTTTTAACAGCAAAATGAACAGCTGAACTATAATTTTCTACTTTTTGAGGATGTCCAGAAATCAACAATAAATTTTATTACATTTTCTTTTCCTTCTAACCTCTCACCGTCTGGCAGATTCCACACAACATCTTCAGTAAAATAATTTGATAAATTATCTAGTTTTCCTTCTTGAAGATTCTTTAATAACCTTTGGAAGCTAATAACAAGTGTTTTGTCTCCCATTGAAAAGTTTTGAGAATATGTTGCTTGAAAAATATAATCAGTTTCATCAATAGTTGTAGATTTATTTGTTGAGGTTGTTGATTTACTTATTTCTCCTGAGCAACTGGAGATCATGATTGAAACTAAAAGAGCAAATAAATTTTTCATTTTTTTGATTTATTGTTCCAAATATATTCATTGAATGATACTTTTTAAAATCAGTTTGCTAGAATATTACTTCACTAATGCCAAAAGAAGGCAAGCCTTCGGTTTCGTTCTTTCTTGTCAAACTGCTTGTTAAATGATTTATTGTAAACCATAAATAGTTAACTTAAACAATAGTGATTGTGTCATTGATTACATTTAATAAAAATAAATGTACCATGAGAAATAACATGAAGGTTTACGTCGAATATTCAAGCGGTATAGACGGGTATTATTTAAACATAAGAGCTTTAAGTGCTCTAAAAAAGATATACAAACAAAACCCTGCAGAGTTAGTAGTATCATTCGATAAGGATGCACTGAGTCACCATAATTGTCAAATGGTAGTTACCATTGACGATGCTAATGTCTTGTTTGTTTAAGCGTGAAAATTTTGACAAGACTGCGAAAATTTATTAAAAAATTTAAAAATCTGGTTTCATCTATCCCTTGTACTTACATCAATAAATTTTTTTTCTCAATAGTATAATGGTGTAAAAGGATAGATTCAAAAATTTAACCCCTTCCGATAAAACTTATTCAAAGTTTTGTGAATTGACCTTTCTTTTCTAACTTAAAATAAAAATGCTACGATTATTTTGTTTGGCACTTCTAATGTTGGCTGTGGCATGTTCAGATCAAAGTAATACAATCGTTGAAAACCGAACCATCCCGGGTCTAAAATCAGTTGTTGAGATCTATCGTGACGCTTGGGGTACCAATCACATTTATGCTGACAATACCCACGATTTATTTTTTTCCCAAGGCTATGCAGCAGCACAAGATCGACTGTTTCAATTTGAGATTTGGCGAAGGCAAGCTACAGGTACAGTGGCAGAAATTTTAGGGGCAGAAGAGCTAAACAGGGATATTGGTACCCGCATGTTTCAATTTCGTGGTGATATGCAAAAGGAAATGAACCATTACCACGAGGATGGGGAGAAAATAATCAACGCATTCGTGGATGGGGTCAACACCTACATTGACATTATTAATCTAACGCCAGAAGCATTACCACTTCCATTTAAAATGCTAGGAATTCAACCAAAAAAATGGACTCCAGAAGTTGTAATTTCCAGACATCAAGGATTGCTAGGAAATATTGATTTGGAATTGGAAGTCGGTAGAGCTGTGGCAGAAATAGGGCCAAAAAAAGTAAAAAAACTGCTTTGGTTTCACCTAAAAGACCCTATTCTAAATTTAGATAAAAATATAGAAACCGATTTACTTTTTGATGATATTCTAGCACCCTACTTTGCATTTCGAAAACCGATTGAATTCAAATCTGAGCACTTACTAGCAGCTTATCGTTCAGGTAAGGAAATTACTGGCTTGAATCATTATAATGATTTGACCTCTTCAGATCTTAATGTTGGTAGCAACAATTGGGTAATTGCATCTGAAAAAAGTGTCAGTGGCAGCACCCTTATGGCAAATGATCCGCATAGGAGTATCGCAATCCCTTCTTTGCGTTATATGGCCCACCTAGTTGCACCCGGTTGGAATGTTATCGGGGGTGGTGAACCAGAAATTCCTGGGATTTCAATAGGTCATAATGAGAACGGCGCTTGGGGACTTACGGTTTTTCGGACTGATGGCGAAGATCTGCTTCAATATGAGCTAAACCCTGAAAATCCCTTGCAATATAAATACAATGGAGTATGGAAAAACTTTACTGTAATTACCGAAACCATTGCTGTTAAGGGTCAACCCAGTCAAAAAGTGAATCTTTACTTCAGTCATCATGGGCCTGTAACTTACATTAACAAAAAAGAAACATTGCTTATGCTGTTCGATGTGCTTGGTTAGAGCCAGGGGTAGTCCCTATTTGGCATCCCTTAGAATGGATCAGGCTAAAGATTGGAATGCTTTTCGCCAAGCTTGTTCTTACAGTAATATTCCAGGAGAAAATATGGTATGGGCAGACAAAACAGGTGTCATTGGCTGGCAAACGGTGGGTATAGCGCCTATTCGAAAAAATTTCAGCGGACTAGTTCCTGTACCGGGTGATGGTTTATACGAATGGGAGGGATTTTTACCTATCCTGGAAAAGCCATATCAAGTCAATTCTGAAAAAGGGTTTATAGCTACTGCCAATCAAAATGTTACACCCAACACGTATTCAAATTGGGATGCTATTGGTTACTCTTGGTCTGATCCTTATCGCGGTGAAAGGATTGATGAAGTACTGTCCGAAGACAAAAAATTTACTTTAGAAGAAATGAAATCCCTTCAAACTGATGTGTTTTCAATTCCTGCTCGAACCCTAGTACCTTATCTCAAAAATCTTCCTTTTCGAGAAAAAAGAAGGCAAACTTTGCCAGCAATTGCTAAACTGGGACTTCCGTTTGACAGAAAAATCTATTGAAGCAACTATCTATGTAGCATGGGAAAAAGAATTATTAGAAACAGCTAAGACACAATTCTTTCCAAAAAATCTTAAAGCAAACATAAACCCACAACTAAAACGTATTATAGATTGGATTATAGATCCCAAAATTCTTTTTGGCAGCATCAAAAAAAGAGATTCCTTTGTCAAATCAACTTTTGAGCAAGCCGTTCAAACGACGATACAACGCTTGGGTGACAGTCCTGAGCAATGGAGGTATGGGCAGCTCAATAACAAACACATAGCTCTAACACACTCTCTAGGCAACATAAGTAATGCTGCTACAGCACAGCAATTGAATCTTCAACCATTGCCTCGATCTGGAAATGGCTACACGCCCAATTCAACGGGAAATAGTTTAAACCAAGTTAAAGGGGCCAGTTTTAGAATGATTGTTGATACAGGAGACTGGGATCTTTGCATAGGGACCAATACCCCAGGACAATCGGGCAATCCCAAAAGTCCTTTCTTCAAAAACCTCTATAAACCTTGGGCCGAAAACATTTATTTTCCGCTTTACTTTTCCAAACAAAAAATCCAAGAAGTAGCCTATAAAAAAACCTATCTAATTCCATCAAAATAAGTATTTATTTTCTCGGAAACTGTATTTACCCAAAAGCGGATTTTATTATTTCACTTGCTGCAATAATTATTCAAAACTTACGCTTTGGCAAGTGTTTTGATAGCGTCAACAAAGCGATTTAATTCATCATAGGTTGTAAACACATTCGGTGTAATGCGACAGCCCCTTACATTAGCATAGTCAATAGCTACTGTAAATATTTGGTGTTCTTTATACAGGCGCTCAGCAAGTGTGGCTGGGGACATATTTTTAAGTCCAATATTTCCAATTCCACAGGCTCTTTTTTGGTCTGATGGAGTGTTAATTACAACGTTGGGAATTGGGTTGAGCCTTGTCATCCAATAGCTACGTAAACTATTAAGACGTGACTCTTTTCGTTTTAAACCTATCCAATCTAAGTAATCAATAGCGTCTTTAAATCCAAGGGTAATATAGGCACGGTGGGTTCCCAAGTGATTAAGACGTTTGATTTTTGAATAATCTTTCTCATAGTCTGCAAAAAGAGGCCAAATTTTTGGGATGTGTTCTGAGGCAACATACAGCAAACCATTCCCTAGAGGAGCTGCCAGCCATTTATGTAAACTTGAACCGTAGTAATCACAATCCAATTCCGAAATGCTAAAAGGGAAATGCCCTACGCAATGTGCACCGTCTACTAATACCTCTACCCCTTTTTGATGGGCCATGGCACAGATCTTTTTGATAGGAAGAATTTGACCTGTGATGTTAACCATATGACATACCATCAGTAATTTTGTTTTAGATGTAATTTTAGAAGCATACAAGTCAACAATCTCTTTATCTGTCTTTGGATGGTTAGGAATTGAGACAACATGTGTTTTGATACCATGTCGTTTCACCATCTGTTCAAACATCAACTTCATCGCTCCATAGTCCTGAAGAGCATAAATAGCTTCATCACCAGCATCCCAAGGGTAGCCCGAAATTATTGTATCTAAAGATTCTGTAGTATTTCTTGTGATAATTAAGTTTTCTGTAGTGCATCCGACTAATTCTCCAAGTTTTTCAGTTATACTTTTTCGGTCTTTTTCAAGCTGATTACGCATATAATATGAGCCTTCAAAATTGACATTATGAAGATGAATCTGCAATCGTTCCAAAGTTGGATTTGGGATAATGTTGTAGTACCCACTTTCTAAATTAATGTAATCTGAAGTAAGAGAATAATGCCCTCTTACTGTCTCCCAAAATTCAACTTCAGGGACATCAGGTAAACAAAAAGGAGCATTTAGATTTGTTTTGGGTGAAAAGTTATAGCCACTAAAAGGGATTGCCCCTAAAGCTAAGGTAGTTTTCAAAAAGCTTCTTTTATTCATACGATCAAAATTCCTCACATAAACTACTAAAAACTTGCTCTGATACAAAAATAAAGTCAGCTTAATTAAAGGATTTTTGTTTGGACAAACCCATGAGGACTTAAATATTTTGTTTTTGTTAAGTTAGTTATATGAAAGCTACAACATTAAACATCATAATATTATTTATCTCACTTTCAATAACTGCTCAATATCAAAGAGAAAAAATAAGTTTCGAAAGTGCAAACCCATTTTCACTAAGCGATATTATTCTTCGCCTTGATAAGCAGGAAAAACAAAAAGTATTTGGCCAACTAACTATCCCAGTCGACAGTTTGAATTTAAATAAAAAACACCCCTTGATTATTGGTGTAGCAGGAAGTTTTGGATGGCGCAAACACCACCTTGATTACATGAAAATGTATCAAGAGCTAGGGTTTGCAACTTTCGAACTTAATAGTTTTAAAAGCCGTGACATAACCACAACGGTTGGCTCTCAGGAAGAAGTCACAATTGCAGCAGTCATATTGGATGCTTATCGCGCTTTAGAAAAATTAGCCTCTCATCCGAGTATTGATATTAAGAAAGTGGCAATTACAGGATGGAGTCTTGGAGGAGGAGTAAGTCTTTTTTCGGCGTGGTTGCCACTTAAGAAAGTGATCACCAATAAATACTCATTTGCTGCTCATTTAGCATTTTACCCTCCATGCTTTGTCAAGCCTGTTAACTTAGAATTTTCAATGGCTCCGATTCAAATTATGATTGGTGAAAAAGACAATTGGACTCCAGCTGCACCCTGTAAAAATCTTGTAAGTAATCTTAAAGAGGCTGCTAATATAGACATTGAAATCTACCCTAACTCTCATCACGGTTTTGACAGTGAAAAACCATTAGTGAGAAATGAAAAAGGATATAGTTTTAAAAATTGTTTATTTGAACTCACCACTGAAGGGGACATTCTGATGAATTATTTAAAATTACCTATGAATAACGCTTGATGCAAAAGCTGGGTTTTCTTTTTTGCGTTCAAAGAGGTGTTGATATCGGTGGAAATCCAAAAGCACGTGAGCAATCTTTTCTTTTTGCTTCTGAATTTATGAAAAGCCATTTAAAAAAATGATTAACCCAATTAAGCTAAACTTGCAACATTTGCAATTTTATTTGATTCAATTTGCTTTGCCCAAAATTGTACTAAAAAGGTTAAAAATCAATATATTGTTTTCAATAACCGTAAATTATTATTATGAAAAATTTTACTATCCTAAGTTTACTGTTGCTGAGTGCGACATTTTGTTTTTCTCAAGGGCAAAACTCATTTAGTCTTTATCATTTCAAAGCAAAACCTGGAGGTGAAGCACCCCTTATAGCTCTTTTTGATGAATATTGGGGAGATGCTAAATTTAAATCAGGAGGTGTTAGCCTTGAAAAAGTTAATATTGGGGACAATCCATGGACACATAGAGTTTTGATATTTGGAGAGGTTGGTAATAGGGGAAGAGTTGAAGGTGATACAGAAAAATATGAATGGCCTTTATTTGTTCAAAGAATTAATAATCATATAGAAGAATGGGGACCTTCCTCAGCAGGAAGAATTTCAAGTTTTCATGGTAATCCTCCCGATGATAATCCGTATTTCCAACTTTATGAACTTGTTGTAGAAAACCCAGTTGCTTTTCAAAAGGCATTTGATAATATTGCCAAAAAATTGGGCAAAATACAAGATGGCAGAACAATGGCATTTGGAAATTATGATATTGGTGGTCAAGGAGCGACTCATTGGGTAGCAATAGGACATAAGAACTTTGGAGATTTACTTGAACAGAAAGTGAAATACGAAAAGGTCCCTAAGATATTACAAGAGTTTTTGGCTGAAAGAGGTAAAGTAACTCCATTGAGAAATTTTACAATTACAAGAGCTAAATACTATGGAAATTAATCAATCAAGAATTAATCCAAAATAATAAACAAACCCTCTTATAAGAGGGTTTGTTGTAAGGAGGATTAACTTTTGGGTTTAAAATATGCAAATAACGCGATACCAAACATAAGAAAGTCGGGAATAAAATCTGGAATTCCTGCATTAGTTAGTGGAGAGGCTGCCAAATAGTAAAAACCACCAAAAGCCGGAATATAGCCAATTATGAAAGCAAGCAAAAGAGTTCTTGATGTTGAGAGATCTGATTTCCTTAAAAGCAACATAATGAGTCCCACCATAAAAAATAAAGGGGCCACTGCAATTTGAAATAATTTTAAAACCTGTTGCGCCTCATCAGAAACATTAAACATCATTGAAATTGCTTCATCAGCCATTAACGGATAGATAATCGATTGTAAAATCATAATGATTCCAATAATCGTTAGTGCAAGTTTAGTCTTCATATATAATTTTTTAGATTAACCGTTTTGAATAGGATGCGAATCAGGCATCATCTTGTTCAATATAAAATATACTGGGCAAAATTTAGTTAAAGGACTAATCACTTGAAGTACTCCTGTCCCTATTCCAACATAAGCAAAGGATAGATCAACAGTTGCAGACAATGCAAATGAACTTAAATAGATAACACCGCAAATGGCGTCATGCATACGAACTTTAGAAATGTTTTTATCAGTAATCATAATAATTGGTTTTGGTTTACATAAATTTAGTAAAATAAACGGCTTAATTATTTGATTGACAACTAAATTGAATAATTTATTTGTCTATTAATGTTGGTCTTTTTAAATAGTAATATTCACTTCTAATGGATTACAAATTAATATTGTAAAGTAGATGTTTATGAAGTTCATCCGGACAATTAAATTATTTTCTTTATTGTTACTGGCTTGTACAGAGTCAGATAATCAATATAATTTAATTGACAGAGCAGCATATTTAAATAAATTAGAAGGATTCTGGCTTGCACAAAATATAGGTAATTGGACAGGCCGGATTACTGAAATGGATAAAATTGGTATTCCAGTGAATGGTAAAGCAGGAGGCTTTTACACTAGGGAGAATTGGGGTAAGAAAGATGCTCCTAATTTATGGGGTTCCGAAAATTTCTCAGATGTTATAACATTTCTATACGCTAAAAAAGATAGTATATGGGGAGCAGATGACGATACTGATATTGAATATATTTATCAAGAACTATTATTAAATAGTCCAACTTTAGATTTAAGTGAGAACAAATAAGGTCAGCTTGGTTAGCTCATATTTATGATGAAGAGGAAAATTTTCTTTGGGTATCTAATCAAAAGGCTTTTGATCTAATGCAAGACGGGTTTGTGCCTCCTGATACCAGTGATCCAACCCTCAATCCCTATTATGAAATGATTGATGCTCAACTAACTACTGAGATTTTTGGTCTTTTTGCTCCCGCTCAAGCCAAAATAGCATTGGAACTAGCTTATCTCCCTATACGAACCACAGCAAGAAAAAATGCTGCTTTGATATCAGAGTTTTACATCATAATGCACTCTTTAGAATCTGTAAAAACAAATCATCATACTCTCAAAAACAAACTTTTTGGATGGCAAAAGAAGCAAGAAATCATCTTCCAGAGAGTTCTTATGCATCAAAAATGTTTGATTTTGTATGGGAAAATTACCAACATGGAATTTCATGGGAAAAAGCTAGAGATTTGCTTCACGAAAAATATCAAATCCGTCAAGAGGATAATTATAATTGGTCTTCAATAGACAAGGATTGTCATGGATGCTTTGCTGCAGGTATAAACTTTGGAGCAAGTATGATTAGCCTATTTTATGGGGAAGGTGACTTGAAAAAAACCATAAAAATTGGCACTTTAGTTGGGTGGGATTCTGACAATCCTACAGCTACTTGGTCAGGATTACTTGGGTTTATGTTGGGGAAAAAGAAAGTTGAAGAAATTTTTAATTTAAAATTTTCAGAACTTTACAATATACATAGAACACGACGCGGTTTTTCAAATAATGGTGTTGATAATTTTAAAAGTATGGCTATAAAGGGACAGTCAATTGTTGACCGAGTGGTTCTTAATAAAATGGGAGGTGCTATTGATTATCAAAGAGATTTATGGCTAATTCCCATAAAAGGTGAAAATAAAAAAATGAAGTACAAATTAGAATAATAGGTATATGCTAAGTCAATTATACTATCCGAAACCAAAATTCTAAAGGCCTGCAATATTTTCATCAAGCCATTGCAATCGATTTGAAATCCATTGTTTAAGATAAAATATTTCCATATCGTAAGTTCCTCCGACATTATTGTTTGGCCAGACATATTCATTTAGAATTTGCCAACGTTTGAAATTGGATCTACCACTCCCAGAAGAAGCAAATAATGCAACATATTCGTCAATTCTTCTATGTATTTCAGTTTCAGAAAATTCAGCTGCTCTTAGATCATCCCATCGATTCTGGACCTGTGTTACCCAAGTAGGGTCCTCTAATAAACGTTGCCACCAAAATGGAATATGCCACCTATCACCAGGACATCGCTCATTAAATCTATGAGCCCAAACATTGTAATCTCCACCACGACAATAATCAGCATTGCCAAATGCCAAATTGAAATCCCAAATTGGCCCCATACTCAAGGGTTCATTTTTATCTTTAACTATCCAGGTACTAAGACGAAAACCATCAACATTATTCGATAGTTCATTAAGGAGGAAAAAGTCAATAAAGCTGTCTGAGTTTATATACGGAGCATACCCTTCGATTGGGTCCGTAAAATTATTGGAAGCTAAGGCTGTTTCAAAATCATGAACATAAGTAGAGATGTAGTTTCGCTGCTCTTGTGTAATATCGTCCTCGTCTGGAGTGTCAAAAAGAAAATAGACTTGACTGTTACTTGAATTGGGGGGAGCAAAAGATGAAGTAAAAGAATTTGAATAATTGTACTCATTCTCTTTATCAATTTTAAGAATATATCCCCCTGTAAGATCTTCACCTTCATTTTCTGACTTTTTAAGCTTATTGATGTCGATACGGTTTTTGTCGCGCTTGAGTTTTTCCATCAATATATAAAGTCCATCATATGAGTCGTTCAAGGTAAGTTCTACAAATCGAAGTCTTGTTGTGTATCGACCTATAGCACGAGATAAATCGTAGATTAGTGCATTTCGAATTAGGCTCTTATCGCTGTAGGGTGCATGTAGAATCCAATCTTCTTCTTCCGGTAATTCAAGCAAACTTTCATCAACATCTTCATTGTTTTCATCGCGAGTTTCAAAACCATATTGTTTTTTGGGAAACATTTGTGAAGATTGACCTCTTATTTCAATTGCAATATTTCCTTCGTAAACAACAGCGCCTTGTTTTTCAATTACCATTGTGGCATCAATTTTTGGCTCATCAGGAATACTTTCACCGTTTGTGTTTACTGTGACTTGCGGAAGGCGGTCCTCAGGGGTATTACAATTTCCTCCTCAGCATTATTTTCTATAGATTGATTAACAGAATCGCTGTTTTTTGAACAACTAATCAAAGCGAAGCAAATAATGACTAGAGCGCCAAAAAAAGGGGGTTTCGATAAAAAAATATAGGCATCATATCTACGCTAAAATTTTAATTAAGTTACAGTTTTACGTTAACAAATAAAACTATCGAAAATTTAATTGATCTCGTTTCACCAACAAAATAAAACCAAATTTAGCCCTATCTTGTTTCAAGAAGGATAAACCATAATCATGGAGTACATAATAGCAATCGATGCAGGGACTACAAGTTCAAGAGCTATTCTTTTTGATCATCAAGGAGAGCAAAGAGGTGTGGCTCAACAAGAATTCAAGCAATATTTCCCCAAAGAAAGTTGGGTAGAACACGATGCCATTGAAATCTGGGAAACACAATTAAGTGCTATTCATGAGGTATTAGAAATACCGGGGATTAAAGTAGAAAACGTAATGGCTATGGGAATCACCAATCAAAGAGAAACCACCCTAATTTGGGATCGAAGTACAGGAATTCCTGTTCATAAGGCTATCGTTTGGCAAGATCGAAGAACCGCTTCAATTTGCAAGGATTTTGCTGCACATCAACAAATTTTTTTGGACAAAACAGGCTTGGTCTTAGATGCCTATTTTTCGGGTACAAAAATAAAATGGATTCTAGATAGCGATCCATCTTTGAGACTTCGTGCTGAAGCAGGTGAATTGGCTTTTGGAACCATCGATTCTTGGCTTATTTGGAAGCTAACAGGTGGCAAAATACATGTTACAGATGTCACCAATGCGAGTCGAACTCTATTGTTTAATATTCATACTTTAGAATGGGACAGTCAACTTTTAGAAATATTAGATATCCCTAAACAATTAATCCCAAAAGTTGTGAGTAGCTCTGAAAATATTGGTAAAACAGCAAAGGGTTTGTTCCAAAAAGAAATCCCTATCACCGGCATTGCTGGTGATCAGCAAGCAGCTCTTTTTGGCCAACTTTGTTTGGAGAAAGGAGCTGTGAAAAACACTTACGGCACCGGTTGTTTTTGCATTATGAATACAGGAAACATGCCTGTAATCTCAAAAAATAAAATGTTGACAACCGTTGCATGGCAAATTAACGGAAAGGTAACCTACGCATTGGAAGGAAGCGTTTTTATTGCGGGAGCCTTGGTGCAATGGTTGCGTGATCAATTACAGATTATACCCTCTGCTGAAGCCATTGAATCATTAGCAAAAACGGTAGAAGATAATGGGGGAGTAACTTTCATACCTGCACTCTCAGGTCTTGGAGCTCCGTTCTGGGACCCGGAAGCCACAGGTGCAATAATGGGTATTACTCGTGGTACAAAAAAAGGACATATCGCCAGAGCAGCTTTAGAGGCGATTGCGCTCCGTTCACGTGATATCATTCTCGAAATGCAAAAAGATGCTGGGATGCCTTTCCCCTCTTTAAAAGTGGATGGGGGTGCAAGTAATAATAATCTTTTAATGCAGATTCAATCTGATTTGTTAGAAAAAAAAGTGGTTCGCCCCCAAACAACTGAAACCACTGCTTTAGGGGCAGCGTTCTTGTCGGGTTTAGCAATTGGATTTTGGAAAAATGAGGAAGAACTAAAAAGAATCTGGAAATCAGATCGAGTGTTCACACCTCAAGCGTCAACAAATCGATCTCAAATAGTGGAGCAATGGGATCGTCAAATGCAACGAATTCTGTCTTAGAGATGCGCAGAGATGAAAATTTGACTCAGCTAAAAAGCCGAAAAAACCATGGGATGTTATTGTTATCGGAGGGGGTGCGTCAGGTCTTGGCGCAGCTGTAGATTCTGCCAGCAGAGGTCATCGGACATTACTTCTTGAAAAATACGATTTTGCTAAAGGAACCTCTTCACGAAGCACCAAACTGGTCCACGGGGGTGTACGTTATCTTCAGAATGGAGATATCTCTCTCGTTGTAGAAGCTTTAAAAGAGCGTGGGATCATGCGCAAAAATGCTCCCCATTTGGTGCAAGATCTGAGCTTTGTGATACCCTCCTATGATTGGTGGAACAGTCCATTTTACGGAATAGGACTGAAAATATATGATATGATGGCGGGTAAATTGGGTTTAGGCCCATCCACACTTCTGAATCGAGACGAAACGATAGGCCTAATTCCAAATGTCAAAAAGGAAGGGCTGCGTGGAGGAGTAATCTATCACGATGGGCAGTTTGACGATGCAAGAATGGCCATTAGCCTAGCGCTTACAGCCACCAATCAAGGTGCCTGTTTAATGAATTATTTTGGTGTAACGGGTCTAGAAAAGAAGGGAGAAATGATTACGGGAGTCCAAGCTAAGGATATGTTTACAGGAAAATCTTATAGCCTTGAGGCCAAAGTAGTTGTCAATGCAACAGGAGTCTTTTCGGACTCGATCATGCAGATGGATCAGCCTGAAGCTAAAAACCTAATTACACCCAGCCAAGGGGTTCACTTGGTTCTGACAAAAAATTTTTAAATGCACCTCACGCTATTATGGTACCACATACAACAGATGGACGTGTTCTTTTTGCCGTTCCTTGGAATGAATATGTTGTGGTTGGAACTACGGACACCCAACAGGAGGAAACTTTAGTGGAGCCTTTACCCTTAGATAAAGAAATTGACTTCATTTTAAAAAATGCTGGTACATATATGACAACCACACCCACACGGCAGGACGTGAAAAAGCGTATTTGCTGGACTGCGTCCACTAGCAGCACCTGAGGATGCCGGAGCGGCAACCAAGGAAATTTCTCGACACCACAAAGTGATCGTGAGTACTTCAGGTTTAGTTAGTATTCTGGGAGGAAAATGGACAACATACCGAAAAATGGCTGAAGACTTGATCAACACAGTACAATCTGTAGGCGGTTTACCAGAAAGGACTTGCATTACACAGAATTTACCTATCTATGGTTATGACTACAACTCGGATTGGTCAGACCCATTACATGTTTATGGAACAGATATTGATAAAATCAGAAGCTTAAATTGCGATGGAAATACTTCCTTAAGTAATGAGATTCACCTGACTCCGAATCAAATTCGTTGGGCTGTAAAGCAAGAGATGGCTTTAACCGTTGAAGATGTCCTGGCTCGTCGATCGCGTTCTTTATTTCTTAACGCAAATGAAAGCCATCGTCTTGCTCCAACGGTTGCCAAAATAATGGCAACAGAAATGAATAAAAGCAATGATTGGATCAATAACGAAATCAAAGACTTTCAGGAATTATCTCTTAGGTACCAGCTAAAATAAAAAACCCTCCACTTAGGAGGGTTAAAAATAAATGAACTCACTTATTGTATTCTTCTCAGTATTTGTGCTTGAAAATCCTTTATATTTTCCACAGGACCACGCTCTGAGATGAGCTTAAGAAATCTGCTTGATTTTTCCAGGTTGTCATACAATAACATATGATCGGCTTGGTCTTTTCCGGTGAGAGCTACCCAGTGAGAAGCCCCATTCGGTTTTCCAATATCATAGGTGCCAAAAGCTAGAAGACGGTCTTTGAATTCCGAGCTAAATTCCTTAACAAATTGATCATGTGCTTTTTTGAATCGATTGCGATCTGTAATCTTTATATCCCAAATGTGAACACGAGGATATTTTTCTGTGTCTCCTTCTTTCCAACTAAGCATTCGGCCAGAATAGCTAGTTCCCCAATCTTCGACGTAATTTCCCATCTTAGCCCAAAAAGCCTCGTTTTTGTCTTCATCAATGGATTCGTCATCAAAAAGGTCTTCTCCTAAAGTATAAAGCCATACCATTCTATGCGTCATACCCTTGGCGGGAGAATTATACCAAATACGCTCTAAAACAACACCTCCTTGATTAGGCTTAACTCCTTTCATTACTTTGTCAAAGGCCTCAAGAACATCCTTTTCAGTATGATCTTTCATTCGAACTTCAACCGCTGAAAACGCCATAGTTTGTGCGGTTAACCCCAATGAGCTAAATGCAATAATAAATACAAGTAATTTTTTCATTTCATTTGAGATTTTATACAACCAAGAGTGTTGATCACTCCTGACTGAAGTTAAATTATTCACTTTGATATACTAAGGTCAACTCGTTTGCCCGAGACATATTTCTATAAGAATCCATCATACTTTTCATTTGACGAGTAGCATAATCATCTTCATCTAAGAATTCACGAGGATTCTCAACCCCAACGTTCCACACAACATGGGTCAGTGGTTTATATGCAGCCTTGTTTCGGTCTATAATTTTTGTAAGCCCCCACCAGCGAAAATTATTTCTAAGAATTTCTCTTTCAAAAGAGGGTTTCCAGATTTTTGACTCATATTCTTCATAGTCATCTTTCAACTGAGTCATTGCAGCATAGCTCATCTTATCCCCAATTTTAAAATCACCCCCAGTAAATGTTGTAGCATCTACTAATTGAAGAGTATATGTTCGAACTTCTTTTTACATTTTTGGTAAGAATTCTATTAATCGTTTTAGACGACATTTTACCTCTTAAACCCTTTTTCATTTGAGAAACAGCATTTTTATAGTTAAAGTCTGCTCTATATTTTTCTAACTGATCTACTGAAGTGAATTGGTTGAAAATAACATAATCAGGAGCATTTTCACCATCCTCTGCTGTGGGTGTTCTTTTCCAGACACTCCATGCAATTTTGTGCCCTGCATCAATGGCTTTTTGATGATGAACTTTCCAAACTTTTTCAAGCTTGTGATAGTCAGTATCAGCGCCCTCGTTGAGAACAACAAAGTCTGCCAATACAGTCTGAGCGGATATAGCTAAGGGTAATACTAATAATAAAATGAGTTTTTTCATTGAAATTAATTTATGGTTAATGTAAATATAATTAGAAATATTTGGGAATGAAATGTTTTTTTTCCATCAATTATTTCAAAAAACCCTCCACAATGGGAGGGCTTAAAATTAAAATATTGGAATAGATTAGTTCCAAACTTTCACTCTATTAAGTGTAACCGTTCCTAGGTAATTGGCATAGGCTCCGGTATTCTTTTGAAAACTCAAAAAAGCACTTTGTGCTTTTTGGGTTTTCGGACCCCAGGAAATAGCTGATTTATAATCTTTGTGAGTGGTATAAACATAATGATTTTCCCCATCAGAACTCGCACCTTGACTGATTAATCCAATTGAGAGGTAGCCATCTTGTGGAAAAGCTTTCTCCATTTTCATAAACTCGTTTAAGAATGTTGCTGGATCAGAGACATTGAATTGCCACAATTGGGAAATAGGATCTGCTCCCTTATTGGTATTCCACCTAGCAAGTGTAGATCCAGATTGAATAGTTGTAATTGAGCAAAAGTTTGCTATTTCAGCATTATATTTATCGTACTTATCACCAGAACGTAATTTTCTTAGTTCAGTAATTCCTTCCAGAGAGCCTGAAAAAGTAATGTAGTGCGTTGACTCATATCCCTCAGGGTGATACCACACTGCATCCAATGCTAGACTCACACCATCAGGCATTTCAATCTCTGAATAAAATGAGTCGATAAGATTCAAAACATATTTAGCTTTTCCAGAATCGACTTTGAGACCAACTTGTTCCCAATAAATTTGCTGTGCCACAGTAGATTGGACAACAATAAAAAGTAATAAAAGAAGTTTTTTCATTTTTGTTTGATATTAAGTTATGGTTTAATTAGTTCCTGTAATTCCTTCCATGATATAACGATTTGCAAAACCTGATGGGAGCAATCTGAAAAGTTTTTCAAACATTTCGGGCTTTACTGCTTCAAGAACGGCTTTGTTCATTAGGTGTTCCATTACTTGTTGATAGGTCTCATATTCATCCCAGAAAAAAAGAGGTTCATAATCAGCCCCTTGAGGATAGACTCGAGTTGCCATCCCCCAAGAAGTCATACCAGATTTCTTCATATTACTTTTGAAACTGCTTGAAATTTCGTCAGCCAACTTAAGTGAAGCAGCTAAGTCAGTTGGGGCTGCCCAATTAAAAATGACATATTTACCAAGCCGGTTAGTCTCATAACTTTTTTCAATTTTATATGTGAAGTTTCCTATGGGATCACGTTCTACACTTCCATACACCACGGAGGAGGGAACCCCATACTTTTCTTGGGTTTCCCACCAATCACCAGCATTAACCATTTGTTCAATTGAGTCGTAAACATGAACCCAAACATAGAGGATCTTGTCAGAAGCTCTTCCTCCATTGGTTCTTTTCAATAGATACCAATCAGCTATTTCTCCTTTTTTTTTAGCTTCTTGAGCGAGGGGTGTAGCAAATGATTTCTCAACCATTTCAAATTGCTCAGCATCGGAAGGATCAATATTAACAGCTTGAAGCTGAAAAACACGTTGGGCTTGCCCTTGGAAACAAACTAAAGCAAGCAATACTAGAACTTTTTTCATTGTAATTATAGTTTAAATTATTGATTAATATGAAAACACGAAATCGGATTTTGAACTCTCTTGGATCAACTGCTTGGGATAACTCCAATTAATTAATTTTACTGAAAGTAGTTTTTCCTTATGGTTTTCTTGGGTTACTCCGTAGGTGTTGAAAGACCCTTCAGAAACATGAATAACACCTCCGTTATTTGAAAAATCCAACAGCTTTTGGATTGCCATTTGACTAATTTTTGGAGAACCTCCTCCGTGACTAGTTACAGTATGAAGATTTTGAATTACATCTTTGATCAGTATGCGAACCCCATCACCAGCAGCAAAAAATGTTACTTGATGACCTTGCTTCAAAGCTTCACTAGCTGTATGGATAGCCATGATTGCAGAGGAGGGATTGGTCATGGGATTTGAGGTTAGCAGAACGAAATAACTTTTTGTTTGCTGTGCATTAATTGATATCGGTAATAGTAATAGGAAAAGTATAATGTTACGCATGATAGAAAAATAAAAAAATGTGATAGGTAATTAATAAAGCTGGTTTAAAAAATTGTATCTCTATATCCGAGTAAATTTAAATTCATTCTGTTTTATCGAAACAACTTAAAATTATTAATTGAGTCAGTTTGAAACGTGATTAAAATCACAATTTCCTTTCGGAATTTTTAATCATCTCAAATGTTGACCCACCTTCCCACTTGGGAGGGTGATCTAATCTAATTGTTATTTAAGGCGACTTCTTTGTTTATAGCAGTAGGGTCAAACATAAAATATGCACTGTTACACTTTAATCCTTCCCAGTTAAATGCTAGATGAACAGGAATTGTTGCCTTTTCTTTAGATTTTTTCCTTCTGCTGACCACCAAGCCCAAACATGAGTCCAAATTTGACCATTTTCATATTTAGAGGTAATATTAGCACCAACTTGAAACTTTATACCATTAAAAATTTCATGATGCATTTTTTCAAAAGCTGCCAATTCTTTTGGAGTTACATCTGTTCCATTAACATTGATTTTTGCCTCCTTATTAAATATATTTTTTAGCTGTGATTGGTCGTTTTGAGGATATAGATCCATGTGACGTTGAATCATCATTGTTCTCTGATCATCATTGCTTGTAGAACCCTTCCATTGAGCATTTATCCCAATCGAAAAAACAAAAAGTAATCCTAATAATAATTTCTTCATTCTAAATTGATTTATAGTTAATAATATTTCTAAGATATAGAGAATTGGGGTAAAAGAAAAACCGCCCTCTTGGGGAGCAAACAGAATTCTTAATCTTATTTGAAAGAATATTTCTCATGAGTTACATCCCAAGTATAATGAAGAGATTTTTGAAGTCTTGTCTTAAGTAAAAGCTTAAGTACTCTACCAGCTTTAACTTCCAAGTGAACTAACTAACACAATCAACTCAGTTTGATTTGTATAAACCGTTGACTTAACTCTCTTTTTAAATTGATTACATCATAATTGAACAATTAGATTTTTATGATTTTTACTTTTATATTATCAAAAATTTAACCTCATGAGAAAGTCATTTATTTTAGTATTACTTATTGGATTAAATAATACCTACGCTCAATATGTTGGAGAACAAGATATAAGAGAAATAAAGTCTCCATACATTGAGGTATCTGTAACTGATCGCTTATTGTCTGATAAAGTAAATGTAGATATAGACTTTGGACAGGATACTAAATTTTTTACGTTTAAAAATGAAGTAAGTATTAAAGATGGAAATAAAAGATTGAAATTTAATTCAAAAATTTCTGTGTTAAATTTTTTCTTGAAGTATGGATATGAATTACATACCGTTGCAACTATGCCATCACAAGTTGGTAGCTCAAATCTCAGAATTGATAAGAATTCAAACTTGGGTTTCATAACCAAATATTTTTTGACGAATAAAAATATAGTAGAAGAAAAATAAGCCCTAATTACTAAATTTTTTAATATCCTTAAAATATCTTTAGACACAACTTAATAGAGAGGTTTTTAAATTAAATTGTGAAATTAAGCCACCTTTTATATAAAGTAGACAACTTAAATAATTCTGTTAGTTCCTTCAGGGAAAAAGGTTTTAATGTTGAGTTTGGTTCAAAAAAAATCCAAGAAATGCTTTAATATATTTTTCAAAAGGACCTTATATAGAACTAATTCAAAAGGCTCCAATTTCTTTATTTGTAAGATTTGCCTTAAAATTATTTGGAAAGAATTTTTTGTTAGAACGGTTTAATTCCTGGGATAATTCTAAAGAGGGCTTTTTGGGGATTTGTTTGGAGAATTATAATGATGATTTTTTGACTGAAATTAGGATTTTAAAAAATATAATGAAAAGTTTTATGAAACTAAAAGCCAAAGATTAGACCCGTTTGGAAGACATTTAAAATGGAAATTATTATTTCCAACAAATACAAATATTCCTTTTTTTATGACTTATTTTAATATTGATCCAAAGCCTAGGGATTATGTTCATCCAAATGGAATAAAAAAGATCAATAAAGTTAATCTTGGTATTACCAGTGATCTATTACCAATTATGAATGAGCTCTGTGATGATCGTATTCTTTATTTGACAAATGGGAATGAAATTTCTGTAGATTATAAATAGTAACTAAATGTATCAAACCTATAGAAATAAATAAGCTAAAAACAACCTTAACTTAATATGTCAGGATGAACAATATTTTTTTATTATTGGTTGTTGCTTTTTTTTTCAATTGTGAAAGAAAACAAGATAATTGTCAAGTATTAAATTTCAGACAAGAAATAGCTTGTACCAGAGAATATGCTCCTGTTTGTGGATGCAACAATAAAACTTATTCTAATGGATGTGAGGCATCTGCTTGGGGAGTAGACATATATAATGATGGGGCCTGTTTGTAAAATAAAATCAACCCGTGTTTATTTTAGCTTTTGCTAACCAAGATATTTCATTCTATTATAACAATTTTTTTCTTTGAGATCCTTACTACTCATACTTAAGAAACCGGTTTACTTCGCTCCTGCATGGGTATTCACCTCAATAAATATATTGATTGGTACTTGGGTATTATATATTCCTCAAATTAAACATAAGTTTTTGTTAAACGATGCTGAATTGGGATTTGCTCTATTTTTTAATGCCTTTGGATTGTTGCTAGGCATAACTTTAGTGCCCTTTATTAATAAAAAAATAGGTGCAGGGTTTTCAACCAAAATTGGAATAACATTTTTATGTATTACATTCAATTTACTGATGTTAGCTCCGTCATATTGGTTTTTCTGTTGTAGTTTATTTATTGTTGGAATTTTATCTGGGTTTACTGATGTTTCAGTTAACGCTTTAGTCTCTATAATTGAAATTCGTGACAAAGAAAACATTATGTCTGCTGCTCACGGGTTTTTTAGTTTAGGGGGATTTTTTGGAGCTGGTATTGGGAGTATTTTTTTGCATTACTTTATCGAACCTATGACACATATGTTTTTAGTAACAAATACAGTTTTATTTTCAAACTTATTTCTAGCTAAAAACTATGAACATTTAATGGAGATAAACGAAAATAGATCAAAAAGTCAAAATGCTTCATTTATGAAAATAATTCGCCCAGTACTGGGATTGTCTATTGTCGCATTCATTGTAATGTTTAACGAAGGAGCTGTAGAACATTGGAGTAATTTATACCTTAATGAAGTAGTAGGTGTCTCCCAAAGTCAAGCCGGACTTGGTTTTATTTTATTTTCATTGAGCATGACAGTTGGTCGTTTTTTGAGTGATAAATTAAGTCAAAAGTTAGGGGCAATCAGAACTCTAGGTTATGGTTGTATACTTGCTATTTTAGGTTATGGGTTAATTTTAAATATAAACATCTACAGTAGTGTGCTAGGTTTTACTTGTTTAGGCTTTGGCCTTTCCCCAGTAGTCCCTGAAATTTTCCGTTTAGCTGGGAAAAACAAAATACTTTCTTCCTCTGTTGCGATCTCAATTGTCTCTGGGATTGGTTTTATTGGATTTATGATTGGACCTGTTTTACTTGGTTTGATTGAAAATACAGCTTCATTAGTATATAGTTATGTAGCTTTACTGACTTCCATTATCGTGGCATGTGGTATAGTGATACTTTTTTTGAAAAATGAATATTAATTGGAGAAGGAATCAACTCTTGTTACCAATAAAACTCATTTATAAAAACTCTAAGTAGTGCTTCAAAACAGCTCTAGTAGAAAAACCGTTTCCTTAAATCCATGCCCCTGAAATTAGGTTAGGGATGCCCAACTGAATGAAGAGGATATGCCGATGATTTAGTTATCAATGGGGGTTAGCTTGTAATCATACAATTGTGTTGCAACCAATATATCACTATTATATTCTCTCAATGAATAAATTAAACCATCTTTCATTTTGAAAATCCACACATATTTATTGTCATATTCTCCATTTTTACCTTCTGCATCTCCTTCTTGAATTATTGCTACACCATTTTCATCGTAAATAGTATCAACTGTATTCAAGATGATACCATTAGGTAAGATTTCAGGAATTATGTTTTTAAAATATTCATCAAATAAATTATCTCTATTCCATAATACCCCACCTTGTTCAATTATACCCATCCAAGAAAAAGTAAAATCATTATGAAGTAAACTTTTTGAAACTTCAGGATTTGTAAAAAGATTATCAAAAAATGATTGAGCCATTTTTAGATTTGCTTCTGATTTTAATTCCTTTTCACTTTTTTGAGGTTGATTTTGACAAGAAATTATAATTGAAATTAAAGCTATTGAAAAGAGTAACTTTCTCATTTTATATGATTTATGGTTAATAATTGTAATATACAAACTTCCCGCTAAACTTAATAAGGGAGATTAAATGGAAGGATAAAGTTGAAAATATATAATTGGATTGGTGGGGGGCAAATTTACTAACTGCTACTACCAGTTAAAAATAAATCTAAAATTGTCCATTTTTGACGATTTTTAGGCATTTTTGATCAATTTTTTACTCTTTTTTGCCCATTTTAGGTCAATTATCGCTGTTTTTTGATGTTTTTTTGATTTTTGGTATTGCCCAAAAGAAAACAAAAATTGTACAAAGAGCTACTCCATCATATATTTCAAAAAGTCGAAACAAAATACCCACTAATTTTCACACAGCCTTTGGAGATAAGTAGCTATTTAACAGAAGGTGTTAGCTTTTTGTTTTGTCTCCAATGGTGTAAAATTGTTGTTTGAAGTTCTAGAATAATCCTCTTTTATAAAAGTCTTACATAGCCCGATATTGAAATTAAATACAAAAGGATGCTTCCCATCCAAGGTAGATAAATGGTGAGCTAGGGATAATTAAGTATGCCATTGTCTGGGCAGAGATTATCATTACCCCAATACAAATTAATAAACTTTCTGCAAAGGCTTTGCTTTCTATAAATTTTGGTCTAGCAAAAGAGACTATAAAAAGACCTATTGTAAAAACCCAAAGACCAAAAAAACAATAAATTTGCTTTAAGTAACCTGGTAGACTTTTATTTATTTCCTCATTAAATAACTTATCAAACGTCATATTAAGCCTCTCTTCATTTGCGACTTTATCAAGCATCCAAGGCTCATCAACTAACATCCATCTTAATCCAAGAATGATAAAAATAATCCCTAGTATTATGATTGGAATTAAAAAAATTTTTTTTGTCATAGTGGGTGATAATCTACTCAAAACAACCTTTAACGCTTTATCATTTATCTTCTGCAGAGTGTAACTCAAAATATTTAACCATTGCTTTTTTCTTCAATAAATCAACATCCCACATGACAAAATTCATTGCTCCATTATTTATGGCATCAGTAAAATAGAACTTGACTTCTGATCCCATTCTTTTCCAAGTTCCCTTCAAAGGACTTGAAATTAATGTCCCATTCTCCAAGATAGTTCTTGCCTGTCCATCAAGCGTACCACTATTTTTTGAAGAATCGATAGAGGCTACCTTAAAGGCTACGTATACAGAACCGTAACCGCTGATCTGCCCTTCAAATATCATATCTGAATAACCCTCAGAGGGCATTATGGTAATTATATCCAGTACCCCACCTCCTTTTGGCTTGCTTAAATCTTGACCAAAGGAGTGTCCAAAAAAAAGCGTGGCTACGAAAAATGCATATAAAGATATTTTCATTTTAATCTGTTTATGGTTTATAATATTTCTAAGATACAGAGAATGGATGTAAATGAAAAAACCTCCGATTAGGAGGTTAAAATAAATCCAAATTTATTTATGCAGAAGGCTCTAATTTAAATCGTATTTACTTTCATTCATATTCGTTTAGAAAATTAAAGGGAAATATGATTGATTTAACAGTCTGTTTCAAAAAGGAGATTTCTTGTAACTGAGAAAATACGTTTCACCTAAACCCTAATTGGAGTGGTTTTTATATCGGAGTTGATTTCTTTCTCAACTAATTTAAATTGAGTTTATTAAGACAAACTATTTTAGAGTGAATATCAAGGAATTTATTTTCGGACTTTAAGTAAATCTTCCCTTTAATACTTACTAATTTATTTAGAAGCACTAATTTGTATATTGTTAATTATTAATCATAAATTAATTAAAATG
The DNA here is from genome assembly GCA_038143795.1 of Flavobacteriaceae bacterium. Lineage (GTDB taxonomy): Bacteria > Bacteroidota > Bacteroidia > Flavobacteriales > Flavobacteriaceae > UBA11891. The sequence continues at coordinate 1,064,642 of JAYQMQ010000002.1, read as the reverse complement.
AAAGATATACTTGTTATTGCAAAGCTTAAAGAAGGTAAGTTTGAGACATTTATGAGCTTTATGAAATCTGAAGAAGGAATGAATGAAAGAAGAAAAATTGCAGATTTGACGAAAACTTTAGGTACGGTTTCCCCTGATAAGACTGCAGTAATGTTTAAGATTGCTGTACACAATGAAAGTGCTTTACATTCATTTTTGGATGGTTCAAATCCTGTATCAAAACCAATTTTTGGTGAGGTTATGGAAAGCTATGAGATTTTTGAGTTAAACAAAGTTTAATCTTACTTCAGGTGTAAAATTACCTCACCTAATATCCAACAAGCCTCCAAACAAAAACCTCTTATTTTACCCCACCCCATTAGCTTAAATATGCTGTTTTCTAGGAGGTTTTGGGTTTTTGAGTGAGTGCATTGGTGTAAAGATCTACCTGGGCTCGAGAACCCGTTACAAGTGGGGGAGGCATGCTTAATGTAGATCTCATCTTCCTAAGATATAGAGAATGGAATTAAAAAACCCTCCACTTGGGAGGGTTTCTAATTTAAACGCAATTAGTTTAAAAGTCCATAACCCGAACAGACATTACTGTATTTACGACCTTTCTAATATCTGAAACTTTGCCTGAGAAAGTTGCATATAGTGGATCGGTTAACATTTTTTAGAATTTGATAATGCTGTTTTAATATCTGGTGATCCAATCCAAGCAAAATGAGAAAAATCAGCGTTTTTACCAACAATTGGAAATGCAAGACCAAATGAGTTTTCTTCATACCCTAATTTTTTTGCCATCTTTTGCGAAAAGCTTTTAAATTCTTTTAAGTATGCTGAGGGATTAGTTACTTCCATTTGATAAAGCATAAAAACATTGTCTTCAGCCCAGTCTTCTCCATTGTACCAAACGGGAGTATTTATTGATTGTGAAACTTCAATTAAGTATTCTGGTAACCTTTCATCAAAAAGTAATTGGACATCCATAGATTGCCCATAAGACATAAATGCTTTCTCGAATGCTTGTTCATTTGGAAAACAAAATTGAAGTGAATGTGTAGATGCAGTAGTTCCATTGGGTAAATAAGCAAATAGGGATTTAGTACCTTCAATATTTTTGCCCATTCAGTATTCATTGCCTTAGAAATAGTTGAGACTACCATTTCTGGATTCTCAGCTTTAAAATCGAAGAACACACAATATTGCGCATTTAAGGACAATGAACTTAAAATAAGTAATAGAAAATAATTTTTCATATAGATTGATTTATGATTAGTAATACCTCTAAGATATAGAGAATGGGTGTAAAAGAAAAACCCTCCGCTTGGGAGGGCAATCAAGTAACATTTTAGATTTTATTCTTTTCGAGCTTTTTCTGATGCCTCTATAGCTGCAATCAATTTTGGTTAGTGTTCCGAACCTTCTCAAAAATCAAGATTTTTTGACTACAACCCAGGTTCAGGTTCTTTTAGGACCATTGTTTTGAATTGTCCCTTGTAGAAAATAGAAAACTATTCCCCCAATAATTGTCCATAATACATCATTCCAATCAAAAACTCCTCTTCCTGGAGTGTAAATTGTTATAAACTCATTTCCAATTAGACCAATCATAGAAATGATTATTGACCACTTTAATCTATTTCTGTAAAAAGATGTATTAGGTTTAAAAATCTCTGGAATGGTTACATAAAACATACTTGGAAGACCAATACCTGGAAGGAAGTTGGGAATTACTCCAAGAAAATAAATTATAAGGTCATTTCCTCCTTTATAGTTTGGTCTGATGTAATCTTGAACCAATCCAAATGTTAAAAATGTAACTCCAAAAACTATATAATAAAAATATTTTCTGTTCATCAACTTTCAAAATTAAATATTTTGGTTCGGATTTAGGTTCGGAATAAGAAATGTAAAAAATAAAAACCCTCTAAATCAATGACTTAGAGGGTTTAAGGGTGGTCCCACCTGTGCTTGAACCAAGTTGTCAAAACCCTTTTATCTTGCTGATTATCAGCATTTTGTATAAATATAAAAAATTAAACTTAACAGGTTAAAATGGGTTTCCAAGTTGAATTTTCATACTGAACTTGGTTCAAGTACCTGAGAACCAAGTAACATTTTAATGTTTAAAATCTTTAAATAAAATTTAATGTAATTGGTATTTTTTTCTTAAAGTAATTTTTTTAAATAAAAAGATTAAGTTTAATTATGTTTTCAATAGTAAAATTATTTGTTGTTCATCCTTTGGGAAGGAAAAATTTATTCTTTTCACTTTATAAGTTTTTTCTCTTTCAAATATATTTTAGACTAATGAAGGGTGAATATCTATATACCTGGATAGATGGTTGTAAATTTTTGGTTTCCCCTGGAGAAACAGGTTTAACAGGAAATTTGTATTTAGGTCTTCATGAGTTTGAAGATATGGGGTTTTTACTACACTATTTAAATGATCAAGATTTTTTTATAGACATTGGGTCAAATGTTGGTTCATATACATTATTGTCGGGTGTAGTTAAAAAAAGTACTGTTGTAAGTTTTGAACCAATCCCAGGTACATATAATAAATTAAAAAACAATGTCTTGATAAATAAGGAAACAACTAACATTACACTTATTAACAGTGGTATTGGTAAAGAAAAAGGGGAGTTGTTTTTCACAAACAATATATTAAGTACAATAAATCAAGTTTCGTTAACAAAATCAGATGATTGTCTTTTAGTCAATGTAAACACTTTAGATAGTTATGGTTTCAACCCAACTGTAATTAAGATAGATGTTGAAGGTTATGAAAAGTTTGTTATTGAAGGTGGTGAAAATACATTGAAAAATGAGTCTCTTAAGGTATTAATTATTGAAATAAATAATCACGGTAATGAATTTGGGGTTAAAGTTAGTGACACATATAATCTAATTTGTTCTTATGGATTTGTTTCATATGAATATAATCCTTTCAAAAGAACTTTTACAAAGACTGATTCTGTTACAAAAAGGGGGAACAATACTCTTTTCCTTAGAGGTGATTTAATTGATTTTGTAAATCGAGTTAATATCTCAAAAAAATATACTGTTAATGGTGTGAAAATTTAAATAATGGAACACCATTTGGAACACCAAAGTGTTATATGAAAACAAAAACCCTCACAGTCAATGACTTAGAGGGTTTAAGGGTGGTCCCACCTGGGCTCGAACCAGGGACCAACTGATCAGCTACTCTAACCAACTGAGCTATAGGACCTTTATTATCTACAAATATACGATTTACTTCTTCTACCCCCAATTTTTCCTTTAGACTCATTTCCTACAGGTTGATGACTAGAAAAATTCAATAGTTTGCTTATGCTTAGTACCTAATTCATTTCTTAGCAACCCTATCAAACAATTTAGCCTTATTACGTTTATAATGCTTATTTCATTACTTCTTTTTAGATTGTATCTTTGTAAAAAAATGTAGTGAAAAAAAAATCCGATTCTATTGTTTGGGAGGAAGCTTCCGACTCATATGTGGCCAAATTGTTACCCTACGCGAGTTCTGTGAGCGGCCCTTTGATCGAAGTTCCGAATGTAGAGGCTTTTAAACGAAAAGGAGTTGAAAAAGCTTCCAAAATTCTAAGTACTGAATTAGAAGAACTTCAAAACCGCATCAAAATCTTTGTTACCGAGGCAAACAACACGCAACGGGTGTACGCTGCGACCTATAAATTTGAACCCATCGTTGGAGAAACCTACCATCTGTATGAGGGATCCTCTGGCGACTTTCTTTCCATTATCCCTCCTAGCCAATGGCAAAAACCCCATGTGGGAAGCTATCGGCTTACTTCGGATTTTAAATGGGAAATCATCTCCAACGAATAAGCAATCCTGCCCAACTCAAGAGTAAATTGTCTCCAGCCCTATCCAAGGAGATTCCGTACTTTTACCCCATGCACGAAGAAAATCCACGGCAAAAAAAAATAGGCACTTTACTACAAAAAGAACTTGCACAATTGTTGCAAACGGCAGTTCGTGAGGAGGGAGTAAGCAATTTGATTGTTTCAGTCACCCGAGTCAAGGTTACAGTAGATTTATCTCAAGCCAAAGTATACCTCAGTATTTTCCCTTCCGAACAAGCTGCTTTTTATCTCAACGCCCTTGAGCAAAATCGGTTTCAATTAAAGCATGACCTCTCTCAATTACTTAAAAATCAGCTGCGTCGAATTCCCACACTTCAGTTCCATCTAGACGACTCATTGGATTATATTGAGGCGATTGAAAAAGACCTGCATAAGCCCAACAATCCTATTGTGTCAAAATCTCCTAAAAAAGAGGGGTCATGAACGTCGTATTTCGTTTGGCGTGGCGGTACTTTTTTACCAAAAGCAATCAGACAGTCATCAACCGTATCAATGCAATTGCTGTGGTTGTCGTTGTCGTTGCCAGCACTGCGCTTCTTGTTGTCCTTTCTGCATTTAGTGGCCTCAAAGACTTCGGCGTGCAATTTACTAGTGGCTTAGATCCCGATTTTAAACTGATTCCTCGGCAGGGGAAAACACTCCTTTAGACAGTATAGACCGCCATTCACTCAACCAAGCATCTGGGTTGGTGTCTTGGGCTCCAGTATTGGAAGAGAAAGTGTTCCTTTCGTTTGAATCCAAGAATCAAGTCGCTATCTTAAAAGGCGTCCCACTCAATTATCCCAGTATCATCGCCATAGATAGTTTGGTACTTGTGGGAAAATGGAATCCCATGGAGAATAATGAAACCGTTATGGGCTATGGCTTAGCTTCCACACTAGGAATTGGGGTTTTTGATTATGACTCCTACTTAAATGTCACCGTCCCAAAAGAAAACCCCAAAGCCCTTCTCAACACAACCCAGCTAAAAACGCGCCCTTTGTATGTTGTTGGGCTCTATCGTATCAGTGACGAGCTGGATAATAAATACGTCTATGCCTCCAACGCTTTTGCCCAAGAATTGTTGGACTATCCAGCGGATCAATTCAGTGCGATAGAATTCAATGCCCCAAGGCACACCAAAGAGAGTCTCTGGGAACAACTCCTAGAAAATGGAATGACCGCTATCAATTACTGGATCAAAACGACCTCAATGCTGCTTTTTATAAAATGCTAAAAACAGAGAACCTGGCCGTCTATCTGATTTTTACATTGGTGCTTGTCATTGCCCTGTTCAATGTGGTAGGTGCATTAATTATGATGATTGTAGATAAACGCCCTCAGTTTTCAATTTTTAAAGCCATGGGACTGGCTCCCTACCAAATAAGGCAAGTCTTTTTTCTACTCGGATGTTTAATCAGCATTGGAGGAGGAGTAATCGGTGTGTTCCTTGCTTCGATCATCGTTTTGCTACAAAGCAATTTTTCAATAATATATGTCCCGGGAACTGGCATTGCCTATCCCGTTCTCTGGGAATCCTCCAATGTGTTTCTAGTGTCGGCTACGGTGTTCCTTCTAGGGGTTTAGCCTCTTATTGGGCTACTAGGAGAGTGTGTCAGTTGGCCGTTCAGGCAAACTGATAGCCACCCCATTTTTCTAATACGGCATCAAAGGCAGCAAATACATCGGTAGAATCATTGGCCGTGACCATTCGGGTGCGGTATTCTTTAAAATTGGGGATTCCTTTAAAGTAATTGGTATAATGTCGTCGGGTTTCCAACACGCCTAGCACTTCTCCTTTCCAATCCAATGACATCTGTAAGTGTCGACGAGCTGCCGTCACCCTTTCTTCAATACTAGGTGCTGCCGCATGAACGCCTGTTTTCAAATAGGTTTTGACATGATTGAAAAACCAGGGATTCCCAATACTTGCTCGTCCAATCATGGCTCCATCCAAGCCGTAGAAATCCCGCATCTCTTGGGCCCGTTCTGGGCTGTTCACATCCCCATTTCCAAAAACAGGAATCTGCATTCTTGGATTGTTCTTCACGGCAGCAATAGGTTTCCAGTCAGCGTCTCCTTTATACATCTGTGCACGGGTACGACCATGTATAGAGATTGCTGCCACGCCAACATCCTGGAGTCGCTCGGCCACCTCGACTATTTTTATAGAATTGTGATCCCAGCCCAATCGAGTTTTCACAGTTACGGGTAAAGAAGTCCGCTTCACCATCTCAGCAGTTAATTTAACCATTAGTGGAATGTCTTTTAAGATTCCCGCTCCTGCACCTTTGCAAACTACTTTTTTGACAGGGCACCCAAAGTTGATGTCGATAATGTCCGGCTTTGATTTCTCCACAATATCAACAGATTGGAGCATAGAATCCAAATTGGCTCCAAAAATTTGAATGCCGACGGGGCGTTCTTTTTCATAAATATCCAGTTTCTGAACACTCTTGGCTGCGTCTCGTATCAAACCTTCCGAAGAAATAAACTCAGTATACACCACGTCTGCCCCATTTTCTTTACACAAAGCTCGAAAGGGTGGGTCGCTCACATCCTCCATCGGAGCAAGCAACAAAGGAAAGTCTGGAAGCACAATTGAACCTATCTGTGGCATACCGCAAAGTTAAAAACATTTATACGAACCAAAGCCTCTGCATTTTTTATGTGTTGTCGTCGAACAAAGTAATATCTTTACGGGGATATGAAGGTTGGCGCGGAAATGAAGAACATTAGAAACTTTTGCATAATTGCACACATAGACCATGGGAAAAGCACTCTGGCCGATCGACTCCTAGATTTTACCGGGGCGATAACAGATCGTGAAAAACAAGATCAGCTGTTGGACGATATGGACTTGGAACGTGAAAGAGGCATCACGATCAAGTCTCATGCTATTCAAATGAACTACACCTACGAAGGGGAAGACTTTGTATTCAATCTCATTGATACCCCAGGACATGTTGATTTTTCCTACGAAGTATCTCGCGCAATTGCTGCCTGTGAAGGAGCCTTGCTTGTCGTTGACGCGGCACAGAGCATTCAAGCACAAACTATCTCCAATTTGTACCTCGCTTTGGAGAATGACTTGGAAATCATCCCAGTTCTCAATAAAATAGATCTTCCTTCTGCCAATCCCGAAGAAGTCACCGACGACATTGTCGATTTGTTGGGCTGTAATTCCGAAGAAATCATTCCAGCATCTGCAAAGACAGGTTTGGGGATTGAAGAGATACTATCCGCTATTGTCCACCGAGTGCCTGCTCCCAAAGGTGACCCTGATGCTCCTCTACAAGCGTTGATTTTTGATTCTGTATACAATCCTTTTCGAGGGGTTGAAACTTATTTTAGAATTATAAATGGCCACATCAAAAAGGGACAGAAAGTCAAGTTCATGGCAACCGGAAAAAATTATTTTGCCGATGAGATCGGTACCCTGCGCCTTAAACAACAACCTCAAACGGTTGTTGGCGCTGGAGATGTGGGCTATCTGATCACTGGAATCAAAGAAGCCAAGGAAGTTAAAGTTGGAGATACCATTACCCAGTCGGAGAACCCAACTCCTTTTGCTATTTCGGGCTTTGAAGAAGTCAAACCCATGGTCTTTGCCGGAATATATCCTGTTGATACAGAAGAATATGAAGAGTTGCGTGCCAGTATGGAAAAACTGCAACTAAATGATGCCTCATTGGTGTTTCAGCCAGAAAGCTCAGCCGCTTTGGGATTTGGATTTCGATGTGGCTTTTTAGGAATGCTTCATCTAGAAATCATACAAGAACGTTTGGAACGAGAGTTCAATATGAGTGTTATCACAACCGTTCCCAATGTGTCTTATCATGCCTTCACCAAAAAAGAAGCCGATACTATTTTACCTGTAAACAACCCTTCAGACCTACCAGATCCTTCGTATTTGGACCGAGTTGAAGAACCATTCATCAAAGCAACAATTATCACTAAGTCGGATTATGTGGGTAATGTGATGTCTCTCTGCATAGAAAAACGGGGAACCATCACAAACCAAACCTACCTCACAACTGAACGCGTTGAATTGAGTTTTGATTTACCTTTAGCTGAAATTGTTTTTGATTTTTATGATCGCCTCAAAACGGTTTCCAAAGGGTACGCCTCTTTTGACTATTCCCCAATCGGCATGCGCCCCTCCAAGCTAGTGAAAGTAGATATTTTACTGAACGGCAATCAAGTAGATGCTTTATCTGCACTCATTCATGCAGACAATGCCTACCACATCGGAAAGAAAATGTGTCAAAAACTTCGTGGCCTAATCCCTAGGCAACAATTTGATATTCCTATTCAGGCAGCCATCGGTGCTAAAATTATTTCTCGTGAAACCATCAAAGCACTTCGAAAAGATGTTACTGCCAAGTGCTACGGAGGTGACATAACGAGAAAGAGAAAATTACTGGAAAAACAGAAAAAAGGGAAAAAGAAAATGCGACAAGTTGGGAATGTAGAAATCCCTCAACAAGCGTTCATGGCTGTTTTACAACTCAACGACTGATAAATCATAATAGGTTCATGTGTTAACAGATTTTCTATCTTTAGAAAAAAAGCAACCATGAAAAAACTTCTTTCAGTATTAACCTCAGTCCTGTTTGCCCAAGCCAGCTGGGCTCAGTCTGAAAAACAATTGAATGCTTGGGCTAAAGAGGCAACTCTGAATTCTTTTCCCATGCTTCGTGAAGTGTTGAGCATTCCCAACGATGGCTCGCGTATGCCAGAAATTGAGCTTAATGTTAAGTGGTGTGAGCGCACTTTTAAAGAAAGAGGGTTTGACACACAACGTATAGAAACCCCTAAAGCTCCTCTACTCCTTGCTGAAAAAAATTTCCTGATGCAAAGCAAACTGTCTTGGTTTATTTGCAAATTGATGGGCAACCTGTAGATCCGTCCCGATGGTTTCAAGAAAATCCATACATCCCTGTCTTAAAGAAGCCCTCTTCTAGAGGAGAATGGGAAACCCTTCCTTGGGAAAACATTCAAAACTACCAGGACGACTGGCGTGTTTATGCCCGTTCAGCCAGTGACGCAAAAGGACCCGTGGTTATGTTTTTAAATGCTATAGACGTTCTAATCCGAGAAAACATTGAACCCAATTTTAATCTCAAAGTGATCATGGATTTCGAAGAAGAATTGGGCTCTCCTCATTTGCCCAAGGCGGTCATGGCTAATCGGGAGCTTCTTAAAGCTGACCAATTGATAATATTCGATGGGCCCAAGCACCGCTCTGGGCGGCCCACCCTTACATTTGGAGCTCGAGGTATTTCTACCATTCAGCTTACCACTTATGGCCCAGTAGCTCCTCAACACAGCGGTCATTTCGGCAACTATGTGCCTAATCCCGCTTTACGTATGGCGAAACTTTTAGCTTCAATGAAGGACGACGAAGGACGCGTCACCATTCCTGGCTTTTATGACGGGATAAACATTGATGAAAAAACAAAAAAAATATTGCGTGCTTTCCCCCATGACAAAAGGGTTTTCATGAATACCCTTCAAATAGGGGAATTAGACAAGGTGGGGCCCAACTACCAAGAATCCATACAATACCCGTCGCTAAATATTCGAGGAATGCAATCCGGTTGGATCAATGACAAGGTAAGAACGATTATTCCTGCCTGGGCACGAGCCGAAATCGATGTTCGACTGGTTCTAGAATCGGATCCCGAACGATTAATTCAACTAATCCGCAAACATGTGGAAGGACAAGGGTATTATGTCGTGAACCGTGAGCCCACACCCGAAGAACGTATTCTGCATCCGAAAGTAGCCACATTCACCTATGAAGTGTCATATCAATCCTTCCGAACAAACCTCGACACTAAGGTTGGGAAATGGTTGCGTAAAGCGTTAGTCCGTGGGTTTGAGGAAGAGCCCATTCGCGTAAGAATGAGTGGGGGTTCTATTCCTATTTCTCCCTTTGTTAATACATTAGAAATACCTGCTGTGACTGTACCAACAGTCAATCGTGACAACAACCAACACAGCCCCAACGAAAATATTCGTCTTGGAGATTATCGAGACGGTATCAAAACCATCTTAGCCGTATTAACAGAAAAACTCAAATAACTATACTCCATATTTTTGGAAACTCCTTTTCCCTCATTCAATTGAAGAGGATTTGCTTTTGGACTCTCTGCGCCTTACTTACCTATGTTTCAAATGGATGCTATCCAGGGCCTAGACCGCTAAAACTTCATCCCTTATTTTCCGATCATATGGTGCTCCAACAAGAAACTGAAGTAAATCTATGGGGAACAGGAACCCCTCGTGATTCAGTTTTTGTGGAAGCCGAATGGGGGCAAGTCTCTTCTAACCAGATTAATTCTGACGGTACATGGACCCTAAAACTTCAAACCCCTGAACATGGAGGCCCCTATACTCTAATATTTTCAACCTCAGATCAACGAATCGTTCTTAAAGACGTCCTTTTGGGAGAGGTCTGGTTAACTTCTGGTCAATCGAACATGGAGTGGCCCATGAATGCTCGAATAAATAATGGAAAACAAGAGGTGCAAAACGCTTCGAACCCTAAAATTAGAATGTTTAATATGCCAAGAAACCTTGATGGTGTTAGCATTGAAAAAGCTTCGTGGAAAACCACTATCCCAGAAAATGCAAAGCAATTCAGTGCCGTTGCATATTTCTTTGCTCGTGAAATTAATCGTGTACTCAACATTCCTGTTGGCATTGTGAATTCTTCATGGGGTGGAACCAGAGTAGAGTCGTGGATAAGCTTTGATAAACTTCTAAAGAATCCTTTTAGTTATGATGAAGCCACTCAAATTCTTCAAAAAGGGGGACTAGACGGATTGAAAAAACAAATGGCCGAACAGAATAATAAAATTGAAACTGCAAATAAGGAGTTTTTGGGATCTGAAAATTATCCCCTCCCAAAAAATATTGAAGAATGGCTTAGTTTATCTTTAGATGATCAAATTTATACCGACCCCCTTTTTGAAGACAGTAATTGGACAGAATACCCCATGCAAGGCAAAGATAATTCATCATTTACTTTTGAAAAAGTCTTTAACCCTGACAGCTTTTCTGAAAATGGAGTCCTTTGGATTAGAAAGTATTTTGATGTAAAAGATCCCAGTCAAAAATTTAAGTTCATTACAAATGGAGGAATTGACGATCTTGACTATACATACATCAACGGACGATTTGTTGGAAAATCATTGGCTTGCTGTATTGACCGTGAATATAAAATCCCAAAAGGAGTACTGAAGAAAACAGGGAATGTCTTAGCAATCCGTGTAGTTGATTACGTTGGTGAAGGCGGTTTTTTAGGAACAGCATTTATCGAAAGTGAAAAGGAACAGATACGAGTAGATAATGGCCCTTTGAAATTCAAACATATTGCTTTTTCACTCGATTCTCATTTGCAAAAACATGAATTATCCCACAAATACCTCACCACTAAAGATGACACCCTAAAAAGATATTTAGAAAAGGGAAAGCTAATCGAAAATCCGAATACCTATAGTGTTTTATTTGAAAGCATGATAAAACCTTTGATCCCATACACGCTCAAAGGATTACTATGGTACCAGGGTGAAAGTAATGTTGACAATCCTCACGAATACACTTCTTTCTTGACCACCATGATTGACGATTGGAGGGCCCAATGGGGAGATCAATTACCTTTTTATTTTGTTCAAATTGCCCCCTGTGGAACTTATAAGGATAATGAAGAATCCTTTAAATTAAGAGAGGCACAGAGAAAAGCACTGGACATCAACAATACTGCTATGGTTGTGACCTTAGATATTGGAGAAGAAGATAATATTCATCCTGCAAACAAACAGGATGTAGGTCTGCGTCTAGCCAATATAGCTTTGAATAAGAACTACAATCAAAAAGAAATAGTTCCATCGGGTCCGGTTTATAAAAGCTTTTCCGTTCAAAACCAGACTCTCATATTGTATTTTGAGGAACTAGGATCAGGACTCTACGCGCCTAATAAACTCAAAGGATTTGAATTGGCTGGAATAGATGGAAAATTCTACCCTGCCACAGCAAAGATTGTTGAAAATACCATCCAACTTGTTTCAAAAAAAGTGAAGGCCCCCATCGAAGCAAGATATGGATGGGCTAATTATTTTGATGCAACTTTGTTCAACAAAGAAGGTCTTCCTGCTTCTTCCTTTCAAACGGAAAAAAATAAAGCCACTTACAAATAAGAGTAAAAATCAGATTAAAATCATGCGCACTTCCATTTTTTTGAAATTAAATATCACTCATCCCAAAACCTAGTACGTTGACTATTCTTATTTTAAGTTAAAAATGTGATTTCTGATTTTGCTACTAAGAAATGAATTTCGCCTGAACACTACTGAAAATTTTGAATTTCAGAATCAATAATTACTAACTCATTTCTATTTTCTGGATCATTGTTTTCAAAACGTTTTAACAACAGCTTTAACGATTCCTGCCCCATTTTATATCCCTTTTGATCGACATAAATATAGTTGTCTTCCACTTCGCTGATTAGGTCTTTTCGATAGGCTTTACGATTATAGTACCCTACGATTTTAAGTTGGTCAAGCCTTTTTGATTTGCTTCTCGTAATAAAATTTTTAACATGTATCAAAGAGTTTTCTTCCATGCAGATTAAACCGTCGTAGCCTGTGCTTAAAAACTGTTCTAGTTGGTGGGCATAAAATAAATCCGAAGAGTAAAAAAATAAATCTTCTTTATTCGAAGAAAGACCTGCCTCAAAAAGCGCTTGCTTGAATCCTGAAATCCTTTCTTTTGCAACTTTTAATTTATACATATCACTCATAAGGCCAATTTTCCTACAGCCTGCATTTATTAATTTTTCTGTTGCCCTGTATGAACATTGTTTATTGTCGTTTGTTATTTTTCCACATTCTATCTCTTCAAATATTTTATCAAATAATACTACTGGGATTTGCTCATTAATGTCAATAAGATGGTTTTGTAACCCTTTGGTAAAGGTCTCAGAAGAAGGAGAAATAATCAGTCCATCAACAAAGCCAGTAAGTAAGTAATCTAGCAATTCTCTTTCGCGCTTTACAGAATCATTGGTCTCTAATACCATTGTGTTATATCCATAATCTCTTGATGCGTCATTTATCCCTTTGATAACCTCATTAAAAAAGCTATTGTAAAAATTTGGAATAATAACCGCCACGTTTTTTACAGATGTTTTTTTTCGAAGAGCCAGAGCTGAAAAGTTTTTTTTGTAACCAATTTTGTCAGCATACCCTTTTATCTTCTTTTTAAGAGCAATACTGATGTCATGGCCATCGTTCAGTGCTTTTGATACTGTAGCCACTGAAACACCAAAATAAGTCGCTATTTTTTTCTGGCTCATTCTAAATTTTTACTTAATCGTTTTCGTAAAGTTAGTGATAATCTAATTACCTGTAAGTCAGATTAAAAAGGGGTAAGATAAGTTGTGCTCTTTTCCTTATTAAGTTTTGTTGATCGTTAAATAGGAAATTTTGCGCAGTTTGATCGTAATTTTCTAAATACAAAACAAACCAATTATGAAAGTATTTAAAACTTTTTTGACGGTATCCTTGTCGCTACTAAGCATACAACTTGCCGCTCAAAAATACAATTAATGGAACCGTTACTGACGAAAATGGGAGTCCCCTACCTGGTGCTACAATTCTTGTTGTTGGAACAGATGAAGGGGTTACTTCAGATTTTGACGGAAACTTCTCAATTGAAGCCCTGGAAGGATCTTCCCTTTCAATTCAATTTGTAGGGTATTCTTCACAAGAAATTCCTGTTACAACAGATAATGATTACACAATATCATTACAAGCCGATTCATTACAAGAGGTAGTAGTAACCGCATTGGGAATATCGAGAGAGAAAAAATCACTTGGATATGCTGTTAGCGAAATATCCGGTGGAAATGTTAACACCATTAAAGATAACAACCTAGCTAATTCACTTGCAGGTAAAGTTGCAGGACTTCAAATCTCATAATCGGGTTCATTAGGATCCGCCTCACGAATTACCATAAGAGGTAATAACTCCTTGGTGGGAATACTGAGGCGCTTATTGTTGTAGACGGTATGCCCATTAATGCCTCAATTCAAGGGGATGGTGAAGGGAATCAAAGCACTGCTGGTGCAAACGACAGCGGAGGCCAACCAAGTTATGAGCCTTCGATATCAGGTGGTGGTATAACTGATATCAACCCTGATGATGTAGAATCAGTAACAGTTCTCAAAGGGCCTAGTGCAGCAGCGCTTTATGGATCCAGAGCGGGAAATGGAGTTATTCTGATAACAACAAAAAAAGGGTCCAGAACAAATAGATTAGGCGTAACTGTTAAAACCAATTTGTATATGGACAATCCTATGTTGTTACCGGATTTCCAAAATCAGTATGGACAAGGTACTCTAGGTTCTGCGTTCCCAGAACGAGATACAGGAACTGCATGGACTCGTGATTCCTGGGGTGCTCCTTTAGATGGATCGTCCCAGCCTTATTATGATGGTTCGACAAAATCATACACTGCGCGTCCAGACAACGTAAAGAATTTTTTTAGATCCGCATTTAGAAATATAACATCTGTCTCATTGGATAAAGGATCAGAAAATGGATCTGTAAGATTTTCATACACAAATAATTCTTCTGAATCAATGATTGAAGGTTCGGATTTAAATAGCCACAACTTTAACCTAAGAGGTGTGGCAGACCTTTCGGATAAATTAAGTATTGATGCAAAAGCAACCTATTTTACACAAGAAGTTACTAATAGAGCATCAACTAATGGTGCCCAAGGACTGTTGGGTTATGTTTATGGTATGCCAAGAAATGTAATTACAAATGATCTAAGAAATTATCAAATGGATAACCCTGCAACTCCAGATGATTATGCCGTGATTAAGTATGACGATGGTCTCACAGGGAATCCGTATTGGATGACACTCCACGATGAAAATATTGTACGAAGAAATAGGTTTTTAGGTTTTTTCAAGATAGATTATGACTTTACAGATTGGTTAAATGCGTTTATAAGGGTTGGAGCTGATGTCACAAGCGTCAGAGACAATAGAATATTGAAGCCTGGTCGGCATTTTGAAAATCTGGGAGCTTTGAGAATAGGAGAAAACTCTTTTGGTGAATTAAACTCTGAGTTTTTGGTAACTGCTAACCGTGATTTGACTGATAAATTGAATTTGGTTGCCAATGTTGGGGGAAACATGTCAAAGAGAACCTTTGAAGGTATGGTTGTTTCTGGTAGGAACTTTAAAGTGCCCACAAGGTTTTTTGTTGCAAACCTAAATGAAGTGGCTCCCCCACTAGAATTTCCGCAGTCAATCAAAAAAGTAAACTCGCTCTATGGTTCAATTAATTTAGCATATGACGACTTTCTATACCTAGATGTTTCCGCAAGAAACGATTGGTCCTCAACTTTAAGTGAGGACAATCGATCATATATGTATAACTCAGCTAGTTTATCTGCTTTGCTTAACCGCTTTATAGATCCTACCCAAGAGCTTTTCGATCTTATTAAATTCAGAGCAAGTATTGCAGAAGTGGGTAATGATACAGATCCTTATCAGCTAAACCAAACATTTACGGTGCCCGGAGCCGGTTATCTTGCACTAACCGAATTACAATCCCCCCGAGTAAAATTTAATCCTGATCTAAATCCTGAAACAGTTACTTCTTCAGAGTTTGGTCTGGAATTAAGTATGCTCAAAAACAGACTGACTTTGGATGTTGCAGTATATAACATTTCTACAACAGATCTTATTTTTGATGTCCCTGTCCCGGCTGCAACTGGTTTTCAATTTGAAAGGTCCAATATTGGTAAAGTAACCAATAACGGTATTGAAATAGCACTTGGAGGAACTATATTAAAGACAACTGACCTTTCTTGGAACAGTTCGTTATTTTATTCGAAAAATGAAAACAAAATAGAGGAACTAATTGAAGGCTTGGATAGTTTTGTTTACAATACCTCTACAGATGGAAACCTTAGTATCAGAGCAACTACTGGAGGAAGTATTGGAGACATTTACGGTCGTGAATGGACTGGAGAAGTTGATGCTAATGGTGCACCAATTGCGTCAGATGTTGATGTCCTTTTAGGTAATGCTCAACCGGACTGGTTAGGAGGTTGGTCTAACAACATATCTTACAAAGATTTTACATTAAGTTTTTTAATCGATGCCCGTGTTGGAGGTAAAATTTACTCTCAAACATCTAGAGACTTAGATGCATTTGGGGCTTCAGAAAGAAGTTTACAGTATCGTGAATCAGGTGTTGTAGTTCAAGGGAATAATACAGCCACGGGGTCTGCAAATACAGTTAATGTTTCAGGCCAAGATTATTGGACTGCAATGTCAGCTATATCTGAGAACTATTTATACGATCAAGATAATGTAAGGCTTAGGGAGCTCTCCATTGGATATAGAATCCCCGGAGTAGGTGCTATTGGGCTTCAAAGCGCTAATCTTCAACTTGTAGGGAGAAATTTATTTTTCATTTCGAAATCAGCTGAGGATATTGACCCTGAAGTAATGCTAGGAACCTCTCTTGGTATTCAGGGTATAAATCACAATCAATTGCCAACGATGAGAAGCGTTGGGATGAACTTAACTTTAAATTTTTAAATTGTAACAATAAGAACTAATGATGAATAGAAAAAAAATGAAGAACAGGACTTTATTATTATCAATCTTCTTTCTTGGTGTGGTGGTATCGTGTACCGACGACTTCAATGAAATAAATGAACAACCAGATGCATTAGCTGTATCTGATGTAAGTGCAAAGTTTTTTGTCACCAGTCTACAAAAAGGACTGTTTAAACCCGTTGCAGGTCCGTTATGGTTTGGCCAAATTTTCCATCAGGATCAGTATGCCGGTCAGCATTCAGGAGGTCATTCACAATATGCTTGGGATGGTAACTTTGGATGGGAATATACCGGATGGTTACAAGAAGGGACCAATGGGTGGTTAGCTGGATACAACAGCTCGTTAACAGCATATATGAACCTTGTTGGTGAAGGTGGTGTTTTAGAAAATGAGCAGTATTACGCTATTGGACTAATTATGAAAGGGCTTTATTATCAACTATACACAGACCAAGTTGGAATGATTCCTTATTCAGAGGCTTCTGATCCAGATATAACTCTTCCAAGATATGACGACCAAATTGATATCTATAGAGGCGTTATATCAGAGTTAAGCCAAGCGGTTTCAATTATTGGGAATAATACAAATACTGGGCAAGGTGTTGACAGACTTGCAGAAAATGACGTGTTATTTAATGGTGACATGCAAAAGTGGAAGCAATTAGCTAATAGCTTAAAATTACGAATGGGCCTAAGAGCTCATGGTGCAGCTGGGGAAGATTTTGCCGCTTCTGCAATCACAGAAGCAATTAGCTCAGGAGTAATGGCTGACTCTGATGCCCTGTTTACTTCATTTAATGAAGTTGGAAATATTTGGGTTGAACATTGTAATTATGGCGATATTTACTATGGGTTTGGAGATGCTGGTCAATGGAAAATGGCTGAGCCACTTGTTAATGCATTATCGTCAGTAAACGATCCAAGACTCAGCTTAATGTCTAAGCCTAGTCCAGGTGGTACAGTAACTGTTAATACCTCTGAAGCGTCTGATGACCAAATTACATTTCTTAAAAGCTCTTTAGATAATGCAGGTCTTGTCCTTGATACGGATTACACTTGGACTCAAACTGCTGGAGAGCTTACAATCACAATGGCTGAGAACACATATCACATAGGTCTTCCTGTTAGATTAAGCCCTAACATCAAGACAATTTTTGACGGAAATTTATTTTCTAGCCCAGTAGACGTTGTAATAAATAAATCCAATGAAGGGGTGAGATTTTCCCTTCTGTAGTTATGTCAGCCGCTGATTCTCACTTTATGATCGCCGAAGCAATTGTAAAAGGTATTGCTTCAGGTGATGCTGCTGGACACTATCAAACAGGTTTGGAGCATGCAATGAATCTGTGGGGAGCTACTATCACAGATGACTTTGCAAGTTCTTCAATGGGGACACTTACCGGAACCGATGAAGAAAAATTAGAAAAAATTGCCACTCAAAGATGGATAGCAAACTACACTAATGGTTATGAAGCATGGGCAATTGTTCGAGATACTGGTTATCCAGCCTCTGCAATAACTACATCAACTGATAATGATATCCGTAGCTTATCAGGAGCAATGAATGGTGCCTACGCAAACAGATTGCGCTACATTTCAAGTGCATATACTTCAAATGCTGCCAACATTGAAGCTGCAGTTGCTAGACAAGGTCCTGATGTGAAGGCAACAAAATTGTGGTGGGCTAAACAATAGTTGAACCAATTGAGAATTTAAATTTGTTGGCAAACGATTATTGGTTTATTATTTGCCTTATCATAAATAGGGGATCTTTACAATCCCCTATTTATTTATTATAATTACAATATGTTAATAATATCTTTAGTAGAGAGACTAAAACAGTTATTGTTTTTGTCCGTAGTAACAATTGCATTATTTCTTGTATCACTCACATACGGACAGGAGTACGAAAAACATAATTACATAGCTAATGAGGTCCAATTACCATATAGGGTTCTTCTTCCTGAGGGCTATGAAAAGAATTCTCAAAAAATGTATCCCCTAATCATTTTTTTACACGGAATTGGTGAAAGAGGGAGTGATAATGAATTACAACTGGTTCATTGCAGTGATTTTTTTAAAAAAGACTACTTCCGTGAGAAATGGCCATCCATTGTTGTTTACCCTCAATGCCCATCAGATAGTCATTGGAGTAAAGTAAAAAATAGGTTTCCAAATCCTTATAAGTTTTATAAAAGAAAAAGAAAAAACAAACAACTTGATGTGTTAGAAGATTTTATAGAATATGTTGAGAATACTTATCCAATAGATAAAAATCAGATATATATTGGTGGCCTTTCTATGGGAGGCATGGGGACATTGGAAATGATTTTCCGAAACCCTGATAAATTTGCAGCAGCTTTTTCATTTTGTGGTGGAGCCGACCCGAGCTGGTCAAGAAAAATTAAATCTACTCCTCTGTGGCTCATGAATGGGAAAAGGATGATGTAATTTCTTACAAGTTTTCTAAGGAACTTTATAACACTCTACTTCAAAAAAAGGCCAAAGTAAAGTATACTCACTTCCCAAATCATGGCCACTTAGTATGGAACGCCGCAATTGAAGAAAAGAGCCTTTTCCCGTGGTTGTTTTCACACAAAAGAAATCATTCAACAGAATAAGAGATTTTTTATGTATATACTTAATAGAAAGAAAGAATACGACGTAGTGATTGTCGGTTCAGGTGCTGGAGGTGGTATGGCAACAAAAGTTCTCAGCGAAGCTGGCCTAAGAGTAGCTGTAATTGAAGCGGGTCCACACTTTGATCCTGCAAATCCTGATCAAATGACCCAAATGAAACAGCCCTATCATTCTCCGCGAAGAGGCGCCAATACTTCTCGTGCTTTTGGGGATTTTGATATGGCGTATGGCGGTTGGGATATTGAAGGGGAACCCTACACGAGAGCCGAAGGAACCAATTTTGACTGGTTCCGATCACGAATGCTTGGAGGAAGGACTAATCATTGGGGACGCATATCTTTACGCTTTGGACCATTAGATTTTAAATCCAAAAGTAGGGATGGTATAGGAGAAGACTGGCCTATTGGATATGAAGATGTTAAACCATATTATGATAAAGTTGACAAGCTGATTGGAGTCTTTGGAAGCAAGGAAAAAATTTACAACGGACCCGACGGATTTTTTCTTCCTGTACCTAAACCTCGGCTACACGAGCTCTATTATAAAAAAGGCGCTGAAAAAGCTGGTGTGAAAGTGATGCCCTCGCGGATGTCTATTTTAACAAAAAGAATTAATCAGGAACGAGGCGTTTGTTTTTACTGTAATCAGTGCAGTCGATCATGTCAAGTATATGCTGACTTTTCTGCCGGTTCATGCTTGATTTTTCCAGCTCAAAAATCAGGGGGCAAATAGATCTTTACACTGACTCTATGGTGCGTGAAGTTAACGTAGATGGTAATGGAAAGGCCACCGGTGTAAACTACATTGATAAAAAATCTGGCTTAGATTACTCCATCAATGCAAAAGTGGTTGTAATGGCAGCCTCCTCTTGTAGTACGGCCCGTATTCTGTTGAATTCAAAAAGTGCTACTCATCCGAATGGATTAGGCAATAGCAGTGGTTTAATTGGTAAGTACCTTCATGATTCGACAGGAGGAGGGCGAATGGGTTTTGTACCCAATCTTATAAATCGTAAAACCTATAATGAAGACGGTGTTGGCGGCATGCATCTCTATTCTCCCTGGTGGCTAGACAACAAGAAATTAGATTTTGCTCGCGGCTATCATATTGAAGTTTGGGGTGGCCTTGGTGCCCCCAGCTATGGGTTTGGCTTTAATCCTAATGATTTAAACTCTTATTTTGAAAAGCCCGTAGGAGGCTATGGAGATTCTCTTCGCCAGGATGTCAAAAAGTATTATGGTTCTATAATCGGCATGGATGGAAGAGGTGAATCTATTGCTAGGAAAGAAAACTATTGTGAGATTGATCCTGACAAAAAAGACCAATGGGGAATTCCTGTGTTACGGTTCAATTATAAATGGAGTGATGAAGAACTCAAACAGGCCAGGCACATGCAAGACACCTTTGAGGAAATAATCACCAACATGGGAGGGATTCCGTTAGGAGAAAAACCTGGTAGAGATAAAAATTATGGGCTACAAACCCCTGGGCGAATTATCCATGAAGTAGGAACGACAAGAATGGGGGACGACCCTAAAAAGTCCGTAGTAAACCGATTTGAAAAGCTCCATGATCTTGACAATGTTTTTGTCGTAGACGCAGGGCCTTTTGTCTCACAAGCCGACAAAAACCCTACCTGGACAATTCTAGCTCTTTCGTGGCGAACATCGGACTATATTGTTGATCAATTCAAACAACAAAATTTTTAATCATATGAATCGGAGAGATAGCATAAAATATATAGCTACAGGTACCCTGGCTTCAGGTCTTTTGTTTAGTGGCTGTGATTGGGCAGAAAAAAAAGAAGAAGTTGTTAAGAGTCTTTGGAAGTACAAATATGGCCGAACTCCAAGTGAGATAGATCATGATAATTTACTCCTTTCACAACAATTCTTTTCGCGAGTAGAAATGGTAATGATTACTCAATTGGGACATTTTATTCTTCCTAGCAACGAGGTTGGAGATATAGAAAAAGCAGAAGTGCCTGAGTTTATTGAATTCATGGCCAAAGACTTTCCCGAATTTCAAAAACCCCTCAGTGAAGGCCTTACCGCCTTAAACGAAAGAGCCCAATTACAATTTAATCTGTCTTTTGTAAATACAAATGACAAACAAAAGAAGTTGCTAATTGATCCTATCGCCTATCCTGATACCGTGACTGAACCCCTTTTGGAGCAGTCAGAATTTTTTACATTAATGCGAAATTTAGTACTTACTGGGTATTTTACCTCCGAGGTTGGCCTCAAAGATTTAGGCTATCAGGGCAATCAGCCCAATGTTTGGGATGGTGTACCGGAGGAAATCCTTAAAGAACATCAAATGGAATACGACCCAAAATGGGTCTCTAATTTTTTAGATGTTAACAAAAGAAATAATGTCGCCCAATGGGACGATGATGGTAATTTGATTAGCTAATTCGTTGGCAGTCTAAAAGCCACTGACATTATCCCTCCAAATTCTAATGATTTGTTCTACAATAAAATTATCATTGGAGAGTTTTCTAAAAATTCTTAATTTCTATTCAGACTAAAAGGTGGGTTTTTTTAGCGAGTTTTTATCTTACTAAAGAACTTAATTTAAAAATGGTCGCTATATTGAATAGCAATAGTGTTAAATGGAATTTATACCGAAAACAGGAATAAAAGGTTTAATTGAGAACTGGCAGGCAGATATGATCGCTGCAATTAGTGTTTCTCTAATTGCCTTACCGCTATCTTTAGGTATTGCACTTGCTGCAGGAGCCCCTGCAATGGCTGGAATTTTATCTGCGATTGTTGGTGGTATTGTTACAACACTATACCGAGGCGGTCATGTTTCCGTCAATGGACCCGCGAAGGGTGTAATTGCCGTAATCCTTTTTGGCATTACAGTGATGGATGATGGTTCGGGTCAGGCGTTTAATTATGTTCTGGCTGCTATTGTTATTTCAGGTGCAATACAAGCAGTTTTTGGAATATTAAAATTAGGTCGCTTAGCAGATATCTTTCATTCTTCTGTTATCCATGGTCTTTTAGCTGCTATTGGAATCATCATTTTTGCTAAACAAATCCATGTTGCGTTAGGCACAAAATCAGAAAGTTCGAGCATTATTCAAAACCTCATTGATGCTGTTCTTTTCTTGCCAAATGCGAATCCTTTTGTCGTTGTTATTTCTTTTGTTGGCCTACTCCTGTTACTTTTTCACTCAAAAATAAGCTTCCGCGTTTTTCAATTTTTCCCCGCACCCATCTGGGTGATTACCCTTTCAATTCCTTTTACATATCTATTTAATTTCTTTGAACCAAAAACACTGGATTTTATTGGAAACTCCTATGAGGTTGGTCCTCATCTTTTGCTTGACATTCCCAATTCCTTTTCGGATTCAATCTTACATCCCAATTTTGGTAAAATCGAAACGGTAGAATTTTGGACTACCGTTATCTCAATATTGATTATTACCAGTATTGAATCGCTTGCCATTGCCAAAGCGGTAGACAAGATCGACCCCTACAAGCGAAAAACAGATTTAAACAAAGACTTGACAGGAATTGGATTGAGTACCATGATTGCTGGTTTTGTCGGTGGTTTGCCCATCATTGCCGTAATTATTCGAAGTACCGTTAATATTCACAATGGAGCAAAAACAAAATGGTCAAACCTATATCAAGGCGGGTTTCTCTTGCTTCTGATTGTTGTTTTAGGGCCAATAATGAAACAAGTCCCTTTGTGTGCTTTTGCGATTTTGCTTGTTTATACAGGTTTCAAGCTCGCTTCTCCTTCAGTATTCAAGCAAGTATATAATCAAGGGCCTGAACAATTGATCTTCTTTGTATTTACCATGGTATTGACCCTTTACACCAACTTACTAATTGGCTTGATTGGTGGCCTGCTATAGGTTATGGTCAGCCGTATGCTCTTGGCGAAAGAGCCCATTCATCGGTTTTTTAATATGATTTATCAAAGTGGATCTTCTATAGAAGAAAACCAAGATGGCAGTTTTGAATTGAAAATAAAAGGAATTGCCAACTTCTTGGGTGTTCTTAAGGTAGATAAGCTAATTAAAAACATCCCCTCTGGTGTCAATGTAAATATTGATTTGTCTGAAACAAGGCTGGTTGGTATGACCTATATGGAATACTTAGTAGACTACTTAAAAACGCAAAAGGACAGTGGAAGAAATGTAGTCATCAAAGGTCTAGATTCCCATGTATCTTACTCAACCCATAATAGGGGATTGAAGATTTCATTGAATAATGCTACCCCTAAATTGTCACCTAGACAGGTAAGGCTTCAAACACTGGCCAATGAAAGAGACTATTTCTTCAACAGCCAAGTTGAATGGGATACAGTTTACTTAAAAAAGTTTCATTTTTTCGAAATTCGACCAATAGAGCGTAAATCAAATACTTTAATTGGCTCGTTTGAGGAAATTAATATGTCTTGGGAAATCTCTGATGTAACTTTTAATGAAGGAGATGCTTTTTCCGCTGAGACCTTCAATACAACAATGATGGTTTTAAAAATAAACAGGGTTATTCCTGTTTTCACTATGGAAAAAGAAGGCCTTTTTGAAAAAATATTTGATCGTGTTATTGCACTAACTGGATTTAAGGATATTGATTTTGATATGTATCCTAATTTTTCTAAGCGTTTTCTAGTAACGGGTAAAGATGAGTCTAAAATCCGTGCGTTTTTTAACGTTGAACTCATTCAGTTTTTTGAAAACCACCAAATCTATCATATCGAAAGCAATGGTAATGCTATAATTATTTTTAATAAAATTAAATTAGCACGAACCGATGAAACAATCGCACTAATCAATTATACTAAAGAATTGGCCCTGCTTTTAGCCTAGTTTTTTTTATTATGAAACTCTTTACTATTCTCTTTTTTTTCCTTTTTAATTTGTTTTGTTTCGCACAACAAACCATCGGTAAAATAGAAAGACTGGATGAAGAGATTGATCTGCTTATCGCTGAAAATACCGTTATAGAGATCCTTGCGGATGGATTCAACTGGTCAGAGGGTCCTGTTTGGGTTCCTGATCTTGATGCTGTTTTGTTTGCTGATGTACCAGAAAACAAACTGTTCCGATGGGACGAAAAAAATGGGCTTCAGCTTTTTTTAGAGCCAAGTGGATATACAGGATATGCCCCTAACATAAAGAAATCGGGAGGAAATGGTTTGATCCTTGACAATAAAGGAAACCTTTTGATTGCGCAACACGGCGATCGAAGAATTGCACGAATTCAAGCTCCATTAGGTAAATTCAAAAACTTTGAAACTGTTGTCGACCGTTTTGATGGTAAACGCTTTCATTCACCTAATGACTTAGTCCTTTCTCGATCCAACAACCTTTACTTTACAGACCCTCCCTATGGTTTGAATGGAGATGACGATTCTTTGCGAGAATTAGACTGGAATGGGGTATATTGCTTAAGAGCTGATGGAACAGTTCATCTGGAATACTCGGGGCTTAATCGTCCCAACGGACTTGCTTTTTCCCCAGACGAAAAAACACTCTATGTTGCAAACTCTGATCTTAAGCGAAATCTATGGATGGCTTTTAATGTTTTGGAAGACGGGAGTTTAACCAATGAACGCGTGTTCTTCGATGCAACCTCTTTCGATCTGGCGGGATTAGCAGACGGAATGAAAGTGCATTCCAAAGGGTATCTGTTTGCAACAGGGCCTGGAGGAGTATTAATTTTCTCTCCTGTGGGCAAACACTTAGGAACGATTATAACTGAAGAACGCACAGCTAATTGTACTTTTAACAAAAATGAATCAGCACTATACATGACGTCTGATAGATACCTCACTCGAATAAAATTAAAACATTGATGAGGCTCTACGCCATCGAAACTGGAAATTTTAAATTAGACGGCGGTGCCATGTTTGGGGTCGTTCCAAAAAGCCCTTTGGCAAAAAACCAATCCTGCCGATTCCCAGAATCGAATCGATATGGCTGCTCGCTCTCTTTTGATTGAAAATGAGGGACGTTTAATTTTAATCGATGCTGGTTTGGGCAACAAGCAAAGTGAAAAGTTTTTCAGCCGGTATGGTCTTTGGGGGCCTCACTGTTTAGAAAGTTCGCTAGCAGCCAGTGGTTTTTCAAAAGACGATATCACAGACGTAGTTTTTACTCATTTGCACTTTGACCATTGTGGTGGGGCCATCAAGCGCCGCTCTGACGGCCAATTGATTTCGAATTTCCCAAATGCCCAATTCTGGTGCCATGAAGATCATTGGGAATGGGCTTCCCATCCCAACCCGCGCGAAAAAGCCTCTTTTCTCCCTGAAAATATTCGCCCAATTCTAGACAGTGGGCAGCTATGTTTTTTGAAAGGAAATACTGAGGAACTGATCAACACGCCCTTGGGAATTGATTTTCTTGTTGTCAGTGGCCATACGGAAAAACAACTTTTACCCAAGCTAAACTACCATGGAAAAACACTGCTATTTGCTGCTGACCTTGTTCCCACAGCAGGTCACGTCCCTTTAGCTTACGTTATGGGATACGATACTCGTCCGTTGCTTACAATAAAAGAAAAAGCTAAAATTTTACAAAGGGCCAGTGATAATGATTGGTTCTTGTTTCTTCAGCACGACCCCTACAATGAAATCATTACTCTTCAAGAGACGGATAAAGGTATGCGGCTTGCCAATTCTCTAAAATTTGATTCTTTATTCACATGAAACAGTTTTTTTTCTTGATTTTATGCCTCGGTTTTACACAATGCGCCAGCGTTCGTTTTGTCGGGGATCCTGTTGTGGTGAATCCTAATACTCCTGTTACTATCCCCCTCACTTCAGACATGAAAAACGAATGGGCGCGTTATGATTTGGTTGAAGACAGCGTTCCGGGAATGTCCGTAAATAAAGCTTTTTCTGAATTGATCAAGAATCAAAAAGGAGAAAGGGTAATTGTTGCTATCGTGGATACCGGTATGGATATTCAGCATCCTGCACTTGCCTCTAGGATTTGGATCAATGAAGATGAGATTCCTGGAAACGGCATAGATGACGATCAAAATGGTTACGTAGACGATATTCACGGCTGGAATTTTTTGGGTGAGTCTCAAAATGAAAACTTTGAATACGTTCGTCTTCAAAAACGAGAGGATCCGGATTCTGGTGCCTTTGCCGTGTTTGAAAAAAAACGAAACAAAGAATTACAAAAACACCGTCGTGGCTTGGCCAACTTACTATTTGTTAAAGAAGAACTGCCCAAGGCAAGAGCTGCCCTTCAACAGGCATTGAATACAAAAGCAATCGACCTGGTTGCTGCCAGGGCATTAAGCCCAATGACGGTTGAACTCTCAGAAGCCATTCTTATTGAAGACTATGCCCAAAAAACAGGTCTAACAGGGGTAACTCTACAAAGAGCCATTGAACAATATCAAGACGCTTTACAATATCATCACAACCTTGACTTTGAAGGGCGTTCTGTGGTTGGCGACGATCCGGATAATTATAATGACAGAGGCTATGGAGATCCCTAGTTCAAGGGCCTGATGGGAGTAATAACGATCACGCAACCCATGTGGCTGGGCTTGTCGGTGGTCTTCATGTGGGCGTGGCTACTGCTGTAAAAATCATGCCAATAAGAGCGCTTCCAAATGGAGACGAGTATGACAAGGATGTGGCGCTTGCCATACGATATGCTGTTGACAATGGCGCTAAAATCATCAATGCAAGCTTTGGAAAATCATACTCCCCACACCAAGACTGGGTTCACGATGCTATTCGCTATGCCGCTGAAAAAGATGTGCTTATCGTTCATGCCGCGGGAAATGATGATGGAAATATAGATCCTGGTGGATCGCTCAACTTTCCCAATGACATGGTGGGTAATAAAGAGATTTCTAACAACCTAATTACTGTGGGGGCCAGCCATTGGGAATACAACGAGAAACAGATTGCACGATTTTCAAATTATGGTGCTGTCAATGTTGATGTGTTTGCCCCTGGTCATAAAATCTATTCGTCTGTCCCCAATCAAAAATATGAACAATTGGATGGTACTTCTATGGCCTCTCCTCTAGTAGCAGGTGTCGCCGCAGTACTCTGGTCTCACTATCCAAAGTATTCTGCAAAAAAAATCAAGCGCATAATTCTCAAATCTGGACTTCCAATGTTTTCGTCGCTGTCCATGCCTTCAGAAACCGATCGGCAGAAACCTAATTATTATTCAAAAACAGGTAAATTAGTCAACCTATACAACGCACTGCTTTATGCCTCGAAAAGACTTTAAATATATCGTCCTGCTCACGCTTGTAGCATTGACCCAGTATACAAATGTAAGCGCTCAAACCTATTGGCAGCAAGAAGTGGAATACACTATGGCCGTCAACATGGATATAGACGACTATACCTATGAAGGTGTTCAAGAGCTAGTCTATACTAATCATTCTCCAGATAGCTTGAAAAAGGTTTTCTATCACTTATATTTTAATGCTTTTCGGCCGGGAAGTGAAATGGCGATACGTCAAGATAATGCGGCCGATGTCAATACTCGCTTCGATATAGATTTGGACAGTATTCCCGCTGAAAGTCAAGGGCGGCTTGAGGTCTTTAATTTGAAACAAGACGGGACTCCTGTTGACAGCGAGAGCTCGGAAACTATTTTGGAAGTAACACTGAACAAGCCTCTTCCGCCGGGGAGTAAGACTGTTTTTACTTTGGAATTTAAAGGAAAAGTTCCCCAATTGATTCGAAGAGCGGGTAAAAACTCTTCTGAGGGGGTAGCGCTTTCAATGGCGCAATGGTATCCTAAAATGGCAGAATACGATTATGACGGTTGGAATGCAGCGCCCTATTTGGGACGTGAATTTCATGGCGTTTGGGGTGATTTTGATGTTACAATAACTCTTGATAAGTCGTATATAGTTGCCGCTAGCGGCTACCTGCAGAATGCAGATGATATAGGGTATGGCTATTCTGATCGTAAGCGCCCTAAGAGTAAAAAGGGAAATATTAGCTGGCACTTTGTGGCACCAAACGTTCATGATTTTACCTGGGCTGCCGACCCAAATTATATCCATGATATTCACCCGGGGCCAAACGGTGTAGATCTTCATTTTTCTACAAAAACGATGAAGCAATTATTAATAATTGGAAAAAACTGCAGCCACATACCGCAGAATTGATGCGTTTTTATAACAAAAACATTGGACCCTACCCTTACAAACAATACAGTGTGGTTCAAGGAGGGGACGGTGGCATGGAATATGCCATGCTCACTTTAATCACAGGAGGGAGAAGTTACCGCAGTCTCTTTGGTGTCACAGCGCATGAATTGGCACATTCCTGGTTTCAACATATTCTGGCGACCAATGAAATGAAGCATGAGTGGATGGACGAGGGCTTCACTTCTTACATTAGTACGCTCGCAGAAGATTTGATAATAGAAGAGAACAAACCCTTTCCCTGGAAGATTCATATGCCGGATATCTTTACCTAGCAACGAGTGGGATTGAAATGCCCCAATCAACCAATGCCAATAGATATAATCATAACATGGCTTATGAATCAACTGCTTATGATAAAGGAGCTGTTTTTTTAGCACAATTGGGTTATATAATTGGGCCCCGTGCTCTTGCGAATACTCTTAAAGAATACTATAAAAAATTCAAATTTACCCACCCAACACCCAATGATTTTAGACGGGTTGCAGAACACATGTCAAACATCCAACTGAAATGGTATCTAACCGATTGGACTCAAACGACCAATCGCATTGATTACGGTATTGATAGCATAGAAAAAAAAGGAGAAAAAACACATGTTTTCTTGAAAAGAAAAGAGCTTATGCCCATGCCCCTCGATGTGCTTGTGAACTATAAAGACGGCACCCAAGAAGTGTTTTATATTCCGATCGCTTTGATGCGAGGAACCAAGGAAAACCCATATGCAGTCAAGTGGAATATTTTGAAGACTGGTCTTGGGCAAACCCGAATTATGATTTTTTTATCGATCGTCCGTTGGATGGTATTGAATCCATAATTATTGACCCTACTTTCTTGATGGCTGACATAGACCGATCGGATAATTTCTATCCCAAACTTTCACAAAAATGAAAATTCAGCGGCTTAAGGGCCGAAATGCGATTGATCTTTTATTTAGAGAGGGGAATGTAATAAAACAACACGCGTTCTTGCTTCGTTACAAAGTCACTCCAGCCGGGAGTGACATACACCTAGGTATTAGTGTGCCAAAAAGCAAATTTGACAAATCGGTTGACCGCAATCGTATTAAGCGTCAACTACGTGCTTTGGTTCGCCAAGAGGGAGAGATTCTTTTCCGTGGATTGGAAGGACAAGGGCTCATGGGTATGTTATTGTATCAAGACGAAAAAGAGCGCTCATGCCCTCAAATAAAAAAATGTCTTATTGATCTTTTTGAATTACTCCGGCCCAATAAAAATTACTAAAGGCGGATCATTTCACAATGAGGGATTCCGTCCTCTAAGTATTCTTTTGCTGTTCCCCTAAAACCATGGGCTTCATAAAATCTCTGCAAGTGGGTTTGTGCAGATATTTTGATTGGTGGTGTAGTGTTGTTTTTCGATATTGATTTCAGGCAAAACCTCATTAATTGGTGACCAACCCCTTTTTTCTATGGCCTGCATCAACTACAACTCGTCCTATGACAGCTTTTTTCTTCATCAATACGCCTGGCAAGAAAATACGCGCATAAGCAACCAAATTTTGCTGATCGTAAGCAAGTACATGAAATGCAAGACTGTCTTGCCCGTCTACATCCTGATAAACACAGTTTTGTTCAACAACAAAAACTTTTGATCGGAGTCGGTAGATATCGTGCAACTCCTTTGTGCTTAGGGCATCAAAAGGGCGAATTACAAAGTTCAAAGATGAATTAGTTACAAGCAATTTTATCTACTCTATTTTTATGTCTTCCCGCTTCAAATTTTGTGGAGATAAAAACGTCTACCATTTGTAATGCTTGAGGCAATGAAAGATAACGCGCAGGAAGGCTCAATATATTAGCGTCGTTATGTTGGCGTGCTAGTTTAGCAATTTCTTTCGTCCAGCAAAGGGCAGCGCGCACTTTTTGATGTTTGTTTGCAGTCATAGCAGCACCATTGCCGCTTCCACAAATAATGATCCCAAAATCTACCTTACCCTCTTGCACTGATTTTGCAACAGGGTGTATAAAGTCAGGGTAATCAACACTTTCTAGCTCATTTGTGCCATAATTATTAAGAGTGTTTCCTTTGTTTTCAAGATGCTTTATAATAGCTCTTTTATAGTCTACACCCGCGTGATCGTTTCCAATACTTATCTTCATAATACTTAGTTAATCGTTAATAGCATGCTTATTAAATGTGAATATCTATTATAAGTTTTTTTGGTAATTAGGATTCTTGCATGTGATGAAAATAAAAAATCTAAATACCCGAAAATAACATCATCTTTTATATCAATCTTATTAAAAAAAAAATGTGGTTTCTCCACTATATTTTTAAGTAAGCCTAAAAAAAATTACCACCAAAGCTACTTATTAACCGTTTGTTTATATTTATATTAATCAATGATTATCAGATCTTTATTTGATGATAATATTGGGAAACTCGGTTTACATAAAATTAGTTTTTTTTTATCCAACAGCTTAGTAAAAAGTTATTGTATTAATTAACACTACATTATAATCACCATATTTTCTTAAGGTTTTATAAAAACTATATAGATATATTAATTATAGTTCATAAAGTCTTAACAGACCCGTATTGAAAAGCGTAACTTTGTATTCAATAGTCAACTCGTCTTGAAAAAGAAAAAAAAGTTAGAAAAACTCAAACAAAAGATACAGCGACACCTTCGCGAAAATCCTAAGAAAAGCTTTAATTACAAGCAACTCTCTGCTCTTTATGGGTTTAACAGCACCCAAGATAGAAATGCTGTTATTCAATTCTTACAACAGCTTAAAGGGCAAAAATTGATTTATGAACCAAAAAGGGGAGTGTACATGTGGGGAGGAAAAAGGAAGAATATTTTGAAGGGAAGTTAGAAATAATAGGAAGTGGGAACGGCTACGTTGTTCTGGAAGATAAGGACGATATCTTTGTAGCAAGAAAAAACTTAAAAGGGGCATTCCATGGTGATTGGGTTAAAGTATTTCTATATCCGAAAAAGAATAGAGGAAGGAGTGAGGGAGAAATAGCAGAGATAGTTCAGCGAAAGAAAATAAATTTTGTTGGTACTCTACAACGACAAAAAGATTTTGGTTTTGTTCTTACTCAGGGGATACATATGTATACTGATTTTTTTATTCCAAGAGAGGAATTAAAAGCATTTGAAGATGGGGATAAAGTAGAAGTAGAATTAACGGACTGGCCCAAAAAGGCATCATCACCAAACGGCAAAATATTAAGGAGCCTTGGAAAACCAGGAGATCTAAATACTGAAATAAACACAATACTTTTAGAATATGGCCTCCCTGCTACATTTGAAAAAGAATTAGAAGAAGCGGCTAATCAAATCCAAACAGCTATAACACAAGAGGAAATAGACAAAAGGAAGGATTTTAGAAAAGTACTAACGTTTACAATAGACCCTGTATCAGCAAAGGATTTTGACGATGCCATCTCCTTTCAAAAGTTAAAAAATGGACATTATGAAATTGGTGTTCATATTGCAGATGTGTCTCATTATGTAGATGAAGAATCTATTTTAGATGATGAAGCCTATCAAAGAGGAACCTCCGTTTATTTAGTAGATCGAGTCGTTCCGATGCTGCCAGAAAATTTATCGAACGGTTTGTGTTCTCTCCGCCCCAATGAGGAAAAACTAACTTACGCTGTAATATTTGAGGTGGACTCAAAGGGTGCTGTCCACAAAGAGTGGTTTGGTAAAACTGTTATTTGTTCGAACCATCGTTTTGCTTATGAAGAAATTCAATATGTACTAGACACCAATGGTGCAGTAGTAGCCGAAAGCCATTCTTTAACTGGTAAAGAATACACCATTCCTAAATCATCGATCTTTGCAATTAGTGAACTTAATCGATTGGCTCAATTGTATAGGAAGCAACGCATGTTGGCTGGTGCTATATCTTTTGATCGTAAAGAAATACAATTTAGCTTAGATGAAAAAGACCATCCTGAGTCCGTTTACTTCAAAGAGTCAAAAGAGGCACATCAGTTAATTGAAGAGTGGATGTTGATGGCAAATAGATCGGTAGCTACTTTTATAGGAAAACAAAACCCTAAAAAACCTTTTTGTTTATCGGGTTCATGATGAACCCGATCAGGATAAACTTGACAACCTACAACAAGTGGTTAAAACGTTTGGATATGCATTTAACTCAAATTCAAAACAATTAAATAAAGAAATCAATTCTTTACTGAAAACAACACATGGAAAGAAAGAGCAGCACATGATTGATACGCTTACTTTACGATGTATGAGTAAGGCTGTTTATACGACAGACAATATTGGTCATTACGGATTGGGTTTTGATTATTATAGCCATTTTACTTCGCCCATTCGCCGCTACCCTGATGTCTTGGTTCATCGTTTATTAGATTTTTATCTAAATGGAGGGAAAAACATAAATAAAGAACTTTTAGAAGAAGCATGCAATCATACATCACAACGAGAACAATTAGCCACGAAAGCAGAAAGAGAATCCATAAAGTTTATGCAGGTCAAGTTTATGGAAGACAAAGTGGGTCAAGAATTTGATGGAATTATCTCAGGAATTACCGAACGAGGTATTTATGTAGAAATAATTAATAACAAATGTGAAGGGATGATTGCAGCACGAGATATGTCAGGAGATTATTTTTATTTCGACGAACAACAGCATGCAATGATTGGGCAAAAGACAAATCAAATTTTTACACTTGGCGATCCAATATCAATTGTTGTAAAATCAGCTAACCTCTCAAAAAAACAATTGGATTTTGTTCTACCTTCAAATAATTAATACCTTATTATAACAATTAACCGTCATGTCTCGTTACTTATTGTTCCTTTTTTTATTTTCAACTTTTTCGTTTGCTCAACCCAATGCTTTAGAAAGCACAAATACACGCATAGTTGAATTATCACCATACATTAATTTAAAGGTGTATTCAGGCATTTCTATATTGCTGCATACTTCTGATACGGACAGCTTAGTTATTCGATCAGAAACCCCGGAAGAAGTTGTAGCCGTATTGAAGGGCAATACGCTCAAGTTGAGATTAGGATTAGAATATCTTCTTCAGAAATCAGAGACTACTATAGAAGTGCACCATTCTCAACCTTTAAACCTAATTGACCTAAGTCAAGGATCACAATTAACCACAGAAGATCCTATTAAACAAACAAGCTTATCATTGGTCTTACAAGAAGGGTCAGTGGCTGAAATTGAACTTTCTGTATATCGTTTGAATGCCAAGGTTCAATCCGGGGCGAAGCTTTTTCCTTTTGGTAATGCAAAAAATGTGGTTGTTAGTTGTACATCTGGCGGGGTTTGTGAGGCAGACCAACTTAGTGCGGAACAAGTAGACGTAAAGGCCAGTTTCGGAAGTATTGCCTATGTCAAAGCATCTGCTTTAGTGGATGCTAAGGCAAGCGTAAATTCTACAATTCGTGTACACGGAACACCAACAAAGTTGATAAGTAAAGAATTGGTGGGCGGCAAAGTAGTTGAAATGAAATAAAAAACCCAAGTTAATCAACTTGGGCTGGTAGAGGCACCGAGCGGATTCGAACCGCTGTACAAGCTTTTGCAGAGCTCTGCCTAGCCACTCGGCCACGGTGCCCGAATGCGGCAAAGTTACACATTTCCCTTGGGTACCCAATTTTTTCTCTTTTGCTTCAAACGCACACCTACTGAATAAACATTTGCATTAATCGGCGGATTAAGTTTATGTATATGAACATCTAAAGCACTAATTGTTGGATGAGAACGGAATAGCTGATTGTGGATTTTATAAAGTACTGTCTCAATCAATTTGCAGGGCTTTTTCATTGTATTTAAAACAGCTGCCGTGATGCTAACATAATCAACGGTGTCTTCTAAAGCATCTGTTTGGGCTGATGCCTCCAGGTTCGTCGTCACAATCACATCAATTCGGTAGGAGGTGCCAATTTTGGTCTCCTCAACCAAACACCCATGAAAAGCATAACACCGTATGTCGTTAACATAAATTTTTCCCATAGCCGCAAAGATAATCTCTTCCGATAAGCTAGGAGAATAATCGTTTATAATATCTTTGTATGAAAACGGAAGACGATGTCAGATGCGACCAAAGGAATGAATTTTATAGAACAAATCATTGAGGAAGACTTGGCGTCTAATTATAAACAAAACGATCTGAGATTTCGCTTTCCACCTGAGCCTAACGGGTATCTTCATATTGGCCATGTTAAGGCAATCTGTCTCAACTTTGGGTTAGGCGTAAAATACAAAGCACCTGTTAATCTTCGTTTTGATGACACCAATCCTGTTAAAGAAGAAACCGCATATGTAGAGGGCATCATGAATGACATTCAATGGTTGGGGTTTCAATGGGATAAAGTGGTCTATGCCTCTGATTATTTTGATCAACTATACCGTTGGGCGTTGTATTTGATAGAGAAGGGTGTAGCGTATGTCGATTCACAAGACTCTGCTACTATAGCCGCTCAAAAGGGCACTCCCACTCAGCCCGGAACAGAAAGCCCGTACAGAAACCGCAGCATAAAAGAAAATAGAACTCTTTTTGAAGAGATGAAAGCAGGAGAACACAAACAGGGTTCGCACGTCCTTCGTGCCAAAATAGATATGAGCGCACCCAACATGTTGCTGCGTGACCCCATTATGTACCGGATTCTTTTTGAGGCTCATCATAGAACAGGAGATCGCTGGTGTATTTATCCAATGTACGACTGGACACATGGGGAGTCCGATTATATAGAAAAAATCTCGCATTCCTTGTGCACTTTGGAATTTAAGCCCCACAGAGAGCTTTATGATTGGTTTTTAAGCGCACTTTCTCCTTTGAAAGGCCTTCGCCCCAAACAACGAGAGTTCTCTCGGCTGAATCTTTCCTACACGGTTACCAGTAAGCGGAAGCTCGCACAATTGATAGATAAAGGTCACGTCAGCGGATGGGATGACCCTAGAATGCCCACGATTGCTGGTCTTCGGCGAAGAGGATATACTCCCAAAGCATTGCAACAGTTTGTGACTACAGCGGGAATTTCAAAGCGTGAAAACATTATAGATGTTGGCCTATTGGAGTTCTGTGTTCGTGAAGACTTAAATAAATCTGCAGCGCGCGTGTTTTCTGTTTTAGATCCAATTAAACTTACGATAGAGAATTTTCCTGATAACCAAACAGAAACTCTTATTGGCCAGTTGAATCCTGAAGACCCTGCTGCAGGGACGCGTGAAATTCCTTTCTCTAGGCATCTGTATATTGAACAAGACGACTTTAAAGAGAACGCAAACCGTAACTTCTTCCGTCTTACTTTAGGTAAAGAAGTGCGATTAAAAAATGCCTATATCATAAAAGGAAAATCCGTTGTAAAAGACAATCAGGGAGTATAGTAGAAATCATATGTAGTTATGATCCAGACAGCAAAAGCGGTTCAGGCAGTGAGGCCAGTCAAAGAAAGGTAAAAGGGACACTGCATTGGGTCTCCCAAAAAGAAGCAGTGCCTATCCTCGTCCGTAATTATGATCGCCTTTTTGCACACCCGAGTCCTGATAAAGGAGAAGAAGACTTTCTAAACCATCTCAATCCCGATTCATTCAGCGAAGCTAAAGGTTTTGCAGAGCCACACATACGGACCACCGTTGTAGGGGAACCTTGTCAATTTCAACGTAAAGGTTACTATGTCTTAGATTCCGATAGTGAAAAGTATGGTCAATTAATTTTCAATAAGACCGTAGGACTTCGAGACAATTGGTCTAAACCTTAGGGTCCTCCCCTTCTTTTTTTCTCTGATTTTCTGCTTTCATTGCCTCTCCAATCTGATTGCTAGCAGAGAAAGACGCAACCATATTATTGAGCATATCACTCCCTGCTTGTGGAGAATTAGGGAGTAGTATCAGGTTGGAATTGGTTTCTTCCCCTATAGATTGGAGGGTATCATAGTGTTGTGTAACTACGATTAGTGCGGATGCCTCTTGTGAATTTATTCCCACATTGTTGAGCACGTCTACAGACTCTTCTAGACCTCGTGCAATTTCTCTTCGTTGATCCGCAATACCTTGTCCCTGTAAACGCTTGCTTTCTGCTTCAGCTTTGGCCTTTTCAACGATCAATATTCGGGCGGCGTCCCCTTCGTATTGAGCAGCTACCTTTTGACGCTCAGCGGCATTGATCCGGTTCATGGCCGCTTTCACTTCTTTATCAGGATCGATGTCCGTGACCAAAGTTTTAATTATATCATACCCATAATTAATCATCGCATCATTGAGTTCACCCTTTACTGCGATTGCAATTTCATCTTTTTTCTCAAAGACATCATCTAATTTCATTTTAGGGACGACTGCCCGAACAACATCAAATACATAGGAGGTAATTTGGTCTTGTGGAAAATCCAACTTGTAAAAGGCTTCATATACTTTAGCAGGAACGACTCGATATTGCACCGAGACCTTAAGCTTCACAAAGACGTCATCTTTCGTTTTAGTTTCTACAATAACATCCAATTGTAAAACCCTAAGGCTAACTCGTCCCGAAATTTTATCAATAATAGGAATTTTAATGTGAAGCCCAGGTTTACGAATAGCAATAAACTTCCCAAATCGTTCAACCACAGCGGAAGTTTGTTGCTTCACAATAAATAACCCCGAAAGAGTGAGTAAGACAAGGAAAAGAAATAACAGAATGTATGCTAAGTTCATAATGATTGGTTTAGATATTTGATAAAATTATCTAATCTTTCTAAAATAACACTTTTTGGTAGTAAATCCATAAATGCAAATAAATCAGGCCCTGCTAATTGACCAATAAGAGCGATGCGTAATGCTTGCATTCCCTGACCCGTTTTAATGGCAGCACCCTTAATTTTAACCATATATTCGGATTTACTTATTTGCTGTCCCGACTCGATATGTAAACGAAATTCAGTAAGTAAATTCATACAAGACTTTGACTCTAGTTTCCCAACGGCTTTCTTGTCGTATCGCGTGGGGTTTTCTTCAAACAATTCTAAGAGATCATTAAATCCCAATAGGGTTTCAACCCGATCTTTAATCAATTCTATTTTTTTTTCTACGGAATTTATTTCCTTCAAGTGCGGAGGAAGTAATGGAATCAATTTTGAAGGGGAAGTGCTTTTGATATGCTGCGCATTGATCCACAACGCCTTTCTATAATCAAACCGAGCACCGCCTTTTGAAGCCCTTCAACACCAAAAGCATCTACTAATTCGTTCAATGAAAACAACTCACGATCGGTGCCAGAATTCCAGCCCAGCAGTGCTAAATAATTGACTAATCCCTCCTTAATAAACCCCCTTTCTCTAAATCCAACGTTTCCCTCCCAATGGAACGGAAATACGGGAAACCCCCCTTTTGATCCATCTCTTTTGGAGAGCTTTCCTTTACCCTCCGGTTTAAGGATTAGGGGCAGGTGTATAAATTTGGGCGGCTCCCATCCAAACCCCTCATAAATGAGCTGATGAATTGGCAAAGAAGGCAACCACTCCTCACCGCGAATTACGCATGTAATCTCCATTAAGTGATCATCGACCACGTTAGCAAAATGATATGTGGGCATACCATCTGCCTTCATAAGTATTTTATCATCAATTTCTTTTGCTTCAACATGCACGCTGCCTCTAAGCTCATCGTGTACCTTAATAGTTCCCAAGGCATCATTTTTTAAGCGTATGACATAGTCTTCATTCTTTAGCAATTGAGCCACTTCCGATGTGCTTAAACTTAAGCTATTTTTCATCCTGTGTCGGTTGTGTTGGCCATATTTAAATGCTTCCTTTTTAGCTTCTGCTTTACTTCTTTCTAGTTCTAAAGCTTCTTTTGAATCAAAAGCATAATAGGCTTTTCCTTTTTCAATTAACTTTCGAATGTAATTTTGGTATATGTCTTTTCTTTCACTCTGTCTATAGGGCCCCCATGGACTTTCGGTTCCTGGCCCCTCGTCAACCTCTAGCCCCAACCAATCCATTGTCTTTAAAATATATTCTTCGGCGCCCGGGCCATATCTGTTTTGGTCTGTATCTTCAACACGTACAACAAAGACCCCTTTTCTACTTTTTGTGTAGAGGTAATTAAACAAAGCGGTTCTTACACCCCCGATATGGAGAGGTCCCGTTGGGCTTGGGGCAAAACGTACACGTTCCATTTTTTATTTTCAAAGATAGCGACTTCTTACTACAGCACGGATGTGTATCTTTGTCCTGTGGAAATAAATTTTAACAACGCACCCGAATATGCCAACCCTACCGTGGTGTGCCAATTATTGAAGAAGATAAGTGAAGACTTCAATAAAGAAGTGACCTGTTTTACCTTCCACTTCGTTGGCCCCACAAAGATGTTGGAATTAAATAAATCCTTTCTGGACCATGATACGCACACAGACGTGATAACTTTTGATTATAGCACGGACAACGCCGTCTCCGGGGAGGCATTCCTTTCTTTAGAAATGATAGAAGAAAACGCAAAAAAATTTAGCCAAACCCCTGAAAACGAAGCACATAGGCTTTGTGTGCATAGTCTTTTACACTGTTGCGGGGTATCAGATAAGACATCAGGAGAGAAAAAAAATTCAGATTCATAGAGAATAAGTACTTAAACATGTTTCACGTGGAACCTCAATAAGATGTTTGCAAAAGAATATGATGTCATTGTTGTCGGAGGAGGTCATGCTGGTGCGGAAGCAGCCGCCGCTTCTGCGAACCTTGGTTCTCATACCCTGCTTATCACCATGAATCTTCAAACTCTTGGACAAATGAGTTGTAATCCTGCCATGGGAGGGATTGCGAAAGGACAAATTATTCGTGAAATTGATGCAATGGGTGGCTACAGCGGAATCGTATCTGATACTTCTGCAATCCAGTTTAAAATGTTGAATCGATCCAAAGGCCCTGCCATGTGGTCCCCACGAGTTCAGTCAGACCGCAGGTTGTTTGCGCAACATTGGAGAAATCAATTGGAACAAACTCAACATCTTGATTTTTATCAAGAAATGGTAAAAGGACTTGTTATTGAAAAAAACAAAGTTGTCGGAGTCAAAACCAATCTCGGGCTCCAAGTGAGAGCTAAATCAGTTATACTCACTAATGGCACTTTCTTAAATGGTTTGATTCATATTGGTGAAAAAAACTTCGGCGGCGGACGCGCTGGAGAATCTGCATCCTATGGACTGACAGAAACATTACAGTACTTGGGCTTCCAAAGCGGTCGTATGAAAACGGGGACCCCTCCCGTGTGGACGCAAGGTCTCTTGATTTTTTACAAATGGAAGCGCAACCTGGGGATATAGATCCTCAAAAATTTTCCTTTTCCACTCTTACGAGCCGATTGAAAAAGCAAAAGTGTTGCTATATCACCCATACCGATGAAACGGTCCATGATATCCTTCGCTCCGGATTTGATCGTTCTCCTATGTTTAACGGAAGCATACAAAGCATCGGCCCGAGGTATTGCCCCTCCATCGAGGATAAAATAAATCGTTTTGCAGATAAAAACAGACATCAAATATTCGTTGAACCAGAAGGATGGGATACCGTAGAAGTTTATGTAAACGGGTTCTCAACTTCTTTACCAGAAGACATCCAATACGAAGCGCTTCGCAGAGTAAAAGGTATCGAAAAAGTAAAGTTTTTTCGCCCTGGTTATGCCATTGAGTACGACTATTTCCCTCCTACACAATTGATGCATAGCTTAGAAACCAAGTTAATTGAAAATTTGTTTTTTGCTGGGCAGATCAACGGCACAACCGGCTACGAAGAAGCTGCGGCACAAGGATTAATGGCAGGAATCAATGCCCACCAAAAAATCAATAATAAAGAAACCATTATCTTAGGAAGAGAGCAAGCGTATATTGGTGTGCTAATTGATGATTTGATTACCAAAGGCACTGAGGAACCCTATCGAATGTTTACCTCAAGAGCTGAATACCGTACCCTATTACGACAAGACAATGCAGATCAACGGCTTACCCCTTTGGCCGCCGAATTGGGCTTGGCACCGAAACACCGGTTGCAGCAACTTGAAAAGAAACTCAAGCAAGTGGATGAAATGCATCGATTTCTTTTAAACACAAGCTATCAGGCAGCTGAAATAAATCACCTTCTCAAGAAAAAAAACTCGGCAGCAGTAACGCAGTCGGATAAGCTCAACAAGGTATTAGCACGTCCCAACATTACCCGTGAGGATTTGATTCAGCTCAATACAGTGGCAAGATTTATCGAATCCAATAAAATCAGTGATTTGGCTTTTGAACAAGCTGAAATACAAATAAAATACCAAGGCTATATTGATAAAGAAATAGCACTGGCCGATAAGATGAAACGCCTGGACACGGTTAAGATTCCTAAGGCATATGACTATTCATGCTTGGCCTCTTTATCTCATGAAGCAAAAGAAAAACTGACGGCAATCCAACCAACAAACTTGGCTCAAGCCTCTCGGATTAGCGGGATCAACCCCAGTGATATTGCAGTTCTTTTTAGTTCAATTAAGCCGATAGGTTTCACGTGGAACAATTAAAAAAAACACAACCGACCAAGGGATGCCGACCCACCAAGGCACAAGATCATTTTTTAAGTAATGAAATTTTTTCGATTCATTGGAATCAAAGTAAAACCCTTGGGAGGACTATTTTGCCCAAATCTATTATTCTTGAGGACTATTATAAAAGCGAGGCCTATTGCTCTCATCAAGGAACAAAAAAAGGCATGTTTGGCACAGCGTACCGAATGGTACAACGCCTAATGTTCACTAGAAAAAGCAACTCCTTTCTAAGTGGACTCCTAGAAAAGCAAGCTTGTTAGATTACGGCTGTGGAGTGGGAGACTTTCTTTTAAGCCTTAAAGGGCGCTCATACAGCTGCATTGGAATAGAACCTCATTCCCAAGCACGAAAAGAGGCCCTCAGCAAGGGACTTGATGTTTATTCCGCCTTGGAAGAGGTGCCAGCAAGTGATTTAGATGTCATTACCCTATGGCACGCGCTCGAACACCTCCCTGATCCCTTAGGGGCAATGAAATCTTTTTACAGCCGCCTTGCGCCAGACGGTATTTTACTTATCGCTCTACCAAACCCAGATTCATGGGATGCGAATCATTACAAGCAGTATTGGGCGGCCTGGGACGTGCCTCGTCATTTATGGCATTTTAACGAAAGGGGAATTATAGAGATGGCAAAGAAAGCCTGTTTTATCCACCGGGCAACACACGCGCTTCCTTTGGATGCTTTTTATGTGAATCTACTTAGCGAAAAATATATGCAGCGACGATTTGGGTCAATTCGTGCTATTTTTAACGGACTTCGCTCTATTGGACACGGTTTAAGAAGTCAAGAATATTCTTCCCAAATCTACTTATTCCAAAAGAGCTGACTCCTTGCGATTGAGATGGCGAGAAAGTTCAAGTGCAAACTGTACAAAAACAATTCGAGAATTTGCATTTCGCACCAAGTGATAGTGGCTTTCTTCTAATAGATGCTGTAGCTCTTCAATATTGTGGCTATGAACATAAGGAGCAAACTTCTGCAGATCAAAGCCAGTTAAAGAATGAAACCGATGCAAAGAAGCAGCTTCGTAGTTTACCATAAGCGCATCACGAATTAAGTCCAGACCGAATAAAAAGAATTGCTTTTGAACTTCACGATTCAAATTTGCCAATTCTTGTGCCCATTCGAATAAGGGCAATATGATTTTCCGATTGGCTCGGGCTTTAAATGCCAGACGCAATCCAGCTACCCAAAGGACTTCTAACTCCTGGTGAGTCTCTTTTCGAATTTGGAGCTCAAATAACCTTCTCCAACTTCCTTGGGCCATCTTTAGCAATACATCAGAAGCCTTTTCTCCAAAAGACTGTTCGTATAACTTAAGAAGCATTTTGTCTGGTAAAGGATCTAATACGGTCTGTTGGCATCGAGATAATAAAGTGGGTAAAAGAGTTTCTGTTTGTTCTGATACCAAAAGAAAATAGGTGTGGGGTGGAGGCTCCTCAACAAGCTTCAACAACTTATTGGCAGCAGGAACTAATAACAGATCAACACCCCAAAGAACGAATATTTTAAGGTTTGCAGCATAGGGTTTTAAGGAGGCTTGCTTTTGTAACTCGCTAATATGCTCTACACGAATGGAACCCTGTTTGGTGCCACTATCGATATTCCAAGCCAATCGTAAACAGAACCAAAGGGATTGTCATAACAAAATGACCTCCAGAGGGAAGGCAAGTCTATCTTTTGAGATTTAGTATTACTAGGTGTGGGATAATAAAAATGAACA
This sequence comes from Flavobacteriaceae bacterium, assembly GCA_038143795.1. GTDB lineage: Bacteria > Bacteroidota > Bacteroidia > Flavobacteriales > Flavobacteriaceae > UBA11891. The sequence goes on along the minus strand of JAYQMQ010000002.1, from coordinate 1,022,082 downwards.
TCAGGGTGTTCAAGAACAGCAGTAGCTATTGTTTCATTTCCATGGGCAATCAATGACTGACAGAGGCTAAGAACCAAAGGGAGTGCCCCGTAGCCAGAAGAATCTACAAATAACTGAGAATGAGGAAGATAGCCTTTTAAAAATTCATTTTTAAGGCGATTAATTAGCAATTCTTGTCCCGTTAGCTTTAGTAAATCCATAACGCTAAATATAGTACAATTCAATCACTCATTTGATTAAATCATGCTAGGAGGAAAGATTTTGAATTTATTTTCAATTAAGCCCCACAGGATCGTATTATCCCCCTATTTTAGCGAAAAGATATTGAGGGATGAAAACAATAGAAAACGAAGATTTTAACCAAAAAACAGTCCTCATCCGAGTGGATTTTAATGTTCCTTTGAATGATCAATTCAAAGTTACAGACAGCACGCGAATCCATGCAGCGAAACCCACCATAGAGACCCTTGTCAAATCAGGAGCAAAATGTGTGTTACTGACGCACTTAGGGCGTCCAAAAGGTCCTGATCCCGACCTTTCCCTTAAGCACATCGTGCCTGAAGTAAGCAAAATACTGGGTCAGCGTGTCCATTTCTCTGAACAAACTATTGGAAAGCAAGCCGTTGAAATGATTACAAATCAAGCTTTCGGAGAGGTGATTCTAATGGAGAATCTTCGTTTTTTTAGTGAAGAAACACAGGGAGAAAAAAACTTTGCAAGAGCACTAGCCGACTTGGGGGATGCTTATGTAAACGATGCTTTTGGGACAGCACACAGAGCCCATGCTTCCACGGCAATCATTGCTGATTTTTTCCCCAAGGATAAGTATTTCGGTATCCTACTGAAGGGGAAGTAGAAGCCATCCAAAAGGTCATGGTAACAGGTAAAAAACCCGTTTTAGCAATAATTGGAGGGGCGAAAGTATCGTCTAAACTGACTATTTTAGAAAGCTTATTAGACAATATTGATGATTTGATAATTGGAGGGGGTATGGTATACACTTTCATACAGGCGCAAGGGGGGAAGTGTAGGCGATTCTATTTGTGAACCGGACCTAAAAGAAACAGCATTAAGCCTACTGGAAAAGGCAACAAAGAAAAATGTCCGTGTTCACTTGCCGATCGATGTAAAAATAGCAGATGCTTTTGATAATGAAGCCAAAATAAAAACGGCACCTGTAGGTGAAATCCCAGACAACTGGATGGCGCTCGATTGTGGACCACAAAGTTTAGAGTCTTTTGGAGAAGTGGTTCATCAGGCCAAAACAATTCTATGGAACGGACCGCTTGGCGTCTTCGAAATGGAACGTTTTGCAGAGGGAACAATTGGTCTAGGAAAGCAGATTGCTTCAAGCACAGCCCAAGGGGCTTATTCTTTGGTTGGTGGTGGGGATTCGGTAGCAGCAGTTAAACAGTTCGGGCTAGAAAATCAAATGAGTTATGTCTCAACCGGTGGTGGCGCGATGTTAGAAAGCTTAGAAGGTAAGCAATTGCCAGGAATCGCCGCATTACTTAGCTAACTTATAACACAAAATCAAGTGAAACGGGTAGTTTTCCTTCTTTTAATACTTCTTTTTTCGTGTGGCCAACCTCAAAAAGGACCAAGGCTATTAGCAGACTCCAGTGGCCGCATTAACGCAGTAACGATAATTATGCCTGAAAATGACTGGAAGGGGCAACTGGGGCAGATTGTCCGAAAAGAATTGGAAAAAGAATATGAGGGCCTCCCCTTGATGGAACCCCAATTCACGCTGAGTTATATGCCTCCTAAGTTGTTTAATGGATTCGCAAAACACAGCCGAAACATCCTGCACTTTTCAAAAGACTCAACCGCTAAAATGAACCTGTATCAAAACCAATTTGCCAAACCGCAAGTGGTATCTCAAATACAAGGCGAAGATTCAGAAGTACAAGCGTTTATGTTTGAAGAGAACGCCAGCCTTATTAGGAGAACTTTTGTAGAGAATGAGCGTAAAGAAAAGCGTCGTAGAATGATGAAATCCCCAGCCAAAGCAACGGTTTTCATGAATACATTTGGAATTAAATTAACCTATCCCACAGCTTATAAAACTTTTAAAACAGACACCAATTTTGTTTGGATTCAAAAAGCGATTCCAAAAGGACACCTCAATTTGATTGCATACCGGGTTGAAGCTCCGGGCCGTAATTCTAAAGGAGCGCTAATGACCATTGCCATTAGAGACTCTGTTGGCAAAAAACAAATTCCGGGAAGACTTCCCAATTCCTACATGGCCACGGAAGCAGCCTATCGCCCCTACCGGTATAAAACAAACTTCAATCAACGGGAAACCTATGTGACCAAAGGGGTGTGGAGTGCTGCCAACGATTATATGGCGGGCCCTTTTGTTCATTACATAATTCGTGAAGGAGAAAATGACGAATGGTTGGCCTTGGAAGGCTTTACATTTGCGCCTTCAGTCAATAAACGAGAATATATGTTTGAATTGGAAACGATTATTCGTTCCCTAGAGAGGAAATAAAAATTAGGACTTTTTATCCTCTTTCGACGATTCTTCCTCCTCTTTGGTTGCTTGTTTGAATTCCTTTATGCCGCTTCCCAAACCTCGCATGAGTTCAGGAATTTTTCTTCCACCAAAAAGCAACAGAACCACCACAACAATAAGAATTACCTGGGGAGCTCCAATCATACCCAAAAATAGTTGCAACGTCATAATAGATGTTATTTGAGAGATAAAGGTAACTAAATTTCGCTAACCCAATGCCCGAGCAAAGAGGTCACTTCCGCCTATTGTGTATATTTGTTTTAAGAAATGATAGAAAAACCCCACTCAAAGAAAGAATACTTAAAAGCTCCTAAGTCGTTACCGCCTTGTCATTATAAACGAAACTACTTTTGAGGAACAGGTATATTTTAGGATGTCGCGTCTTAACGTTATCATCCTATCATCGATTTTTTTTGGAATTGTATTGGGATTAACTTTTCTACTTTTTTCATTGACGCCACTAAAGGAATTTATACCCGGCAAGGCCTCTTCCCAGCTTAACAAGATTGCGCTCAATAACAGAGATGAATTAGATTCTATCACCCTTCACTATCAGCAGCAAAGCATCTACTTGAACCGAATACAAAAAGTTTTAATTGGCGACCTTGATTTCGGCGACCTTGACTCCATCGCCTTAGAAGACAAAAGAAATTTCGAAGAAAAGGAAAGCATCACACCCAATGCGGCTGACTCTTTACTTCGTGAAATGGTAGCACAGGAAGACAAATATAACCTGATCGAACAGCAGGACCAAGAGATGAGCGTTTTACTATTTCCACCGGCCCAAGGCCCTATTTCTCAGAAATTCGATGCCCAAAACAAGCATTATGCTGTGGATATTGTTCTTCCCCTAACACGCCCATCAAATCCATTGCTGATGGAACCATAATTTTTTCGGAATGGACAGTAGAAACTGGGTATGTAATCATGGTAGAACATCCCTATGGTCTTCTCTCTATTTACAAACACAACGCATCTTTAACAAGAGAACAAGGGGACACTGTGCGGTCTGGAGAAATTATTGCAACGGCAGGAAATACAGGGGAGTATTCTACTGGCTTCCATCTTCATTTCGAATTGTGGACGGACGGCTACCCTATGGATCCAGAACAGTTTATTGATTTTGGAAATGAAGCGTTAACCAACCAAAGCACTGTAAAGCAATGAAAAAAATTGCAGCGAAGCTTTTTGCATACTGGGTAGATCGAAAAAATCAAAAATGGATAAATAACCCCTAGAAGCGCAACAAAAAACACTTAAGTTTCTGGTGTCTAGCGCTCAAAACACCACCTTTGGCAAGGATCACAATTTCTCTAGGATTACCGATTATAAAAGCTTTAAAAAGCAGGTTCCGGTTCGAAACTACGAAGAGATTCGTGCTTATGTGGATCGTATTTTAGCAGGAGAAAAAAATGTTCTTTGGCCAGGACAACCTTTGTATTTGGCTAAAACTAGCGGAACAACCTCAGGAGCAAAATTCATTCCGATAACGAAAGACTCAATGCCCACGCATATTACTGCGGCACGAGATGCTCTTTTAAATTATATCCACAAAACGGGAAACACCAATTTTGTTTCAGGCAAGCAAATTTTTTTACAAGGGAGCCCAATTTTAAAAAGAAAAAATGGGATGGCGCTGGGCCGTTTATCTGGAATTGTTGCGCATTATGTTCCTTCCTATCTCCAAGCAAACCGAATGCCCAGTTGGGAAACCAATTGTGTTGAAGACTGGGAGACCAAAGTGGAATTGATCGTTGGAGAAACGCTTAGGGAAAAAATGACGCTTATTGCTGGAATTCCATCTTGGGTTCAAATGTATTTTGAACGACTCATCAAAAAAGAAGGCAAACCGATTGGAGAAATTTTTCCAGAGCTTTCTCTTTTTGTTTATGGTGGGGTTAATTACGGCCCCTACCGGCCTCTTTTCCAAGAATTAATAGGGCGTCCGGTAGATTCTGTGGAACTATTTCCTGCCTCAGAAGGGTTTTTTGCTTATCAAGACCGACTAAAAGAAGATGGACTTCTGCTGCTATTGAATAATGGAATCTTTTATGAATTCATACAGGCAGACACGTTCTACAGCGAAGACCCCAAACGAATTTCACTGGATCAGGTTGAGGTAGGGGTCAACTATGTATTGATCTTGAATACTTCTGCAGGGTTGTGGGGGTACAATATTGGAGATACGGTTCAATTTGTTAGTACTGCACCTTTTCGTTTAGTGGTCAGTGGGCGACTCAAACATTTTATCTCTGCTTTTGGGGAACATGTTATTGGCAAAGAAGTGGAATCGGCTTTGCAGCAGGCCCTAGTTGGAACCAAAGCGAAGGTACGAGAGTTTACAGTAGCACCTCAGATTGCTCCCACTAAAGGGCTACCCTACCACGAATGGTTTATTGATTTTAGTGAAAGGCCTAAAAACATATCTGCTTTTTCATTGAGCTTGGATGATGCCATGCGTAAACAAAATATTTATTATGACGATTTGATTCGAGGCAAAGTACTTCGTCCTGTTGTCGTTACTTCTGTTAAAGAAGGTTCTTTCGAAGCCTACATGAAGTCGATTGGAAAATTAGGAGGACAGAATAAGATTCCTAAATTGACAAACGATAGGAGTATTGCGGATAAACTAATTCAAGACTGATGGTTACAGGTCTTGTGCGTTGCTTTTATGTCTACCCCCTTTTGAACACTTTTGTCCAACAGGATCGTGAGGTGTTGGAATCACTTGGGGTTGAAGTGAAGGCCACACCAGTCATGCCTACCCATAATCCCATTGTTTATTTAGCAAGATTATTTTTCCTGTTTTTCCAATCCATTTGGAGTGTCTACAGAAGCCACCGAGTGATTTGTTGGTTTTCGGATTATCACGCTTTTTTACCATTAATTGTCGCTAAATTTTTCACAAGAAGAAGCTTGTTGATCGTTGGGGGCTTTGATGCGGTTTCTGATCCTGTTAACGCCTATGGCATTTTTTATAAAAAGGGGATCAGACAATACTTAGCTCGATGGAATTATCGGTTGGCCGATTGCATCTGGAGTGGTGGATGAAAGCCTACAAAAAGGCTGTCCTCATTCATACAAGAGAAGCAGGATCAGTTCTGGCATCGAAAATTGGGTGCCCGAGGCTAAACCAAAAATTGAAGTTGTTCCAACGGGGTACGATCCAGAATATTGGAAGAGAACCAGGAATAAAACGCCCAAAACAGTCCTGACTGTAGCGAACCTAACAAGTGAGCAGGTGATCCACCGAAAAGGCATCCCAATGTTTATAGAAATGGCAAGAGAATGTCCAGAATGGGTATTTACAATTGTAGGAGACTTGGATAACCGAATAGCCAACGCATTTACTATCCCGTCCAATCTTCAGGTTTATGGGAAGAAGAACCCAGAAGAACTGGTTGCTATATACAGTAGACACAGTTATTATTTTCAAGGATCGCGCGTAGAAGGATTACCGAATGTTTTATGTGAAGCCATGCTTTGCGAATGCATACCTATCGGTCAGCGAGCTTTTGGTATTGAGAGAGCAATTGGACAGACAGGTGTTGTTTTTGATGAAAAGCCAGCCCCCAAAGCCTACAAAAAAATGTTGGAGGAAGCGGCAACGAAACAGGGCAGTGCCTGCCGAGAACAGATCATAAAAGCCTTTCATCAAAGCCATCGCATTGAAAAACTAAAACAGTACCTCTTCGATTAGGGGACAAACTAACAAGATCTATAGTATGAAAAAAGGGATCATATCCTACACTCATTCCAATAACTTGGGCGACTACATACAAGCACTCGCCGCAGAAGAATATCTTAGAGGCGAGTTGATGCACTTTGATCGTGATTCACTTCATCAGGATCCTGGGGAGCCTTATCAATTGTTAGTCAACGGGTGGTTTATGGAACAGCCAACTCATTGGCCGCCTCACCCTCATTTTATACCTTTATTTATTTCATATCATTTAAACCCCACAGTGGAAAAAGAAATGCTAACTCCTGCAGGAGTGAGTACCTTCGCCGTCACCAGCCTATTGGTTGCCGCGATTATTATACCCAAAACACACTCTCTCAAAAAGGAATTGAAACCTATTTTTCTGCTTGTATTACTCTTGGCTTATCTAAAAAGGAAATAAACAGAAGCAGGCGGAATCGAAAGATCCCATTTTAGTAGTAAGTGCTTTCGAGCGGTTACAAACCATGGGCAAGCCTTTGAATTCGAAAACCTCAGGAATTGGACATTTTATTAAGGCTCGATACAATTCCTATCGTTATCAAAAAGCAAAAACTCGTTTGGATCAGTTTTTACAGGAAACTCGGCTCCCTGTCCGCTATGTATCACATATAATTGACGACAAAAAACTAAATTTAGAAACACGATTCCAAAAAGCTCAAGAGCAACTGAAAGCCATAGCCGGAGCACAATTAATAATTACATCTAGAATTCACACTGCATTACCAGCAGTAGCTTTAGAAACACCTGTTTTGTTTTTAACTGATGGTTTGGAACACCACAACCAAAGCAGTCGATTAGATGGGTTGAGTCAGTTTTTCTGTTGCACTGATAGCAAAGGATTAGATAAGATAAAATGGGACACACTGGCGAATCCAACGACACATCTACCCTATGTAGAAAAAATGAAACAAAAAATTCAAGCCTTCTTTGCACAAACAAAAAAGGAAACGAATTAAAGCAATGCCTGTCACAACTTGTATCTTTGCTAAAAACCTTTTATGAATGTTCTCATTTTAGGCGGCGGTGGCCGCGAACATACCTTTTGCTGGAAACTTGCACAAAGCCCGTTGTGTAAAAAGATATATACGGCTCCTGGAAATGCAGGAACGGAGCAGCTTTCTATGAATCTTCCTCTCGACCCAATGGACTTCAAAGCAGTTAAGCAAGCCGTATTGGAATATCAGATCCAGATGGTTGTTGTTGGTCCAGAGGCACCATTGGTTGCGGGAATCCATGATTATTTTAAACAGGATGAAGCGCTTAATGAGGTATTCATTATCGGTCCACAAAAAGAAGCAGCGACTTTAGAAGGGAGTAAAGAGTTTGCAAAAAAATTCATGCAACGGCACAATATTCCTACAGCTCAATACGCCAGTTTTACAGCCGAGACCGTAGAAGAAGGGAAAGCATTTTTAGAAAAAATGAACTCTCCTTATGTCCTAAAAGCAGACGGCCTTGCAGCGGGGAAAGGAGTACTTATCATTGAGAGTCTCTCGCAGGCACAGTCCGAATTAGAGAGCATGTTAATCAATCAAAAGTTTGGAACGGCTTCACAGACAGTGGTTATTGAAGAATTTTTGAGTGGGATTGAATTGTCTGCATTTATTCTTACCGATGGTAATACGGGGGTTGACTTTCCTATGGCAAAGGATTACAAAAGAATAGGTGAAGGAGATACAGGGCTTAATACGGGGGTATGGGAGCTATATCTCCAGTTCCTTTCGTGACGCCAGATTTTCAAAATAAAATAAAAAATCGGATTATCACTCCTACATTGGAAGGCTTAAAAAAAGACAATATTCCTTTTCAAGGATTCATTTTTATTGGCCTGATCAAAGTAGGAGAAGACCCATACGTGATTGAGTATAACGTTCGAATGGGAGACCCAGAAACAGAAGTTGTTCTTCCAAGAATAGCTTCGGACCTGATGGAGTTGCTGGTGGCGACAGCAGAACAGCGATTGGCCGAATATAATATATCAGTAGATTCTGAAGTAGCAGCTACTGTTATGGCGGTAGCCGGGGGTATCCCGAGGCTTATGAAAAAGGGAATCCAATTACGGGTTTGGAGCCGACAGAAGAGACATTGCTTTTCCATGCTGGGACCCAAAAAAGGGTCCAAAACTGTGACCAATGGGGGTCGAGTACTAAGTATTACAGGGAAAGGAGCCACGATGAAAGAGGCCTTACAAAAAGCGTATAACAGGCTTAAAAGCATTCATTTCAAAAACATAAATTACCGAAAAGACATTGGGTTTGATCTATAGAAAAGAGTGCGCGCTAGGATCTTTATTTTCTTCCCCACGCTGATTAAAAAGTTGTAATTGCCGAACCCAGTAAAGCAATGCCACAAAACCGACCAATAAAAATATCCAATTAAATGCATTGGCCAACCACCAGTTATCAATTTGTAATTCACGTAGAAAATTGAACGGAACAAAAAGAATCTCTTCAAACAAATAAGCGATTCCCTGAAAAAAATTTTTCATCATTTGGTTTATATATATTGCAAAAATAAGAATTCGCTAAAATGTTAACAACGCTTTTCGAAAAAACCTCATTCTCAAGTTATCTCTATTCGGGGGCAATTCTTTTGCTGATTGCAGCCCACCGCTACTTCAACACCTTTGGTCTAGAAATTAACAGTTACGGCATAGGGTATCAATTGGCCGAATTTACTCTAGTCTACATTGCACTGCTACTAAGTGGAATCTACTTTCGAGACAGAGGTTTACTGAAAGGAAATAAAACCTATGCGTTATTTTTTGCCCTAATTTATGGCTATGTGCCTATAGAATATAACGCCATCTCTGTATGGATTCAATTGAATTTAGTTCTTTGGGCAGCAATTCTCTTTTTACGAGTTTCATGGAAAAAAGCGCCCCACAAATTGCTTTTGGATACGTCACTATTCCTTGGATTATCGTTTGTATTATCATGGAGTAATATTGGTTTTATTGCCGTGCTCTATGTAGGGCTCTTTTTTGCGGAAATTAGAGAAAGACAGCTTTTTTTCATCCCTTTGGTTGTTGTGGCGGGTTATTTTTTTATTCTACTTTCTGCGAATCAAATGGTGTCATTTCCAATTCTTACTTTTCCTAAAACCTTTTTAATAGAGCCTGGGCCTCTTTTGCTTCACCCATCCAAAGAGGAGGTTCTTTGGCTGACCCTTGGAGGGTTAGGGGGAGGGGTATTATTATGGGAACTCATTTTTAGAAGACGATTTAATAAGATTCAAAACAACAACAACCTATTGTTGTTGGGTATATTAGTACTCACAACTGTTCAAGGCTTTTGGCTGGATTCAGAGGCAGACAAAATACTTTTTTTATTACCTATAATAGCTTTTACTTTCAAAAGGATAAACGGTCAGTCTGCCTCCTCCAAACGAGGAAACTACCTAGTATTTCTTTTGATAGGAGGCTTGTTATCGCACTATGTTATTGTAAGTTGAACTGGGAAGATCTAAGGAATGAATAATATATGAAAACAAAAAAAAGAGGACTTCTAGTATTCCAGTTTTCTACTTTGGCAAACAGTGCCATGTCAGTTCCAATTCTTCGTGCGTTATTCGATGCACAACCCGACCTGGAGATTACTTGGGTGACCCAGTCTGATGCCGTTCCTCTTTTCAATGAATTTGATAAGATAAAGTTGATAGAAGTAGATTTGAATGGAACTCATCAGGGATGGAAAGGGTTGTATCAACTTTTTCAAGGACTGAGACAAGCCAGTCGTTATCGAGCAATTGTTGATTTACAAGGGAGCCAAACCACCTTTTTTCTAGGCGTTTTATTCCAAGCTATTGGGTATCGATTGGTACGGGTCAACTGGGGCTATCGAGAAAAAGCGCGTCTTATCCGCAGCAAGAATAAAATTCTCAAACCGTTAACACATACAGTTTTTCGCTTTGCGGCTGTTTTTCAGAAGTTGGGTTTTACGGTTCCTTTAGAGGGACTGGAAATACCGCCCAAACCCATTTATAATCAGGCAAACATACCAAATGAAGATCTGCCAAAGAAGTGGATCGGAGCGGCTCCATTTGCGACTTATAAAACCAATACCTATCCGCTAAACAAAATGCAACAGGTAATTGCTTTTCTTCAGCAAAGCCATAAGGTCTATTTATTTGGAATCACCCCTGAAGAAATTGAACAGTTTAGAGTATGGGAAAAGGCATATCCCAACGTAGTGAATGCATCTGAAAAAATGAGTTTTGAAGAACAACTCAATCTTATCCCTCATCTAGATTTGATGTTGTCTATGGATAGTCATTTTGCTCACTTCGCAGCAAACTGGAAAGTTCCTGTGCTTACCATATGGGGACAAACCCACCCTTATGCAGGTTTTGCTCCTTTTGGTCAATCCATAGCCAATGCGATTTTGCCCGACCTAAAACAGTTTCCATCATTACCACGATCTATCGATGGCAATAAAAAAGGAGCACAAATGGAGGCTATTTTTAAAACCATAACCCCAAAATTAATTCTTGAAAAAGCATTGGAATTGATGGGCTAGACGTCATCATAATCTACAGCAATCTCAGGACTGGTAGGGTGAGCTTGACAGCTCAGTATCAACCCTTCTTCAATTTCTTCATCAGTAAGTATTTGATTGGAAGTCATTGTAGCCGACCCTTTAGTAATTCGGGCAATACAACTGCTACATACGCCTCCCTGACAGGAATAGGGGACGTCGAGTTTGTGTTGCAAAGCAACGTCCAAAATGGATTTTCCACTAGTACCCTCTAAAGGAGTTGTCACTGAATCACAAGTTACCTGAAGCCGATAGTTTCCAGTTAAATGAGCAGGCTCAGCATTTTTCGTAGGGCTGCTTGTGAAGAGTTCAAAATACAAAGCAGAACCAGGGACTCCCTCTCTTTTAAATAGTCTGATGCCATGTGGATCATTCCTTCAGGGCCACAAAGAAAAAAACGTTCCGAAGAAAACCCAATTTCTTCAAAATAGCGATCCAACAGAGCAGATCCTATTCGACCATAAGCGTGCCCTTTCACCTCTTTTTGACTGTATGTTCTGAAAACGGAAAAACGTTTTGGATACAACAAAATTAAATCATTAATTTCATTTGTAAACATTTCGTCTTCAGTACTTTTATTGCTATATATTAAATAAAAAGAAGAAGTTTTGGTATTATTAAGAATTTCTTTAATAATAGCCCATATTGGGGTAATTCCGCTTCCGGCTGCGATGCCGGTGTATTGCACTCCTTCTTTAGGGGTGCCGAGAACAAAACGTCCGTCTGGAGGCCCTACTGAAAGGACACTCCCTGGAGGACCTGTTGATTTACATAACTGGAAAAGCGCCCGTTTGGAATTTGCTTGATCCCCACCTGTAGCTTCGTTTCGGAAGGAGCCGAACAGATAGAATACGAACGGCGCACAGTTTCCCCTCAAGAGTTTCCTCAAGGCTAAGGTATTGTCCCGCTTCATATTGGAATACACCTGTCAAAGTCTCTGGAACTTCAAAAGTCAAAACAACGGATTTTGTAGTCAAGCGGTGAATTTCACTCACTCTTAGCGGGTGATGCATAGCTATTTTTTTGTAAAAATACACAATAATTCTTCTGTAAAGAATGAGAACTTGGTTGAAATAGATGTGGGATTATTACATAAGATAATATACTAAAATTCTGTTTTATCAGTTTTAATTAATACCAAAGCCACATGCCTTGAAACTTGCAAAATACGGAATGGTTATCGGCCTGTTTTTTTTGATGTTGAATTGTTCCACTCAAAAAGATAAATTTGTCAATCGGCAATACCACCGACTGACGACTACATTCAATGTGCTATTCAATGGCGAAGAAGCTTTTGCGATTGGCAAGTCTATCCTTGATGCAAGTGTTGAGGATAATTTTTTTGAATTATTGGATGTAGAGCCGATCACTTTGTCGGGAGAAAGCCTAGACAATACGACCTTAGTTCCAGGGTTTGATCGAGCCGAAGACAAAGCAGTGAAAGCGATCCAAAAACATTCCATGCGCTTTGAGGGAGAACAACGCAATAACCAAATTGACAAAGCCTATCTACTCCTTGGCAAAGCTCGGTATTACGACCGCCGTTTTTTTCCTGCACTAGAAGCGTTCAATTTTTTGATGGAGAGTTATAGTTCCGAAGCATCCTATTTGGAAGGGATCATTTGGAGAGAAAAAACAAACATTCGATTACTTAATAATGAAATAGCCATAGGCAACCTTCGTCCGTTGGCGCGTCAACTACTACCCAGCAATAGATTCTATGGCGCGGTGAATGCTACTGTAGCTCAAGCATTTATCAATTTAAAAGTGTTGGATTCTGCACAATATTATATTGCTAAAGCTGCTCAATTCGAAAATGACAAGCACTTAAAGGGGCGCTATTTTTTTATCAATGGGCCATTATTGGAACAGCTTGGAAAGAAAGAGGAAGCTTTTGTCTCTTATGAATCCATACTAGCGTTGAGAAAAAAAACAGCGCGTAAATATTGGATTCATGCCAAAATAAAACAACAAATTATTCAGGCTCAATTTAAAACCATCAACCCTGAAGAAACCCTTTTAGGCCTGCTCAACAAATATGATAATCAGCCTTATGAACACGTGATATATCGCGCACTGGGGGCCTTTTACTTGGAAAAAAATCAAGACAGCTTAGCACAAGCTTACCTGATGGCCTCTCAAAAAGCCCCCACCCTTGATGAACCTACTGAAAAAGCTAACCTTAGGGATTTAGCCGATTATTATTTCATCAGAGGGAATTACAAAAAAACAGAAGCCTATCTGGACAGTCTCGTTCGACTATTGCCTGAAAAAACATTGGCAAACAAGCGCACGCGTAGAGAGCGCGACAATCTAGAGGGGATTTTGGAGTATGAGAAAACCATTCAAAACACCGACAGCCTTCTGCATCTAATGAGTCTTAGTAAAGAGCAGCAAAGAAAATTTATTAAAGGGGTATTTGGAACAAAAAAGAAAAGAGACCGAAGCAGCTGTTGCTAAAAATGTAGGTCAGGGCAAAAAGAACCGTTTATTTGGACTTGGGAAAGAAAGTAAATTTTATTTTTATCGCCCCAATTTAGTAGCACAAGGCAAACAAAGTTTTTGGCAAGTTGGGGCACACGCCCCAATCGAGACAATTGGCGTTTGGCTCAGAGCATGGTAGCACCAATGGCGAGGACTGAAAACCAACAAGAGCAAGAGCCAATCCGCATTCAATTAGAAGACATAAGCAGCTTGATGGCGCAAATTCCAAACGCATCTCACACAGATAGTTTAAAGCAACTAAACCACCAAAGCTATCTGCAAGCAGGACTCTTGTACAAAGAACAATTCAAGAATAAGAATTTGGCACGCCAAAGATTGGATACCCTTCTTAGGAAACGTCCGCAGGCAAACATTGCGGCACCAGCACTGTATCACCTGTATCGAATTGAAGAAGAAGACCAACGAACAACAGAAGCCGAGGATTATAGGGGACAATTACTTGCGGACTACACGGAAAGTGCTTTTGCGCAACTTCTCAGCAATACAGAAATAGAATGGGACCCTTCAGAAGATCAGCCCAAACGACAATATGAAAAACTTCTTGAGTTATATCAGCGCGGAAAGTATTTCGATGCGCTGGGTAGAGCAAAACACTTTCCGTTGTATTGAGTGCCACCGAATGGGCGCCAAAAATCGCACTGATTCAGGCTAATATCAAAGGAAAACTTGAGGGGCAAAAAGCATGGGTTATGGCATTAGAAGAAATTCAAGAGAAATTTCCACAAAGTTTTGCTGCTAAACAATCCAAGGGAATCACCCTCCAATTGAAAAGCAAAGGCAATAAAAGCAAAAAAGTCTTTGCCCTATACAAATGGGTATTCCCACATCATCGTAAGGAATCACTTGGTCTAGAGAAGGACATAAAAATTCTAAACGAGGCCATAGAAAATCAAAAATCACTTAAACTAAGTATTGATTCCTATTCTCAAAATTATGCCTTTGTAGTAGTACATGGATTTAGATCTCCAGAAGAGCTGAGTCGCTTTCAAGAGCAGCTTCAAGCGAAAGAGCCCAATTTCAATTCAAATAATTTTGTAGTTTTGAGCCACGAGTATGAGGAGATACAGCTCAATAAAAGTTGGAAACCTACTCAAAAACAGACAAAATGAAAAACGGAGAGGCCAATGGCCAATACAGTAAAATTGAGGTAACTAGTCAAATCAAAGGAGACATTGTCTCTAAAGCGGATTTTAGAATTGATGGTTCCCTCGAAGGATCTTTAAAAACGACAGGAAAACTTATTATTGGAAAAGAGGGGAAAATTATTGGAGAAGTACATTGCTCTAATGCGGATGTAGAAGGCAAGTTTTCGGGTCAACTCCTGGTTGCAGACAGCCTCACCCTCAAAGCAACCTCCAATGTTGTGGGTGAAGTGAGCACCAATAAGCTGATTGTTGAAACGGGCGCTTTGTTTAATGCAACTTGCAGCATGGGGAAGGAAGTGAAATCACTCAACAAAAGCGAAGCGGCCCATGAGAAGACAGCCTAATCGCTGGCTGCTTTTTTCATCCCTAGCCATACAAATGGGGGTCCTATTCTACGGGGCTGTTCAATTTGGAGTTTATTTGGACACTAGGCTTCAATCTCAAAACTATGCCACGCTAGCTTGCTGTATCCTAGCATTAGTCATTAGTCTGTATTTCATTCACAAGAAAAGCCAACATTTTTAAGCTATGTTGAGAAGCATGGTATTGTTTCTCCTTTTTTTTTCAGGGGTGGGTCTCATTCACGCTCTAGCCTACTATTTGGCAAATGACTCCCTAGCCGAGTCGCAGATATTAGCTTCCTATACGTTCCAGGGATTCACGGGGGTCTGCGCCCTTGGATTACTTCTTTTAAGTGCTCATAAGATTAATGATCAGATCGGCTTTGTATTTATGGGGTTGAGTTTTCTAAAATTCGTGTTATACTTTGTTCTTTTTCACCCTAGGCTGATGGCAGATGGAATACTGTCTTTAAGCGAGAAAATTGAGGTATTAATTCCCTATCTGACAGCACTTATTCTTGAGACCGTTTTGGGCTTTCAAAATATAAGGAAAATATAGGATAAACTGTTTTGGGAATTGCTTTAAAGCCACTACATTTGCTTCGCATTTTACACAAAATGAAAAACATCCAATTAGGACTTTTTTCCAGAGCTATTTTAGTCGCTCTGGTTCTTTTTTTTACTAGCCATAGTCTTCCTGCCAAAGAGCCGAATAATGGAGCTAATAATGAAGAGAATACTACCTCTACCAAGGAAGAAATAAAAGCCTACATTATGCATCACTTGGAAGACTCTTATGATTTTTCCTTATTATCTTACACTACCGAGGACGGTGTACACCACTATGTTGGGCTTCCATTACCTATAATTCTTTGGGATAATGGCCTCAAAGTTTTTTCTTCTGCTAAATTTCACCATGGAGAAACCGTTGCTGAGTCAGGTGGGGAGTACTATGCCCTTTATCATAATAAGATATACAAAACTGATTCTGAAGGGACCATCAATTATGATGCAGATCATCATCCTACAAATCTTCAACCCCTGGATTTATCTGTTACCAAAAATGTGATATCTATATTGTTCACGGCTTTAATCATGTTTCTTTTATTCAAAAGCTTGGCTGACTCTTACAGGAAAAATGGATTGGTGGCAAAAGGGATAGGGCGTTTCTTTGAACCAATAGTTATTTATGTAAGAGACGAGATAGCGATTCCCAATATCGGTGAAAAACACCACAGACGTTTCATGGGTTATCTGTTGACATTGTTTTTCTTTATTTGGTTCTTAAATATCTTGGGGCTTACCCCACTGGGAATTAATGTAACAGGAAACATTGCGGTGACTTTCTGCTTGGCGCTAATCACTTTTGTGATCACTAACACTGTAGGCAAAAAATATTATTGGAAACACATCTTTTGGATGCCAGGAGTGCCGTGGCCTATGAAAATAATTTTGGCGCCCATTGAATTATTAGGGATGCTCATCAAACCATTTTCATTAATGATTCGTCTTTATGCAAATATTTCTGCAGGGCACATCGTATTAATGAGTTTGATAGCTCTTATTTTTATTTTTAGAAATTGGATAGGCTCGAGCCTTTCCTTCGTTTTGGCGTTCGCCATTTCGATTATAGAAATTTTAGTTGCCTTGTTACAGGCCTATATTTTCACAGTCTTGTCTGCTTTGTATTTTGGCTTTGCTGTGGAAGAACACGACGATCATTGAGTAGTAAAAAATGTATAATTTAAATAAATAGTTAATTATGGAAATTCCAGCAATTGTAGGAGCAGGTTTAGTAGTAATCGGAGTAGGAATCGGAATCGGTTCTATCGGTCGAGGAGCCATGGAGGCGATCGGACGTCAACCTGAAGCTACCGGTAAAATTCAGACAGTGATTCTTATTGCAGCAGCACTTGTAGAAGGAATTGGTTTCGCTGCATTATTTGCCGTTTAATTAGTGGTGACCTCCGAGAAACTCGGAGCAAAAACAACTTAGGATGGAAAAATTAATCAGTGAATTTTCATTTGGACTGTTCTTTTGGCAGCTGTTCATCTTTATTGGCCTAATCTTCTTACTAAAGAGGTTTGCATGGAAGCCCATTTTAGATGCGGTCAATGAACGTGAATCTTCGATCAAACAGGCGCTGTCCTCTGCAGAAAAAGCAAAAGATGAAATGGAAGCCGTACAGGCGGACAACAAAAGAATTCTTCAACAGGCACGAGTCGAAAAAGAAGCGATGCTTGCAGAGGCAAAAAAAACAGCCACTGAGATGGTCAATCAAGCCAAAGAAAGCGCACAAGGTGAGGCCGACAAAATCATGAAGCAAGCACAAGAATCCATCCAAGCGGAAAAGGAATTGGCTATCAAAGAACTAAAAACACAGGTTGCGACTTTGTCTTTAGACATAGCCCAAAAAGTGTTGGAAGAGGAACTTTCTGATGAGAAGAAACAAACTGCATTGGTAAGCAAACTATTGAAAGAGACGAATCTGTAACTTATGATTCAAAACCGTGCCGCCATTCGATACGCTAAAGCCATCTTGGATTTTGCCCTAGAGCAAAAAGCCGAGGAGGCTGTTCAAAAAGACTTTGAGCAAGTGTTAGCGACTTTAGAGCAATCACAGGACCCTATCCAAACTCCTAGAGAGCCCGGTAATCGAAGCCACTGAAAAGAAAGAAGTACTCGGGAAAATTTTTTCCAATCAAGCCCCTGCAACCCAAAAGGCAATAGCGTTATTAGCGAAAAACCAAAGAATAAATTTATTGGGCCAGGTAGCTTTAGAGTACCAAAAGCGTATCGATAGAATTAAAGGAATTCAAAGAGCACAAGTTATCACTGCCGTTGCTCTAGAAAAGTCTTTGGAAGACGAAGTATTGGAAATTGCGCAAAAATTGACATCCCAAAAAGTAACCCTAGAAAACAGGATTGACCCAACCCTTTTAGGCGGGTTCGTTTTACAGATTGGAGATAAACAATATAATGCTAGTGTTGCCCAACAATTGCAAACACTAAAACAAGAATTGACAGAAAACTAAGTAAAGAGAACAATAAAATAAACATTATGGCAGCAATAAAACCCGCTGAAGTATCAGCCATCCTTAAAGAACAACTTGCAGGAACAAGTACTGCAGCTTCTTTGAGTGAAGTAGGAACTGTATTAGAAGTTGGTGATGGGATTGCACGGGTGTATGGATTGACCAACGCTCAATATGGTGAATTGGTTACTTTCGAATCAGGCCTTGAAGCTATGGTGCTTAACCTTGAAGAAGATAATGTTGGAATTGTTTTGTTGGGCCCTTCTAAGGAGATTAAAGAAGGAGATACTGTGAAACGAACCAACCGTATTGCTTCAATAAATGTAGGGGAAGGTATTGTGGGGCGTGTTGTCGACGCGCTTGGGAATCCTATCGACGGCAAAGGCGCCATCAAGGGGGAATTGTACCAAATGCCTTTGGAACGTAAAGCTCCAGGAGTTATTTACCGCCAGCCCGTTAACGAACCCTTACAAACAGGGATCAAATCAATTGATGCTATGATACCCGTAGGGAGAGGTCAGCGGGAATTAGTGATTGGAGATCGACAAACAGGGAAAACAACCGTTTGTATTGACACCATCCTCAACCAGAAAGAATTTTTTGATGCAGGTGAACCGGTTTATTGTATCTATGTTGCTATCGGTCAAAAAGCATCTACTGTTGCAGCAATTGCTAAAACTCTCGAAGACAAAGGGGCTTTAGCTTATACAACTATCGTTGCCGCAAATGCCTCCGATCCCGCTCCTATGCAGGTATATGCCCCTATGGCTGGAGCGGCTATTGGAGAGTATTTCCGTGACACAGGGCGTCCGGCATTGATTATATACGACGATCTGTCAAAGCAAGCGGTTGCTTACAGAGAAGTTTCCTTGCTCTTGCGGCGTCCTCCAGGCCGTGAAGCTTATCCCGGAGATGTTTTCTATTTACACTCTCGTTTGCTAGAGCGTGCAGCTAAGGTAATTGGGGATGATAAAATTGCTAAGGGGATGAATGATTTACCAGAATCTTTGAAAGACAAAGTAAAAGGGGAGGCTCATTAACGGCCCTTCCTATTATCGAAACACAGGCAGGAGATGTATCTGCTTATATTCCTACCAATGTAATTTCAATTACCGACGGACAGATATTTTTAGAATCGGATTTGTTTAATTCAGGAGTTCGCCCTGCAATTAATGTAGGAATCTCCGTTTCTCGTGTAGGAGGATCAGCTCAGATCAAATCCATGAAAAAGTATCGGGTACGTTGAAACTAGACCAGGCTCAATTTCGTGAATTAGAAGCCTTTGCTAAGTTTGGATCTGACCTGGATGCAGCCACACTTAATGTGATTGAAAAAGGGAAACGTAATGTTGAAATCTTAAAGCAGGCACAAAATGACCCTTTTACAGTTGAAGATCAAACTGCGATAATTTATGCAGGGTCTAAAAATCTGTTGCGGAAGGTGCCTGTTGATCAGGTCAAAGCATTCGAAAAACTTTATATTGAAGAATTAAATAAATCCCATAGAAAAGTCCTTGATACAATTAAATCAGGTAAACTAACGGATGAGGTTTTAGATACACTCAATGCAGTTGCCGCTAAAATAGCTGCTCAATTTGAATAATTCTCGATGGCGAATCTAAAAGAAATACGCAACAGAATATCCTCGGTGTCTTCTACTATGCAGATTACCTCTGCAATGAAGATGGTATCTGCAGCAAAGCTTAAAAAAGCACAAGATGCTATCACAGCTATGCGCCCATATTCGGATAAGCTAACAGAATTGATTCAAAATCTAAGCGGGTCTCTGGATGGAGATACGCCCAACCCCTATACCCAAGTAAGACCCGTTAAAAATACTTTATTGATTGTAATCACATCCAACAGAGGTTTGTGCGGAGGATTTAATTCAAGTATAGTAAAAGCAATTCAGAATTATGTGATAGAGCACTCTGAAGAAAATATAAAGTTATTGACTTTAGGGAAAAAAGGCCATGATATACTTTCTAAAAGCATATCGGTATTCGGCAGCAACAATCAGATTTTTGATGATTTGACCTATTCTAATGTAGCTGATGTGGCTCAAGAATTCATGAATGCTTTTTCTGAGCAACAATTTGATGTTGTTAAAGTGATTTATAATCAATTTAAGAATGCCGCAACACAGATTGTAACTACAGAAACAATTTTACCCGTTGTTGCAGAACAAAACACAGGTGGGTTATCAGGTGATTATATATTTGAGCCTGACCAAGATGCTATTGTTAACGAGTTACTTCCCAAAAGCATAAAGATGCAATTATTTAAAGCCCTAAGAGATTCTTTTGCCAGCGAACATGGAGCTAGAATGACAGCAATGCATAAGGCCACAGACAATGCAACTGAGCTTCGAGATCAGTTAAAGTTAACCTACAATAAAGCTCGGCAAGCAGCTATTACAAATGAAATTTTAGAGATTGTCTCAGGTGCAGAGGCTTTAAAGGGATAGAGTTTAAAAGCCCTTTTGTTACTTATCCCAAAATTCATTCCTTTTTTAAGGTGAAGTTCATCCACTAGGGGACCTTTTACCCAGACATTTATATTTCTAAAAAAGTAATAAATGTCCTAATTCAATTCTACTTGAATTAAGATTTTATCTAAAAAATGTTGAGATTTCGTAGTATTTATTTCTAGTATTAAAATAGGACATATCCAGTATTAAAAGAAATACCAATGAGTTTTATTGAAAAGTTCAATAAAAATAATCCAAGGTTTTTAGAAAAGCTTTTAAAGAAACACCCGTCTTTGAGTCAGAGGGAGATACTTTTGTGCATGTATCTGAAGCTGAATTTTTCTTCAAAGGATATATCAAAAAAAATGAAGATCTCTCCTGGGACTATAGATACATATCGATATAACATTAGGAAAAAGGTTGGACTTAAAAGAAAGGAATCATTAATTGGGGCATTAAATACTCTATGATAAAACACTTTACACATTTGCTTTATAGAAAGTCTTTTTTAGCGCTGAATATAATTTTCTTATTCAAATGTGTGTTTATGCTTTCCCAATACGACACAACGCACTACATACCATATTTTGGGGATTTGACCGGACGACCCAACAAATTAACCAATTTAGAGTATGAACCAACCAGCGGAGGTGCTTACATTATGTTTTCTACTTTTGAATCGGGTCCAGTAAACGTTAAGGTGTACAGAAGGAAAAGTGATGGAACTGCATGGGCAACACAGTCTATATATAATCAAAATATATATCCTGGTCAACCTAGAACATGGCATCTTGATAGAGACAGAACAGCATTATTTTTCAGGTATTCTACACATTCAAGTCTATACAATTCAGGCTGGCTTCAATCTGATGATTATGGATTAAAAATTGTGGCCTCAAAAAATATCTATGTTAGGGTTGTTTTACAGCCCGACGCACGTAAACAAGGTTATATCGCAGGAGTGGGGATCACTTATGGAAATGGAACAGCTACCCACGGCGCCGCATTTACTTCCAAAGGAGTTACCAGAGGAGCCGGTGTTGACTTTTATACAGCACATTTTTATGTTCAAAATAAACCGCAGAAGGTTAATGATACGGATTTTATTAGCGTAATGTCCTTGGAAGATGGAAATACAATCACACTCGATTCATCCGTAGCTTGGGACACGCCTAACGGTAATACAACCGTTTCTTTAGATGAGGGAGAAAGTGCACTTTTCAGAAGGTCTTGGTCCTCGAATAGTCATTCACTGGGAACTAGAATTTATTCAACAAACAATAAACAAATGGTTGTCTCCTCTGGAAGCTGGGGCGGGAGACTAAAAGATAATGAGGGTAGTGCTCACGATCTAGGGATTGAGCAATTGGTTCCAGTTGAGGCATTGGGCAACAAATATCTAATGAGTAAAACTAAATCTAGGAATAATTCAAACAATTATAGGGTTGGTATTGTAGTCACTGCTGTGGAAGAGGGAACTACTTCTTACACCTTCAATGGCTCATCTTATACACTATCAAAAGGGGGGTACGATTTCATAGAATTCCAAATTTTAATAACAATGGAACTGGTAATGTAAGTGGGGGACCTTATGCAGTAATATCGGACAAAAAACTACTAACCACCTACCAAGCTTTTGGTAATGCACAAAGTGCAAAAGATAATCAGTTTGGAATGACTATTCTTGGACCGTTGTACGACACTTACACCTCTCCGGGTTATAATAAAGTAAGTTTAGGAAACGGCTACTATGAACATGCGCTTTGGAAAGCTGAAGAGAATGAAACACTCACACTTTTCTACATGACCAGTGCAACAAATGCAGAGTTAAACTCATTGGCCACAGGAAAAGTTAAATTCCAAGGAACTTCTCTAAATCCAACAACTAATTTTTATACCGCGGGTAGCCAGACCATAGATGGAGAAACATGGCAAATAAGATATAGAGAAATTGATGATGCTGCCAGAAACAATGTTGAAGCTACTTCAAATTCTGAGTCTTTTTTTGATTTTAGTACTATTGACAAGCCTGTATACGTATGGTGGCAAGCTGGCTTTGACAAACAAGGTAATGTTACGGCCATATCTCCTTTTCAAGTTGGTGGATGTGAGGTCCCAACAATTACCCAGCAGCCGTCAATAGTTCCAAATAATGTTAATGAAGGAACTAATTCTCAACTAAGAGTAACTACATCCCCCTCTACTGGAGTGAGTTATACATGGCAACTTAGTCCAGACGGTACTTCATGGGAAAATTTATCAGGTGGAGCAGTTAGTGGTACGACTTTTTCCTTCTCCGACATCACCTACTGTAAATCTAACAGGCCTTAGTTTAGATTTAGATGATTATCAGTTTAGAGTTATCGTCGAAAATGCTACAGATCCAAGCTGTGTAGTAACCTCTACTGCCGTGACATTAAATGTAATATGTACCAACCCGACAATTTCAGATCAACCATCAGACTTAACGGTGGCTCCTGGAAGTACAGCTTCATTTACAGTAACGGGGACTCATGCTAACGGAGTAACTTATAATTGGGAGGTTTCCTCAATCGGAGGAAGTTCATATGTTGACACAGGAGTAACAAGCTCAACGATAAACTTTAGTGACTTAGGCATAGGCACTCCAGGTCTTGGTAACAATGGGTGGAGATTTAAAGTTAGTGTATATAACAGTAAGGATAATACCTGTTATGTAGAATCTAATGTAGCTACTTTATATGTTGTTGCAACTAATGATTGTCCGGTTTATAATCCTATTACATTATCATCTACATTAAAAGAAGACCTAGATGATATTGTATTGAACCTAAACAGCTATGTTACAGATGCAAATGCAGACACCGTTTCTTTTACAAACATTAGTTCAAATAATATAACCCTGGTAGCTGCAACACTTTCAGGAACTGCTTCTTTGGTTCTTAGCTTTCAGGAAAATCAGTCCGGTTCGGCTCAAATATCATTTGATTACACCGACGGGAATTCGGGTTGTGATAATACCGCCACATTTAATGTCAATATACAAGCGGTTAATGATTGCCCAACTATCAATGCACCATTAAATGATGTTACTGCAGTTTGGAATAGCAATGACCAAACAATCTCTTTAAGCACACTATTTAATGATGTAGACACAACAAACTTAACTTATACTGTAACTAATACTGACAGCTCAATAATTTCCACCACGATTTCGGGGGCCAACCTTATAATTGATTTTCTAGAAAACCAATATGGTACTGTAACTGTTACTGTTGGAGTTGATCAAATAGGAGGGACGCCTCCTTTACCGCTTCTGATATAGCAACAAGTGCAGATGGTGCTACACTCAGTCTTTGCGGCAGATATGGACGGGGATGGAGATATGGATATTATATCGGCTTCTTGGATTGATGACACCATTGCTTGGTATGAGAACAACAATGGTGACGCCTCCTCCTGGACCGCTACTGATATAGCAACAAGTGCTGATGGAGCTTGGAGCGTCGTTGCGGCAGATATGGACGGGGACGGAGATATGGATATATTATCGTCTTCTACTGAAGATGATACTATTGCATGGTATGAGAACAACAATGGTGACGCCTCCTCATGGACAGCTAGTGATATAGCAACAAATGCAGACAGTGCTAGATCTGTCTTTGCAGCAGATATGGATGGGGATGGAGATATGGATATCCTTTCTGCTTCTTGGAATTGGATGACACTATTGCATGGTATGAGAATAATAATGGTGATGCCTCCTCTTGGACCGCTACTGATATAGCAACAAATGCAAATGGTGCATATTCAGTCTTTGCGGCAGATATGGATGGGGATGGAGATATGGATATTGTATCGGCTTCTTATAATGATGACACCATCGCATGGTATGAGAACAACAATGGCGACGCCTCCTCTTGGACCGCTACTGATATAGCAACAAATGCAAATGGCGCACAATCTGTCTATGCGGCAGATATGGATGGGGATGGGGATATGGATATTGTATCGGCTTCTCATCTTGATGATGCTATTGCATGGTATGAGAACAATAATGGTGATGCCTCCTCTTGGACAGCTACTGATATAGCAACAAGTGCAGATGGTGCATTTTCTGTCTTTGCGGCAGATATGGATGGGGATGGGGATATGGATATCTTATCGGCTTCTTATTTGGATGATACTATTGCTTGGTATGAGAACAACAATGGTGATGCCTCCTCTTGGACCGCTACTGATATAGCAACAAGTGCAGACAGTGCACAATCTGTTTATGCAGCAGATATGGATGGGGATGGAGATATGGATATCGTTATCGGCTTCTTGGGATGATGATACCATTGCTTGGTATGAGAATAGTGCTGCTTGTACGGTAAGTGACACTTTTGTAGTTACAGTAATTAAACCCAATCAAGAGCCTTCCTTTACAAAGGGACCAAATATCACTCTTTGTGAAAATAGCGGCGCTTATTTTGCCATTGGATGGGCAACAGACATTGATGATGGAGATGGAGGAACACAAAATGTAAGTTTTGATATTATAAGTAATAGTAACCCAGGGATTTTTGATATTCAGCCTCAAATTAGCGCTACAGGAACTCTAACATTTACTCTAAAAACAAACAGAAGCGGCAATGTAACACTACTTGCTAGAATTCTTGATGACGGTGGGACTGCTAACGGGGGAGCCTATCAAAGTGACCCACAAACCTTTTATATCATTGTAAATGCAGAGGATAATCCGAATTTTATTTTTTCTGTATCTGGTTCTACCATAACAGAAATTTGTGAAAATGATTCTAGATCTATTGATTTAATTGTAAGCGGTACTTCAAATCAAGGAACTTTCACGGTATCCCCTTCGGGTATCATGTCATTTACCTATGTAACCCCTTCTAGTTATAATTTTACAGTTAATTCAACGGGTACAGCAACTATTACTTTTACAACCTCTGGGACTTGTCCTGGAACAGTGACTAAAACGTTAACTTTAACTGCGGCTGAGGATCCCTCATTTACTTATTCAAAAGCAACATTCTGTGCAGGCGAATCAGACCCTTCGGCAACAATAACTACAAGTGGTGGAACTTTCAGTTCTTCCGCTGGACTTGTATTTACTGATACAAGTTCTGGGACAATTGACTTGTCAGCTTCTACTGCAGGATCTTACACTGTTACATATACAACACAAGGACTTTGCTCTTCAGCTACAAGTACAATCATTACCATCCAAGATGATGACACAACGTTTAGTTATGATTCCCCAAGCTACAGTCAAGCATGTCCAAATCCTACTCCTACAATTACAGGTGTTACTGGAGGTACATTCTCATCAGGAGCTAGCTTGACAATTAATACTACAACAGGTGAAATTATTACATCAACTTCATCTCCAGGAACTTACACTGTATCTTACACGATTTCAGGAACATGTACTAATTCTAGTTCTTTTCAGCTTACTATTACATCTGCATTGAGTGCTGATTTTAGTTATGCTAGCTCTCCTTATTGTGATTTTTCCACTAATGTTATTCCTAACATTACAGGACAATCTGGAGGGACCTTTACAGTTCCTTCAGGGGTTTCACTCGTAGATAATGGTACAGGAGAGATAGACATCTCCGCATCTACTCCTGGAAGCTACATTGTAAGCTATACAATTGTTGAATGCGGCTCTAGTATTACGGCAACAACTACTCTTGAAATAACAGCTTCAGTGACAGCAACAATTGCTTATGGTGCAACTACCTATAGTGATAATGATGCTGACCCAACACCAACAATAACGGGTCATGTTACGGGAACCTTCACTGCCTCTCCCACAGGTCTCTCATTCACTAGTACCTCAACGGGCCAAATTGATCTGAGCGCATCAACTTTAGCTACTTATGAAATCACTTTCACCCCATCAGCTACCTGTTCGATTCCAGTAACAACAACACTTAAAATTCAAGGGTGTCCATATGTAGAAAACCCAATTGGGTATCCCCTTACTATTCCTTCATCTCAAATTGCTTTTTATGAGTTTGAGGGAAATGGAGATAACTCCGAATCTCCTGGAAGCTATGATCTAACTTTAACCGCGGGTTCTACATATGAAAATCAGCAGTCTCAGGGTGTGAGTTCTACTTTCAAAGGACACTCTAGTCTATTTAAAACATCCTCACAATACGCTTACGTTCATTTAAATGATGCTTTTTCAGGGGCCTCAGGACTTACGATTAGCACTTGGGTTAAAATAAAAGAAATACATCCAGGATTTATAAATAATTATAACTATGTTGATCTGATTTGGATAAATAATGGAACTGCAGTAGCTAATACGGACACTCAACCAAGGATTAGGACCTTTTTTTCACTTAAAAATGATAATTCAAAGACTTTGTCGATAAATGGAAAAGCGACAGGAGGCGATTTTAGCGCTAATAATGATGAGAATCAATTAAGCTTAACTACAATTGATACTGATAAAAAATGGCATCATTGTGCCTTTTCCATCGATTTTGATAATCAAAATGCTAGACTTTTTATTGATGGGGAATTATATGCAAATTCAAAATTTACAGGTAATTACAAATCAGTAGATTTTTTGTTAGTTGGTGACCTTTCTAACCAAAACAACGAATTAATGTATGACGAATTGAGAGTATTTGATACTGCCCTAACAGATAAAGAAATTCGGAATATTGCGCATACCTCACAACACCAAAGAAGCACTACTGCTACCCCTCAAACAGACCCAACATTTAATCTTTCAAATGTATTTACAGATCCTAACTCTAACGACACTTTAACATATACAGCATCTGTTACTTACGAGTCAGAAAATGGTTTAGCCACAGTGAGTATCTCAAGCTCAATGTTAACTGTTGATATAAATGATGCTACAGAGGGAGGTAATGCAGTTATTGAAGTTACGGCATCAGATGGTACCTGTTCCTCTACCCATACCTTCAATCTAATTGTATTACCTGATAAAGATCAGGACGGCATAGCGGATGAGGATGATTTAGATGATGATAATGATGGAATATTAGATACCGTAGAAGGCACAGACACTGACGGAGATGGTATTCCCGATGATGATGCCGATGGCGATGGTGTACCCAATCACTTAGATACCGATAGCGATAATGATGGCTGTTTAGACAGTGAGGAGGCGGGATACTTCCTTGGAACATCTTCAATAGTTGTTGATGCTCAAGGAAGAAGAATAAATGACAACGAGGGACCAATTACAATAGGAACTGATGCCTATACCGCAAGTAATACTCTTCTAGATATAAACGGAAATTCTGTAAGAGATTATCTTGAGGACGGCCCAACCATAGCGCTTAGCTATGCTGAGAGCTATTATTGTACTTCTGGGACAGATCCAACACCCACACTTAACTTTACAGTATCAAGTGTAATTTCTGGAACTATTTCTCCTACAGGCGCATTTACTTCCTCACCTACTGGGTTGGTTTTTTCAAATTCTAGCTCGGGAACAATTGACCTTTCGGCTTCAGCATCTAACACATATATAATTACATTTAATTCAACCGCAGGTGGATGTCCCTCGACAGTGACCACCACACTTCAAATAATTGGTCAAGATGACGCCACATTTAGTTATGATAGTCCTACTTACTGTGTAAATGACACAAATCCAACTCCAACAATAACTTTAGCTGGCGGGACTTTTAGCTCAGCTGCAAGTTTAACATTAAATACTGCTACGGGAGAAATAACAACTTCAACCTCATCACCAGGGACTTACACTGTTACTTATACAACAGCTGGAACTTGCTCAAACACCTCCTCAGTTCAGGTAATCATATATGCACTGGATGATGCCTCTTTTTCCTATCCTAGACTTTCTTACTGTATATCTGATACAGATCCGATTCCAACACTGACAGCATCCCAAACTCTTATTGGCGGAACCTTTACCTCTGGAAGCGGCCTCACCTTTACTAGTTCATCAACAGGAATTATTGATCTATCCGCATCTACTCCAGGTACCTACACTGTAACCTTTACCACTAATGGAAATTGCCCTCAGTCATTTTCAAGAGTTGTTACAATAAATAATTTGGATGATGCAAGCTTTAGTTACGCTAAAGCAGCATTCTGTATCAATGAAAGTGATCCAAGCGCAATAATAACAGGCACTATTTTAGGGGAGTTCACCTCTTCTTCGGGCTTAGTATTTACCAATACCTATTCAGGCACAATTGACTTGGATGCATCAATTCCTGGCACATACACAGTAACCTATACAACCCTTGAGATAATAAAAGACGGTTTAGTACTTTATTTAGATACTGAAAATCCAAATTCCTACCCAGGTTCAGGAAATACATGGTATGATTTAAGTGGGAATGATAATGATCTTACCCTTTATGGCAATCCTTCATTCGATGCTGAAATGAATGGTGGAGTAATTGATTTTGATGAGATTAACAATTACGCTGAGACAAACTCTACTTCTGTGCTCAACAGAACCTCATACACAAAGATTGCTATATTTTATCCACGTACATCAACAAGAAATATAATTAGTGGAAATGGAGGTGGAGTATCTACGCATGCTTTTTGGATGAATAATACACTTAACAGTATACGATCCGGTCACAATGGCAATTGGTCATCGGTAATTTATACTCCTGGTAATATGAGAAACAGTTGGAACTATTCTGCTGTAACATTTAGTGATACTGACGGATTTGAATTATTTTATAATGGAACTTCTGTTGATTCTAATACAACAGCTACAACCATACCTGCTGGGAACGGATTAATCAGAATAGGTGCTTATGGAGGCGGTGGAGGTGGGACCAATTTTTTTGATGGTTATATTCCCGTAGTTTTGGTTTATGACCGAGCTTTAAATGCAGAGGAAATAGCATTAAATTATAACTATTTTGCCCAGAGATATGGCCTTACCAGACTCGGAGATATTGGTGGTTTTTGCCCAAATAGCAGCTCGTTTGAGATTACAATTAATCCATTAGATAATGCTGATTTTTCATATGATAGCTCAACATACTGCGTTGGGGGAACTGATCCAACCCCAACAATAACTGGGCTATTGGGAGGGACCTTTAGTTCATCAGCCAGTCTCTCATTAAACACTGCTAGTGGAACTATTGATTTGTCAGCGTCTTCACCTGGAAGTTATACAGTTACTTATACAACAGCGGGGAATTGTTCGAATACAAGTAGCTTCAACATAACTATTGTAGCTCAAGACAATGGGACATTCTCCTATGGCTCATTACTCTATTGTAAAGGTGATGCAAATCCTACCCCAACAATTTCTGAATTTACCGGCGGTAGTTTTGTTTCAACAGCTGGTCTAAGTTTTGTTAGTACTTCAACGGGTGAGATTGACTTGTCAGCATCTGTTTCTGGAACTTACACAGTAAGTTATACAACGGGAGGGACCTGTACAGTTACCACTTCTCAAATTATTCAAATCGCAGATAAAGACGATGCATCATTTAGTTACCCAAGAACTAGTTATACACTAAATTGTAATAACCCAACGCCAACAATCACAGGGCTAAGTGGTGGAGTTTGGGAAGCTCCCGCTGGGCTTACAATTAACCCTTCTACAGGAGAAATTAATCTTTCTGCAAGTGCTTCAGGGACTTATACTGTTTCCTATACAGTTGAAAATTTATGTCGTAATACTGCAACAACAACAGTAATTCTAAGTCCTGCCGATGACCCTTATTTCAGTTATTCAAAATATAGTTACTGCGTAAATGAGTCTGATCCTACTCCTCTTAAATGTAACTACAGCTTCCGGAACTTTCTCTGGTTCAGCTAGTATAACAGTAGATGCCACAACTGGAGCGATCGATATTTCAGCTTCTTCAGTTGGGAATCACGTAATAACTTATACAACTTCATCTACTTGTCCTTCAACTTCCAGTAGGTCAATTACTATTACTTCTTTAGAAGATGCCTCATTCACATTTAGCAGCAGTTCTTACTGTAAAGGAAGCAGTAATGTATCACCAACTATCTCGACTCCAGGAGAACATTCACCTCTCCTGCAGGATTATATATGAATACCTCAACAGGGCTAATTAATATTGCACTTTCCACTCCTGGGACCTATACCGTAACCTATACTACAGCAGGCACATGTACTAATACCTCCACAGGAACTATTACTATAAATGCTTTAGATGATGCCTCATTTAGCTATGCTGATTCAAACTACTGTTCAAGTGATAGCGATCCCTCAGCAACCATAACAGGTCTAACAGGTGGTACTTTCAGCTCATCAGCTGGATTAGTATTTACAGATACAAATTCGGGTACAATTGATTTAGACGGATCAACGCCAGGCACCTATACTGTTACCTATACAACTTCTGGAACCTGTACCAATACAGCAGGATTTGAGATTACTATTACTGGTCAAGATTCAGCAACCATTGCGTATGGTTCTGCAACTTATTGTCCATTGGAGACTAATCCAACACCAACAATTGTTGGATTTGCAACAGGTACATTCTCTTCAACTACAGGGCTAATTATTAATACTGCCACAGGAGAGATTGATATAAGTGCTTCCGCAAGTGGCACCTACACCATTTCTTATACTACTCAGGGGACATGCCCAATAACGGTTACTACAACAGTACAAATTATTGAATGTCCAGATACTGACGGTGATGGTGTCCCCGATATTACAGAAAACAGCGACGGTACTAATCCTAACGATCTCTGTGATTATGTTGTAAATAGCCAAGATGCAAGTAAAACCTCCAATGCATGGAAAAATGCGGATTGTGATGGTGATGGAGTTACAAACAATCAAGAAATAATTGACGAAACAGATCCTAATGATGTATGTTCTTATGAACCTGCTTCTCAAAATATTGCTAATGTAACAGCAGCTTGGAATACTGCCGATTGTGATGGAGATGGAATTACCAATGAGGATGAAAATAATGACAGCACTGATGTATTTGATTCATGTGATGGTGTCAACGCATCAGTAACTTTACCAATTACGACAACAACTGATTGTGATGGGGATGGAAGTATTGCAGATGATCCTGATAATTTATCTCCAGGTGGAGCCTGTACTTGGGGAACAAATTTAAGCTCAACAACACCTTTCTGGCAAGGACTAGATTGTGATGGGGATGGAGTTACCAATGGAAACGAAGTAAATGATGGCACCGATCCTCAAAACGCCTGTGATTATACCTACAGTTCAATTTCGTTAACGGTTAGTGCTACAAATGATTGCGATGGAGATGGTGTAGGTAATGATCAAGAGGCTTTAGATGGAACCGATCCAGATGATGTTTGTAGTTATATTTCTTCCTCAAGTGTTTCGC
Source organism: Flavobacteriaceae bacterium (assembly GCA_038143795.1). Taxonomy (GTDB): domain Bacteria; phylum Bacteroidota; class Bacteroidia; order Flavobacteriales; family Flavobacteriaceae; genus UBA11891. The sequence goes on along the minus strand of JAYQMQ010000002.1, from coordinate 990,470 downwards.
TTTCTCTTGTAACTGGGACCTGGAACTCTGCTGATTGTGACGGAGACGGGGTTACCAATGGTCAAGAAGTTACCGATGGAACAGATTGGGCGAATGTTTGTTCTTTCACTTTTGCAAATCAAACGGTGTCTCCTAGCACGGACTGGAATGCTGCTGATTGCGATGGTGACGGGGTTACCAATGGTCAAGAAATTACTGATGGGACCTTACCAACAGACGGATGTAGTTATACAGCTGCTAATATTACTCTTAATCAATCTGCAGCCTGGAGAGATTTAGATTGCGATCAGGATGGAGTCACCAACGGTCAAGAACTAACTGATGGAACCAATCCACAGGATACTTGTAGCTATAATTCAGTAAATCAAGTAATCGTAAATGTGGGGGCAACGTGGAATGCTGCAGATTGTGATGGGGATAGTGTAACTAATGGGCAAGAAGTAATTGATGGCACAAGTCCAACCGATACATGTAGTTATTCCACATCCAACTTTAATGTGGCTAGTACTACCGCAACTTGGCAAAATGGAGATTGTGATCAAGATGGAGTGCCCAATGGTCAAGAAAACACTGATGGAACTGATCCTAAAGCCACCTGTGATTATATTGTAAATAATCAAGTTTTAGCAAATGTTGGTCCAACATGGAATGCTGAGGATTGTGATGGAGATGGAGTGAATAATGGTCAAGAGATTATAGATAATACAGGAACAAACTCATCCTGTGACTTTGTGACTGAAAATATTACCATGGCGGTCTCTTCTTCATTGGATTGTGATGGGGACAGTGTAAGCAATGCACAAGAACTTATTGATGGAACTGATCCTAAAGCCTCATGTGATTATTTGATTTCGAATTTCAATGTGGCTAGTGTAACTGCCGCATGGGACGCTCTAGATTGTGATGGAGATGGGGTAATAAACGGAACAGAAAAAAGGCACTACAGATTATCACGACGATTGTAGCTTTACAACGGCAAGTATAACAGTTTCTGTCACTTCCCAATCAGATTGTGATGGAGATGGTGTTACAAATGCTCAAGAGGACATTGATAATACTGACCCTAAGGACGAATGTAGTTTTGTGGATAACAGTATAAGCCTTGCACCTACAACTCCAAAAGATTGTGATGGGGACGGAGTATTGGATTCAGATGAAGAGATTGATGGTACTGACGCTAATGATATTTGTGATTTTGTTTTCTCTAGTCAATCAACTGCAACCATAGCACTTTGGTCCACTCTCGACTGTGATGGTGATGGTGTTACAAACGGAGATGAAATTACAGATGGAACAAATCCCAAAAGAAGTATGTAGTTATTTATCTACCAGTGTTAGTAGCACTCTGGTTTCCAATACATGGAATCTTGCAGATTGTGATGGTGATGGTGTAACCAATCAAGATGAATCTAATAATTTTACAAACCCTTTAGACCCTTGTGATTATCTAACAAGTTTACAAACAGTTTCGACCAGTAACGCTTGGAATAATCTTGATTGTGACGGAGATGGTGTAACCAATCAAGATGAGATAACCGATTTAACCAACCCATTATTTAGTTGTGTTTTAATTTTCAAAGTATAACCGTCTCAGTAACTTCGAATCTTGATTGTGATGCAGATGGAGTATCAAATGCAAATGAGTTTATTGATAATACTGACCCTCTTGACCCATGTTCCTTTAACTCAACTAGTATAGATCGAATTGCCACCGCAATAACAGACTGCGATGGAGACGGTGTTGATGACCAAACAGAAATAAATAATGGAACAGACCCTAATAACGCCTGTAGCTTTAATATTTCTGATATAACTATGGCAATAACCTCTGATAGCGATTGCGATGGTGATGGAGTTCCCATTCAATCGAAATCGAAGAGGATGGAACAAACCAAATAACTCATGTGACTTTAATACCGCGAATGTAATTTTCAATGTGGCATCGGGTGGATGGAAAAATGGAGATTGTGATGGAGATGGTGTAACAAATGGACAAGAAATAATAGATGGGACTGATCCTAAAAATCTATGCTCAAATATTGTATCAAATCAAACCCTAAGCCCTTCAAACCAATGGAATGAGTCTGATTGTAACAATGATGGCTTTTGTAATGCATGTCCAATAATTACTTCATCGCCAACTATTATTAACGATTTAGACGAGGATGGTATTCCTGATGAAATTGATGATGATGATGATGGAGACGGTGTCCCTGATGATCAAGATGAATTTCCAACTGATGGAACTGTGTGGGAGGATTTAGATGTAGATGGAGTTGGAGATAACAAAGACGTAGACGACGATAATGATGGGATTAATGATGTTATTGAATCACCCAATGGGGATGATGATTTTGATGGGGACGGAATTCCAAATTATTTAGATACAGATAGTGATAATGACGGATGCCCAGATGTTCTTGAAGCGGGATATGTTGATCCAGATGGTGATTTGATTTTAGGATTAAATGATGGGATTCAATTCAATGAAATTGGACAAGTGATTTATGAATCTGGATATGATTATCCAGCAGATTCTGATAACAATGGCATTCTCGATTTCTTAGAACAAGGTTCTCAAGTTGAAATTGTGGTTAATCCAGTACCAAGTACTGCGATACTTCCTGGCAGGAATTCTATAATTCAAGCTGAGGCTACATCACTAGGGACTATAAATTATCAGTGGCAAGTAAATAAATCTGCACCGACCTCAAAGAGGATTCAATGGGAAAACATTGATAATGGAGAAGATTACACGGGAACAAAATCAAACAAATTAATTATCCGTAAACCAACTTCAGATATGGCTGGATGGCGATACAGAGTAATTGCTTTCTCACCATGTTTTGTTTGCGGGGACGTAGTTGAGTCTGAACCATCTGAATTGTTCTTTACAGCATTATCAATCCCGAAAGCATTTTCACCTAATGGCGACGGATTCAATGATACCTGGGAGATAAAAGGGTTAGAAAACTATATTAGAACAAAACTCACAATTTATAACAGATGGGAAATTAAGGTATACCAGAAAACTAACTATCAAAATGATTGGGACGGGTCATCTTATATAGGTGGATTTGGGGATCTAATACCCTTCCCAACGGAGTTTATTTTTACATCCTGGAATTAGATGATCAGAAACCTATAACGGGATATATCTATTTAAAAAGTCAATAATTGAAAAAGATATTTATAACATATTGCCTATTGATTTTTGCTTTTGGATTTTCTCAACAGGAGTCCATGTTCAACCATTACATGTTTAACACTCAAATTTTCAATTCTGGTTATGTGGGCTCTACAAATCCTATTCATTTAATTTACTTCAGCGAAATCAGTGGGTCGGTTTTGAAGGAGCTCCTGTTCTTCAATCTATTTCATTTAGCACACCTGTAAGTCAAGAGACTTGCTTACGGCTTTACTGCTATAAATGATAAAATTGGACCCATTAGAAATAATTCTTTTGCGGGAGATTTGGCTTATCATCTTCTATTGAACGGCAATAATAGAGTCCTTTCTTTAGGACTCAAGATGAGTTTAAATTCATCAAACTTAGACACAGAAGGATTAAATTTAAATCAGATTCAAGACCCTTTATTTTATTCTGAGGCTATTGGTTTAAAGCCAAATATTGGAGCTGGAATTTATTATTACACGGAGAAGTTTTATGCTGGACTCTCGTCACCATTTTTCTTCGAAAACAGCCAACTTCAACAAAAAAGACATATTTATTTAACCTCAGGTTTTTTGCTAAATCTTAGTAGAGATATTAAAATGCGCCCAAGTGGTATCGTCAAAATGACCTCTGGGGTACCGGTCAATTTAGATTTTTCTAGTTTGTTTATATATAAAGATCAATTTTGGATAGGAGCAAACATTAGATCGACCTATCGAGATCTTTTTCCAAACGAAGATACTGGAGGGGGTCTTGGAGGGAATTTTTTGGTATCAATGTTTCAGAAAACTTTATGGTTAGCTATGCATATAGCTATTCGCTAGGGCAACAAAACAGGTGTGTATAATAATGGGACACACGAAATCATATTAAGGTATAACTTAAGACAAGTTGCAAAAGCACTTATTGATTCACCTAGATATTTTTAAAATGAAAAAGCTTTCAATTTTATTTTATTGTTTTCTGTTATCTATTCAAAGGCTAACTTATTAGCTCAATTGGAGCAGTTTACTGAATTTGATATTTATGAATTAAAAATTAGTGATAAAGAAACCGCATATAGCCCAATGGTATTAAAGGCGGGTGAATCACAAATAGAACTAATAATTGTTACTTCCCAAAAAAATGAAAACATCAATAAAATAAAGAGAAAATTTAAAGATGTTGAGGTAGATAAAATTTTCAACTTACAGAAAATTACTATTGACAATAAACCTCCTTTTGAAATCATCTCAAAAGTGTCACTTCCCAGCACAATAAACACATCTTATCAAGAGGGACCTGGGATATACAGTCCAGAGACAAAAAAATTATATTTCACCCGTAGCTCAAAAAATATCAAAAAATAAAAGATTGCACTTAGATATTTATGAATCAAGCAATATTGATGGCAATTTTCAAAGTCCTAAAAAGGTAGAGACATTTAATGACGATGTCTCGGTAATGCATCCCTCTCTTGATTCAGGTGGAGATAGAATCTATTTCGCAGCCAATATTGATCAAGCAGATGGTTATGATTTATTCTCTAGTAAGATTGATAAAAATGGGGTCTTGGAGGAACCTCAAAAGCTTGAGAATGTCAATTCTTCTTCCAATGAAGCTTTTCCATTTATATTTAAGGATCTTTTATTTTTTGCCTCCAACAGGGGAGGTGGTATTGGTGGTTTTGATATTTATTTTTCCAAAAAATTGATGGAGAATATCAAAAACCAAGCCTTTTGCCACGGCCTATAAATAGTGAGTATGATGATTTTTCATTTTCTCTACAGGATTCTTTGAAATATGGATTTTTTACTTCTAATAAAGAAAAGGATAGCCTAGACATTTCCTATTTAATCAAATTTCAGCCCTTGAAAGGGAATACCGATACATACAAGTATGCTTCATTTAAACCAAACCTTTATGAAGACAAAAGTGTTTTAGAAAATGATTCAATTCAAAATAACGTAATACCATTTTTTAATTCTTTAGTAACTACTTTAGTTGAAAAACCTGAAAAAGGTGAATTAATTTTGAGTAAGGACGGCAAATTCACCTATAATAGTAATGACCCAAAAACAGTTAAAGATAAATTCACTTACAGGATTAGTGATGGGTTTCGTGAATCGAAGCCAATTAAGGTTGAATTAGTAAAACTAGAAACTAAAATTCTTCTCAGGCCTATTTATTATGATTTTGCAAAGTTTAACCTCATTAAGCAATACAAACCTAGACTAGATTCGATTGCAACCCTTTTGAAAACTGATCTAAATTTTAGCTTATTAATCAGCTCTTATACTGACGCAAGGGGTAGTTTTGAAAACAACAAAAAATTATCTGAAAACAGATCAAAGACAATCTACAAATACCTTTCTCAAACGATGAAAATAGACCCAGAAAGATTGTCAATAAAAGATTACGGTGAACAACACATTAAGGGTAACTTTTATAAAGACTATTTGGTTGAGGCTTTAAAAGGTTCAGACGAAAAAGACATAAAAAGTAAATTGAGTGAATACGCTGAATATAATCCATTTGTCTACAAGAATTCTTCAAACACATTTTCATTAATTGTAGGTCAGTTTGATTTTAAAAAGCAAGGATTGAGATTTATTAAAAAATTGAAGAAGAAAAATATTTACTCGAGTTTAATTCTCAATAGGTTTATCAACGTTTCAGAAAGCGAACATCAAAAAAACGGAAAAACCGAATTCGAAATAACCTATAGAGAAAACTAAGTGGCAGGAAATGCAAAGTTTGAAAATCAAGATTAAATCAGTTCTGAATATCTAGTTCATAATATCACCAATATATTCTATTTTTCTAATCTAACCTGTCAGCCCTTTTTTGTACTTTGTTTATACAATAGAAGGAAATGATATCTATACCAATAATCAATGAGAGTCCATTTGATTTGCCGAATTACGCAACGCCACAATCGGCAGGATTAGATTTAAGGGCTCATCTTGAAGCACCTATCAAATTGGCTTCAATGGAACGGCAGCTAGTGGGGACAGGTATAAAAATTGCTTTACCCCAAGGGCTGGAGGCTCAAGTTCGCCCACGGAGCGGTCTTGCAGCAAAGTTTGGGATTACTGTCTTAAATTCTCCTGGGACTATAGATGCTGATTATAGAGGAGAGATAGGTGTAATCCTAGTGAATCTTTCCAAGAATGAATATGAGCTTAAGCCCGGAGAAAGAATTGCACAATTAGTAATTGCAGCATATTCTCAAGTGGCTTGGGAATTAACAGAAGAATTAGACTCAACATTTAGAGGTAATTCAGGATTTGGAAGTACTGGTAATCAGTAAATAAAACTATATAAATTCATTAATTAATTGAAAATTATTGTACCCATGGCAGGGCGTGGATCACGTCTTCGCCCCCATAGCCTAACGACCCCCAAACCACTACTACCAGTTGCAGGCACTCCGATTGTCAATCAATTGGTTGCTGAAATTGCGCGAGTTGTTAATACACCTATAGACGAAATTGCATTTATCCTCGGAGATTCAGCATATTTTGGTAAGGAAGTTGTTCAGCAACTAACATCCCTAGCAGAAAGTCTTGGAGCTGAGGCAACAATCTACCGCCAAAAACCCCTAGGAACGGGGCATGCTATTATGTGTGCTGCAGATTCACTCTCGGGCCCTGCTGTTGTTGCTTATGCTGATACTCTCATCCGTGCTGATTTTACTTTTGATCCTAAAGCGGATGCCGTCATATGGGTAAAATCGGTGGAAAACCCAGCAGCATACGGTGTTGTCAAATTAAATAAGGATCAAGAAATCGTAGGTTTGATTGAAAAACCCCAAAGTTTTGTTTCTAACCAAGCCGTCATTGGAAATTATTACTTCAAAGACATTAGTGTATTAAAGGCCAAGCTCAATAAAATAGTAAAGAGACAGTTATTGCCGGGCCAAGAATACCAAATCAATGACGGGATTCTTGCGATGATAAAAGATGGTTACCGTTTCTTTTCTGGTCAAGTTGAGGAATGGATGGATTGCGGAAGTCCACAAATTACAATTGAGACTAATACGCGGATGCTTAAAATCCTTGAACAAGAAGAACAAACTTTGGTGGCACCTGATTTGGTTTTGGATAATAGTGAATTGATCCCCCCTTGTTTCATCGGTGAAGGGGTGGTGCTCAAGAACAGCACCGTGGGTCCCTATGTGGCACTGGGGGCCGGCAGTCAGGTTCATGGTAGCAAATTGAGCCACTGCTTGATTCAGAAAGAAACGGAAATTCACAACGCTGAATTGGAGCAGGCCATGATCGGGAATAAAGTGTATTTTGACGGCAACTTTAAAGAAGTGAACCTTGGGGATTATTCAAGCTTGAAATGAGTTACAAAAGAATTTTGATATTGATTTTGACGGGGCTTTTCTGGGAGGCTGTAAGTCGGTTGCCGTTTTGCCGACAAAGTCTCCGGTCAACAAAGTTGACTTAAAACTTTTGGCTAAAGAAATACAAAAGCAGCACCCACAATTCATTCATCTCAGGGGTAGGCTCAAAGCCACCTACGACAATGGAAAAAACAAGCAACAAGTTGTCATTAGTTTACGGATGACTCAAAACCAAAAAATTTGGTTGAGTGCCAATATGCTGATCCCAATCGCCAAACTTATGCTTACCCCCAATGAAGTTCAGTTTTACGAAAAGTTTCAAAAAACGTTTTTTGAGGGTGAGATAGCTTTTATCAATCGGTTATTCAACACTGAATTTGGATTTAAAAACATACAAGACATCCTATTGGGAGTCCCAGTTCTATTGCCTAAAAGGGAAAGTGGCGACAAATCACCAACCCCATTGATTATGTTTTGACCCCTAAGGGGAGCCTAAAAGACCTCCAACCGACATACTTTGTCAACCCGACAACCTTTCTTCTAAAAGAACAACGATTTGTGTTGCCACAGGGACAACATATACTATCCTTTAAGTATCCAGAATATCAGAAGGTAGGTGGACAGAACCTTCCCAAGCGAGTCGAAATTTCTTATTTTGATGGCAAGCAGCTGTTGCAGTTGGAGTTGGAGTTTTCCCCGGTTAACCTTCCCTAAAAAATCACTTTCCCTTTGAAATACCAGAAGGGTACCAACCCATCGTGCTGAAATGATCTATCGAGTGCTTTCATTGATTGTTTTTGTGCTGTTGCTTAGCCAGCCTGTACTTGGACAAGAGAACAAAACGCGCCAACAAGAATTGGAAGCACAACGTCAACGTTTGCAAAAGGAAATCAAATCAATCGGCTTTGTACTCCAACCGATCACAGCGCAAATCAGCAGTAGGAGAAGTAGAGTATTTGGAAGTAAAACTCAACGTGCGTCAACGCCTGATCCAAGTGAGTAATCAACAGGCGAATTATTTGACACAACGCATTACAATTAATGAAAAAGAGATAGACCGACTTCGCAAAGAGGTTCAACAAACCAAAGAGGACTATGCTAAAATGATTCAGGAATCGTATAAAAGTCAATCCCAACAAAACCGATTGATGTTTTTATTTTCTTCGGAAAATTTGTTGCAGGCCTATAAGCGCATTCAATACATGAAACAGTATGCCCGATTTCGAAAACGCCAAGCAGTAGAAATCGCCGAAAAACAGTCTTGCTTCAAGACCTCAATTCAACGTTGATTGCACAGCGGGAACAAAAGAAAAAATTGATTAGTGAAAACCGGGTTGCTCAGCAGACGCTCAAGAAAGAAAGGCGACAGCAGCAAAGCATGATTCAACAACTCAGAAGGAAAAGCCGCAGCCTAACCGCTCAAATTCGAAAAAAACAACAGCAGTCAGATGCCATAGATCAAGAAATCCAACGCCTGATTCGTGAAGCCATTGCAGCATCTAACAAAAAAGCTGGAAAAAAACAAAAGCTACTTTTGTTATGACTCCCGATGAAAAACTCATCGCGTCGAATATGGAAGCCAATCGAGGACGTTTGCCTTGGCCGGTAGTGGAAGGAGTCATCACGCAACGGTTAGGCACTCAGCCGCACCCTGTCGTTCGCACGACCATGATCAAAAGAACTGGGATCACCATCTCTACAGCCCCAGGAAGAGACGCTAGAGCTGAATTTGAAGGGGAGGTGATGTCAATCTTAAGTTTTAAAGGGAGCAACCCTACGGTCTTGGTTAAGCACGGGAATTACATCACTGCCTACAAAAACTTAGGGAAAGTATATGTGAAAAAAGGGGACAAGATTAAAACCAAACAAGCCGTTGGACAGGTTTTTACAAATCCAGTTGACGGCAAGACCAGTTTACAGTTTAGCCTATTTCAGGCATCCAAACCCCAAAACCCCAAATTGTGGTTAGCTCGACTGTAAGGAAACAGAAATTACTTGAGATTAATTTTCTTCCAAATACCAAGCTTCTTCTTCGAGGGTATACTTGATATAATAGAGTAAATTAATAGCTTCTTTTTTCGAGGTGTATCTTCCATAAGCGACACGATGTAATCCCTCAGGGTTAATGACAGCATAAGCAGCAGAATAGCCTTGGGATTTCAAATCTTCCAATTTGCGTTCGGCATTATTCATGTCTCGAAAGGTACCAGCAATGATACTGAAGTACGGTTGATCCAATTCAGAGACTGAATCGGAGTCGTACGCAACATCCTCTTCAGTGGCTAGATTGAGCTCAATCTTGGAAAGGGCCCCTAGATCAAAGGTGGCTTTGGCGACATTGGATTGGATTCTTTTTTGGGCCAATTCTTGATTTTTGGCTCGTTCGCTTTGTAGATACTGATCACCAAAGTAATAGCCTCCACCGGCAAGGGCAACGCCCAAAATGCCAATGACAGCATAGCGTAATGCAGAGGAGCCTCCCTTGGTTTCTTTATCCTCGGGGGTAACATTAAATTTTCACTATTCTCTTCCATAATTGAAAAGACTTTTAAAGGTTCTGTTTTTTTTGCCACAGACACCAAGGGTGTCCGAGTAAACATACGTAGTCCAAACGCATCTTTATCGTAATTTATTTTACCGGAAGGTAAAAATTCTATTTTTTTTGCTTCATTTAGGCGCATTTCACCCAAATTACCCATGCTAAGGGGCTGTGTTTGAAGTTTTTGTTTCCAAACAATAACTTCTTTTACAATCAAACGCAAGGCCCCTTCGTAGGAAAGTTCCTGCTTTTGTGCCATATAATGGGCCAGCACACCATCATTGCTTTTCAAAAGGGTATTAAAAGTCAGTTCGCGACGAAACGGACGAAACACCCCATTAGAATAATCAATTTCCACTGGAAAAGAACGGGTAACAAAAGCCCCAAAATCAGGAATGGTTACACATTCGTATTGATACAATAATTCTCGCAAATAATACGCTAGACTCATCTTTCAAATGTAGGAAAACCCTTTGTTATTCAAAACGAGAAAAAACGAAACTTCGTATTTTAATTGCATCTACAATCTTCTTAAGAGATTTAATGCTTATTCAATTCTGACGCTCCTCCTATCTCCCTCTAGTAGCCCACTTTTTTTCGAACGCGCATCAAGACTTCATTAGCTATTTTACGGGCTCGGTCGGCACCCTTGGCTAGGGAAATCTCAATTTCTTGAGGATGTTGCAAATAATAGTCAAATAGCTTCCGTTCTTCAGCAAAACGCGAGCAAATAAGATCGTATAGGGCTTGCTTGGCATGTCCATAGCCCATACCCCCTGCTAAATAATCCTTGCGAAGGGCGGCGGTTTGCGTATCGTCTGCCAGCAATTCATAGATTGCAAACACGTTACAAGAATCTGGATTTTTGGGGTCCTCCAAGGGCGTGCTGTCGGTTTGAATCTTCATCACTTGTTTTCGCAAAGAGGTGTCGGTTAAAAAGATGTTTAGGGTATTTTCTTTGGATTTACTCATTTTTTGTCCGTCGGTTCCAGGATATATTGTGCTTCCTTTTGAATAGAAGCCTGTGGAAGAACAAAGGTTTCTCCCATTTGATTGTTGAATCGAGCGGCTACATCTCTAGTCATTTCCAGATGTTGCAACTGATCTTTCCCAACTGGAACAACTTCAGCGTCGTACAGCAATATGTCGGCTGCCATTAGCATAGGGTAACTAAACAAACCAGCATTGACGTCGGACAAGCGATCTGCTTTGTCTTTGAAAGAGTGTGCCAGGGTCAAACGTTGGTAGGGGAAGTAACAACTGAGATACCATGCAAGTTCTGTGGTCTGGCTAACGTCGCTCTGGCGGTAGAATATGGTTTTTTCTGTATCTAGACCGCAGGCCAACCAAGCTGCAGCGGTAGCTCGAGTATTGTCACGTAGGGTCACACCTTCTTTGATCTGTGTGAGGGAATGTAAGTCCGCAATAAAAAGAAAAGATTCATCGCTGGAAGCTTTAGACAGCTCAATAGCTGGAAGGATAGCACCTAAAAGGTTACCAAGATGCGGAGTGCCTGTGGATTGAACACCAGTAAGAACACGTGCCATAAAAATTCTGAATAAAATTGATTTACAAAGATATTTTTTTTGATCGGGGCACCCAACAGCCATCTACGCATTTATAAAAAAACTACTTTTAGTCCATGCGTCGTATACTTTTAATTGTATGGCGGGTTTGGTTCTACACGCTGGCGGCAATCCCCGTATTGGTCTTGTTTCCCCTCTTGGTGGTCTTGGTTTTTTTACCCAATGGGTATCCCTATATTTTTTGGATTGCCCGTAATATTTGGTCTCCATTCATTTTGATTGGTACAGGTTTTTGGACTCAAATCAAAAATGTTTCAGGAGTCAAGTACAATCAGAGCTACCTGCTCATTGCCAATCATACTAGCTATATAGATCCTTTTTTAATCTTACGAGCTTGGAAAACACCTTTTGTTTTTGTGGGGAAAAAGGAATTGGTGGAGATTCCGATTTTTGGGTTTATATATAAACGCGCCGCCATCATGGTCGATCGCTCGGACAAGAAGAGTCGTTTTGCGGTATATGGCTTGGCCAAAAAGGTGATTCACGGAGGCTATAGCGTCTGTATTTTTCCTGAAAAAGATTATTTAGACGAAGCCATTTTACTGAATGAATTCAAACAGGGAGCTTTTAAATTGGCGATTGAACACCAGTTACCAGTTCTGCCTATGGTTTTCTACGACCCTAAGCGAATGTTTCCTTGGCACACCTATTTTGGGTTTCCAGGGGTTATGCGAATTGAGATTCACCCACCCTTTGAGACGGAAGGCTACACGGAAAAGGACATCCTTGAATTGCAAGAAAAGGCACGACAATTCATTCAGGGGAAACTTTTGGCGGACCCCAAGCAGCGTGCAGTAACTGCTGTAAAGAAATGGGAAAGCCTTTACTCTTCGGGCAGGTAGATTTCTCCTTTTAGGTAGAGTTGGGCATGTCCTCCTATCCGAACACGATCACCCAAGTCTTCACAATTCAATACCCCTTTGCGAGATGAAATTTGATGCGCATTCATGAATTTTTTTCCAAGTTTGGGTGCCCAAAGGGGAATCAATGAAGTGTGCAGAGCCAGTAACATAGTCTTCATCCACTCCGGTTTGTGGGGCAAAGAACCGAGAGACAAAATCAACCGTTTCGCCTCGAGCAGTGACAATCAAGCCACGCTCGCCCAACTGTTGGACCCATTCCATATTTGGCTGCAACGCCGCTACGGCGGCTTCATTTTCTACCACAACGATAAAATCAGTTTCCCCTTTCCAATACTCTATGGGCTTAACACCCAAGCCTTGCTGGGCACCCTTCAACGGGGAGATAGGAGCGATCCGATCAGTCGGGAAATTTAGAAACAGCTGATCACCTTCCTTCTGGACACTCAACCGCCCTTTGTTAAGAGTCTGAAAACGGAGGGTTTCCTGAGGGGCTTTCAACACAGTTTTAAGCACATAAGCTGCTGCTAAAGTGGCGTGTCCACAGAGATCTACTTCCACATCAGGAGTAAACCAGCGAATGTGGTATTCCTCTCCTTTTGGAACTACAAAGGCTGTTTCCGCCAAATTATTTTCATTCCCAATTGCCTGCATTTGTGCCTCAGGCAACCAATCCTCAAGCACACACACAGCTGCAGGATTACCTCCAAAAACATGGTCAGTAAAGGCGTCTACTTGATAGAGAGTGAGCACAGACATACTTTTACTCTTCGACGGTTTTGAGCGCGTTTTTGATTTTATCTTCCAGCTCCTCCATCAGTTCGGGATTGTCTTCTAGTAGGGTTTTTACCGAATCTCTTCCTGGCCTAATTTGGTATCGCCATAACTAAACCAAGAACCGCTTTTTTTGATCAGTTCGTAGTTCACTCCCAAGTCGATGATTTCCCCAATTTTGGAGATTCCTTCCCCGTACATGATGTCAAATTCTGTAGTTTTAAAGGGCGGGGCCACTTTATTTTTAACCACCTTCACTCGGGTTTTATTACCCATGACGTCTGCATCGGCATTTTTAATTTGGGTAGAGCGGCGGATATCCAAGCGGACCGATGCATAAAACTTTAAGGCATTCCCCCTGTGGTGGTCTCGGGATTGCCAAACATAACTCCAATTTTTTCTCGCAGCTGGTTGATAAAGAAGACCGTACAATTCGTTTTGCTGATTGATCCAGTTAATTTTCTTAAGGCCTGGGACATCAAGCGGGCGTGCAAGCCCATTTTGGAATCTCCCATTTCTCCCTCAATTTCGCTTTTTGGAGTTAATGCTGCCACAGAATCAACTACTACAATGTCCACGGCTCCTGATCGGATGAGGTTATCAGCAATCTCCAAAGCTTGCTCTCCATGATCTGGTTGGGATATGATCAACTCGCCAATATCTACTCCTAATTTTTCGGCATAAAAGCGATCAAATGCGTGTTCTGCATCAATGAATGCAGCAATGCCCCAGCTTTCTGACATTCAGCAATAGCGTGAAGTGTTAGGGTTGTTTTTCCAGAGGATTCTGGGCCATAGATTTCAATAACCCGCCCACGGGGATAGCCTCCAACACCTAGGGCAATATCCAAACCCAATGAGCCAGAAGAAATAGCTTCCACGTCTTCAATTATTTCATCGCCCAGTTTCATCACAGAGCCTTTGCCATAGGTTTTATCTAGTTTGTCTAGGGTGAGCTGGAGTGCTTTAAGTTTAGCTGCTTTATCGTCTGCCATAATCGATTCTTTTTTCAGTCTTAGCTAAAGTACCAAAATCTGTGGTGTATGAGAATTTCTCTTCCTACCTATTATTAACAAAAACGAAGAAGAAAACCCTTCAGTTCAAATACATAGAATGTTGTAATTTCAATACATTAAAACATAAAACAATGCGTGTTTTTATACTTTTTCTCTTTGTGACTCTTTCTCTTAGTGCTCAATACATTCTTCCCTTGCGAGAACGTGCCGCTGCAATTGAGGCCCTTCAGGAAGACCGACTTAACAATCTTTTGCCACAATTGATGGCAGAAAATGATTTGGACATTTGGGTTCTAATCACTCGGGAGTACAATGAAGACCCAGTTGTAAAAAACACTTCTGCCGCCCACTTGGTTGAACGCCCGCCGCCGAACTATTTTGGTTTTTGCAAAAGATCAGAAAACGGGGACTGTGGAGAGGGCAGCCATCACGCGTTATGCTTTTGGGAAATTTTTCCCTCCTGTCTGGAACAAAGAAAAGCAACCCGATCAATGGAAAGCGTTAGCGGATTATATTGTGGATAAAGCACCAAAAAAAATAGGCATCAATATTTCTGAAGGTTACGGTATAGCTGATGGTCTGGCATATACAGACTACCAAGGACTCTATGCGTCTCTGCCACCAATCTATCGCCAGCGTTTGGTTTCTTCGGAAGCGCTCGCCGTGGCATGGATTGAAACACGAACGCCCAAGGAAATGATTCTTTTTCAACAGCTCACTGAAATTACGCACAGCATCATTGTTGAAGCTTTTTCTTCCCAAGTAATTACTCCTGGAGTGACCACTACCCAGGATGTGGTCTGGTGGCTGCGAGACAAAGTAAGCGGTTTGGGCCTAGATACCTGGTTTCACCCTACGGTGGACGTACAACGCAATGAAGCCAGCGACCTCTACGCCTTTGATGGCCAACAAAAACTGGACGTGATTCAAGCGGGCGACCTACTCCACTGCGATTTTGGAATCACCTATCTCACACTAAATACGGACTGCCAACAATTGGCCTATGTTCTTCGTCCAGGAGAAAAAAATGCTCCAGCTTATTTAGAACTTGCTTTGGCCGCAGGCAACCGTGTACAAGACCTCTTTACCGACCGCTTCAAAACAGGTCGAACGGGCAACGCTACACTTAAGATGAGCTTGGCCGCCGGCCGCACCGAAGGCTTGCGTCCGCACATCTATACCCATCCTTTGAACCTACGGCCATTCGGCCGGAACCACTTTTGGCATGTGGGATGCTCAAGATGGAGTAATTGGTAGTGGAGATCATCCTCTCCGTGAGAACACTGCCTACGCAATTGAGTTGAATACTAAAGTTTTCATTCAAGAATGGAACAAGGATATCCGGATAATGCTAGAAGAACCAGGATTTTGGGGGAGTGATGGCTTTCGCTACATTCATGGTCGTCAGACTAAACTTATCTTAGTGGGAAGTCAAAAAGACCACTTGGATGAATAGTTTTTAAACAATTTCAATCTTTAAAGTTCGAGTAAAAAATCCTATAAAGTCGTAATAATTATATGATTCACTTCACTCTACTTAACTCTGCTTTTGCAGTAAACACCTCACCTTCAGGACCAATCACAGTGTAAGCATATGTAAATGAATCGGGGGTTTTTGGACTTAGATTAAACTTCCAAGAACCTACAAATGTGTCTTCTTTTTGGTCTAGGTTACTTAATTTTTGATTTGTTTTAAGCGAAACAATACCATTTTGATTACTAACAAGTTCAGCAACAGGTCTATTCTGAAGCCCACAGTAATGGGTTGAAAGCATTTTATCTTTTTGGACGTTAAAAATAGTAGTCATTTCAATACCTCCTTCGTTGCTCTCCTCTACTAGCGCACTTCCATTTGACTTGATACTGTAAGAAAGATTCATTGGCTTAGGATCTTGATTTGAATATTCTATTGTACCAACCCATTTTCCTTCAAGCGACTTTAATTGAGAAAAAGTTTCATTGTCTTGTTGACCGAAAAGAGTTGAAGTTATTAAAGTAAACAGAAAAAATAGTTGTTTTTTCATTCTATATTATTTTATGTTTAAATTCAAATATATGTAAAAAAACAGCTATAAGGGATTAAGTCCAATAGATCATATTGTTGAAAGTAAATCTATCAAATTACAAGAGTGGGAAGTAATTTTGTAAATTTGTGACTCAACACTTAAGCGTTTATAGCATGCAACTGTACAACCAATTAAGTGCTGAAGAACGTCGTGAGATTATTACTCTTGCTGGAGAAGAACGCCTCACCCTTTCGTTTTATCAGTACCATCATATAAATAATCCTTCTTTATTTCGTGACTACATTTTTCTCCACTTAAACTCCTTGGATGTGCTAGGCCGCATCTATGTTGCTAAAGAAGGAATCAATGCTCAATTATCAGTTCCAGCTCCACGCTTTAATGTCTTTAAAACTTTTTTGGATGAAATAGATTTTCTTCAAGGGGTCCGCCTAAATATTGCGGTGGAGCAAGACAACGAATCATTTTTAAAATTGACTATAAAAGTTCGTGACAAAATTGTTGCTGACGGTTTGAAAGATAGCACGTTTGATGTGACGAACAAGGGGTGCATGTGAATGCGAAAACCTTCAACGAGTTGCTCAACGACCCCAATACACTTTGTGTGGATATGCGCAACCATTACGAAAGTGAGATCGGCCATTTTGAAGGAGCCATCACCCCAGATGTGGATACCTTCCGGGATTCCCTGCCCTGATCGAAGAAGAACTGGCCGAACACAAAGCGGACAAAAATGTGGTGATGTATTGCACCGGAGGCATTCGCTGCGAAAAGGCCTCGGCCTATTTCAAACACAAGGGGATTTCAAAAGGTCTATCAGTTAGAGGGTGGTATAATTGAATACGCCCGTCAGGTGAAGGACCACGGACTGGATAATAAATTCAAAGGGAAAAACTTTGTATTCGACGGGCGACGGGGAGAGCGTATCACCGAGGAGGTGATCGCCCAGTGCCACCAATGCGGTGCCCTTGCGACACACATGTGAATTGTGCAAACCAGGCTTGTCATCTGCTCTTTATTCAATGTGAGGCCTGCCAAGCTAAAACCCAAACATGCTGTTCGGAAGCTTGTCAGGAGATCGTGAACCTGCCGGAATTGGAACAGAAAAAGCGGCGACAAGGCACCCAAAACAGCAACAAAATCTTCAAAAAAGGTCGTTCCAACGTTCTAAAATTTAAACAATAAATTAAGAAAATCGGAGTCGCCCCAAGGCGGAATATCCCGTATCTTTATCCATCAATATAACATTATGAGTTGTAGTAACTGTTCCACGGCCAACGGCACCCCAAGGGGTTGTCAATCCAATGGGACCTGCGGAACGGACAGCTGCAACAAACTCACCGTGCACGATTGGCTGGAGAACATGGTCTTGCCGGCCGGACAACAACCCTTCCGAATTGCAGAAGTGCGTTTTAAAAATTCCCGCAAAGGATTCTATCGTTTTTCGGAAGCCATGCGCCCCTCCATAGGTGAGGCGGTGGTAACGGAAGTAGTCCCTGCAGGTTACGATTTGGGTCGGGTAACATTGACTGGGGAATTGGTTCGTTTTCAGATGAAAAAGAAGAAATTGCATCCAGAGACAGAGCAACTGCCCAGCCTGCTCCGTAAGGCCACAGATCGCGATTTGGAGGTGTGGCAGCAAGCACGTAACAAAGAACAGGAAGTTCAAAAACGCGCTCGCGAATTGGCACTTCGCCTAAATCTGCAGATGAAACTCTCCGATGTGGAATTTCAAGGGGACGGTAAAAAAGCCACGTTCTATTATACCGCAGAACAGCGAGTAGATTTCCGCCAGTTGATTAAAGACATGGCCAAAGCGTTTGGCATCCGGATTGAAATGCGCCAGATTGGACTGCGGATGGAAGCCTCGCGCTTGGGCGGCATTGGCTCCTGTGGCCGCGAATTGTGTTGTTCAACTTGGTTGACAGATTTTCGTTCCGTATCCACAGCAGCAGCACGATATCAGCAATTGTCGCTAAATCCTCAAAAGCTGTCAGGTCAGTGCGGCAAGTTAAAGTGTTGTTTGAATTTTGAATTAGACGCCTATCGTTCTGCATTGAAAGAGTTTCCAAAGATGGAAACCAAGTTGAAAACAGAAAAAGGGCTGGCGATCTGCCAAAAAATGGATATTTTCAAGGGCCTCTTATGGTATACCTATAAAGACGAGTGGATGCAATGGCACGAGCTAACAGCCGAGGCGGCCCAAAAAATTATTGCTAAAAACAAAAATGGTGAAGTAGTGACGGCACTAGAAGACTACAGCCAAGAAGAAAAAACAGAAGTGAAGGCAGTAGCCTTTGAAAATGTGGTGGGGCAAGACAGTTTGAATCGTTTTGACCGACCTTACACCCGTAACAAAAAACGAAGCGGCAACCGCAATCGCAATCGCAACCGCCGCCGCTCCCGATCCAATGATTCGAAGTAGTTCCCTATTGATCCTTTTTTGTTTGGGGGCTTGTATGCCTTCAACAGACGCGATGCGCTTTGACCAAGAATTCGGCGATGGATGGGATGAGACAGCCCGTTTTGAGGTTCCGCAGACTCCTTCGGGATCCTACGACCTATTCCTTCACCTTAGAAACGACAACCGCTATCCCTATGCCAATATTTTCGTTATCGCCCGACTGATAGCAGATAAGCGGGTTGTGTACACCGATACGCTAGAGTATGCTATGGCTTCTCCTGAGGGTCAATGGCTGGGAACAGGTTTTGCCGAGGTGAAAGAGAGTAAGCTCTATTGGCGGGAAAACGACCGTTTAGAAGAACAACAGCAGTATCAAATTGAAGTAGAACAAGTCCAAAGGGCTCAGGGCGCACTAGAAGGACATCGCTCCCTGCCTGGCATCGTGAGCGTAGGCTATTCTTTAGTACCCCATACAGAATGAAAAGAAAGGAATTGACTGTGGGGATGCGAAAATACCGCCGCCTCTTAAAATCTTTTGGTTGCTCTTTTTGGCAGGAGTGCTCCTGGTGGTTGGGCTTTCGGGTCTGCAGCCCTTGGGATACTTGGCCCCATGCCTGAGTTGGAACAGTTGGAAAACCCAGACACCAATCTGGCGACTCAAATTCTTTCAGCCGACGGGGTAGAGTTGGGCAAGTATTATTTGAGAGACAATCGTACGCCCATTACCTATAAAGAATTGCCAAAGAAATTGGTTATGGCCTTAATCGCTACCGAAGACGAACGTTTCTACAGTCATTCGGGAATCGATTGGCGGGGGACATTAAGAGCTTTGTTCTACTTGGGCAAAAAAGGAGGAGCCAGCACGATCACTCAGCAGCTTGCACGGCAATTGTTTGTGGGCGTGCGCTCTAGAAATAAGAAAGAAGCCCTGCTTCAAAAAGTAAAAGAATGGGTGCTTTCGGTTCAGTTGGAACGCCGCTACACCAAAAACGAATTGATTGCTATGTATCTCAATATCTACGATTTTGGGTACAATGCCGATGGAGTACAATCGGCGGCGCGCATCTATTTCGATAAAACCCCACAGGAACTCAATATTCAAGAATGTGCCATGTTGGTTGGCATGCTTAAGAATTCGTCCTTGTACAATCCCATTCGCCGTCCCGAGCTTGTGAAAACACGCCGCAATGTGGTCTTTAATCAAATGTTGCGAAACGATTACGTCGGTGAAGCTGCCAATGACTCGTTGCAAGCCCTACCCATAGAGATAAATTTTACCCCAATCCCATCGAGAAGGACTGGCGACCTATTTCCGAGCCTACCTCAAAGAATTTATGGACGATTGGATCACTAAGAATGAGAAACCCAATGGAGAAAAATACAATCTCTATGGAGACGGACTAAAAATCTACACCACCATCGATTCCCGACTCCAAGCGCTTGGCGAACAATCGGTGACTGCTCATATGAAGAACCTCAAAGGGAATTCTTCCTCCAAAATACAGAAGAAATGAATCCCACCGCTCCTTTTCTAGACCTGCGAGAGGGCCAGGTAGATACGCTACTGTTGTTCACCGCTCGACGTTCGAACGCTGGCGCAAACGCCGCTTGGCCGGGTGGGAAGAAGATCAAATTTGGGAAGACTATAAAAAACCGGTAGCGATGGAAGTATTTAGCTGGAAAGGTGAAATTGACACCTTGATGACTCCCTTGGATTCCATTCGGTATTATAAACACTTTCTACGGGCTTCCTTGATGTCGATGGAACCTCAAACGGGCCATGTCAAAGCATGGGTAGGCGGGTATAACTATAAACACTTTCAATACGATCAAGTAAAGCAAGGACGCCGGCAAATTGGCTCAACCTTTAAGCCCTTCTTATATGCCACGGCCATTGACCAACTGAAATTATCCCCCTGCGACTCCTTGCCCGATGCGCTCTATTGCGTTGAACCATTCAAGCATGGTAACGACGAGGCTTGGTGTCCGAAAAACTCAGGAGATCGCTATGGTCGAACCCGAACGCTAAAGAATGCATTGGCCAATTCAGTGAATACAATTTCAGCGCGATTGATGGACAAAGTGGGCCCACGTCCCATCATCAACTTGGCACGAAAAATGGGGATTCGTTCTCGCTTGCCGTCCGTCCCTTCCATTGCTCTAGGAACACCAGATATTAGTCTGTTTGAAATGGTGGGCGCTTATGGAACTTTTGCCAACCAAGGCATTTATGTGAAGCCGACGATGGTCACCCGGATTGAGGATAAAAACGGAATGGCCGTCTATGAAGTGGTCCCGAAACACGAGACGTACTAAGTGCCGAAACGGCCTATGTATCCCTAAATCTGATGCAAGGGGTTACTGAAGCGGGTTCGGGAGCCCGACTGCGACATGCGGGCTTGGAGAAAACCAACTACATCTACGAAAAAGTAATCACGGGCTATCCCTATATTTTTGAAAATCCGATAGCTGGTAAAACAGGAACAACGCAAAACCAAAGCGACGGCTGGTTCATGGGAATGGTTCCTAATTTGGTAACAGGGGTATGGGTTGGCGGAGAAGACCGTTCGATTCACTTTGAAGAAATTGGATTTGGGCAAGGAGCTACGATGGCACTCCCGATCTGGGGACTCTTCATGAAATCGGTTTATGAAAACGAAGAATTGGGGATTTCTCAGGATGCGTTTTTGGAACCTGAAATACTGACGATTCCCCTGGACTGCGAAGCTTTAGCTGAGGAACAGTTACTTCAAACAACTACCGAAGAAGAAGATTTGGACGATCTGGGATTCTAATTGTCCGAAGCGTACCACTCAGCAAAAGCCGTTTGAGTTTCCCTCAATTTCAAACTAAAGAGAACTACTTCTTTGGGGAGTAGGTCCTTTAATCTTTGGGCAAAATCCACAAGCATCAATTCACAGGTGGGCGGATATTCTACCCGAACCACTTTCTGACCCATGGCCTCCATCTCATCGGCTAGTTTTTTATGAGGGCTTTTGATATTGAGAACCGTGGCGTGGTCAAAGACATCCACAAGGGTGGGTTTCACTATTTCCTTTAGATCCGAAAAATCGATGAGCATTCCATTTTTGGGATGGGTGGCATCCTCTAGGGGAGTTCCCAAAAGGGTAACCTCCAACTTATAGGAGTGTCCGTGGATATTTTTGCAAAGACCATCGTGACCAAAGAGGGCATGACCGGTTTCAAAAGTAAATTCTTTGGTAATTCGAATATTAGCCATGGATATTTTTTAAAATCGTTTGACAGTGTTCAGAGAGGGCTAGTTTTCCTGTGATGGCTGCTTTTTTTGGGAGCAATTCTTCCCAATGAGCAGTATCGTTCCAATGTAGGGTATTGAGTTGATTTAAAGCATCTGTCCCATAACTGGCCAAGCGTTTTGATAGCTCAGCAACTAGGGTATCGAGGCTTTCAAGATCGGGGCAGCATTCCGCATAAAGACCTTGAACATGAGCCCACTGGGCTGAACGCCAGTTGGCGCTGTCAAGCGAAAGTTGATTGAAGGCGGTTTTACCTATTTTCCTACTCACAGCGGGTTCTATTACATAAGGCCCAATGCCAATAGACAGTTCGGATAACCGTATGCTTGCAGCCTCTGTGGCCAGCGCATAGTCACATGCGGCGACTAAACCAATTCCACCACCTACCACCTTGCCGTGAACCCGAGCGATGACAAACTTGGAGCATTTTCTTAAGTGGTTGATCAAATGAGCAAAACCCATAAAAAAAGCTGTACTGGATTCCAGTGTATCTACCTTTTTTAAGTGCGCTCAATGAAGCACCCCCACAGAAAGCACGATCGCCGTCACTTTGAATAACAATGACTTTGGCTTCGGGATTGTTATCTGTCTCTCGAAGCAACTCGCAAAAGTCATCCAGCATTTCTGGGCTTAGTGAATTTGCTGCGGAATGACTAAAGGTGATGGTACCGATTTGATTTTGAATTTCAAGTGTTAGGGTTCCGTCCATAAGACAAAATTACGGATTCTTGAACTCCTATTGTTTTTGGAAACCTAAAATCCGAATGATACCTTCTTATACAATATCATAAAGAGCAAAAAACCAGCGCAATAAATCGCTTAGAATACAAGAAATATGCTTGCGATGAGTGTTGATTAGGGATTTTTTGGATGTTATTTAATGGTAAAGAAAAAAGCAATACGCTCTAAAAGTATGTACCTTTGGAAAAACTTCTATATGAAAAATATCCTTGTGCCAATAGGGATTTCCCCTGAAGTTTCTAACTGTTTACAATATGCCATTGATTTGGCGGAACACTTTGGGAGCACGCTCTATATAGTAGACGCCTATCCCTCAGCAATTCCGACCACCAGTATTGCAAATGTCAAAGGCATTCTGAAAGAAAAACATTCAACCGATTAAAAGAGGTAATCCATCAAGTCGATCGCAAAGGATTCGATATTCAATATGTGGCGCAGAATGGAGACTTAGTGAGTGCGGTTCGTTCGCTGGACCGCAAAGTGCATCTAGACATGATCGTTGTGACCCCTCAGAATAACGATATTTCAGATGAGGTTTTCTTGGGGAAAGTAGCAGGGAGTTTGATTAAACGTACCGAAGTTCCTGTGATGGTAGCCCCTATTGGAGCTCGATTCAATCCACCAAAACGAATGTTGTGGGCCTTTAAAAAGGGTCAGGTTCAAAATCCCAAAATTTTGGGACCCTTGCATGTATTGCAAGAAAAATTTAAACTCGAGATTTACGGATTGTTAGTGAAGACCCCAGGACATCGCCCCAAGGATTTGGATATGGATGCGGCTGTTGGCACCACTCTAGTAACCAAACCGACAGTGACTTCCAATGCCACGACCTACCAAGCCGTATTGGAACATTTTCACAGCCACGAACCCGACTTATTGACTGTGTTTAGACGGGAAAGAGGATTTTTTGAGAAATTGTGGGAAACGAATGTAGTGTACAAACGCGAATTTTATTGCTCCGTTCCCCTTTTGGTCCTCAAGCACCGTTCTCAGTTCCGTTAGTCGATGCGATCGAAGGCTTTCTTTTTGTACTGGTTGTGCTTTACGGGTTGGAGTCAGTCTCAGCTTACCTTAAGCGTGGATAACGACCTTTACTTTAAGACCGACTATTACTACTCAAGTGGTTTGTTTTTGAGCCATGGAAAGGAAATCCAAAAAGACAGCAGCCTGCTTGAACGCTACTTCTCCGAGTGGAAACTGGGACAAATCATATATAATCCCTCTAGACGCTATGCTACCGACCGCGAATCTTTGGACTACCCTTTTAGTGGATACTTATTTTTACGCCATCAGAAAGAAAAAGTTATCCTCAACAAACGAGGGTATCAGCACACCATTGAGCTGGGCGTATCGGGAGACGCTTCGCTGGCCAAAGCGGCCCAAAACCTATACCACGAGTGGATCCTCAATCTTCCTCCTTTAAGTTGGACTGCCGCCATGCCACAACAGTTACATTTAGGCGTAGGGGGTAACTATTTTCAATGCCTAACCTTAGGCGACTATCTGGCTTTGGTGCCTGACATTCGGGGAACGCTATCCACCTACCAAACACGAGCTGCTGTTCGCTTGGGCTTGGTGGTTGGGTCAACCGCTAAAATACCCTTTGACTTTAGTCCACTATTGAATACTCAAAAAGGGTGGGGGCTCTATGTGGCTTGGCAACAGGAATCTGTGGCTCACGACTTTCCTTTGGAAGGGGGTCTTTTTAATGATGCTGCTGTATTCACTATGCAACCCAATCGGGGAAGAGATCGTTTGGAGTGCGGGGCGGTAGTCCACAATCGAGATTTCAAAATACAAGCGTCCTACTATTCTTCAAGTCAAGATACGCCAGGTCAAAGGCATCCTCGTCACAGATATTTAAACATTCAAATAAGTAGATTTTTTTAGTTTTATGTAAATTCATAAAGTATGAAAGCATATACCTACTATCTAGGATTGATTCTTGTGTCGCAATCTTGTATTGCTATTAAGTTCTATCAAAGGAAGCGGAAGAAGTCAATGGAATGTCATCTTCGACCGAAATGAAAACTATGCTACCCATGGGGAAGACAGTGATGTTGGAGGGGGAGCCACACGCGCTTTATTTTTTTGGTAAGGATGAAACGTTGAAACTTGACGTCTTCGACGACGGATCTAAAGATAGCTTGAAGGCCAAAACCATTCGCACTAAAATCAAACAAGAAACAGATTCAACCCTATTTGGAAAAACTGCCCCATCCACGCCGAGAGAAAAGAAAGGATTAACATTCAGTTAAAATTCAAAAATTAGATAACCACAAATGAAAAAGTTGTCACTTTCGGAGAAATCATGCTTCGACTAGCACCTCCAGGGTATTTAAGATTTTCACAAACCAATCAATTTGAAGTAATTTATGGCGGAGGTGAATCCAATGTTGCGGTCTCTCTAGCCAACTATAACTTACCTGTAGAATTTGTAACACGCTTGCCGGATAATGATATTGGTCAATGTGCTTTAATGGAAATGCGAAAGCGCAATGTAAGTACACAGCACGTTGTTTTTGGTGGGGACAGACTAGGAATTTATTTCCTAGAAACAGGTGCTGTAAGCCGAGGAAGTAAGGTGGTATATGACCGCGCAAATTCTGCTATGTCTGAAATTGAACCAGGAATGGTTGATTGGAATGAGGTTTTTAAAGACGCTCAATGGTTTCATTGGACGGGTATTACACCGGCTATATCTCAAAGTGCTGCTGACGCTTGTTTAGAAGCGGTTCGAGTAGCCAGTTCTATGGGGGTAACCATTTCTACCGATCTTAATTATCGAGCCAAGCTTTGGAAATATGATGGGGATCGTGAAAAAATAATGACGAAACTTACTTCCTACTGTGATATTATCCTAGGAAATGAAGAAGATGCAGAGAAACATTTTGGAATTAAGCCAGAAGGCTTGGATATCACAACCCAAGGCGGACACGTAAAAGCAGAGGCTTTTTTATCAGTTTGTCAACAAATGCAGGTCAAGTTTCCCAAGGCTAAAAAAATCATTACTACGTTAAGAGGGTCTATTTCTGCCTCCCATAATACTTGGGCTGGAGTTCTTTATGATGGGGAAACCATGTTCAAAAGCCAGGAATATCAAATCACGCATATTGTTGATCGTGTTGGGGGAGGAGACTCTTTTATGGGCGCCCTGATTTACGGCTTGATCCATTACCCAGAAAATGATCAAAAAGCCCTTGATTATGCTGTAGCTGCTTCTTGTCTAAAGCATACCATCAAAGGAGACGCCAACCTGGTAACGATTCCGGAAATTGAAAAACTAATGAGCGGCGATGCCTCTGGGCGAGTTGCAAGATAATAGCTATGGCACAATATTCACGATTAGAAGTCATTCGACAAATGGAAACATCGGGTATGGTTCCATTATTTTTTCATTCAGACATAGCAACAGCTAAAGAAGTTTTAAAGCCTGCTATGATGGTGGCGCTCGTTTAATGGAATTTACCAATAGGGGCGATTTTGCCATTGAAGTTTTTAAGTTATTGATACGATACTCTCAAGAGGAGCTACCAGGAATGATTCTGGGCGTAGGGTCTGTAACTGATGCAGGAGCTGCTTCTCAATACATGCTTTATGGAGCAAATTTTATAGTCACTCCAGTTTACAGAGAAGACATAGCAATAGTTTGCAATCGACGGAAAGTACTCTGGTCTCCGGGCTGTGGCACACTCTCAGAAATTGGGAAAGCAGAAGAAATGGGTTGTGAGCTGGTCAAACTTTTTCCAGGTAGTACTTATGGCCCGGGATTTGTCAAAGCGATCAAAGGGCCACAACCGTGGACTTCAATTATGCCTACAGGTGGTGTATCTACTGAGGAATCTAACCTTAGAGGATGGTTTGAAGCAGGTGTGACCTGTGTTGGGATGGGCTCAAAACTGATCAGTAATGAAATTGTGGCCAATAAGGACTTTTAAAGGGCTTACCCAATTGGTTCGTCAAACTTTAGCTTGTATTAGGCAAATACGGAACAACACATCCCAAATGGATTGAAAGCAATTAGTAGGCAGCTCATATTTCAGTTGAAAAACAACAGGAAAACTTCATGAACCTTATGGCTTTCAAAAGGGAACCCTTTGGATATGGTAAATCAAGAGATGTAAGCGGCACTCCCAATTATCGATGGAGATGCGTTGCTAATTGTACGGCCATGCCTAATTGGGAGTTGTACAGTATTGAATCAATTGAGGTATTAAAAGGTGCTTCTGCGATTAAAAAATACCGAACAGTGGGCGGCCAATGCGTGATTGAAATCAAGTTGCAGGAATAGTTTCCCAAAAATAAAAGTGATGGGTTTCGTCTCTGATGAAGTCCATTTTAGAGTAGAGTAGATTGCCAAGGAGGTTGTTTTTTCGGTTTCCACGAGCGGTACAGCCGCTTGAGTTATCTATGACAGTTAGTTTTTAACGGACAGCATTTTTATTGGGCTTTGTAGGATTAAATAAGCTCCATTCCAATCCGAGGTTAACTCCTCTAAACGTATTGGATTGATCGATAAATGGATTGTCGGTTTTTTTGATCAGGTTGTATTCCAAACGACCTGAAAAAGACCGCCAAAACCGATAGGAAACTGCTGTAATAAGGCCAAAGGCATTTTGGAAAATCCCCGGGGGATAGGAAAAACTTTCGGTGATTGGATCTTGTAGATCGCTATTTTTTGCTTTTTGAATGAGGTGATAACTGGGCCCTAATTCCAATACAATGCGTCTATTAGGACTGACCCTTAGGGCCAACGGAATGCGCCAATAGCCAAGGAAATCTTTGGAATCTAAATTCTGTTTTTGATAGCGATAATGAATGTTGAGGTAGGTTGCCCCCGTCGCCAATCCAACGGTTTTGCTAAACTTGTGTTGGACAAGAACTCCCAATCCCCAGCTGAGTCGCGGCCGCGTATACTGCAAGTGGGTATTCATACGCACTCCTATTCCTTGGACCACCACATTCCAAGGGTGGTAGAGCGATTCGTTAGTGGGACCTTGGTTGTATTGCAATAAAAGATTAGCGTCCCCTTGAGCAAATAGCTTCATGAAGAAAAAAACCGAAGAGGAGCAGAAAATTTTTTTATTTGTGGCACCGTTTACTCTTTCCTTTAGAACGTAAAAAGAGAGATAATCGTGTTTGGGGGATGTACTTTCTTAGTGCGGTAGCTGGGATCGTAAAGCCCCGTAGGCATAGGTGCCCACCAAGGCTGCAGCAATGACTAGGAGCGCTGGGTAAAATCCCGCCCCAAAAGCAGCACAGACGGTTCTAAGATTGGAAGACATTCCAAAGGTTTTTCCAGACCCAAGCAGTAGCAGCAGAACAAGGGAGATTAAAGGACCACTGATATACCAGGGCCATGGGTGTAATAAAAATTCAAACATTTTGAATGGTGTTAGAGATTATAAAGTAGATGGGCAAACATAGTCGGTTAAAGGAAGTTGGGTTTTTTGGATGGCTTTGAAACCGCCTTCTACGTTGATCAAGTTGTGAATCCCTCGTTTTTTAAGTATGGATGCGGCAATGACGGACCGATAGCCCCCAGCACAATGCAGATAGAATGGGGATTCTTTGGGAAAATCAGGAAGGTGTTCATTGATGAAATCTAAGGGGCTGTGCTGTGCATTTTCCAAATGTTGGGATAGGTACTCGCTGTCTTTTCGAACATCAAACACAGCGTTGGGTTTTCGCAGAAGGGTTTCAGTAAATTCAGTAGCAGGGATACTGCTTATAGTATCAAAACTTTTTCCCGCTTGTTTCCATGTCTCAAAGCCTCCTTTTAAATAGCCTAAGGTTTGATCAAAACCAACTCGTGCCAATCGGGTGATAGTTTCTTCTTCGCGCCCTTCTGGACAAACCAATAGAATGGATTGTTCTACGTCTTGAATCAATGCCCCAACCCAAGGTGCAAAGCCACCATCAATTCCGATAAAGATTGATTGTGGGATATGGCCTTGAACAAAAGAGTCTTGATGACGGACATCCAATACCAATGCCCCCTCTTGATTGGCTAAATCTTCGAACGCATCCGAAGCCATGGTTTGGCACTTCGATCTAGGACCTTATCAATATCTTCATAGCCTGATTTATTGAGCTTGACATTCAGGGGGAAGTAGGCTGGAGGGCAAAAGTCCATTGGTCACTTCAGCAATAAATTCTTCCTTACTCATATCTGGCCGAAGGGCGTAATTCATTTTCTTTTGATTTCCTAATGTATCAACGGTCACTTTCATCATATTTTTTTCCACAAGCCGAACCAGCACCGTGGGCGGGATATACAACGATGTGATCTTCTAAAGGCATGATTTTATTTCTCAAACTATCGAATAGCATTCCCGCAAGCTCTTCCTTAGTAAGAGATCCCTTTTGAGCCAGATCAGGGCGTCCTACATCGCCTAGGAAAAGCGTATCGCCGCTGAAAATTGCTTGATTAGTTCCCTTAGAATCTTTAAGAAGATAGGTAGTGCTTTCCAAGGTGTGTCCGGGAGTATGAAGCACTTTGAGAGTAATATCCCCCAGTGGAAACTCCTGTTCGTCTTTGGCCAAGAGGACTTCAAAATCTGGATTGGCGTTGGGGCCATAGATAATAGGCGCCCCAGTCTGTTTAGATAAGGTGAGGTGACCGCTTACAAAGTCAGCGTGAAAATGGGTCTCAAAATATATTTGATCTTGGCTTGATCTTCTTTTGCTTTTTTGAGATAAGCTGTTGTCTCACGAAGTGGATCGACGATAGCGACTTCGCCCTTACTTTCAATGTAGTAGGCTCCTTGGGATAAGCACCCAGTATATATTTGTTCAATTTTCATATTAAAGTTCTATTTTTTGCGGGATTTCAAATTTATAATACTATTTCTTTTATTATTATTCCAAGTCCCATTGCGAGAATGAACCAGCCAAATAATTTTTTGAGTCGCTCGCCTTTCATAACATTATTGTACTTCAATCCAATGAAAATCCCAGCAACTGCAAGTGAGGTGAATAAGAGAAGGAATTCCCAATCAATAGGACTATTCTGAATATCCCCCAAAAATCCAATGAGGGACTTGGTTGCAATAATAAATAGGGAGGTTCCGATGGCTGTTTTAATTTCTAGTCCAGCAACGAGTACCAAAGCAGGTATGATTATAAAAACCACCTCCAGCGCCAACTAAGCCTGTCACCACACCAACACCGGCCCCCTCCAAGAGGATAAGTGGTTTGATTCGGACCTTTTACCCCTTTTTGTTTTTTGTCCTTTGGATCGAATCATGGACACTGCTGCCATTACCATTAATAGTGCAAAAAACAACATTACAGCTGTGTTTTTGGTTAATACAAACTGCTGAATAATGAGAATATTTTTGGGGATTATTGGAATGAGATAGGCACGAGTTAAATACACAGTAAAAAAAGCAGGGATGGAAAACATAATACCTGTGTGATAGTCTATATACCCAAGTTGTGCATTTCGAATGGCTCCAACAGTGGAAGCAACCCCTACCAAAAAAGAGAGTAGGCTGTGGCAGCTATTGGATTAATCCCCAACAGATAAACCATTACGGGTACTGTGATAATTGAACCACCTCCCCCAATCAGACCTAAAATGACTCCTATGCCAACGGCAGCGAGGTAACCTAAATAGAGGAAAATTTCCAAATTTTTGTTAGTTTGTTAACAAAGGTAGGGGTATTCAACAGTAACAACTGTAACACAGGCAAAATTATAAGAGTGTACTGAAAATTATTTTAATTTATGGTTATTGCTATTGTCTTAAGTGGTGTTTGATAAGTAGCACACTAAAACAAAAGAATTCAGATTTTTCTATTAATTTTAACGTCTCTGGGGATGTAGCTCAGCTGGCTAGAGCGCTTGACTGGCAGTCAAGAGGTCGGGAGTTCGAATCTCCTCTTCTCCACCATTGTCACCGTTACACTATACATTCGTAAAGCCCACCATTAACGGTGGGTTTTTTCTTTTCTATTATGTTAAGTAGAATGTGTAAAGCCACTGTTCAAAGAGCTTTTCAAGGGTTAGCAATAATTATTGATTTTACAATGCTCTCAAAAAGCCATTTTTAGGACTTTTAGCGTTGTTTTTTGTGTTTTTGTGCTGTTTGGGTTGAGTAGTAATTGCGAAATCCTCAACAGATTATTTTTTTGAATTTAACACTCAATGAATATATTTGAATTAGTAAAACATAAATCAATGAAAAAACTAATTCTATTTTCCACACTTCTCATAACTACTCTATTAGCTGCTCAAACAAAGCAAAATTTTCAAATTATTGGGGATAGTAATTTATCAGAAATGGTAAAAACTGAAAAACTTAAGGTGACAATTACAGGTGATGGAAAATTTACTGGGACAGGTGAAGCAAAAAATATTACTGTCAGAGTAATAGGTGATGGAATTTGCGATTTATCCAATATTAAAGCTGATTATGCAAATATTAGAATTATAGGAGATGGAACAGTCATTATTAATACTAACAAGTTAAAATCAAAAATAATTGGTGATGGGACTGTTAAAACTTTAGGAAAACCACATGTTACTAAAAACGTTGTATTTGGTGATGGAAGAGTTGTAGCAATTGATTATGATATGTAATATCAATTAAAGAATCTAAAGGTATCTGGATCAATAACCTTCTTGAGTTGAGATTTACCTTGTTTGATAGCCACTCAGCACTTATCCAATCAAATGATACTCCTCCATAAGGATCGTAGTTATCTCTGATTACACATCCTTGATCATCAATAATTCTAGATATTCCCAGTACCCTTGTGATTAGATTTAATAAATTTAATTGTCAGGCTAAATGCCAACAATTAATTAATCAAAAACCAATGGGAATGAAAAAAATATTTTTTTAACGCTTATTTTTTTTAGTTGTAGCAAAACAGAAAATGTAAAATCGGTTGTAATGGAAAACAATTCCAAATGGGTTAATTTTTACAATAATGGAGATTCTAAAGGGATAGCTTCTTTGCATACACTTGATGCAGTTGTAATTCCACCAAAATCAGACTTTGTAGTTGGTAGAGATAAAATTGAGAAAATGTATAAGGCTGAGATAGAAATGGGGAATGGTACATTGGATTTAAAAACTATTGAAGTTATCAAAGACGGGCTTTATGCATATGAAACAGGTCTTTATACAATTAAAATGACTGTTGAAGGAGAAGAGGTCAATGACAATGGGAAGTACATTGTTGTGTGGGAAAAATAAAAAAATGGAGGTTGGCTGTGTAAGAAAGATATTTGGAATACATCAGTAAATGATTAAACTTTTATCTTTTATTAATAAGTGTTTTACTCTTCATTTGCAACAAAATGGATGATTGCCTAGATATTCGAGACAAATACACAGTTAATGGACAATTTCTATTTTGAATTAAATGACTCAGGAATTTTCTCTGGGAATACTTCAGATGAAGACCCAAATCCTACGGCATTAGTAAATGAAGAAGATTACAATCAATATCAAATTGGAGACAAATATTGTAGAGAATGATTAAAAGTTTTTGAATCTAAAGCTTGGATGAATAAATTTCTGCTTAGTAAAATCAATTTTTTCCAAAAAAACACAACCTGGTTTATTGATAACTCTTTAGATCAAATTGGATTTAATTAATAATCTATAAATTACAAATTCAGTAATCAGACTTATGAAAAATTCGAAAGTATTTCTTGTCAAGCTTCCGATCTTCTCTATTGTATTATTCTGTTTTTCGGAGTTGCCTATTGGCTGCTTTACTCTATCCAGGATCACAAAAAGAGATAATCAATTATGAATCAAATTATTATTCTTTAACTCACAATTTTCTGAGTGAACTAGGAATTTTGAGAACTATTTCGGACGAGACCAACCCCGAAATTATCCAGAAGGATAATTGTTACCCCATCAATGCTGCTATTTAATAGCAGCTTGATATTGATAACATAGGGCAACCCTAATCCTTTTCTATATTCACTTCAAAAAATATTTAGGCTGATTAATGACACTTCCAAGGCTCAGTTTTTTGCTAAGCTGACAATGCCTATAGGATTAATGGCGGGTTTTTTCTATGCTGGTGTTGGTTTTGTTCCTCATGATCTTCATTTTGAAACTCATGTATTTTTTGCAAACTATGCTTTTTTGACTCTTTTCCTACTATGTATACTTCATAGCATAACAGTATATCACTCTAGATTGTTAAGCAATAATTATACATTAGGTTACATATGTTTTTGTTTAATTCTTTTTATTTATTTGAGAATTATATTTTTTGGTCCCAAGATAGGTCCAAGGAATAAATTATACAGAACCCGACTTAATGCTCCAGGTTATCTCACAGAAAATGGTCGTTTTGAGCTTTATGGGAGCGATCCTTCACCAAGTAGTTGGATTTAATAAACTTCTCAAGCAAAAGACAGGAGGCTAGAGAGATTCTTTAGTATTTATTTTCCTTTGTAAATAAAATATACAGATGCTAAAGGTGAACATCAAGCCTGCAGGTAAAAACTTTATGGCCTCGTCTTCAACTTTAAAATGCATAAAAATTGCCCCCATCATTAAACCTGACATGAGAAGGGCTGAAGGGATTGTAATCTTATCTTTAAAAAAGCCAATTAATAGCCCTAATGCGGCTAAAATTTTTAACCCCCCTATTAGATATACCATCGTCTCATTTAATCCATAAACAGCAAATTCTTCAATCATGTTTGATGCCTCAACTCCTCGGTAAATAGTCGATTTATTAAATCTAAAAAGCCAAACATTAAAGACAACTAATGAAACAATAGCGGATAGAATATATTTTAAAATTTTCATTTCCTTGTATTTATGCTCTGTATAAATATAATTGAATTTACTAACATATATAAAATTGCTGGGCTTGATTGAATCATATCATCTTGAATGACAATTCTAGTTAAAAGCGCACCAATCATCATTATTGCTAGAATGGCAGAGCAGTATTTAAAATCCTCGCTTGTAAAACCTAATATCAAACCAAATCCTGCCAAAGCCTGAGTTACCGCTATCAGAATTTGATAGTCTGAAAAACCATAACGGATGAACTCCTGGTTATAAAACGGATCTACCATAACCAATATGCCGTAGATTAAATGAGAAGAACCAGAAAATATCTGTAAAATTTTATAAAGCATGCTGCGAAACTAGGTTATCCAATTCAATTTTCACCTATCTTGGTAATCATTATATATTTATTCAAAGCAGTTTTATTGTATATAAGGTTTTAAACCAAAATTCAAAGACTATGAAAATCAAAACTATATTTAAAATCAATATTCTTCTAATTTTTCTCCAAGGGTTACCCTTGTTTATATCTTGGTTTTTTAATCCTGAATTTAAGTCAATGTTATTAATAGATGCTTTTGGAACAATCCGTCTAGCGACGCAATTTTAATGTTTGATCAATTTGCTCTTGTTATAGGCCTTGTTGTAATTGGGATTATTACAGCAATATATGGCTCACTATCTTTTAATAATCTGGAAGTATTGAAAAGGTTGTCACTACTTTATTTTGCTATTGCTGGTTTTTTTGCACTTCCTGATTTAATAAGTGCGATTAAGGGCGAACCAACTGCGCCACTTCAAAAACAGTGATTGTTTTAGGCTTAATTAGTGTAGGGTTATTTTATTTTGGTTCAAAGAGAGGAACCATTTGAAGAACATATCATAATATTTCTTTCATTGTTTTAACGAAATAAATTATTTAGCATTATGAAAAATTATTTTTGTGTCTCTTAACCCTATCGTTTATCTATTGCTCTAATAACGATGATGATGCAAATGGTCAAGATCCTAAAATTGGGACATGGTTAAGTTCTCAAGAATTGTTGGAGTTCCCAGACGGTTCGGAGATGGATGTTAGTCCGGTTGCCACCGGTATTTTTATAAATTTTACATTACGTTTAGTCCAAATGGAACACTTTCTTGAGAAATAATTAGTGATTCAATTTATGTTGGAGAGTCTAATGAAATGGGAGCTTCATCAGGGACATGGGAAAACACTAATAATAGTCCTGATTTTACAAACACAAGGCAAGTTTATAATATTACCACTTAGGGTGAATCTGAAATTGTAACAATAAACTTTAATACATCATTCACCGAATTTACCATAAGTCAAGAAGGAGAAATGCTGACATTTGAGAAGCAATAAATTCAATTTGTTCTATTTATAGTTGATTAATTTATACTTTTAATATTTTAACAACCATAAACAATTTATTATGAAAAAAGTTTTATTATTAATTCTAGCCCTTGCTAGCTTTGGGGTTAATGCACAGGTTTATCAAGCATTCACAATGCATTTTGTCCGAATTGAAGGAGATTTAGAATCATTTGAAAAAGTTGAATCTATTTATATGCAAAAGGTTGCTCAAAACGCAGTTGACAAAGGAGATATTGCCTTTTGGGCTTTTTTGAAGCGCTACACTGTTGACAACGTGGATGATGAGAAAAGGTGGAATTATCTTTTTGTTCAATCAAATACCAACGTGGAAGCCATCTTGAGTGATAAGAATGACTGGTGGAATAATGCTTCGGCTGTCTTGAATGAATCCGAGCAAGAATTAGTCGCAGCATTAAGTAAAAATTACACTCTTGTAGAAGACAGTCGTCATATTTTTGTTGATGAAGGGAGTATCGCAAAAGGTTTGGGCGGAGCAATTCAGTTTAATTTTGCGAGACCAAAAAATCTTGACGGGTTTATATCAGAAAACAAAACCTTGTGGAAAAGCCATTTTACAAAAAATATGGACAAATTGGGAATGGTAAATTGGGGAGTTGCAAGAAAAATTGCACCTAGAAATAAAAATACTGCTACTGCTGTAACTTGGGACATGTTTAATACCCTGGAAGACTTGATGAATTATCGAGTTGGAAATCAAAATATCGTGAACCCCGCTTTAAAGAAATCAAAAAATGGCTTCATACAATCCTGAGGGATTTGATTATGAGGTTATCTTCATACCGATAAATTTTGCTTTTCAACAATAAAGTTTTCTAACTTTTAAATGTACTGATGGGTGATAGCAATATCACCCTTTTTTTATCTCTTATTTCCATCAATAATTTGAGGAATTAGATCTATTCCACATTAACGAAGAGTTGGTCTTAATTTGCAATGAAAAATGAGTATTTATTTAACTCACATGGAAAAAAAGTTGGTGAACACTACAAATTAAATTAATACACGTTAAAAGTGCTACAATTAAATTTTTTCACCTAAATACTTAAAAAGGTGATTTTCTATTTTTGTCTGATTTTGTGCTTTTTGTTAAAAAAGTCGGATCTTTTGTTTGTTGTAAAAAAATATAAAGGCCTCCTTTTCTTATTTTGTTAATATATGTATCAACTTTATTTTATGGGATTACTTTACACTTTTTTGGGGGTGCTCCATTTTACTCATACCTATTTTTATCGTCCTTTGATGCCAAAATTTCTTCCAGCTCATGACTTACTAATTTATTTGAGTGGCTGGGCAGAAATTATCTTAGGGATAGGTGTTCTGTTTCCATGGACACGTATCCTATCCCTTTGGGGCATTATTGCCATGTTGCTTGTTTTTCTGATAGTTCATGTAAATATGCTGATTCCTGAAAATCAACTGGGGATAGCCTTGTGGATTCTTTGGATACGGATTCCCCTCCAATTCCTATTAATCTATTGGGCGTATAGTAACCTTTCTCCTAACGGCTTGTAATATAGGATAGATTTGAAAAAATTGATAAGGTCTATGCCAATATGAACTGCTGAAGTGAAAACATTTGGTAAGTCCTCCTATGTTTCGAAAAAAATAATGAGCGAGGCTATCGGATTTAAAAAATTAGTTATCAAAACCTTCTAAAATTCAGATTTTCTTCACTAAAAATAAAAAAATATAAATTGTGACTTTAATTACTTGTTAATTGCAATTAAAAAAATAAATTTATGTCGATTTATAACCATAAATCAGCTTTTCATAAACTGAATTTTTTGAAGCGACGGACTCAACATCTGTCGCTTTTTTATATTTTAGTATAAATCCATAATTCAATTTTGATGAAACATGCTCTAAATACAAATACTATTTATGTCCTTTCCTTTGCCTTTATTATTTGGGGTGTATTCGGGTTGATGGACATTAAAAATAATACTTTTGATGGCTTTGACACGAATCAATTTGAAGTCATCCGAATAGAAAAAGAGGGTCCCGCGTATCAAGCTGGGATGAAGATTGGAGACATTCTTGTGAGTTCTGATGGAATTTCCATAAAAGATTATAAAGAATTGGACAAAAGGCCAAGAGCTAAAATTGGACAAACTCGGACTTATGTGATAGAAATAGCTGGTGAAGAGCAAACGTTAGAACTCACCTATGCTGAGCTGCCACAAAAAAACAAAACAAATCGCTATATCCAATTTGTTATAGGGTTGCTTTTTATCTTGCTGCCCTCGGTTGTGACTTCAAAGAGTAACAGCGACTTAAAATTATCTTTAGGATTATCGATGACTACTTTTGGATTTTTATTCCTCGATGGGCCCTATTTTGATAATGGCCCACTTAAAAGGATTTTTCGATGTTATTGGTATAGCCATCATTACTTTTGCATTGACATATTTAGCAGATTACCTTCTCAAATATGCACCACAAAGCAGTGTAACTCAGACAAAAATTTATTTGAGCTTATCGTCTCATGTTTTCCCCAATGGCCTTTATTATAGCTGTCGTATTAATCATTACTGTACTCAAACCCGACTATTCTTTTGCACTGAGCACTGGGGTTCAAGCACTATTTACCATTTTCTTTTGGATATTTGGGGATATCCATTATCACTCTCATCCGTAAATTTTTACAGAACAGACGCTGCAAAGAGAAAGGAATACGGTTTGGATCTTATGTTATTAGGAGTTTGTTTTTCTTTGCTACCATTATTTATTTTATTCACCATAAATACCATTAATCCAGGAGCAGAAATACCTGGTGATGACTACTTATTTATGGGATTTACCTTGATCCTATCACCTTTTCATTGGCATTGAATCGATTAGAGCAGGGTGGTTAATCTTTTCATTAAATTATAATTTAGCCCTCAGTAATTGCATCTTAAAGTCAAGAACTGACGGGGTTTTATTAATCTTCAAAAGTTTTTAGGGTCGGGTATTCGATCCCCAATTGTTCTAGGTAGCTTTCGTATTTTGTTTCGTCGTAATAGAATTTTTTTAAATCAGGTCGATAGGTTTGCATGATGTTTGTATTGAGTTCAATCGGTGGGGTATCCCCAGCACTAATCATAGGCTGATAGGTTGTCTCTTTTTGTTGCACTTGATTAAAATAAATTTGCGCTTTTGGGAGAAGTGTCTTATCCATCAAAAAGTCGAGAACCGTCATGGCAACGACTTTTTGCCCCAGCGGTCACTCCTTTATGTGCAATAGGTGTTGCCATTGTGATAGCATTGGACCAATGGTGTCCTTGCAAGCCTGGTATATTGGAGGGAAAACGAAGAGTGACCGTAGGGACAGTCCAAGATACATCACCAATATCATCCGATCCGCCACTAATGATAGTTTTGGAGGGTTTTCCTAGGGCACTTAATTTAGTAGCTAGTCCAGTTTGGTTAGTAGAGTTTACTTCCTTTTGAACCGCAACGGCTAATTGCTGATCGGCTTCTGACCATTTGGGCAAGCCTATAGACTTAATGTTTTCATACATGGTTTCAGCAATTACTTTGTTGAAATGCCGTGGCCAGGCAGTACCTACCACCCGAGAATTAAATTTGGTATCGGTCATCAGTGCAGCTCCTTTGGCAATATTATTAGCGTCGTTATACATTTTCATGATTCCTTCATAAGTCACATCTCGGAGATAAAACCAAATAGAAGCTTTGGAAGGGACAACATTAGGTTGGTCTCCTGCATCTGTATATATGGAATGCGATCGTTTTAGAGGATGCAAGTGTTCCCGCTTATAGTTCCATCCAATGTTCATCAATTCAGCTGCATCTAATGCACTGCGTCCCCGCCACGGAGAGCCAGCAGAATGTGCGGCTTCTCCTTCAAAAGTGTATTCAACTGATATGAGACCTGTACCCCTAGGTTGTCCCCAAGCAACTGATAGGTTGCTACTCACATGGGTAAAAATACACATGTCAATATCATCGAAATAACCGTCACGAACAAACCAAGCTTTGGAGGCTACAAGTTCTTCTGCAATACCAGGCCATAACACAAGGGTACCGGGAATATTTTCTTTTTTCATCAATTCTTGTACACTTAGGGCTGCAGTGATATTAAGTGGAATACCTGCATTGTGACCTTCCCCATGTCCTGGAGCTCCCTCCACCATTGGCTTGTGGTATGCTACACCAGGGTACTGTGAAGCTTTTGGTATACAATCTACATCGCTGCCTAAGGCAATTACAGGGCCCCCTTCACCATGGCTCCAGCGAGCCATCCATGCTGTTGGGATATCAGAAATTCCATATATGATTTCAAAACCAGCTTGTGAAAGGATATCTGATAAATAGGAAGAAGATTCTATTTCGTGAAAGCCCAATTCAGCAAAACTGAAAATCTTATCTACCATAATCTGACTTTGCTTATGTCGCTCTGCCACTTTCTGGACAACCTCCTTTTTTCTTTTTTCGTTTAAATGAAGTTGAATATTGCCCTTGTAGAGGGTGAATAGGGTTAAAGCTATTAGACAACTTAACGAGTAGGTTATTGTTCTGCGCATATTGTTATTTTAATTTTAGTTGTATCAATTAATATACTCCTTTAAGCAGTGTATAAAATAAATATAAAAATAAAACAGGCAGCATTTACAACTATTCTAAGTCAGATTTTAAATAGGGACTCGACAAAAAATCCAATCAGGAAAAGTTTTTCTTATTTAGTATGAATAAAAATAATAAAGTTTTATATATTTGCTCGAACGTAATATTTATTTAAACTAAATATAAATAATAATGAAGGGAATATATTTTTCCTTTTTTGCCCTTTCAATTAATATTATTTGTGCTCAAGATTCACCATCGCTTAAAGATTCAATACAGAAATTGGATGAAGTAATTATCAAAGCCAATACCATTCTTGGAAATAAGTTTGTTGCGCAAAACAGAACAGGAGCTTCTTATTTTCTTTCAGCAGAAGAACTGGGAGATTTTGGTTACATTGATATCAATAGAGCTTTGAAAGCTGTTCCAGGTGTCAATTTTTATGAAGAGGATGGGTTTGGACTTCGGCCCAACATTAGTTTGAGAGGAACTTCGCCTGAACGAAGTTCAAAAATCACCCTAATGGAAGATGGGGTATTAATTGCACCAGCACCTTACAGTTCACCTGCAGCGTATTATTTTCCTTCTGTTGCTCGTATGGAGGCCATAGAGATTTTAAAGGGAAGCAGCCAAGTTCAATACGGCCCGTTCACTACTGGGGGAGTTATAAATTTGGTATCCACAGCCATTCCTGATGAAAAATTAGCAGCTCGTTTTCAAAATTCTTATGGGAGTTTCAATAGTAGTCAGCTTTACACTAGTGTCGGACAATCATTTAAAAATGTTGGGTATGTACTGGAATATCTAGCCCTCAATTCAGATGGCTTTAAAAAACTTAACAACAGCGATAATACAGGATTTGACACTTCTGATTTGATGGGAAAAATACGCTTTCAGACCAATCAAGAAGCCAATACACCTCAATCCTTGGAGATTAAATACCATTTTTATGATGAGCTCTCTAACGAGACTTATCTAGGAATTACCGAACAAGATTTTAACTCGACTCCTTTTACTCGTTATGCTGCTTCTCAGGAAGATATTATGGATGCGGAACAGAAACAATGGATGTTGACTCATACCTTGAATCTCAGCGATCGGTTTAAAATAGTTACCAATGCTTACGATAATACTTTCTCAAGAAATTGGTACAAACTTAGCGGTGTTATCGTTGATGGGGAGAAAAAAAGGATTAGATACAGTACTTTCCGAACCTCTTGAGTATTCGAATCATTTGGCGGTTCTCAAGGGCGCTACAAATTCAGAAGATGATGCATTATTTGTTAAGGCGAACAATAGAGTTTATTCTGCTAAAGGAATACAAACTAAAATAGACTACCACTGGTATGGTTCTTCTGGAGCTTTCCACGATTTGGAAGTTGGGGCTCGCTATCATTACGATGAAGAAGACCGCTTTCAATGGGAAGATGGGTATCGGATTCAAAATTTTGACATGCTTTTGACTTCAGAGGGTATCCGTGGGGTAAAAGGAAATCGAATCGCTAGTGCTTCTGCTTTTGCTGCCTATGCTATATATAAATACAAATTTAAAAACTTGACTTTGACCCCCGGGATACGTCTAGAATCCATTAATTTAAAACGAGAAGATTATGGAAAATCTGATCCCAACAGAACCGGTGTATATTTGAGTGTCCGAGAAAATAACATTGATGTTTGGATTCCAGGCCTAGGGTTCAATTATACCTTTAGCAATAAAATATCTCTTTTTGGCGGGATACACAAAGGATTTTCTCCACCTGGGAGTTCACCCGGAGAGCAAGCAGAGGAAAGCGTCAATTTAGAGTTGGGATCCCGGTTTTCTAAAGGTCGTTTGAGCGGAGAACTTATTGGGTTCCTAAACAATTATAGCAATCTATTGGGTAGTGACTTGGCTGCTACAGGTGGAACGGGTTCCCTCGATCAATTCAACGCAGGTGCAGCGCGTGTTAGTGGTGTCGAACTTCTTTTAAATTACAATTGGGCGGCTGAAAGTGCCTCCCTACAGTTCCCTTTCACATTAGCTTATACCTTAACTAATCCTATATTTCAGAGCAATTTCGGAAGTGCTGAGGATATTTGGGGAATAGTTAGTAGTGGTGATCGTATTCCATATATTCCACAACACCAATGGACTTTAACGGGCCGAGTGGAACATAGAAAATATGAGGTAAATTTCAGTATGCGATATAACGGAGTTTTTGGGACCCAGGCAGGAAATGGTTTCCCTTCTGCCACAGAAGATGTTGATTCTAACTTTATTGTAGATTTAACTTCAAAATTTCACTTGAGTCCACAGCTCAGCTTAACCACTCAGGTTGTCAATCTATTCAACACTACCTATTTAACTGGTCGGGTTCCTGCAGGATTCCGCCCGGGTCATCCTTTTGGGATCTACGCCGGGGTCCAATTTCGTCTTTAGGAGAATTTAATTACAAAGTATTCTTGTGACAAATTCTTCGGGGGACTCTTTGTAGGCTCCCGAGAATTCTTGCCCTACTTCTAATGCTTTGAGACGAAGATAGTCGGCGTGTTTCACACTGTGAAATAAAATATTAAAATCAATACTTCCTTCAGAATTAAAAGGTGTCTCTTCATAGACAGGATTGTAAATATAAAGGGGAGGATCATTGGCATCCATAAAACTCCGATAATCCAATTTTGCTCTTTTTTCTTCTGTAGCTTCTCCGTTATAAAATTGAATAAATAAGTCATCTAATTCTCTAAATTCTTCACGAAGTGCTGTTATAGAAAATTCTGGAAAAATAGTTTGCCACTCGTAGAGGT
This sequence comes from Flavobacteriaceae bacterium, assembly GCA_038143795.1. GTDB lineage: Bacteria > Bacteroidota > Bacteroidia > Flavobacteriales > Flavobacteriaceae > UBA11891. Next base: position 948,209 of record JAYQMQ010000002.1, on the reverse strand, counting down.
CATAACTACTTTGGGCTATCGTAGCCAAGACCCCAACAATGGAAGAATTATTGTCTGATTTAAATCCATTCCATTGTGCAATTCCAGCTCCTGCGGATACCCCAGCCAAGATTATTTTTTGTGGAGGGATTCTTAGTAGTGAAGCATTTTCCTCCGTAAATCGAATCACTTCAGACCCTTCTTCTAAGGCGGTGAATACTCCTTCTGAAAGGGGATCATCTATGAAAGTATATTCAGCATTAATCACAGCAACATTAGATTCGAGGAGCGCTATGATAAACTCTTTGGAGGGGCTTTGGTAGAGGTCTTCTTTGCTGCCAAATAAAAAGCTCCCTCCGTGAAAATAAAGCACTACGCCTTTCAGATTCTCACTTTTGGGAAGTAATAGGTCTAGTTTATTTTGAACTTTATTGCCGTAGAGGGCATCCTTGAAAAAAGTGTAATCACCCAGGAATGGTTTTTCCAGAATTGGGTTGCCAAAGATTTTGGTTATATCGCTTTCATTAGAAAGATCAATAGCTTCGTTTTTGGAACATTGTCCCAAAGAAAATAAAAGGAATGTAGATAGGAATATTTTTTTCATTGACTTATTGATTTGGGTATTTCAAAGGTATTATATTTTTTTCCTTGTAAACACTTCTTCTTATTCCTTAGTTATATTTATATATTGATCTTAATGGATTAGGACGTTTAAAATTTATTAATAATGAGATTTAACAAAAACAATTATCGATGGCTGTTGGCCTTTGGATTGATTAAAAAGGTAATTCTGATTCATCTTTTTTTTAATGGAACAATTTATAGCCAAACAATAGAATATATTAATAGTGAAATACATTTGAGTAAAAACTATCCCTTCTCCCAAGCAACTCAAGTCAACGGAATTTTGTATCTGTCGGGACAGATTGGGACGGATGCCCAGGGTAAATTAGTAGCAGGGGGCATTGAAGCAGAAACCAAGCAAACCCTTCGTAATATTCAAGCTTTATTAGAAAGTATGGACTTGTCGTTAGACAACGTATTTAAATGCACCTGTATGTTAGCAGATATATCTGATTGGTCGGCGATGTCCAAAGTTTATAAATCCTTTTTCCGACAAATAAACTCCTTCAAGGAGTGCTTTTGCAGGGAGTGGATTGGCTTTAGGGGCCAGGGTTGAAATAGAATGCCTAGCAACGACCCAATGAATTGATTCGAGAATCTTTATTTAAAACTCACAGCTGTCTACTTCATTTAATGTGAGTCTGTAGGTATATGTTATGTCCTGTCTTGATTCAATTAAATTTAAATCGGTCTCACTGAGTTCTTCAATCAGAATGGGATAGCTATCTAACCATGGAGTCTGCTCATCGTATTTAATCAATAAACTTCTTCCAGTGGTATCGGTTTCATCAAATCTCCAAAAGCATCTTCTATTTTGGTTATTGAGCCATCAGAATTCAAATACTTCCAATAGTAACTTCCATAAGGGGTTAAATCTAAACTAATCCGTTCAGGTATTTCACAACCTGAATTAAAACACTCTTCAAAAGTTTGGCGTATGACTTCACATTGGAAGCCTGTTTGGCTAGAGTCATCTACTGTAACAATTAGATTTCTTAAGTTCCAATTATTAAATAATGAGTTTAATACATCGCCTTCATCTTGAGGTAAAACAAGTTCCTCTTTTTCTGCTTCGTAATTATAACTTGAATTCAAACAATAGTCATCCTCAATAGGGAAGTAATCAAATTGGGCACCTTCTGGAGTAAACACAAGGTTTTCAATAGTCGCGAATGCCTGACTGTAGTCAATTAAACCACTTACATTAAAATTATCTTGGAATAAATAAATAAATGGTATTTCATCTTGGACAACTATTTCTTCATAGTATGTTGCATATTTTCCGGTAATGAATCCATAATTTCCATCAGCATCTACTGATTTTATAATAAAAGTATTATCATTAAACATTTCAAAATTATATATCTGGCACGTCTGATTATTTTTACTTTGTGTATTGTCACTTGTATTTGATGTTGAAGACACCCTTCTAACTTTCCATTTACCTACAAACTGGATTTCAGACTGTAGTTGCAATTCTAAAAATATTTCACTTTGAGAAAATGGATTTACCGAGGGAGCATCATTATTGAGACAACTTACAAGTAATAAAACTGTTGGTAAAAGAATATACTTTTTCATGTTATATTTTTATTATATAATTATTTAGCTTAACGTTTCTATCTAATTGGAGCTTCTTTCTTAAACGATATCGTTTAGTTTCAATTGTCCTTTTATTTTTACTCAAGATACTAGCGATCTCATTGACACCCATGTTATATTTAATTAAAATACAAAGTTCTAATTCAGATGGAGTAATGTCTGGATGGATTTTTAGTATTTTCTTTGGAAAATTTGGATACAATTCAATGATCTTTTTTGATACTATTTTTCATAATTAATATGTAATAAATAACCAGCCTACCATAATTTTCGAGGTTTCGGGTAGATAAATTTTATATAGATAAGAACCGCTTGGGAGTCTACTATTATTAAATTCACCCTCCCAATCGTTTTGATAATTTGTTCTCTTAAATACTCTTTGACCATTTCTATTATATACTTCTACAACAGAATTTGGATAGAATTCTAATCCCCGAATAGTCCACCTTGATTCAAGGTCATTCATTGAACCAGGAGTTAGAACAGGTGAGACGTAAACCTCTTTATCTAAATCATTTGATTGATCTGTATACAATCTTTCAACTTCTTCTGAATCAGGATCAACTACCTCACCAAATGGACTAAAATCTTGGTCAATAACTCTAATAGGGTCAATTGCGTCGGGTATACCATCATTATCATCATCTAAATCAGCATTATCTCCAATACCGTCTCCGTCAAAATCTTCCCATTCGTTAGGATCTTTTGGGAATAAATCAAGTTGAATAATGATAACATCCCCATCTAATATAAATGGATCACCAATTATTATTTTATCAGGATATCCATCATTGTCTACGTCAGGATCTAGCACATCGGGAGTTCCATCTCCGTCAGTATCTTCACTAAAGTCTTCTTCATCAGGAAAATCGTCGAAACAGTCAATTACTCCATCCCCATCTGAATCAACATTTAATGGATTAATTCCCTGAATAACTTCATCATAATCATTGATACAGTCTCCGTCAGTATCAGGGTTATTTGGATTAGTACCAATTACTATTTCTTCATTGTCAGTTAGTCCGTCTTGATCAGAATCTGGGTCATTAGGATCTGTTCCATTGAATACTTCTTCACCATCGTTAAGTCCATCATCATCTGAGTCAGGATCATTAGGATCGGTTCCATTAATTATTTCCGTATCATCATTGACACCGTCTCCGTCAGTATCAGGATTAATTATTGCTATTTTTCTAAGTACGGTAACTAATGCAACTTGACTATCAATAAATCCATCATTAAGTTTATAATTAAAGACATCTACTTGTTGAGTAACAAATAAGTTAGATTTTCCAGTTGACAAAGGGACTTTTGGAGTATATCGTCTCCCTTTTCCACCCGTTGACGTATCAGATTGAGTTGTTGAAGAACTATTCCCTGTTTGTGGACACCCATCTTGTGACAGACCTAATGTTAATGGGCAATTATCATTTGCATCTTCAACACCATCATCATCTGTATCATTATCATTAGGATCTGTCATTAGGTTAAAATATTCATCACCATCTGATAATCCGTCATTATCAGTATCATTATCCAACGGATCAGTCCCAATGGCATTCTCGAATCCATCTTCAAGACCGTCATTGTCACTATCATTATTATTTACATCAGTGCCAATTGTTTGCTCTTGAAGGTCAGTTAAACCGTCATTATCACTATCTATTCCATTATCAGTTATTGTAACAACAGAGCTACTTTCTTGAAGAGATAAAATGAAATCTTCACCAACAAAGTCATACGATACTTCTCCAGTAGAAGAAATACTTACAGTCCCTGCAGTTGGAGTTGAGGTAAGAGTTAGTGTAATTGGATCTCCATCTGGATCATAATCATTTGCCTTTAAATTAACAGGAATCAAAAGTGTTCCGTCTAATTCTAAAATTATTGTGTCTGGGACTGCTACCGGCGGATCATTAATTGGATTAATAGTTATGGTCACCGTGGCGGCATTACCGTTGTTGGTTCCATCATTAGCCGCATAGGTAAAGGTATCAGAAGTAGTTTCAGAACCGTCATGTACATAGCTAAAGGTACCATTGGCATTCAAGGTGAGTGCACCATAGGTTGGATTAGAGACTACTACAGCGGTAATGGCGTCACCTTCAGCATCACTATCGTTATCAAGCAGCGTTGAGGAGCCTGTTGTGGTTAATGTTACTGTACCAGCCTCATCAACAACAAGACTTTCACCCACAGCTACAGGTGGATCATTAACAGGATTAATAGTGATGGTAATAGTTACTGTATTTCCATCAGCGGTTCCGTCATTTACTTTATAAGAAAGGTATCCGTGGTGGTATCAGATCCATCATGTACATAAGTAAATGTACCATCAGGGTTTATGGTAATTGTACCGTTAGTTGGTGAACTCACTCCAATAGCAACAAGGGTATCGCCTTCAGCATCGGTATCGTTATCAAGTAGTGATGTTCCCCCACCAGAGGTAACAGTAACCGTACCGGCTTCATCGAGGATAAGAGTGTCACTACCAACTACAGTAACCGGTGGATCATTAATTGGATTAATAGTTATGGTCACCGTGGCGGCATTACCGTTGATAGTTCCATCATTAGCTGCATAGGTAAAGGTATCAGAAGTAGTTTCAGATCCGTCATGTACATAGCTAAAGGTTCCATTGGCATTCAAGGTGAGTGCACCATAGGTTGGATTAGAGACTACTACAGCGGTAATGGCGTCACCTTCAGCATCACTATCGTTATCAAGCAGCGTTGAGGAGCCTGTTGTGGTTAATGTTACTGTACCAGCCTCATCAACAACAAGACTTTCACCCACAGCTACAGGTGGATCATTAACAGGATTAATAGTGATGGTAATAGTTACTGTATTTCCATCAGCGGTTCCGTCATTTACTTTATAAGAGAAGGTATCTGTGGTGGTATCAGATCCATCATGTACATAAGTAAATGTACCATCAGGGTTTATGGTAATTGTACCGTTAGTTGGTGAACTCACTCCAATAGCAACAAGGGTATCGCCTTCAGCATCGGTATCGTTATCAAGTAGTGATGTTCCCCCACCAGAGGTAACAGTAACCGTACCGGCTTCATCGAGGATAAGAGTGTCACTACCAACTACAGTAACCGGTGGATCATTAATTGGATTAATAGTTATGGTCACCGTGGCGGCATTACCGTTGTTGGTTCCATCATTAGCCGCATAGGTAAAGGTATCAAAGTAGTTTCAGATCCGTCATGTACATAGCTAAAGGTACCATTGGCATTCAAGGTGAGTGCACCATAGGTTGGATTAGAGACTACTACAGCGGTAATGGCGTCACCTTCAGCATCACTATCGTTATCAAGCAGCGTTGAGGAGCCTGTTGTGGTTAATGTTACTGTACCAGCCTCATCAACAACAAGACTTTCACCCACAGCTACAGGTGGATCATTAACGGGATTAATAGTGATGGTAATAGTTACTGTATTTCCATCAGCGGTTCCGTCATTTACTTTATAAGAGAAGGTATCTGTGGTTGTATCAGATCCATCATGTACATAAGTAAATGTACCATCAGGGTTTATGGTAATTGTACCGTTAGTTGGTGAACTCACTCCAATAGCAACAAGGGTATCGCCTTCAGCATCGGTATCGTTATCAAGTAGTGACGTTCCCCACCAGAGGTAATAGTAACCGTGCCGGCTTCATCGAGGATAAGAGTGTCACTACCAACTATAGTAACCGGTGGATCATTAATTGGATTAATAGTTATGGTCACCGTGGCGGCATTACCGTTGATAGTTCCATCATTAGCTGCATAGGTAAAGGTATCAGAAGTAGTTTCAGATCCATCATGTACATAGCTAAAGGTTCCATTGGCATTCAAGGTGAGTGCACCATAGGTTGGATTAGAGACTACTACAGCGGTAATGGCATCACCTTCTGCATCACTGTCGTTATCAAGCAGGGTTGAGGAGCCTGTTGTGGTTAAGGTTACTGTACCAGCCTCATCAACAACAAGACTTTCACCCACAGCTACAGGCGGATCATTAACAGGATTAATAGTTATGGTAATAGTTACTGTATTTCCATCAGCGGTTCCGTCATTTACTTTATAAGAGAAGGTATCTGTGGTTGTATCAGATCCATCATGTACATAAGTAAATGTACCATCAGGGTTTATGGTAATTGTACCGTTAGTTGGTGAACTCACTCCAATAGCAACAAGGGTATCGCCTTCAGCATCGGTATCGTTATCAAGTAGTGACGTTCCCCCACCAGAGGTAATAGTAACCGTGCCGGCTTCATCGAGGATAAGAGTGTCACTACCAACTACAGTAACCGGTGGGTCATTTACTGGAGTTATACTAATGGTTACTGTTACAGTATTTCCATTTATATATCCATCATTTGCCGCATAGGTAAAGGTATCCGTGGCTATTTCTGATCCATCGTGTACATAGCTAAAGGTTCCATTGGCATTTAAGGTGAGTGAACCATAGGTTGGATTTGCGATTAGAACTGCCGTGATTGGATCCCCGTCTGAATCAGAATCATTTGCTAGAACAGAAGTCACACCTCCTGTGAGAACTGTTGTTGACCCTCCTTCTAAGACAGTCAATTGATCTGAAACACCAACAGGAGGAATAGTAAAAGTTATCGATACAACCGTAGCCTGGCTGTTCAGCGTTCCATCAAAAATGGTGTATGAAAAGGTATCAACTGTCGGCGTAGAGGTCCCATTATGCGTGTAGCTAAAGGTTCCATCAGCATTTATATTTACTGAACCAAATAATGGACTAACGGCAATCGTCGTACTTGCGGTTATTGATGCTCCTTCAGGGTCATAATCATTTGAAAGTAAAGTTGAGCTACCAGTATTTGTCTGTGATACTGTGGCACCATAAATTCCCATAACTATATCTCCTATAGCCACAGGTCTATCATTAATTGGATTAATAGTTATGGTCACCGTGGCGGCATTACCATTGATAGTTCCATCATTAGCTGCATAGGTAAAGGTATCAGAAGTAGTTTCAGATCCATCATGTACATAGCTAAAGGTTCCATTGGCATTCAAGGTGAGTGCACCATAGGTTGGATTAGAGACTACTACAGCGGTAATGGCATCACCTTCTGCATCACTGTCGTTATCAAGCAGGGTTGAGGAGCCTGTTGTGGTTAAGGTTACTGTACCAGCCTCATCAACAACAAGACTTTCACCCACAGCTACAGGCGGATCATTTATAGGATTAATAGTGATGGTAATAGTTACTGTATTTCCATCAGCGGTTCCGTCATTTACTTTATAAGAGAAGGTATCCGTGGTTGTATCAGATCCATCATGTACATAAGTAAATGTACCATCAGGGTTTATGGTAATTGTACCGTTAGTTGGTGAACTCACTCCAATAGCAACAAGGGTATCGCCTTCAGCATCGGTATCGTTATCAAGTAGTGACGTTCCCCCACCAGAGGTAATAGTAACCGTGCCGGCTTCATCGAGGATAAGAGTGTCACTACCAACTACAGTAACCGGTGGGTCATTTACTGGAGTTATACTAATGGTTACTGTTACTGTATTTCCGTCTAAAAATCCGTCATTGGCTTTGTAGGAGAATGTATCGGATGTAGTTTCAGATCCGTCATGTACATATGTAAATGTTCCACTGGAGCTTAAGGTTAAAGTACCAAAGGTAGGCGAGCTAACTAAAATAGCAGTCAGAGAGTCTCCATTTGCATCAGTGTCATTTGAAAGTAACGTGTTAGAGCCAGAAGCAGTAATAGTTACACTGGCAGCTTCGTTTACATTAATCGTATCACTTACTGTAACAGGTGGGAGTCCTATTGTTAATGTAACAGAATTAGAAATTGAAGAAACGCCACCACAATCATTGCTAAATATGACACGATACTGATAATTATTTAGCGAGGCAAGTGATGGTGATACCAACAAGCTATTTGAAGTTGCACCTGAGTAAGATCCAGAATTTGTTATGCTCACCCATGATGAAGGAGCTGAAGGAGTAGCATATTGCCACTGATATGTTGGAGTTGTTGCGGCAGATGTTAAACTTATTGTAAACGATGCAGTCCCATTTTCAGCTACTGTTGTAGAAGAGGGTTGGAAATTAATTGTAATAGCAGGTGTTTCTAAAAAGTCTTTTACTCCATTAGAATCAATATCTAAAATGCTTACCTCATTAGTTGGAGATAGATAAGTGTTACTGCCGTTTACAAAATTTGTGCCTATCGAATCATAAATTGCAGTCCCCGTTGCTGTTACTGACAAGCTTCCAGAACCAAGTATTCCATTATTGTCTTGGTCTAAAAGACCCGCTTCCGCAGAATCATAACAGCCATCCCCATCGGAGTCTAAATCCTTGCTGTTTATAAAGCCATCCCCGTCGTAATCATTTGGTGGAAATCCTTCATTTTCATAACTATCTAAAATTCCATCATTATCATCATCTAAGTCTATATAATCGTATACACCATCACCATCAAAATCTCGAGTCGATATAATATTTACTGTGACGGTTGAAACATTACTGTCGAGCGATCCATCATTTGCGATATAGGTAAAATAATCGTGATCTACTCCAGTACTTGAGTTGGTATAGGTAAAGGTCCCGTTAGCATTTAAGGTGATTGTCCCATAAGTTGGGGTTACACCAACAGAGACAGTAGTTACATCATTTTCTGGATCATCAACATATGTATTCATGTTGTTTGCTCCCTTCGGATGAAGTGGTTTCTGAACTACCCTCATTCACATTAATTTCAAATGGGTTTGCAACAGGTGCATCATTTACTGGAGAAATATTAACCGTAATAGAAACGGTATTCCCATAAACAAATCCGTCAAATGCTCTATACTGGAAAGTGTCGGTTGTGGTTTCAGATCCATCATGTTGGTAAAGGAACGTTCCATTTGAGTTCAAAGTAATTGTCCCATTAGTTGGAGAAGAAACTAATGATGCTGAAAGTAAAACACCTTCAGGATCATTATCATTGATAAGTACATTTTGACCCCCACCAAATAGTGAGTTAGATGTGTCTCCTTCGTTAACATTTATGGTGTCGGAAACAGTTATAGGAGGTAAATTAACCGTAATGGTAACAGTTGCGATACTTCCATTTAGTGTTCCATCGTTAGGCCTGTAGGTAAATGAATCAGTTGAATTTGTTGAAGTACCACTATGGGTATATATAAATGTACCATTGGCATTTAAAGTGATATTCCCATACGAAGGTGAACTTACAAGAGTAGCGGTCAGACTATCCCCTTCTTCATCGGTATCATTGGATAAGAGAGTTGAGCTTCCAGTAGATGTTTGTGACACAGAACCTGCATAGGCAACATTGATAAGATCACCAATACCTATGGGTGGATCATTGGTTGGCGATATACTTATAGTTACCGTTACTGTATTTCCATCGGAAGTTCCATCATTACTCTTATAGGTAAAGGTATCTGTTGAAACATCTGTTCCATCCTGGGTATAATTGAAGGTCCCGTCTGGATTTAAAGTAAGGCTACCGTACAATGGATTGGTAACAATAATAGCAGAAAGCGCATCGCCTTCAATGTCAGTATCATTACTTAATAATGTTGATGAGCCTGTAGAAGTAAGTGATACTGTTCCAGCCTCATTTACATTTAGTAAATCTATAACTGTCACTGGAGGGTCACTTACAGGGATGATATTGATAGTTACCGTAACTGGATTACTAAATGCAGTTCCATCATTGATGCGGTATGTAAAGGTATCTGTTGTTGTTTCAGAGCCATCATGCACATAGGAGAAGGTACCACTAGCAGTAAATGACAAGCTACCATTATTTACATTATTTACCAGCGAGGCAATTAAATTATCTCCCTCAGGGTCGATATCATTCGATATAACGCTGCTTACAGACGCTGTAGTCAAGGTTGCTGTCCCCCCTTCGTTAACTTCAATGATGTCTGCAGTCCCAGTAGGGGGATCATTGATTTGAGTAATTGCAATATTAACTGTAGTATTTAATCCATTGGCAAATCCATCGTTAGGAGCATATATAAACTGATCAGATAGATTTTCAGATCCATCATGGGTGTAAACAAAAGTACCATCAGGATTTAAAGTAAGAGTTCCATAGGTTGGATTACCAATTAGAACGGCAGTGAGAGGATCACCATCAGCATCTGTATCGTTGGTGAGTACATTATTCCCTCCACCGGAAAGAAGTGTTGTTGTTCCTCCTTCATTTAGTGCTATCTGATCATTATTTCCTACAGGTAAAGCGCTAAATGAAATAGTCACTGAGGTTGCACTACTGTAATCAGCTCCATCAAATACTCTGTAAGAGAAGAAATCAGTAGTGGCTGTCGATGTTCCATTGTGAGTATATTGGAAAGTACCATCTGCATTCAATGTAACAGTTCCATGAGACGGTGAAACTACCGGCGTCGTATCAACTGTCAAAGAGTCGCCCTCAGCGTCACTATCATTGGCCAATAAAGTGTCACTTCCAGTTGTAGTTTGAGTGACAGTAGCACCTGAGAGACCAATGACAAAATCTTCAAATCCTTCAGGAGGGTCATTAATTGGATTAATTTGAATGGTTATTGTGACGGTATTTCCATCTGCAGTACCATCATTTGACTTATAGGTAAATGTGTCTGTGGTAGTTTCGGATCCATCATGGACGTATGAGAATGTCCCATCCGAATTTATTGATAACGTTCCATTTGAGGGTTGAGTAACTACAATCGAGGTAAGTGAATCACCATCTAAATCGGTATCATTTCCTACAAGGGTTGGAGATCCAGAGTCTGTAATTGAAACTGTTGCTGCCTCATCAACTGATAGGGTATCACTAACTGTTAAAGGAATATCATTAACAGGTGTGATATTGATTAAAAAGCTATCAGAGGTATCACATGAATCGCCAACTTTTGAAAGCCCATATCTCTCTGCGAAATAGTTGTAATTGGCTCTAATTTCGTCTGCGTTTAGAACTTTATTATAGATCAGTACCACAGGGATATATCCATCAAACCAATTCCCATTGTTATGAGAGCCAATTTTAACACCTGTAGAGGCATTTGTAAATTCAGTGGTATTATTACTAGTAGCTACTTGCTGACCATTATAATACATCTTCCAACCATCTATATTACTAAATGATACCGCACTAAAATGCCAACTATTTAATATAGAGTTGCCTCCATTGGGTTGATAGCTTATAGTTTCCCACGAGACATTTCCATGCCCAGCAAAGATTTCATTATTCCGGTTTCTCATCCAAAGAGTATGCCCATTACCACCTACCCCTCCAACAATATTCTGAGTTGCCGATCTTGGGAAGAAAAATGCCAACTTGGTGTATTGACTTCTGCTTAAAAGATTATCTCTTTCCGCCTTATCATAAATTTCATCAAAATTGATTACTCCACCATTTACATTTGCATCGTATGATGGGCTTCCGAAAAGGGTGAAATCATTATCATTGCCACTTAAATCATACCAGGTATTTCCTGAACCAGAGTAAGAATCAGGATTAGCAGCGTCTAGATAAAGTATCAGTCCGTCTTGAACTGGAGAGTACCCATCATCGGCAAATACGGTCACAGTTGCCGTTCCATTTTGATTAGGCTGAGGTTCATAGGTAATGGTAGTACCAGACAGAGTAACCGACACTATTGAAGAATTTGTAGAAGTAATCGTGTATGTTAATACCTGACCGTCAATATCATTGAATACTGTACTTATATCAATTGTAGAACTTACTGAATCTTCATCCACAGTAATATCCGCTATTGGATTTTCCACTGTAGGGCAAGTATTTGTAGCATTAATTGACAGGACAACCTCATTGGAATATATAGTGCTGCCACAGTAAGGGATTACAGCGAGCCTGAATTGATTTAGATTTTGAGTAGCCTGGATATTCAGCACCTCAAGGGTAGGGGAATTTACTCCTGTAATTGTTGCTGTTGCTGAGAGGTCAGTCCAAGTACTACCAGAATCAGTAGAGCTCTGCCATTGGAGATCAAAAGTGGTAAAGAATGTAACCGAGCTAACAAAGCTTCTATCTTCTCCCACTATAGCCGTTACCGATACAGGTTGTGTAACTACAAGAGGTCTGGTAACCTCCAAAAAGTCATAAACTCCGTTACCATCCCTATCCAGTGGAGGAGAATCATACGCATTATCTCCCTCAATGAAAACTACACCTTGAGAATCTTGAAGTACTTTACCCGTATCTGAAACAAATAATTTACCTGAATCATAAAACGCAGCACGACCGGCAGAGGGGAAGGCAGTATCATTAAAGTTTGCCCCTACTATAATTCTATTCCCTCCATTGCTGGTATCTACTGAATATCCAAAATGTTCTCCGGACTCATTGCCATTAATGTCTTGGGCAACCTGCTCCCAGTCAGCATTTCTGTATTGATACGATTGTACATAACCAGTGTTTGCATTTTTACCGTAACCACCGATGGCGATGTAACGTCCGTTTTGATTCAAATCAATGGAATATCCGAAGTAGGCATAATCTGAGTCTCCATATAAATCAGATCCAATTTGGTTCCAGCGAATTCCATTGTAAGCATAAATCCTAACAAGCCCCCCTTCAGTATTTACATTACTATTGTTTTGTGAGGATACAGCAACTGTATCTCCAGATCCATTAATAGATACATCCCATCCAAAGAAATCTCCTGCCGCATCACCTTCTAAGTCTCCTCCCAACTGATTCCAAGCAGTTCCATTAAACCTGTATATTCTCGCATGTCCTGCATTTTGAGCAACACCATCATTTTGGTTTGCACCAATGATTATTGTATCTCCTGCATCGTTTACGTCTACTGATCGACCGAATAAGTCTCCGCTATTTTCTCCTTCAATAGCTTGACCAATTTGTGTCCAATTTCCTCCTTGAAGCCTGTAGACTCTAACCTGTCCTATGTCAACACTCGAACCACTACCATCACTTTGATAAGCCCCTACCACTACTGTACTTCCTGATTCATTAATCGCAACTGATGAACCAAATCCATCACCAGCAGCTTGACCATTGATTGATCCGACTAAGGTCCACGAAGTGGTTGCTACATCATAGTCAAATATTTTTACATTTCCAGCAAATTGACCATTGGCACTGTTTTTTGGTGCCCCAACAACCAATCTTGATCCAACATTATCTAAATCAATTGAGCTACCAAAGAGTTCACCGGCAGAGTAACCATTAATATTTGGTCCAAGCTGTACCCAAGCCCCCGATTGTAATTGATAGGCTTTAACATGTCCAGAATCAACCCCATTTCCATCATTTTGGTAGGCACTTACTGCAATAATAGTTCCAGCACCGTTTACTGAAGAGGAGTATCCGAATTGGTCCGCTTGAGCATCTCCAACAAGGGAGACTCCAGTGGCGGAAAAGGTTACGGATGTAGTTCCTAAAAGGCCATTATTATCAGGGTCAATAAATCCTGACTCAATAACATCATAGCATCCATCTCCATCAGAATCTAAATCAAAGTGGTTTTGATTTCCGTCTCCATCAGTATCCACTCCTGACCCCAAACCGGTGTAGGTTGTTGTTCCAATAGTGTAGGTATTAAATACAGCTCCTTCGTCAACATCTAATATCCCATCATTGTCATCATCTAAGTCAGCATTGTCTCCTATGGAATCTCCGTCATGATCGTACTGTTCTGCAGGATCAAGAGGGAATTCGTCGAATACATCATCGACTCCATCATTATCATCATCATCATCCATGGCATCATCAATACAGTCTCCGTCAATATCAGATGATTTGGTTGCATCACACGGGAATTGATCAACATTATCATTTACTCCATCTCCATCAGAGTCAGGATTCATAGGATCCAAACAGGAAATGGTTATAGAACAGGTTTGCGCTGTGGTAGTTGTCTGTGCACTGATTTCATAAACATCGGTTAGCCCGTCATTATCGTCATCAGGATCTGTAATGTCGGGGTCGCCATCACCATCATTATCTGCTAGTACATTTAGCGTTGTAATGGAACTTATTACTGAATAAACCCCATCACATCCTCCGTATACAACCAAGCGATAATTTTCTCCATCAACTGAGTTAGTTGCTGGATTAATGCTAAGATTTGTGGAGGTAACATCACTGTAAGGGACTGCACCTGGTATATCTGAAAAGACAGAAGGATTTCCTGATGTACTTTTTTGCCACTGATAGGTGACAGAACCAGTCGCAACAACAGTGGCCGATATGGTTACACTTTGGTCTACAGCAATATTTGTATTTGATACAATACCGCTGATACTTATTGGTGGAACTTCTAAAAAGTCTTTAACACCGTTACTGTTTGCATCAACAATTGAAGCAGAATTAGTAGCAGATAGATAGGCATTGCTGCCAGGGGTAAAGGCATTCCCATCCGCATCTGAGATTACCGTCCCTGAGGAAGAAATCGATAATGTCTGCCCAATAATTAGAATTCTACCAGCATTACTCAATCCAGGGGATCAAAATACGGTTCAGAGGCTGCATAAATATAACCGTTGGCAGATAGAGCTACCGATGCACCAAATTCATCATTGTAGTCTCTGGTATCTCCAATCTGATTCCAAGTATCGGTCTGATACTCATAAAGCCTTACACTTCCTGTATTCCTAGCCGCTCCTACTGCAATAATATTACCCTGTTCATTAAAGTCGATAGAAGAGCCGCTGTAACTATCGCCGTAAATCGATGCATTATTAGTAAGCGTCCCATGGAGTGACCAAGTACCTGAGTTTTCCTGATAAATAAGTATCCGTCTATAATTTCTATCTCCCTCGCTAAACGCAATTCTATCTCCAGCGCCATTAATAGCAACTGTCCCAAAGTAATCATCCGATGAATATCCAGGAACAACTGCGCCTACCCTTGACCAAGAGCTACCATTGTACTGATAAACAGATGCTTCACCAGAATTACTACCGTTAGCATCTCCATAAGGAGCAGAAGCCACAAATCGATCTCCTGCTTTATTCATTTTCACTGCAAATCCAAAATAATCATAACTTGAATCCCCATTTACATTTCCAATTAAATCCCAAGCAGAAGTACCACTGTTGTACTGATAGATTTTAACTTGTCCATGGTTTGTACCGCCGTCGTCATTATTAGGCACTCCAACGGCCAGACGATTCCCTTCATGGTTTAATGAGACTGCATGACCAAAATATTCAGAGCTACAGGTATCGGTCGAAGTAACACTTGCATCCTGAATCCATGTAGATGAATTAGGGTTGTATCTGTAAATATAAACGGCTCCTCTATTGCTAACTCCATTGTCGCTTCTATGGGATCCAACGGCAATAACAGTTCCAGGACCATTTATTGATACCGTCTGTCCAAACCAATCATCTGTTGCTGCTCCGAAAAATTCACCCATCAATGTCCAAGAAGTTGCACCACTGGTTGATCTCTGGTATACAGCAGCATAGCCACTATCTGTTCCATTGTCACCATCATAGACCTTCGATCCATATACTACAATATTCCCATCTGCAGAAATGTCAACACCTTGACCGGTAAAATTGGGCTCAAAATCATTAGACCATCCAATTCCACCAAAGCCATTATTTGCTTGAATGTGATTTATAAAATTGTAGGAAGAGGAATCCGATAGGTTAAATCCGTCTCCCAGTAATCCGTCCCCGTCAGGATCGGAGAGACCGGCCTCACTTACATCAAAACAACCATCTCCATCAGAATCTAGATCTTTACTGTTTACAATACCATCTCCATCGATATCATTACTTACCCCAGCGGTATCTTCATAGGTGTCTAGGATTCCATCATTGTCATCATCAATATCAGCGTTATCTGCCACACCGTCTCCGTCTGTATCTGCAGATTCAGTGGGATCGCATGGATACAAATCATTAACATCCAATACACCATCATTATCATCATCGGTATCTGAGTCATCTGGAGTACCATCGCCATCACAATCCGAGATCTGAACCGTCAGAGTTACCTGGGTAGAGGTTACAGTATATCCTCCACAGGAGTTGGTCAGTAGCACTCGGTACTGATAACCATCTAACGAAGCAGTGATATTAGATATATTTAAAGTAGGAGATAACCCTCCAGAGTAGGGATCTGAATCTGTAATATTGGTCCAAGTAGTTGCTGTAACCGAGGTGGCAAATTGCCACTGATAGCTAATTGATGTAACCGCAGAGGTGGCAGTAACGGTAAAGGAAGTGATATAACTTATATATCCAATAGTATCTGATGGCTGAGCTGATATGGTAATGGCGGGTACTTCTAAAAAGTCTTTGACCGAGTTGCTGTCAACATCTGGTATTGCGGTCGGGTTGGTTGGTGAGAGATAGGCATTGCTGCCAGGGGTAAAAGTATTTCCATTAGGATCAGAGACCACTGTACCCGAGGCCGATATAGACATCTGCTCTCCAAGGATAAGAATTCTACCGGCATCACCCAATCCGGGTGGATCAAAATACGCTTCAGAGGCAGCATAGATATTCCCTGAGGCCGAAAGGGCTAGAGAAGCACCAAACTGATCATCATAGTCTCGGGTGTCCCCTTTTTGGGTCCAAGTGCCAGAGGAATATTCATAGAGTCTAACCTGATCTCTAGAACCCACCCCAAGGATATTCCCTTCTTCGTTAAAGTCAAGGGAGACACCAAATACACCTGTAGAATTATATATGGAGCTGCTGCCAGACTGGTTGGTTGCCAGTTGACTCCAAACCCCACCGGATTCTTCGTATACAAATACCCTATCATTACTATTTCGACCATCTCCAAAAGCGATCCTGTCTCCATCACCATTAATGGCGACCACTCCATAATAGTCAGAGCTAGAATATGCTCCCATAGCATTGCCTACCTTAGACCAACTACTTCCATCGTATTGGTAGACTGCAATTTCTCCACCATTAGAGTCTTTGACATCTCCATAAGGAGCAGAAGCCACAAATCGATCTCCTGCTTTGTTCATTTTAACTCCAAATCCAAAATAATCTCCACTGGTCTCCCCATTTACATCACCAATTAGATCCCAAGAGGAAGTACCGCTGTTGTACTGATAGACTCTAACCTCACCGGCATTAGAGCCTCCATCATCATTGTAAGGTACCCCAACGGCCAGGCGATTACCCTGGTGGTTTAAGGAAACGGCATAACCGAAGTATTCTGAGTTAGAGGTATCGGTAGATGATACCGTGCCTCCTAATTGGGTCCAGGTCGCTGTAGCGGAGTCATATTGATAGACATATACTGCACCTCGGTCCGATCCTCCATTGGGTTCATCTCGGTGAGCTCCCATGGCGACAATGCTTCCATCGCCATTTATAGAAACACTTTTCCCGAAGTGATCGCTAGATGTATCTCCAGAGAAGGAACCAGAGAGCGTCCAAGAGGTAGTCCCATTGGGGGTTCGCTTATAGACCGCTGCACGCCCGGCATCACTCAGACCATTGGGATCGCTATACAAGCTTCCAAAGACTACGGTATTTCCATCTGCTGAGAGATCAACCCCTTGTCCGTTATAATATGGATAAACATTACCAGCGTCATACCCCCAACCGATATATTCAGTAGCCTGTATACCGTTTATAAAATTATAGGATGAAGAGTCAGAGAGGCTAAATCCATCTCCTAGGATTCCATCCCCGTCTGGGTCGGAAAGGCCGGCCTCGGTCACATCAAAACAACCGTCTCCATCGGAGTCTAGATCTTTACTGTTTACAATCCCGTCCCCATCGATATCATTGTTTAGCCCTGCACTGTCTTCATAGGTGTCCAGTATCCCATCATTATCATCATCTAAATCAGCGGTATCACCTACACCATCCCCATCAGTATCTATTGTTTCAGTGGCATCACAAGGGAATAGATCTAAAGTGTCTGCTACCCCATCATTATCATCATCGGTATCGGTGTTGTTACCAATTCCATCTCCATCACAATCTTCACTTTCGGAGGCATCACAGGGGAAAGGGTCATTTCCGTCGTTCACTCCATCGCCGTCAGAGTCTGGATTGAGTGGATCCAAACAGGTAACTGCAGTAGTGGTTGAGGATTGTGCACTGATTTCATAGGCGTCACTGAGTCCATCCCCATCATCATCTGGGTCAGTAGAATCAGGGTCTCCATCTCCATCGGTATCATTATCAACTGTTAGGGTTGCCTGGGTAGAGGTTACTGTATATCCTCCACAGGAGTTGGTCAGTAACACTCGGTACTGATATCCGTCATACTCTCTAAGCGTTGGGGAGATGGTAAGGGTAGGCGACAGGGCACCGGAATAGGAACCTGAGTTGGTAATATTGGTCCAAGTAGTTGCTGTAACCGAAGTGGCAAATTGCCACTGATAGCTAATCGATGTAACCGCAGAGGTAGCAGTAACGGTAAAGCTACCGCTCATATTTTCTAATACAATGGTAGAGGAAGGCTGAGCTGATATGGTAATGGCAGGGACTTCTAAAAGTCTTTGACCGAGTTGCTGTCAACATCTGGTATTGCGGTCGGGTTGGTTGGTGAGAGATAGGCATTGCTGCCAGGGGTAAAAGTATTTCCATTAGGATCAGAGACCACTGTACCCGAGGCCGATACAGATATTGGATCTCCAATTATAACTACCCGCCCATTATTACTTAGAGGTGTATCCCAATCGGTTTGAGAGGCAGCATAGATATTCCCTGAGGCCGAAAGGGCTAGGGATCTTCCAAAGGAGTTATTATAGTCTCTGTATGCTCCTTTTTGGGTCCAAGATCCTGAAGAATATTCATACAAATACACTCTATCATTTGTTCCTATCCCAAGGATATTTCCTTCTTCGTTAAAGTCGAGGGAGGCACCAAATGTACCGTTACCATTGTATATGGAGCTATTATTAGCTTGATTGTCTTGAAGCTGACTCCATACCCCACCGGACTCACCATAAATATATACCCTATCATACCCAGATCGACCATCTCCAAAAGCGATTCTATCCCCAGCACCATTAATGGCCACTACACCATAATATAAATTAGTGCTATAACGTTGCCCCATAGTGCTTCCCACTTTAGACCAACTACTTCCATCGTATTGGTAGAATGCAATTTCGCCACCATTATAGTCTTTGACATCTCCATAAGGAGCAGAGGCCACAAATCGATCTCCTGCTTTGTTCATTTTAACTCCAAATCCAAAACGATCATCACTGGTCTCCCCATTTACATCACCAATTAGATCCCAAGAAGAAGTACCGCTGTTGTACTGATAGACTCTAACCTCACCGGCATTAGAGCCTCCATCATCATTGTAAGGTACCCCAACGGCCAGGCGATTACCCTGGTGGTTTAAGGAAACGGCATAACCGAAGTATTCTGAGTTTGAGGTATCGGTAGATGATACCGTGCCTCCTAATTGGGTCCAAGTCGCTGTAGCGGAGTCATATTGATAGACATATACTGCACCTCGGTCCGATCCTCCATTGGGTTCATCTCGGTACGCTCCTACGGCGACAATGCTTCCATCGCCATTTATAGAAACACTGGCTCCAAAGCGATCATTATTTGTGTCTCCAAAGAACTCTCCTGTTTGTGTCCAAGAGGCAGTTCCATTGGGGGTTCGCTTGTAGACCGAAGCCCTCCCAGCATTACCTATACCATTATGATCATAATACATTGATCCAACAACTACAATATTTCCCTTAGATGAAATATCTACTGCCTGTCCATTTCTGTAGGGAAGTACATCACTTGTATTGGAATCTCCGAAGTATTCGTTTTGTTGTATACCGTTTATAAAATTATAGGATGAAGAGTCAGAGAGGCTAAATCCATCTCCTAGGATTCCATCCCCGTCTGGGTCGGAAAGGCCGGCCTCACTTACATCAAAACAACCGTCTCCATCGGAGTCTAGATCTTTACTGTTTACAATTCCATCCCCATCGATATCATTGTTTAGCCCTGCACTGTCTTCATAGGTGTCCAGTATCCCATCGTTATCATCATCGATATCGGTGTTATCACCCACACCATCCCCATCAGTATCTATTGTTTCAGTGGCATCTTCTGGGAATTCGTCAGTGGTATCATCGACTCCATCATTATCATCATCGCTATCAGCATTGTTACCAATTCCATCTCCGTCAGTGTCTTCACTTTCGGAGGCATCACAGGGAAGGGGTCATTCCCGTCATTCACTCCATCGCCGTCAGAGTCTGGATTGAGTGGATCCAAACAGGTAACTGCAGTAGTGGTTGAGGATTGTGCACTGATTTCATAGGCGTCACTGAGTCCATCCCCATCATCATCTGGGTCAGTAGAATCGGGGTCTCCATCTCCATCGGTATCATTATCAACTGTTAGGGTTGCCTGGGTAGAGGTTACTGTATATCCTCCACAGGAGTTGGTCAGTAACACTCGGTACTGATATCCGTCATATGAGATAAGCGTTGGGGAGATGGTAAGGGTAGGCGACAGGGCACCGGAATAGGAACCTGAGTTGGTAATATTGGTCCAAGTAGTTGCTGTAACCGAGGTGGCAAATTGCCACTGATAGCTAATCGATGTAACCGCAGAGGTAGCGGTAACAGTTAGGGTTGAAGTGGCACCTTCCAATGATAATGTTGAACTAGGCTGAGCTGATATGGTAATGGCAGGGACTTCTAAAAGTCTTTGACCGAGTTGCTGTCAACATCTGGTATTGCGGTCGGGTTGGTTGGTGAGAGATAGGCATTGCTGCCAGGGGTAAAAGTATTTCCATTAGGATCAGAGACCACTGTACCCGAGGCCGATACAGACATCTGTTCTCAAGGATAAGAATTCTACCGGCATCACCCAATCCGGGTGGATCAAAATACGCTTCAGAGGCAGCATAGATATTCCCTGAGGCCGAAAGGGCTAGAGAAGCACCAAACTGATCATCATAGTCTCAGGTGTCCCCTTTTTGGGTCCAAGTGCCAGAGGAATATTCATAGAGTCTAACCTGATCTCTAGAACCCACCCCAAGGATATTCCCTTCTTCGTTAAAAGTCAAGGGAGATACCAAATACACCTGTAGAATTATATATGGAGCTGCTGCCAGACTGGTTGGTTGCCAGTTGACTCCAAACCCCACCGGATTCTTCGTATACAAATACCCTATCATTTCCGTTGTAACCATCTCCAAAAGCGATCCTGTCTCCATCACCATTAATGGCGACCACTCCATAATAGTCAGAGCTAGAATATGCTCCCATAGCATTGCCTACCTTAGACCAACTACTTCCATCGTATTGGTAGACTGCAATTTCTCCACCATTAGAGTCTTTGACATCTCCATAAGGAGCAGAAGCCACAAATCGATCTCCTGCTTTGTTCATTTTAACTCCAAATCCAAAATAATCTCCACTGGTCTCCCCATTTACATCACCAATTAGATCCCAAGAGGAAGTACCGCTGTTGTACTGATAGACTCTAACCTCACCGGCATTAGAGCCTCCATCATCATTGTAAGGTACCCCAACGGCCAGGCGATTACCCTGGTGGTTTAAGGAAACGGCATAACCGAAGTATTCTGAGTTAGAGGTATCGGTAGATGATACCGTGCCTCCTAATTGGGTCCAGGTCGCTGTAGCGGAGTCATATTGATAGACATATACTGCACCTCGGTCCGATCCTCCATTGGGTTCATCTCGGTGAGCTCCCATGGCGACAATGCTTACATCGCCATTTATAGAAACACTTTTCCCGAAGTGATCGCTAGATGTATCTCCAGAGAAGGAACCAGAGAGCGTCCAAGAGGTAGTCCCATTGGGGGTTCGCTTATAGACCGCTGCACGCCCGGCATCACTCAGACCATTGGGATCGCTATACAAGCTTCCAAAGACTACGGTATTTCCATCTGCTGAGAGATCAACCCCTTGTCCGTTATAATATGGATAAACATTACCAGCGTCATACCCCAACCGATATATTCACTAGCCTGTATACCGTTTATAAAATTATAGGATGAAGAGTCAGAGAGGCTAAATCCATCTCCTAGGATTCCGTCCCCGTCCGGATCGGAAAGGCCGGCTTCACTTACATCAAAACAACCGTCTCCATCGGAGTCTAGATCTTTACTGTTTACAATCCCATCCCCATCGATATCATTGTTTAGCCCTGCACTGTCTTCATAGGTGTCCAGTATCCCATCGTTATCATCATCGATATCAGCGGTATCACCTACACCATCCCCATCAGTATCTATTGTTTCAGTGGCATCACAAGGGAATAGATCTAAAGTGTCTGCTACCCCATCATTATCATCATCGGTATCGGTGTTGTTACCAATTCCATCTCCATCACAATCTTCACTTTCGGAGGCATCACAGGGGAAAGGGTCATTTCCGTCGTTCACTCCATCGCCGTCAGAGTCTGGATTGAGTGGATCCAAACAGGTAACTGCAGTAGTGGTTGAGGATTGTGCACTGATTTCATAGGCGTCACTGAGTCCATCCCCATCATCATCTGGGTCAGTAGAATCGGGATCTCCATCTCCATCGGTATCATTATCAACTGTTAGGGTTGCCTGGGTAGAGGTTACTGTATATCCTCCACAGGAGTTGGTCAGTAACACTCGGTACTGATATCCGTCATACTCTCTAAGCGTTGGAGAGATGGTAAGGGTAGGCGATAGGACACCAGAATAGGAACCTGAGTTGGTAATATTGGTCCAAGTAGTTGCTGTAACCGAAGTGGCAAATTGCCACTGATAGCTAATCGATGTAACCGCAGAGGTAGCAGTAACGGTAAAGCTACCGCTCATATTTTCTAATACAATGGTAGAGGAAGGCTGAGCTGATATGGTAATGGCAGGGACTTCTAAAAGTCTTTGACCGAGTTGCTGTCAACATCTGGTATTGCGGTCGGGTTGGTTGGTGAGAGATAGGCATTGCTGCCAGGGGTAAAAGTATTTCCATTAGGATCAGAGACCACTGTACCCGAGGCCGATACAGACATCTGCTCTCCAAGGATAAGAATTCTACCGGCATCACTCAATCCGGGTGGATCAAAATACGCTTCAGAGGCAGCATAGATATTCCCTGAGGCCGAAAGGGCTAGAGAAGCACCAAACTGATCATCATAGTCTCGGGTGTCCCCTTTTTGGGTCCAAGTGCCAGAGGAATATTCATAGAGTCTAACCTGATCTCTAGAACCCACCCCAAGGATATTCCCTTCTTCGTTAAAGTCAAGGGAGATACCAAATACACCTGTAGAATTATATATGGAGCTACTGCCAGACTGGTTGGTTGCCAGTTGACTCCAAACCCCTCCGGATTCTTCGTATACAAATACCCTATCATTTCCGTTGTAACCATCTCCAAAAGCGATCCTGTCTCCATCACCATTAATGGCGACCACTCCATAATAGTCAGAGCTAGAATATGCTCCCATAGCATTGCCTACCTTAGACCAACTACTTCCATCGTATTGGTAGACTGCAATTTCTCCACCATTATAGTCTTTGACATCTCCATAAGGAGCAGAGGCCACAAATCGATCTCCTGCTTTGTTCATTTTAACCCCAAATCCAAAATAATCTCCACTGGTCTCCCCATTTACATCACCAATTAGATCCCAAGAGGAAGTACCGCTGTTGTACTGATAGACTCTAACCTCACCGGCATTAGAGCCTCCATCATCATTGTAAGGTACCCCAACGGCCAGGCGATTACCCTGGTGGTTTAAGGAAACGGCATAACCGAAGTATTCTGAGTTAGAGGTATCGGTAGATGATACCGTGCCTCCTAATTGGGTCCAGGTCGCTGTAGCGGAGTTATATTGATAGACATATACTGCACCTCGGTTCGATCCTCCATTGGGTTCATCTCGGAACGCTCCCACAGCGACAATGCTTCCATCGCCATTTATAGAAACACTTTTCCCGAAGTGATCGCTAGATGTATCTCCAGAGAAGGAACCAGAGAGCGTCCAAGAGGTAGTCCCATTGGGGGTTCGCTTATAGACCGCTGCACGCCCGGCATTACTCAGACCATTGGGATCGCTATACAAGGTTCCAAAGACTACGATATTTCCATCTGCTGAGAGATCAACCCCTTGTCCGTTATAATGCGGATAAACATTACCACCGTCATACCCCCAACCGATATATTCATTAGCCTGTATACCGTTTATAAAATTATAGGATGAAGAGTCAGAGAGGCTAAATCCATCTCCTAGGATTCCATCCCCATCTGGGTCGGAAAGGCCGGCCTCGGTCACATCAAAACAACCGTCTCCATCGGAGTCTAGATCTTTACTGTTTACAATCCCGTCCCCATCGATATCATTGTTTAGCCCTGCACTGTCTTCATAGGTGTCCAGTATCCCATCGTTATCGTCATCTAAATCAATTCCATCTGGAACACCATCATTATCATTATCAGTGTCAACACTTATTATTGTTTGTGTAGTATGTGTTACAGATCCACAATTGGGGGAAATTTCAGCTCTAAAAACATAACCATTAATACCGGTATTGGCGGCAAGATTTAATGTTGGAGAATTAATATTTGAGGCGAATGAATTTGAATTTGAAAGATTTATCCAGGTTGGACTTGATGATGAAGTTTTGTATTGCCATTGGTAACTCCCAATCCCACCATGTGAAGCCGTAGCATTAGAGGTGACTGAAATGTTAGACCCGATTATACCGCTTTTTGCACTAACATCGCTGGTTATGGTAATTATAGGTACTTCCAAATAATCCTCAGTAGAATTTGAATCAGAGTCAACTTGAGAACTTAAGTAAATGACAATACCGTGACTGAAACTTGTATTATTGGCATCGATAGTAACTTTCCCATCATCATCAGTTTGAACCGGTGAGCGCCCAACAACCCCATCACCATCTGGATCAGAAAAATTATTTTCTATTGTATCTGGACATCCATCATTATCAGAGTCTCTATCCAATCGGTTAGGAATTCCATCTCCGTCAGGGTCTGCGTTCCCCTCAATAGAGTCAAGTATACCATCATTATCGTCATCTTTGTCAGCTCCTCCATCTGCTTTTTCATCCCCATCAGAGTCATCAGTAACATAAAATAGAATATTATCAGTTCCTGGATTTGAATATGCTTTACCTCCTTGAGAGGTCCCCGATACAGTAACGGTATAAAAGCCATCGGTTGGTAGGCCAGTGGCGGGAGTTGTTAGTACCCAATCGTAATACCACTGTGTTGCAGAGGACTGGGTAAGAGCGGTAAGGGTTACAGTGGTTGATCCTCTAACTATATTAATTTGAGGTGAACTAGCCATTGGCTCACTAAAAGTGGCAGTGATTCTAACGGTATCATATATGGTAAGTTCATTATCACTATCGTTATCGGTTAGTGTAACTACCGGAGTGTCGTCTGTGGTAAATGTTATGCTCTGATTTCCAGACAATGCATTTGAAGAAGTATCAGTTCCACTTACAGTAGCGGTATAGCTTGCACTGGAAGTTGCACCGCTAGCACCTACATTCCAAGAGTAAGTATAAGAATTTGTTCCTGTGATTTGATTCATACTCACATTAGCGATCAATCCTGATATAGAAATTGTGGGTGTAGGAGTCATTGCTTCTGAGAAGCTTGCGGTTATAGTAACAACATCCGAAGGGGATACAACATTATCTGAATCTGTATCTGTTAATATTACAGTAGGAGGTGTGGTGTCCTGTCCGTATGCATTTGAAAACAAAAAGACCATACCCCAAAAAAGTATTGACAGGGGAAATTTCAAGTATGATATGTATTTGTTTCTATTCAACGGATTCTTGTTCTATTTCAGCTTCGATCTCTTGTTCTGTGGTGAAGGATTCTCCATTACTAAACTTATATATTAGATTAATTTCTACGGTTCCAGCGCGTAGAGCCGTATCATCCAAACGGGTAGGAAATTCATAACCCGCATTTATATTAAAACTGTTAAAGTTTTTTATTGAAAGATATCCACTCATATAGCTGTTGTTTGTAATTCCTAAGCCTATCTCATAGTTATCCATATAGCCTACACCTAACATTCCAGAATATAAAGTAGGGGCATTGCTGACCGATCTGATCAAAAAGTGAGGGATTAAATTGATATTACCACTTTTGTAGTTTAAGCCTCCAACTGTGTAGAAGTGTTTTTGATCTCTCGCATCGGTATATATACTGTAAGTAGTCTTGAAACGTCTAAAATTTACAAGGTTTGGAGAGGAGAATGAGAGAAAATAATTCGTTTTTTCACTAACTCTGTTATAGTGAATCCCTGCCCCAAAAATATTCCCTATGTAAGGGGAAACAGCATTTAAAATCTCATTGGGCTCACTAGTTAGCCTGTTTAAATTATCCAGTTCAAAATAGCTATTATACAAACCCACTCTTAGACCAAAATTTAAAGTTGATATTTCATCTACTTTAATCTGATAGCTATAGTCCCCCGAAATGGCAACCCTATTTTCAATAAATACCTGATCGGCTTCTGCCATTATACCCCAGGTAGCATTTTCTTTACTTTTGGAATTGTATCTTATGGATGTTGTTTGAGGGGCATCAGGAATAGATAACCATTGGCTTCTATGATTAAATTGAATTAAAGAGCCTTCCATACCAGTTACCGCAGGATTGAAATAATTGATATTGTCCTTATAAAAAAGTAAATGTGGCAGTTGTTGAGTATATCCTAAATGTGACACAATTATGATTGTGATTAGGGTGAATTTTTTCAGAATTAATTGAGTAGTTGGTTTCAACACATAATTATTCAACGTAAACATAGATAACTTTTTAATAACTGTGTAATTAGTGCGTATAAATGAAGTATAAATTATGTGTTAATATATACTTACTAAAAAGTATAAATACCCTATTTTTATTTTATATTAAGTAGCTTTTAAGTAGTTAATTGTGAGAGGTGTTTTTTTAATTCTTTTTGTTTGTTTTTTAACATCTCTTTATTCACAAAGTGATGTTCAGAGTAATTTAAAAGGCTCAATGATTCAATTAAAAAGTATACTTATACAGATCCACAAAAAGCAATTGAGTTTTCTTTAGGGGTATTTGATAATCAAGACTACATGGTGCCTTCTCAGTCTCTTGTTAACGTTTATTATAACACTTCTAGGGCTTTACAAAACAGCAATCTACCTGCTCAAGCCATACAATATTTAAATAACGCAATAGAGATTTTTTTAAGCATACCAGTAAGTGAAAGGAAAAATAAAAGTGTCAATTTGCCTCCATGGATTTTGGTTGATATTGGGAACATTTATTTCTTGAATAACAATAACAGCAAGGCTACAGAATATTATAATACTGCATTGGAGAATTTCAAACTCTTTGAAAATAAAGAAGAAAAAAATTATGGTATTTGCACCACTTACGACAACTTGGCCTTAATTGCGTCATCAAATAAAAATTACCGTGAATCTGACTCGCTGTATAGGCTTTCTTATTCAATAAGAGAAAAATCAAATAAAATAGAAGATGTAATGTATTCCCGTATTGCACTTCTCTCACTAAACTTATTACAAAACAATTTAAATGAAGCTTTTGATGATTTATCTGCCATCGAAACCTTTTATAACAATTACAAAAAAACAAACCCTTCAGGGATTGAAACATCTAATCATGGCAGATATTATGGGTATTCATTTGATGTATTTTCAGCATATTACCAAAAACAAAATGATGTAGAAAATGCCATAAAATATAAACTTTTAGCACTTGATTTATTAGATGATTTCAAATCAGAAATAGAGATTGGAAAATTAAGTTTGTCTAAGCTTTATTTAGATAATTCTCAAAGTGAAAAAGCTTTTGAAATATTAAACTCTGAAGAGATTTCCGAAAATTATAATCTTAAGAAATATGAATTGCTTGCTAAATATTATATGTCGAATAAAAACATTCAGCTCTCACTTCGTGTAAAGGATTCAATAATTAAATATAAAAGTGGAGCCTCTCTCAGCACAGAGAAAAATTTGGGCAAATTGGATACCAGTCTAATGTTGCAGCAAAAACAAATTGAGATTCAAAGCAAAGACAAACTAAATACTCAAATAGTAACAATTCTTATCATAACAATCATATTTATTGCATCCGCATTAATTTCTCTAAGATTGAATTATTTGCTCCAAAAAGAAAAAATTACAATTTGCTGAAGTAGAAAAAAAGGCCACACAGAAATCATTGAAGACTCAACAAATGGAACTCATAAATAAGTCTTCATTTATAATGCAAAGAAACAAACATTTAAATTCCCTATTGGATATTGTAAATAATAGTCAATATAAAAGTGAAGAAACAAATAAACTTGCCAACCGAGTGAATAGGGTAGTAAGCAATGTGCTTAAATCAGAAATGGTTTATGATCAATTTCAAAATCAGTTCAAAGAAGTATATCCTGACTTTTTTAGACAAATCACGGCAAAACACGGTAAACTTACTTCTGTAGACCTTCAACTTTGTTGCTACATTAAATTAAATCAGACAAGTAAAATGATAGCTCAAATTACGGGTGCTTCTGTAAGAACAGTAGAGGGTCAAAAATACAGGCTGAAGAAAAAACTTAATATTCCAAAAGATCAGGATCTCAAAACTTACATTCTTTCTCTTTAAATTTATACCTCATTGTATTTATTATTAATTAAATTGTAGTGGATATTTAATTACAAATCGATTGATAACAAAACTTAAAACAAATATTTAATTAAAACCATAATCAATGAAAAAACTATTATTTATCGCTGTTGCTGGCTTGATATTCTCTTGTCAGCAAGGGATTCACCCAGAATTTGAAGCAAACAAAGCCGCGGTTATGAAATTCATGGAACTTCAAGGCTCGGAAGCGGATTTGAATGCTCAACTTGAAATGTTCCACGAAGAAGTACTATGGCAACCAGCTTTTCATGGCTCACCTCAATTAAATAAATCTCAAATTGGAGATTATTTAAAAGGCTGGCAAGATGCAATGGATGATGTAACATTTACTGCTCAAAATTACCTACCAGGTGTCAGCCCTGAAACGGGTATGGCTGATGGTAGTGTTCGCACTTATGGGAAATGGACTGGGACTCACACAGCTACTGGTAAAAAGTGGGAAGTTGTATCCTACCACACTTGGGACTTCAAGGACGGGAAAATAATTGCCGGTGGCGATTATCTTGACGCAGGAGGCCTATTAGCTTCCCTTACGCAGGAAGACGAGACAGAGGAGTAAACTTCAAAAACAAAAATGTTAAATTCAAACCATGGTTAATTAAACGGCCATGGTTTTTTTATGTATCAAATTCAGAGAAATATTAGTATAAACAGAACCGCTGATAAGGCATGGCAATTGCTTTCTAAGCCTGGCCACCTTGAGCTTTTCCACCCTTTTTGTAAAAAAAATGAACCTATTGTTTGGAAAGAAGATCTACCAAAAAAGACATCTTAATTTATCATAATGGGTTAGAGTTCGAGAGAGAGTTTTTGAGCTGGATACCTAAGAAAGAATTTGAACTTAAAATTGGTAAAAAAGATGCCAAAAAATCTATAGTGAAGTGGATTTTAAACTCAAATAACAAGACCACTCACTTGTCAATAGTCGTTACTCCATATACATCATCTAAAATACCAAGAGTTCTTTACCCAATAATGTTTTATTTTATTATAAAACCGAAACTAAAAGACTATTTGGACAACGTATTAATGGGATGTAAATACCACCTAGAAGAAAATGCTAACATTAAATTTAATCAATTTGGATATAATAGTTGGTTTACAGTAAAATAAACAATATAAATTAAATAATTAGTTTTAATAATTTGACTTCCTTTTTTAAATAAATTCTAATTTTACTAGCGAATTTTTCAATTTATTTGATAATTACTCAAATTAAATTGCATTAGAAATTGATTGCTAAAGTCACACTACCATTTTATTTTGTAACTCCAAGCATAACCATAAATAAATTTAACATGACTGAATTTGAAATTTACCAGCTAACTCAATTAGCTTTTATCAACAATGCCATTTTTAATCTAGTGGTTGTAGTTTTATCTGCTCTTGCTTTTTATTTGATTAGAAGAAGAGAGGAATTGAATTTACCTGCTTATTCCAAAATTGTAATGACAGCTTTTTGTGCTGCAGTGGTTTATTTTGGATTTCTAACTCATGGCTTTTTGACTAGTATTCAAAAAGGACTTTCTTTTCAACTCTCTGAGATCAAAGCCAGCGGGAAAGCTATTTCAGCAACCGCTCAAAATTGGATTGATTATGTAGGTCATACTGTAGCAGACGGACCACCATCAGTAATCCCTGATCCTCCGTACATTGTTTTTTGGCTAATTATCTCTTTTATGTTTGTTGGAGGTATATGGTTTCCAAGGCCATCTAAAAAATAGAGTTACTTTAATTCAAAAACAAAACCCGGTTATGACCGGGTTTTTTATATTATTATATGATTTAAACCCTATATAGTTTTTGAAAACAAATTCACCGATGTGGGTACCTGAAAAAAAACAACTAGTAAATAATTCTATGAAGGCTTTTCAGGATTTTGTAGTCTCTACTACAGGAAAGAAGTTTTCTAATTATTCCGATTTTCATAATTGGTCAATCTCAGAACTTTCTAGTTTTTGGATATGTGTTGCCAATTTTTTCAAGATCCAATTTGATACCCCATTTAAAATTGCAGTAAGCCCTAGCATACCATTTTATGAAACCAAATGGTTTACCGGCGCTACATTAAGTTATACTCATCATATAGAAAGAAATTTTAATAATTTAAAACCTGTTATTTTTTACCGAAATGAGAAGCAAGATGATACTACAATTACTTGGAATGCTCTATTTAAAAAGGCTAAAGAAATTCAAGATTACCTGCTAAGGGCAGGAATTAAAAAGGAGATTGTGTGGTAGGGTATCTTACTAATCACCCTGTTACCATAGCAGCTTTTATTGCCGTTAATTCAATAGGAGCAATTTGGAGTTGCTGTTCTCCTGACTTTGGTGTGGAAAGTGTATTGAATCGCTTTAAACAGCTTAATCCTAAAATATTGTTTGCTATGAGCGAGTATTCATACAATGGCAATAATTTTATTTTAAAAGAAAAAGTTGAGGCTCTAAAAAAAGGTCTGCCAAACTTAGAAAACACATTAATTTTTGACACTGACTTTACCTCATGGGATTTAGCTAGTAAGAAAATCATTTCTTTAAACCCACTATCTGTATCATTTGATCATCCCATTTGGGTTCTTTTCTCTTCAGGGACTACTGGTAAACCTAAGGCGATAACGCACCGTACTGGAGGAATGCTGCTGGAACAGCTCAAAGCCCTGTCATTACATCAAAGTGTAGCAGAAGGGGAGCGTTTTTTTTGGAATACTACAACTGGATGGATGATGTGGAACTACGCTTTAGGTTCTTTATTATGCAATGCTATTTTATGTATTTATGATGGAGCTCCATCATATCCTGATCTGGGAGTACAATGGCGTTTTGCAGCCGATAAAAAAATAAATCATTTTGGTCATGGCGCTCCTTTTCTGATTCAAAGCATGAAGGACCAAAATAAGGCCGTAACCCAGTCTGAATTATCTCAAATTAAAACCATCGGCTCAACTGGAGCACCCCTTTCAGAAGCTGCATTTGTCTGGTTGCAAGATCGATTACCCAATGCACAAATAATCTCTTTAAGTGGAGGGACTGATGTGTGTTCTGCTTTTTTAGGAGGACATCCTCAACTCCCTGTGTATGCTGGCTATCTTCAGTGTGCTATGCTTGGAGCTGCTGTTGAAGGATGGGACTCAGAGGGGAAAAGGTTTGGAAAGAGAAAGCCGAATTGGTTCTTACCCAACCCATGCCTTGTATGCCCTTATACTTTTGGGGGACACTGACAAAAATATATACAAAGCAAGTTATTTTGAAAAATTTGAGAATGTGTGGACACACGGTGATTGGATTTACTGTCACCCCAAAAAAGGCATACAAGTTCTTGGACGGTCTGATGCTACAATAAATAAAAATGGCGTAAGAATAGGTACAGCAGAATTGTATAATGCATTGGATTTACTTCCTGAATTAGAAGACCACTTGGTAGTAGATTTGCCAACTTTTAAAAATGGAGGCTCCCAATTGCTTCTTTTTCTTGTAGGCCCAGTCAGGCTAGATGATGTTTTAAAAAATAAAATCAGAAAACACCTCAGAGACCACTGTTCGCCACGCCATATACCCGATAAGATGATTCTTGTTTCCGACATTCCGTATACACTGAGCGGAAAGAAACTTGAAATTCCTGTAAAGAAAATACTTCAGGGGTCAGAACCGGAAAAAGTGGTGAGTGCCGGAGCTTTAAAAAACCCAAAAAGTATTTCGGAATTTGTAGCTATTCGAGATCAATTATTACTGGGATAGTACCTCTTCAATTGCATTTTCAATCATAGGCTCCAAAACTTTATATCCCTCAATAGTTAAATGAACACCATCATCAGAATGAATTTCATCCATCCCATT
Source organism: Flavobacteriaceae bacterium (assembly GCA_038143795.1). GTDB lineage: Bacteria > Bacteroidota > Bacteroidia > Flavobacteriales > Flavobacteriaceae > UBA11891. Next base: position 915,550 of record JAYQMQ010000002.1, on the reverse strand, counting down.
TTGACCATTGTTTAAGGCAGAAAAATAATCTAAATAATAGAAATTATTTGTCTGGGCATAAGTGAAGAGAATATCATTAAGTGCTGGAATTTTAGTTTTGGGATCTTTTCCTGGTTGCCATGGATGATCCTCTGCAGGAAGAACAGAGCACAGTATGACCTTAACGTTATTGGCATGCGCAATTTCACACATTGACTTTAGATTGTCTGCAACTCTTTTAATAGTCGTTGGTCCTGTGTTTTCGGCAATGTCATTGGTACCAGCCATGATAGCAACAACTTTTGGCTTGAGGTCAATTACATCTTGGCGAAAACGAACTAACATTTGTGGGGTTGTCTGTCCACCAATTGCTCTATTGATATAGGGTTTTCCTTCAAAAAATTCTGGATGAATAGTCTTCCAACTCTGTGTAATAGAGTTTCCCATAAATACAATTCGGTTTTCGTTCTGGATTGGAGGGAGAATCGCTGTATTTGCTTTGGCATAATAGTTAAGCTGCGCCCAATCTGGTAGAGTATATCGGTAGTGATACTCTTGCGTTTTATTTTCTTCACATTGGAAGAATGATAAACTAAATAGAATCACGAAAATGAGTATTAATGGCTTTTTCATTTTTAGAGATATACCTTAAGAGATTAATTCCTTTTCTTTTTTAATTGTTACCGAGGAAGGATTTAATAGGATCTCGGATAGTCCTTTGGTTTTTGGCAGTTCATAAACAAAGAAATACTCAAGTGCATCCAATTTACTCTCATAAAAAGAAGACTCGTATGTATCATTACCTGTAATTAAGGCTCTTTTTGATTCTACACCGATCTCAAGCCATGACCAGCCAATTAATATTAAGCTAAAGAATTCCATAAATACTGTGGCATCAGCCAGGAAGCGCTCATAGTCCCCTTTCATTGCAAAAGGGACCAAATGGTGAAGTACCTCTTGAGTGCGTTGAAGTTGTTCTTCTAGTTGCTTCACCCAAAGTTCTAGTCCTGGAATTTGAGAGGCTGCTTCAAGAGTACTCTTAATCTCAGCCATTAATAGCTGTGCTCCTTCTCCCTCATTAAGCATCATTTTTCTGCCTAACAAATCTTGAGACTGAATTCCTGTAGTACCCTCGTAAATAGAACAGATTCGTATGTCACGATAGTATTGTTGTAGTATAAAATCTGAACAGAATCCATAGCCTCCAAGCACTTGAAGACCATTATTAATTGAATAAATACCCGCTTCTGAAGGGTAGGTCTTTACAACTGGAATAATCATCTCCAGTAAACTGTGATATTTGTGTTTTTCATTTTTATCTGAGGAGGTATGTTGGAGGTCATGATATTTTGCAGCTTTAAAAATCAAATTCATCGAGCCTTCAACCATTGCTTTCTGAAGTAATAACATTCTTCTCACATCCGGATGCTCTACGATTAGGCTTTGTTTTTGTTTCAAATTTTTAGTTCCATCAGACGAAAGCTTTCGTCCTTGAGGACGTTCGTTGGCATACTCTAAAGAAGCGTAATAGGCACCCGATGCAATAGCCGAAGCAGTTCTTCCTACAGCAATTCTAGCACCATTCATCATTAGGAACATATAATGAAGTCCTTTGTTAGCTTCCCCTACTAAGTAACCATGACAGTCACTATGATCACCAAAGCCAAGATGTGTGGTACAATATCCTTTCTGACCCATTTTTTGAAAATCGGCCACTGTAGTCACATCATTGAAGACCAAATTGTTATTTCTATCAAGTCGATTTTTTGGAACTACAAACAAAGAGATTCCCTTTGTTCCTGCTGGCGCTCCTTCTATACGAGCCAATAGCAAATGCACTATATTATCAGCATATTGGTGATCTCCTCCAGATATAAATATTTTTTGACCACTTATTTTGTATGATCCATCTTCGCTAGGAGTTGCTTTGGTAACAATATCAGACAACGAGCTACCCGATTGGGGTTCAGTAAGGCACATTGTACCACCCCATTCTCCAGAAAGCATCTTAGGCGTGTATTGATTTTTGAGAGATTCACTTCCAAACTCAATGATTAACTCAGCAGCTCCAGAAGTAAGACCAGCATAGCCAGGCAGGTGATTGTTAGCTGCATCTAAAACATAACAAGCAGCTGTATTGACTAAGAGGGAATTTGTAAACCACCGTCTTCATAATTGAAGGGTGCGGCAATTAATCCCATAGCACCTCCCTCTTTCATCATTTTTTCAACTTGTGGATGAACTTCAATTGACCCTTCTTTATATTTGGCAGGCTGCTCGTCCATGTCTTTGAAATAAGGAAAAAGTTCTTTATCTGCAAATTGCTTGACTGAATCGAGAAACAAGTCTATTGATTCACGGTCGTGATCTTGATACCGTTCTTTTTCTAAAACTGTATCAATTTCTTGCACCTCATTCATAAAAATTTGACCGTGGATAGGTCTACATACTTCGTTGCCATAATTTGAAATCATTTTTTATTCAACATTTCCTTCTACATCATAATCAAAAAGGAATGTAAGATACATATAATTCTATATTGAACTCAAACTCATCCAAGAGTGAGTTATTGTTTTTTGTATTTTGCCAATAAATAGGAAAAACTGACCTTAAAATGGAAACCAATTCTAAATCAACAAATGCTAAATACTATTGGAAAGTGAACCTGCGTTATTTATCGATTCTACTTGGAATTTGGTTTATTGTCTCTTTTGGTGCAGGGATTATTTTTCGTGAATCGCTTGATTCAATTCAAATTGCTGGTTTCCCATTGGGTTTTTGGTTTGCACAACAAGGGGCTATTTATGTTTTTGTCATATTGATTTTTGTATATGTCCGATTGATGAACAATCTGGATAAAAAGTATGGATTTGACAGAGACTAATTTAAATTAGTATGGAAAATGTTCAAATATGGACCTATGCTTTAGTAGGTATTACCTTTAGTTTATATATCGGAATTGCTATCTGGTCTAGGGCGGGCTCAACAAAAGAATTCTATGTTGCAGGTGGTGGCGTGTCTCCCCTTGCCAATGGGATGGCAACAGCTGCAGATTGGATGTCAGCGGCTTCTTTATTTCAATGGCTGGCCTGATTTCATTTATGGGTTACGACGGTGCAGTTTACTTAATGGGATGGACTGGTGGATACGTGCTCTTAGCCCTTTTGTTAGCTCCATATCTTCGAAAGTTTGGAAAATTTACAGTACCTGATTTTATTGGGGAACGCTATTACTCTAAAACAGCTAGAATTGTAGCAGTGCTCTGTGCACTCTTAGTTTCGTTTACCTATGTTGCAGGTCAAATGCGGGGTGTTGGAGTGGTTTTTTCACGTTTTTTAGAAGTTGACATTAACACAGGAGTCATCATTGGGATGATTATTGTTTTGTTCTATGCTGTACTAGGGGGATGAAAGGAATTACTTATACCCAAGTAGCTCAGTATTGCGTCTTGATTTTTGCTTTTATGGTTCCGGCCATATTTATTTCAATACAGATGACAGGTAACCCAATCCCTCAACTGGGAATGGGATCCAGAGGAACAGACGGGATTTATCTACTTGAAAAATTAAATAGTTTATCTGAAGAGTTGGGTTTTGCTGAGTACACCCAAGGGTCTAAATCCATGACAGATGTGTTTGCTATCACAGCTGCACTTATGGTTGGGACGGCAGGACTACCCCATGTAATTGTTCGCTTTTTTACTGTAAAACGAGTAAAAGATGCTCGTAAATCAGCTGGCTTGGCATTATTATTTATAGCTATCCTCTACACAACAGCTCCTGCAATAGCAGTTTTTGCACGCACTAACCTTATTAATACTGTAAGCGGAAAAGCTTATAATACGATGCCCCAATGGTTTTCAAATTGGGAAAAGACAGGTCTTCTAAAATACAATGACAAAAATGGAGACGAGAAAATAAATTATTCTGCAAATGATGCTACCAATGAGTTGTTTGTCGATCGAGATATAATGGTATTGGCTAATCCTGAGATTGCAGATTTACCTGCTTGGGTTATTGCTTTGGTTGCCGCAGGGGGTTTGGCAGCTGCATTATCTACTGCCGCAGGACTTCTATTGGCGATTTCCTCTTCGGTGTCTCACGATTTGATAAAAAATGTTTTCAACCCCAACATAACAGATAAGCAGGAACTTATTGCTGCAAGATTTTCTGCTGTTGGAGCTGTTTGCGTTGCTGGATATTTTGGGATTAATCCACCAGGCTTTGTTGCTGCTGTAGTTGCCCTAGCTTTTGGACTTGCTGCAGCTTCCTTTTTTCCAGCCATAATCTTAGGTATATTTTATAAAAAAATGAATAAAGAAGGAGCTATCGCTGGAATGGTTGTAGGGATTTCACTAATGTTATATTATATGCTAAAATTTAAATTTGGATTGTTTGACGGGGGAAAAGCAGCTGTTGCAGGACTCAAGTCTCGATGGTGGTTTGGAATTTCACCTGAAGGATTTGGTACCGTAGCGATGCTTGTAAACTTCGGGGTTTCATTGGTTGTCAATCAATTTACAGCTGGGGTTCCAGAATTCGTTCAGCAAATGGTAGAGAAAATTAGAATTCCAAGTGGTGCTGGTAAGGCTACACATTAATATTTGATATCTTAGAGCGGCCGACACTAAATAAGTGTTAAAGCACAGATTAATATTTAATATGAACACATACCATATCCAAAACTTGGAAGAATATTTCCAAGCTTACCGAGAATCAGTCACAGAACCAGAAGCCTTTTGGGGAGCCATTGCAGAAGAAAATTTTAACTGGTATAAAAAATGGGATCAAGTACTATCCTGGGATTTTAATACACCCGAAGTCAAGTGGTTTCAAGGAGCTCAATTAAACATAACAGAAAATTGTATTGACAGACACCTTCTGAATAACCCAAATAAAACAGCCATATTATTCGAACCAAATGACCCCAAAGAATCTGCTCAACACATTAGCTACCAACAACTCCTCGAACAGGTCAATAAAATGGCCAATGTTTTAAAAGACCAAGGTGTTAAGAAAGGGGATAGAGTGTGTATATATCTTCCAATGATACCAGAACTGGCCTTTGCTGTTTTGGCCTGTGCCCGGATTGGAGCGATTCATTCTGTTGTGTTTGCAGGTTTTTCTGCTACAGCATTATCGACTCGAATTAACGATTGTGATGCTTCAATTATACTTACTGCAGATGGTTCATTTAGAGGTAATAAGATTATAGATCTTAAAGCGATTGTTGATTCTGCTTTGAAAAATTGTCCGCAGGTATCATGTGTTTTGGTCGCTAAACGGACTGATAATACTATTGCAATGGTCCCAGGAAGAGACCTTGCTATGGGACCTCTTCTCCAAAAAGCAAGCTCTGAATGTGAAGCTACTGTGATGGAGGCGGAGGATCCGCTCTTTATCCTCTATACCTCAGGGTCTACTGGAAAACCCAAAGGGATGGTGCACAGTAGTGCAGGATATATGGTTTACACTGCACATACATTTAAAAATATTTTTCAATACGAAGAGGACGATGTTTATTGGTGCACGGCAGATATTGGCTGGATAACGGGACATTCTTATATTCTATATGGCCCGTTGGCTAATGGTGCAACAACTATTTTGTTTGAAGGGGTTCCGTCCTATCCCGATTTTGGTCGTTTTTGGGAAATTGTAGAAAAGCATAAGGTGAATCAATTTTATACCGCACCAACTGCCATAAGAGCTTTAGCAAAAGAAAATATAGAATTCGTTGAAAAATACGATCTCAGCTCTCTCAAGGTCCTGGGAACTGTTGGAGAACCGATTAACGAAGAGGCCTGGCATTGGTATGATAATGCAATTGGAAAGAAAAAAGTCCAATCGTTGATACATGGTGGCAAACGGAAACAGGAGGGATAATGATCTCACCAATTCCATATTGTACTCCCACCAAACCCACTTTTGCAACACTTCCTTTTCTAGGAATCCAACCAGCTCTTATGGACGAAAATGGTAACGAAATCGAAGGGAACCAAGTAGAAGGGCGTTTGTGTATTAAGTATCCCTGGCCTTCCATAGCACGATCTATTTGGGGCGATCATGAACGTTACAGACAGACGTACTTTTCTGCCTATCCGAATCATTACTTTACCGGTGACGGTGCATCACGAGATGCAGTAGGGTATTATCGAATCACTGGACGGGTGGATGATGTCATTATAGTCTCGGGGCATAATTTGGGTACAGCCCCCATTGAAGACGCCATTAATGAACATTCAAAAGTAGCGGAGTCTGCAATTGTTGGTTTTCCTCATGACATAAAGGGCAACGCTCTTTTTGGATATGTTACCCTGAAAAAGGAAGCTTCAGAAAAAGAGCAAACAGTGCTTCGCAATGAAATAAATGAATTAATTGCAGAAAAAATAGGTCCTATTGCTAAATTGGAAATTATCACTTTTGTTCCGGGACTTCCCAAAACCCGCTCGGGTAAAATTATGCGGCGTATCCTTCGTAAGATTGCCCATAAAGATGTATCCAATTTGGGAGACACCTCCACTTTGCTGAATCCTGATATAGTCAATCAGATTCGAGAGATTGTTGGGGTTTGATTCAATACAAATTTTTTCGTTGCTCAGTGATTGCTTATATGTTGAAAATAGAGGCTATTGATTTTAGAGCTCCTTAGTCTATGGATGTGGAAAGAATAACATTTTTGAGTTGGCTGTTGGCTGGATTAGGTGCTTTTCTTTTAGGTATGGGAAAGTCAGGAATTAAAGGGATTGCTGTATTTATTGTCGTTCTTTTTGTATATGCTTTTGGTGCTCGAAAGTCTACGGGGATATTAATGCCACTTCTTATTGTAGGAGACATTTTCGCGATTGTATATTACAATAAACACGCAAATTGGGGTTATGTCTCTCGTATCATTCCATGGATGTTGATAGGGGTCGTTCTGGCTACCTATGGAGGAACCTTCTTCAATGAAGAAGCTTTCACTTTAAGTATGGCTTTGTTGATTCTTATCACTACTGGCTTGATGGGTTACTGGGAAATTCGTCCGCTTACCCAAGTTCCTTCGCATTGGGCTTTTGCTGGTTCATTGGGAGTATTGGCAGGCTTTACAACGATGATTGGGAATCTGGCAGGAGCAGTAATTAATATCTATTTTTTAGCGCTTCGGTTACCCAAAAATATTTTTATTGGAACAACGGCTTATGTCTTTTTTCTAATCAATGTGTTTAAGGTGCCGTTTCATGTGTGGGTTTGGGAAACGATACAATGGCAAAGCTTACAAATCAGCCTCTACTTAATTCCTGTTGAATTGCTTGGCCTATTATTTGGCGTTCGCTGGGTCAAACACATCCCAGACACCAATTACAGAAGATTAATTCTGATCCTAACAGGGTTGGGATCTTTGGCTCTTTTTTTTAAATAGCCTTTTCTGAAACATACGGGACTAACTGAGTAGATTTTGGAAGATAAAGCGGGTGTTTTGGGCTACCATTTTTATTAAATCCGAAGCATAAAGGATCTTTTGTAAATTCCTTTATATAAAGGGGTTGCGTTTCGTTATTTCCCCAAGCATATACGGTGCTATCACAGCATTGATGCATCTGTTTTAAATGGGAGATATTTACCGGGTCTATGGAAAGATCTTTCCGATAGAGTTGCTTAGGATTAGGTGTAATCCAAGGGTATAGGTTGCCTACATAGAAACCACCAAAACCAAATTTTGCTGAAAAATACCGCAGTCGCCTAAGTGTAGGGTCGTCTTTTTGATGGTCCCCAGTGGATGGATTTAAAAGGATATAAAAGAGGATTGGCTTTTTGGGTTCCCATATACGCCACAATTGATAGCGTTTGTGTCCGGAAAAGTGTGCCCCTCTCGTTTCCTCCATAGTCAAATATACTCTCAATTAAAGCTTGTTTAAATATATCACAAGTGGTTTTTGGTAGGGGAACAAATATAAAAATCAGTTACCTTCCATCTATAATTTATAACTATGTCATTCTATCAACGTTTGAGCAGGTGGGGGATGCTGTTTTTTAGCCCCGCTTTTGTATTTAAACATGGATTTAATTTGTCTCCCATGTATCGGCGTACCTCGGGTAAGATAACCTATGTTTCTCCAGATTTACATCAATTGAAAATCAAATTGCCAATAAGCTACAAGAACAGAAACTTTGTCAATACAATATTTGGAGGAAGTATGTTTGCCTCGGTAGACCCTTTTCCTATGGTACAGTTGATTAATATTATAGGCAAAGATTATGTAGTATGGGACAAAGCAGCCGAAATTCGTTTTTTACGGCCTGGAACTTCAGACCTCTATGCAGAATTTCTCTATACCAGGGACGAAGTTGATCAAATTAAAAAACAAGTGGCTCAAAAGAAAGAGATTGAAATCACAAAGACAACTCAACTCAAAGATCAAAAAACAGACAAGATCTGTTGCGAAGTAGACAAAAGAATTTATATAGCCGATAAAACCTTCTTCAAAAAGAAAAGAGCAAAGCGTCATATTGAAAAAACAGTAACGAACAATTAAGTATCCAAAAAAGCCAATATATATTAAATTCTATTTTTTAGTAATTTTATAGATAACCATAAATTAAATTCAAATGTCTTTTATTTTAATTATTGTATCGTTGTTAGTATTGATTTCTGTCTTTGGAATTGTAAAGAAAAATCGGGTTCTTTTCAATACGGGTTATTTTCTTTATGGATTGATTGTTGTATTTGCCGAATTTGGGAACTATGCTGAAAACGGTGAATTAATTCATCTAGGTGTCGCTTTTCTGTGGATGATTCAGGCGGTATTAGCCATCCCTAATAAATTACCCTATGACGGCAGTAAGATCGCAAAATCAGCTGGGATCAAAATATTTTCTGTGTATTAATTCATTAATATATTCGGGGTATTCCTAGCCCTTCAAAGTGAGTATTTAGCAAATCAGCTGGCTTTGATTCATGGTGTATTGGCCGTGTTACCTGTCATCCCTATGGCCCTCATCTTGACAGATAAAATCGAAATTACTAAATAAGCCCTTTGATATAATTATTGTTGTCCAAACTTTCAAGGCCCATTTTTTCTTAAAAAATCAAAAAAACATGTGGTTATGTCTGAATTGGGATAAGAGCGAATCTTCTGGTTTTGGATTTAAAAGGTCAAGGAGAGGATAAACAAGACAAAAATTAGTAATAGAAAGAACCCACCCCAAATAGCACGGGAGCTAATTTTTTTTGTCTCAGGACTAGGCACTCGGCCTTGATCTGCCATCCCATCATAATCGATGTTCTGTTTCATAGTTATTTTTGTAAAAAGATATTATTTTTTGTGAAGCCTTGCAAATTGTTTACATTTAAGAATGCCGCATAGGGTATTAAAAATCAGATTATTATCACTAGACTATGAAATATTTATTCAGAGCACTTTTTGTTATTATTGGCTTACAAAGCTGTCAGCAAGTGGGTCCAAAATCTCTCAAAATAGCCATTGCGGGATTGGCCATTGAATCCAGTACCTTTTCTCCTGCTCGAACGGAAGTTGATGCTTTTCACTCCAAGGAAGGAGCGGCTATTTTTGATTTTTATCCATTTTTATCAGAGGATCACCCCAATCGAAAACGGGCTCAATGGTTCCCTACACTCAAAGGGCACGCCTTGCCAGGGGGAATGGTAACAAGACAAGCATACGACTCCTTAATGGGGATCACTTTAGAGAAGCTTAAAAAAATTTGCCCTACGACGGTTTATTTTTTGATATTCATGGAGCCATGAGCGTTGAGGGGATTGTAGACCTGAAGGAGATATGATTGCCAAAATCCGGAAGGTTGTCGGTCCCAAAACATTGATTTCAACTTCCATGGATTTACATGGGAATGTATCTGAAAGACTGGCAAAACATACGGATTTGATTACGTGTTATCGCATGGCTCCGCACGAAGATGCTATTGAATCGAAACAACGAGCTCTTGAGAATCTTTTGGATCGACTGGAAAAGGGACAGGGAAAACCTGTTTTTAAAGCTTGGATTCCTGTTCCTATTTTACTTCCTGGAGAACAAACAAGTACTCGGATTGATCCGGGCAAGAGTCTCTATGCCCAAGTCCCTGGAGTGGCCAATCAAACAGGAGTGACCGATGCAGCCATATGGATTGGTTATGCCTGGGCAGACGAACCTAGAAATCACGCTGTGGTGATGGTGACGGGAGATGATAAAAAGAAAGTTCAAGAAGGAGCCGAAAAACTGGCTCAGGCTTTTGGTCTGTTCGAGATGCGTTTGACTTTGTAGCTCCAACCACGAACTTTGAGACAGCACTGGATCTAGCATTAAAGAGTCAAAAAAAACCATTTATCCTGAGAGTGATATGGGAGATAATCCTACAGCGGGGGTGCAGGAGATGTGACTTGGACTTTAAGAGAATTACTTGCTCACGAAGCCTTTAAAACATCAGAGGGTCCATCCCTAATCTATGCCTCTATTCCAGGGCCAAAAATGATATCTAAAGCTCTTGAAGCTGGAGTCGGTGGAATTGTACGAGCAGAAGTAGGAGCCGCTGTAGACAACCGTTTTGCCCTCCAATTGAATTAGAAGGCACGGTTCGCGCCATTCATAAAGGCGATAAAGACGCCAAAGGTTGAGGTGGTAATTCAAACAGGGAGCTTACAAATAATTGTTACTCAAAAACGCAAACCCTATCATCACCTGTCTGATTTTACACAATTGGGTCTCAATCCCAAAACGATTGATATTTTAGCTGTCAAAATTGGATATCTAGTTCCTGAACTTTATGACATTCGAGGTGACTGGGTTATGGCACTAACCCCTGGGGGGGTCGATCAAGATTTGGCTCGGTTACCCTATAAAAATATACAACGCCCAATGTTTCCCCTTGATCCAGAGATGGAAACACCCAATTTAGCGGTGCGGTGGGTGCCTCAATCCCATATAGAGTGAGCGTATTGAAACACCTTCCTGTAGAGGAAAAGTGGAACGTCTATACCCATTTTTTTTGGATTTCTACTAAGCCTTATTGGCAGTTGTTGGGTATTCATTCATCTAGATTCGGAAGGATTTCGAGTTTCTTTTGGAGTCTTTTTATATGGGCTGTCTTTGGTTGCTTTGTTTGGTGTTTCCACAATCTATCATGCCGTCTTTAGAGAACACCAGGCCTTTTGGCAGAAGGTGGATCATATTGCTATTTATTTTCTGATTGCTGGTTCTTACACTCCAGTTGGTCTAACTATTTTATATAACTCTAGTGGGGTTTATTTGCTCATAGCAGTTTGGGCATTGGCTCTTGTAGGTATATTATATAAGTTATTTTTTATCCATCGTTGGCCTAGATTTTCTTTATTTCTCTATCTAGCAATGGGCTGGTTGGTTGTATTTGAATTTAATAGTGTGCAAGAAAGTTTCTCTGAAGTGGCGATGAACAATCTCATTATCGGAGGAATTCTCTACACTTTGGGAGTGCTATTTTATAGATGGCACCAATGGCAATGGCACCACGTGGTCTGGCATTTATTTGTTCTTGGGGGCGCTTTTTTTCCATTATCTGATGGTTGTGGAAATTCTTTCTCAGATGAACTATCTATAGTTTTAATATCAATTTTCCAAGCTTATCTCCACTAAAAAGACGAAGAAAAGTAGGATAGAATTCTTCGATACCCTCGTGAATGGTTAATTTACTTTTGAGTTTTCCATCTTTCATCCATTGGGCAATGTGTTGCATTGCTTCTTTGTACTTGGCGGCATAGTCTAGAACAACCATCCCTCGCATACTTGCTCGATTAACTAATAAGGAAAGGTAGTTTTTTGGGCCCTTTGTAGTTTTGCTCGTTGTATTGTGAGATAGCTCCACATATAACTACTCTTGCTTTTTTACGAAGAAAATCAAAGCTGTATCCAGAATATCTCCCTACGTTGTCGAAATATACATCAACCCCTTTGGAACAGTATTTTTTGATTCCAGATTTCAAGTTTTCATTCTTGTAGTCGATAGCACCGTCAAATTCAAGCTCTTCCATTAAATATGAACATTTATCTGGACCTCCAGCAATACCTATTACTTTACATCCTTTTATTTTAGCAATTTGACCTACCATGCTGCCAACAGCCCCTGCTGCTCCCGAAACAAGCACTGTATCACCTTCTTTAATTTCACCCACTTGAAGGATTCCAAAATATGCGGTCATGCCTGGCATTCCTAAACTTCCAATAAAATGGGGGAGATCCGCCCATTTAGGATTGATGGGATAAAACCCTTCCCCATTTGTGATGCAATGTGTTTGTACTCCTCCCCAGCCGGTGACATAATCTCCTTCTTTAAAGGGGTTTTCCCATTTACTTCAATTACTTGGCCTACACTTCCAGCTCGCATTACTTCACCTAAAGCAACGGGAGGAATATAAGAGCGAGAATCATTCATCCATCCGCGCATTGCTGGATCCAGTGAAATATAGTGTTGTTGGATCAATACTTGTCCTGAATTGAGTTTTGGAAGGGCTTCTTCTTTGAGCTCCCAACAGTCCTTAGTGGGTAGTCCCTGTGGCCGCTTAGTGAGGAGTAGTTTTTTTGTAATCATGAAATTATAAACCGATGAGGTATTGAAATTTTAAATAAAATTGTGATTCTGTAAAACGAAAGGGATTGAAATTATCTTCGCTTTCCCAATAGGTATTTTGATTACCACCAATATAGAAAATTGTTGCCGGATTAGGGTTCCATTTAATCAGAGGTTGCACAAAAAACCGGTCAGCAAACTGGTTGTATTCTCCTACCAATCGGAAACTCAAGAAATTATTACGTTGATAATTTAAAGTTAATCGACTGATGGAACCTTTGAAAAAGAATTGATCCGTATCCAATCGTTTCAATTGTCCATAGCGGATAGAGGGATTGATTGAGAATTGATCACTAAGCTGGTAGGTTAGTGAAGCGAAAAATTGAAAGCATGTCCTCGGTCTGGGATTTCTTCATTGTAGGCCAAGTCACGCCCCCAGAGCATACTAATATCAACGATTAGTTGTTCGCTTGCCCGACTTGTGACTTCCCATTGAAGGGCCCCCAAATAATGATAATCAACTCCCAGATAGTTTTTAAAAATGTCCCAGTCGTAGGTAAAGCTCATGTCGGTATTTCCAAAAGTTTTAATTTGGAATATTCCATCGAGACTCACATTCTTTAAATAACCTTGAAAAGTGTAATTGATATCAGCCTTGGTTCCAAATCCATAGGATTGGAGACCTTTACGGTCACTAATGTTTTGGTAAAGATGATAAACGGTCGCCCAGCGGCGATTATTTTTTACTACAAAGCCCAAATCCGTACGAAAATTGGGGCTGATATCCCTTAATTTGATATAGCTCTTCCAATGTTCGGTATTCCTATAAGCTTGAAAGTAAAAATTGTGTCCACCATAAGATTCACCATCGAGTGCAACCGAATAATTTCCAAAAGAATCTTCACTTTCAATCCAGTCCTGATACCCTTCTTTTGTAGAACTGTGAGCTAATTCAAAGGTGATTCTCCAGTTGTCTCCAATTAGAAACAGACCATCAATCCCCCAGAGTATTCCTTGACTATTATTCTCATAAATACGACTCATATTGAAACCACCCAAACGGGATTTATCTGAAATTAAATGCTGATAACGAACAATATTGACAAAACTTTTTCCTGCATTTCCAAGGTAAGAACGGTCTTCTCCTGCGACTCGATATGGCGAATTCTCATCAACTGCTGCCAAAGCATACCAGCGGCCTTTCCGCCCTTGGTTTAATAGTTTTCCACTAAAGATGGGATCATTAATTGAGCGGGTGTAAAATAGATCACTCTCAAAATTTACAATACCTGTTCCCCTACTAAAAAAGGGACGACGCTCTGGATATTCAAGGGCAAAGGATGAGTTGACGTCTACTTGGGTTATATCAGCTTCTACTTGAGAAAAATCAGGATTGAGCGTGAGTTCTAAAGCTGTATTTTTGGTTAAATCTAAATTGGCTCCCAAGCCTGCATCAAGTCGAAGCGGACCGTAGGCAATAGATTCATTTTCTCGATTGCCAACAACGGCACTGGTTAAATAGGGCAAGAATTCTACTCTTTTAGCAATAGTGATGTCGGTGAAAATCAATTCACTTGTTGTTTGACAAACCAAACATGGATTATCCCGATCCAATGTCTGCGTTCGCAATTCAATCTCATTACCATTTTCGAAATACCGTCGTCCGATTCGGAAATTCCATTTTTGATTTTTTCCTCCAGGGAAGGGAATTTCGGAAAAGGGATTTTAAATTCGACAACGTATCCTTCATCATTCAGTTGTCCTGCAGATTCATAATTGACATTAAAGCTGATGTCATAACGATCGTCGTCAGTGGTTGCGTTCACAGCTCGGGCATCTAATTGACTACCTACTGGGTTTACCCCTAAAAGAAGATTATTACGAGCGTCGGCAAAGGGATCAAGAGCAATAAATATAGTATCGTCACCCAACATCTTGAAGTCGTCACGGGGACGAATGGAAGCACGCACATTTTGGGGGTCATCAAAAGCTTTCACTGCAATGTATAGATGCAAATCATCATAGGTGATGTAACCCACGGTTTCTTTTTTTGCAGGAGTATTGTTGTTGGGTGTAATTTCATAGGGAAAGGAACTTCCACAGCTTGTTTCCATTCAGAGGAATCCCATACCCCATCGATTTGGATTTCTTTTGTTTTTTTTTAGGGTATAGGAATTTTGACCTGAGACCAAATAGGTATTGAATAAGAAACTAGCAAGGCAAAAATGTAATGCCAGATTTGAAACTCGACTGTTTTTCAATATTTATTTTTTAATTACAATTTCCAACTTCCTATTTCAGGACTCCTTGAACCTCTGCAACACAAGAGGTGGAATAGTTATTGCTATCATAACCGCATACAGGGTCATAAATTACATGGCACACCACAGTTACCCTAAATATTGTAAAACAGAAGCAATAAGTGTCACTTATATAAATTTTATCAATTTAAAGAACTGAAATACAGAATTATACACGTAAATCGAAAAAATAAAACCTTCAATAATTTAGTCTACGGGTTTCCAAATTTGGGTTCGGCCCAATATCGAAAAACCCAAATAGCCCCTTACATTGAGAGTTCCATCAGGATTGAGTGAAATAGTACAGCTGTAGCGTTTTCCATTGGCAGGATCTAAAATGGTTCCATCGGTCCAACTTTGTTTTTCTTTTCCAGTCCTTGAACAATAACAAGACCTTCGATAGGTTGATTTTTTCACTTCCTTTACATTCCACACAAATCTTACCTTGATCCTCGGGCAGCAGCAAACGTTCAATTTTACCATAAAGTTTCCCATTTTCAAGATACAGACTGATTTCTGATTTCTCCTTGCCAGTAGCATCATCTATACTAATCCAGTGACCTACAATAGGCATTGGGCTGTAGGCCAATCCACATCAAACAAATCAAAATACTCTTTGTCATAAACTCAGCTTTTTTATTCACTCAAATTTATGATTTATTTGACTTCAAACGACTTAGAGAAATGGGCAATTTTAATTTTAACTATTTGTTGAATTAGCTGTAAAAATTTGAGACTATATAGTTTTGTCCCAATTTACTTTATATAAAATATTTAGAAAAAATTAAATTCTAGTAATAATGACTTGAATTCTCAATTCTTTGATTCCTAAATTTAAAATAATTTAGTAGGGATCAATTTTAAAATTCTTTATGTAGAGATCGAAGTAGTAAGGATTTATAATAGTTGAGTTAAATGTCGCTCCCGAATCCAGCTTAGTCAACTTAAAGGTTGATGGGAATGCTTCATCTAAATATATTTGGATTGAATAGTTGCCTTTTTCAATTTCTATAGGGCATGATTCGTTTAATGACAGACTAGTTTGATCTTCTGTTCCAAATAAATATGATTGCCCATTATTCGAATATTCAAGGAAGTAGTACTGTGTATCGCTCTCCACTGACGTAAATCCAAAAACCTGGTTAGATATCTCAGATTCTTGATAAAGTAATAAAGAATTTGAGCTACTTAGGGTTGTTATTGAAGTCGAAGTTGTTCCAGAGACAACCAAAGACGGATTGTTTTGACAACTTCCCGGTAGGCTAGTAGCAACAAGTTCCCAAGGGGAAGAATTTAATCCAGGATATTTAATTATCTCAATATCAAAATCTGTAGCATTATCTTGAATGATTGATGCTATTTGGTATTCGTCATTGGGGGTTCTGTTAACCTGTAAACGTTTAAATCCATTTACTATAACATCAAATTTTTTATTATTTCCGGTAAAACGTTGATTACCACCTTTACGGGTTACTTTATAATCGAAAGAAATACGAATCTGCTGACCATTGAATCCACTAAAATTTGCAGTTCGTCGATATGGAATTGACTCCAAGTTTGTATTAACCTCGTTAATTACTAGTAAATTACTAAAAGGGAAAGAAGTCCAAGAATGCGTACTTAAAGTATCGGGCGTGAGTGACCATTCTGATTCTGCCCATGCATTTTCTTCAAAATATATTTTTACTGCAGGATTAGTTATGGTTGTGTCTCTACGAATAACTATGTTGTTGTCATTAATGGTATCATACTTGGTAAGTATTAATTGAGCTGGATATTCTCCATAACCTGTATATTCAACATTAGGTCTGAGAGTATCGTTAATAACTTCAGGAGTACCTCCAGGAAAAATCCACCTAATAGAATCAATTTCTTCACTTGTTATTGCTTGGTATTGAATCGTTGCTTGAATCGCAGAAGCATCTTTATTATCTCTTTTTAAATTTGTGGAATCTCTAGATATAGATACACTGAAGTCACCAGACACTTGACTAATCACCGTCCGATCTTCGGACTCAAACAAAAGGTTCTTCACTACAGGAAAAAAAACCCAAAAAGCGCTGTAGTAAATAAGATTTTGAGTCTACTATGTAACAACTTCATAGGTTAATATTACAAATTAAAGTCCAGTAATAGCGAGTAGAAGTAGTACGAATTAACTAGTCTAGTTGTTCGTACTCATTGATCTGAATCTCTGAAAAAACCAAATCATCAATCCCCTGCTGGTCAAATGGGTTTTCAATATGTTCTTGAACATTATATAAGGCCATAAGTACAAAACCAATTAAAGAGGATATGATTACGGAGACAATGTTTTTAAGATCGCTATCAATACTGTTGACAAATAATATCTGACCATTATAAATAAATGGTGATAAATAAATAAAGACTAAACAGTATAAGCGTAATGATTTTGGTGTGGGATGGAATTTAATCGAAAACAATTTTTCTACCGCCTGAAATAGTTCATTTTTAACCCGAATCATGCTATCTTTTTCTCGTTCGTTATATAAGTCTCTGTCTTTGTCAATTGAATAAAAGATTTCTTTTCTTTCGCTTCTGACCTCCCTGATAGCCTCTTTTGATTCGTTTATAAGATGGTTTACGACTAAACTTTGAACCCGAATTAATGAATTGAATAAATTCTTGTATTGTTTTTTAGAAGTTCCTTCAACTGAGTAATAGATATTACTTAATTCAATGATTTTATTTCGAAATACATTGAAAGTAAATAGGGCATCCTGTCTTTTCTGGTAAGCGCTAGTAATAGAAAATACAATTGGGAAAACAATCGCAATACTAAGAATTGTGAAATCAACACTGAGTTTGAAATCATAATGATAGTAGATATAATAAACCAAAATTGTTTCGATCAAAATGATCAAAATTCGGTGGTTTAAAACAGTTGATAAATATTTTAAAGACATAAGTATTATTTTGAGATAATCTTTTTATATAAAGGCAACTAATAACACATTAACGTTCAAAAAAAGTCTTTATTGCAGTTAGATGCTAAAAGACTTGTGGATGATACATTAGTTGTATGACTTAAAATCAAAAAGGATGAAAAGTAAGGGCTAAAAAGTAACCTATCAAGATTCCCAAGAAAAGAATTATAAAATTACGTGCTTTAAAAAACCAGCCTACTTTATTCTCCCAGGCATCTGGAACATTATTATTGTTTTTATCAATTGCAAAACCAGACCTAGATGAATATCCAGCATACCAATATAAAAACAGTACGACTAGAGCAATCAGAACGGCTAGAATAAGAGCATTTACCATTTAAATAGTTTTTTCTAAAAATAAAAAAAGAATCCCTAATTTGAATGTTAATGGAAAGTAAAGGTTAAGATTTGCAATAAATAATTTTTAGTTTTGATAGGAAATCAGGACTCCTAAAAATATTTTTAATTTTAAAGGGTAATGGAAAAATATAATTCTATAACTGCATTCCATTACAAATCTTTCCGCCCTCCAGTTCACCAACAAATATTAAATACAGCCTTAGGATCTTCTAAATTTTCTAAGGCATTGGATGTGGGATGCGGCACAGGACAATCCTCCATTGCTTTAACTTATTTTGTAATAGGGTAGTCGGTTATGATCCAAATTTTCCAATGTTAAAGGAGGCTAAGAAGCATCCTAGTGTAGATTATTATTCCGATTTAGACCTTAATAATCAATTTAATCTCCTTTGTTTTTTGGCAGTATCAATTATATTAATCAATTGGAAATCAATCAACTACTAAAGCTGCTTGCTCCAGAGGGGACTATAGTTTGTTGTGATTTTGATATTCAATTCCCTTCATCAATCAAATCTTTACTAGAAGGTTCGGAACAGGGAAATTACAATCCAGCCAAGGATCTTTCTTCATATGAAATTAAATCGCTTAAAGAAATAGAAAGGGGAAATTTTAACCTTTCATTTCAGTCTTCTATAAAAGATACTGCACACCTAATATTGGGAGATTTGAATTTCTTAAGCCATTTTCAGAAACAATATGGATCTCAGGATCCAAATGAAGATTTGGTCGAAAAACTCAGGAATTATTTTTCACTAGAAGAGATTAATCACTCGGTTAAAGCATACTGGGTAAAATACAAATAAATATTTTTCATGCAGTATTTTTTAAGTAGGTGTAACGAGATTAAAATAGTTGTCTGTAAGTATATTTATACATGGATTATTCATATCTATTTTATGAAGAGTTCCCTGAAGGGGTTAAATCTATCTGTATAGGCGGACAGGTGATGACAAAAGAAGAATTTCTTTTTAAGAAAAAACAATTTCTCAAAAAAAAGAAGAAAAATTTCTCTAGTAAAATTAAATCATCCGATTAGATTTTCTCAAATTCTAGTTTATTTTAAAAGAATTAATAATGAGTATAAGAATATTCCATTCCAGACATAACAATTAATTCCACAAACTAAGTTTCTTATCAAATCTAGAGCATTAATTATTTTGTAATATATTTTGATATCTTGTTGATTGATTTATTAAATAAAAAAACATCAAATGAAAAATTATTCTTTCACTAAGTATTTGTTAATGGTTTCTTTTACAATATTCTTCTCTTGTTCAAAAGAATCTAATTCCGATCCAGTGATTTCAAATAATAATCAAGAGACTCAAGTTGTAACCTTCGACGTCGATATAACTAGTTCAGAGGGTGGAACTGTAAATACTTCATCAGGATCATATAATCAAGGAACTGTTCTAAATATTCAAGCTAATGCAAATGAAGGATATGCATTTTTAAATTGGGAGGGGTTTGATTCTACTAATCCCTCGATTACAATAAATGTTAATCAAAATTATACATTAAACGCAGTATTTATTATTGAGGAAGAGGTTAGTTTAGATCAAAATGCCTTCACCGATAATGTAGAAGTTAATAGCGGGAATGTTTTTCAAGGCTCAATAACTCCCAATTCAACTACGACTTTTGAAGTAGAAAATGCTGACAATTTAATAGCTGTTGTTGATAATGGATTTGGATTAGATTTATCTGTACCTGATAATACACAAGGAGCTTTAATTCAATTTAAAAATGTAGACGGAGATTTAGCAGATTCTTACATTCAAATTGAAAGATTTCCTGATAATTCCTCAAAGTCATTAAGGTCTTCAAAAAAATCCAGATTTAAACATCAAGATAAAAAAGAAACAGAATCAAAAACGTACAATAAAAATAGCACCGGTCAATTTTCTTTTGACATTGATTTTGGTGAAGGAATTAGTGCTGGTCAGATTTGCTTCAATGTACATATCTATGATGATAATGATAATATTTCTGCTGGAATTGAAATATGTGTCACAATTAATAATTTTGGAGGTGGACCGAACGAAATTCACGGTATTTGGGAATACTATCAAGAAGGAACAGAAGGAGAGAATCTTAATGCATGGGGGGATTATGGTGAAGAACCCTATCAATACTCCTATTATGTTGGGGATGAGCGTGTAGAAATTAATGGCTGTTTTGATCCTTCATGTAATGCAGAAGTTTGTTACAACGAGGAAGGAGAGTTTCAGGGATATGCGAAGATTTCAAATTTGCAAGAAAGAGACTACATAATTCTAAATCCTGATGGTTCTTATGAAGACAGATA
The DNA here is from genome assembly GCA_038143795.1 of Flavobacteriaceae bacterium. Lineage (GTDB taxonomy): Bacteria > Bacteroidota > Bacteroidia > Flavobacteriales > Flavobacteriaceae > UBA11891. The sequence goes on along the minus strand of JAYQMQ010000002.1, from coordinate 895,122 downwards.
TGAAACAATTATAAGTCAATTTCCAGAGATAGTTGGAAGTATTGATCTATGTTTAGAGGATGAATATGATGGTGATCTTTTTAAGTTTGCAAAAAATCCTTACCAAACTACCGTAACAAACGTTTATTATGGTAAATGGTCTTATGATGAAGCGACAGGGACAATCGGAATATTTGATTATTCAGATCAAACTCTAGATTCTGGAGGGACACTTTTAAGCAGTTCATTAGAGGTTTATGATGAACCCTATGATTATTTTTCAAATGGAACTTTTGTAGAAGTTAATGGTGATACAATGACTTTAAGAGAACCTTCTTCATATTCTGATGATGTATATATAACTGTATTTAGAAGAATTCAATAATTATTATAACAGGGTTTTTTAAGTCTTAGCAGTTAAAGGAATCTAAGTCTGTATACTCTACAATTATTTGTCCCAAATTCCAACTTGGGAATATAATAGGTATAAACACTCGATTGAAAAACTCAATTCCACCCCTTTTTTAAGGTGTCCGATTCGTCCTTTTTTATTTCTTCAAATTATTCTATCCTGTGAGTGATATAAAAAAGGATTAATTGATGAGTTTCCTGTGATTATTGTTTGGTTAGTGAAAACGATCCTTGCTCGGATCGATAATAAAGCTCATCCTTAACCCACTCAAGAGCTTCTTTGTGTCGAACCCCATGCAAATCAATAATTTCATCTAATTTCTTTCAATTAATAAGTCTTCACCATTTAAAATTATTTATTGTACTCCTTTGTCTCCTCTATGAAATACAAGGTGTAATTAGTTTTTTACTAATTCCCAAAGTTAATTATTCAATCCAGTGACAATACCAAGTCTAAGTTCTTTTACAGAAATTTTCGTACCATTTTTAGCCTCAATAAGATTTTTAGGGGATTGTAGGGACTTAAATGAGTTGCATTCTGATAGAGCAACTAGATAAATATGCCTAAATTTCTCATAATTATTACCTTTTAAGGTACAAAAAGCTCGAACGAAATAGTTCATATCTGGCATTATTTGTTGCAGAGCAAGATTTAATGGGAGGGTCATTACAAAGGCCCATAAAACCCTTTTTTTATTGGGGATAATTACCAGAACTGCAGAGCAGATTAGAACCACAATCCCACAGTTGACGTAATATCGTAATTCGTTGAGTGTATGGGTGAAGGCTGCGGATGGATTTTCAAATTTTAAATAGAGCAGTATCCATCCCATTGTCAAAGCTGAAAAAAAACTGAAGATAATGGCTTGTTGACCGGATCTAATTTTTTGGGTATCATCTGCTTTTTTATTCAAATAGCCAGAGTAAATATCTATTGACCAAAGTGTAGCGATAGAATTAAATGTAGAGTCCACCGTGCTCATCAAAGAGGCAAATAACCCACATAGGATAATACCTTTGAGTCCTGTAGGAATATAGGTAGATACCAAATAAGGGAAAGCCATATCAGGTTCAGCCAAATCATTACCTAAAATACCATATAAAGCAATGCCTGGTATGATAATAATTACTGCCATTCCGTATTTAAGCAGACCCCTAATAACAATCCCTTTTGTGCTTCTCTTAAATTTTTTGCTGCCAAAGAGCGTTGCATAACAGTCTGGTTAGCACACCAATAATTGATATTTAAAAAGAACAAACCAAAGAGGTGGGTCCATGGTAAAGTTTCATGGTCAGCCGGAAGATGAAGGTGCATTTTTTCAGAGGTAATTGTATAAAGTGCAGACCAGCCTCCCAACGCCTGAACAGCAACAAACAGAACAGCAATTCCGCCAGTGATTAGCACAAAAAATTGTATAATATCCGTTTTAACAACCGCGCTTAAACCACCTAGGTAAGTATATACTGCAGAGAATCCGCCAAGAATAGTGATTAAGATTCCAATTCGCAACATTCTATCGCTGTGAAGAAAAACGAGCTGTTCACCAAATACACGATCTGCAGCATAAGCTCCCCAAAATAGGGCGGCTCCAAGGGTAACAGTACTAAATAAACTTAAATTAGCTAAGGAATAGAATAGGCCCACTCTAGTTCCTAGTTTCAAATTAATAAATTCAGTAATGGTTGTGATTTTATATTTCAAAAATAAAGGGGCAAAAACAAATGCGGCTAACAATAGCCCCTGTACAGCATTTATTTCAAGATTAGCTTGAGCCAAACCATAAAGATAAGCCGACCCCATCATACCCAGAAATTGGTATCCTTGGATGTTGGTAGCGATGGTAGAAAGTGCAATTGAAGGCCAACGTAACTGACGGGAACTTAAAAAGTAATCTTCTGCGCTAGTATTTTTTTTATTGCGACCCCTGTAGGCTGTCACAAAAATGATAACAAAGTAGCACAATACGATTCCGAAATCAAGCATGCCTATAAGCGTATTCCGTTGGCTAAAGGAGTTTTTGGAGTTTGAATTGGTATTCGGCCATGAATTTCAGGTAATGAAATAGTATTAAGATGGGGAAGTACTAAACGCGCAAAATATTCGGCCTCTTGTCGATGAGGATAGCCAGAGAAAATAAATGAACGAATACCCATTTGTTGATAGCCCTTAATTTTTGAAAGTATTTGCTCTGGATTACCTACTAATGCAGCACCACAACCCGACCGAGCCAAGCCAATACCTGTCCAGAGGTTTGGTTCTACAAAAAAATCTTTGTCAGATTGAGATCGCATCTCTGCTTGCCTGGCAACGCCCAATGATTTTGCGTCTTGTGCACGTTCACGAATCTCATTCCCTTTCTCTAGGTCAAGTTTTGACAGTAAACTTTTAGCATATTCTTTAGCTTCATCTTCCGTTTCACGAACAATGACGTGTACACGCAATCCAAAGTCTACGGTTCTTCCGTAGGAAGCCGCCTGATAGGAAAGAGTTGTCATCAGTTGGTGAATTTTTTCATAAGTTTCTGGCCACATCAGATATACATCGCAATGTTGGGCACATAATTTAACCCCATCGGGAGAATACCCCCCAAAATAAAGCAAGGGACCACCATTTTGCTGATAAGTTTTAACAGGTGAACTATCTAATTTCAATTGATAAAAATCACCCTGATAATCAATGTAATCTTCTGTCCAAGCTTGTTTAAGAATTTCTATAACTTCTTTGGAACGAGCATAACGCCTTTCAGAGGATTCTTTAAAGCCAGGTAGGTCGGAAGAAATAATATTTACTGTCAATCGTCCTTTTAGGAGATGATCCAAGGTAGCTAAAGCGCGTGCGAGCATGGGTGGGTGTATTTCACCGCAGCGGATGGCCGTGAGAAGATTCATTTGCTTGAGCTGGGGGCTATTGCTGAAGCAAAACTCAACGTATCTTGCCCCACCTGATAGGAGGAAGGACAGAGCATATTACGAAAACCCAGCTGATCAGCGGTTCGAGCAATTTCAGAGGTGTTTTCCCAATTGCTTTTGTAAGCTGGATTTCGCAATCCAAGAAAATCATCATCACCGTTGCACAAAGGGGGCAAACCAAGATATTTCAGATCCATCAACAGCGGATGATGTACATTCAACAGCGGGAAGAATTGATTTTGAATGCATAGATACAATAGATAATCGAAAGTAGGCTTTTTACCAAAAAGGTTTTCTATTTTTATTAAAATATATCTCTTGGATGGCCAAAGAATTATGGACTTTGCTCAGTTTTTTGTGGTTGGGAACCGTTTTGTACTTGAGTTTCAATCAACCTTCAGATCCTCTTCAACCTTCTTTTTTTATTCATCAAGATAAAGCCGGTCATTTTATAGCTTACGGAATATTATTTTTCTTATTTACCCAAAGTTTTCGCTATCATTTCCAATGGCTTAATTTTCTATCTGGAGCGCTAGTCATATCTCTAATATTGGGAATTCTAATTGAAGTATTACAGGGAACCTTAACTAGCTATCGAGTTTCAGATTGGAAAGATGCACTGGCTAATGCATCTGGAGTTCTAGCGGTGTATTACGGCTATCTTAAATCAAATCAATATGCACAAGACACAGATAAAAATCCGTAAAATTCACCGGTACTTAGGTTTAGCTATAGGGATCCAATTTATTATGTGGACCCTATCAGGCCTGTATTTCAGTTGGACGGATTTGGATGAAATTCATGGAGACCCTTACTTGAACGAGGGGTATCAAGCCCTAGATTTGATTCATTATTTCCAACAGACAGCTTGGGAATTAACATTCAAAGCTTGGAGTTAATTGCCGTGGGAAACATGCCTTATTATTGGATTAATAAATCATTACTAATCAATGCGACTGACGGAAAACTTCAAAATGAAATTTCAAAAGAGCAAGCGGTGGAAGTAGCTAGAGAGAGAGTAGTACCTGGGTATAAAATTACTGAGATATCTAAAATAACGACCACAGATGCACACCATGAATATCGAGGGCGGCCCTTGCCTGCCTATGCGATATCCTTTGATCACCCTCAGCAACTAACTGCATATGTCTCAGCAAAAAATGGAAGCTTTCAACGCATACGACACCGAAGTTGGCGCTGGTTTGACTTTTTATGGATGAGTCACACCATGGATTATCAAGGGCGAGATAACTTTAATAATTGGTTGCTGCGTGTATTTTCTGTATTTGGACTGTTAACTGTTTTGAGTGGATTTTTATTGTGGGGAGTTAGTTCACCAAGCCTCAGAAAACTAACAAAACGTTAAGCCTCATTATTATCCTTCGGCACTTGACATTTCAGTTGAAAAGTTATCTTTACTCTATCGGTAAAATTTATCTTGAGCTGCGACCTAAATAAAAATTTCATGAAAATCAGTTTTCACAAAGTACTCTAAAAAAAGGTTTCCGCTAGCAATCAGTCGGGGCATCCGAGGGGACTCTCATAATGTGTTTGTATCTGTTGACAAAGGGGGATTCATTGGATGGGGAGAAGCTGCGCCTGGGAAAAGTGAACAAGCCGATAGCCCAGAAAAAGTAATAGAAGAGCTTCAACGCTTGATTACTTCAGATATTTCTGAATTAAGTGTTTATGAAATTGAGCGACGGGCACGTCAAATGAATATTGCTCCTTGTGCCTATGCGGGTCTTGATATTGCACTTTGGGATTGGACTGCGAAAAAGCAAATATGCCCTTGTATCAATTATTAGGTTTTCCCAAACCAGCTCAGCCAACTTCTGTAACCATCGGAATAAATCCTCCAGAAGTTGTTAAGGAACGGATTCCTCTCTTGATGAAGGGAAGCACCATTCAATCATTAAAAATCAAGCTCGGTTCTCCAGAGGGTATTGAAGCTGATAAAGCCATGTTTGAGCAAGTTGTCGCAAGTTCGGAGCAATACAAGGTTAAAATACGAGTCGATGCTAATGGAGGATGGGACCTTTTAACCGCGATAGAAATGAGTCATTGGCTGGCTGAGCGAGGCGTTCGCTACATTGAACAACCACTAAAGGAAGGTGATGAATCAAATCTCCTTCCATTATACGAACGATCAGCATTGCCAATTTATGTTGACGAGTCCTGTCGTTACGCTAACAACATTCCTAAGTTGGCTAGCGCTGTTCACGGAATAAATTTCAAGTTGATGAAATGTGGTGGCATTACCGAAGGTCTTCGGATCATAGCTACTGCCAAAGCATTTGGCTTAAAAACGATGGTGGGATGCATGAGCGAATCTTCAGTTTCTATTGCTGCCGCAGCTTCTTTATCAGGGGTATTGGATCATGTAGATTTGGATTCTCACTACAACCTAGCACCTGATCCAGCAGAAGGGGCTCCACTGATTGATGGTATTACACAATTAACAGAAAGCCCAGGACATGGAGCACAACTCAAAAAAGAAACGAATGTTACAGCAATCGGATAAAATAGCCCTCTTCATGGAAGGGCATTTGAATAGCGATTATGGAAAAATGGGTTTTGGAGTACTTCGCTATTCAACTAATGATATTGTAGCCGTTGTAGACTCAGATTTTTCGGGACAGTCTCTTCAATCAGTTACCGGAATTCAGCACTCAGCACCTATAGTTTCCTCGTTAGATGAGGCATTAGAAAAAGGCGCTAACGTTCTAATTTTGGGAATTGCTAATTCAGGAGGAAAAATACCAGAAGACTGGATTACAATTATAGAAAAAGCACTACAATCAGGAATGTCCATAGTTAATGGATTACACGATTTGTTGGAAAATCGATTTGGAGACCTCTGTAATAATGAGAATCAATGGATATGGGATGTTCGAGTCCTCAGACCACGCCACCTATAGCTACCGCCCAAGCAGCTCGTTTAACTAATAAGCGAATTCTATTTGTGGGGACAGATATGGCTGCTGGAAAAATGACAGCTGGATTGGAGCTTTACAGCTGGGCTCAACAAAAAAATATTAATGCAGGTTTTGTAGCAACTGGTCAGATAGGAATTACATTAACTGGTAAAGGAATTCCTCTAGATGCTTTCAAGGTAGATTTGGCGTGTGGTGCAGTTGAAGAAGCAGTTTTAAATCATAAAGACAAAGATTGGATTTTAATTGAAGGTCAGGGGTCTTTGTTGCATCCTGGTAGTACGGCTACTCTACCTTTGATGCGAGGAGCTGTCCTACACATATGATATTATGTCATCGGGCAGAAAAAACCCATCTTAAATCACCACAGCATATCGCTATTCCATCCCTTAATGAATTCATTCATCTCAATGAGCAACTGGTAACTGTTTGCGGTACATATCCCAATGCTAAAGTAGCTGGAATAGCATTAAATACCAGTACCCTAAGCGAAGATGAGGCTCAAAAGATGATTGAAAAAATAGAATCTGAAACAGGTCGTCCAACTACAGATGTTATTCGTTATGGTTGCGATAAATTAGGACAGGCACTTTAATATCCTTTGTCAATACTGACTTGGTGAAGAAGGGCCTCACCCTTTTAAGCCGACTCCAATTATCTAGAATCTGTCGAACCCCAGCTTCGGGCTTAGTGATACTTGCAATGTGTGGAGTAATTTGAACTTTGGGATGCGACCAAAGAAGACTGTTACTAGGCAGTGGTTCCGTTTCAAAAACATCTAAAAAAGCACCGCTGAGTTGCCCAGAATCTATGGCGTTCAAAATATCTTTTTCTACTTGAACTTTTCCTCGAGCCACATTGATAAGATAGCAGCCTTTTGGGAGCTTATCGAATAGAGCTGCGTTTAGTAGACCTTTTGTTTTTTCTGTTAAAGGGACTGTACAAATCAAGACGTTTACTGTTTTTAAAAAAGAATCCAACTCGTCACCATGAAAGCATTTAACTCCTGAAATTGTCTTTGGACTGGGACTAAAACCAGCTACCTTGAAACCTAGTTGAGCTAATTTTTCTGCAGCATCTTGCCCTAAATTCCCAAGCCCTAAAATCCCAATGTTCAACTCTCTTTCTGGTAAAGCATAATGATCCCATACTTTATCTTTCTTGTCATTTCGATATTTATCCATCCTTCTTTGGAAGTCTAGAACGGCATAAAGGATGTAATTAGACATAGAAAATGCCAACAATGGATCTACGATTCTACATATTGGCACTTTTTTGGGCACTTCAGGATCACTCATCAGATGATCAACCCCTGCACCAAGAGAGTAGAGTAATTTTAAACCAGTAAATTTTTTTAAACTGCCTTGATGATGTTTCCAAACTAAAAGTAATTCTACATCTTCGGGTTTGGATATAGTATCATTAAGAAGTATTACTCTTTCTGGGGCTTCATTTTCAAATGCAGCTATCCATCGATTCCCAATGGGAGCAGGAGTGAGTATGGCGATAGGATTTTCCTCCATATTTATTTACAGTGATGATCGGCCGCTTTTGTGGCTATTTGCTTGAAGGGTTTGATATTTACTTTGTAACCTAACGAATTGGCCCAACCTTTGGTTGCAGCAACTAATTTATTGGACTGAAAACTCACGTCGTTATTGTAATCCATATCGATCTCAACTTTGATATTCACCTGTTTTGTCAACCATTCTGCTACTTCCAAGCTTAGTTCGGCTTCTTTCCATAATCGAGACCATATGTCATTTATAAGTGGATGGGTACTTTTACTCAAGATATAATGAACACCACGATTACCAAATCGATAGGCAATTACAGTACAGTATATCGTCTTTTTACCTACGTTTTGAGAATCTGAACCGATGTGAATATCGACATATGGGAATGCTTCCATTTTTTCAGTGTATGACTCAATGGGTCCACGCGGTTTCCTCGTATATCTTTAAATACTAACATTTGTATTTATGTGCAGGGAAGTTACTATTTTTAATAAGTAATTACCAATGCACTGATGACAACAACAGAACTCTTATTCACCATTTGTAATACCGGAATTTTACTTTTTTGGACGCTCCTTGTTTTTCTGCCCAAACGAAAAATCACACAAACAATCATGACTTTTCCATGGGTGCCTTTAGGCTTGAGTTTTTCTATGTTTATTTTCTTTTTGGTTTTGGTGGCATAGCTGAAGCTGATTTTAGTAGCTTGGATGGAATACTTTCACTTTTTAAAGATGCAACACCAGAATCAGCTGCTGCAGGTTGGATGCATTACCTAGCCTTTGATTTTTGGATGGGTTGTTGGATACTCAAACACAGCCAACAAAAAGAAATACCTCATTTATGGATGATACTACCTTTGCTAGGAACATTTCTTTTAGGACCCCTTGGAGTGTTAGCATACACCTTAGTATATTTTATCCATTCACTCCCGAGCAATAAATGAATACTTCAGTTTTCTATTTATCATTGGCTTTGGGGGTTGCTACCGGAGCATTAGGGGCCTATTTGTCTGAACGGAAAGGAAGGTCTCGCTCTTTTGGTTTTATTCTTGGATTTTTATTTGGTTTTATTGGTGTTTTGGTAGTCTTATTACTTTCTAAAAAAAATCAGTCAAAATTTGAAGATTAAGGCAAACCAAAATGATAGTTTTTTTTAATATCAGGATGTAGGGAGTGATTAACGGGACAGGTTTTTGCAGCACGCTCTAGCAGATTTCTTGTTTTTGAATCCCAGCTTTGAGTGAAATGAAGCCAAATATCATTTTTTACAATTCTTCGAGGGGCATCTCCCATAGTCTTTTTGACATCCACCTTGGTTCCTTCCAAATTAATTCCAATACTTTCTGCTTTGATCCCCATTATGGTGAGCATGCAAGAGCCCAAGGCTGTTGCTACAAGATCTGTAGGTGAAAAAGATTGCCCCTTTCCGTGATTATCGATGGGGGCATCGTTTAAAATGGTACTTTGAGACTGAAGATGGATACAACGACTTCGAAGCTTTCCTTCATAGATAATCGAACTGGTCATAAAGTAATTATTTGGTTGTAGATCCAATCCCCAAGAGCTGCACTGGCACCCAGCATCATTGGATAAATTAAGAGTAACCATAGAAAATCTAAAAAGGTGAGCCCCATTATACTTTCATTCTTATCAAGTAATAGTTGAATAAAGCCATACCATGTCTTGATTCCTAAACTTTTGAGCCAAGGCATTAGCTAGAATGGCGATAACAAGAATGAACAAGCCAATGCAATAGAAACGAATCATACTTTAAAAATAAGGATTTAATTCCCTTTTTATATATTTAATTATGAACTGGAAAGGATTGATTCGGTTGAGTACAGGAATACTTTCCCTACTCTGTTTTACAATTGTAGGTGTTATGTATTCTAAACTCAATTTTATAGACACCCCCTATCTTGTAGGGGCAGTGTTATTTTTACTACCTACCTTGTTTTTGAGAAAATAGTCCCCAATTTAAAGATTGTAATTAAAAAATAAATGATATGAAAAAGGTATTGATTTTGGTAAGCTTTACTCTTACAATTGGCCCCTCTCTATATGGACAAAGCGCTAAAAAGCTCAAAGCACAAATCATTAATCATATTGAGGGAGATCAAACAACACTTATTGAGATAAGTGACAAAATATGGGCAGCGGCTGAAGTGGCTTTTCAGGAAAAGGTATCTTCACAGACTCTCATTGATTATGCAAAAGCAAATGGTTTTACCGTTGAAGAAGGGGTGGCAGAGACACCCACAGCATTTGTTGCTAGTTATGGTTCTGGTCAACCTGTTATTGGGATACTCGGGGAGTTTGATGCCCTACCTGGGATTTCCCAGAAGGCCACTCCTAAAAAGACCCTTTAGTACCTGGAGGTGCTGGCCATGGCTGTGGACACAATATGTTCGGAACAGCAAGCCTGGGAGCTGCAGTTGCAGTTAAGAAACTTATTGAAGAGGAAAATACGCGGTACTATTAAATTTTTTGGCACCCCAGCAGAAGAGAAATTTTTTGGAAAATTGTGGATGGCTCGTGCAGGACTTTTTGATGATTTGGATGTGTGTTTAGATTGGCATCCTGCCGATGAAACTGAAGCAGATGTTCAAACGACCCTTGCCTTGGTGGACTTCAAAGTAGAATTTTTTGGACAAGCTGCACATGCTTCTGGAGATCCTTGGAACGGGAGAAGTGCCTCTGATGCCCTGGAGCTTTATACCCATGGAATTAATGCCTACCGGGAACACGTTAAACCCACTGTTCGAATACACTATCATATACAAGACGGGGGACAGGTAGTCAATGTAGTTCCAGACTATTCTCGTATATGGGTGCGGGTTCGAGATACTAAACGTAAAGGGATGCAAGAAGTATATGAACGAGTTAAGGCCATGGCTGAAGGAGCTGCCATTCTTGCGAATGTCGATTATAAAATATCCCTAATTTCCGGAATACACGAAGTTTTACCCAATCGAGCCGGAGGTATGGCTATTCAAAAAAATCTTGAAGCCTTGGGGGATCTCAGCTATACCGAGGAGGAAAAATTATTCGCGTATAAAATTCAAGAAGCAACCGGGAAGCCCAAAATAGGATTGGACGGAGCTATTAAACCGCTAAGAAAACCCTGGAAAATCCAGGTGGGGGCTCTACGGATGTTGGAGATGTTAGTTTTATTGTCCCTGTTGCTCGATTGGGCGTTACCGTAGCCCCCAAAGAAACACCATGGCATTCTTGGGCCGTAGTGGCTTGTGGGGGGATGTCTATCGGCCACAAAGGGATGATTTATGCAACTAAAGCACTTGGAATGTCTCTTGTAGATCTATTCACCAACTCCAAATTAAGAGCTGCAATGACTGCAGAATTTAAAACGCGAAAAGGAGATTATGTCTATAAACCATTGATGCCACCTGGCCCACCTCCTATTAATCAGGAATAAAAATTGCGTAGGATAATCCCTTATTTAGGGAAGCCATTGGCGCGCTCTCATTTCATCTTTCACACGACGAGACAGGTAGAGAATAGCCAACATATTGGGGATAGACATAAGTGCAAAGGATAGGTCGATAATGCCAATAACTATATCAACGGTAACCAATGCTGAAAAAATGATACTTGCAATGTAGAAGTAGTTGTAGTAATGTCCCCATTGGATTCTAGTTAAAAAACCAAAGCATTTGACGCCGTAATAAGAATAAGTGAACAAGGTTGAAACTCCAAAAACCAAAACCATGAGTAATAAAAGTTCATCCCCAACACCAAAAAAAAGTCGGCGAAAAGCTTCCAGAGTAAGAACAATTCCATTCAAGTCTGGATTGAGATAGGCGCCGCTAATGATGACAATCAAACCAGTGATGGTGCACACCAAGCCAGTATCCAATAAGGGTCCCAAAAGGGCAGTAAGCCCTTCGTCAGTACCGAATCTACTAACCGATTGCCCGTGATACATGGGAGCATTACCCACCCCACTTTCATTTGAGAATACTGGCACGGCGAACACCCAAAATAACCAACCCCCAAAAACCCCTGTAGCAGCTGTTTGCCATGTAAAGGCTGCATCAAAAATTTTTATAAAAGTGGGAATAACCAAACTCGCGTTATCAACTAATATGTAGACTCCCATGGAAAGATAAAGAACAACCATCACAGGGACCAGACCAGAGGTAACACGAACGATTTTTTGTAAGCCTCCAAAGATAACCCAACTGCTCAACAAACAAAGAATAATTCCAATAACTAATTTCCATCCCCAACCTCCTAAGTCAAGATATTGATTGGGCGCTACCACATCAACCAAGGTTTGTGTAAGCTGATTGGCAGTAAAGGCTGGGAGCACTCCAAACAAACCTGCCACTGAAAACCAAATGGCCATTGGCTTTCCCCAGTGTTTTATGCCCATACTCATATAGTACATTGGCCCTCCAAGGGATCCCCTTCTTGAGTTACTTCCCGTAGTTGAATCGAAAGGGAGCAGGAGTAGAATTTAATCATTGATCCAATTAATGCGGTCACCCACATCCATACCAACACTCCAGGGCCACCCATATGAATAGCAATGGCTACTCCAGAGATATTCCCCAGGCCGACGGTCGCGGCGATTACTGCACTGAGTGCGCTTGAAAACGGGATATTCCAGTATTCTCCTCTTTGCGAAAAAGAAGTCGTATACCTTCCTTAATTTTCAGTAGTGGAACTCCGCGAGAGTCAATAACAAGATAGCTCCCACCTCCTATGATTAAAAAAATCATCACCCATTCCAACGATTGGATGCTTTGTTGGAGAAATTCTTGGACAGCGCTAAGCATAAAGCATTATTCTTTAATAATCACATAGGTTGCTTTGACTCCCGTGGCTAGATTCCATTGATTGGCAGCCTTTAACTGCCCCTGACTATTGTAGATTTGAACTTCTGCGGTGTTTGGCCCAGATTCTCCTTGGTTTAGTGCCACAAAATCAATTTTATTAAAACCCTCTACCAAGGGTAATTGAACCCCTCTATATTGTTGAACCAAAAGAAAGTTTGCGACTACAACTTGATCATTGACTAGTATTTTGATGCGATCACCATCTGGATATTCATGGTCACGAACTACAATCTGCATCACCTTGTCTGTACTTTTAAAATCCCCAAGGTACTGGTCGATGAGGAAGTTTTTGGGTAATTTTTTGTCTTCTCCGATTCTGTTCTTCAAATTTCGATTTAGTCGAGAAAGATACTGATTACCAGGATCTATAAAGGTCTCTTTTTTCTGTCATATCCAGCATGGGTTCTTTGAGTTCCAAACGATTAGTATCGGGAGCACTTAGGAAATCATTTTCAGGTTTGGGTAATAACAGCTCGTTTTTTTCGGGAGCTGCCAATTGAGGAAAGTTCTTGGATGGAGGATTACTTCCTTCCAATTGAGCGTACAAACCATTCCCCATCAAAAACAAGCTGAAGAGTGAATAAAGAAACTTTGAAAGGTGAGTAAACATGCTCAAAAGTATTCATTTTGAAGGGAAGAAAGGAGCATCAGATTTAATTTATAGTATATTTAGAATTTAAAAACCAATTGAAATGTTACTTTCCACTATCGACTGGATTATTATTGCTGTTTTTTTATAATCTCTTTGGCTATTGGTTTATGGACTGCACGTTCGGCAGGCAAAAGCGTTGATGATTTTTTCCTCTCCGGGCGCAATATGCCTTGGTGGCTGTTGGGAATATCGATGGTTGCAACCACCTTCTCGGCAGACACACCTAATTTGGTGACTGATATTGTTCGTACTCACGGTGTATCTGGAAATTGGGTGTGGTGGGCTTTTCTTTTTGACGGGTATGCTCACTGTTTTTGTCTATGCGAAATTATGGCGTAGATCAGAAGTACTTACCGATTTGGAATTTTATGAATTGCGGTATAGTGGTAAAGGCGCTGCCTTTTTGCGTGGCTTTCGGGCACTATATCTTGGCGTCTTTTTCAATATTATGATAATGGCAACAGTTTGCTTGGCCGGTATTAAAATAGGTGGAGTATTGTTGGGCTTTAGTCCTCTGCAAACACTTTTTTAGCTGCTACTGTCACCGTAGTTTATTCCTCATTAGGAGGTCTTAAAGGGTTGTTATCACTGACTTTTTTCAATTCATATTGGCGATGGGAGCCACCATTGGAGCAGCTGTTGTTTTATTGGATCTTCCTGAAGTGGGTGGGTTACAGGGGTTAATCAATCATGTAAATGTAGCGCCAAAACTGAATTTGATTCCTGATATTAGCTCTGGAGAGGTCTTTCTCACGCTATTTATTATCCCCATTGCTCTGCAATGGTGGAGTGTTTGGTACCCTGGAGCTGAACCGGGAGGAGGGGGATATATCGCACAGCGAATGTTATCTGCCAAGGATGAAAAAAATGCTATTTGGGCCACATTACTTTTCAATTTTATGCATTATGCTGTTCGGCCTTGGCCTTGGATTTTGGTGGCCTTAGCCTCTGTTATTGTATTTCCAACCCTAGATTCGCTTCAAGTGGCATTTCCCAATTTGGACTCTTCAGTAATTGGTCATGATTTGGCCTATCCAGCCATGATGAGTTTCTTCCTTCCGGTCTTTTAGGGTTACTGTTAGCTTCGTTGATTGCAGCTTTTATGTCTACCTTGTCTTCACATTTAAATTGGGGATCTTCTTATGTAGTTCACGATTTTTACCTCCGTTTTGTTGAACCTCAGGCTACCCAGAAAAAACTAGTGGCTATTGGAAGGATTACCACGGTGGTTTTGATGATCCTAGCTGGACTATTGGCTCTTGCCCTTCAAAATGCTTTACAGGCGTTTAGCATTCTTTTGCAAATTGGGGCGGGAACAGGTTTACTATTTATCCTGCGTTGGTTTTGGTGGCGGATTAATATTTATAGTGAAATAACAGCGATGGTAGTTTCCTTCATTATAGCATTATATCTGGAATTAATTCATCCAGCCTTGGGAGGGATAGCTTTAGACTCAACAATACAATTGATACTCGGAGTTGGAATTACAACTATTAGTTGGGTAGGAGTGACTTTATTGACACGTCCAGAGGATGAGGATGTCTTATATTCATTCATTGAAAAGATTAACCCAGGAGGCCCTGGGTGGAAATCAGTCCATAAACGTGCAGCAGCCTCAGGAAAAAAAACTTAAAATTTCAAAACAAGCCTGGAATGTTCCTACAGGAATTCTTTGTATGCTTTTCGGTTCATTAATGATTTATTCTTTGATGTTTGCGACAGGTTATTTTCTTTATGGAGACCATTCACTAGCTATTAAGGTAGGTGGATTAGGAGTTTTCTCCTTTGGGGGCTTGCTTTATTTTTGGAAACAGCTTCGGGCAACAGAGGGCTAGCCAAGAATCATTCCTGCCAAGGTTGCTGATAAAAGAGACACGAGGGTTCCCCCTATCATAGCGCGTAGCCCAAGCTCAGTTAGCATTTTTCGTTTGCTAGGAGCAATGATTCCAATACCTCCAATTTGTATCCCAATAGAAGCAAAGTTGGCAAAGCCACAGAGCATGTAGGTTGCCATGACTATTGATTTCTGGTATTGAAAATGTAAACTGTTCGCCACGGATTGCAATTCGGCTAATTGAGTATAAGCAACAAACTCACTAGCCACTATCTTTATACCTAATAACTGCCCAATGAGAGTGCTGTCCTCATAAGCTACTCCCAATAACCACATCAATGGAGCAAAGACATAGCCCAAAAGAAATTCAACGGACAATGATTCGTATGTGGTGTGTGTTGCAATCCAATCATTGATGCCCCCAACTTCCCCTAGCGCTCCGAAAAGGCCATTCACTAGGGCAATCATTGCCATAAATACCAAAAGCATGGCTGCCACATTCACAGCCATACGGACTCCTTCTGAAGTTCCACTTGAAAGGGCAGTCAGAAAGTTTGATCCAATCTCTTCTCTTGAAATTTGTATTTCATCTGAGATGGCTTCAGTTTGTGGGTAAATCATTTTAGAGATAACTACAGCTCCTGGTGCTGCCATCACTGAAGCAGCTAATAGATTTTGAGCATAATAAAGTTGCATTTCTGGGTCATTCCCTCCTAAAAAACTGATGTAAGCACCCATTACACTTCCTGCTACTGTTGCCATTCCGCCCACCATAACCAGAAATAACTCCGAGCGTGTCATTTTTTTTAAATATCCTTTGATAAGTAATGGTGCTTCGGTCTGTCCCATAAAAATATTCGCTGCCACTGCTAGGCTTTCGGTACCCGAGATTTTGAGTAATCGTGAGAGCACCCATGCCAGTAATTTCACAACTCGTTGAATGATCCCAAAATAATATAATACAGAAGTGAGTGCAGAGAAAAACACAATCACGGGAAGTGCCTGAAATACAAAGATGAAACCGTACTGATCTACATTTACAAAATTTCCCAACAGCATTCGCGTTCCCGTTTGCGTGTATTCTAAAATATTTATAAAAAATCCACCCAGCTCCTTCAAATAGCTTGTTTGAAAGGGCTACTTTGAGGACTCCTAGGGCAATTAAAAATTGTGCTAATAGACCTACTAAAACTGTTTTCCAAGGGATTCTTTTTCGATCACTGGACAGTGAGTAGGTGATTATCAGTAAGACAATTACACCTAATAGTCCTCTGCCTAAAGAAACCCAGCCAAAGCCGTCATGTTGTAATATCAATTCCATTTAAGTGACCGTAGCTCTAATATAAAATATGTTTTGAGCAAGAAGTCCGTTCAAGTTAATATATTTGGGCAAAATTTCAATCAAAATGAAACATTTGGTCTGTGTAGTTTTCTTTGCATTAATCAATAGTAAATGTAGCGGAGAAGATATGCCCGCTCCATCTTCGCAAACTGTTGATGAACCGGTTGAAATAGTTCTACATCCTTCTGTAGACCCTGATATCCCATTTACCTCAGTATGGGAAGAGAATTTTGATGGTGACACACTTAATTCCGAAGATTGGAATTTTGAGTTGGGTGATGGTTGTGATTACGGAATTTGTGGATGGGGAAACCAAGAACTTCAACGTTACACTGAAAATAATCATACAGTTTCTGATGGACTTTTAACATTAAATGTTCTTAAGGAAAACTTTTATACTTCCACTCGTATTACAACGAAGGGGAAAAAAGAATTTCAATATGGAAAAATTGAAGCACGAATAAAACTCCCGCAAGGAGACGGTGTTTGGCCAGCCTTTTGGATGTTAGGAAATGACATAGACGATAACTCCTGGCCAGCTTGTGGGGAAATAGACATTATGGATTATGTAGGTAGAATGCCGGGTGTTGTTCACCACTCTCTGCACACAACTAGTAGTTCTGGAGCAACTATTAATACCAAAGCTGTTAATATTTCAGATTTAGAAGGCGAGTTTCATGTTTATGGTATTGAATGGTCAATTAATGCAATTGATTTTTATGTTGATGGGGAATTAAATTACACTTATGCCCCGGGTACTAATAATCCCTCATATTGGCCCTTTGATAAGCCCTTTTACCTATTGTTGAATGTAGCTGTTGGAGGAGGTTGTTGAGGAACTGTTACTACTGACGATATATTTCCTCAGCAATATCAGATTGATTACATTAAGGTGTATCAACGCCAATCCTCGTAAAAAACCATCTTAATTTTCATGTATTAAACGTTCTACGGTTTCTTTAGTGACCATAAATTTGATTTTGTGTACAGAGTCTTTGAACTGTCCTTCTGATAGTCGTAATTCAAGCTCTTTCAATAAATCATTGATGGAGTCATTGGGGGTTAGTATTTTGTTCATCTTTAGCTGTATTTTCTTGTTGAAGTTCATGAACATTTTTTAGCAATTCGGTGCGCTCATCGAGAAAGTCAATAAGCTCACGTACTTTTTCTTCGTCTTTTTTCTGTTGATTGAATTTGGCTTTTTCTTCAGCGACGGTACTTTTTACGTCTTGAATGGTTTTGAAAATAAAGCCAATAACAATTGCCACACAAACAATAATTGCTAAGATTTCTTCTGTCTCATTCAAATACATATTACGTATATTGTTTTTTACAAAAATACAGAATCTCCTTCATGATTTTCAGGCTCATTGTCCTCTTGTTTTTCTTTCTCATCAAGGTTTTTCCCAACATTCAAAAGTTACTTTAACTGTTTTGGGGACTACACAAGATGCAGGAGCACCGCAGATGGTATGTGAAAAAGAATGTTGCGCCTCATTGAGCCTTGAAGAACAGGATCGTAGAAAAGCGAGCAGTTTAGCTCTAAGGTTGGGCGAAACTGCTTCAACTTTTTTGTTTGATGCCAGTCCAGATATTTCCATACAATGGAATGTTTAATTCAAAGAGGGCAGAATAACCTGGCAGGTATTTTTCTCACCCATGCACACATGGGACATTATGTAGGATTACTCCATTTGGGACGTGAAGCCTGGAACAGCGATCAAATACCAGTCTATGCTATGCCCAGAATGAAAGCATTTATTGAAAACAACGCTCCTTGGGAACAGCTTATTTCTTTAGAAAACATAAATATGGTACAACTTGAATCCAATCGAACCGTGTCTCTTGGATTAAATGTTCAGGTTACTCTCTGTTCCAGTACCACATCGGGATGAGTATTCAGAAACAGTAGCCTATTGGATACAAGGGCCTACTAAATCAGCCTTATATCTTCCCGAAATTGACAAGTGGGAGCGTTGGGAGACTGCTATTGAAGAGTGGATTGCAAAAGTAGATTATGCCTTTTTAGATGCTACTTTTTTCGATGGAACTGAGGTTCCCAGAAGGTCTATGGAAGAGATCCCACATCCCTTTGTGGTGGAAAGTGTCAAACGTTTTGACGGGCTTTCACCCTTGGAGAAAAAAAAGATTTACTTTATACATATGAATCATACCAACCCGCTTTTGAACCCCAAAAGCAGAGTTTATCAAAAGCTTATCCATGAGGGATTTGTTATCGCTGAAAGGGGATGGAATTCTCGCTTTAGGCAGGGATAAGGTTTTGGTTGTTTTTTGAGCCTTGTGAGAACTTGATCGTACCATTCGATCGTTTCTTCATCACTGGCGTGCCGTTTCAAAATCCGGTAAATCTCAATTTTAGATTTGGTGTCTAGTTCTAAAATACTGGCGAAGGTTCTTTCTTTTAATTCGTTCATAGCAATTTTTATTTAAAGGTAGAAAAAAATCACAAGGCAGGTTTATAATTTTCATTTGAGTTAAATCATTTTAGTAGTTTTAGACATGTGGAAAATCGTTGCAATTTCAATCCTCATTATTCTTTCTTTTCAGTTTTCATTTTCTCAGAAAACCACCTTTCGTATACTTAAGAAGGAAATACAACAAATAGAAGCATTTAATAATGCTATAGTGGGAGTTCAATTAATCAAACTATCAACAGGTCAAATATTAGCGAAATATAACGAAGCCAATTTTTTTACTCCAGCATCTAATGTTAAGCTCTATGACTGTACTGGCAGCCACACAAACCTTTGACTCTCTTCCAGCAATTTATTATCATCAAGACCGTTCTGGGATAATTCATTTTGAGAGCACGGGTTATCCTTTATTTAAACACCCTTTTTATTCTGACGATAAACTTAAAAGTTGGCTGGAAAACAAGGATTCCTTGGTCTATCATTTTTCAGATGAATCACATTTAAATAAATTAGGACCAGGTTGGGCCTGGGATGACCGCTTATTTTATTTCTCCGCAACCCCTTCTGCATTCCCAGTTTATGGAAATGTAGTAAGAGGAACAATATCCCCAAGATAAAATTTGGCAGAGCGAGCCGGATTATTTTCCAGTTCAAAAATCTTTATTTCAACAGAATCGTCTGTTTAGAGATTTATCTGAGAATCGATTTTATATCAACCCTACTAGGTTAATACCTGGAGATACCGTTTTTGTCCCATTTATAACCAGTGAAAAATTAACAGCAGAGATTTTAGAAAAAGCACTAGGTAAAACTATTGGTAAAGAATTAGATCACCTTCAATCTCCTATTTCATTGTATACAGGACAGGATCAAAAACTTTATCGATCGGTATTACAGGAAAGTGATAATCTTATCTCAGAAAATTTACTTTTAATGGTAGCCAAAAACGATTAGGGATATTTTCATCTGAAGCCATCATTACTAAATTATCCAAAGAATGGGACTCTGCCCCTGATGATTGGATTTGGGTCGATGGTTCTGGTTTATCACGCTACAATTTGGTGACTCCCAGAAATTTGATATGGACGTTACAAAAGCTTTACAAGCTTTGGGGTACTGAAAAATCATAGACTATTTTCCAGAAGCAGGTGCTTCAGGAACACTTTTAAACGATTATGGTAGTAAAATGCACCACAGAATATTTGCGAAAACAGGTACCCTTCGAAACAACCACAACCTTTCTGGGTTTATTTTAAATTCAAAAAAACAGAATGGTATGCTTTTTCAATAATGGTAAATCATCATGGAACAGAGACTAATCAGGTTCGATCTGGAATAAGCAAGTTATTGGATATACTAACTCGTCGGTTTTAAATAAACTGCGATATACTAACCTTCTTCTTGAAGGGATTTTGCAACCATTTCAACCTCTTCTAAAACCCTAAGTAAATTCCCACCCCATAACTTCTCAATTTCTTCTTTAGTATAGCCGCGCTTGGCCAATTCAAAAGTAACGTTAAAAGTTTCACTTGCATCTTGCCAACCTTCAATCCCACCACCACCATCAAAGTCAGAACTTATACCCACATGGTTTATTCCAATTTTTTCAACCATATAATCTATGTGATCTACAAAATCAGCTACATCAACAGGAGGTGTTTTTTGTTTTAATAATTGCATTTCCTTTTCGATGGATTTTTTAAATCTATTATAACGCTCTTGATATTTGCGGAGTTCTTTAAATTCTAGAGCGCGTTCCTGACTTGTAGACAATAGATGAAAGTCAAATTCTTGACTTTTTTGATTTTCAAGGGCTTGCTTGGCTTCAGTAAACCTTTTATGTTTTTCAGCCTTTAAATAAGCGCCAAAAGCAACTGTTTGTACAACTCCTCCATTAGCTTTGATTAATTCAAGTTGCTCATTATCTAAATTCCGTGGGTGATCACAGAGAGCACGAGCAGATGAGTGTGAGGCAATTACTGGGGCTTTGGAATGGGTAATGGTTTGTTGTATTGATTCTTTTGATGGATGACTAATATCAACCATAATTCCATAGTAATTCATTTTTTCAATCACTTGTTTTCCCAATTCACTGATACCATTGTGTAAATAAATTGAGTCATATTCACCTGTATTGGAATCTGAAAATTGGTTATGACCGTTGTGTGCTAGGGACATATAACGGGCTCCTAAATCATAGAATTTCTTAACATTTGCAATATCCAATCCGATTGGATAAGCATTTTCGACACCAATCATAGCCACTTTTTTCCAGACATCCAAATATCTCTTGCTTCTTTGGCAGTAAGAGCCAAACCGATTTGATCAGGAGCATATATGTTTACTAACCGATGGATGGCATCAAACTTAGCTTTCGCATTTGCCGCAGCTTTAGCATAGCCAGGTGGATTGAGGCTATCTTGACCAGTATATACTATAAGCCAGGAAAGGTCAAGCCCACCACTAATCATTTTGGGCAGATTTATCTGAGTATTGGTATTTTGACTATAATTCAGGCTATCAGTAAAGAAACCCACATTAATGTCATTATGTGTGTCTAAGACTAATATTTCTTTATGTATTCTTTTTGTTTTTTCAGTAATGGACTCCGACGAGCAGCTAGTTAAAAAGCTGCTAATAAAAGCAAAAACAATTAGGATAGAGTTTTTTGTTGTGCCAGTAACGATTTTCATAATAATATTATTTTGTTAAAACATAAGTTTGGCATGTTATTTGTATTAAATCGGAATAGTTGTAAACATACTGTTAACAACAACAATTTAAACGATTTTTAACATAAATTAATTTATCAAATGAAAAAAGGTTTATTAAGTATTTTGACTGCCGCTGCTGTTTTAGTAGGATGTCAAAACTATGATGACCAGTTTGATGCGCTGAATACTCAAATTACAGCACTTCAAACTCAAGTCAATTCTAGCATTACTTCTGCTATAGCTGACTTACAAGGTCAAATTACTTCACTTGCTGCATCCAACCTAACTACGGATGACCTAGCAACTGCTTTAGTTGATATTACTGCACAAATTGATGCTATCAACTACAGCTGTTGGTGATATCGATGGTGAAACTGCAGAATTAGAAGAAGAGGTTGAAGAGATTTTAGATGCTCTTACAGATTTCCTTAGAAGCTAATGCTGTTATCAATCAAAACATTAATATTCAGAAATACTGCAGAATTAGAGTATGTAGAGTCTCTAATTGGAACTGATGAAGGTGATCCTTCTGTTATCGTTAAAGGAAATGTATTGGTTTTAGGTGCTGATCTTGACTCTGATGCCCTAGCTGCAAGAGTTAATGCAGTAACTAACAAAATTAGAACTGTAATTGGAAATGTAACAATAACTACTGGTGATGCAGATATTACTGCTGATACAATCATCATTTATTGATGGAACAGCTGACTTTTTCAACGGTGTTTCTATTGGTGCATTAGCTACAGTTAGTGGAGATGTCGATTTAGGACATTATGGTGATGTTTCAGTAACTACACTTACTTCCGTAAGCTCACTTACTTTTTCTAATTCAACTAGTATTACTACCTTGAAGTAGATAATTTAGCATCAGGAGAACTAATGACATTTGACTTCCCAATAGCAACTTCTATAGTACTTGGTGATATTGCTAAATCCACTGGTCCTGTAACAGTTACAAATGCAACCACATTTACTTCTGGATTTGATGGTACATTAACTGATTTACTTTATCTACATCTGCAACAGCTGTTGTTCGAATATCAGCTACCAAAATTACAGGTGTTGTTACACTTTGACAAATTCGGTGCTGGTTCTGAAGGTCATTTTGCTGGTTTAACTACAATCGCTACTGGCGGATCATTAACAAACCCAGCTAAAGCAATTGATTTCCAGCGCTTTGACTACTGTTTCAGGAACATTAGTCAGCAAACGGCATATCTGCAGCTGCATTTGATGCACTTACAACTCAAGGTGGAGCTATCAATACTAGCTAGCTGCATATTCTTTCGTGCACCATTAGTTACTAGTGCAGCTCTTATCACAACTTCAACAGCTACTGTATCAATCGAAGAAAACCTTAGCAGCTTCTGCTCATGTTTTTCTGGAACTATAAACGGTTTAACAGTTTTGCTCAAACCACATCTTTAGGTCACTTGAAGATTTTCCAGCATTAAAAGCTGCTGACGTTACGGGTTCTTCAACTGCAACAGGAACTCTAGCTGTTACTGTAAATGCTACATCTACAGCCTTGACAACTCTAAATGTTGATGGTGTTATCAATACTTTGTCTATTACAGCTGCGCCTAAGTTAGCTACATTAACAACTGCTGGTAAGATTACTGACTTTACTGTTGCAAATTCAACAACAATGACTACTATCAATTTTGGTCACACATTTATTTCTGGTGATGACAGCTGCTACAGTTACTGTTAGTGGTGTTACTAATTTGACAAGTCTTGGATATGAGCTCGCTTACAAAGTTAAAACTTTAAACGTTGTAAATAATGGTAAATTCGCTACTATTGTAGCTCCTAGTTCAACTGTTTTGGCTGAACCAATTGCTGCAATTAGTGTAACTATTTCTGGTAATGCTCTTACTGGTAACTTTGACCAGGCAGTAGCTGGTACTGAAAACTACATCTTATACATTGGCTTCTATTCAGTCAAATGACTTGACTACGTTGAAAGCATTCATTGCAGCCTATGCTGCTCAAACATGGAAGAACCGCTTCTAGTGTTTCTGCAACATCCGGGATTGCAAATATTTATCATGATATAGATCTTGATGTTGTCACTATTGATGGAAGTGGTACTACAACAAATACACTTTCTGCTGCTATGGCAGCCAATGGGGCTCCTCTAAATGAAGGTCCTGATGCTGCTGATAATACAGTAGACGATACTTCTGATGGTACAGGAGGTATTACTTCTGCAAATGAAATGGCAATTGTTACTACTGAGTAATAATTCATTAGCTTATTTTATTAAAATTAAAACCCTCTCATTTTGAGAGGGTTTTTTTATAAGTAAAAATGCTAAAATAAGATTACAGATCCTGAAAGCATATAATAATTGATTTGTAAAATGAGATAATCCTCTATTAATTAACCAGTGATGAATATGATTTTTATCTGCTTAAAAGGGATTTATTATTTTTTAACCTTATAGTTATTACTCTAATTAAATCAAAAAAGGATATAAAATAATTGCAAAAACAACTAAAATTTTTTTGTTGATTCATTTAATAAAATTAGTGTCTTCAATAATTGTAAAACCATTAACCACATTTACTCCTCCCAATAAAAAAGATCCTGCATCTCCCAGAAAAACCTTTTTTCTTTTTTTAAAATTAAAATAATAAAGAGGAATCAAAATTGGGATCAAAAGTTGGTTAGAAGAATAATTGATCGGTTTTGGGAAAAAAATAATAAAGAAAATTAAGTTCTTTACGGTTTCTGTAATAGCAAGACCATCAATCACCATCAATAAAATTATATGCATTTACAAAAGTTACAAAAAATACAACCGTAATGATTTGGGCTATAACCCATGGAATTTCAAAAATACCAAAAAGACCATTTAATGAAGTAATTACAAATCCTTGATCAATTAAAATTTTCGCAACAATTATTTGCATTAGGAATTTAATTTTGAAATCTACTTGGTAAAGGTCATCATATAAACCTAAAAGGAATAAAATACCCAATGGTATAAATAAAGAATAGTCAAAAAGTTCTATCTCATTAAAATAATAAATACAGATATAATAAATAAAGTTAAAAATATTGATATTCCTCCACTTCTAGTTGCCGTTTCAGTGTGAGAAGAGCGGTGGTTTACTTCATCAAATTTTTTTTAATAAAAAAATAGTACTGAAATAAATAAATTAAAAATGATGAAAGTAAAAAACTAAAAAAGTAAAAAATTATCCATATCCAAATTTAATTTATTAAGATTTATAATTAATATATTTACGGGATTATAACAAAAAAGCATATGAGCCAAAAAACAAAAATTAGTGACAATTATTTTTATGAATCTTTATTAATAATTTCCTATTTATGCCTTGGGTTTGTCCCAAATTTAAATGCTAATCGATCGAATTGCACCACCAGTGGTTAGGAATGGCAATTTTAAATATTATTTCATCTCTATTTATAAAAAACTATCATTCATTCTCTTTTTCAATCAATAGATCAATCTCAAATCATTAATTACAATTTTATATAGCCTATTTATTTTTTGGGCTGGACTATCAATTTTTATGCAATCAATAAAGTAGAGGTTTTAGTGAAATCTTTCTAGACAGTTTAATGTCTTTTTTATGCTTTCAGTTATGTCAATAATAATTAGCAGAATCAAAATCAATAAGATATATGTTTCTTATGTTATAGCAATTATTTCTAACTTTAGAGTCAATTTCAGTAATGAATGATGTAATAAGAATGTTAAATTCTCAGGAATTATTAATTCAGGGCTTTTAAAAGGAGTAACAGCAAATAGAAATATTGCTGCATTTTCATTGCACTTAAAATTCCTTTTCGTTTTATATTCTAATTATTTCATCAAGATCATTAAAAATTAAATTTCTTTTAAGTTTAATACTCACAATAGCTATTTTTCATATATTTATTATTCAATCAAGAGCTTCTTATTTGGCATTAGGATTAATTATAATTGCTTTTTTTTCAAACATTTATCTGTTTAAAGCCTCAAAAATTCAAAAATTAAAAGTTTTCGCTTTTTTAATTTTCCCTTTGCTTTAGCAATTTTATTAATCAAATTTATTTTGCAAATAAAGGAGTGATGCGTTTCTAGAGCTTCAACAATTTCTTTTTCGACAAATGATGGATCTGTAAATCAACGATTACGATATTATGAAGATGTATTAACTCATGTCAAATCTAATCCACTTCTTGGTGTCGGGATTTGGTAATTGGAAATTTAAATCAATTGATTATGATAAAAAAGATTTTTTCGGTTATACACTGTACCATATCATGCACACAGTGATTTTATTCAATTAGGAGCTGAATTAGGAATTGTTGGATTTAGTTTATACTTAGGGATTTTTATTGGTTTTCTTTGTGGGGTTAAAAATCTTGGTTTAAAAAGTTACCGTTATCAGGAGATTTTATTTGTCATCAACATTAATTACATCCCTTGGAGTTTATTTCATTGATGCAAATTTAAACTTCCCAATCGCACGTCCTCAAGTTCTTATTGTCTGGAGCCTTAATTATTGCTTTAATTTCATATTTTAATATTGAATCGAAAAAAAAAATAACATTGAAAATTCTTAGAATCAAAAAAAATAAATATTTTTTGATAATTCTCTCAATTTTTGGTATGGGATCAATTTTTATTTCAAATAAAGTATTTGATTCTTTAAAAAATCAAATGTTCCTCATTAGAGATTTTAACACTGGACAATATAAAACTAAAGTTTCCGAGTTAATTGCTATGGACTTAAGCATTCCAAATGTTACTGTTACTACTATACCAATGAATGATATTAAAGCACGCTATTTATTAAATGCTAAAAAATATGATAGATGCATTAAAACTCTCTTCATAAAGACAATAATGCAAATCCATTTTTATTTTATAAAGAATTTACTGTTGTAACTTTATGAAAAAAAGGAGTTATTGATAGCGCATATTATTATGCTAAAAAAGCATATTCTGGGCTACCTAACAATCAAGTTCATGTCGCTAAATTTTTGAACTTTTGCTATATTAAAAAAGATTCAGTTTCTATAAAAATTGCTGCTTTAAATCTTTTAAGATTCTCATTCTAAAATTAATTGGCAAAATATTTTAACTGCATATGTTGATTTAGTTGGAGTGGTGATAAAGAATTAATTAATCTAACCAAAGGCAAAAACTTATTCCCTTATGATAAAAACTATTTCGTTTTAAAAAGTTGCGAATGTATCAAAAGAGAAACATAAAAATCAGAAATTAAACTTCTGAAAAGGCATTAACTAAACTTTCAATAAAAAAAATACAAAGAAGCTGCAGAATTATACGTAAAGCTTCTGTTGTCAATCCAATTTGAATATTCATACTTAGAAAATGCAGCAACATCATTTTATCTAATTGGGGATTTTGGTAACGCAATTCTTTATTCAGGAAAGTAATCGAAAACTTGAATCCTGGGACACTGGAAAATCTGAATATATTCATGCGATTTCAAAAATATCTGTTGGAGATAATTCGGGATGTGAATTCCTCAAAAAATCCATATCATTTGGTTTTGAAGGGGCTAAAAATATTTTTGATCAGAATTGCAAGTGAAATCATTTCATATAATTATATTAAAAACTAAATTATTTTGAGTAAAAAATTCTAAATCAGATTTTTCAATTAAGATTATCGCAGGATTATTAACTTTGTTTTATTTATCTATTGGTTTTGTTTCAAATTGGGGCGCTGTTGATAAAATTGCTCCTCAATGGCTTTCTCTAAGTATTTTAAATATAATCAGTATCTCTTTAATTATATTTTATTCAAACTATTTCAATTCCAAAATATTCGGTAATTACTAAAATGGAATTTCAATATTTTACGTGTGTTTTTTCTTTTGGGCTTCCTTTTCATATTTCTATTCCATAAATCCTACTGAAGTAATTGTTAATATATCAAGACAAGCCAATACATTATTTATGTATTTACACTTGTCAATTTTCATTCAATTATTTAAAATAAAGCTACTTTGATATGTTGGACACTAATTATAATTCTATCAATTGAAGTTTATGCATTATTAATTCAGGCATACGAAATGAGTCAAAGTACAGCAGGGATTGTTCCTGGCCAATTAAAAGGGTTACTGCAAATAGGAATATTGGTGCTTTTTCAATGGCAATATAAAATTCCCTTTATTCTTTTTCTCATAAATTATCCCAAGTAATAAATTTTCTTAAAATCTGTCTTTTAACTTTACTTTTTTAACGATATTTAGTCTGTCACTCATTTCCGGTAGAGCATCATACATAGCTGTTTTCCTAATTACTTTCTTTTATATTGGTTTAATATTTTATCAAAACATATAAACAAAAACTTATAAAAATTATTTATTTATTTTATATAATTTACCTCTGAACCTTTTCAGTGATTTTAAATCAATTGGTTGTTTCTGGGGGTAAAACTATTAGTGCAATTGAGAGCATCAACAATTTCAATTAGTACAAATGATGGTTCGGTAAATCAAAGATTAAGATATTATGAGGATGTTTTTACTCATATGATTAAAAATCCTATTCTTGGAACAGGTCTTGGTAAATTGGAAATTAGTATCCATTGACTATGATAAAGAAGATGATAAAAGGTTATGTCGTTCCCTATCATGCTCATAGTGATTTTATTCAATTAGGAGCCGAATTGGGCTTTATTGGGTTCTTTCTTTATCTAGGGTTTTTTATATGCAGTTTATGCTGTTTTTAAAACTTTGATTTCTAGAGGAAATTAATGAAAAAGAAAAAATATTCTTTTTTTTCATATTAATATCCTTGGGAGTTTATTTTATTGATGCAAATCTAAATTTTCCAATTGCAAGACCTCAAGTTCTAGCTCCCTGGGCTTTGATTATGGCATTGATTAACTTTTTTTAAAAATCTAAAAACACAAAAAGAACTCCCAAACAAAAAGTGTAAGATAAATATGTGTCGTCTGGGTTTGCATTTTTTGGCTTAATAATTTTTATCCCAACATTTTTCATTTCAAATAAAGTTTATGATTCACTTAAAGCTCAGATGGTAATTCTTCAAGACTTTAATTCAAATAAATATAGTATTCCATTAAATCAAATTGAAAGCTTCATCCACCTATCCCAAATATAACTGTTACTACTATCCCAATGGATGCCATAAAAGCAAGATATTATTTTCATTATAAAAAAATATGATAAAGCTTTAGATTATGCTCAAAAGGGAAGAAAACAAAATCCCTATTTGATGTATCCTGAATTATTACTTAGTCAAATTAATTTATCTCAAGGAGAAATTTTGAAATCAAAAACATTTGCTGAAAAAGCATTTTACAACTTGCCCAATAATAATCTTCATTCTAGCCATTATTTACAATTACTGATTGAAACTGGAGATAAAAATAAATTTAGTGAAGCATTTGATGCATTAACTAAAAATAATAATATTAATCAATGGAAAAACTACTTAGTAGGAGCATCCAAACTATTTCCTCCTGGAGATGAAACCCAAATGGGAAGATCTTTAAGAGCTACAAAGATTTTTTCAGGTAATAATGAATTTATGCAGCTTCACAAATTAATATCAATAGGATCAGAAAAAATTAAAGAAGGTTTGGAATATTCAAATTTGCTCTTTCATATTTTAATCAAGGACACCACATAAAAAGCGGTTGTTGAATTTGAAAAGGCTATAAAGGCTGATCCATTAGAGTTTTCATACAGAGAAAATGCAGCTACATCTTATTATTTGATTAATGATTTAAATAATACACTAGAAAAAATTGATGTTGTAATTAATGAAATGAATCCATTAAATGGTAAATGCGAATACATTAAAGCCTTGATATATTTGAAATTTGGAGATCCAATTGGAGCTTGTCCACTACTTCAAACTTCTAAGGATTCAGTTATTTACAATCTGAGGAATATTTTCAATTGTTTCCAATGATAAAATCGATATATCAATTAATTAACTTTCTTAAATTACAGATCTGTTTAGATTTTGATTCTGAATTCTCACAAAGCGTTTATTTCTTCCCTTTTAATAATATCTTTTTTGTTTCAAAAGCAAACACTAAAAAAACTTGAAAATTAGTTTTGTTTTTTTTATTTACAAGTACTTTTGGTACTTTTTCATTAATTTTTGAAGTTCATTTGATAAAAAATTTAAACTACCCCCTTAATTTATTGTTTTAATTTTCAATTTTTTTAGGGGTTGTATAACTTAAAAAAATAGTGGAAAAAGTTGGTTTGTTTTGCATACCGATCTCAGCGGGAGCTTAAAGTAGCTTATCAGCTCTCTGTTATTGGAATTAATAATTATTGCCCAACCATTACTCTATTAAAGCAATATTCCGATAGAAAGAAAAAAGTTACTAAACCCCTTCTTTCTTCTTATGTGATGGTTGAGTTTTGGAAGAAAACAAACGGGAGAAAGTTTTTTCTTGTAATGGGATAATACGTTATCTCTTTTTTCATGGAAAACCAGCAGTTGTCCCTGCCTTTGAAATTGATATAATGAGGATCACTAAATGGGATTTATGACAATATTGAATTAACTAGCTTATCTGTGGAGAATTCCATATGATTTCTGAAGGACCCTTTTCAGGGATTGGCGGAAAGATAGTTGAAACAGATAACACAAAAGTTAAATTAGAATTAGCCTCATTAGGGATGAGTATTACCCTTAAAAACAGAGCACCATAAAAGTTTAACTTTTTGATTTTTAATTAAAACATAACTTTGCCCAATTAGGACAAACACGGCGGAGCTATCAAAAAAGTTTATAATAATGCTGGGTGAGCTGGTCACTTCAAAGACACGTCTTCGACTACTGATTAAATTTTTATCTCTCGGGCAAACAGGGTTACCTTAATGGGCTTGCAGTTGAAATGGGGAATCCACAAATGCTATCCGAAAAGAGCTTAATCATTTGCAAGGAGCCGGATATCTGGAAAAAGTAAAAGTTGATAATAAAGTAGAGTATAAGGCCAACATCAATCACCCACTTTTGGTATTTAAAAAGTTGTTTTTCAAACACTCTTGGCTTGGAGGACGTTGTTGAAACTGTCCTCGATCGTATGGGAGATGTGGATCAGATTATAGTTGTTTGGGGATTATGCCAAAGGAAATGACTCAGGCTTAATTGAAGTATTTTCGGTTGGTCGGGACTTAATATGGAATACATTACTCAGCTTGGGGATAAAATCGAAGATTTAATTGGACGAAAAGTAAGTTTTTATCTAGCCTCTGATTTTTGCAGATCACGAACATATTGTGTTATTTAATTCAAAAGACAAATGATATCTATGCAGAGTGAAGAGCGTCCTTGGGGACGATTTTTTGTACTTCATGACGAGCCAACCTATAAACTCAAGAGGATAGAAGTTGATCCTGGAGGAAGGCTATCCTATCATTATCATCTTAGACGTTCTGAGGCATGGACCATAGTAGAAGGCACTGGGATTATCACTTTGGACGGAATAGATCATGGGTATGCTAAAAGGGCAGACAGTACTTATTTCACCAAGGGTAAAACATCGTATTGAAAATAATGGACAAGAAAAAGTAGTTTTTATCGAGTTCAAACTGGAACTTACTTTGAGGATGATATTGTGAAATTGAGGACGATTATAACAGAATTTAAATACGTCAAACCAAAACCATAATTGTTTCAGGATATTTTATTTTCATAAGGGACATCTTGAGCTTTTGAAAAAGCTAAAGCTACTGGAGATCAGCTTTGGGTGATTGTAAACAGCGATCTTCAAAGAGAGTTAAAATGTAGTAAGAAATTTATGGATCAGGAAGAACGCCTAATCATAGTAAGCGCCATAGGTATTGTAGATAAAGCTCTTATTTCGATAGATAAAGATAGAACCCAAATTAAAACACTCAGCTTTTATCAAATGAATTTGGAGCTGATTTTAAGCTTTATTTTGCAAACGGAGGAGATCAAAATAACAATTCTATTCCAGAAGTTTCAGTTATTAAAGAAAAAAGGGATCAGGTTAATCGAAGGATTGGGCGACAAGATTCAATCCTCTTCATGGTTATTAAAAAAAAAGATGAAAATTAATATTTTGTTGTATCGGGTGCGGAATATGTAGGGGTCCAACAATGGCTGTTATTGCCCTTGATATCCTCACATTAATGTTGTAGTAATTGATACAAATCCTAAAAGTAAAAGCATGGAATGGATCTATAGATGAATTACCTATTTATGAGCCTGGACTAGCTGAAATAGTTCAAAAAGTTCGCGGACGAAATCTATTTTTTTCAGATGATATCCAGGGTAATATCGATAAGGCCGAGATGATTTTTATGGCTGTTAATACTCCTACTAAAACTGAAGGTGAGGGTGCTGGAATGGCAGCTGACCTAAGATTTATTGAAGCCTGTGCGAGGATATTGCCCGCTATTCAAAATCTGATAAAATAATTATAGAAAAATCAACACTACCCGTTAGGACAGCAGAAAAAAATAAAGGAAATTTTGGAATGATAATTCTTCAGAGATTCATTTTGAAATCCTCTCGAATCCAGAATTCCTTGCAGAAGGAACGCTATTCAAGACTGACCCAAATCGGATAGGGTACTCATTGGTGGAGATCAAACAAAGTCAGGTAAAAAAGCGGTTCAAGCGTTAGTTGATATTTATGCTCAATGGATCCCACAAAAAAAGATACTTACTACCAATGTTTGGTCTTCAGAACTTACAAAATTATCCTCGAATACTATATTAGCTCAACGAATATCTTCCATAAATAGTTTATCTGCATTATGCGAAAAAACAGGGGCTGATATAGGAGAACTGTCTAAAGCTATTGGAATGGACCATAGGATAGGTAGATATTTTTTAAATGCATCTGTTGGATTTGGGGGCAGTTGCTTTCAAAAGACATATTAAATCTTGTTTATCTATGTAAGTACTACAGATTAGATGAGGTAGCTGAATATTGGCATCAGGTAGTCAAAATAAATGATTATCAGAAAGAAAGATTTGCTCAAAAAATAATTGACGATTCTGGAGGGCATTTAAAAGGTAAAGAAATTTCAATTTTAGGGTGGGCTTTTAAGGCTGATACAAATGATAGTAGAGAAAGTACTTCCATAGATATGCAGCAATTAAATTATTGATTAGTGGAGGAGAATTAAAATTTTGATCCTAAAATAAATAGCAATCAAATTTTAGATGACATTGAAAACAAATCAAATTTCAGTAGAAGAATACTTGAAAAAGAAAGTAAACTTTATTAAACACACAGAACATATTATCAGCTTAAATAAGGAACTATTAAACTCACATTATATATTGATTTTGACAGAGTGGTCAGAGTTCAAAAGTTTAGATTGGGTTGAAATAAGTAATGTTTCAAAAGTATATGATGGTAGAA
Organism: Flavobacteriaceae bacterium; assembly: GCA_038143795.1. Taxonomy (GTDB): domain Bacteria; phylum Bacteroidota; class Bacteroidia; order Flavobacteriales; family Flavobacteriaceae; genus UBA11891. The sequence goes on along the minus strand of JAYQMQ010000002.1, from coordinate 862,140 downwards.
ATATAATTAATAAATCAAAAATGATTTATCAGATAGGGATTTAAAAATTTGGATTGAATGTTACAAAAAATCAACCATTTAAATAAGTTACTTAACGAAGGGATATGGGTGTTTTTTGACTCAAATTTCAAGTATCCTTCTAATATCATATTGATATCAAGTAGTAGCTTCAAAATTAAATGTAAGCCAATATGGTAGTCTCGCTTTAATTATGACCATACAAGCTTTTTTTTCATTAATCTTTTATGGGACTATAAATAATGGAGTTTTAAGATATTCATCTATTTGTAACCAATTAAATAAAAATAGCAACTTCGTCAATATTGTAATTAAAATAAGTTTGATCATTGGTACACTTTTAACCATAATCGGATTTGCATTAACTATTTTTTTATTTAGTTGGTTTTAAAAATTACGTTCAACCCCTTTAATGTAGTTTTAATTACATCAATTCTTATAGGTACAATTGATTTTCTTACCTCTGTAATCTTATCCTTAAGAAAAAGAAAAATTCTATTTATAATTAAAACTTTAGAGGGGATAATAAAAATATTGGTTTTGTATTTTGCAACTTTAAGCAATTATTTATCAGTATTATACATATACCTTATTACATCTATAATTATTTGCTTGACAATCTTAGCTTATTTTAAAAAACACCTTTCCAAATTTTCTCTTAGCTACACTAAGTTTGATCATTATTGGATTAAAAAAATATACCGGTATAGCTCCCCATTTCTTTATTGGGCTATTTTCGTTTGGGCTCAACAAAATTCTCTAAAGTGGGCCTTAGAATTAATTGTTTCAAGACGAGAACTAGGACTTTACAACGCCTTGTCGCAAATTGCATATACCCCAGTGATTATTCTATTTGGTGTAATTCTGAACCTTATTACACCTATCATCTATGAGAAAATAAACCCCTCGCTATTAAACAATGAATCAAAAAGAATTTTAAATCATATATTAAAATTTAGTACGGTAAGTCTATTCTTAATTGTATTTGGGGCGATTATCTTAGTACCTTCAAGTAATTATATCGTAGGTCTTATTTTTCCAATCGAGTATCAAGAAGTTTCTAGATTTTTGCCTTTTGTATTTGTAGCAGGTGGATTATATTCGACAGGAAATATTTTAGCAAACATTCCATTTTCTATAAATTCTCCTAAGATACTTTTAAAACCCAATATTTATAGTTCCATTATAGGCATTAGTTTATCATTTGTTTTAGTTTATTTTTTCGGATTGTCAGGAGGTATTTTAGCTCTTTTATTGCATGGATTATTATATTATTTTTAGTTGTATTATCCGTAAAAGGTTTCTTAAGTAGTCTAATTTTCCAAAAATCTGTTTTGTTAAAATAATGACAAATAGTTTTATAAATAAATTAAAATCACATCACTTCTTGTATCAAACTATATCATATGCAAAAGGTAAAGTGTTTGATTTTAAATATAAACGTATCTCTAAAAAATGGTTTTTAACAAAGAATAAAATCATTGATATTAATTTATGTCAGGAGATAGGGGAAAAAGCAAAACTCAATATTATATGGTGTGGTATAAATGAAAATCAAGATAGGTCAGGTCTAATTCAAGGTTTAGGGAAAATATTTAATACAAGGATTTACTATCGTCCAAATAAAAAATATGGTTTAAAAAATAATTCAATCTATAACTCAGATTCCATAAATGAAAATGGAGAGAAATTATATGACTATGTAAAAGCGGAATCCATCAAATCCAAAATTGATTACATAATTGGACAGTTTATGGGAATCAATATTAACGCTTACTGGCTTAATAAAATTCAAGAATTGGGCATTAAAGTGATTTCATTTAGTTGGGATGATAAACTAACATTTTTATGGAATAAAAAATATAAAATTGGATGTCATTCCATATCAAAAAACATAGACTTTGTATTGGGATCATCCATTAAACCTCTAAATTCTTACACAAAAACAAGACCTATTTTTTTCGCCTTGGGGAGTAGTCCTGAAATTTTTTGTGGTAATGCACATTCCAAAAAGACTATTGATGTTTTATTTATAGGGAATCAATATGGCGTAAGAAAAGATATAATACACTTTTTAAAACAAAACAATATAAATATAGAATATTATGGTAATGGTTGGCGGACTAGTTACTTGTCTTACCAGGAGAGCGCTAAAAAATTTAAAAGAAGCTAAAATAATTATAGGCATTGGCTATGTATCTCACTCAAGAAATATAACATTGAAACTGAGAGACTTCGATGCTTCTATATCAGGTGCATTATATATTACTTCAAAAAATAATGAATTAGAAAAAGCTTTTCCAGGCAATGAGCTTGGGTTTATAAGAAGACAAGAAGAATTATTGAATAAAATTAATTTTTATTTAGAAAATAAAGATTTAAGAATTCAAAAGGCAGTAGCACTACAAGAATATGTAAACAAAAATTTCACCTGGGAAATTTTATTCAAAAAACTAGATAATTACTTGAAAAATAAAAAATCTAATTATGATAAATTTTATTAAAAAAAATCTTCTAAGAAATTTTATCGTTGGACTTAATAATGCAAATGAGAGAGAAACATTTATAAAAATTGCATTAGGTCAAATTGAAAAAGAAAAATTGATACTTGACGCTGGGTGTGATCTCAACCATATAAAAATACTGTTCTCATTTAAAATATATGTCTCAAGATTTTTGGACTTTACAGAAACTGACTTGAAAAAAAGTTTTTTTTCGAGTGATGAAAAATATGGATATGGAAAATTAGATTACATATCTGATATATGGAAGATAAAAGAAAAAAACAATCATTTTGATGCAATTCTTTGCACAGAAGTTTTTGAGCATATCCCATACCCCATAGAAACTGTTAAAGAATTTTCCAGATTAATTAAAAGGGGGAAGCTTATTTTAACTGCACCTTCAAATAGCCTTAGGCATTTTGATCCTACTTTTTCTATTCTGGCTTTAGCGATAATTGGTTTAAAAAAATATTAAGTGAAAATCATTTTGAAATAGAATCAATTGAACCAGTTGGAGATTATTTTAGTTGGCTTAAGGTCGAAATAGCAAGAACAATGGTGCATCATTCATTTTCCTAACAAAAATACTTTTACTACCAGCTCTTATTTATTTTACTAATAAAAAAAAGACAAAGGATTCAATTAATACTTTATGTATGGGTTACCATATAATTGCTAGAAAAACTAAATAATGAATCTTGAGAAAATTTTAATTACAGGGGGAGCAGGTTATATTGGTTACCATTTAACCAAAGGGTTACTTAATTCAAATAAATTAGTTGTTTGCATTGATAATCTTAATGATTATTAATTCGAAATTAAAACAGGATAGATTAAAGGATTTGGGATTCGATTTTGACTCAAGTAGAATTCATAATACTGTTAATTCTAACTTTTCATTTTTAAAAATGGATATAAATGATTCTGATAAGCTTAATAATTTATTTCAAAAACATCAATTTGATATCGTAATTCATTTAGCAGCACAAGCAGGAGTTAGACATAGTTTAAGTCATCCTGAATCATACATTACGACTAATATTAATGGTTTTTTTAATGTTATTGATCAATGTAAGACTCATAAAGTTAAGAAGCTCATATATGCATCAAGTTCAAGCGTTTATGGATTAAATAGTAAATTCCCTTATTCGGAAACTTTAAAAGTTAACACTCCAATAAGCCTATATGCTGCATCTAAAATATCTAATGAATTAATTGCTCATTCATACTCTCATTTATATGGTTTAAATACAATTGGATTAAGATTTTTTACGGTTTATGGTCCATGGGGTAGACCGGATATGGCATATTACAAGTTTTCTGACCTAATAAGTAGAAATAAACCAATTGAAGTTTACAATAATGGGTTGAATAAAAGAGACTTTACATATATAGATGATGTAATAAATTGTATTATTAAAATCATTAACAATAAAGTGCAGCAAAGGCAAATACAATATTTTTAATATCGAAACAGTAAATCAATTTCAGTTGAAAAATTTATTTCAATAATTGAAAAAAAATTTAAATAAAAAAGCAATAAAAAATTACATAAATTCTCAAAAAAGGAGACGTCAATAAAACATTGTCTGATACTTCACTAATTAAAAAAAGGTTTGCTTATGAAGCAAATACCGACATAGAATTGGGGCTCAAATTTTTTGTGAGTGGTATTTAAGTTATAACGCGAAATAAATATATTTTAATTCTATGTGGAATCTTAGGGGTCCATAAATTTAATTCAATTAAGTTTTCAGTTTTTGAAGAACAGCTAAAAGTTATACTTCATAGAGGACCTGATAATGGAGGGACTTGGTTTAATGAGAATAACTCCGTAGGATTAGGCAGTAGAAGATTAGCAATACAAGACCTTTCTGACAATGCAAATATGCCAATGTTTTCATACAATCATAAATATATAATTGTATTCAACGGTGAGATATATAACTGCAAAGAATTAAAAAAATCTTTATTGAAACTCGGTTATAAGTTTAAGTCAAACTCCGATACAGAATGTGTCTTGCATTCATATACACAATGGGGATTAAATTGCTTAGAAAGATTAGAAGGGATGTTTGCTATAGCTATATATGATAGGCAAAAAAATACTTTCTTTTTGGCGAGGATAGAGAAACCGTGAAAAGCCAATTTATTATTGTAAAAATAATTTTGGATTTTCGTTTTCATCTGAGATTAAGCAATTACTAATTGATCAAGAAAACTCTAAAAAAATTAATAAAGTTGCCTTAAAACAATTTTAGAAGACGGTTTTATTAGGGGCAGAGAATCATTCATCGAAAATATTTTTAAACTTCCCGCAGGAAGTTTCCTTATTTACAGTTTGAATGATTCTAAAATATTTGTAAAAATACTGGGATATTCCACCAAAAAAGGCAGTGAAAAGTAAAAAAGAAATTTTAGAAAAATTAGACATCTTACTTTCAAATGCAGTAGAGACTCAAATGATATCTGATGTTCCTTTAGGAGTTTTGTTAAGTGGAGGAGTGGATAGTAGCTTAATAGCAACATATGCTGCTCAAAAAGTTGATAATTTAAAAACATTCAATATAACCTTCAATGAGCATAAAGATTTAAATGAATCTGAATATGCGAAAAAAGTTGCAATTATCTGGGATCACAACATTTCGAATTGGATGCTAGTAATGTCGATATCGACTTAATTGACGATCTGGTTGAATATTTTGATGAACCTTTAGCTGATAGTTCAATGCTTCCCACATTTATAGTATCTAAATTGACTAGAGAACATGTAACAGTTGCATTAGGTGGAGATGGTGGGGATGAATTATTTGGAGGGTATTCTCATTATTTAACTTACTCAAAAAGGCATCATGCAATTGACACTTCTACAAAATATTTTGAAAAATAACCCAAAAAGTTGCATCAGTCTACCCTTAGGTTTTAAAGGAGAAACTTTCTTCTTAATTCAATAGGAGATTCTTATGAACGGTTTATGACAAACAGATTATTTGATCAATTTAGTTTGAAAAAAAATTTTATCAGAAGAGTATTTTGAAGAAATAAAAAATTTAAAATCCAAAAGCATTTCTAGAAAAAACAAATAGTCTTATTTATGATTTAACTAAATATGATTTTAAAGAATTATTTGGTTGACGATATATTGGTGAAAATTGATAGAGCTAGTATGGCCTCATCACTTGAATTAAGAGCTCCATTTTTAGATAAGAATATTATTGAATTCGCTTTTTCAGAAATCGATGACACTTGGAAGGTAAACAATAATAATTTTAAAAATTATATTGAAGGAATTACTAAAAAATAAATTACAATAAATCTTGATCAAAATAGAAAACAGGGCTTTTCAATTCCATTAAATAAATGGATTTCAACCAATTGGTTTGAATATTTTTTAAATGAAATTGATGAATTAGAGAAAATATTTAATAAAGACTACGTGTTTAAAATGTGTTTAAATATAAGAGAGGATACTCAAATTCATCGAGATTATTTGCATTAATTATGTTAAATAAATGGATAAAAAATATAATATTTCAATCTAAAAGTTTATCTACAGTGCATATCAAACTAATTCAACATATTAATTCTTCGCACATCGATGAAATGATAAATGTTTTCCAAAGAAAATGTTGACTTCGAAGCTTGGTTCGCAAAAAAAAATAACTCGATTAAGATAAACCTATATAATTCTAATTTTTATTCAACTCGATTTAATCTTAGCTTCATTAGTTATATTTTTTCTAAAAAAAATAACCTTATAATAATTACCGGTTGGATGAATGTCAATATGATAATTATCATCCTTCTTTTTTTAACAAATAAATTATTTTTCTATTGGTCTGATCGCCCGAGAGATATAAATAAAAATTACTTTAAAAAATTAAAGAGATATGTAACTGAAAAAATCTTAAAACTCTCAAACTTAAAAAATTTTATGCGTAGGTAATACAACAATTGAATACTTTAAAAGTAAAAACTTCAATAGTAGTAATTTGATTAATCTCCCAATATTGACCACTCCTATTCACTAAATTAATGATTTAAATAAAAAAAATTGGAAGAAAAATAATTTTGGCTTAAATGAAAATGTATTCTTAGTCTCGTCTGGCAGTAGATTGGAATTCGAAAAAGGGTATGACATTTAATTGAAGCTGTTTCTAGATTAGACGCCAACATTATAAAAAACTTCATTGTGATAATAGTTGGAGATGGAATAAACCGGTAAATTAAAACAACAGACAATAGATTTGAATGTATCCAGAAATTTCATTTTTCCAGGCTGGCTTGAAATAAATGAATTCAAAAGTCTTATTTCACATTCAGACTTATTTATACATCCATCAAGATATGATGCATATGGTGCAAGCATATATCCTCTATCTCTAGGGTCCCGGTAATAGGATCCATTAATGCTGGAGTAATTAAAGAGAGGATAATAAATAACTTTAATGGATTAGTATATTATAATAATGATCCATTAGAATTATCAATAAAAATTAGTGAGTTGATAAAAAATAGAAGAAAATTAAACCTACTTGGACAAAATGCTTTGAAAGACTCTAAAAAACACCACCCCCTTAATTACTTATCAATTTTAAACAATGCATACAATGAAAATATTTGCTAAGAAAAATAACAAATACGATACAAAGATAAGACAATTAAAAAAAACGGATTTTTAGTTCCAATCTATAACAATAATGAAATTAACTTACCAAAAAATTATTCTCCTAAACAGGTTTATCTAACTACAGTTAAAGCAGGAAAAATTAAAGGTCCACATTTACATTACAAACGTGATGGATTTTTCACATGTATTAAAGGAGATGTTAGAATTGTAATTAAAACTGAGGGAGTATATAAGTCATTTTATTCTGGTGAAAACTTTGAATATCAATCCATTTTTGTACCAAAAAGGAACTCCTGCAGCTATACAGAATATTACTAAATCTGAAGCCTATTTAATAAATATGCCAAATCCAGCTTGGACTCATGATATGAATGATGAGTTCACTTCAGACTTTTCAGAGTTTAATTTTGATGAATTTTGAAAAAAAAAGTACTCGTTGTAGGAGAGTTTATGTGGCCATGGTATCAAGAGGCATTAAAAAAATGCTTTCGAAGATATCGGTTTAAACATGTGGTTTTGGATGGTTTAACTCCTTTTGGAAAAGAGAGAAGAAAACAATAAAATTAAGCACAAAAGCTTTTACCATAAAGTTCAGTATAAGATTATTAGCAGGGCCTACAGTTTTTAAAAAATAAATTTGGATTTAATAAAAAATGCTGAAAGTTATAAACCGGATATTATTTTTCTATATACCACAACATTAATTTTTAATTCTACTTTAAAAAAAATAAAAAGATTAAACAATAAAATTAAATTATGTCAATACAATAATGATTCACCTTTTTCTGAAAAAGCTACAAAGGGATTATGGAACTTTATAAATCAAATATTCCACTCTGTGATTATCATTTTATCTTTAGAATCTGACCGAAGATTTTATTCTGATTACGGAGGCAAAAAGCATTCATTTGTTAATGCCTTACTACATTCAGAAAAATTTACAATTCCGATTAATAAAATACCTAAAAACTTTATTTCAGACATAACTTTTGCAGGTCATTATGAAGACGATGGTAGACTAGAACTTTTGGAAAATTTGATTTCTATGGGATATAATTTAAAACTTTATGGAGGTGGATGGAATAAAGTTATAATTAAGAAAGAACTCAATATTAAAAAAAGTTATTGCCTATCAAACCAGTTACTGGTATAGAATATAATTACGCTATTTGTGGTAGTAAAATCACCCTATGCTTTTTGTCTAAAATAAACTCTGACACATACACTAGAAGGAATTTTGAGGTTCCTGCGATGGGTAAATTGATGCTTTCAGAATATTCTCAAGATTTGGAAATAATTTTTAAGGAAAATGAAGAGATGGTTTTTTTTAGGAATAGAGATGATTTTTTTTAATAAGATTGATTTACTTCTAGAGAATCATCTTAAAAGAAAAGAAATAGAAAAAAACTTAGAAAAGTTCTTCAAAAAGGACATAGTATTTCTGATAGAGCAAGATTTGTTATAAAAATTTTAGATATATGATAATTGAATCCCCTCGATAAAGAAATAAAATTAATCCCTATAACTTTAAATGATATAGAAAATTTAAGGGAATGGAAAAATAAATACAAAGATTATTTTTCAATAAAAACGATATAACAGAAGAGCAACAAAAAATATGGTATGAAAAAACTTATTGTGCTGATAAAAACAATTACATCTTTATAATCAAATACAAATCAATTTTTGGTTGGAACTATTGGGTGTAGATTAATTCTAGAAAATTGGGATATTTATAATGTTATGAATGTGAATAAAGAAACTTTAGGAAAAGGAATAATGTCAATAGCTTTGAATTTGACTATTAAATATATGAGGTCCATAAGAAATACAAATGTTACTGCTAAGGTTTTAATAGGAAACACTAATTTGAATTGGTACATTAAAAACAACTTTGAACTAATTGAATGTGTAGATAATTATAATTTGATTAGGTATACAAAATGAAAGGAATAATTTTAGCTGGAGGTTCTGGTAGCAGATTGATGCCTATAACAAAAGTTATAAATAAACAATTACTTCCTATATACGATAAACCGATGATTTATTATCCCATTTGTACATTACTAGAAATGGGAATTAGAGAAATTTTGATAATATCAAATCCTAAATCACTCCCTCTTTACAAAGAATTGTTAGGAGACGGCCGTCAGTTTGGAATTAATTTACAATATGAGTGCCAATTTGAACCAAAGGGACTAGTGGAAGCTTTTTTAATTGGAGAAAGTTTTATTGGAAAAGGGAATGTAACATTGATACTTGGGGATAATATTTTTTATAGTTCAAACCTAGTGGAAACTTTGAATTATAGTTCAGAAAATATAGATGGTGGGGTAGTTTTTGGTTATGAAGTGTCAAATCCTAGTGACTACGGAGTTGTAAGTTTTAATAAAAATGGCAAGGTTGTTTCAATAATTGAGAAGCCAGAAAAACCAAAATCAAATTTTGCAATCCCAGGGCTTTACATTTATGACAATTCGGTTTTAGAAAAAGCTAAGAGTATTAAATTCAGTAAAAAAGATGGAGTTAGAGATCTACAGACTTAAATAATAGTTATCTTAAGGATGGAAAGTTAAAAGTAAAATTGTTATCAAAAAGGCTCAGTTTGGTTTGACACTGGTACTTATTCTACATATTCTAATGCATGTGAATTTATAAGGGTAATCCAGGAAAGACAGAAAATTCTAATAGGATCAATTGAGGAAACTTCATTTAAGTTGAAGTTAATAAACAAAAAACAGCTTGAACTTTTAGCGCATGAGTATGAATATTCTGATTACGGAATGTATTTAAGTAAATTAAAAAACTAATTATGATAAGTGTTTTTGGATGCAGTGTTGGTGAAGAAGAAAAAGCATCTATTGAATAAAACGATAGATTCTCAGTGGTTAGGCTTAGGGGACAAGTAGAGCTATTTGAAAATAAAATGAAGACTTTCTTTTCAACAGATAATTTTTAATGGTAGATAGTGGTTCTAATGCTTTGTATTTGGCTGTCAAACTATTAAATCTGCCTACTGGCAGTGAAATTATTTTACCATCATTTACATGGGTTTCATGTGCTCAAGCAATTCTCCTAGCAGGGCATAAGCCTATTTTTTGTGATGTTGATTTAGTAACAATGAACGTTACGAAAGAACATATTGAACATAAAATCTCAAGTAAAACAGATGCAATTATGGTTGTCCATTATGCAGGATTACCTGTTGAGATGGATAAAATTTTAAGTATAGGTTTCCCTGTAATTGAAGATGCAGCGCATGCTGTTTATTCAAAATACGAAGGAAAACAATGTGGGACAATTGCAGATGTTGGAATATTTAGTTTTGATAGTGTGAAAAACTTAACATGTGGAGAAGGAGGTGGCATAGTTACAAGAGACCATAATAAAATTGAAAAAGCTAAACGTTTGAGATATTGTGGTATAGGCAAATCAGGTTTTGAAAATGCATCAAAAACAGATTTGAATAAAAATTGCTGGGAATACAATATATCAGAGCCTTTTATTAAAATGCTTCCAAATAATGTCAGCGCAAGTATCGGTTTAGGACAGCTACAAAAAATTGACGCACTTCAAAAAACCAGAAAATTAATTTGGGATTTATATAATAAAAATTTAGAAAAAGTACCTGAAATAATTACCCCAACTGATGTCAGTAATGAAAATTCAAGACACTCTTATTTCACGTATTGTGTAAGATGTAAACAAAGAGACAGACTCGCAAAATACCTTTTAGACCACGAAGTATATACGACACTAAGATATCACCCTTTGCATCTAAATGAATTATACAATCAGATTAATATAAGTTTAACTAATACTGAAATTTTAAATAAAGAGGCATTAAGCTTGCCTATTCATCCAAGATTATCTGAAAGAGCAAATAAAACACATATGTGATCTTATTAAAAGTTTTTATAATGTATGATATTATTTGATGCAACATATGTAAAGAGTCATGGTGGCTAAACATATTATCCATAATTATCAAACAATTATCAATTGAACAAAAGAAAAAAACATGTTTAGTAATTGATAAGAAAGCTTTCATTAATTCTGAAGACATAAAACATTTTAAAGAAGTTAAAAAAGTTAAATCAAACTTGATAATTAAGTTTTACTTCTACAACGCTAGGAAATGGGATAAAATCTTTTCTCTGGGGAATTTTCCCTCTGTTTGTTTTAGTAAAACTGAAGTATTTGTTTATAATATGCAGTTTTTTTTTTTTTGGACATTTCTATGCTAAACGGAAGAATAAAGTTCTTTTGGTACATTAAAAGAAAATTGATTTCTATGTTTTTCTTTTTACAAGAATCCAGCATGATTTTTCAAACAAACTTTATGAAAGACATTTCTAATAAATCTTCTTTAAAAATCAAAGGGAAATTTGTTTATCCTATTTACAAAGAAGTTAAAGAAGTCAATATCAAAAATACACCTAAAGATTTTCTATATATCACAAGTAATCATTCTTATAAAAACAATCAGAGGCTAATTGATGCATGGGAAGCTTCCTCAATTAATTCTAAACTTTATTTGACACTGGAAAATGAGCCTAAGACAAGAAAAAAAAAACATAGTTTATTTAGGACAAATCTCTCACCAGAAAATCAATGAATTTGTTAAAAAAAATAAACCAGTAATTATACAAGCATCTGAAGTTGAAAGTTTTGGTATTACTTGTATAGAATCATCGATGTGGGGGCTTCCTTTTACTAGCATTGAAGCGTGATTATTTGGATTCTGTAATTAGTGATTACAGTTATTTTAAATCATTTGATAGTTTTATAAAATATTTAAATAAATTAAAAATCTCTAATCTGAAAGTTCCAAAAATTGTGGCTAAAAACAATTCTATTGGTTTGATTAAATTTATATGGGAGTGAGATCAGTTTTTATTTTTGGTGCAGGAGAATTTGGGCATTTGATTTATCATTTATTGTTAAAGGAGGAATATAACGTAAAGTACTTTTATAGATGACAATAAAAAATTACATGGAAGGTCTTTATTTGGAAAAAAAATATTGTCAAGAAAGGAAACACTAAAACATCTGGATGGAAGCGAAATTATTATTGTTGCAATTAGATCTAGAAGTGAGGTAAAAAATAACTTGTCAGAAATAAAAGAATGGCTTGCTAGATTAAAGACTAACTTTTTTTTCCTTCCTGATTTTAAGTTTTTTCTAGAAAATGGACTTAGTTTTAAAGAGGCTTTACCAAAAGATTATGAAACATTTCTTAACAGAAGTTCTCATTCATCATCGTACCCTCTACAAGAGAAATTTTTCAAAAATAAAAGCATATTGATAACAGGTGCTGGTGGATCTATCGGGTCAGAACTTTTTGATGCACCTAGAAAAATTTAATACTAAAAAAATTATTGGCATAGATAAAAATGAAGAGGGTATATTTTGGTTAAAAATGAAATCAAAAAATCTGATTTAAAAATAATTGATTGTAAAATTGAACAGGAGATAGAATCAATTTTCGTTGATAACCAGATTGACATTGTAATTAATGCAGCAGCATATAAACACGTTCCTTTATTCGAAGAAAATTTAGATGTATGTTGGACAAATAATTAAAAATAGTAGAAAATTTATCAAGACTGTCCAGTAAGTTTGGTGTGAAAAATTTTTTACAAGTGTCTTCAGATAAAGCTGTAAATCCAACAAATACTATGGGTGCATCCAAGAGGGTTTCAGAATTATACTTACTTTCTTATTTTAAGAGAAAGAAATGTAAAGTAACAATCACAAGATTTGGCAATGTTTTAGGTCAAGTGGTAGTGTGTTAAAAATTTTTGAAAAACAATTTGATGAAAAAAAACCAATAACTGTAACTGATTCAGAAATAACAAGGTATTTCATGAGTATTTCAGAAGCAGTTGTGTTGTTATCCGAATCAATTATACATACTAATTCAAGTGGATTGTTTGTGCTAAATATGGGAAATCCTGTTAAAATCTTAGATCTTGCTAAAAATTTCTTGAGTTCAAAAAATGTAGAGCCAAAAATTGGCGAGAACATCATTTTAACTGGTTTACGTAAAGGTGAAAAAATGTTTGAGGAAATATTATTTCCAGAAGAAATGTCTGTAAGTGAGAATAATGATAAAATATTTGTTGTACAAGATCTTAAAATTGAATCTGATTTTCTGACTAGATATAACCTATTTAAGAAAACACCTGTAACTAAGAAAAAAATTAATGATTTGATTAAAGAATATAATTATGAATAATATTTTGATTACTGGTGGGACAGGATCATTCGGGAATGCTTTTTTAATAAAATCTTTAGAAGAAAATAATTTTGGTGAAATACGAATTTTTTTCTCGAGATGAAAAAAAACAAGACGATCTAAGAAAAACTATAAATTCAGATAAAGTTAAGTTCTACATTGGTGATGTAAGAGATAAAGAGTCTATTGAAAATGCAGTAAAGGAGTTAATCACATTTTTCATGCGGCTGCATTAAAACAGGTCCCTTCGTGTGAATTTTTTCCTATAGAAGCAGTTAAAACCAATATTTTAGGCACAAATAATGTGCTATCAGCAGCTAAGAAATATGATGTTAGTAGGGTAGTAGTATTGAGTACTGATAAGGCAGCATATCCAATAAATACGATGGGGATGACTAAGGCACTTATGGAAAAAACAATGATGGCTGCTGCTAGAAATTTAAATAACAAAAAAAATATTTTTTGTGGAACTCGATATGGAAATGTAATGGCATCTAGAGGTTCTGTAATTCCAATGTTCATTAATCAAATAAAAAAAAACAAGGCCCTAACCATAACTAATCCAAACATGACTCGTTTTATGATGACTTTAGATGATGCAGTTAATTTAGTAGAATTTGCATTTGAAAATGGATCTAATGGAGATTTATTTGTTCAGAAGTCACCAGCAGCAACTATTGAAATTTTAGCAAAAGCACTCATTGAGCTATATAATTCGAAGTCTGAAATTAAAAACATTGGCATTCGTCACGGTGAAAAAATGTATGAAACATTAGTAACTAAAGAAGAAATGATTAAATGTGATGATTTAGGAGACTATTTCAAGATTTCTGCTGATAACAGGGATTTAAATTATGATAAATATTTTTCCAAGGGAGACTATGTTGTTTTAGATAAAGAATACAATTCTGAAAATACTAAACGACTATCAATTTCAGAAATGAAATTATTACTACTAAAATTACCAGAAATTCAAGCTGATTTGGGAATTTGACGAAATAAATATGAGAATTTTAGTTTCAGGTCATAATGGATTTATAGGAGGTCATCTTGTAAAGAATATTTATTTACATTACCCTCAACATAAGGTTATTACATTGGAAAAAAAGACTTCAAATCAAAAACTTTCAATCATAAAATTGACAATTCTGACATTATATTTCATTTGGCAGGAGTAAACAAGGCTGATACAGAAAAAGCAGTATATGATAAAAACCAAAAGATTAATGTTAGATTATTAAACCAATTAAAAAAAATTGATTTTTCGGGAATTTTATTCTTTTCTTCTTCGGTTCAGGAAGAAAAATCTACTTTATATGGTAAAGCAAAGAAAGAGGCTAGAATTCAATTTGAAGAACTTTCAAAAAAACAAGGTTTCAATTTTTATTGTTTAAAAATACCTAATGTTTTCGGTCCCTTTTGTAAACCAAATTATAATTCATTTATTGCTACGTTTTCACATCAACTAATTAATAACAATTCACCAACTATTGTAAAAGATAACCAGATAGAGTTAATTTATATTGACGACTTAATAAAATCAATTTTAAAAATAATTGAAGGGGAATCACCAAAAATCAACAGAAGTCGAATATATAGTTTGAAAGTTTCAGAAGTACTAGAGAAACTTACTTTATATAAAAAGCTGTATATTGACGGTGATGAGTTTTGCGAGATTGAAAATCATTTTGATTTAAGTTTATATAATACCTTCAGGAGTTATATGAATCCCAAATCAATCTATCCAAAGAAACATTTTTTACATAAAGATGATAGAGGTTTTTTTACTGAAATAGCAAGGGCAAATTCCAAAAGCCAATCCTCATTTTCTGTAACTAAACCAGGTTTTACCAGAGAAATCATTTTCATACTAGAAAGGTAGAACGCTTTTCGGTAATCAAGGGTAAAGCAACTATTAAGCTCAGAAAATATCTCTGTAAAGAAGTTTTTTCTTTCGAATTAGATGGAAGCACCCCTTCATTCATTGACATGCCTATTTGGTATACTCATAATATTACCAATACTGGTAATGATGAACTAATTACATTTTTCTGGATTAATGAACCATTCAATAATAATGATCCAGACACTTATTTTGAAATTGTTTAATTAAATGAAATGGCAGTAAATAAATTGCATGTAATGGTTGTGGTGGGCACTCGCCCTGAAATTATTAGACTTTCTAGAGTATTAGATCGTCTTAAAAAATCAAACGCAATTAAACTGACTTTAGTTCACACTGGCCAAAATTATGATTTCAATTTGAACGAAGTCTTCTTTAAAGAATTGGGATTGCCTAAGCCAAATTTTTTTTTGGAATGTGCCGGTGATTCTGCTTGTGCAACAATTGGGAATATAATTGTAAAAGTGGATCTTTTACTAGAAAAAATAAGGCCTGATGCATTTTTAGTGCTGGGAGACACAAATAGTTGTTTATCTGCTATTGTAGCAAAGAAGCGAAGAATCCCTATATTCCATATGGAAGCTGGAAACCGATGTTTTGACCAAAATGTTCCTGAGGAAACAAATAGAAAAATTGTTGATCATATTGCAGATATTAATTTGCCATATTCTTCTCTGGCAAGAGATTATTTAATCAAGGAGGGGATTAAATCTGAATACATCATTAAAACCGATTCACCTATGGCAGAGGTATTAGAATACTATAAGCCAAAAATTGAAAAATCAGAGATTTTGGAAAATTTTGGATTAAAACCAAAATCTTATTTTGTTATATCTTCTCATCGTGAGGAGAACGTTGATAACCTTCAAAGACTTAGTTCATTAATTGAAAGTTTGAATGAAATTCATAACATATATAAACTACCAATAATTTTTTCTACACATCCCAGAACCAAAAAAACAATTAGAAAAAATAAGTATTAAGGCTCCCAGGGGATAAATTTTATTGACCCTTTAGGATTTATAGACTACATATTTTTGCAGAAAAATGCTGCAGCAGTGCTTTCAGACAGTGGAACTATTTCAGAAGAAGCTTCAATACTAAATTTCAGAGCCTTAAATATAAGAACCTCACATGAAAGACCTGAGGCTATGGAAGAAACATCAGTCATAATGGTTGGTTTAGAAAAAAGAGAGAATTTTACAAGGCATTAATTTAGTGATGGAGCAAGACCTTTCTTCAAGAGTTTTTCGCTTAGTAAAAGATTATTCTGCAGTTAATGTATCTTATAAAATAGAACGAATTCTGTTATCATACACATCCTACGTAAACAATAATGTGTGGAAAAAAGAATCTTAGTACTCACAAATCATTTTTATCCCGAGTATTTCAAAATCAATGATGTTGTTGATTGGCTGGTAGAGGACAAATGTCATATTTGCGTGATAACTGGAAATCCAAACTATCCTAAAGGAAAAATCTTTACAGGTTTTTCCATAAGTGGTAGCAAAGAAATTAAAAGTAAATTAGAAACTATATATAGGCTCCCATTAGTATCAAGAGGTAGCGGGAAAAAGTGGAGACTTTTTTTAAATTATAGTTCCTATTTTTTTTCACTTTCCATTTTTATATTTTGGATAATTATTTTTCATAAAAAATATGATGTAGTTTTAATCCATCACACGTCACCTCCATTTTTATTCTTCCCCGCATATCTATATAAGAAACTAAGAAAATCAAAAGTATTTCTTTGGGAATTAGATATTTGGCCACAAACCTTAAAAGCAACAGGCACGTTAAATTCAAAAATAATATTAAATATCCTTGAACAAATATTCAGATGGTTTTACAAAGGGTTCGATCTTATTCTATATGGCTCAAAATTTTATGAAAAAATAATATTGAACAGAGTCGAGCCAAAGATTTTAGAATACTTTCCAAATTGGGCCGATTCAATTTTTGAAACTATGGGGGTCACAAAAAATAAATTAAAACAAAATCAAAAAATTATAATATCATACACTGGTAATATTGGAGAGTCTCAAGACCTGGAAAGCCTTGTTATTGCTGTAAGTTATGTTAAAAAAAAGAACTTTGAAATTAGATTAATTGGAGATGGTAGAAATAAAAGTGCTTTGATAAAACTTGTTAATAAGAAAGGACTAAATGATGTCATTAAATTTTATGACTCTGTAAATACAAATGAATTAATTAAATATTTTAAAAAATCGCATTTTCTTTATTTATCACTCAAAAACAATTTCTTGTTTAACAATACTACACCAGCAAAATTTCAAACTTATTTGGCAACTGGAATTCCAGTCATAGGATTTATTTCAGGTGAGGCTAATGATTTAATTAATAAACATTATCTGGGTTATTCATGTGAATCAAACCAAATAAACAAACTGACAAACGTTTTCAATAAGCTGACAAATTTAGATGATAATCAATATCAAAAAATGAAAGATAATTGTTTGTCTTATTATAATACTATTTATCATTCAAAAATGCGAAAAAAAAGAAATTAAATTATTATTTAAAAAAATTAAGATTTCACAATCAAATATTTATTAGCATATTCCTTGAAAATGTAACATATGAACTTAATCAAACTTGTAAAACCAATTGTAGAAAAGGTTCCAATTATTGCTGAGCTCTATCGTTTTTTACGAGATAGAAAAAGTGTGAAAAACGAAATTCTATATCGTGAAAATTTGGGATTTTTTTTTAATGGTAATACCACTATGGAAAATGGTGAATTTGAGCCCAATGAAACTAAAATTATTGAGAGTCTCCTTACCTCTTTTGATTTATTTGTAAACATTGGTGCCAACACGGGTTATTATGTATGTAGAGCATTAAATAAAAACATTCCAACTATCGCATTTGAACCTAATCAGCTCAACACAAATTTTTTACTGAGAAATGTGAGGGCAAATAATTTTGAATCCAACTTTCTCTGTTTTTTCCAGTCGCTTTAGGGAATCAGTGTGGAATATTACCTATGTTTGGTTCATCTACTGGGGCATCTTTAATTGAGGGATGGAATGGACAAAAAAATAGTTATTTAGTTCCAATTTTTACTTTTGATAAAATTGCTCAGCAATTCGTTGAAAATAAAAGTTGTTTAGTTTTATTAGATATAGAAGGGGCAGAATTTGATTGTTTGAAAGGGTGTAATTCTATTCTTTCTTCAAAAAATAATAACATATTTTTAATTGAAATATCAATGGTAGAACACCAACCTAGTAGAAGAAAAATAAACCCCAATTTGCTTAAAACATTTAATTTAATGTCAGATTATGGATATACAGCTTTTACTGCTGATTCGAAGTTAAGAAAGGTTGATTTAAAAGAAGTTGCGGAAATTGAATCATCATACTTAAATACGTTTGAAACTCATAACTTTCTATTTACTAAAAATGAAAAAGTACTACAAAAAATTAAATTTTGATATAATAAATTGTCTTCAATTAACTTAAATTACTAAGCTCAAAAATATAATTTAATAACATGGCCTAGATATCAATTATTAAAGCCATTGGTTAATTCAACCTTAAAACGAATATTATTAAGTTAAAAAAATTATTATGCGTGAAGGACCATCAAAAAACAGTAAAGTAGGTATTACATTTTCAACTTTTGATTTTTTCCATGCAGGGCACGTAAAAATGTTAGAAGAAGCTAAACGTGAATGCGATTTTCTTATAGTCGGTTTACAACTAGATCCTAGCATTGATCGCCCTGAAAAAAATAAACCTATTCAGAGTATTATTGAGCGTTATATTCAGGTAAGTTCATGTAAATATGTAGATGAGGTTGTTCCTTATGTGTCTGAGAAAGATGTAGAAGAAATTCTACGTAGTTTCAAAATTGATTTGCGAATAATAGGAGAAGAATACAAAGAAAAAGAATTTACAGGTAAGGATTATTGCGAAGAAAAGGGCATCCGTTTGTACTACAATAGTCGTGATCACCATTTTTCGTCATCTGACCTAAGAAAAAGGTCATCAAACTAAATGTATTAATGAAAATTGTCAAGAGAAGTCTAAATGGTCTTCATGTTTTTGAACTTGACGTTTACAACGACAATAGGGGTTATTTTATGGAAACTTTTCGTGAAAATGACATACAAAATAAAATAAAAAAATCCATCCATTTTGTCCAGGATAATGAATCAAGATCAACAAAAGGTGTAATTAGGGGTTTGCATTATCAAATTCCACCTATGGCACAAAGTAAATTAGTGCGTGTTGTACACGGAACAATCTGGGATGTTGTTGTTGACTTAAGGAAAAATAGTCCGAGCTTTGGTAAAACCCTCTGTATGGAATTGTCTGAGGTAAACAAAAAACTCTTATTTATTCCTAAAGGATTTGCACATGGTTATATCACACTAAGTGATACTGCTACCATATTGTACAAGGTGGACAATTACTATTCTAAAGCACACGAAGCTAGTATAACTTTTAATGACAAAGACTTGGCTATTCCTTGGCCTTTATCTCCTGATGAATGGATTTTGTCACAAAAAGATAAACAATTGCAAACTTTTAAGGAAGCATTCTATTTTTAGTCTAGTTTAGATGAAAACTCTTGTAATTACAGGTGCAGAAGGTCAATTAGGTCAATGTTTTCAATATATTTTAGCGAAAAATTTTCAATTTAAAACACATTTTATCAGCAAATCAGAATGTGATATAACTCAATTTGATGAGTTGAAAAAATGTCTAAATAGATTAAAACCAGACATTGTAATAAATTGTGCAGCCTATACTAAAGTAGATAAGGCAGAAGACTTTCCCAAGATGCGCTTGAGGTAAATATGTATGGTGTTAAGAATTTAGTAGAGACAGCCAAAAATTTAAATTTTTGGATAGTTCATTTTTCTACTGATTACGTTTTTGATGGTAATCAAAAAACTGCTTACCAAGAAAATGATCAAACAAATCCTCTAAATATCTATGCCCAAACAAAGCTTAAGGGCGAAAAAGAACTCTTTAGGGCCTCAAGCCCCCACTGCTGTATCAGAAGTTCTTGGCTATTTAGTCCCTTTGGTGAAAATTTTGTTAAAACAATTAGGGAAAAAATACTCAATAATGAAACTTTGAGGGTTGTAGAAGATCAATGGTCACGGCCAACTTATGGAATAGATCTTGCAAAGGTAGTTGTTGATTTAATTCAAACTAATTCTCTTATGAGGAGTTCATTATATCATTTTGCGAATAAGGGAGTTACATCATGGTTATTTTTTGCTCAGAGGATAGCCGCTGAAATGGGAATCGATAGCACTATACAGCCTATTGCTTCAGCAAATCTTTCTAATAAGGCTGCTAGACCAAAATATTCGGAATTAGCAACTGAACGTATAGAAAAGATAGCTAACTTCCAATCACAATCATGGGAAAAAGCGCTCAAAGAATGTTTAATATTATTTGATGAAATTCTCTAAAACTATTTTGATAACTGGTGGTGCAGGTTTTATTGGATCTCACTTAGTGCTTCATATGGTAGAACATTATCCTAACTATCAGATTATCAATTTGGATACTCTCACATATGCTTCTGATATTAGCTATTTAAGTAAGATTTCTGAAGAGTCTAACTATTTATTTGTTAAAGGTGACATAAATGATAGAGTTCTACTTCAAGAACTTTTTCAAAAGCACAGAATAAATAATGTAATTCATCTGGCGGCAGAATCTCATGTTGACAATTCCATATTGTACCCTTCAGAATTTGCAAAAACTAATGTTATGGGTACAATTCAATTATTGGATATAGCTCATAAAGCATGGCAAGGATCCACCACTGGGTTTCGTTTTTATCATATTTCTACTGACGAAGTTTTTGGAAGCCTACCAGAAAAAGGAATGTTTTCAGAAAACACCCCATACCATCCTCGCTCCCCATATTCAGCTTCAAAGGCAAGTTCTGATCATTTTGTAAGGGCATATTATCATACCTATCATCTTCCTATACTGATTTCCAATTGTTCCAATAATTTTGGGCCTCATCAACATTCTGAAAAATTAATTCCTCTTTTCATAAAAAACATATTGGCAGGCAAAAAATTGCCCATCTATGGGAAGGGAACTAATATTCGGGATTGGCTCTTCGTAATTGACCACATTAGGGCCATTGATTGTATTTTCCACAATGGAACTCCAGGAGAATCATATGCTGTTGGTGGTAATAATGAAATTCGAAATATTGATTTGGTTCACAAATTGATAGAACAAACAGATAATTTATTAGGTAACCCTAAAGGCACATCTAAAAAATTAATAAGTTTTGTAGATGATCGTAAAGGACATGATTATCGGTACGCCATTGATTCTACTAAATTGAATAATGAGTTGGGTTGGAAACCGCAAAGATCCTTTGAAGATGCCTTAGAAGAGACGATTCTTTGGTATATTAACCGTTACAAATCATAAATATCTAGTTATGTTGTATCCTAATGCTGGCCTTCTTGTGTGGCGAATAATCCTTTCATCTTTTTTTTAACCCACGGCCTCGATAAATGGCAGCGATTGTTTGCAGACGAAATAGATTTTGGGGATCCCATAGGCCTTGGACCAGCGCTTTCTTTATATCTCGTTGTTGTGGCAGAAGTATTTGCTCCAATTTTCATAATTATGGGCTACAAGACTCGATGGGCATCCTTATTCCCCATTGTAGCAATGTTTGTAGCAGGGTTTGTTACCCACGGAGGCGATCCTTTTCCAAAAATGGAAAAAGCCCTTCTATACCTCTTTGGTTACACACTTATCTTCATGACAGGTCCAGGGCATTATTCTTTGGATTATTTGATGGATCGAGAACGAAGATAGGAATTAACTACTATTGTAGATTGATGCAAAAACCGTATATTTGCCACCCAAAAACAGACTAAAATGTACGCAATTGTAGAGATAGCAGGGCAGCAATTTAAAGTTGCTCAAGACCAAAAGCTTTTCGTACATCGTCTTTATGCAAAAGAAGGAACAAAAGTTTCCTTTGACAATGTATTGTTATTAGATGATGGAAAGAAAGTGACTGTGGGCGCCCCATCTATTACAGGTGCTTTGGTAGAAGCTAAGGTGACCCATCATCTCAAAGGTGATAAAGTTATCGTGTTTAAAAAGAAACGACGCAAAGGATATCGTGTCAAAAATGGGCATAGACAAGCTTTAACAGAGTTAATTATTCAAAAAATCACGGCCACTGGCACAAAGAAAACCATAGCTTCTAAAAAAGCAGCTCCGGTAAAAGGTGAAAAATTAAAAGCCCAAGTAGAAACAAAAAAAGAGGTTTCTTCTAAGAAAGAACCAGCGCCTAAGAAAGCTACCCCTAAAAAGACAATTGCTAAAACTGATTTATCTTCTAAAACTGTAACCGATTTAAAGGCGATGGCAAAAGATAAAAAGGTTACAGGCTACTCTTCCATGAAGAAAGCAGACCTAATTAAAGCATTAAGTTAATTTAATAAATATCAATAGCCATGGCTCATAAAAAAGGAGTAGGGAGTTCAAAAAATGGAAGAGAATCTGAATCGAAACGTCTTGGAGTCAAAATTTTTGGAGGACAAGCCGCACGAGCAGGGAATATCATCGTTCGCCAACGTGGTACGGCACACAATCCTGGTGAAAATGTATATCTTGGTAAAGACCACACAATGCACGCTAAAGTAGACGGTATTGTGCAGTTTTCTAAAAAGCGAGACAATAAGTCTTATGTGTCAATTATTCCATTTGAAGCATAAGTATATAAAGGCTTATAAAAATTAAACCCGCCTTAAAGCGGGTTTTTTAATTCATAAACTACACTTTCAATCAGTATCTATAATATTCTGGTTTAAATGGACCTTTCACAGTTACACCGATATAATCTGCTTGATCGTTAGTTAGACTTTCCAATTCAACACCCAAGTTTTTCAAATGAAGTGCAGCTACTTTTTCATCCAATATTTTCGGCAGCATATAGACCCTATTTTCGTACTTATCTGAATTACTCCATAACTCAATTTGTGCAAGTGTTTGGTTAGTAAATGAATTACTCATTACGAAAACTAGGATGACCAGTGGCACATCCTAAGTTGACCAAACGACCCTCTGCTAAAACAATAATCTCTTTCCCTTCTTCCAAAGTGTAGAGATCTACTTGCGGTTTGATTTCTGATTTGTTTGCTCCGTAGTTTTCGTTCAACCAAGCCATATCAATTTCATTATCAAAATGTCCAATATTACAAACAATGGCTTTGTCTTTCATCGCTAAGAAATCAGAACCCTTAAGAATGTCTTTGTTCCCTGTAGCAGTAATCACGATATCAGCGTTTCTAATTACAGAGGATTAGCTTCTTGACCTCAAAACCATCCATAGCGGCTTGAAGAGCACATATAGGATCAATTTCAGTAACTGTGACAATTGCCCCGGCACCACGAAATGAGGCAGCCGTGCCTTTCCCAACATCTCCATATCCGCAAACAACCACACGTTTCCCAGCCATCATCAAGTCTGTCGCTCGGCGGATAGCATCTACTGCAGATTCTTTGCATCCGTATTTGTTGTCAAACTTAGACTTGGTAACCGAATCGTTTACATTGATTGCAGGCAATGGTAGGGTACCGTTTTTCATGCGCTCATACAAGCGATGAACCCCAGTAGTTGTTTCTTCAGAGAGCCCCTTTATGCCATTTGCTAATTCAGGAAAACGATCCAGCACCATATTGGTCAAATCACCTCCGTCATCAAGGATCATATTTAGGGGTTCTTTTTCTTCACCGAAGAATAAGGTTTGCTCAATACACCAATCAAATTCATCTTCATTCATTCCTTTCCAAGCATAGACAGGTATTCCAGCAGCAGCAATTGCAGCAGCAGCGTGATCTTGAGTAGAAAATATATTGCAAGAACTCCAAGTTACGTCAGCACCCAGAGCCACTAAAGTTTCAATTAATACAGCGGTTTGTATTGTCATGTGTAGGCAACCAGCAATTCGGGCGCCTGCAAGAGGTTGGCTGTCTCCATATTCTTCTCGTAGGGCCATTAAGCCCGGCATTTCGGCTTCGGCCAAATGAATTTCTTTTCGACCCCAATCTGCCAAACTAATGTCTTTTACTTTGTAGGGCAGATAAGTGGCTTCTGTTTTAGTTTCCATAGTTCTATAATTGTAAATAGATACGCAAAATTACAACCTTTTTATACCACTTCCCAATGCCCTTTGCATTTCACCATTCAATCAGTACTATAGCAGACCTTTGGGTTTGGAAAATTGAAGAATCAGAGGAGGAATTGAAAAAAGGTCTTAGATTTCATCCGCATCTACAAAAACGGTTGAACACCTTTAAAACTGAATCCAAACGGGTAGGGGTATTGGCGGTGCAACAATTGCTTTTGAAGGCTGGAATTAACCCAGATGATATGCTGTACGATGCGACTGGGATTCCTCGATTGCCTGGTCAACACATTTCAATTTCCCATGCCCGTGGCTATGCTGCTATTTCTATTGCATCAGTTCCCATCGGGGTAGATGTGGAGTATTTACGTGAACAGGTACAAAGTATCAAAAATAAGTTTGTACACACTTCAGAAGATTTTGCACAGAGTACATCGGAACTGATCCAGCTTTGGACAGCAAAAGAAGCAGTATACAAGGCCGCCGAACTTCCAGGGATTCACCTGAATCAACAGCTTTTAGTTCAACCGTTTGAACAAGGATTGGCTTGGGTAAGGCATCCACAAAAAAAACAATCCTACTCACTTTACTTTTTTGATTTAGACCAACACAAGGCCACCGTTGCCATACAAAACCATTAACTCATGCAACTTTCAGTAGAATTAACCCTCTCTCCACTTCAAGATAACTTTGAACCAACTATCAAAGACTTTATCAAAAATCTTCGTGCTTCTGGGTTTACAGTTAAGGAAACCCCTTTGAGTACCCAAATATATGGGGAATACCAAAGCCTTATGAACTTTCTGACAACAGCCATTCAAGAGGTTTTTGAAAAAGAAAAGGCATTAGTGCTTCAAATGAAATTGTTTAAAGGTGATCGCAGCAGTTATGTCCCCAGTTTTTGAATTTTTGTTTGAGCCCTATAAAGCGTATAGTTGGACAGCGATAGTTATTGAAATCGCGGCAGTGATTTTCGGTTTTGCCAGTGTGTGGTATTCCAAACAAAATAAGATTGCCGTTTTTCCAACGGGAATGCTTTCCACAGCACTTTTCGTCTATCTTTTATGGGGAGCGGGCTTATTGGGAGATATGCTTATTAATGCCTACTATTTTATTATGAGCATTTTCGGTTGGTATTACTGGACTCAAAAAAAAAGGAAATCAACTTATAAATCCAATTTCCATAACCTCTATTAAAAGAATGGATACAGGCTCTTTTATTGTTCATGGGGACGCTTATTTTTGTTGGTTTTATTTATAGTTATTGGGAGCGATGGACCTCATGGACAGCCTATGTAGACACTTTCACCACCGCATTATTTTTTGTTGGGATGTGGCTCATGGCCAAACGAAAAATTGAAAATTGGATTTTTTGGATAATTGGGGATTGCATCTCTATTCCACTCTATTATTATAAGGGCTTGACTCTAACCAGCCTTCAGTTTATTTTCTTCACCTTTCTGGCCTTTTGGGGCTATCAATCATGGAAACAATATCTCAACAAACAGTTAAAGACCTCTATCGCATAGTACTCTACGGTCCAGAGTCTACAGGAAAAACAAGTTTGGCCCAAGGCCTAGCAGCCCATTTCAAAACCCAATGGGTACCAGAGTTTGCCCGCACCTATCTTCAACAAAAATGGGAACGTGAACAAGCTGTGTGTGCCTTGGCCGACCTTCCCAATATTGTTCGTGGACAAATACGCTGGGAAAATGAACGCCTTCTTTCTGCCGAGAAATGGTTGTTTTGTGATACGAATGCATTGGTGACACAAGTCTGGTCTCAAACTCATTATGATGGCTATTGTGCCCCTGAAATCAAAAAAGCGGTTCAAGACTATCACTACGATTTCTATTTGCTCACCCAACCAGATCTTCCTTGGGTTAAAGACGAACTGAGGGATCGTCCAGCGGCACGCGAAGAAATGTTTGAGGCTTTCAAATATCAATTGGATAAACACAACCTTCCCTTTGCTCTGGTAGGGGGTAAACACACCTCTCGATTACAAAATGCGATTACTGCACTTAAGAAATGGGAAGAATCCTTGATTTAATCTCAAGGTTTATTTAGCTTTACTTTGTCTCAAAGGGGTGCCCTAGTGGCTGAGATTATACCCATTGAACCTGGGCAGGTAATGCTGTCAAGGGACATTTTACACAATTTATTAATTTAAGAATAACGGCCCCTTTTATTCGAATAAAAAACATTCGAATGAAAACAGTTATACGTTTTTTAGTTTTTTTGGAGCTTTACCAGCCTTGGTTGCTCAAAGCACAGTAATACGAGACAGTGTTGCCACCGTTTCTCTAGAAGAGGTCAAAGTATCAGGACTTAGAGTGAATGAAGATACACCAGTAGCCTTCACAAATCTCATTCAAGAGGAGATTGCCTCGCGGAATTTAGGACAAGACATTCCTATTTTATTGAACTATCTGCCAGCAGTTGTGACTACCAGTGATGCGGGAAATGGAATTGGATATACAGGAATCCGTGTCCGAGGTGGGGATGCACGCAGTGTCAACGTAACCATCAACGGTATCCCTTATAATGATGCCGAATCACAAGTAACTTTTTGGGTAGATTTACCAGATTTTGCTTCCTCTGTGAGCAGTTTTCAGTTGCAACGAGGGGTTGGGACATCCACCAATGGGAATGCCGCTTTTGGTGCCAGCCTCAATCTTTTGACACAAGAAATCGCACCAGAATCCTATGCTCGCTGGTCGCAAAGTTCAGGAAGCTTTAATACCCTTAAAAACACATTGCAGTTTTCAACGGGACTTTTGGCTAATGGCATTGAAATCTCAGGACGGTTGGGGAAAATTGTTTCTGATGGCTATATCGATCGTGCCTCCTCTAAATTAAAATCATTTTTTTTACAAGCGGCTTATCAAGACGAAAACACCCTCATCAAATTGCTCGGGTTTGGGGACATGAAATCACCCACCAATCTTGGTATGGAGTCGATAAAGCGACTCTAGATTCAGAACGGACCTACAATCCCGCTGGAGAAATTTATTCTACAACCGGACAATTAACCGGTTATTATGACAATCAGGTTGATAATTACCAACAAGACCATTACCAATTCCATTGGACCCAACAACTCAATGCCTTTTGGGATTTATCGTTAGGATTAAATTATACATATGGGCGAGGCTATTACGAGGAGTATTACGATCAATGGGCTGATGAGAACATCACTTTTGGTGGAGATACATCATTTACTTATTTGCAATTGCCCAGCTTGACCATTGGGGATTCCCAAATAACAGCCACAGACAATGTCCAGCGCAAATGGCTAGATAATGATTATTATGTGGCGAACTTGGGGCTAAATTTCCAAAGAGAAAAGACCACCCTGAATTTGGGGGCCTTTTACAGTCAATATATTGGAGACCATTTTGGGGAATTACTATGGGCTCAGCAAGCAGGAGAGGTACTCCCTAAGCATCGTTTTTATGAAAATACAGGAACAAAAATTGAAAGCAGTATTTTTGCAAAGTGGACCCAAGTCCTTTCAGAACAATGGATTGGCTACTTGGATCTTCAGCTACGGAATGTCAATTATGATATTGCGGGTCAAGTAGCAGGCCCTTCATCATTTACGGTAGACGATCGCTTTTCTTTTTTCAACCCAAAGGCTGGAATCACCTATAAAGTTTCTGAAAACCAACGCTTCTTTTTTCCTTCGCACGAGCACAACGAGAACCCAATCGCACAGACTATGAAAACGGCAATCCTGTTCCTGAAAAACTAAATGATTTCGAATTGGGGTGGCGTTATAATCAGCCCAAACTTCGATTGCAAGTCAATGCTTACTGGATGGCTTATAAGGATCAACTTGCATTAACGGGGGCGCTGGATGAAGTAGGTAGTCCTATTAGGGAAAATATAGGAAACGGTCGAAGAATTGGGTTTGAAATGGAAGCCAAAGTGCAGCTTGCTCCCCAATGGTTCTGGCAACCCAACCTGGCGCTCAGCAGAAACGAAAATTTGGATTATTTTTTCCAACGCGATGGCCAACTTTCCAATCTGGGGACTACCGAATTGGCATACTCCCCCAGTGTAATTGCAGGAAACTCTTTGGTTTTTGTACCCAACACAAATTTTCAGTTGGCGCTCCTCTCAAAGTACATCAGTACACAGTATATGGGAAATATCGACTCGAAAACCTCTGAATTACCCGCTTATTTTGTATCTGATTTGAATGCGTCCTACCGCTGGACACCCAATAAGTGTTTTCAAGAGGTACAGCTCAGTTTATTAGTAAATAATTTGTTCAATGAACAGTATGTTTCCAATGGGTATTTTTATACGTATGACGATACTTGGTCCAATCCAGGAGAAACCACAACCATTGAGGGAGCAGGATATTATCCTCAAGCAGGGATAAACTTTCTAATAGGAATGACCCTGACCTTTTAGTTGCGGATTGTTAGGAAGGAATTGAATACTTCTACTTGGTAATTGATCAGCGGGTAGGCGGTATTGGTGTTTTCATCCCCATTCAGGAGTTGTCCATTGACTAGGTTGTATTCAAAGTTCTCACAGCCACAACGCGCTAACGGGACATCCAGTTGTAATTGAGAGCACTCTCTTGGAATGTGGTTGGGACAAGTGGCCTCCCAAGCTAGGAAAGTTTGCCCATTCAGGTTGTACAGCAAGACACCTTTCAAGCCTGCCTGATAAATAAATGCACTGCCTCCAACAAAACGAAGGGCATCGTACTGTGGTAAATTTAAATTGACTTGATAATTTATAGGGACATCCGACACATATGGATTACGGATAATATTATTTTTTCTACACGAGATTGCACAGATAAGCCAGCATATGACTATAATCCAATGTCTTTTTTCAATAAAAAAATCCAATTCCTTATATTTGTTTGGTGTCCCAAAGACTTTTTGGGATTTATATTTTCAAGCCAAAATTATGAGTAAAGTATCATATTATACCCCTGAAGGGTTGAAAAAATTACGAGATGAGCTCAATCAGCTCAAGGACGTTGAGCGTCCCAAAGCCTCCCAAGCCATCGCAGAAGCACGCGATAAAGGGGATTTGAGCGAAAATGCAGAATACGATGCCGCTAAAGAAGCCCAAGGACTGCTTGAGATGCAAATTTCCAAAATGGAACAAACCTTGGCAAATGCGCGTATCATTAATGAATCTGACTTGGACACCTCCAAAGTGTTGATTCATTCCACCGTTGAGGTGATGAATCAAATAAATAGGCAAGTAGTTAAATATAAATTGGTCGCTCAATCCGAGGCCGATCTTGCCGCTGGAAAAATCTCTGTTGAGTCTCCCATAGGTAAAGGACTGCTGGGCAAATCTGTTGGAGAGGTGGCCGAAATAACCGTACCCAACGGAACGATTGGTTTAGAGATACTCACCATTAGTCGCGATTAGATGCCAAGTCTTTTTACCAAAATAGTCAACGGCGAAATCCCTTGCTACAAAGTCGC
This sequence comes from Flavobacteriaceae bacterium, assembly GCA_038143795.1. GTDB lineage: Bacteria > Bacteroidota > Bacteroidia > Flavobacteriales > Flavobacteriaceae > UBA11891. The sequence continues at coordinate 832,213 of JAYQMQ010000002.1, read as the reverse complement.
AGAGGATAAACACCATTTGGCTTTTCTAGACATCAACCCGAATGCTCCTGGGCATACTTTATGCATTCCTAAAGAAGAAACGGATCGGATCATGGATATGAAACCTTCTGATTATATGGCTTTGATGGCCTTTTCAAGGACAGTTGCTTTGGGACTTCGAAAAGCAGTTCCCTGTCAACGTGTTGGGATGAGTGTTATTGGATTAGAAGTGCCCCACGTTCATGTGCATCTCATTCCCTTGAATAAAATAGACGATGCGAACTTTCAAAAAAGTAGTTATGACCACAGAAGCCCTACAGAAGATGGCTGATAAAATTTCAGTTTCAATCTAGTCTGCCAAAGATAGGCTGAGACAAAAAGTAGTGCCTACTCCAATTTCCGTTTTTTCAATCCTCAATCGCCCTTGATGATAGTTTTCAACTATTCTTTTGGCCAAAGAAAGTCCCAAACCCCAGCCTCTTTTTTTTGGTACTAAAACCAGGATTAAATATTTTTTTTCGGTGCTCCTTGGCTATTCCTTGCCCCGTATCCTGAATGTGGACATGTACTTTCTTTGATTCCAATTGCATCCGAATTCGAATAATACCCACTCCTTTCATCGCATCAATTCCATTTTTAATCAGATTTTCAAAAGTCCAGCTCAGTAGTTCTTGATTTCCATCAATCATAACAGAACATTCAGGGAGCCTGGCTTCAAATTGAACCTGATCAGCACTGCGATTTTTTAAATAGGTGAGCGTTTTTTGAGTCAAATCTACTAGATCTAGAGGGAGAAGTTGCGGGAGAGAACCAATTTTGGAAAAACGCTCAGAGATCAACTGCAAACGCTGCACATCTTTTTCCATTTCATTAAAGGGATTGGTGTGTTTCGATAACCCTCCTTCCTTACCAAGAGCAATCCATCCTAGCATGGATGAGAGAGGAGTTCCAATCTGATGAGCAGTTTCTTTAGCCATCCCGGCCCATAACTTGTTCTGTTCCGAAATCCGGATGGTTTTGAAAACATAATAAAGAACCAAGCCAAAAAGAAAAATAATAAGTAGCAACGCCAATGGATAGTATTGGAGCTTGAGTAAAGTACTCGAGTCTCCATAAAACAACTTTTGATCTACGAAGGGGGTGGGATTATCTGGGCTTTTGTAATAAATAGAAATGGGTTGATTTTGATCTTTGATTCTTTCTAGCTGCTTGTATAGGATCAATGAATCTTGATTGTTTTCCCAATCAATATTTTTGTAACCAATAATTTGCCCTTCCGAATTTACTTGAATCATGGGGTTGTTACCTGTCTGAAGCAGTACCTCAAGGGTAAGATTGCTTGGACTTAGATTCTGAATGGACTCTTTTTGTGCCATGGCCCAGAGTTCCATTTTTTTTCGTTCTTCGGTCTTGAGGCGGTCAAATAACAAATTTGTATTCCACAAGATGAGTGCTACCAAACCAAAAACAATCAGAAGCCAGCTGTTTTTAATTTGTTTTAAAAAGGAAACACTGCGCATGAAATAAAGTCCTTGAGTCCTAAGATAAGTCAATTTGAAAAAAGGGCTGCAAACCCAAAGTTTTGTTATTTTTATATTAAATACGATTCTATGGAAATTGAAGGAAAAATTAAGTGGCTCGATGAAACAAAGACCTATGGGAACAACGGTTTTCGTAAACGAGAAGTGGTAGTGACTACCGAAGAACAGTATCCCCAACACATAATTGTGGAGTTCGTTCAAGATAAGTGTGAACTACTCAATGCATTCCAAGTGGGGCAAAATGTCAAGATTGGAATCAATCTTAAGGGGAGAGAATGGGTAAATCCTCAAGGAGAAACCAAGTATTTCAATTCCATACAAGGATGGCGCATTGATGTTCTGGATTCCTCCCAAGCTCCTTCAGAAACTCCGCCCATGCCCCCTCCAACTTCTTTTGAGCCTACCGATGAAAGTCCCAATGAAGTAGAAGACGACCTGCCGTTCTAAGCTATTTTTTGTATCTCTTTGTAACGAAAACAGTCAACCACATGATCGTTGACCATTCCCGTAGCTTGCATGTATGCATACATCACCGTAGGCCCAATAAAACGAAACCCTCTTTTCTTCAAATCCAAACTGACTTTATTAGCCAAGGCCGTAGTGGAGGGGATTTCGGAGTTATGCGTATAGCGATTTTGAATGGGTTGGTGCGCAACAAAACGCCAAATATAATTTGAAAAGGATCCAAATTCCTTTTGAATATTTTGAAAGTATTGTGCGTTATTTATAGTAGCTCGAATTTTAAGAGAGTTACGGACGACTCCAGTATTATCAAGTAAAGTTTGAATTTTGGTTTCGGAATATTTTGCGATTTGTCGATAATCAAAGCCGTCAAAAGCCAGTCGAAAATTTTCACGCTTGCGGAGAATTGTAATCCAACTTAGCCCTGCTTGAAAAGTTTCCAATGTAAGAAACTCAAACAATCCCTGATCTTCTTTTAGAGGAACGCCCCATTCCATGTCGTGATAGGCTTCGTAAATGGGGTCTCCTACACACCATTGACAACGTTTCTTTTCTCTCATACCCACCCAAGGTACAAAACAAAAAACACCCTCAAGGGGTGTTGTTTTAGGGGACTAAAAAAGAGTTATTTTTAGACCAAAGCGACACGCTCAAAAGCGGTCACAGTTACTCCAGGTGCAGCAGATTCCACATAAGCAGCTACGGATTGTTTCCCATCTTTGATATAATCTTGATTTACTAGAGTATTGTCTTTGAAAAAACGCTTGATTTTTCCTTTGGCAATATTATCTAGCATAGCTTCGGGCTTGCCTTCTTGTCGTAATTGATCTTTAGCAATTTCTATTTCTTTTTCTATCACCGAACCATCTACACCTTCCTCGTTTAAGGCAATAGGATTCATTGCTGCGGCTTGCATAGCTACATTTTTAGCTACCTCTGGTGCATTGTCTGAAGGGGAGGATAGGCCTACTAAAGTAGCAATTTTGTTTCCAGCATGTATGTAAGAACCTACAAAAGGAGCAGTCAGACGTTTGAACGCTCCAATTTCGATTTTCTCTCCGATCACTCCTGTTTGTTCTGTTAATTTTTCAGCTACTGTCATTCCTTGAAACTCGGAAGACAAAAAAGCTTGCAGCGTATCAAATCCTAAGGCATGATCTACTAAGTTTTTGGCCAAAGTCAAATAGGAATCATTTTTTGCAACAAAATCTGTTTCACAGTTTACTGAAACTACGACACCAACGCTGTGGTCATCATTAACTTGGGCCAATACAGCGCCTTCTGTTGAGTCTCTATCTGCGCGGTTGGCGGCTACTTTTTGACCTTTTTTACGCAGTACTTCCACTGCTTTATCAAAATCTCCCTCCGCTTCAACAAGGGCTTTTTTACAATCCATCATTCCGGCGCCTGTGGCTTGACGAAGTTTATTTACTTCTGATGCAGTAATTTTCACTCTGGATATAATTTTAGTGTTAATATTATTGATTAATTATTCAAGGCATTAATCAAGTCAGCTTTCTTCATGGAAGAGTAGCCCGTAATCCCTTTTTCCTTAGCCAGAGCTTTCAGTTCTGAAACTATTTTGCTAGATAAATCCTCTTGTGGAGCTTCCTCTACAGCTAGAATTTTTTTCTTCTGTTGTGTCCGTTTTAGCTTCTGATACAGGGGTTTCCGCAACGGGCGTTGAATCTGGGGCAGCTTCTTCAACTTTGGCTTCAGGCACTTCTGTTGCCGATAAAGTCTCAGCCGCTGGAGTTTCCATATCCTCTCCTTTGGATTTAGTATCTTTTTCCTGCTTGCGTTGCTCTAACCCTACGGCAATTGCCTCAGTAACTAGTCCTAGTATTTTTTCAATAGACTTCGAAGCATCGTCATTGGATGGGATTACAAAATCTACCTCTCTGGGGTCAGAATTGGTGTCTACCATGGCAAAGATGGGAATCTTTAATTTTCTTGCTTCTTTAATAGCGATGTGCTCTCGCTTGATATCTACCACGAAAAGAGCCCCTGGCAATCGAGTCATGTCTGTGATGGATCCCAGATTTTTTTCCAATTTGGCACGCAATCGGTCTACTTGAAGACGTTCTTTTTTGGATAAGGTTTCGAATGTACCGTCTTTTTTCATTCTATCGATAGCCGCCATTTTTTTAACAGCTTTGCGAATGGTTACAAAATTGGTGAGCATTCCACCAGGCCAGCGCTCAGTGATATAAGGCATATTTACATTTTTGGCCTTATCAGCAACGATGTCTTTAGCTTGTTTTTTGGTTGCGACAAAAGGATTTTTCTTCCTGAAGAAGCGATTTTCTTAAGCGCTTCCTGCGCTTCTTCGATCTTAGCCGCAGTCTTGTATAAGTTGATAATGTGGATCCCATTGCGCTCCATATAAATAAAGGGGGCCATATTCGGATTCCATTTTCGGGTAAGGTGTCCAAAGTGGACTCCTGCATTGAGTAAATCTTTTACTTCTGTTTGTGCCATAGTTTTTAGTTTACGTTCCTTGGTATAGCAATAAGACGATGGCCTTATTTAGATGCTAAACTAATCCCCGCCTTAGCGGTTCAAGCAACTGGTTCAATATATAAATGAGCATGGTTTCCGAAGAAACCTTATGGGTATTATTAACGTTTTGAGAATTGAAATTTCTTTCGTGCTTTTTTCTGTCCAAATTTTTTGCGTTCCACCATTCTTGGGTCACGGGTCAATAAACCTTCTGGCTTGAGCGAAGCACGATGTTCTTCGTTATGCTGACAAAGGGCTCTGGAAATAGCCAAGCGGACAGCCTCGGCTTGCCCAGTTATACCGCCTCCCTTAACAGTGATTTTTTTAAATCAAAAGCACCTTCAGTTCCTGTGAGCATCATCGGCTGTTCGATCTTGTACTGCAACATGGAGGTGGGGAAGTGTATTTTGTAATCTTTTTTTGTTAACCGTAATGTTTCCTTTTCCTTCAGAGAAATAGAGACGGGCTACTGAGGTCTTTCGACGTCCGATCGTGTGAATGATTTCCATTAAATTTGTTCTTTTATAGAAATAACTGTTGGATTTTGAGCCACGTGTGGGTGTTCACTTCCAGTAAATACTCTTAAGTTGCGGAATAGTTGCGCCCCAATTTGTTTTTGGGTAACATCCCTTTTACGGCTTTTTCTACCAATCGGTGCCCTCCTTTTGAGGTGCAGCTGGAGGCATTTAAACTGCGCTGACCTCCTGGGTAGCCTGTATAGCGAATGTATTGTTTCAGCTCCCATTTGTTACCCTTCAAAACCACATCGGCAGCATTGATAACAATGACATGGTCTCCACAGTCAACATGAGGGGTGAAATTGGGTTTGTGCTTTCCACGTAAGAGGCGAGCAATGACTGCCGCAGCGCGTCCTAAGGAAGGCCTGCAACGTCTACCAATACCCATTCTTTGGTTACTGTATTGACATTAGCAGAAATCGTTTTGTAGCTTAATGTGTCCACAATTGTTTATTTTGATGACTGTAAATATACTTTACAGGGCTGCAAATGTACAAATTCAGTTGATTATTTGTCAAGAATCAGATATTTTTTTTAGCGTTTAAATGCTCTTTTTTGTCTTCGAGGGACTCCCATTCTTGTCTAGTGAGAATTTACATAACTGTTCTTTTATGTGTTTCCGTGCACAGCAAACTCATTCTGAAGCGTTGGTTCAAGAACGATTTAGAGCCAAAGGACCCGAAACTTACAACGGCTTTGCTCATCCCAAATTAACGGGCCTTTGCGCCAGTAAGCCGCATCAACTATCTCTCCTTCGGAGGGGTTTGATTCCCCATTGGGCCAAAGTCTATTCAACAGTATACCCTCAATGTACGATGGGAATAAATGACAGATAAGCACTCTTTTCGGCAAGCTGAGCGATATTTGCTTATTGCAGATGGCTTTTTTGAAGGGCAGGTTGGATACAAACGTTCGTAAAAAAAGAAGTATTTGATAGGAAAACCAGGCGGGGGTTTATTTGTCTTTGCAGGCTCGTGTGATCAATGGGCAAATCCAGATACAGGTGGGCTTATTCGAACAGCTGCCATTGTAACCACCCGAGCAAAAGGGATCATGCAGAAATTCACAATTCTAAGTGAGAATGCCGGTGGTGCTTTCTGAAAGCGAAGAAAGCGATTGGTTATCCGGGTTTAGTGTGCGCCTTGAAATTGCTTTTAAAGCAACTCCTATTTAAGTTCCCAAGGTACTGCCACCGTCAACGGCAATGCAACTGCCATTGGTAGCTGCGGCCAGTGGACTGCAGAAATACACTAAGGTGCTAGCTACTTCGTCTACCGTAGCAAAGCGCTGTAGTGTTGAGGCGGGTCGTTGTTCTGTAAAAAACTCTTCCGCTATTTCCTCAACAGTTTTTCCAGCGGCTTCGGATTGGTTTTGGAGGAAGTTTTCAGCCCCCTCTGTGAGCGTTGAACCCGGTTGAATACAATTCACAGTTACGGCTGTATTTCGAGTCAATTTGGCCAAGCCTTTTGTTAGTGTTTCTAGAGCCGCTTTGTTCATACTGTAGGCAATTAAATCTTTGGGTACTATTTCGGAACATTCGCTGGATACAAAAAGAATGCGTCCCCAACCTTTCTTTAACATTTTGGGCATGAAATGACGACAAAGACGCACCCCACCCATCACATTTACTTGGTGTTGTTGAAACCAGCCTTCATCCGACATATCAAAGAAGGGTTCGGATCGATAGATGCCTAAATTATTTACCAAAACATCCATTTCAGGTAAGGCGTTGATCCATTCAAATAATGCCTCGTTATCCAAAAAATCGCAAGGAGATTCAACAATGGTAGCCGAAGGGTATTCGTTCAATAATTTTATTCGTGCTGTTTCACAACTTTTTTTGTTGCTTCCATGAACCCAAAGTTGAGCACCTGCTTCAGCAAAGCGGCGTGCCACACCAAACCCGATCCCTCGGGTCGCACCGGTAATCAATATTTTTTTGTCTTTGAGTTGTAAATCCATCTACCAAGGAGTTAGCCCTAGCAATTTTTCTCCCAAAGCATTCAATTTAGCCCTACTGTAACGCTCCTGTTCCCAGTTGCGGGGATCACCAGGAAAAGCATAGCCTTCAGGAGCAATTCGGTTTTTCCAAGACTGGATTCGCCAATTTTTTAAGGATTCGTTTTCAGGCTCTGCAGGCATCATGGAAATGTATTGGGCCATGCGCACCTTTTTTTTACTGTTATTGGGTCGAATGCCATGGGCCAAGCCCGAATTAAAAATTAACAAATCGCCTGCTTGAAGCGGAACTTTTTCGATTTTGTCCTCAAGTCCTTTCAAATCGGGTTGAAAAGGATTGCGATCTTCAGGTTGTGTTGCCCGCCACATATCATAGTTTTGAAACAGCCATGGAACGCATTGAAAGCCACCCATATCAGGGTCAGTCTGATCGCCAAGGGCAAGCACCCCTTGAACATTTTGAGGTTTGGTATCGGGATCGTAATCCCAGTGGATAAATCCTTTTTGAGGTTGCTCCTTGCGAGCTGGAAAATTCAAATTGGCTCGGTCGATAGTAACCCATAGTTCTTCAATTCCCCAAACATCGACGAAAGCATCATATACTCGTTGGGTTTGACGATTGGTCCACTGGTGTTGGTGGTTGTACACTTCCACCATACCCGTACCCACCAATTCTTTCATTTCCATTTCGGCTCGAGGGGGGACATACCATGTACTAGAATCATTAGGATCTTTTTCTTCAAATTCCCAAAGCAATTCTTCTGTTTGCTGCACCTGTTTGGTAGAAATGGCATTGGGCACTACTACATATCCTTTACTAATCCAATGCGTCCATTGGGCTTCAGTAAGTGCTCGCAATGGCTCATTATTAGAACGCTGATTTAATTGATGTCGACTGCTTTTGGCAGTGGAAGGATTCCCTGGAATATTTTTGTGCTCACTTTCGTAGGTTGGTTTCATCACTTTTGCATTTTTATCTATGCTAAGATCTTTCTTCTTGCTGAAGATGGCTTGTAATTCTTTAACCAAAAATTGAACTATATTGATATTTAAATGGCTCAAAAATAAATAATAAACTAATTTTGTTAAATGAAAGTGCAATTGGAAACGCTTAAACAGGATACACCTCAATCTTTTTCCCTGATGTTTAATCCAAGATTGAGTGATTTATTTTTTTGGCACTTCCACCCCGAATACGAATTGGTGTATATTGAAGCTTCCCAAGGCACCCGTCATGTAGGAAGTCATATTAGCAGCTATAGACAAAGTGATTTGGTTTTAATTGGCAGTAATATTCCTCATTTGAATTTCGACTTCGGATTGCAAACTACCTATCGCAAAGTAGTATTGCACCTCAAATCCAGTTTTGTAGCCAACAGTTTGGCTCATACTCCAGAACTTTCATCAATTCAAAATCTTCTACAACGGGCCCAACATGGCATTGCTTTTACAGGGGATGTTAAAGATCGAATTGGGGCGCAATTATTTGCCTTGGAGCCGCTTCCCGCTTTCCAGCGTTATCTTCAGGTACTGCGTCTTCTGGAAGCGCTGACTCAAGCCGATACTTTTGAATTACTTCATAGTAAACCGGTGGAGAGTCACTTTGGACACAAGGAACAAGAACGACTCCAGCGAATTTATGCTTTTGTCGATCAAAATTATCACCGCAAGGTTACTTTAGACGAGGTTGCCGCTTACAGTTATTTGACCAAGGAAGCGTTTTGTCGCTATTTTAAAAAAAGAACGACCTATACGTTTACTGATTTTTTGAATCGTTATCGAGTGACTCATGCCAAACGCGAGTTATTGGTTGGAAGAAGCAGCTCGGAGGCTTGTTTTTTATCTGGCTTTGAAAGCCTCTCGTATTTCAATCGTGTATTTAAAAGATAACAGGAAGAACTCCTACAGCTTTTCGAAAATCGGTTGCCCATAAAAAAAATCCACCGCAAAGGGTGGGTTTGTGATTGAGAAAAAAGAGACAGTAGGCCTTTATGATGACATTTAAGAACGCCTTTAATGGGCCTCTAACCAGTTTTGACCAACACCTAGATCCACTTCCAAAGGAACATCCAGTGGGAAAGCATTTTCCATTTCTTTTTTCACAACGGCTTGAAAATCATCAAGTTCATTTTTGGGAACTTCAAAGACCAATTCATCATGAACCTGTAATAGCATCTTGGCTTGCCAGGGACCTTCATGTAGACAACTATGCAACCGAATCATGGCTAGTTTAATTATGTCAGCGGCACTCCCTTGAATAGGAGCATTGACCGCATTGCGTTCAGCAGCTCCTCGAACAACGGCATTCTGTGAGTTGATGTCCTTTAGATAACGGCGACGGCCAAGAACTGTACTAACATAACCATTGTCTCGAGCAAAATCGACCTGTTCACTCATGTAGTTTCGCAATTTCGGATAGCTTGCATAATAGGTGTCAATCAATTCTTTGGCTTCTGTACGATTTAAGTCAGTTTGTTGGCTGAGACCAAAGGCAGAAACCCCATAAATAATTCCAAAGTTGACAGTCTTTGCCTGACTTCTTTGGGCACGACTCACGGTTTCTTGAGTCACATCAAAAACACGTGCCGCGGTGGCAGTATGAATATCTTGTCCAGCTTTAAATGCGGCGATCATTGCTGGGTCTTTACTCAAAGCGGCTATGATACGTAATTCAATTTGGGAATAATCGGCCGCCAAAAGAACATGTTGATCGTCTTTGGCAATAAAGGCTTTTCGGACTTCTTGTCCTCTTAGCGTTCGAATAGGGATATTTTGTAAGTTCGGATTATTACTACTCAATCTTCCCGTGGCAGCAACGGCTTGATTGTAGACTGTATGGACTCGCCCCGTTTTAGGATTGATTTCATGAGGAAGGGCAGTGACATAGGTATTTTGTAGTTTTTGAAGAGATCGCCATTCAAGGATATTATCGACAATAGGGTGGTCTTTGGCCAAATAAGAAAGCACGTCTTCAGCGGTGGAATACTGACCTGTTTTAGTTTTTTTGGGTTTGTCAACCAGTTTGAGTTTATCGAATAAAATAGGTCCTAGTTGCTTGGGCGAAGCCAAATTGAAAGTTTCTCCTGCTTGCTCGTAAATTCCTTTTTCGGAGTACATCAATATCGGATTGTAATTCAACTGAAAGATTTTTTAAAAAGAGAGTATCCAAACAAATTCCTTCCGCTTCCATGGCCGTTAGTACAGGGACTAGAGGCAATTCTACACTGTCGAAAAGTTCTTGTGTTCCACCACTAGCTAGTTCCTGGCTAAAATGCTCCTTCAATTGAAAAGTAACGTCGGCGTCTTCCACAGCATATTCAGTTTGTTGGGCCACAGAAACTTGTCGCATAGACAATTGATTTTTTCCTTTTTTCCCAATGAGCGCCGTAATAGATTGTGGAGTATACTGCAGATAAGTTTCGGCCAATACATCCATATTGTGACGCATATCGGGATTGATGAGATAGTGTGCGATCATAGTATCATAGATTGGGGCAGCTACTGAGATACCGTATTTAAGTAATACTTTAATATCGTATTTGAGGTTGTGACCTATTTTCTCAATACCTGGGTGATGAAAAAATGGTTGAAACTGTTGTACAATTAATTGGCAGGAGGAAAAATCATTTGGCAGTGCTAAGTAATACCCTTTTCCCTTCTCCCAACAAAAAGCGATACCCACCAATTCCGCTTGCAAGGAATCTAGTCCCGTTGTTTCGGTATCGAAACAGACACTCTTTTGAAGTAATAATTTTTCCAACAATAATTGATGTCCTGTGGGACTGTCGATTGTTTGATACCAATGTTGGGAAGATTCTAGTCCTGAGGAGTTTTTTCAGATGCTGTACCAGTTCCGGGTTGATTGAAGAGGTCAAAACCACTCGTAGGCGTTGGGGTTTTTCTGTGGCCAGGGAATCGCTAGTTGTGGCTACTTCTGTTGTAGTACTAAAAATTTTATTGAAATTCTCTTGCATTCGGCGAAACTCCAATTCTTCAAAAAGCTTAGCTACAGCCATATGGTCGGGGTCAGTGAGGCGATATGCTTTGGCATCAAAAGTAACAGGGACATCCAAAAGAATCGTTGCCAATTCTTTGGAAAGTCGTCCCATTTCTTTATTGGCTTCTATTTTTTTCTTTGAGCTTGCCCTTTAACTGATCTGTGTTATCGAGTAGAGCCTCCATGCTGCCAAATTCTTTCAAAAATTTTTTGGCTGTTTTATCCCCCACACCGGGAAGTCCAGGGATATTATCAACAGCATCTCCCATCATGCCAAGGTAGTCAATGACTTGTTCCGGACGCTCTACCTCAAATTTTTCTTGCACTTCGGGGATTCCCCAAATTTCGATTCCATTTCCCATTCGTGCTGGGCGGTACATGAAAATGTGCTCTGAAACCAACTGGGCAAAATCTTTATCTGGCGTAACCATATAGGTGTCAAAGTCTTCTTTTTCTGCTTGTTTGGCTAGAGTCCCGATGATGTCGTCTGCTTCGTAACCTTCCTTAACCACTACTGGAATTTGCATCGCTTCCAACAATTGCTGAATGTAGGGGACAGCAATCTGTATGGCTTCTGGCGTTTCGTCTCTATTGGCTTTGTAATCGGTGAAGAGATCATTCCGAACTTGAGAACCGCCTTTATCAAAACAAACGGCTAGGTGGTCGGGCCTTTCTCGTTTGATGACATCAAGTAGGGAGTTCATAAAACCCATGATCGCTGATGTATCCATCCCTTTGGAATTGATCCTTGGGTTCTTGATAAAAGCATAATAGCCTCTAAAATCAGCGCATAAGCATCGAGAAGGAAAAGTCGGTTTGGAGTTGCCATGATGAAATTTCTTCTAAAATACTCTTTTCTCAGAGGATAAAAAGCCCGAAATCAAAGCTTTTTAGAAGCAATCTGTTCGAGTCGGTTTCGAACTTGTTCGACATTCAAGCCTTGATCTTCTAGTTGTATTTCGGTTTTCCCTGAGAGATAAAATGATCGCTAATGCCTATGCTGTGTATGGGGCATAGATAGTTGTTTTCCTGTGCCCACTCCATCAATGCAGAAGCAGCTCCCCCTTGGCGAACTCCTTCTTCAATGACTACCACTTGCTTGTGCTCGCCAAAAACAAGATGTAGTAAAGATGTATCTAAGGGTTTAATGAAGATCAAATCAAAGTGGCTCCATACGTCAGGATCACTCAATTCTTCAATTGCTTTCTGACAGGTATGCTTTAAAGTTCCAATACTAACAAGCGCCAATAGACTCCCTTTTTGAGTTGTTTTCCTTTGCCCCAGGGGAGTTTTTGAAATGGTTTTTTCCAATCGTTTCGATGTACATAGCCCCGGGGATAGCGCAGTGCTACTGGACCTATTCTAGTGTCTTGGACTGTGTATAAGAAATGTCGAAGTTGTTCGACATCAGAAGGAGCAATTAGCGTCATGTTGGGAATGGCCCTCAAAAAAGCGATATCAAATACGCCATGATGGGTAGGTCCATCGTGTCCTACCAATCCAGCCCGATCAATGCAAAAAACGACAGGGAGTTCTTGCAAGGCAATATCATGAATAAGTTGGTCATATCCTCTTTGTAAAAAGGTAGAATAAATGAAGCAATAAGGAAGCATCCCCTCAGCGGCAAAACCGGCAGCAAGAGTGAGGGCGTGTTGCTCAGCAATTCCTACATCAAAAGCTCGCTCTGGATACTGGGTAAAAAATCACTCAATCCACTTCCAGTTACCATAGCAGGAGTAATGACGATCAGCTTTTTGTTCGTTTTGGCCAATTCCACTAAGCTTTCTCCCACTACTTGTTGGTATTTAGCGTAATTTCCTTGCACAATTCGATTGATTTTTCCTGTATGAGGATCAAATCTTCCTGGAGCGTGATAGCGAACTTGATCTTTTTCTGCTTCGGCAAGCCCTTTGCCTTTGGTGGTAACAATATGGAGTATTCTTGGCCCCTGTGATTTGGATAAGGATTTCAGTTCATTAATCAACAGTTCAAGACTATGCCCGTCTATTGGACCTGAGTATGGGATGTTAAGCGCTTGAAAAAGATTGGTTTCTGTTGTGGTCTCTTTTTTAATTTTTTCAAAATAAGCATTGAGAGCACCCACGCTGGAATCGATGCTATGGGCATTATCATTGAGGATCACTAATACATTGGCTTGTGTGGTACCTAGATGATTAAGAGCTTCAAATGCCATCCCTGTAGCGATAGAGGCATCCCCAATTACAGCAATATAACAAGGAGTAGAATCACCTTGAAGACCGGAAGCTAAGGCCATACCCAAGGCGGCAGATAGGGAAGTTCCTGCGTGTCCTGTGCCGAAACTATCATGGGGGCTTTCTGATCGGACAGGGAAACCACTAAGCCCTTCCCATTGGCGGTTGGTTTCAAAGGCACTATTTCTACCTGTCAATAGCTTGTGACCATAGGCTTGGTGGCCCACGTCCCATATGATTTTATCTTGAGGGCTATTGAAGACAGTGTGCAAGGCAACGGTGAGTTCAACGGTGCCCAAACTGGCTCCCAAATGCCCTTCATTTTGTGCAACTACTGCGATAATTCGTTCCCTAATTTGAACACACAAATGCGCTCTATCTTTAGAAGAAAGTTGTTTTAAAATAGCAGGTTCTGTTATTTTTTCTAGCCGCATCCGACAAAGATAGGATATCCCTTTTGGGAAAGGCATTTTTGTATTTTTACACTTGTGGAACAGCTTTTTGACGACCAATATTATATGAAACTGGCTTTGGCAGAAGCCAAAATAGCTTATGAAAAAAAAGAAGTACCTGTGGGGGCCGTGGTAGTTGTCCAGCAAAAAGTAATTGCTCGCGCTCACAATCTGACAGAACAACTCCATGATGTCACGGCCCATGCTGAGATGCAGGCCATTACTTCCGCGGCTAATTTTTTGAATGGGAAGTACCTCAAAGGATGCACGCTTTACGTAACAATGGAGCCTTGTGTGATGTGTGCGGGAGCGCTCTACTGAGTCAATTGGAACGCATTGTTTTTGGAGCCGCAGATCACCACAGAGGATTCCGATCGGCAGGGGTAGCCCTTCACCCAAAAACGGCATGCACTGAAGGCGTTCTTGGAGCAGAATCCAGTTCCCTCATACAACATTTTTTTACAGAAAAAAGGAAATAAAAAAGCGCCACAAAGGGCGCTTTAACAGTCTACATATATATTTTATAAAAGCTTAATCTGAGAAGCTTGCTTCCCTTTCTTACCTTCTTCTTCTACATACTCAACTTTGTCACCCTCATGGAGTGTCAACCCATCAAGGGCTGTAACGTGAACAAATACATCATCACCTGACTCATCGTTCGTAATGAAACCAAATCCTTTGGATTCATTGAAAAATTTAACTGTACCAGTCATTATTAATATTTACAAATTCGACGCAAGTTACATCAATTAATTGTGTGATGGTTATTTTGCAGGATTATTCGTTCTTTTTTTAGATTGCATCCGCTGCATATTCTCCGGAGTAAGGGTATAGTCAGAAAGCGATTTTCCTTTCCAGCGATGGAAAAGAAAGAGCGGAAGGTAAATAAACACGGCTCCCAAGACAGAAAAACCAATTATTTTTTCACCCATCGCAAAATCTTTAATACGAGTATAAAAGCCAAAGACAAGCCCTCCCAACCAACTCAAAAATAGAATTTTCAAAAGAAGTTTCATTCAGAAGAATTCGGTTCAATATTAAGCCCCAATTCGTCTAGTTGCAGCGGATCAATAGCTGTTGGCGCATCAATCATAAGATCACGTCCACTATTATTTTTCGGAAAAGCAATATAATCACGTATAGTTTCTTTTCCTGCTAAAATAGCAACCAAACGGTCGAGACCAAAAGCAATACCACCGTGAGGGGAGCTCCGTATTGAAAAGCATCCATCAAAAACCCAAACTGCGCTTGGGCTTCTTCAGGGCTAAAACCGAGAAGGTCAAACATTTTTTGTTGCAATTCTGCATTGTGAATTCGAATAGAGCCTCCCCCAATTTCATTTCCATTTAGGACTAGGTCATAAGCATTGGCTTTAACTTTTTTAGGGTCGGTAGCTAATAGGTCGGCTTCTTCTGGCTTGGGAGCTGTAAAGGGATGATGCATGGCGTGGAAGCGCTGGCTTTCTTCGTCCCATTCCAAAAGGGGAAAATCAGTAATCCAGAGAGGAGCAAATACCTTTGGGTCTCGCAGACCCAGCCGTTCGGCCAGCTCCATCCGCAAGGCGCTCAGTTGTCTACGCGTGCTTTGAGCCTCCCCTGCCATTACTAGTATCAAGTCACCGGCTTGAGCGCCAATCTCACTAGCCCAACTTTTAAAATCTTCAGTGCTAAAAAATTTGTCAACCGAAGATTTGAAGCTACCGTCCGCGTTATATTTCACCCATACTAAGCCAAGCGCTCCAATTTGAGGGCGTTTCACCCAATCAATCAGTGCATCTATTTGTTTCCGTGTATATTCTGCTGCTCCTGGGACAGAGATGCTGACGACCAATTCTTGACTGTCAAAAACTACAAATCCCTTTCCTTGAGCAACGGAATTTAATTCAGCAAATTCCATCCCAAATCGAATATCTGGTTTGTCATTTCCGTACCTTAGAATGGCTTCATCGTATGTCATTCTTGGAAAAACACCAACGTCTATTCCGAGTAGAGATTGAATCAAATGTCGGATGAGTCCCTCAAATTGGTTAAGAATGTCTTCTTGCTCTACAAAACTCAGCTCACAGTCAATTTGGGTAAACTCAGGTTGTCGATCGGCTCGTAAATCTTCATCTCGAAAGCATTTTACTATCTGGAAATACTTATCCATACCTCCCACCATAAGTAACTGTTTGAAGGTTTGAGGTGATTGAGGTAAGGCATAGAATTCGCCTTTGTGTATCCGTGAGGGTACCATAAAGTCGCGAGCTCCTTCAGGAGTCGACTTGATCAGACAGGAGTCTCAATTTCAATAAATCCTTCGGCTGAAAGATAGTTCCGGACAGCTAAGGCGACTCTGTGACGAAAAACTAGGCTATCCCGAACGGGTGTTCGTCTAAGGTCAAGATATCGGTATTGCATGCGGAGTTCTTCTCCTCCATCGGTTTTATCCTCAATGGTGAAGGGTGGCGTACTAGAAGCGTTCAATAGGGTGAGTCGAGTGGCAAGGATTTCTATCTCGCCAGTATTCATATTGGGGTTTTTAGATTCACGTTCAATAACTTCTCCTTCTATTTGGATGACATATTCACGCCCCAATTTTTTGGCTTCTTTGAATACTTTCACTGGACTGCGCTCCTCATCAAATATAATTTGAGTTATCCCATAACGATCACGAAGATCGACCCATATCATAAAGCCTTTGTTGCGCGCTTTTTGGACCCACCCACTCAGGGTTACTTTTTGGCCAACTTCTGAAAGACCTAAGGTGCCACAATTAGTTGTACGAAGCATATTATCTAATTCTCCGCTAAGGTATTAAGTTCTTTCGGCTTTCGAAATGCCTGAATTCGTAATTTCAGACGGTAAATTAAAAAGAAAGAAGCAGGTACAATAACAAGCGTTAGGAATGTAGCAAAAGTTAAACCAAAGATAACTGTCCAGCCAGGGGCCCCCAGAAAATAACGTTATCTCCGCCTACATAAATATTTGCATCCCATTCACTCATCAATGTGAAAAAATTAATATTAAGTCCTGTGGCAAGTGGAATAAGTCCCAAAATTGTAGTTATAGCTGTAAGTAATACAGGCCGTAAGCGTGCAACCCCTCCACTAATAATAGCCTCCTTGACTTCATTTCTTGGGATCAATTTCTCATAAGGAATACCCAAATCTTCTTTTCTCCTTGCAATTAATAGTTGGGTATAGTCAATCAAAACCACACCATTATTCACAACAATCCCAGAGAGGGAAATAATACCCATCATAGTCATCATAATAACAAAGGGCATACGGAAGATACTGATTCCATAGAGAACCCCTGTGAAACTCAAAAAAATGGAAAGAAGTATAATTAAAGGACTGGAAATGGAATTAAATTGTAGGACCAATAAAAAAAGAATTAGACCCAGTGCGGTAAACAAAGCACCTGTTAAGAAATTCATATTAGTCTCTTGTTCTGCTATTTCTCCTGTAAACTCATAGTTTACATCTGCAGGGAGTTGGGTGTATCCTGTGAGGCTTTGTTTGATATTGTCTACAACCTCATTGGCATTATATCCTGCTAGGACAGCAGAATAAAGCGTCACGACTCTTCGTAAGTCTTTGTGTTTGATCGCACTGAAAGAAGTAGTATTTTTGAGCTGTGCTACTGCACTCACAGGAACTTCTTTTATTCTGCCAGTGGCTTGATCTCGAAATACGATATATTGATCTAATAATACATCAGTGTTTTGACGCTCTTCTTCATTAAATCGAACATTTATATCGTAGTCTTCTCCATTTCTCTTGTAAACACCTGCTTTTTCACCAAACAAAGCGCGTCGAAGTTGTTGACCTATTTGACCTGCTGTAACTCCAAGCCCTCCTGACTTACGGCGATCAATTTCAACAGCCAAGCCCGGTTTACTTTTGTTCACATCAATTTTAAGCTCCTCAACACCTGGAATATTTTCTAGGTTGAGATAGGAACGCATATTTTTAGCCTCCTGAATTAATTGATCGTACTTTTCTCCACTGATTTCGATATTAACTGGATATCCAACAGAAGGCCCGGCTCCCATTTTTTCAACAGAAATTGCAATACCTGGAAATTTATTTTTTAGTCTTTGTTGAATTTCCATTCGCATTGTCTCTGAGGATAATCCACGTCGGTATTTAAATTCAGTCATTGTTAATGTGATCTTGGCTTTGTGGGGCATATCTTGATCTCCACCACGATCCGTTTCGGGGTTTTGTGCTCCTGCTCCCACAACAGCGACATTAGAATCAATCATGAAGTTAGTATCTTCATATCTGTACTTTTCCTGATCAATCACTTTTTGAACCTCTTCTTCGATTCGTTTAGCAGTTGCATTGGTTTTTTCGATTGAAGTTCCTTCAGGATATTCCGAGTAAATCAAAATTTGTTGAGGCTCATTTTCGGGAAAAAACTCAACTTTTGGTGCTGCTAGGCCTAAGATAATGAATGAAGAAAATAACAATCCAACCGTTCCGAAAAGGAAAAAGTAGGGTTTACGTTCTGTGAGTGCAAAAGTCAAAAAGCACCTCTATACCATTTTTCCAATGAGACCAACGTGTAATTTTGAAAATAGACTGCCCATTTTTTAATAAAAAATTTATAAGCCCAAAACAAGGCAGTTATTAGTATCATAAGAGTTCCTAATGCACGAAGCGTTCCAACATTAAAAATCAGTAGGAAACCCAGAACGCCGAGAATAAGTGTCAAGCGCCACAAACTTTTTTGGGTCATTTCGCGATCACTTACTTCCATGAATCGAGATACCAAAACGGAGTTAAAGAAAATAGCTACAAATAGAGATGATCCCAAAACAATTGATAAAGTCATGGGAAAAAAATCATAAATTCTCCCATCAGTCCCGGCCAAAAGCCAAGGGGGTAAAAATGCGGCAATAGTAGTTGCTGTGGAGATAATAATTGGATAAGCAATTTCACCAATCCCTTTTTTAGCTGCTTCGATTGCGTTCATGCCTTCTTTTCCATTAGACGATAGGCATTTTCAATTACAACAATCCCGTTATCAACAAGCATTCCTAATCCCATTATAAGACCAAAGAGCACCATGGTATTGATAGTATTGCCTAGAAAGTCCAGAACCATAAAAGACATAAACATAGACATGGGAATGGCAAATCCTACAAACAAAGCATTGCGGAATCCCAAGAAAAACATCAAAACCGTGATCACTAAAAAGCACTCCAAATATTATATTGTTGGCCAAATCACTCACAATATTTTTGGTGGTATTTGACTGGTCGTTTGAAATCTCAATGTCAATACTGGAAGGAAACTCATTGATTGTCGTTTTGGTTATAATCTCCCGAATTTGTTCAACGGTTTGAATAAGGTTCTTCCCACTTCGTTTCTTGACATCCAATACCAATGCCTTTTTACCGCTTGAACGGGCAAAAGTATTAATTTCTTTTTCTTTAAAACGGATATCTGCTATGTCTCCTAAGTATACGGTTCCGTCTTGATTTTTAATTACTACTTCAGCCAAATCCTCTGGAGCTTCAATCTCTCCTAAAACGCGAATATTTCGACGTAATCCATCGCCTACAACATTCCCCGCAGAAATAGTGCTGTTTTCTCTTCGAATAGCATTTATAATGTCGTCAAAAGATACTGTAGCTGCAGAGATTTTCATTAAATTAATTGCAATTTCTACTTCGAAATCCTGAACACCACGAAGTGCTACTTCTTTAACTTCAGGCATTTGTTCTATTCGACCTTGTAATAATTCACCATAGTACTTCAATTCTTCAATAGGGAGATCTCCTGAAAGGCCAATATTCAGAATTGGAACCTCTTCAGAAAGACTAAACTCAAAAGCAGTAGGTTCAATTTTAGCATTGTTAAATGTAGGCCAATCGGCGGATGATACAACATTATCAATTTTGTCCTGTACTTGGATTTTAGCACTTTGTTTGCTGATGTTTTCATCGAATTCTACGGTAATCAAAGAAAAATTTTCTAAGGAAGATGAGGTGATTTTGACTAGATTAGACACACCTTTAAGCTCTTCTTCTAGGGGGTCGGTAATTAATCGTTCCATGTCTTCGGCAGTATTTCCTGGGAAAACCGAACTCACAAAGACCTCATTGGTGTTGATCTCTGGATAATTCTCCCTTGGCATATTCAAATAGGCCGAGATTCCTAGAAAGAAAAACAAACCGATTATCACGTAAATGACTGTGGCGTGATCTATGGCCCAAGAGGAGAGTCCGAATTCTTTTAGTTTGGATGATTTTTTCATTTGCTTTGAGGCTTTTATGAATTGATAATTTTAATTCTTTGTTGGTCCCTCGCTAACCTAACTCCTTCCTGAAGGATTCTGTCCCCTGCTTGCAGCCCTTTTGTAATCTCCATGGTATTGTTGGACTCGGTTCCTGTCTCTACAAATGTTTTTATGGCCCTATAAGTACTGGGTTCACCTTCGATATTCTTAAGTAAAAAGACATAGCTTCTTCCATCTTGGTTTTCAAAATGTTTTTGAGTGGCACTAAAAGGGCCTGAGGATTGGTGTAGTCATTTAACAATACTTGAGCTGTCATATTAGGTTTCAAGTCACCTTTTTTATTATTTAAATCAATTTCAATTCGAAAAGAAATTTGTTGGGATTTATGTAGTTTCCAATCAGTGATACTTTTGATTCCATTGTTTTTTGAGAACTGGAATGGTAATTTTAGCTTTGGGAGTTGAGTTGTATGTTTGGCAAATGTATTTCTGGAATTTCTCCTGCTACATGCATTTTATCCAAGTTGACAAAACGTATTATAGGAGTAACTCCTGGAGCAAGGTTCTAGCTCCCTTTATCAGCAATGATGTGATCTACAATTCCATCAAATGGTGCTTTGATGAGAGTTTTGGCTACCTGATCTTTCATTTGTGAAACACTTTTTTCGAGTGTATTGAAGTTGGTCTTGGCTTGGAGATATTGTGGCTTGAACCAATTTTCTGATCCCATAGGATTTGCTGCCTTTCGAACGTAGTTTTAGCCAGAGCAAGCTGTAAATTCATCTGATCTAGCTGGTCCTGAAGTCCCCCATCACTAAGTTTCACTAGAGGCGTTCCCTTTTTGACATGCTGCCCTTCTTGAACATATATAGATTGTAATAAAGCCGGAATTTCTGGATAAATGACCAAATTTTGATCAGTATCTATAGTTCCTTGAAAAGTAATGTAGTGTTTGAATTCCTGGGGTACAATAATCATATCGGTGCCTAATAACAATTTTTTTTCAGCATCCTGATTTTGAATTGCTGTATCTAGCTTGTCAATGTCCTGCTTGATTTGGTTAAGCTCCTTTTGCTTTTTTATCTTTAAGTTTTGTAGGTCATTCAAATTGCCACTCTTAATTAAGCTGTTAATGTCAGCAGGGGCTTCTCCACATCGGATCAATAGTAACAGGCTGATAAGTATAAAATTCTTTTTCATAGTATTTATTTAGCTGTATTGGTGAGGGTTTCAAGATTTGTTTTTGCATCAATAACTGCTTTCATCGATTGCAGGAATTGATTTTGAGTTGTATACAATTGTTGCTGTGCTTGCCGAAGGTCAAAGCTACTGCTAAGCCCTTCTAAGTATTTTATCTGATTTTTTTGTTCAATGCGTTCGCTAGCGCTAAGTCTTTCTTAGATGTATTGTAATTTTTTAAAGCCAAATCCATTTCATTGACGGCCATTTCTAGTTCAATAGATAATCGATTTCGGGGTATCTACTAAACGTATCTCTGCTTGTTCTAGTGCTAGTTTGCTTTCTGCGTTTTTGAAAGATCTCTGAGCAAGGAACTGAAAACAGGGACTTCTAGATTGATTCCAAAAAGGGAAGACCCAAACCATTTTTGATTGGTGTCTGTGAATGTAAATTCATTTGAATTACCAGTATAGGTTCCACTAATGAAAGCTGATAGCTTCGAAGAGCTTTTGATTTTTCATAACGATAGAGCAGTCTCTCCGAGGTGCGATCATTTTCAGCAAATTTCAAATCAAGGTTATTTTCTATAGTGAGTTCTGATTGTGTTCCAGACTCTAAAATTTTAAGCGTAACCAATTCTTCCAACGATTGCTCCAATGATATCGATTTTCTTCAGGCATCCCCATCCACTTAAGCATACTCATACAGTAATCTCTAGAGTGTTTGCGTAATCAAGTTGGGTGGCTATTCGTGAAAGCGTGAGTTCCAATTGCTCAGCATTCTCCTGTTCTGCTAGTCCATTGGCTACAATTTTTTGAGTCTCTTGAAGTGTCTTTTTGATATTGGATTTGTTTTTGGCTAATATGGCTGCATTTTCTTGAGCTAAGAGAACCGTTCCGTAGGCATCAATGATTGCTTTTCTAATTTCTAGACTCGTCTTTTCGTAACCCAGTTCTGAAATTTCTTAGAAAAATTTTAGTGGCTTGTACTCCAACGATATATGAGCCATCAAACAATAGTTGATTCATCCTCACGCTTCCAATCATATTTTGAGAGGTTCCAAAACGTAGTTCCGCAAATTCTCCTTCTTTTCCTCCAAAAAATTCAGCAGGGACAAGTGAGACGGGGAGTTCTAAAAAATTTTGATAATTACCAGTGACATTTATTTGTGGTAAACCAATGGCAATGGTAGCCCAACGTTCTTTGTAGGCTTTCTGAATTTCAATATTGGCATTTTGAATGTTTGGATTGTTGGATAATCCGTATTCAATTGCCTCATCCAAATTAAATATTGTGGAAGTTTCTTGTGCCATTCCACTAAGAAATGCTGCAAAACAAACACAAATTAGGGTTTTTTTTCATTTGTTTTTTTGGGTATTATATTGCTCAAGTAGTTCGGTGCCTTTGTGAGTTGCTATGGCATGAATATGGTAATCAAGATAATTCTCTAGAAGTTGGTTGGGTTGGTATTCTTCAGCTGGGAATAGCTCTGGATTGCGAAGCCCTTGTATGCCATTAAAATACAAGCGGGTTATTAGTTCAATATTTATGCTGGGTCTAAATAGTCCCATCTTAATCCCCCGTTTTAGACTTTTTTTAAATCCTTTACCCATTATATTCAACTCCCTTTTTTTGAGCTTAGCATAAATTTCAGGGTAATATTTTTGAGGTTGAAACTGTGGAGATTGACTTAATTGGCCATGTGTTTAAGGGCAATTTTTTTTATTTGAAATAACCCTTCTATAGGATTGGTCTCAATTTTTGAATGTATTGTATTTTTCTAGCAATTTCATCAAACACAAAATCTACGCAAGCATCGACCAGTTCTGTTTTATTTTTAAAATGCTCGTAAATAGTTTTTTTTAGAGATTGTAAGCGATGTGGCGATATCTCATCCATAGTGATGCTCTTAAAGCCATACAGGATGAACTTGTTACTCGCTGATTCTAGTATTTTATACTTCATGGCAATTGCAGCGCAAAAATAACTAGGAAACTTTAAAGACCAAAGAAGTTTTTTACGTTTTTTCTTCTGTTTGGAATTGTCGTATTTTTGAATTGAATGAAAGCTTTAAACGCATCTAAATCTCTATTCCTTGCCTACATGGAGAAGGAATTACCAAGAGATTCTCCACAAAAACCTCTACGAACCAGTTCGCTATATCATGGGATTAGGTGGCAAACGTATTCGCCCTCTTTTTAGCATTGTTGGCTTGCGAAGCTGGAGGTCAACCTCAGGAGAAGGCCTTGCCTGTGGCCATGGCCGTAGAAGCCTTTCATAATTTCAGCTTGATTCATGATGATATAATGGATGAAGCCCCCATGCGGAGGGGTCAAGCGACTGTTCATCAAAAATGGAATAACAATATTGGTATCCTTTCCGGCGACGTCCTCTTGGTTTGCGCCTACCAATACCTAGCTGCGTATGAAGACAACATATTCAAACAATTGACGCAAACATTTAGTACAACTGCACGATTTGTCTGTGAAGGCCAGCAAATCGACATGGATTTTCCTCAACAATCAATTATCAGTCTTTCCAATTACCTAGAGATGATTGAAAAAAACAGCTGTGTTACTGGGAGCCAGTCTTAAAATGGGTGCTATTGTCGGGGGAATGAGTTTGTCTGCCTGTGAGTTGTTTTTTGAATACGGAAAAAACATCGGAATCGCTTTTCAGCTTCAAGATGATTTCTTAGATGCCTTTGGCGATCCAAAAACCTTTGGGAAACAACTTGGAGGAGATATTATTGAAAACAAAAAAACATTTCTCTATTTGTATGCCATTACCAAACTAAAGGGGGGCAGAAAAGGAATCACTAGAAGCCCACTACAGAAGTAAGCCCAAAATGCTCTGAAGAAAATTGAAGCGGTTAAAGCACTGTTTGAAAAAGCTGATGCAATAAAAGCCAAAAAAACGAAATGGAAACATATTTAGATCGAGCATTTGATGCGTTAAACGCCATGAATCTTGCCGATAATCACAAACAACGCTTTTCCGAATTGGCACATTATTTGGTACAGCGAGAAATTTAGAACAAACGTTTCAAAAAGGCTGAAATAAACCATCGGATAGGGAAAGAACGCATAATAAGGAGGTCTTCCCAAAAAACCAGTTTCGTTACTTA
Organism: Flavobacteriaceae bacterium; assembly: GCA_038143795.1. Taxonomy (GTDB): domain Bacteria; phylum Bacteroidota; class Bacteroidia; order Flavobacteriales; family Flavobacteriaceae; genus UBA11891. Next base: position 808,052 of record JAYQMQ010000002.1, on the reverse strand, counting down.
GAAATTTGAAAATTCGCTGTACTGGATTTTTCTGGAACATTAAACTAAATAATTCACTGCCTCGTTCGTTGTAACGTGCCAAAACATCTAAAAATAACATATCGTAATACTCAAACTTAGAGGATTGGTGAAATCGATCTAAGGAAGCTTTTGACTTTAAAAATTCAACCAATCAGGCTGTCTCGCTTAGCGTATTTTTGAAAGGTGTAGCCAGTACTGGCCTTAGTCCATCCTCCTGCAGTACCAATATGCAATAAACTAGAAGTATTGTGTTGATGAAAAGGGTATACTGTCATGGGGATACTGCCTTGTTCGCGTTCTTGAATTTCGTAGGAAGTAACACCCAGTTTTTTCAAATAGTTTTTGATAGCCGTTTCATATATCTCTTTAGAAAGCAGTGTGGAGGAAAAAAAGGTGTCTTCCAACAATGCTTTGTTTGTGGTAAATGGCAAGATATACATGAAAACGAGTAGCCTTGCTTTCTGGCACATCGAAGTCCATAAAAGTGATTTTATTTGAATCAAAACAAGCATCCGTTGTTTTGACCACCCATCCTACAAAATGTTGCTGCAACACGGGATATTTCTTTTGATTTTGACAAGGCTTTCATGGTAAATACTCAGAAAAACTTTCTTTCCCACCACGCTTCCTAGCTCGGTTTGGACTAGGGTACTTTCCTGCTGGTTTACAAACGATGAAACACGAGTTTGCACCCATTCCATTTTTGGGTTTTTTTTCCAATCGTGGACGAATATAATTGTAAAAATCAATACCACGAATCATTTTGTAAGTGTAGGGCTGAAAATGCAATTCTTGGCGGTGACTTTTGGAATTGAAAAGACCTTGCTCCCACCGATGATATACGATTTCTTCCAAAGGGCCTGACTGTTTTTCCCAAAAAGCCCAAGTACGATCATTGGTTTTTTTTTGGGCAGCTTCAATTAATAAAACACTATGGTTTTTGAAAAAGGGATCTTGATTGAGTCTGTAAGCAAATAATAAGCCTGCGGCTCCCGCTCCACAGATTACTACATCGTACTCTTTCTTTTTCATAAGACACTCCAAAAATAGCGAAATAGCCCCAATTCACTGTTCATTTATTACATTTGCGCAAAATGTAATTCTATTGGAGCCAATATTTGAATTTTTTAGAAACATACCGCCTATATTGGGAGCGTTGTACGCTACGGTTTTCACTTGGGGATTGACAGCTCTAGGAGCTTCTTTTGTTTTTCTTTTTCGAAGTATGAATCGAATGGTTCTTGATGGGATGCTCGGCTTCACAGGGGGTGTGATGGTAGCAGCAAGTTTCTGGAGTCTATTAGCTCCAGGAATCGAGATGAGTCCTGGTGAGGGATTTGTAAAAGTGCTGCCTGCAGCCTTGGGCTTTGTTTTTGGAGCCCTTTTTATTTTTGGGTTGGATAAAATTCTTCCACACCTACATATCAATTTCAAAGTAAGCGAAGGAATCAAAACCCCTTGGCACAGAACCACGTTGTTAGTATTGGCGATCACCCTTCATAATATTCCAGAAGGCTTGGCTGTAGGAGTACTTTTTGGTGGGGTTGCTGCAGGTATTCCTGAAGCCACTATTTCAGGAGCCGTTGTATTGGCTTTGGAATTGGGATACAAAATTTTCCAGAAGGAATTGCGGTTTCTATGCCCCTTCGTCGCCAAGGGATGAGTCGATTTAAAAGTTTTTGGTATGGTCAGCTCTCAGCTATTGTTGAGCCTGTTGCTGCTGTCATTGGAGCGGTTGCGGTTACTTTTATGCCCATTTTGCCTTATGCTTTGGCTTTTGCCGCAGGAGCTATGATTTTTGTGGTTGTTGAAGAGGTAATTCCAGAAACCCAATTGGATAACTTCACAGACATAGCGACTCTTGGGTTTATCGGTGGTTTTGTAGTTATGATGACTTTAGATGTGGCACTAGGCTAATCTTTAGTAAAAGAGTTCCATCCTTAGGCTTCAAGGGGAATCGCTTGTTCCAAACCATTAATTAAGTAACACGCTTCATGTTTTTCAGTAAAATGACCAATAATACTGAGCCAGGGATGGGTTTTAACTTTTTCATAAGCAGATTGAGGGACGGCCATAAGCAATTCATAATCCTCTCCACCATTTAGCACTGCCATACTGCTGTTTAAATTAAATTCATCGCATATCGAAATGACCTCTGGATCGATGGGAAGTTTTTGCTCATAGAGATTACAGCCCAATTGACTTTGCTTGCTTAGATGAAGCACTTCTGATGATAGACCATCACTGATGTCGATCATTGCATTGGGAATCAACCCCCATTCTTGAAGTAATTCTATGACATCCTTTCGGGCTTCGGGTTTAAGCTGACGCTTAATGCTATAAGTATAGGATGACAGGTCAGGTTGGGACTGTGGGTTTACTTTAAAGACTGCTTTTTCTCGTTCTAGGATTTGGAGCCCAGCATAAGCACCACCTAAATCTCCACTGACCACAAGTAAATCATTGGCTTGGGCACCGTTTCGCTTTACGATTTTGTCTTCCGCAGCCTGGCCTATCGCGGTTATAGAGAGGTCATTCCGCTGGTGGAGCTCGTGGTATCACCACCTATCAGATCTATTTTGTAGTATTGACAGGCCAAATGGATTCCTGCGTAAAGTTCTTCTAGCGCTTCTACAGTAAATCGATTGGATACGGCAATTGATACAGTAACCTGAGACGGCACTGCATTCATGGCGTAAAGATCTGATAAATTAACAACAATAGCTTTGTAGCCCAAATGCTTTAATGGCATGTAAGACAGGTCAAAATGAATGCCTTCCACCAATAGATCGGTTGTTACTAAGGTAGCGCCATCCGAATAGTCACATATTGCGGCGTCGTCACCAACTCCTAACCTTGAACTGGAATTTTGCAATTCAAACTCTTTAGTGAGCTTTTCTATCAAATGAAATTCTCCTAATGTATCTAAAGAAGTCCGAGATGGACTTTTGTCTTTTAACATAAGACAAAAGTATGACCCTTTTTTGTAAGTTTGATTCCTTGTCAGACAGAATAATGAAAAAATACAACCTGCTTCACCTCCTCTTCTTATTTTGGGTTTTGGGCTGTAGTAAAGAAAGGGATTTAGCTGTAGAGATTGAAGATAATCAAACCTTAAGTATACCTCCAATTGAAGACCCTTTAAATATTTTTCCCTGTGAAAATGGTTTGCTGGGGGATACCCCTGCAGTGGTTTTGACTTATACGCACACATGGATCTTGAAATGTTTGATTCCTTGCATCATAATCATAAGCGGGGATGGTCTAATACATCCACCAGTAAAGAACGATTTATGGATTTAGGTTCTCACGATTCTTCAGGAGTAAATTCAGGGGCCAACGATATTTGGGGATGGACTGATCCACAGACCAGAAAAGAATATGCTATTGTTGGCTTGATCGATGGAACAGCTTTTGTAGATATTAGTAATCCTTTAAATCCACTATACTTGGGAAAACTCCCATCAGCTACTGAACCAAGTATTTGGCGCGATATAAAAATAAATCAAAACTTTGCATACATCGTAAGTGAAGCATCCAATCACGGCCTGCAAGTGTTTGACCTTACCCGCTTAAGGGGAATTAAAGAGACAAGGCAGATTTTCAGTGCTGACTTTCGTGAAACGAGTTTTGGTAATGCACACAACATTGCTATCAATCAGGAAAGCGGTTTTGGTTATGTATTGGGTTCACAAAAATATGGAGGGGGACCTATTTTCTACGATCTATCGAATAAATCTCGACCAGTTGAAATTGAGGTTATTCTCTTGAAGGATATGCCCACGATGCACAAATTATAACTTACCAAGGGACAGATATTGATTATTTAGGAAAAGAAATATATATAGGCTCTCATACTGATGGGGAAAGCTATAATAAATTAATCATTTTAGATGTTTCAGATAAATCTAATCCAATTAAAATAACTGAAACATCATATCAAAACGCAATCTACACGCATCAAAACTGGATTTCTGAAGATCATAAGTATATTTTTTTGGGAGATGAAGGAGACGAACTAGTGTATGGAGTACCAACAAGAACTTTAATATTTAATGTTGAAAATCTAGAGAATCCAATTCTCCACCACGAATATGAAGGAGTTACTAATGCGATTGATCACAATGGATATGTAAAAGGAGATAATTATTACATGGCAAATTATACGGCTGGACTCCGTGTTATTGATATTGAAAACATTGAAGTAAACCAAATGAGAGAGATTGGTTTTTTTGATACTTATCCTATAAATAACGAAGTCCAATTCCATGGAGCTTGGAGTGTTTATCCATTTTTTGAAAGCGGTATAATTGCAATAAATGATATTGATAACGGTCTTTTTTTGGTAAAACAGTCTGAGAATGACCAATAGTTATAAGATATTTTCAGTTTAGACCAATCCTGACTTTTTTTAAATTATGTTTGACTCAATTCTGAAGTTAGAATTACGATTTGATATCACTTTCATTATGGCTTAGTCTTTGTAATTTAATAGTGAATACCTATCAAGAAATTGCTTATACCTATGGGAAAAGCCTTTCAATAATGGACTTTGTCTTATATTTGTATAAAAAATAGTTGCTTTTTAAACAATGATAAAGGTATCTGAATCTGCAAAATTAAAAGTTGTCTCTTTGATGAAGGAAGAAGGCTTTGACCCTTCGCAAGCTTTTGTTCGAGTTGGAGTCAAAAGCGGTGGCTGCTCTGGCCTCTCCTACGACCTCTTTTGATAAAGAAAAGGGTCAGACGACAAGTCTTTCGAGGATAATGAAGTACGAATTTTAGTTGATAAAAAAGCCTGTTGTATTTAATTGGTACTACATTAGAATATTCAGGGGGACTCAATGGCAAGGGTTTTGTATTTAATAATCCGAACGCTCAGCGTACTTGTGGGTGTGGAGAGAGTTTTTCACTTTAGATAAAAAAAATGGCCTACACTGAAGAAGAATTAAAGAAAGAATTGGAAAGTAAGGAGTATGAATACGGCTTTTATACTGATATAGAAGCCGATACTTTCCCATTGGGCTAAGCGAGGAAATTGTGCGTAAAATCTCACATAAAAAACAAGAACCAAAGTGGATGACTGAATGGCGCTAGAAGCCTTTCAAACAATGGCAGCAAATGGAAGAGCCGAATTGGCCCAATGTGAGCTACGAAAAGCCTGATTACCAAGCCATATCGTATTATTCAGCTCCAAAGAAAAAAGACAAATATAAAAGTATAGACGAGGTAGATCCAGAACTCCTAGAGACATTTAATAAACTGGGATCTCTATTGACGAGCAAAAGAAATTGGCAGGTGTAGCGGTTGATATTGTGATGGACTCAGTGTCAGTAGCAACCACTTTTAAAGATACATTGGCAGAAAAAGGCATTATTTTTTGTTCGAATTCTGAAGCCATTAAAGAACATCCCGAATTGGTTCGACAGTACATAGGATCGGTAGTCCCTCCTAAAGACAATTATTTTGCAGCACTGAATTCAGCTGTATTTTCTGATGGCTCATTTTGCTACATTCCTAAAGGAGTTCAGTGTCCAATGGAACTATCAACATACTTTCGAATTAATCAAGCAGGAACGGGACAGTTCGAACGCACACTTGTCATTGCAGATGAGAGTAGCTATGTGAGTTATTTGGAAGGATGCACAGCTCCTTCTAGAGACGAAAATCAATTGCATGCTGCTGTAGTAGAATTGGTGGCCATGGACCGAGCTGAAATAAAATATTCAACCGTACAGAATTGGTATCCTGGGGATAAAAACGGAAAAGGAGGCGTTTTTAATTTTGTAACCAAAAGAGGACTTTGCCACAACCATTCCAAAATATCCTGGACTCAGGTAGAAACCGGTTCGGCCGTGACTTGGAAATATCCTTCCTGTATTCTAAAAGGAGATCACTCCATCGGAGAATTTTATTCTATTGCTGTTACGAATAACTTCCAGCAAGCGGATACAGGAACCAAAATGATTCATCTAGGTAAAAACACCCGAAGTACAATCATATCCAAAGGAATTTCAGCAGGAAAATCTCAGAACAGCTACCGAGGTCTGGTTCAGGTCAATTCCAGAGCTAAAAATGCACGAAACTTTTCACAGTGCGATAGCCTACTGATGGGAAATGATTGTGGAGCTCACACGTTTCCCTATATCGAAACTCAAAATAATTCTGCACAGATAGAACACGAGGCAACTACCAGTAAAATAGGAGAAGATCAAATTTTTTATTGCAACCAACGAGGTATCGATACTGAAAAAGCGATAGCCTTGATTGTTAATGGATTTAGCAAAGAAGTACTTAACAAACTTCCAATGGAGTTTGCTGTTGAAGCTCAAAAATTATTAGAAATTTCCCTCGAAGGTTCCGTGGGATAAAACAAGCCGTATGCTTACAATTGAAAACTTGCATGCCGAGGTGGAAGACAAAGGCATTCTCAAAGGAATAGATCTAGATGTTAAAGCAGGAGAGATCCATGCTATTATGGGCCCTAATGGTTCTGGTAAAAGTACTTTATCATCTGTGATTGCAGGAAATGAAGGATATGAAGTAACTCAAGGAAATATTCTCTTTCGAGGAGAAGAGATCAACGATATGAGTCCTGAAGAACGTGCTCATAAGGGAATTTTTCTTTCGTTTCAGTATCCCGTTGAAATTCCAGGAGTCTCTGTAACAAACTTTATTAAAACAGCTCTCAACGCCCAACGCAAAGCGAGTGGAAAAGAAGACATGCCAGCCGGAGAAATGCTCAAAAAAATCCGAGAAAAATCTTCTATGTTGAGCATTGATTCCAAATTTCTTTCTCGCTCTCTCAATCAAGGTTTTTCTGGGGGTGAGAAAAAAGAAACGAGATATTTCAAATGGCGATGATGGAACCTAAGCTAGCCATCCTAGACGAGACAGATTCGGGCTTAGATATTGACGCATTGAAAATAGTAGCGGATGGGGTTAATGCGTTGCGAACAGATGAAAATGCAACTATCGTCATTACACACTACCAGCGTCTTTTGGAGTATATTGTCCCAGACTTTGTCCACGTATTGTACGATGGAAAAATTGTCAAATCAGGAACTAAAGAGTTGGCCAAAGAATTGGAGGCAAAAGGTTATGACTGGATCAAACAAGAAGTGACTGACTAATGGATTTAAAAGACAAACTGCTAGATTCTCATATTGCTTTTGAGGAGGAATTAGGCCCAAAGACAGTATTCAAAAGCTTCGTAATCAAGCATTAAAGACCTTTGAAGCGAAGGGGTTCCCATCCAAAAGACTGGAAGCTTGGAAGTACACTTCTTTAAAAAGTTTGATTCAAGATGATTATTTATTATTTCCTAAATCGGAGAAAGCGGTTGCTTTAAATGAAATAAAACACGTATTTCTATACGAAGTCGACACCTACAAAGTCGTATTTATTGATGGGATTCACAGCCCTTTTCTTTCAGACACCACCCACGATGGTCTGGACGTTTGCCTCCTTTCTGCAGCCCTTTCCAAACCGAAATACGATGAGCTTATCAAGCTGTATTTCGGTTCAGTAGCCGACAAAGAAGAAAGCATGACAGCTCTCAACACTTCCTACGCTCGTGAAGGGGCTTATATCTACATCCCTCCTTCTGTGGTGGCTGAAAAACCTATTGAAATCATTCATTTATCCACAGGCGATCAAGGGCCCGTTTGGTTGCAGCCTAGAAACTTAATTGTGGTGGATACCAATGCTCAAGTGCAGATTGTAGAACGCCATCAGAGCTTACTAGAGCATCAGGTGGTCACCAATTCAGTAACGGAATTGATAGTGCACCAAGAAGCCTTAGTTGATTATTATAAAATCCAAAATGACTTGGATTCAGCTTCTTTAATTGACAATACCTATATCGCACAAGACAAAAACAGCCATGTAAGTGTTCATACTTTTTCATTCGGAGGAAAGATTACTCGTAATAATTTGAATTTTTACCAAAGAGGAGAACACATTAATTCTACCCTTAAAGGGATTACTCTTTTACAGGGTAAACAACACGTTGACCACAATACTTTGGTTCACCATACTCAACCCAATTGTGAGAGCCATCAAGATTATAAAGGGATCTTTTCAGATCGGTCGATTGGCGTATTCAATGGAAAAATTTTAGTAGATAAAATTGCGCAAAAAACCAATGCATTTCAGCAAAATAACAATGTTATTCTCAATGATAAAGCTAAGGTTAACACCAAACCACAGTTAGAGATTTTTGCCGATGATGTGCGTTGTTCACATGGGTGTACTATCGGACAACTCGATGAAGAAGCCCTTTTCTATCTTCGGTCCCGTGGTATTCCAAAGAAAGAAGCAAAATGTATGATGACCTATGCTTTTGCTAATAATGTCTTGCAAAGTGTTCAAATTCCTACCTTGAAAAAAAGAATCAATAAGCTTATCGCAAATAAATTGGGAGTTAATCTAGGATTTGATTTATGAAAGACCGGGTAATAGACATACGCAATGATTTTCCTATTCTCAATAGAGAAGTGAATGGGAACCCACTAGTTTATCTAGACAATGCGGCTACCTCACAAACGCCACAAGCAGTGATTGATGTTATTTCGGATTATTATTCTAGATACAATGCCAATATTCATCGAGGGGTTCACGCTTTGAGTCAAGAAGCCACCGATGCTTACGAAAAGCCCGACACACCCTCCAAATACATTTCAATGCATCGCATGCTCAAGAAATTATTTTCACTTCGGGAGCCACGCACAGTATCAATATTAATGCTTCCGGTTATTCTGAACTGCTCAATCCTGACGATGAGCTGTTAATTTCTGCCTTGGAACATCATTCGAATATTGTTCCTTGGCAAATGCTATGCGAGAAGACAGGAGCCCAGCTCAAAGTAATACCCATGCTTTCTGATGGAACTTTAGATATTGAAGCCTACTCAAGCCTGTTGAGTAATCGAACCCAGCTAGTCTTTATCAATCACGTGTCCAATGCATTGGGAACTGTTAATCCACTGAAGTTGATAATTGAAAAAGCTCATGAGGTTGATGCCAAAGTTCTAGTAGATGGCGCACAAGCAGCACCTCATATCATTACAGATCTCCAAGCACTCGACATTGATTATTATGTAACATCAGCTCATAAACTATGGGACCCTACGGGAGTTGGGATGCTCTATGGCAAGTCAGAACTCCTTAATCTCTTACCCCCCTATCAAGGAGGAGGAGAGATGATCGCCACCGTTACATTTCAAAAAACAACCTATGCAGACTTACCCCACAAATTTGAAGCGGGGACGCCAAACATTGCTGGGGGAATTGCTTTCGGGAGTGCTTTGGATTATTTGAATTCGATTGGGTTGAATGCCATAGCATCCTACGAGCAAGAGTTACTCACCTATGCAACAGAGAAACTTAAGGCTATCGAAGGGTTACGTATCTACGGAGAAGCTTCCGAAAAAACGGCAGTGATTTCTTTTCTAGTGGGGGATATTCACCCCTATGATATGGGTAGCTTGTTGGATAAAATGGGGATCGCTGTTCGAACCGGTCATCATTGCGCCCAGCCCATTATGGATTTTTTCCAGATTCCAGGAACCATTAGGGCTTCCTTTTCCTTTTATAACACCTTCGAAGAAGTAGATCGACTGGTCGCAGGAGTTAAAAAAGCAAAAATGATGTTAGAATAATTTCTAAATTTAGTTTAGTGGCAGACATACAAACCATACAAAATGAAATCGTAGAGGAGTTTTCTTTCTTCGAAGATTGGATGCAACGTTACGAGCACATGATCGAATTAGGTAAATCACTTCCCTTGATTCATTCGGAGTTTAAAACGGAAGAAAATATCATCAAAGGGTGCCAAAGCAAAGTTTGGATTCATGCCGAACTGGATCAAGAACAATTGGTTTTTACAGCCGATTCTGATGCCATTATTACAAAGGGAATCATTGCACTTCTGATTCGTGTATTTTCACACCAACCCCCAGCGGCAATTATGGAAGCTGACACTGGATTTATTGATAAAATTGGTCTGAAAGAACATTTATCTCCCACACGAGCCAATGGTCTTTTATCGATGATTAAGCAAATGAAAATGCTATGCTATTGCCTTCCAAACTCAATTAAACTAATTTCATATGGCTGACACTAAGCAGCAAACACAAGACCTAGGAGAAAAAATAGTTCGTATACTAAAAACAGTCTACGATCCAGAAATACCTGTTGATATATACGAATTAGGATTGATTTATGACGTTTTTGTAAATGAAGCAGATGAAGTCAAAGTATTAATGACATTAACCACTCCTAATTGTCCTGTGGCAGAGACATTACCTCAAGAAGTGGAAGAAAAAGTAAAATCTTTAGATGAGGTTAAAGATGCTGAGGTTGAAATAACATTCGATCCGCCATGGACACAAGACCTTATGAGTGAAGAAGCCAAATTAGAATTGGGATTATTGTAAGATGGGAGAAATTGTCAATCGCGTAGCTAGTAGTTCGTTGATAACGGTGGACCTTGAAAAGCTACGTCCAGAGGGGAAACGACATCTAATTGATATTTCTCAATGGCTTGAATCTGGTTTTATTCTTCGTGAAAAAGAATTTCGTCAAACCCTGGCCGAACACGCATGGTCTCAATATAAAAATGCATTTGTGGCTGTGAACTGCACTACAGAAGCGGTACTTCCAGCATGGGCGTCTCTACTGGTGGCTACATATTTGCAAGATGCACAGCATGTAGTATGGGGTAACGGTATGGCCTTGGAACAATCTCTTTTTCCAAGGCCATTGAAAATCTGGATATTACTCTCTATCAAGAGCAACCCCTAATTATTAAGGGGTGTTCAGGCGCGACTGTTCCACAAGCGGCCTATTTGCAATTGATTCGTAAACTTCAACCGGTGGCAAAAAGTTTATTTTTTGGAGAGGCTTGTTCTTCAGTTCCTCTATACAAGGCAAAAAAATAATGGCATTGTCCCCTCGCACCCTGGTTATTTTAACCTACTACTGGCCGCCTTCTGGAGGGTCAGGAGTACAGCGATGGGTTTACTTCTCTCATTATCTAAAAAAAATTGGTTGGGAACCAATAGTTATAACTGTAGAAGCCAAACAAGCCGCATACCCCCAGCAAGATCAAACCCTTGAAGCAGGGATCCAAGATATTGAAGTAATTCGTACAGAAAACAAAAGATCCTTTACATTGGTATGTAAGGTGGATAGCAAAGGCAATATGCCGCAAGGAGAAGTTCCAAAGCAAAATATTCTTCAAAAAGGAGCAGCCTTCATTCGGGGTAATTTTTATGTACCCGATGCCCGTAAGGGTTGGGTTCCCTTCGCAAGTTCAGCATTGGAAAACATATTAAAAACCAAAAAAATAGACTGGGTGATCAGTACAGGTCCTCCCCATTCTACTCATCTTGCTGTGAGTGGTTTAAAAGAGAAATACAATTTTCGATGGTTAGTTGATTTTCGTGATCCCTGGTCAGATCTATTTTACAATCAACAGTTGTACCGTGGGTTTATTGCAAAGCGAAAGGACAGTCGGCTCGAGAGAAAGGTTCTGCAAGAGGCTGATGCAGTTCTAACCACATTGGGAGGTACCTTACACGAAAACTTACGAAGCAAGGCTCCAAAGCAGCAATTCTTCGCCCTGCCCAATGGATTTGATTCTAAGGCTATCGAAGCCTATCAAAGAAAGAATCTAAAAGGCGAATTTCATCTTGTTTACACCGGATTAATAACCCGAAAACAAGCCTATCCTGCCTTGGTTAACGCACTTAGACAAATCGAAATATCTATACCTATTCGCTTTTCAATCGCAGGTCAAATCGACCACAAGATTTTGGATGAAATAAATAAAAAACTCCCAGAAGTTAAACTTGAATACAAAGGGTATTTACTCACGGAGAAGCATTAGCCTTAATGCATACAGCCGACCTTCTGCTCAATTTTATTTTTGAAGGAGCAGATTCTCAAATGATTTCGGGGAAGCTGTTGGAATATATGGCTATTGGAGCACCAGTCTTATCTCTAGGTAATCCCAAATCAGAAGCGGGGTACCTGTTGGGAAAAGGAAGTGCTTCTGCAATGATTACGGCAACAGACATTCCTTCAATAATTACTTTTATTAGAAAGGCAGCAAACCAAAAAGGGCATTGGGAAAACAAATTTTCTGATCGACAACAATGGAGCCGGGAGGCTATATCTGAACGCTTAGTTACTGAAATACTCAATTAGTCCAAAGCAGGTGTGGCACCTAAATTTATTTTTTTAAGATAGGTGTCCAAAAACTTTTTGATTTCACCATATCCTTTGATTTGATTGTCTTTCTTTCGAAATCCATGCCCCTCGTCTGGAAAAACAACATACTCAACAGGCACCTCATTTTTTTCCACAGCAGCGACAATTTCATCTGATTCTACTTGGAGAACCCTAGGATCGTTAGCTCCTTGCAGTACCATAACGGGATTTTTGATCCTCTCGGCATGAAAAAGTGGCGATATTGCCTTTAGTCGAATGGAATCCTCAGTAAAGGGGATCGCCTAATTCTTCATAGAGCGCCTTTCGAGAAGCTTCCCAATATGGAGGAATGGATTTAAGTGTCCGTATCCAATTGGTTACACCAAAAATATTGACTCCAACTTGAAATTCTTCGGGTGTAAAGGTCAGCGCGGCCATAGTCATATAGCCTCCATAACTACCACCAATAATTCCAATTTTATTTGTATCAATATTTTTGTTCTTGCAGCCATTTTTACCCCAAATACAATCCTTTAGGTCTTTATCTCCGTGATTGCGATCGTCCATTTTGTAAAAACTTTTTCCATAGCCACTACTGCCTCTATTGTTGACAGCAAGAATGGCATAGCCTTGATTGACTAAATATTGTATGAGAGAATAATACCCAACACGTGTTTGACCACCCGGACCTCCGTGTACCCAAACCAGAGCGGGTACTTTATTCCTTTTTGAAGCTTGTAACGGTTTGTAATAGATAGCAGGTATTTAATCCATCGAAGGAAGAGAAGCGAACCACTTCCGCTGCAACAAGATGATCTGCGTTCAATTCGGGGTTCAAACTCTGAGTCAATTTTTTAGTGCGATTGGATTTCAAGTCATATAAATAGATGTTGTTTGGATTTTTGGAAGAGCCTACACTGAGTCGCATTTTTTCTTCACTCTTAGAAATGGATATACTGTTGATGGATCCGTCGGGAATTTCTGGAAAATTTACCTCAGTATCATTATTGATATCCAAGATGACCAAATTGGTCCTGCCGTCTTCGTTGATCCCAATAACACGATAGGTTTCCTTTTCACTCAAATAACTATACATCACATCCCAGTCACTTTCATAAATAACCTCTTGTTTTTCAGATTCAATTTCATAGGATTTCAAATAGGCAAATTCTTTTCCCACATCAGTAATAAAGAAAAAGGTGGTGTTGTCGTCAGAAAAACCGGCACTGCTGTAGCTGCCAGCCCCTTCAGATACTTGAGTCAAGGCACGGGTCTGATTATCGAACAAATAGAAATCGTTGGTGCTGGTTGTGGTATACTTCGATAAAAGAAAGTAACGCTCATTATTGGATACGGACTCAACAGATAGATTTTGTTGGTTTTCATATATCAAAATAGGGTCCCATTCATCAACTTTCATTTTATACAAATCGAAGAACCGTTCGTCTCGTTTATTGGATTGGTAATAGAAACATGTGCGGTCTTTAGACCAGCCAAAAAATCGCGCTTTTTCCGTTTCTCCTGGGGTCAGATCTACCGTGCTATTGTCCTCTTTTAAAAGATATATATATGGGATATTTCATTACCCCCTTGTCGGCAGAATAGAGTAGTGCATTGAATTGGGGATATAGCTCAGAGCATAAAAGATTCCGTACCCGATTGGGTACGCTGGAGAAGTTTTTTCCGCTGTTAATATCGACTTCATACACATTGTAGATACCGCTAGCGTTGCTGGTGAAAGAGAGTTTGCTCTCGTCACTGGAAAAATAACCACCACCTATGGAGATGTTTTTGAAGAAGAGGTCAATGTCGTATTGTGCAATGGATTTCGATATCTGTATCCTCGCAGCTGAATATAAGTAGGAGGGCTGCACCTATTAGTAATCTTTTCATAAGAGTTTTTGTAGCCTCCAAGATACGAATCCCATGGAATTTGTTTCAAATGAGAACGTCAGCGATAAAAATTATTTTTTGGAGATACAGTCCATTCTCAATTGGAAGCAGCGCACTAACATCTCGTCCCGATTTGATTTGTTCTCGGATGTTAGAAGCAGAGATATTCATTTTAGAGCATCCACAAATCGAATATTGGGATGTTTAATAAAGCGCTCTTGTATAGTTCCTAGATGCTGTCTTGGATAGACCCTCAAGCCAAAATTCTTAAGAATTGATTCATGCCCTTTCCAATGGTGAAAAGAAGCCAAATTATCTTCACCAATCAATAGGACAAATTCTAGGTCAGTGTATTTTTCATTTAAAGCCCTAAGGGTATCAATACTATAATTGGGTCGGGGTAGGTCAAACTCTATATCTGAAGAATAAAGCTGGCATGAGGTTCGCAAGCACGTTTGACCATCTCAAGGCGATAAAAGTCATCGAGGAGTACTTCATTAGTTTTAAACGGGTTCTGAGGGGTCACAATCAGCCACTTTTTCTACTTCCGTTTGTGAAACAAAAATAGTGGGCCAATTTCATGTGCCCCAAGTGAATGGGGTTGAAGGTTCCGAAAAAGAGCCCTATTTTTTTCATGTATCAAAGGTAGGAATTCCCTTAGGATTCTAAGAAAACATGCACTTCTTTACCGACTTCTTCTTTGGCTGTTTCTAGGTCATCATTGACGATCACTTTATCAAACTGATTGGCTAGATCTAACTCTTTTTGTGGCTTTGGCAAGGCGTTCTTTAATTTTTTCTCATTATCGGTGCCTCTCCTGCGAAGGCGTTTTTCTAATTCGGACAGGGATGGAGGCTGGATAAATAGTGCTAAACACTGGTCTGGATACTGACGTTTAACGTTGAGACCACCAACTACATCGATATCAAAAAGAACGGTTTTACCAGTCTTCCAGAGACGATCCACTTCGGATCGAAGGGTACCGTAGAACGTCCCTTCATAAACTTCTTCATATTCCAAAAAAGCATCTTCAGCAATCTTTTCACGGAATGAATTTTCAGACATAAAGAAATAGTCAACCCCATCTTTTTCTTTCCCTCTAGGAGGTCTAGAGGTGGCGGAGATAGAGAATCCGATAGGGAGACCCCTGTTGAAGTAAGTGGTGTACAAGGGTAGTTTTGCCACTGCCTGAGGTGGTGCTGAAAAAACAACAAGTTTCCCAGAATCAGAGGACATTGAGTAATTGTTCCTTTATTTTTTCTAACTCGTCTTTCATTTGAACGACAATTTTTTGAAGACTGGCATCATTAGCCTTAGAGCCGATGGTATTGATTTCTCGACCTATTTCTTGGGAGACAAAGCCCAGTTTTTTACCCTGAGCAACACCAGTGGTTGCAATTTCGTTAAAAATAACTAAGGTGATTTTCCAAACGAACTCTCTCTTCTGTAATATCCAATTTTTCTAAATAGTAAATGAGTTCTTGCTCAAAACGATTGTCATCAACCTTGGCTTGGAGTTCTTTTAACTGGATTTGCATGCGCTCTTTGATTCGATCGATTCGTTGAGTTTCGATCGTTCTTATTTCCTCGGCAAATAATCACCAATCTTGGTGATGCGTTCCAAAATATCTTTTTGCAGACTCTCCTCTTGATTTCTGTATTCCACAATCTTCTGAAGTACTTTTTTAGCAAGAGAGAGAACAGCTTTTTTTTCTAGCCCACTAATAGATTCTCTTTCAGTTTTGAGGGTGTCTGGAAGTCGAATAGCAATTTTAACTTTTTCACTTTCATCCAAATCAAAAAGAAGCCAATTGATTCATATAGGCCTGGACTATTGGTAAATTGATTTCTGTAGTTTTCTTCTGCTGTTGGCTTCATAGAAAAGGGCAAGATCAACCTTACCTCTATTCAATGTTTGTATGATTATTTTTCGAAACTCGGGCTCCAATTCCTTATAGAAACTGGGCAGTCGTGTATTCAAATCCAAATTCTTGCTGTTTAGCGAACGAATTTCAAGACTTATTTTTTATCATTAAAAGTGGTCTCAGATTTACCAAACCTGTCATGGATTGCATCATGACACGAAGTTACTGGATTTCTCGGATTTTAATGTTTCTGTAGGAAACTACATTATCATGGTCTTGCAGTCCTATCTTTCCAGTTTGAAACTTTCCAAAGTCAGGTGCTTCTACATAATTGTAGGCATTCATATTATTAAATTTTGATTTTTCCACAGTGGCATATCCTGCTTTCTACCATGTACCATAGGCCAAAATTAATACCATTAAGTTTATTGTCGCTTATTTGTCTGGTGGTTCACTATTAGAAGAACATGATTCCATTCACCAGCTGGATTATGGCCTGAACCAGGTTGTATAATATCGTAGAGTGCTCCCGTTGATGATATTTGGGCTAATAAATGTATCTTTCATGATTTAATGTTATCCAGTACCTGAATTTCTGGTCCTGTTAAATAAGGTTCTACATACTTATCCGATTCAACAACACCATAAAAAATGCCGCTATTTCCAGCCTCACTGATTTTCCATTCAAGGAAAGTTCAAAATTGGTGTACACCTTTTTTGTTACAATATTTTGTTTGGGATGGCTTTTTATCATCGAAAACTAAAGCATTTCCCTCAATATGCCAGTCTTTACTCATTTTGTCTTTTTCTCTGTTGTAGAGATGCCAAGCATCTGTATTGCTTCCATCGAAGAGAATTTCCCATTCTAGCCCAAATTGCTGGGTGATGGGTTTCTCTTTTTTTTCTGATTTTTTAGGTGGATTATCGCAGAAGGTTAAGCTGAAAAAAGCAATGCCCATCCAAAAGTGACTGTTTTCATAAATGTATAATTTAAAGGTTAAGGATTTTTTTTAATAATTCAGGATCCGTTTGCCGTCCTGCAAAGTCATCAAACACTTTTTGTGTGGCTTCAATTATATGTGATTGAATAAATGAAGCTCCTTCACGGGCTCCCTGCTCGGGGCTTTTAATACAGCATTCCCATTCCATTACAGCCCATACATCGCAACCGTATTCTGCGAGCTTGGTGAATATTGTTTTAAAATCAATTTTGCCCAATTTTCAGGAGCGATAATGCCCTGCCCGATCTTCCAATCCCCATAGCCACCAAAGGCTCCTTTCTTTCCATTAGGTTTGAATTCAGAGTCTTTGACATGAAAGGCTTGATAAATTCGTGATAGTGATCTGGCGTAGGTTAGATAACTGAGTTGTTGCAATACAAAATGGCCAGGATCATACATATATTGACTCGTTTGTGATTGTTGGTAGTTTCTAAAATCGTTCGAAAGTAATCCCCATCGTGGTCTTCACCGGGATGAATGCATACAGACATCGACACCATTTTCTTCGTAAACATCTAAAATGGGCATCCAGCGCTTGGCAAGTTCTTCAAACCCCATTTCCACAAGTCCGGCTGGGCGCTGTGGCCAAGGATGCCAGGTATGCCAAAGGAGGGCTCCTGAGAAAGCAGTGTTGTTTTTCAGACCCAATCGACGGGATGCGATTGCAGCTTTTTTCACAGTTTCAGTGGCCCATTCTGTTCTTGACTTGAAGGTTGTTTTTATAGGCATCGGTGCGGAAATTATCAAACATTAAGTCAAGAAGTTGGATGAATCGCTACCAGTTGCCCTTGCAAATGGTGACAGCTCAGTAATTTCCAATCCATAACTGTTAATTTTTCCTTTGAGTTCATCGCAATAGGTTTGGCTTTCAGCGGCTTGATCCAAATCGATTAAAAAATGTTCCCAAGTAGGGATTTGTATGCCTTTATAACCCAAGTCCGCAGCCCATTGACATAATCCTTTTCAAGGGAGTTAAAAGGCGCTTTGTTGATCCACAAATTGGGCTAAGAATACCGCGGGTCCTTTAATTGTTTTCATGGGATTTGCTTATAACTGTGTCCATTGATTTCCTTCTCTATGCGAGGCAACTACTTGCTCGATGAATTTCATCCCTCGAGCTCCATCTTCCAAGCTGGGATATTCTCCTTCAAAAGCAGTTTCTCGATGGCTTTGGCTACTTCCTTTGTATATATTCCCCATCGCATCAAACAAGCCTTCTGGATGTCCTGGCTGGGTACCTTTTGCACCATCTTGAGCGATAGCAGAATTGTAGGCATTACCCCTTTTAAAGGTTTGAAAAGGTTGATGATCGGTAAGGTGGTGCAAATAGTTGGGGTTTTCTTGTTCCCATTTTAGTCCACCCTTCTCACCAGAAATAGTTACCGTAAAATTATTTCTCTCCTGTAGCTATTTGACTGGCTCGAATTACACCTTTTCGATTGGATTGTTAAGACGCACCAATATTGTCTGATCATTCAGGATTGCTCCCATAGAGTAGTTAAGATCGGCTAAAAGTTCAGTTACCTTATACAGTCACGTATTCAAGCATATCAAAAGCGTGAGTACCAATATCACCAATGCAGCAGTTTAATCCTGATTTGTCGGGCCGTAATCGCCAGGTATTTTGATTGGTATTTTCGGTATCGTGGATGATAGGATTGATCCATCCTTGATAATATTGTAAGTCTACTTTTGCACTTTTCCATAGTTCTTTTTCAATCAAATGTTTCATTTG
The DNA here is from genome assembly GCA_038143795.1 of Flavobacteriaceae bacterium. Lineage (GTDB taxonomy): Bacteria > Bacteroidota > Bacteroidia > Flavobacteriales > Flavobacteriaceae > UBA11891. The sequence continues at coordinate 789,322 of JAYQMQ010000002.1, read as the reverse complement.
GACGGCGATCATCGGATAGCCAGCAGGTATAGGTGACAGCGAAAACAGTTTGCATCTTTGCTTGAAGCGCAACCAATCTTCGGCTTCGCATAGGTGGTTGTCAAAGAAGCCACAAATTGACATGAAATCAAGTTTTCAATAATTGTTTCGCCATTGTAGTAAAAAGTTTGGAGTCAATACTGAAACGGCTTCAATTCGCTCTTCTTCTGGGAGCTTTCTTTCCCTTCCATCACGGCCTCTATAGATTCAGCAACCCGACTCAATTCAAGCCTAATGATTCAGCAAATTCCATATTTTTCTCTAGGATTGGATTGAAACAACCACCAATGATTTTATAGCGACCGTGCATGGATGAGGCAATTCGGTGGACACCTAATGAGGGAATCACCCTCCAAGCCAAGAATCCCAATTTGATTTTGTTTTTCATAGGTTATTTGCTTCGCTTAATGCTACTTTTTCATCTTTAAAATTATGAAGAAAAGGATAAGTACCCCTACTGCAAATCCTGCAGGGAGTAACCAGATTTGATTCCAGTCGTTGTTGTCTCTTGGTATACATATCAAAGATTTTACCTGCGACCCAAAATCCAATTAACATTCCAACGCCATAGGGTGGCTGAAGTAATTGCTAAAGCCTGAGCAGCACCTTTAACTTTATCTCTGCTTGGAAATCTGTGTAAATTTGACCAGAAACAAAAAAGAAGTCATAACAGATTCCATGCAATGCAATTCCGATCAAAAGCATAAAAGTCAATTCTCCAGCATCACCATAAGCGAAAAGGGTATAGCGAATCGCCCACGCAGCCATTCCAACTAATAAGGTTTTTTTGAAACCGAAGTGTTTAAAGAAAATAGGTACAACAATAAATAAGGTTTCACTCACTTGTCCAAGCGCCATCTTGCCTGTTGATTTGGCATTCCCATGTCTACTTAGAATAGTACTGGTAATAGAAAGCCACGGGACAGATTAAGACATAATAAAAACATTAAAAATTTCGGTCTTTTAATAAACTCAAGGCATCCAGTCCCAAAATATCAGAAATACTAACTCCTCATTTTCAGACATAGAAGGAGGTGTTTTGTGAGGCTAGTTAAATAATCCCAATATGGCAGAAGCAACTGCAGTCATTAAGAAGGTGTTTTAAGAGCTCCACTTTCAATAGCTGAGGGACTGTCCCAGTGGAAAATGTAGCTGATAACCATTCCAGCTGTTACCCATCCAATAGTACCAAAAACTCGAATATTTGAAAATTCTTTAGCAGGATCCTTCATTTGGAAAAATGAAACAGAAATCGACTAAGGCTAAAGTGGTACATAATACCAGGTAATAGGCAAATACAAAAGGATATAAAAAGTGAAAAATCTGATGTGGTTCTGTCATTAGATACATGAGTCCCACCATCAAGTGAAGTACGCTCAAAATCCGTTCAACAAATAACGATCGGCGATTAATCCTACAAAGAATAAAAAGGATAATCGCTCCTCAAGACTGCTTGAATACACAGAGATTCCAGACCCGCTTGCGTTGATTGCTATTGAGAACGTTCAAAGTAACCCACCATGCTCCCATATAAAAAACTCCGCCTGAACATCAGAGAGTTGTTGAAATCGTGTTTTCGTATTCATTTTGGTTTGTTTATGTTTTTTAGTTTAAGCTCTGAGCTGTATTTAAAAGAAGGTTTCGAGTCGCCGCAATACCTTCGGGTTCTGATAACTTATCACCTTCATATTCCACACCTATAAATCCAGTATAGCCCGAATTTTTAACAAGTTTGAGCATTTTTAAATAGTCAATGTTAACCTCGTTTCCGTATGAGTCAAATTCTTAAGACTTGGCACTGACAGCAAAAGCTTTTGTGAGCATTTCCTCAACTCCTTTATAGATGGGATATTTATTTGGACAATCACTATTTATTCCGCCCCAGTCTGATTCCAAACAAAAGTTTCCAAAATCTGGTAGTGTTCCACAGTTGGGGAGATTGATAGTGTTAATTACTTCCATTAATAAAGTAGCATTTGATGAGAGACCACCATGGTTTTCAACAATTACATTTATATCGAAGGGGGCAGCTTGCTTGGCTAATTCGGTTAAGCCTAATACTGAGGTGTTTTTCCATTTTTCAATATCGTCTGTTCCTTTTAAGTTGACACGAACAGAGCTACACCCCAAAGCAGACGCAGCCTTGACCCAATCCATATGATTGGCGATGGCTTGGTTGCGTGCCTCCGGGTCAGGATCGGATAAATTCCTTCGTCATCAATCATGATAAGTACATTTTCAATACCGTATTTTTCAGACTTCTTGCTTGCTTTTGGCTACAAATTCCGCCAAAGCAGCATCACGATCTCAGCGTCACGCACATCATAATATAATTGGCTAACATATTCGAGGCCGGTGAATTCCCATTCGGAGGCCAAGCAGGCAAATTCATATGGAATACTTTACCATCTTTCACCCATTGGTTAAAGGACCACTGCGCCTAATGATAACTTGAAAGCGGTCTTTTCGGGAGAACATCTCATAAGAAAATAAGAGAACACAAAATGAACGCGAGTCGTTTTATATTTTTAAAAACTGAATTTTTCATAAGTATATATGTTGTTGGTTAGGGGAATGAGATATCTGCAACCATAAGTTAAACCGTTGGTGAATTTAGCAGTTAGGAGAAATGAATATAAATAAATTCGTCTATATTTGAATTTTCATACTTTAAGGAAGTCTTTATAATAAATATTTGGAATGAAGCAAGAGTCGAGGTAATTGTTGTTGGGCAGGTATGTCTGGAGGTTGCACAAAGAATTATGAAAAAGGTTTTAAAACTTTAGGTACTGGAACGGTAGAATGGGTGAAACAGCACTTTGAATATCATCTCATTTATGCACAAAGATCCCTGGATTTTCCAGCTGAGTATATCATCAATCAAGAGACATTAAAAACAACCCAAATGAGTCGTTCTGAAAGTGTTATACAACCAAAGAATCCTCTAAACATTTTTGTTGACATATAAAACACTCCTACAATGAAGTAAAACCCTTTGATTGACATGAGGGTATCATTGCTTGGAGGCCGTTCGCTTGTGGGGGCGCCAAAGCTATAGATTGGAGCGATTTGATTTTGGCCACTGCCAAAAGAAGGGATAGTTGTTGACTGGCCCATCTGATAAGGACATAGCCCCATGGTATAACTATGGGAGCAGTATATTGGCGTATGTGGCGATAATATAGGTTTACCCCAGTTGCCAGATGGTAAATTTTTAAAGCCTTTTGATCTTCATGCTCCTGAGATTCAATTGCAGGAAAGTATTGCCACAAACTACACCGACAGGGTTTTAACTAATGCCAGAGTAGCTCATATCACCGAAGGCACTAAGCCAGGCTTGGGGCGTAATACTTGTCAAGCGAGAAATCGCTGTCGAAGAGGGTGCCCTTTTGGAGCTTATTTTAGTAGTAATTCTTCCACGCTACCTGCTGCAGAAGCTACTGAAATATGCGGACCCCTTAGCCCCATTCTATTGTTCGGCTGAAGTATTGTGGCGATGCCGATAGAAAAAGAGCTACGGGAATTCGTCTTATCGATGCTGAAACCAATGAAACACAAGAATTTTTCGCTAAGATAATTTTTCTATGCGCCTCCGCTGTTGCTTCTACATCCATTTTGATGCAATCAAAATCAGACCGTTTCCCAAATGGAATGGGTAACGATTCTGGTGAATTGGGGCACAACATTATGGATCATCACTTTCGTTGTAGTGAGCTAGCTAAAGTTGAAGGATTTGAAGACAAATACTACTTTTGGAAGAAGACCAACTGGGATTCTACATACTCTCGTTTTAAACATTGTGGAAAAACTAACAAAAAAGAATTTTTAAGAGGATATATATTTAGAGTGGGAAGTTCAAGGGTTTCGAACGAGGTTGCTGAACAAGCGCTTTTGGAGAAACATTTAAAAAAGAAATCCTCAAGTTCGGGTAAGGATCATCAGTATTAATGGTGTTTGGAGAAACTTCCTTTCCTTATCATAATAATAATAGAATGTATCTGGATTATGACAAACAGGATGATTGGGGATTACCAACCGTAACATTTGATGCTGAAATCAAAGAAAATGAAATGGCAAAGCGAAAAGACATGGAACAACAGGCCTTTGAAATGTTTGATAAGGCAGGTTTCAAAGAGGTGAGTACCTATGACGATGGATACAGCCTAGGATTAGGAATTCACGAAATGGGAACAGCTCGAATGGGTCGCAATCCCAAAACATCAGTTTTAAATGGCAATAACCAAATTCACGATGTCCCCAATGTCTATGTTACTGATAATTAGCAATGACATCCGCGGTAATCAAAACCCTCTGACCTATATGGCTTTAACTGCCAGGAAGTGGCTAATCATGCGGTGAATGAGTTGGAAAAATGAATCTTTAATCACAGAAATCATGGATAGAAGACAAATAATAAAGAATATAGAGGCCTTCTTTTTGGAGCAGTTACTGTGAGTCTAATCTGATTGGGAGCGCTTCAAAGCTGCCAATCTGAAACGAGGTGGACTCCTCAATTTTTGTCCCCACAAGAAGCCGACACGATAGCCCAAATAATGGATGTTATATTACCTTCTAGCGAGGCATTACCTGGAGCCTCTGATTTGAATTTAATTCAATTTGCAGATACATACTTATCATTAACCAAATCCGCTGAAGAAAAAGCGTCCATTCAAAAAGCTATAAAATCATTTATGGAAGTGACACTTACCGATAATCAGAAAAATAATTGGGAATCTATTAAAGAGAATGAATTACAAGCTCAGATAACCAAATATCTAAAAGCAAGTGATTCAATGAGAACAGTGGTGGGGAGTGATTCATAAGGCAGAAAGAAGCTCAAGCGGTTGTGGAGGAAATTTTTATTACCCTCTAGAACCACTTATGTATGTATTGGCATCGGAGGTTAGAGAACTCACTGTCAATCTTTCACAAAAACTCTGAGCAGTATAGAGAAAACGTTCTTGTATATGTTCCGGTTCCCGGCAGGCACGTAGGAATTGTAGATCTACAAGAGACTACACAAGGGATTTCATGGTCTAATTTGAGTGATTAGGTATACCTATTTTTTAAAGAGTTCTGAGGTACTCTGCGATTGATCTAGCTTCCTCTTGAGATAGGTTTTGATTAAGCATAATCACATTATTGTATTCCTTCAGTAAAGCCATGGCAATCGGATCTTTTTCCAACATTTCTGTTGGGTTGAGAAGCATGTTTAGGACCCAAGCAGGATGTCTCCTTTCATAGATTCCTTGCATAGCAGGTCCAATCAGTCTTTTGTTAGGATAGTGACAAGCCGTACACTTTTGTTTGAAAGCATTTTCTCCTTGAGCGCCATACTTGAGTCTATTGAACTGGGAAATTCAAAAATCTGAAATGGGTCCAATTCCTTTATTTTCTAGATCAATAGCGGTCTTCCCAGATTCAACGGATGATACTTTTTCCATTTTCTGAACCCGGTGGTATTGAAAAGTCTTTTTTTCTTTTGTACTTCCTCCTCCGCAATTCATTAAAAGCAGGGTAAAAAAAAAAGGAATGAAAATTTTATTTGCATTGATTCGAATTTTATGTAAATATACTAATACGGAGAAAAACAAACAGGCTTTATAAAGAGCACTCCAAGAGTTATTTATTCAATGCAGGCGGTTTCTTTTTTTGGTAACCAAATAGACACCGATAAGGATTAAGAAGGTAGCTGTGATTTTAAGAACATCCAATTGATCGTTTTCAGACAGCACTGCATATAAAATAGCGATTAGAGGCTGAAAATAAATGAAGGCGCCCACGGTCGTTGGGGGAAGGGTTTTTAATGAATATACATTAAAAAGATAGGTTAAAAAAGAGGTGCCCACAACGACAAAAGCCATTCTCCAAATCACATCTATAGGTAGAGCGTTCCATTCAACAGCTATAAATTCAGTAAAAGTAACGGGGATAAGATAATAAAAGCCCAATTAAAAATGACCATTTCATTAGGGTAATGGTATGGTATTTTTGTGTGAGTGGTTTCACTAAAATTAAATACGCCGCGTAGCTGGAACTATTAATTAGGAACAAGGCGTTACCTAGGGGTATATTGGGAGCGTTTAGCTGACTTTCAACTCCGAAAAGTGTTAAGCCCAATGCCCCAGTAAACCCCGTGTATCCCAATTCGTCTTTTGCCAGCTATCGGTTCTTTTCAAAAAGATAAGAAGACAGAATCAAGACTATTATAGGGTGATTGTGATGATGACACCATCATTTAGGTGGATAATCTATCTTAAAAAACATAAGCATATTGATACACATCCCCAGAAGAGCTCCAAAAACAGTCGTCCATAATCTTCATACTCGATCCTTTTCTTAGGGAAAAAGGGCTAATCGCCCAAAATAATAAACCAGCGCCGAGCAATCGTACAAATAAACCCATAGGCTCCAATATATTCGGGCATGATTACTTTAGCGATCGTGTGGTTGAGCCCATAAATTAGGGTTGCCCCAAAAGCAGCAAGTAAGGCAAGTATTTTTTGTCTACCCATGGATTAATTCGTAGGCGGCGTCGATCGTATTTTTACTATTTCCAATGAAAATATACTCCTCCCAAATTAATACAGGTCTTTTTAAGAAAGTATAATGTTCTAGCAGGAGGTCTTTGATTTCGTTTTCACTTAAAGTCAGATTCTTTAGTCCTCTTTGTTGGTACAATCGACATTCTTTTACTGAATAAAGCTCGTGTATGTGCCACTCAGTTCTTGGTATTGCATCCAGTTCTTCTCCCAGTAAGAGTAAGACTTTAATCTCTTCGTTCAACTTCAATAGGAAGCCATGATGTGGCATTCTTGGCAGGTATCATATATCTTCAAATAATAAAAGACTTTCATATGATTTTTATTATTCAAAGTTCGTTTTTTTTCATGTGCGATAATCGCTATCTCATGTTAAAAGAAATACACGGTTTGAAAATAGCCGGCTGAAAAAACTGATTCAATTCAATACCAAAACTATTCATGGAGGTCAGGAACCAGAGGCATCCTATGGCTCTGTAATGCCCCCAATCTATCAGACATCAACCTATGCACAGGCGGCTCCAGGTGATCATAAGGGCTATGAATACAGCCGAACGCATAATCCAACTAGAACCGCTTTAGAAAACCGGCCAGTATAGAAAATGGTCGTTATGGTTTAAGTGTTTGCTTCAGATTGGATGCGGCTATAGATGCTGGTGATGAAGTGTTTCAACCTGGAGATGAAGTCTATCAAGCAATGACTTGTATGGTGGAAGTTACCGAATTTTTGTAAAGATATTTGAAACGATGGGAATTCGTTTTCACTTTGTCGATCTTACCCAACCCGAAGAAGTATTTCAAAAACTCAACGAGAAGACCAAACTGATTTGGATTGAGACACCTACCAATCCCATGATGCGAGTGGTAGATATCGCTAGATATGTTCGTCTTACAAAAGACTTGGATATTATGATTGCTGTAGACAATACTTTTGCTTCGCCCTATTTGCAACAACCTTTGGATTTGGGGGCAGATATAGTGATGCATTCTGCAACAAAGTATTTGGCAGGGCATAGCGATTGATATTGGGTGCTTTGGTAGTGAATGACGATACTCTCCACGAAAAATTGGCTTTTATTCAAAATGCCAGTGGAGCAGTTCCTGGCCCGATGGATTGCTTTCTTACTTTAAAGGGAATTAAAACTTTAGCAGTTCGCATGCAGCGACACTGTGAGAATGCGACTCATATTGCAAAATTCTTAGCGGAACACTCCGCTATTGAAAAAGTGAACTGGCGAGGATTTGACTCCCATCCTCAACACGATATTGCCACGACTCAAATGAGGGAATATGGAGCTATGTTGTCTTTTTGTTCCCAAAGGGGCAGACTTTCAAAAAGCCACTAATATCTTGAAAAAATTTACCCTATTTACTCTGGCGGAATCATTAGGTGGAGTAGAGAGCTTGGTAGGGCACCAAGCAGCATGACCCATACAAGTATTCCAAAAGCGATGCGTGAGGAGCAAGGCGTAGTTGATGGTTTAATTCGGTTGAGTGTGGGGATTGAAGCAGTGTCGGATTTAATCCAAGACTTGGAACAAGCCATAGGGTAGAGATTCCCTATCTTTATACCCATAATGCAACGCCAAATTCCACCAAACAAACTCATTTATTTTGCTTCCGATCAGCATCTGGGAGCACCCAACTACAAGGAAAGTCAAAAACGAGAAACGTTTTTTCTGCAATGGCTAGACCAAGTTGAAAAAGATGGAGCCATGTTATTTTTAATGGGAGACCTTTTTTGATTTTTGGTTTGAGTATAAAAGGTAGTTCCCAAGGGTTTGTTCGTACCTTGGGACGTCTCGCTCAAATGGCCGATGCAGGCTTAGAAATAATTTATTTCGTTGGAAACCACGACTTGTGGATGCGTGATTATTTTTCCAAAGAATTAGGGATTCCTGTATTTCATCAACCCCAAGAATATCTGTTCAATGGAAAACGTTTTCTTATTGGTCACGGAGACGGATTAGGTCCAGGAGACAAAGGATATAAGCGAATGAAAAAAGTATTTGTACACCCTCTTTCTAAACTCTTTTTTCGTTGGCTACATCCTGATTTGGGCGTTCGATTGGGCCAGCATTTATCTTTGCGTAACCGATTGCTATCTGAGAATACAATATCCAATTCCAAGGAGCTGAAAAAGAATGGCTTGTGCAATATTGTAAGAGAAAATTAAAGCAAAAAAAATATGATTTTTTCCTTTTTGGTCACCGTCACCTACCCCTTGAAATACCGATTGGTAACAAGGCTCTCTACATCAATACAGGTGATTGGATTCACTATTTTAGCTATGCAGTCTATGATGGGCAACAACTTAAATTAGAAAAATGGAGCCCGACTGATGATTGAAAAAAAGCACTGACCTACGAAAAAACTATTTTGGTAGGAATAATTACTTCAAATCAGAACGCAACTAAGTCAAAAGAATATTTGGATGAATTAGAGTTTTTAGCATTCACTGCAGGTGGACAGGTGCTAAAGCGATTCACACAAAATATCCAACTCCCAAATCCAAAGACGTTTATCGGTAGCGGAAAGATGCGAACCGTCGCTGAATTTGTTTCAGAGAACAAAGTAACAACTGTCATTTTTGACGATGAATTGTCCCCAGCACAACAAGGAAATATTGAACAAATTTTACGCTGTAAGATTTTGGATCGTACGGATTGATTCTTGATATATTTGCGCAACGAGCCCAGACAAGCTATGCACGGACACAAGTAGAACTGGCTCAATATCAGTATTTATTGCCTCGTTTGAAAGGGCTATGGACTCACCTTGAACGCCAGCGGGGAGGGATTGGTATGCGGGGTCCTGGTGAAACCGAAATAGAGACCGACCGAAGAATTGTTCGAGATAAAATTGCTTTGCTGAAAAAAAAATTGATAACGATTGATAAGCAGATGTCTACCCAAAGAGGCAACCGAGGGAACTTGATTCGAGCCGCTCTGGTAGGGTATACTAATGTGGGCAAATCTACATTGATGAATGTGGTAGCTAAAAGTGAAGTGTTTGCAGAGAATAAATTGTTTGCGACCCTAGACACCACAGTTCGAAAGGTTGTTATTGGGAATTTGCCATTTTTACTCAGTGACACGGTAGGTTTTATTCGAAAACTCCCCACCCAATTAATAGAGTCGTTTAAAAGCACCTTGGACGAGGTGCAAGAAGCCGATCTTTTAATTCATGTGGTGGACATCTCTCACCCTAATTTTGAAGAACATATCGAATCTGTAAATAATATTCTTGGAGAGATTCAGTCGCTGAATAAAAACCAACATTGATGGTTTTCAATAAAATTGATGCCTATCAAGCCGTGCCATTTGATGAAGAAGATTTAATAGTCAAACGAAATTCTAAGCATTTTTCGATAGAAGAATGGGAAAAGTCATGGATTGGTTCAACCAATGGAAAGGCGTTATTTATTTCTGCCCTAACTAAAACCAATTTACAAGGCTTTCGTGACCTAGTATACAGAGAAGTTAGAGCCCTTCATATCCAACGTTTTCCCTACAACCATTTTCTCTATCCAGAAATATCAGAATAATTTATAGTTTGAGGTTATTAACTCTAATCTTGAATTGAATTATTTATTAAGTTGGATTTAAAAATACTAAAAAGCTCCTTTTTATTTTTTGTGTTTGAGGATTAATTGTCTTTTATATCGAGGGCTTTTAATTGTATTTGATTTTTCTCAAGATTCGCTGCGTTTCTTTGTAAGTTTCATATACTGATTCACTGTGATTTTTGAGAAGTGGCCTTGCCCGTTGTAGATGTTCTTTGGCTTCGTGAATCAGATTGAGATAGCAAAGCATATATCCAGACGCTAATTGGTATAGATCTTCTTCTTCATCAAGGGTAAGTGATATTTTTTTTTTCGAGCTTATCCAGAAGTGCTTTATTAGCATTGAATCTATCTAATAATGATTTTTGATCCAGTTGAGGAGGTTCAAAAAGAAGACAGCTACGAAGTTGATAGGTGCCATTTTCGCGAAATTTGATGGTAACTTCCTCCAACGGAAAAAAGCGAAGACGATCTTGAACTCCTAATTGAACATATTCAGTGATCTTAAATGCATTTTCGTTCCAAGTAATTTCTACTTCATCCTGATTGGAATAGAAAAGCTTCACTTGCTCATTGATAAGTTCAATATCGACTCTGGAAAAGTAGGTTTTATTTTTCCCTTTTTTTTTTCAATCCCAGCCCAACAGAGAATAAAAGTTTCTTTAAAAACTAGATATTGCGTTTGAAAACGATCTCCTTCATGGCGATTTAAAAAATCTACTACTCCATCTAAAGTTAATTGGATATTGTTTTGAGCCTGATGCTCGATAGTTTCTACCAAACCAGAATTATTGTCTTCAATTGTAATTCCAAAATCTTTGGGTTGTGATATGCTACCTTCTCGGATAAAGACACTACCCCCATAATATTTCCAAATATTTTTTCTTAAAGAGGTGAGTTGATCATTGGGATATATGGTGACCAAACCCACCACTTTTCCGTCGGGAAGATGCGGAAAGGGAATATTTTCATAGATGACCCTTGGTTGATTGTCTAGGTAGGCATTGACTAGATTTTGAAGCTTACTATCATCAAAAAAATCAACCCCAACAATTTTGTTTTGTTGGTCAGAGACCCCTACCACTATAAAGGAATTATTTTTTGGGTTGCTATTACATAATGCACAGACGTGTTTTACAAATTTCCCTTTCCTTCTTTATGCCCTAGATCAATCTGGAGTTTTTTATCATAAAAACTATTTTCATCATTGTGGGCCAGAAGCGCCTTGATGAGTAATCGCTTATTAATCATGATTTGCGATTGATCACAAAGGCACTAGCTTGATCAGTTGGCAATAAAGTGATATCAGCAAGGGTAACATGAGGTGGGGCTTCTACCATGAAAGCAATTGATTCAGCAACATCTGCAGCTGAGAGTGCCTCGATGTCATTATACACGATCTCAGCGCGTTGTTGATCTCCTTTGAAACGAACTTCTGAAAATTCCGTTTCCACCAAACCAGGGATGAATTGCTCCAATGCGCAAACCATGGCTGTTGGTATCCAATCGCAATCCTTGCGTAAAGCTATCGACAGCGGCCTTACTGGCGCAATAGACATTCCCTTTGGGATATGCTTCTTTACCCGCAATGGAACCTACATTGATGATTTGACCTGCCTGACGGGCGATCATTTGTGGAAGAATGGCTTTGGTAACATAAAGAAGACCTTTCACGTTGCTATCAATCATAGCGTCCCAATCGTCCAAGTGGGCTTCTTGTGACAGATCGAGTCCGTGCGCATTTCCAGCATTATTGATTAAAACATCGATGAGTTGAAAGGCTTCGGGAAGCCTTTCTATATTTTGAAAAACAGCCGTTCGATCACTTATATCGAAACAACAGAGGTGAGTGGGGGTTTTCAGTTTTTTTTGTAATTCTAAGAGTCGTTCTTCTCTTCGGCCACAGAGAACAATACGATGCCCCAACTGACTCATCTTTTCAGCGGTTGCCCAGCCGATTCCACTACTGGCTCCTGTAATTAATATTGTTTTCATTCAAGTATTTATTATGCTACACGATGCCCACGACTGGCTTCATAGAGAAGAAACCAATCTTGAAGATCTAGTGACAATGATTCTGCGGCCAAAGCGGCTCGCAAACGATCTGTTTGTGTGGTACCAACAACGGGATGGATACCAGCAGGGTGTTTCATTAGCCAAGCCAATAACAACTGTTCTTCGGAGGCGCTGTATTTTTTTTGCAATTGATCTAGTAAAGGACGAATGCGAGTTTGTGCATCGTTGGTTTCCTTAAAGTAGCTTCCCAATGGACTCCAAGCCATCACACCAATATCGCTGGCTTGAAGAAAATCCAATTCTCCATTGGTCAACGCTTCGGTATGTGTGAGCGAGCATTGAATCTGATTCCATTTAATTGCTGCAGATGAACTGAGCAATTGTATTTGTGAGGGTGTGAAATTTGAAACACCATAGTCGTGAATTTTTCCTTCTTTTAAGTGTTTCAAGGGTTGTATTGATAGTTGTTGCATCCATCAAGGGACTGGGTCGGTGGAGTAATAGTAAGTCCAAGTAGTCCGTTTGTAGATTCGGAGTGATGATTCTACTGAGAAACGGATGTGATCAGCACTGTAATCATAATGTTTGACAGCCAATGGGCGCATCTCACTAGGGTATTGGATTCCACATTTGCTAATGAACGTTACTTTTTCTCTAGGAATGGTACTTTGGTTAAAAGCTGCACCAAAATCAGCTTCTGTTGTATAGCCTCCATAGATATCAGCATGATCAAAACTTGTAATCCCAAGACCAACCGTAGCCTCAATCAAATCGGTCATTTCTTTTTGAGAAAGTTGCTTGCCCCATTCCCCCCAAGTCATTGTCCCAGAAATAATTCTTGAAAATTTTGATCTCATTCGCTTTTTTGCTTTGATTTCTGACCTAAATTAGTAACAAATAACCCCTACCTAAAAGGCTTTCAGGGTTTTTTTAACCAATTATTAACAACAGTCACAAGATTTATTTACCATTTTTTGGTCTCCTAAAAATCAGGAAAGCTATGAGTGACACAAAACAACCGTTAGACATGAATGTATTGAATGAAAAAATTCAAAAAGAAAGTGCATTCATCGATCTGCTTACGCTGGAAATAAACAAAGTCATTGTAGGTCAAAAAGAAATGGTGGAACGCCTATTAATAGGATTGATAGGGCAGGGTCATATATTATTGGAAGGCGTACCCGGCCTAGCAAAAACACTTGCCATCAATACTTTAAGCCAAGCTGTTAAAGGGCAATTCAGCCGAATACAGTTTACCCCGACTTGCTTCCAGCAGACGTTGTTGGGACGATGATCTACAATATTAAAGAAAATGATTTTTCCATCAAAAAGGTCCTGTTTTCGCCAATTTTGTTTTGGCTGATGAGATCAACCGGGCACCCGCCAAAGTGCAATCTGCCCTTTTGGAAGCAATGCAAGAGAAACAAGTGACCATTGAGATAGTACATTCAAACTGCCCAAGCCGTTTTTAGTAATGGCAACCCAAAACCCAGTGGAACAAGAAGGTACATACCCTTTGCCAGAGGCTCAAGTTGATCGATTTATGCTCAAAACCGTAATTGATTACCCAAAATTGGACGATGAACAATTGATTGTTCGTTCAAATTTGGCTGCCAACTACGAAAAAATAAAGCCTGTAGTTACTCCCAAACAAATACTGACCGCTCAAGATACAGTGAGGGAGGTTTACATGGATGAGAAAATTGAAAAATACATATTGGATATTGTATTTGCCACTCGCTATCCTGAGCGTTACCAACTGGAAAAAATCAAACCCTTGATCAATTTTGGAGCCTCCCCTAGGGGAGTATAAATTTGGCAGTCACTTCCAAGTGCCATGCATTTCTGAAACACCGTGGATATGTTATTCCCGAAGATGTTCGTGCTGTTGTACTAGATGTTCTTCGTCACCGAATAGGTTTGACGTATGAAGCTGAAGCAGAAAATATCACTAGTGAAGATTTGATCGATCAAATCATCAATGAGGTTGAAGTACCTTAGGATATAAATCCACTACTATAGTTTATGGATACTAAAGAACTTTTAAAGAAGGTTCGTAAAATCGAAATCAAAACTCGACGTTTAAGCGACAACGTCTTTGGGGGCGAATATCAGAGCACCTTCAAAGGACGTGGGATGACATTCAGCGAAGTGCGTCAGTACCAATACGGCGATGACGTCCGAGCGATCGATTGGAATGTTACAGCGCGCTATCAAGAGCCATTTGTTAAAGTCTTTGAAGAAGAACGTGAATTGACCTTGTTGCTGGTTGTCGATATCAGTGGTTCCGAGTTTTTTGGTACCCAACAGCAATTTAAAAAAGAGGTGCTGACAGAGATAGCAGCTACATTGGCTTTTTCAGCACTTCAAAACAACGATAAAGTGGGACTGGTATTGTTTTCAGAAGACATTGAATTGTATATTCCTCCTAAAAAAGGGCGCTCACACATACTGAGAATTATCCGAGAGATGTTAGAGTTTGAACCTCAAAAAAAAGGAACTTCGATTGCCCGTGCCTTTGAATTTGTTTCTGCTGTTTTGAAAAAGAAAGCGATTGTATTTATGCTTTCTGACTTTATTGCTCCTTCCAATTACGAAAAGACATTGCGAATTGCTGCGAAAAAGCATGATCTAACAAGTATTCGCTTGTACGATCCTCGTGAAGAAGAAATCCCCAATTTGGGATTGGTATCCATGCTGGATAGCGAAACAGGACAACGGCAGTGGATAAGCACACAATCCAAGCGCCTTCGTCAGAATTATATGGACAAATATCGCGATCGGGTATCCACTTTCATCAACTTACATCAAAAAAATGGCGCGGGAACGATAGCCTGTTCAGTCAATGAAAGCTATGTCAAAAAACTACTGGGTTATTTCAAAGCACGCGGATGAAAACACGTATTCTTTTATGTGCCTTGATAGGGAGTTTTACCAGCTGGGCACAATCGTCACAAGATAATCTCACAACAACTGTAGATTCCTTATCCATTCAGATAGGGGCTCAATTGAATTATACATTGCAATTGAAAGCAGATAAAACAGATCAAGTATTATTTGCTGAGAAGACCTCTTTTCTACCCTTTGAAATCATTGATGATTTCCCACTGGACACGCTCAAAGCACAGAGTCATTATTTGTATACCAAAAAATATGCGCTTATTCAATTTGACTCAGGACGATATTGGCTACCCCAGCAACGGGTGATTGTGAATGGACAATCTCTGGTTTCAGATTCTATCGAAATCGAAGTGCGAGATGTGCCAGTAGATACCTTAAAACAAAAAATGTTCACCATCAAACCATTGATTCCAGTTGAACGAAATTACGATAGATGGATCCGAAATGGCCTACTTGTTCTAGTATTCTTACTACTCGGAATTGGAGGGCTTTTTGCGTATTTTATTTTACAAAAGCGAAAAGCAGAACGAGAACAACAATTACCTCCTTTTGATCAAGCTCTTCAAGATTTAAAATCTTTAGAGAATCGAATCCCTAAAAATCAAGAAGAATTCAAATCATACTATTCAAAACTTACGGAGATCGTTCGTCGTTATTTGGAGGAAGAAGCAAAAGTAGATGCCTTAGAAAGTACTTCTGATGAGCTACTGCAGAAGTTAATGTTGTTGCAAGACGCTGGGAAAATAATATTGAAGACAGAAACACTAAAGAACCTAAAAGGAGTCTTGGAAACAGCTGATTTAGTAAAGTTCGCTCGTTCACTCCCAACCCTGGAATTGCTACTACGGATCGAGATTTGATTGAAGAAGTACTTTATAGATACCAAAAAAGGACTCCCAGAACCTACAGCGGAGGATATGCAGCAAATGGTCGCCTATCAAAAACTTCTAAGCCAACAAAAGCGAAAAAAAGGATTCGAACTGTTAGTTTGGTCTCTGCCAGCCTTTTTATTTTTTCATTAGCTGGTGCCATATTGTGGTTTGGTTTCTATCCAGTTCGGGACACTTTATTGGGATATCCCACAAAGAAACTGGAAAATAATTCTTGGATCACCAGTATGTATGGAATTCCTCCGATTCGAATGTCAACTCCTAGGGTACTAAAGCGAGTGGAGTCTATTGATGAGAATGTTTTCAAACAGTTTGTATTAGGGACTCCCGATGATGCTTTTTTCATCACACTGAAGTTCAGTGAAAAATCTAAAAAAGATCAAAATTCAGACGTGCCATCAACCCCCAATGTAGCCACAGCAGATGAGGTCCAAGCCATCACGGATGCAACGATCCAAAACTATCAATCTCTAGGCGCCAGTAATATCCTTATCAATTCCGAGGTCATGGAAACGGCCTCAGGTATTCCCGCTTTAAAAATCTTTGGAACCTTAGACTATCCAAGAAAAGGAGCGTCAAAAAAGAATTCGGAATAATTACACCAGTTTGATATTTGATTTTGAAGAGGGTAAAATTGAATTGACACTCATGTCTGCCAAGGAGGACCGGTATGGTAAAAATTTGGAAGAACGAATCCTTAATAGTATAGAACTCATTAAAGAATTGTAGGTTGATCAACGGAATATATTTTGCGAATCCCAATTATTTATGGCTGCTGGCCGTAATGCCTCTTTGTTAGCTTGGGAGTACTTAACCAGAAATCGCTCAGAACCACAACTCACTTGGTCTTCCCTAGGAGGATTTGACCAAAAGCATCGTGGATTAGCCTGGTACAGACCCCTTCTTTTGGTTCTCCGTTTACTTAGTTTATTAGCCTTAATACTAGCTTTGGCACGCCCACAGACCAAAGATGTTTCCACACGAACGGTGACAAATAGTGGGATCGATATAGTAATGGCCATTGATGTATCTTCAAGTATGTTAGCCCAGGATTTAAAACCCAATAGGCTGAGAGCACTAAAACGAGTGGCAAGCGATTTTATTGGGAATCGGGTAAGTGATCGAATTGGTTTGGTAGTATATGCTGGGAGAGTTATACTAAAACCCCTATCACTAGTGATAAAAATATTGTAACAAACAGCTTACGAGAAATCAATTATCAAGGATTGATTGAAGACGGGACAGCTATCGGCATGGGCTTGGCTACTGCAGTCAATCGACTGAAAGACAGTCGGGCAAAAAGTAAAGTCATTATTCTGCTAACAGACGGTGTCAATAATTCTGGATTTATTGACCCTAGAATTGCGGCAGAGTTGGCCCTTGAGTATAGCATCAAAACTTACACTATAGGTCTTGGAAGTAATGGAATGGCACGGGCCCCGGTAGGGGTTTTGCCCAATGGTAAATTTCAATACGGCATGACCAAAGTTGAAATAGATGAAGAATTGCTTCGCACCATAGCCAAAACCACAGGAGGACTTTATTTTAGAGCCACAGACAACCAACGTTTGGTTGAGATTTACGACGAAATTAATAAACTGGAAAAAACAGAGATTGAAGAATTCAAGTACTACAATTTTGAAGAAAAATACCGCTCTTTGGCAACTCTAGCCCTAGTGTTACTCGTTGTGGAATGGTTATTGAGAAAAACAGTATTTAAAAGCTTTATATAGATGTATCAATTAGATCTTCCTATCTATCTCTATGCCTTGGTCATCATTCCCATTTTATGGCTAGGGGAATCCATGTATTCCTTATGGCAAAATAGAAGGCAAACTCAATTGGGTGGAGTGGAGTTATTGGATCAACTGAGTCCAAATCGTTCTAAGTTCAAACCTCGACTTAAGCTGTTTTTATTGAGCATAGCTCTCTTGTTTTTGATTGGAGGCTTAGTCAACCCCAAAATAGGTACTGAATTGGAAACGGTAACCAGAGAAGAATAGATTTGGTATTTGCTGTGGATGTATCTAAGAGTATGTTGGCCGAAGATATAGCTCCCAATCGGTTGGAGAAATCAAAGCGGTTGGTATCGGCCATTATCAATCGTTTGGCTAGTGATCGAATAGGGATCATTGCTTATGCTGCCCAAGCAGTACCTCAGCTGCCCATAACAACAGACTATGGCGCCGCCAAAATGTTTTTACAGGGTTTGAATACAGAGATGCTGTCTTCACAAGGAACAGCCATAGATGCTGCCTTGGACTTATCGGCTACATTTTTTGACGACACGGAACAAACCAATAAAGTTGTTTTTCTAATTAGCGATGGGGAGGATCATTCTGAAGAGGCATCACGGCTGCCAATCGAGCTGCTGCGGCAGGAATTACAATTTTTACCTTGGGAGTAGGGACGGAAGCAGGCTCCCCCATTCCCATTAAGAAAAATGGAATTGTGGAAAGCTATAAAAAAGACCTAGATGGAGAGGTTGTAGTAACCAAGCGCAATCCTACAATGCTGCAACAGATCGCAGAGGCAACAACCGGGGCTTATCAAGACGGAAATAATACCCAACAAGTTCTCGATTTTGTCACAGAACAATTGAAAGATATGGATAAGCAGGAATTTGAAGCCAAAAAATTTGTTAGTTATAAGGATCAATTTCAGGCTTTCCTTTTGCATCATTCCTATTAATTTTGATTGAGCGTATGGTTTTCTCAACCCAAACCAAATGGATAAAAAAATTGAATTTATTCAATGAAAAATCACAAATGAATTCCTAGTATGAAACTTTGGCATTTTCTTTTTTTGTTTGGTTTCCCATTGAGCTGGGGCCAAGATTCTGAGGTATCAAATACGATTTCAAAGGCAAATGAATTATTAAATTCAAAAGAGACTGTTGTCTCTGAAATGGAGTATCGAAAAGCGCTCTCTGAAAATCCTAATCGTATTGAAGCACTTTATAACTTAGGAAATAATCACTACCGAGAAGGCGATTTTGATGAAGCGGCACAACGTTACTTTGAAACCCAGAAAAAAACATCCAGTCGATCAGAAAGGCACCAAGCCTTTCATAACATAGGCAATGTGAGCATGGAACAGAAGGATTATGGCCAAGCCGTTGAAGCATATAAAAACGCACTTCGTAACAACCCGGCGGATGAAGAGACTCGTTACAATTATGCCCTAGCCAAAAAAATGTTGAAAAAAGAAAAACAACAACAAGACCAGGATCAAAAAAATAAAGATCAGAATAAGGATCAAAAAATAAAGATCAAGATTCCAAAAAACGATAAAAACGAGGACAAAGAAGATCAGAGCGATAGAAAAGACGAAGGGGACGAATCTGATGACCAAGGGAACAGGACAAAAAGGGCAACAAAGATAAGAGAGAAGAAGGCAATGACTCTAAAGACAATCCAGAAGATAAGAAAAACGAAAAGCCTGAAAAAAAACAACCTCCCCAACCTAAACAAGGACAATTGTCTCCACAGCAAGTTAAAAGCTTGTTGGAAGCAATGAATAATCAAGAGAAAAAAGTTCAAGATAAAATCAAAGCCCAAAAGGTAAAAGGGACCCCAGTGAAGGGAAAGAAAGATTGGTAGTATGCAACGGAGCTTGAGTATTTATTCAGGATATATATTTTTGCTACTTTTATTTGTAGCGATTCCTTTGCAGGCTCAAGTTTCTTTCGAAGGTCGAGTGAGTAAGAAAAAACTGGGGTTGAATGAAAGGCTTCGAGTGGATTTCGTAATGAATCAAAATGGAGATAATTTCAACCCTCCCAGTTTTGAAGGATTTCGTATTATGGGAGGGCCCAACCAATCGATTAGCAACTCCTATGTAAATGGGAAGCGCAGTTTTTCAAAAACATTCACCTACTTTTTGACTCCTATGAGAAAAGGCCGTTTGCTAATTAAGCAAGCCACTGTTGTGATCGAAGGTGAGACATACAAAACAACGCCAATACAAATTGAAGTGACTGAAGCAGTTGCTGTTTCAAAAGACCCGAATAGTGTAGAATATTTGGTCGATCAAAATCTTCACTTGGTGGCTGAAGTTTCCAAACGAAACCCCTATCTAAACGAGCGTGTTACCATTCAGTACAAACTATATTTTAGGAACCCAATCAAAATTACGGAAGCACCTAGGGAGATGGAGAGTCCCAAATTTGTTGATTTTTGGAGCCAAAATATTAAGATACCTCAACTACGGATTGAACAAGGGACCTACAATGGAGAAGCCTATAATGTAGTAGTGTGGCGCAAGACTGTTCTCTATCCGCAAAAAACTGGGAAACTTATTTTAGAACCCCTCACTTTGAATGTATTAGCAGAATTACCCACCAACCGACGTGATTTTTTTGGAGACCGAATTATGCGTCAGGTCAACAGGGTGATTACAGCAGGAGAAACGAGTGTTGACGTTAAGCCCCTACCTGAGCTAGGAAAACCTGAAGATTTTACAGGTGCAGTAGGGCGCTTTGATTTTGATGTATTACTCAACAAAAAATCTCTCAAAGCCTCTGAATCTTTCCAAGCGCGAATTAAAGTTTCGGGAACAGGAAACTTAACACTTTTTGATTTACCAAAATTAAAAGTTCCTATTACTCTCGAGGTCTATGAGCCAGAACACAATGAAGATGTGAAAACAAATCTAAGAGGGATGCAAGGGACCATAGAAGACACCTATACGATTGTTCCTCAATATCAAGGAAAATATCCAATCACTCCCTTGACTTTTACCTATTTTGATCCTATGAAAAAACGCTACGAAAGGGTAGGATCTCAGAATTTTATGATTGATGTATTTGAAGGGCCGTTGGCCAATACTTCTTTAGCACCCAAAGCTACTCCTTCCAATATAATTGAAGCTCCCAATGCCAATTTTAAATTCATCAAGCTAAGTTCCGACTGGTCTTCTGTCGAGAGAGAAACTATTTGGGCTACTTCTCGTTTTTATACGCTTCTGATCAGTCCAATAGTTCTCTTATTACTTATGATTCCTTTCCGCCATTGGTGGCAGACTCAAGTTCCAGATGTTCAGTCCCGAAAGCAAAAAGCTGCCAGTCGAAAGGCTCGAAAATATTTGGTTACCGCAAAAAATAATAGCGGAAATAAAATAAAATTCTACGAAGCGCTGGAAGCCGCCTTGCACAATTACTTGAAGTCCAAATTCAAAATCGAAACCACGGACTTTAATAAAGAAAAAATAGAGACTCTTTTACAAAAATAAAGGAGTAGAACCCATGCTATCAGGTGCTTTTGTTCAATTATTGCAAAATTGTGAAAGAGCTCGTTATGCTCCCTCCTCCGAAGTCCAAATTCAAAATGACTTTGAGAGTGCTGTGAAAATAATTACACAAATTGATCGAAAGCTATGAGGAAGAAATTCTATATATTAACTCTAATTTTTGCGATACTAGGATTCATTTCTACCGCTCAAACTGCCGAGGAATGGTTCCAAAATGGGAACATGGCCTACACTAACGCCGCTTATAAAAAGGCTTTGGAGGCCTACCACAAGGCCCTAGAAACAGGAGAACACAGCGCGGCTCTTTACTATAACTTGGGCAATACCTACTACCGGCTTAACGAGGTTGCCGAAAGCATTTATTATTTTGAAAAAGGATTGATACTCAAGCCTCAGGATCCTGATCTATCCAATAATATTCTTTTTGCAAAAAATATGACTCTGGATGCGATAGAAAAATTACCACAAACCCAAATCACGGCTTTTAACAATAAGTTGATGGGAATGATGAATACGAACCAATGGGTTTGGTTAACCCTGCTTTTGGTCTGGTTATTCTCAATTCTACTGATTATCTACCTGTGGATACAATCATCTAAAAGCAAAAAACAACTTTTTGTATCCGCATTAGTATTGGGATTTTTAGGAGTAGTCAGCTATACAATAACAAGCACCAAATACATGAAACTTCATTCCGAACAATTTGGGATTGTTTTTTCAGAAGTAATTCAGGTAAACAATGAACCCAATCAACGTTCAGAAGTACAATTTATCCTTCATGAAGGCACCAAAGTTCAAATTCTGGAGCAATTTCAAGATTGGCAAAAAATCCGAATTGCCAATGGTGCCGAAGGCTGGGTTTCAGGAGCTATGATTCGAGAATTATAATCTTAAATGAATGAATCTTGTAGCCCGGTGGAATCTAAACCAACCACCCAATCAAAAATGAGTCCCCCCATTTCGTAGATTGGAAAATAGAGAACAGATTCTTCAAGGAGTGTTTGATCGAGTAAAGTGACTAGAAGATTGATTCTGTGAATAGAAAGTAGCAAAGCGCTAAGGAAAACGCCAATTTTCACCCCTCCCAAAATACTTCCTAAAAAATCGATTGAAGAGCCCCAATGATACCATATTAATCACTTTAGTAATTACCTTGGCTACCTATGAAATTGCAACTACAATTCCTACAAAAACAATGAAATAGGCCATCGCATTCGAAAGAATAGGATTGATTGTGAAATAAGAACTCATCAAGCTTTGGACCCAATCAGCAAAAAGAAAAGCTCCCAAAGTCCCAGCAACAGTGCCGCTAAAGAAGCAACTTCAACTAAAAAACCTTTCCGAAAACCTTGAATAAAACCGTATCCCAGTAAAAGACCTAAAATTAAATCGATAGGATTTATACTCATAAAAGGCAAGTTGGCATTTTTTTTGGGATTCTACAATAGCAAGGAAAGAGGTATCTTCGTATTGTCATGACAACACCTTCCCAGACCAACCGATTGAAGGATAGATGGAATCAATTAATCGATAGACTAACCCAGCGTTTTTCTGATGGAGAAAGTTTGGATGTGGAAGGCGTTCTTTATTTAATTGGATTACAAGAATTGGGGCAGTTACACCAGCGATTTAAAAAGATGACAATGTCAATTTGATTCATATCGGTGTATGTCGCGTTTTGGAACCCTACGGATACTATCGATTTGATTTTTATGATTCAGAGGGTTGGCCACATTTTGAATTGGTAGAAGCCCTCCCCAATTTAAAGCCAGGCGAACAGAGTATCCTAATGAAGTCTGCCATTGTCGATTATTTTGTGGAAAGCGGATTGATTCAATAAAACACTTATTTTTACTGCATGATTAACCAGGTGCAAGAACATCTCAAAACCGTTGAAAACTTCACAGGGCAAGATTCAGAAGCCATTGAAGCATTTCGGATAAAATACTCTGGGAAAAAAGGGGTATTGGCTGATTTATTTGCTGCCTTTCGCGAAGTACCTCCCGAAGAAAAAAGAATATGGGCTGCTGTTGAATCAACTAAAACAAGCGGTTGGAGATAAGGTTAAACATTTACAATCTCAGACTTCGGCACAACAAAGCACCAACCAAGTTACCGACCCTTTTCGTCCTGCTTTTCCCATTGAGATTGGAAGCCGACACCCTCTTTCACTGGTTCGCAACCGAATTATTGATATATTTTTCTCAAGTAGGATTTTCTATTTCTGAAGGTCCAGAAATAGAAGACGATTGGCATAATTTCACTGCGTTGAATTTGCCGGAACACCACCCTGCGAGAGACATGCAAGACACTTTTTTATCCAAACCAACCCTGACATACTCCTTCGCACACATACTTCATCTGTCCAGGTTCGTTATATGGAAAATAATCAACCTCCTATACGAACCCTTTCTCCAGGCCGGGTTTTTCGGAATGAGGCTATTTCGGCTAGAGCACATTGTATATTTCATCAAATTGAAGGACTTTATATCGACGAAAAAAGTATCCTTTTGCCGATTTAAAACAAAATGCTATTGTATTTCACCGAGTCCTTGTTTGGAAAATCAAAAATCCGTTTGCGACCTTCTTATTTTCCATTTACGGAGCCCAGTGCTGAGGTTGATATATATTGGGGATTGAAAACGGAAACAGATTATCGAATAACAAAAGGAACAGGATGGCTTGAAATAATGGGTTGTGGAATGGTTGACCCCAATGTACTCTCCAACTGTGGGATTGATCCAGAGAAATTTTCGGGCTATGCCTTTGGAATGGGAATCGAACGGATTGCTATGTTGTTGTATGAGATAGGAGACATTCGAATGTTTTTTGAGAACGATATCCGTTTCTAAAGCAATTCAAAGGAAGCCTCTAGCGCAACTCTTGGCTCAGTTCGAAAAAGATTGCATCAGGGACCCTACCAATGAACTTCGTGTCCATATTTAACTAATATTTTGACTATAGTAATACTCCACCTTCCGCCACTAAGAGCGGTGTTGGATGTTTTTTTTGATTTGAGGGATGTCAATTTTTAGTTATACTTTAATTTAATCCAGCCAGGCTTGCCAAGGAATCCGGCTAAGCAACAAAACGAGTCCAAGACTATAGAATATACCGATTCTCAAAAACTTTTTTGAACTTTCTGTTTGCCTTTTATGTAGTGACCAACCTAGGGTTATCAAAACAATAGCTAAAATATTTGTAATCGGGTGTTCTACCAAGTATAGGCGTGCTTCTGCACTTTTCATAACGCCTCCAACACCTAAGCTTGACCATTGTTCGAACCATGGGGAAATAAAATAAAGGAGCAAACCGATGAGGAGTTGAATATGCGAAAAGATGAGTCCAAAAAGGGAGAGACGAAGGTCTTTCACTTCGAAGGTATTGCTACGAATTATTCCCAACAGGGCATTTCCTGCAGCTACGACAAGAAGTAGAAGTACAAAATAGGCCCAAAAGGAATGAGTCGTTTTAAGGATTGCGTACATAAGATAAAGTCTTAAGTACAAAGATATTTTTTTTCGTTAGAGTTCAAATTTTATTCCTTGGGCTAATGGAAGTTTTTTGGAATAATTAATAGTATTGGTTTGGCGTCGCATATACGCTTTCCATGCATCGGAACCACTTTCACGCCCCCCACCAGTTTCTTTTTCGCCTCCAAATGCCCCACCGATTTCAGCGCCTGAAGTACCTATATTGACATTTGCAATTCCACAGTCACTTCCCCAGTGGGAGAGGAAAGTTTCAGCTTCGCCAAGATTTTGAGTCATAATAGCGGAAGAAAGTCCTTGAGGAACATCATTTTGAATAGCAATGGCATTTTCAACACTACCCGAGTAGGAAATCACGTAGAGTAGTGGTGCGAAAGTTTCTGTTTGCAATATAGTTGCGTTTTCAGAAATGGCTGCAATGGCGGGTTTGACATAACAACCGCTTTCAAACCCCTCACCTTCTATTAAGCCTCCTTCTACAATCCATTTCCCACCCTGAGTGCTAACTTCTTTCAAAGCAGTGGTATAGTGACTCACAGCTTTGGGGTCTATTAAAGGCCCCATATGATTGCATTCATCAAGGGGGCTACCTATTTTTAGTTGCCCGTAAGCTTTCTTGAGGGCTTGAACAACAGCATCATAAACGCTTTCGTGTACGATCAACCGACGGGTGGATGTGCAGCGTTGCCCACAAGTACCTATTGCTCCAAATACAGCTCCCATGAGTGTCATCTCTAAATTGGCTTCTGGAGTGACAATTATTGCATTATTACCTCCTAGTTCCAATAAATATTTCCCTAGCCGTCCTCCTACAGTTTTGGCCACACTTTTGCCCATGGCAGTTGAGCCCGTTGCCGAGAGAAGTGAAATTCTAGGGTCTTCAGCCAACCAGCCACCAACATCGGCACCTCCATTCAACAAGCAGGAAACCCCATTTGGAATTTGATTTTCCTCTAGGACTTCACTGATGATTTTTTGACAAGCCAAACTGCAGTAAGGTGTTTTTTCACTAGGTTTCCAAATACAGACATTGCCACAAACCCAGGCAAGTGCAACATTCCAACTCCAAACGGCTACCGGAAAATTAAATGCAGAGATAATCCCAACCACACCTAAAGGATGATACTGCTCATACATTCGATGCTGAGGACGTTCCGAATGCATCGTAAATCCGTGCAGTTGTCGCGAAAGCCCTACTGCAAAGTCGCAGATATCGATCATTTCTTGAACCTCTCCCAATCCCTCTTGATAGGATTTACCCATCTCATAGGATACAAGAGCTCCCAATGCTTCTTTTTTCTCACGAAGTTTATTGCCGAATTGACGAACCAATTCTCCTCTGTTGGGCGCGGGCATTTTTCGAAATTCTTCAAAAGCATCAATAGCACAATTAAGCGTTTGATCAAATTCATCTAAGGAAGCAGTGGTGACAAGACCAATGGGTTTTCCATCAACAGGTGAGTAAGAGTGAATAGGTGTTCCTGAACCAGTCCAATGGGCTCCTGTTGATACTCCTTTTTCCTCAGCAAAAAGACCTAATTCTTGCAATAGGGTTGGGATATTAATCTTCATGATATGATGTATTTGGTGAAGGAAAGGTACATAATTTTGGAGGGCTTTTCCAGAGAATTAACGAGCTGATTGCAATTGTAGTAGTGATATTTTTATATATTCACTAGTCAAAAAATTACAGTCCATGCGCTTTTAATCCTTTCATTTACAATACTTATTTTCTCATGCAATCAAATTCCCCAGCCCACACTAGAAGGGGATTCGCAAAACCAATTTGGGATTGTGATTCATGGGGGAGCAGGGACCATCCTACGAACCGATATGACTCCAGAAATGGATACCGCTTACCGCCAACTACTTCATGAAGCTGTGACTACTGGGCACGCTATTCTGGCTTCTGGAGGAAGCAGTACAGAGGCGGTAGAAAAAACAATTCATATCATGGAGAATTCACCCCTCTTTAATGCAGGGAAAGGAGCCGTTTTGAATGCAGAAGGGGAGATTGAATTAGATGCTTCATTTATGGACGGTTCCCGATTGGATGCTGGTGCCATTGCTGGGGCACGTTTGATTAAAAACCCCATTTCAGCAGCTATTGCAGTGATGAATAATTCTCCACACGTGATGCTTTCAAGCACAGGTGCTGATCGATTTGCTGAAACCCAGGGACTGGCTATGGAAGCACCCGATTATTTTGTAACCGAACGACGAGTTAAGTCCCTGCAGCGCGTACAAGAGGAGGAATCTTCTACACAAGCAAATATCCAACAAAAATCCCCCTTCTATCAGCAACAAAGATTTGGAACAGTTGGTTGTGTAGCCCTTGACCAAGCTGGGAATCTAGCAGCAGGAACTTCCACAGGAGGGATGACCAATAAAAAATGGAACCGGATTGGAGATGCCCCCATTATAGGTGCAGGAACTTATGCCAATAATGCGAGTTGTGGGATTTCAGCAACGGGATGGGGAGAATATTTTATCCGTTCGGTAGTTGCTCATGATATAGCTGCTTTAGTTGAATACAAAGGGCTTAGTATCCAAGAAGCTGCTCGCCTTGTCATTCAGGAAAAGTAGCCAAACTTGGTGGCGATGGAGGAGTAGTAGGCCTTGATCGTAATGGGAATGTGGCCATGGAAATGAATACAGAGGGAATGTATCGCGCTCACATGAATGCCCAAGGAGAACAAACTATCAAAATCTATAAAGACGAATGAAAAAAGGATGTTATGTGGTAATTTTCAGTAATCAAATAAAGGCAATAGATGATGTATTCTATCAGCAATTATCAAGAAGTCTTCGCAAACTTGCGCAAGACCAAAAAGGCTATTTGGGATTGGAAACTTATCGGAATGAAGACGGGGCAGGAGTGACTATAAGTTACTGGGAAACAAAAGAAGCGATTGCTGTCTGGAAAAAAAACAGCGAGCATTTGGTCGCTCAGCATTATGGTAGACAAAAAGCCTATGATCACTATAGCGTTCAGGTTTGTGAAGTGATGCGAAGCTATCATCACACTTCATAAATTTGAATTATAGTACTCAGGATTTCCGGTTACTTCTTCCCCCAACCAATTGGGTGGGGTAAACGGGGCATCGAGAGAAGGTAATTCTACTTCGGCCAATATCATTTTTTTGGGTTCTTTAAAGACATCCACAACAACTTCAGAGGCTTCATAAGGCACCAAATAGCGTGTTTTTAGGATAGTCCCAGGCAAACACAGCAACAATAATTCTTTCGCTTCTTCCAGAGGAATTTCTTTTTCCCATTCCAATCGCGAGAGACCAGAACTATCCGATTTCCCCTTGATTGTAATCCATCCTTGATCATTGGATATTCGCACTCTCACAATGCGGGCTGGATCCTTACTCAAATAGGCTTGCTGAATGCAAAGTGATTGCCGTGACAAGCTTATAAAGGAGGTGTCTTTAACCAAAAATTTTCGCTCAATTTCTCTTTCCATAAACGGGAATGATTTTAATTCAAAAATAGCTGCTTACTTTTGAATGACCCAATCCATTTGAAATGTCTACAAAAAAGATCTCCGATCGGAAAATTATTCATGTTGATATGGACGCGTTCTATGCCGCAGTAGAACAGCAAGATAATCCAGAATTAAAAGGATTACCCATTGTTGTTGGAGGGGGCAAAGAGCGAGGCGTGGTCGCTGCAGCCAGTTATGAAGCTCGAAAGTTTGGTGTACGATCGGCAATGAGTGGTCGCATAGCCCTTCGACGTTGCCCCAATTTGGTTTTTGTATCTCCTCGATTTGAACGCTACAAGGAAATATCCGAACAGATTCGAAAAATTTTTTTCAGTCACACCGATTTGGTAGAACCCCTATCCTTGGATGAAGCTTATTTAGATGTAACGACAAATAAATTTAAAAACCCTTCAGCCACCTTAATTGCTGAACAAATTCGAGATCAGATATATCAAAAGACCGGCTTAACGGCCTCGGCAGGAATTTCAATCAATAAATTTGTAGCCAAAATTGCAAGCGACTGGAACAAACCAAATGGGCAGAAAACGATCCCCCCGAGGATGTGCTTGAATTTTTAGCTGATTTAGAAATCAAAAAATTCTATGGAGTCGGTGAAAAGACAAAGCAACGAATGTATCAATTGGGTATTTTTACAGGAGCCGATCTCAAAGAAAAGACCCAAGAATTTTTGACGGAACATTTTGGAAAATTAGGGCTTCATTTTTTTCAAGTAGTTCGTGGGATTCACAATAGTGAAGTGAAGCCCCAACGAAAACCTAAGTCTATCGGGGCAGAGCGAACTTTTTCACAGAATTTAAGTAGTGAAATTTATTTAGAGGAAAAATTGGTTCAAATCACAGGAGCTTTAGATCGTAGGATTCGTCGATACAAAGAAACGGGCAAAACAATTACACTTAAGATAAAATACAGCGATTTTACGGTTCAAACTAGAAGTAAAACTGTAGCTCACTTCATCTCCAATCAGGAGTTAATTTTAGAATACAGTAAGGAATTACTTTATCAAGAAAGATTAAAAGACTCAGTTCGATTGATTGGTGTTTCTCTTTCGAACCTGAAAGGAGATCTATCTCGATCCCTGAAAAATGAATCTCCTCCTCATTTGGAAGCACAATTACAATTCCCTTTTTAAACAGTGGATACACGAAGTGTATTGACCATTCCTTTTTCCTTGATCGGCATGGCTGCTAAATTGATAAGCATGTCTCCTTTTTGTACATACCCTTTTTCTAGGGCAATAGAGTTGACTTGCTGCACTGTATTATCGGTGCTTTCAAAGGCATCGTAGTAGAAGGCTTTGACTCCCCAAAGCAAATTGAGTTGGGTCAGTATTCGCTTGTTGGAGGTGAAAACTAATACATGAGATTGAGGGCGCCAAGCAGAAATTTGAAAAGCGGTGTATCCGCTATTGGTCAGTGTACAGATCGCTTTGGCTTCGATTTCGTTGGCCATATGGGCTGCGTGATAACACACAGATTTAGTAATATAGCGTCTGGTTCGAATCGTGGGTGGGAGATGAGGAACTTGGATCAAATCCGAATTCTCTACACTTTTCAAAATCGCCGACACGGTCTCGATAACTTGAACGGGATATTTTCCAACTGATGTCTCTCCAGAAAGCATTACAGCATCTGCACCATCCATAACAGAGTTGGCAACATCATTGACTTCTGCTCGTGTTGCCGTTCGACTGTCAATCATTGTTTCCATCATCTGCGTGGCAATGATAATGGGGATCCTAGCTTGTTTAGCAGCCAAGACCAGTTGTTTTTGAATCAATGGGACTTCAGCTGCAGGAATTTCAACGCCCAAGTCTCCTCTGGCCACCATCAATCCATCACTGTAGGCAATGATTTTGTCAATATTTTCAATGGCTTCGGGTTTTTCGATTTTGGAGATTATCGGGATTTTATGTTTGGTTTCTTTCGCGATAAGCATTTTTAGATCCATAAGATCTTGGCTGTTTCTAACAAACGATAATGCAATCCAATCCACTTCTTGGTTTATTGCAAATTTAGCATCCTGGACGTCCTTTTCAGTAAGGGCAGGAAGTGATATTTTGGTATTGGGAAGGTTTACTCCTTTCTTGGATTTAAATGGTCCTCCTTGGATTACTTTGGCAACGACTTCTTTTGTTTCAGTTCGAACTACTTCAAAAATGAGTTTCCCATCATCTAATAGTATGCGTTCTCCTTGCTTAACATCATTGGGAAAATTCTTATAAGTCATATAAGCTTTTTCTCTATTCCCAACAAAGGGAACGTCGGTGATGAATCGAACTTCATCACCTTCTTCCAGAACAACACCTTCTTCTATTATTCCCACTCGAAGCTTGGGTCCTTGGAGATCGGCTAAAATGGAGACATTGGCATTGAGTTTTGTATTTAAGTTTCGAATCGTTTTTATCTGTTTTTCAACTCCTTCATAATCAGCATGAGAGAAGTTGATTCGAAAGACGTCCACCCCATTGAGTATCAATTCTTCCATTACTTCAGGACTGCTAGAGGCAGGGCCTAGTGTGGCAACGATCTTCGTTTTTTTTTGCATTAGTCAAATATTAAATTCAATTCATTGGGTTGTTGGGCGGGTTCAATAAGATAAACCATTTCAAAAAGTGTACTCCCCTGCAAGGTTGTCCTAAAGCTAGGTAAGGAAGCTTGATGGTATTGTAAAATAAAATAGTCCACCCGATTTAGTTTCGGGATTAAATATACTTCTTTTGTTTGGGGTAGATTAAACAACGAATAGTTCGTCTCATTTTTTTCTACTTCATATAAAAACCTGTTGGAAACCAATTCCAAATGAACTCCACTGCTCGGCACTTCCCATTGGAATCGTTCAAAAGCAATATCGAGTGTTGAATGGAATACAGATTCTCTATGCCGTTGGAAACGAGTATGGCAATATTTATTTAGCGTAAAAGCCACTTGGTAGGGAAGAAGACTGCTGTGAATTGCCCACAAATTATACTGATCTGCGGCAACTTCCTCCAACATGTAGTGTTTTCCCATAACCTACAATTTCAATTTGTAATAGGCTCTCTTAGCGGCTTTTTCTTCTGATTTCTTCTTCGAAATTCCTCGAGCTTTAACCAATTGGCGATCATCAATTTTGATGATTGTTGCGTAATTAATATTTGGATCCAAGCCCTCATCTTTCTGGGTATAGAATTTGAGACGTACTTTATTTTTTTGTGCCCATTCAATTAATGTGCTTTTGTAGCTAAGAATCCGTGCATCTAATGTCTCTAGGTTTACATGCTTATCTACAATCTTTTTCAACACGAATTTTTTACAGCTTTCATACCCTCTTTTCAAGAAAAATAGCCCCCACTAACGCTTCGAGTAAGTTGCCATTAATGTCAATCCCAAAACTATCCTTAGGATGGGTACTTTCAACCAGATCCAAAAGCTTCATTTGGGTTCCTACGGTATTTAAATTTTCCCGACTCACAATTTTAGCCCGTAAATTGGTCAATTCTCCTTCTTTAGCGTCGGTATAATGCCGATATAGAAAAGCAGATATGATAGTGCCGAGCATGGCATCCCCAAGAAACTCTAAACGTTCGTAATTAACTGATATTCCAGCCTCATTACGAAGATTCATTGAACGGTGGGTAAAGGCTTCCGAATAGATCGACCAGTCTTTAGGGGTGAAACCAAGAACTTTTTTTAAATGGGAATGAAAAACCCCGTTTGGTTTCAAACGGGGTCGTAAAATGGTTTTGAATAGATTCACTCCTAAATTTAGAAAATTTTCTTAAAAGCGACACAGGCATTATGACCACCAAAGCCAAAGGTGTTGGATAGTGCAACTGTGACCTCTCTCTTTTGAGGTTTTCCGAAGGTAAAGTTGATTTTTGGATCTATATTTTCATCGGGAGTCTGATGGTTAATGGTAGGAGGCACAATTTGGTGTTTGATTGCCAGAATAGAGGCAATCGCTTCGATAGCTCCAGCGGCACCCAACAAATGTCCTGTCATTGATTTCGTTGAGTTGATATTCATCTCATATAGATGCTCACCAAAAACCTCTTTTAGGGCTTTGGATTCAGCGACATCGCCAAGTGGAGTGGAAGTGCCATGCATATTAATTGCATCCACTTCTGTTGCTTCAAGCTGTGCATCTTTGAGGCAGTTTTTCATTACTTTGATGGCACCAAAACCTTCGGGGTGTGGGGCTGTCATGTGGTGGGCGTCTGCGGAAAGACCTCCTCCAGCCAATTCTGCATAGATGGTGGCCCCTCGGGCTACAGCATGTTCATATTCTTCCAAGATCAAAGATCCAGCACCTTCCCCAAGAACAAAACCGTCTCGCTCTTTATCAAAAGGGCGTGAGGCGGTTTGGGGATCATCATTTCTAGTAGACAGGGCGTGCATCGCGTTAAAGCCACCCACTCCAGCAATGGTCACACAAGCTTCCGAGCCTCCACTGACCATTATATCGGCATAGCCCAAACGGATATAATTAAGTGCGTCTATTAAGGCATTGGCCGATGAAGCACAGGCAGAAACCGTTGCAAAATTGGGGCCAGAAAACCCATACTTAATCGAAATTAAGCCCGGGGCAATATCCGCAATCATTTTTGGAATAAAAAAAGGATTGAATCGCGGAGATCCATTTCCAGCAGCAAAATTAAGCACTTCGTTTTGGAAGGTTTCAAGACCTCCAATTCCCGCTCCCCAAATAACTCCTACGCGATCTTTATCAATCTTTTCCAGATTCAAACCAGAGTCTTTGATGGCTTCGTCTGAAGCCACCATAGCATACTGAGCAAAGCGGTCTATTTTTCGAGCCTCTTTTCGATCAAAGTGATCTAAGGGGTTATAGCCTTTGAGTTCGCAAGCGAATTGGGTTTTGAAAAGGCTAGCATCAAAATAGGTGATGGGAGCGGCACCACCGGTTCCAGACAGCAGTCCCTCCCAATATGCTGGAAGAGTATTGCCAACAGGGGGTTAGTGCTCCCAATCCGGTAACAACGACGCGTCTTGGTGTCATAGCACCTTTAATTTACTGTGCTTGTTCAATAAATTGGATTGCTTGACCAACCGTAGCAATATTTTCTGCTTGGTCGTCAGGAATTTGAATATCAAATTCTTTCTCAAATTCCATTATGAGTTCCACTGTATCAAGTGAATCAGCTCCTAAATCGTTTGTGAAATTTGCTTCTGAAACAACTTCATTTTCGTCAACGCCTAGTTTATCTACAATAATTGCCTTAACGCCAGAAGAAATATCTGACATGATTTAAATTTTAATTGTTGTGGACAAAAATATAAAACTTTAAAGGAAAACAACATTTGCACTTTAAAATATAACTTTTCTTTGTGTTATTAATTCGTGGATGCCTATGAGCACTAAGCGCAAAGATAATTTTAATTGAAAAAAATAGCTGTTTTTGCTTCCGGAAATGGAACTAATGCTGAAAACATAACTCGGTATTTTTCTGACCACCACAGCTTGCATATCGATAGTATTTGGACCAATAACCCCAGTGCTGGGGTAATCCAGAGGATGGCAAATTATGATTGTCCTGTATTGCTTTTCACTAGAAGGGAAATGCAGGAAGGAGTATTACTGGAAAAACTCCAATCGCGGGCGATTGATGGAATCGTTCTTGCTGGATTTCTTCTCCTCATACCGCCTTCATTGGTAACAGCTTTTCCCCGTCAGATACTTAATATTCATCCTGCCCTACTGCCCAAGTATGGCGGCAAGGGAATGTATGGAAGTCGGGTTCACGAGGCAGTATATGCTGAAGGAGACAAAGAGACTGGAATCACAATTCACTATGTTGACAAGTACTACGACGAAGGAGCGGTCATTTTTCAAGTTAAAGTAGCTCTTGATCATCAAGAAGTACCCGAACGCATCGCTCAAAAAGTCCATGAACTGGAATTCGAGCATTACCCAAAAGTGATTGAACAAATTTTTAGTTCACATGTCTAAAACAGTTTACCTCTACACCGACGGTTCTGCATTGGGTAATCCAGGGCCAGGAGGCTATGGAATTCATATGGAGTGGGCAGGGCAACAATATCAAAAATCTTTTTCACAAGGCTTTGAACTTACCACCAACAATAGGATGGAGTTGATGGCTGTTATTGTTGGGTTGGAACTTCTTCAAAAACATCCTATGGAAGTAGTGGTCTACTCAGATTCCAAATATGTGGTGGATGCTGTGGAAAAAAATGGGTCTTTGGTTGGGAAAAAACAATTTAAAGGAAAGAAAAATGAAGATCTATGGCAACGTTTTTTGAGGGTATATCGAAAACACAAAGTCCATTTTGAATGGATTAAAGGTCACAATCAACATCCACAAAATGAATGGTGTGACAGTCTTGCCGTGAAAGCTGCTAAGTCTAAAAAGAAAATCAAAGATGTCTATTATGAAAATTATCAAAAGCTTCAGAATTCACCTCCTGGGCCCCCAGAGAAATAGTATATTTGTAATATATGGATAACAAGCTTTTGGTTGTAGGAACGATGGCCTATGATGCCATTGAAACACCCTTCGACAAGGTAGACAAAATCCTGGGCGGTTGTGCCACTTATATTGCCTTGTCTGCCTGTCAACTACAAGTCAAAATTGGGGTAATTTCTGTTGTTGGTGAAGACTTTGAAGAAAAGCATCTCAATCTTCTTCGAAATAAGCACATCGACTTATCGGGAGTAGCCATTTTGAAGGGTGAAAAAACCTTTTTTTGGAGTGGGCGTTATCACAATGATTTAAATACAAGAACCACTCTAAAAACAGATTTGAACGTATTGACCCAATTTGACCCTAAGGTGCCAGAGGGATGGTCTGATGCCTCTATTGTCCTTCTTGGAAACCTTAACCCTTTGAACCAAGCAGCGGTATTGGATCAGATGACTACCCCACCCCAATTGGTAATTATGGATACCATGAATTATTGGATGGACCATTTTAGGGCAGACTTAGATGAGCTTATTCCTCGCGTTGATGTTTTGTGTATAAACGATGAAGAGGCCCGCCAATTGACAGATCAAAATTCTTTGGTTAAAGCGGCTAAAATAATACAAGGCATCGGGCCAAAATATGTTATCATTAAAAAAGGTGAACACGGCGCATTGCTATTTCATCAACAGGAGGTGTTTTGTGCTCCAGCATTACCCTTAGAGGAAATCTTTGATCCAACCGGAGCTGGAGACAGTTTTGTTGGCGGGTTTGCAGCCTATCTTAGTCAGCATGGTGACATTTCCTTGGAAGCAATGAAGTCGGCGATTATCTTCGGGTCAGCTATGGCATCTTTTACGGTAGAAAAATTTGGCCCTCAAAATTTAGAAATATTAACCCACGAAAAAATACAAAAGCGATTGCGCACCTTTAATCAACTTACAAAGTTTGAAATAGCGCTAACCTAAACCTAGATCCAATGAGTGACATCATCAAACACGAATGCGGAATTGCCCTGATTCACTTAAAAAAGCCATTGTCCTACTACCAAAATAAATACGGGACTGCCCTCTACGGAATCAATAAGATGTATTTGATGATGGAGAAACAACACAACCGAGGGCAAGACGGCGCAGGCTTTGCTAGCATCAAATTTGATATGCCTCCAGGTACTCGTTATATCAGCAG
Organism: Flavobacteriaceae bacterium; assembly: GCA_038143795.1. Lineage (GTDB taxonomy): Bacteria > Bacteroidota > Bacteroidia > Flavobacteriales > Flavobacteriaceae > UBA11891. Next base: position 753,511 of record JAYQMQ010000002.1, on the reverse strand, counting down.
GGTTCGATCCAATGACGCACAACCTATACAAACTATTTTTAGAAAAATAAACAAGCGCATTGGACAAGCCACCAAAGAGGATGCAGAATTACTATCCGATGCTGAACGCCTCAAGCGCAAAGTCCCTTTTGTGGGGGAATTACTTTTGGGGCATGTTCGATATGGAACTTTTGGAAAAAATAGTTTAGAAAGCGTTCACCCATTTTTACGTCAAAACAATTGGAAACACCGAAATTTAATTGTGGCGGGTAATTTCAATATGACCAATGTGAATGAGTTATTTGAAAACCTAGTAGACTTGGGTCAACACCCCAAAGAGCGAGCAGATACTATTACAGTGATGGAAAAATTGGACATTTTTTGGATGATGCCGTGGCTAAAATCTATAAAAAACTTAAAGAAGAAGGCTTCACCAAGGCAGAGGCGTCTCCCCACATTGCCGCTCGACTGAAAATGCATAAAGTATTACGAAAAGCAGCTAAAAATTGGGATGGGGGTTATGCCATGGCAGGTCTTTTAGGTCACGGTGATGCATTTGTATTGCGTGATCCTGCAGGAATACGCCCTGCGTATTTTATGGAAAACGAAGAAGTTATTGTTGTGGCCTCCGAACGCCCAGTTATCCAAACTGTTTTTAATGTAACCTATGAATCTGTCCAAGAATTGACTCCTGGTCATGCCCTTTTGATTAAAAAGGGAGGTGAAACAGAAATCAAACAAATCGTGGAGCCCCTCCCTAAAAAAGCTTGTTCTTTTGAACGGATATATTTTTCTCGGGGAAGTGATGCCGAAATCTACAACGAGCGAAAATAATTAGGGAGCTTGTTCTTTCCGCAAGTAATGTTGGCGATTGATAATGATTTGGAAAATACAGTTTTCTCATATATACCCAATACGGCCGAAACTTCTTTTTATGGAATTTTAGGAGCGGCACAAACCTATGTCAAAAAAATGTTGACCGATGCACTGACCGATAAAAACAATGTTGACCACAAGATGCTGGAACGACTAATCAAACTTCAGCCTCGAATTGAAAAAGTAGCCATTAAAGATGCCAAACTAAGAACTTTTATTACCGAAGATTCAAGCAGGGATGATTTGGTTGCTCATGTATATGATGTGACCTATGGGGTAGTAAAACCGACAGACAACTTAGTCATCATTGATGACAGTATTGTCCGCGGGACCACCCTTAAAAAAAGCATCCTGACTATGTTGGATCGCCTAGGCCCCAAAAAGATTGTTGTGGTTTCCAGTGCTCCACAAATTCGCTACCCCGACTGTTACGGTATCGACATGGCAAAGCTTCAAGATTTTATTGCTTTTCAAGCTGCATTGGAATTACATAGAGACAATGGTAATCACCAGGACGTTTTGGAGGCGATTTACAATCGATGTATAGAAAATGAGGATCAAACAGATGAAAATCATGTGAAGGCCTTTTATGATCCATTCACTGATGAACAGCTGTCGCTAAAAATTGCAGAATTGCTAAAAGGGAAGAACATTGACGCCGAAGTAGCGATTATCTTCCAGCCTATTAAAGCTTTGCATCAAGCTTGTCCAGAAAATCTAGGAGATTGGTATTTTTCTGGCGATTATCCTACTCCAGGTGGTAACCGAATGGTTAACAGAGCATTTATGAATTTCTTTGAGGGAAAAGTAAAAAAGAGCATATTAACCAGTTATCCAGAAAAATTGCTATTAAACGATATTATAGGTGTGTCAAATAGCAAAAATGCATCTTTACAGCACCAGAACATAAGTAGGTTAAGTTCATGGTAAGATTTGGGGCAAAAAAGGAGGAATTTATTTCTCCTTTTTTATTTTCTATCGGTTTGTCTCAAATCGTTTAGCTACTTCATCCCAGTTAATTACACTAAAAAAAGCAGTAATATAATCCGGGCGTCGATTTTGATAATTTAAGTAATAGGCATGTTCCCAAACATCTATACCTAGAATAGGAGTTCCACCACAACCCACTTCGGGCATCAAGGGGTTGTCTTGATTGGGAGTGGCACAAACCTCTAGTTTCCCACCAGATTGAACACAGAGCCAAGCCCACCCTGAACCAAATTGAGTGGCCGCAGCATTGGAGAATGCAGTTTTAAAGTCTTCAAAGGAGCCAAAATCCTTCACTATAGCTTGGGCTAAATCATCAGAAGGCAGCCCACCTCCATTGGGACTCAATACCTCCCAAAACAAACAGTGATTGTAATACCCACCTCCATTATTTCGAACAGCTTCACTACTCATATCGAGTCCTTGAAGAATCTCTTCGATGGATTGATTTTCTGCAGCAGCACCTTCGATGGCAGCGTTTAACTTAGTTGTATATCCTTGATGGTGTTTTCCATGGTGAATTTCCATAGTTTTTGCATCAATATGTGGCTCCAATGCATTGTAAGCGTATGGAAGGGCGGGTAACTTAAACGACATAATTTATATTTTTAGGTTTCCACAAAAATAGAATTTCTTTTGCAAAGCCATGGTTTCACTGTGATCAAAAAGTGTACATTTAACTTGTTTTGTACCGATGCCACAGAAAGGGTTTCATATTATTAACGCCTCCGCAGGTTCTGGAAAAACCTACACTCTGGTATTTCAGTACTTAGAACAGCTTCTAGCGTCGCCAAAAAAAAACAATTATCAGAACATGTTGGCAATGACATTTACCAACAAGGCGGTTAATGAAATGAAGGAAAGAATTCTCACTTCACTTTCAGGTCTTGCCAGAGGAGAACCCTCTCAATGAAACAAGATTTGATCCGTGTATTAGCATTAACAGAAGAAGAAATAAAGTGGCGGGCAGGGTTAAAAATGCAGTCCTTACTCCATAATTTTGGGGCTTTTAACATCACCACTCTGGACAGCTTTACACATGGTTTGGTTAGAACTTTTGCTTTTGACTTGGGTTTGTCACATAGTTTTGAAGTGGTGGTAGACAGTAAGTCATTCATTCGAGAGGTGGTTGATCGACTGATTGATAGGGTAGGTGTTTCGTCAAGTTTAACACAATTGCTTACACAGTTCAGTTTACGCAAAATCGTAGATGAAAAAAGCTGGGATGTGTCATATGATCTCAATGAATTCGCTCCCTTATTTCTTAACGAAAACAATCGCACACCCCTGCAAGATCTTCAACAAATCTCACTTGAAACTTTTGAAAAAGATCGTAAAGAACTAAATAGGCTTCAAGAAAAACTCGTTGACACAATCCAATCTGTGTCTCATAAAATCCTGAAACGATTAGCAGCTGTTGGGCTAACTAAGGACGATTTTCCTCAAGGATTACTGATCAATCACTTTGAACGCTTAGTGGCTTTAAAATCACGAGAGAACAAATCGATCAAAACTTATTTCAATAACAAATTGAAAGAAAAACTCCAACACGGAGAGAGACTTTACAAGAAAAACCTAGCATTGGATAAAGAACATCAAATCCTCCAATTACTTCCAGAACTACAAGAAAGTTATGAGTTGACCAGAAAATTAACCCACCAGTATTTTTTTATTCAAAACCTCAAGAAGCAATGGGTGCCCCTATCCCTTTTAGGGGTTTTGAGAAAACAATTAGAGACTGAACAACAAGATCAAAATCGAAGACTCCTTAGTCAATTTAATGACCGTATCGCCTCTCTAGTGGAAGACCAGCCAATCCCATTTATCTATGAACGTCTGGGTGTGCAATATCATCATTTTTTCATTGATGAGTTTCAAGACACTTCCGTTCTCCAGTGGAATAACTTAGTTCCTTTGGTAGGAAATGTGATCGAAAGCGACCCCAATCATTCTCTTGTATTGGTGGGCGACCCCAAGCAAGCAATTTATCGATGGCGGGGGGGTGATGTTCAACAGTTTTTTAATTTATTTAACCAAGAACACGATTTCTCTGTGGCTCCTAATTTTAGTCATTTGGAGACCAACTACAGGAGTTATGACCAATTGGTAGCATTCAATAATCATTTTTTTGCGTTTGCGGCTAAATCGCTTGAGAACTCCCAACACGAAAAGATGTTCTCTAGTACCGTCTTTCAAAAACCAAATCAAAAAAAAGGGGGGACTGTAGCCATTCACCAGATAGCCTCCGCTAGGACAATAGATGAGAGAGGGGTCTTGTATGGAGAAAAAGTGATTGCCCTAGTGACACAACTACGACTAGATGGCTATTCCTGGAAAGATATTGTCATACTGGTTCGAAAAAAAAGCGAAGCACGCCTCTTAGTGAAACAATTGCAAGCCAAATCCATCCCCGCACTGTCATCAGACTCATTGTTGTTGGGCCAAGCCGAACAGGTTCAGGCATTGATTCAATTTTTGCGACTCAGATGTTACCCCAAAGACCAACAAGCAATGAAAATCATCCTTGATCGGTATTGGGATCAAAGAGATTCTTCAACTGCGTATCACAATTTTGTTTATACTCATCTGCAGCCAAATGCAGAAGCATTTTTTGACAAACTTAATAGAGATTATACCCTAGGCTTCGACTGGGAAATAATGTGTTCTTTGTCTGTTTATGAATCGCTAGAGTATTGTCTTCAAAAATTTGATTTTCTATTTCAAGTAGACGTTTATTTGCAGCGATTCTTAGAAGTTATTTTCTCATTTTCTAAACAACATTCGACGCACCCGATCGACTTTTTGGCCTACTGGGAAAGAGAAAAGGAACAACTCAATGTACAACTCCCAGAGTGCTCTGAAGCCATTCAAATCATGACGGTTCACAAATCCAAAGGATTGGAATTTGAAGTGGTGATCTATCCCTTTTTAGAAGACACTTTACAACCGAGCAGCTACGAACAAGTATGGTATCCAATCAATGGTTTGGGAGGTGTTCAGACTCCGTGGGCGCGACTTTCATATAGCGATTCTTTTTCAGAATACAGTCCTGAAGGGAAGCAGCTTATGGATTATACAAAAACGCGGCGGCTCTTGATGCACTCAACCTATTATATGTGGGTTGTACGCGCGCTGTGGCGCAGCTTCATTTGATTACGAGACAACGCACAACTGTTCCATCATATCCTACCTACGATACCCTCCTTGGTAGTTTTGTGAAACGGCAAATCAAATCAGAGGAATTACAAGAAACTTACTATTGGAGTAATAGCCAGGTACTCCTACCCAAATCAATACAAAAAGAAGGCTTGCTTTTAGCAGAGATGAACAACGGGATCCAATGGCGTTCAAGCTTGTTAACCCAACCTAGATCTTACTCTGCCGCACGTGATTTTGGAATTTTAATCCACCATCTTCTCGGAAAAATAAAAACCCTTGATCAGCTTGGCTGGCAATTGATGGAATCCATTCGGGAAGGTCGTTTAGGATCAGAAGATCAAGAGGTGATAAAAAAATTACTTCAGGAACTAATGGTGCACCCGCTTCTGAAAAAGCTTTTGACCCTGAGGCAGAACTTTGGATAGAACGAGACATTATACTCCCCAATAAAGAAATCATACGCCCAGATCGAGTTGTTATTGAAGACCACCATGCTCTGATCATGGATTTTAAAACAGGACATCCACAAGATAAAGACGCTGAACAAATACGTGCTTATGGAGCAGTAATTCAAGCGATGGGATACCCAATACAAGCCCTCTACTTGGTCTATACGAATCCGAAGGTAATTGTTGAATCAATTGATCCGATCGTATGATTTCATTTCTATCACAAGTATCCAAAGAGATTGTTGACTCAGGGCGGCCTCTAGAATCGTTGAAGATTATCCTGCCTTCACAGCGTGCTGTTCGCTTGCTCAAGATCGAATTGGCCAAACAATTGGATAGACCTGCTTTAAGTCCAGAAATCAAATCCTTTACAGACTTTGCCTCAGAATTGTCGGGCCTACAGCAATTGCCTTCGCATCAACTTTTACTCCAGTGTTACAAAAGTTATTGTCATGTGGTGCCTGAAAAGGATAGAGACTCCTTTGAACTGTATTTAAATTGGGCTCCTGTTCTCCTTCAAGATTTCAACGACCTAAGTGCCCATCGGGTTCCACAAGATGATATTTTTAACTACTTAACAGCGGTAGAAACACTTAAGCAATGGGCTCAAAAAGAAGAACAAACCCCTCTTGTGAAGAATTATTTGAAATTTTGGAAACAAATCCCCAATCTCTTTAAACACTTTACACAACAGTTATTAGAAAATAAAGTAGGGTATTTAGGACTGCTTTTTTCTGAATCGGTTGAAAATATTTCCTTGTATTTAATGCATACAAGTCAATACCACTATTTGGTAGGTTTTAATGCTTTAACAAAATCGGAATCTCTTTTGATTCAAGAAATTATTAGTGCAGACCGCGGAAATCTTCGTTGGGATATTGACCGTGAATTTTATGAAAATACGGAGCACGCAGCAGGTCATTTTATACGAACCTACTTTCGAGAATGGAAATTTCTTAAAGGCACTAAACCCTGTCCAATGGGGGATGAATTTTCAGAACCCAAAACCATACTATGTATAGCTTCGGATCATTCCATCTCTCAAGTGAAACATGCTGCTCGATTAGCTCAACAACTCGTTAAAACGCATCCACAAGAAAAAATAGCCTTGGTCTTAGGAGACGAAACCTATCTTGTTCCTACTTTGTCTGGCTTTGATCCAGAATTCAATGCTTGGAACGTCACAATGGGATACAGCCTGCTGCAAACACCTGCCGCAGATATGATCTTACAATGGTTGGATTGCTTGCAGCAGCTATCCGAAAATAGACTCCAGGTGGAGTCGATAGAAAAGCTTGGACAAACGGCTTATTTGAAAGAATACTTAACTTTTCTAGGAATCGATTTTGAAGGTTTTGTACACTCTGCAAAAAAAAGAAATCAAACCTACTGGAAAAAAGATTTTATTCTCAAGCGTTTCCAACACCCCGAATGGAAAGAACTCTTTAGCCCTTATAGCAATACTCAAGATCTACTGAATCGAATGAGAAAGTTCTGTATTGCACTTCAAAATTTTTTTTCTACTCCAACTTTCATAATTACAATTTCGAATCGTATTTCCATTCTTTAGAAGTGGTTTTGAATCAATTGATAGAAACAAACAATTCTTCACAAGTTCTAAATGGCATACCATTGATTAAATCCTTTCTGACCGATCTATTGAAAACGGAAACGCTAGATTTCGAAGGCGATCCCACGCAGGGTCTTCAAATTATGGGTCTATTAGAAACGCGAATGTTGGATTTTGACCGAGTTATTGTGACTCATCTCAATGAAGGTCAAATGACAGCAAGGAATAGAATCAATAGCTTCCTGCCTTTTGAGGTTAAAAAAGAATTTGGTATTCCTACCTTTTTGGAAAAAGAAGCAATCTATGCCTATCATTTTTATCGTTTACTCCAACGATCACAAGACATCTATTTATTGTATAATGCCACTCAAGAAGGACTATCAGAAGGAATTCCCAGTAGATTTATATACCAATTAGAGCACTTTTGTCTCCCCAAGCACCACTTTGTGAAAAAACAGCTCCATGCTAATTTAATTACCTTTCCAAAAAAAGAGCGAGAGGTAGCCAAATCTCCACAACTCTTAGATCGACTTCAAAAAATTGCCGCTGCAGGTTTCTCCCCATCTTCACTGTCCCTCTATCTAAGGGACCCGCTTCGCTTTTATGAAGAACGCGTTTTGGGGATTCAACCCATTCTTTCATCCGAATCTATGGTTTCTCATAAAGATCAAGGAACAATATTACATGGTGTTTTAGAATCATTATTTACCTCTTATCAAAATAGAGATTTATCAGAAAAGGATTACGATCAAATGTTGGAAAAACTACCCAAAATCCTGGAAGCTCAATTTGAATCAATTTATGGGAACAGCACATCTCTACAAGGGAAAAATCATCTTGTCTATCAAGTCCTTTTAGCTCATTGCAATAGTTTCTTACGTTATGAAAAAGAATTGGTAGCTGAAGGGGCAAACATCCAAATACTAGCTCTAGAAGAGCCATTTATAATTGATTTTCCCCTCACCCATTTTGATTTTCCCATAAGATTGAAAGGAACGGTTGATCGAATTGACAAGATTAATGATCAAGTCCGTATTATTGATTATAAGTCGGGAAATGTAGAAGTTTCGTCTCTAATTCTTGATCCGACGGTATTGCAGTTTGATGATCCAAAAATGGCAGTAGCTTTTCAAGTACTAACCTATGCTTTCCAGTATTTAAGGAGACAACCTTCTTCAACTATTGAAGCAGGAGTATATGCGCTAAAGACACAAAGTAAATATTTACCTTTAGGATGGAAAACACATACACATACACTACTATCCCTAAATAAACTAGTCTCTTTTGAAGAGTTCCTTTGCAACTTAATTAAGGAAATACTGAATCCTATGATAAACTTTAAAGAGAAGAAAAAGGAAATTAGTATTTTTATCTAAGATTATTCGATATTGATTATGTCTGAGGAAGCTAAAGAAAAGGGAATTAAAAAAGAAGATTCCAATTGGTTTATTAAGCTCATAACTCTTGGAGACCGTTTTGATGCACAAGATTTCTTTGACAGATTTAAAAAAGCTTTTGTAGAGTTTTTGGTAGTCTTTTTTGGTGTATTGATATCATTCTCTGTTGAGCGTCAAGGAGAAAGCTTTGGTGATCGTCAAGATGGAATTGAGAACTTACATAATCTTAGAGAAGAAATTGAAAAAATCAAACTCTATACTCTTGAGTATTCTGAACAGATTCAATGGGTTACCGAGATATATTCCAAACAATACAGTTTGTGGGAGGTAGATAATGACAGTATTTTTTTAGAGAGATTTGAAGATGAAGAAGGTGTTTTTTACACTGCTCCTATGAGCTTATACACCCAACGAGATCCATTTGATCCACCCAGAGTCACTTATGATGCAATTAAATTAGATGGGACTTTCCGATTATTAGATACAGAGGTGGGAAAGAAAATGACGGATACCTATGATGGATCTGATTTAAAATACCTTATAGAGAATACCGGTAAAATCGAAGAATCATTTGTAAACCAATTTGTAAATCGAATTGCAAATCATTGGGTTTTTGATTTGGAAAATGTTGATTTAGAAGACAATTCATTTTGGGTTAAAAATCGTCGCTATGTCCAAGCGGATAAGTTTGTCAAATACAATTTATTTAAACGACTAGATTTGTGGAATAATGAAATTGCCTTTCAGTTAGAGCAATATGTAAACGTACTAGATGAAAGCATGAAATTATTGGATTCAGTGATTACCGAAAAAGACGAAGAGATAGAGATTATTTGGTGGGTGATTGACTACAAATAGCTTTTTCGATAAGTCCAGATACTATTTTTTCCAGAAATCAAAGCTGGAGGTACACCTGGACCAGGGACAGAAAGTTGACCACTGAAATAGAGTCCTTCCACTTTTTTACTTTTAAGTTTTGGACGTAAAAAAGCGGTTTGCATAAGAGTGTTGGCTAATCCATATGCATTGCCCTTGTAGGAATTGTATTCACTAATAAAATCTTTGACACAAAACGATTCTTTAAATAGTATGTGGGGTTTAATCTTTTGTTGAGTCAATCGTTCCATTCGCTCAATTACGATATTAAAATATTTTTCTCTAAGTTCGGAATTGTCTTCAATTCCCGGCGCTATTGGGATGAGTAGAAAAAGAGCTTCTTTTCCTTCCGGGGCCATTGTGGGATCTGTAATAGAGGGAAAATTGGCATAAAATAGGGGGTCAGTCGGCCATTCTGGGTGGTCATAAATTTGTTGAGCATGGAGATCAAAATCTACATCAAAAAAGAGGGTATGGTGTGTTACTCTATCAAGTTTTTTGTCCAAGCCAACATAAAATAAAAGAGAGCTGGGAGCAAATGTTCTCTTAGCCCAATAATTTTTGCTGTAAACGCGATACTTTGGGGGCAATAATGTTTCTGTATGATGGTAATCGGCACCACTTAAAATAAAGTCAGCTTCGATTGTTTTTCCCTGAGTCTCAATTCCGGTGACACATCCTTGATTTATAAGTATACTCTCAACAGGGCTTTTGGTATGAAAGATCACACCCAGTTCTTTAGCTAATGAAGCCATACCCTCTACGATGGAATACATCCCTTTGTGAGGATGCCAGGTACCTAAACCAAAATCAGCAAAATTCATGAAGTTATAGAATGCCGGTGTGTTTTCTGGCTTAGCACCTAGGAATAAAACTGGAAATTGCAAGATTTGACGAAGCTTGGGATCCTTGAATTTTCGCGTCACATCTCTTTTGATGTTACTAAAGAAGTAGCGGATTTTTTTGATGGTAGTAGCGGTAATTAACTCTAGAGGCGAGATTCCAGGCCGATAGACTAAGTCACTGATAGCAATGTCATAATTATTTTGAGCTTGATTTATAAAGGATTTGAGTTTTTTCCCACTCCCCTTTTCTTCGGCCTCAAATGCGGTATAAATTTTATCTAGAGAATCCCCAATGGAGATACTGTTAGTTTCTCCAAAATAGACTTGATAACCAGGGTCAAGGCGGTCTAATTTGTAGTAGTCAGATGGTTTTTTGCCAAAATCGGCAAAATATTTTTCAAATACATCAGGCATCCAATACCAAGAAGGTCCCATATCAAATGTGAATCCGTCTCTCTTTAGTTGTCGAGCCCTTCCGCCTAGGGAATCATTTTTTTCAAATACCTCTACATGGTGTCCCATTTTTGCCAAATAACTGGCTGCGGATAGGGAAGAAAAGCCACTTCCTAAAATGAGAATTTTTTTTTCATCATTAAACAAAGATAAGTAAATACTGGCAGGAGAAGTTTTTGACTATCGTTCTTTTCTTCGTTTAGCGGCAATGATTTCTTCAACAAAAGAAGCGCTAATAATCCCAGTTGGAATGGCCACCACTCCAATACCGACCAAAGAAATAATTGCAGCAAAGGCTTTGCCACCCACTGTTATGGGATACACATCTCCATAACCCACTGTGGCCAAGGATACTGTTGCCCACCAAATTGATTCTGTTATACTTCCAAACTTTTCAGGTTGTGCTTCGTTTTCCAAAAAGTAGATGGCGGAAGCGGAAAACAAGATAGTTAGTATGGAGAGAAACAGAGTGAATTTTAATTCGTTTCGAACAGCAGATAGTGCTTGAATAAATAATTTTAGAGATCCACTATCTCTTCCAAGCTTAAAAATCCGTGTTAGTCGAAACAAACGTAAGATTCTTACGAAACGCCCGTCAATTTTAATAAATTGATTAAGATAGAAAGGTAGTATTGAAATCAAATCAATCAATCCAAATGTGCTAAACATATATTTAGTGACTCCCCTTACCCCTTCATTTTTATATCCTACAACAATCCGGAATAGATATTCAAAAGAAAAAATAACAATAGAAACGGTTTCAAAAACATAAAAATAGCTGTGATACGCCTCACGGATAGATACATGGGATTCCAAGATCATCGCAATTATATTTACGATGATCAGAGTGTAAATAAATTTATCGAAACTAGCTGAAATTTTCATTTAACCCCTCATATCTTTTAGAATAACGATTAAGACAATGGCTGAGGTAATGATTACAGTAATGGCTACAGAAGTTGGTGTCATCTCTTATAATATACATTTACAAATTTAATAAAAATTAGAAGTAAAGACCATATTGTTTAATCATTTGTTTTTCAATGAGTTATTCGTTTTGTTTAAAGAAATATAAAAAAAGTTAAAAAATTGTTTAAGCTTTTATTTGTTTTGTACAGACTTTTTTATTTATCTTTAAACAAGTTTAAATTCAATTTGGTTTCAAACGCCTCTGCATTTTACTTCCATAAGTCAAATTCTAAAATCCAAGTCAGAGGCGTTTTCTTTTTCACTGTATCTTTACAGTCATGAAACTAAAAGATGCAAAAGTTTCTGTGTTTATCGACATATTCCGATTTAGTAATAATCGGTTTTGGGCTTTCAAGCAAATGATATTAGGACCGAGGGCGATTGCAAATGTAAAAGGACTAGGTTTCTATCGTTTTTTGGGGACTGGAGGAGGTATGGGCTTTAGTTTGCGACCTGATTTCGGCACTTATGCCGTCCTCACTCAATGGGATAACTCTGAAGATTACAAAAAATTCATTATGACAAATTCCTACTGGGATACATATCGACGACACGCTACACAACAGCGAACGCTTCAACTTGTACCTATTCAAAGCCACGGCAAATGGAACAAATCTAACCCATTCTTAACGAGTATTGTAAAAGACTTGGAAATCGGTGATGCCCCTGTTGCTATTGTCACACGAGCAACACTCAATTGGAATCGTCTATTCTCCTTTTGGCGAGCAGTTCCCAACGCCGCTAAAAGCATTGAAGCAGCTACCGATGTACTCTACTATAAAGGTATAGGAGAGTGGCCCTGGGTGCAACAAGCCTCTGTCAGTATTTGGAAAAATTTTGATGCGGTCAATGCCTATGCTTATAAGAATCGAGATCATGCAGATATTGTTCGGAAAACTCGACATAAAAAATGGTACAAAGAAGATCTTTTTTCTAGATTTGTTGTGAAAAAAGACACTCAATTTCAACCCATCACAGTGTGAAAAAAGCCATCGTAATTGGTGCCGGTATCGGCGGATTAGCCACTAGCATCCGATTGGCAAAGAAAGGATATCATGTAAGCGTTTTTGAAAAAAATGATTATCCAGGAGGCAAGCTCTCAACTTTTAATCTTGGAAAGTATCGGTTTGATGCAGGACCATCTTTATTTACTATGCCTCATTTTGTGACCGATTTATTCACTCTAGCCGGGGAAATACCAAGTGAACACTTTACTTATAAAAAAGACATTCATTGTGAGTATTTTTGGGAAGACGGTACCCGATTAACAGCATATTCCGATCGGAATCGATTTTGTAAGACCGTTGAAAAACAACTCGATGTCCCAGCACAAACCGTTCACAATTATTTAGAGAGGGCCCAGAAGAAATTCAACCTAACAGCCCCGCTGTTTTTGGAAAAATCCCTTCATAAATTGAGAACCTTCTTAAATAAAGAAACTAGAAAAGCCATATATGGACTGGGGAGTTTGGAGCTATTTAAAAGTCTTCATCAGGTAAATGAAGAACAGCTAAAAAACCCCTATTTGATTCAATTCTTCAATAGATTTGCAACTTACAATGGCTCAGACCCCTACCAAACTTCTGGTATCATGAGCTTGGTTCAGCACTTAGAAGAACATTACGGAACGTTTATACCAAATCAAGGAATGGGAGCTATCACTGAAAGTTTATTTCAATTGGCGCAGCGTATGGGAGTTAAATTTCACTTGGGACAATCGGTAGATTCAATTGAGATAGAAAACAAAAGAGCAGTAGGGATTAAAGTATGCAATAAACGACATAAGTCCGATCTAGTGGTTAGTAATATGGATGTGGTGCCTACTTACAAATATCTTTTGCCAAACCAAAAACAACCCAAACGTACCCTTGAGCAAGAACGGTCGAGTTCTGCTCTTATTTTCTATTGGGGAATAAAAAAGTCATTTCCAAAGCTTAATCTTCACAATATCTTTTTTTCCCAAAACTATTCGAAGGAATTTCAGGCTATATTTCAAGATAAAACCCTTTCTGGAGACCCTACGGTGTATGTGAATATAACCTCGAAGGATGTTCTTTCAGATGCGCCAGCAGGTTGTGAAAATTGGTTTGTTATGATCAATGCTCCAGCCGATAATGGACAGGATTGGGATGCGCTAATTACTCAAACAAGGAACAAAGTATTGGAAAAATTGAGCCGAATTTTAGGACAGGATATAGCTTTTTAATAGAAGAAGAAACACACTTGTCTCCCCCCTTGATAGCTCAAAAAACAGCCTCCTTCCGAGGGGCTCTTTACGGTGCTTCAAGTAACAATCGAATGAGTGCTTTTCTTCGTCACCCTAATTTTTCTAGGACGATAGATAATCTCTATTTCTGCGGAGGGAGTGTTCATCCCGGCGGGGGTATACCTCTGCTTGCTTTCTGCAAGAATAACCGCCGACATGATTCCTGATGTCCATGCTTAAAGTCAACTCCATAACCCCTTATACCTTATCCATAGGCTTGATCTGGTTGTTTCATATATCAGGCATTTTAGGTATCATCTATGGTGACTCACGCTGGTTTATTGAGTCAACTCCTCTAAATCTGGTAGTCTCTTTTATTTTGTTGCTGTGGCAAGGATATCAAAAGAAAAATTTTTTGTGGATTTGTTTTCTCTGTTTTTTTGTAGGTATGAGCACGGAATGGTTAGGAGTACAATACGGTCTTATTTTTGGAAATTATCAATATGGACAGATGTTGGGGCCTAAAATAAAAGGCGTTCCATGGTTGATCGGGGCTAATTGGGTAATTGTAGTATTTTGCACAGGTATGGTGGCAAGAGAATTGACCAAAAATCTTTGGTTACGCGCCTTATTAGGTACAGCAATGATGGTTTTTTTGGATGTACTGATCGAACCCATAGCTCCCATTTTGGACTTTTGGACTTTTGCCGGAGGTGAAGCCCCGTATCAAAATTATTTGGGTTGGGCCCTGGTTGGGGTTCCCTTGCAGATGGTTTTTCATTTTTCTAAACTAGAACTTAAGGGATGGTTTTATCACAATCTATATTTGCTTCAATTGCTCTTCTTTATGATTTTGCTTTTGCGTATTAATTCACTGCCTGACTTCTAAAAGGAACTTGTATTTTTGTCTCATGAAATATTTGCTGGTTCCCTTTATTTTATTCGTTTTAGTAGTAGCTTGTGTTCCCAAAAACCAAACATTTATACAAACAAAAAACCAAACGAAAGACACCATATTCTTTACGCTTTCTTCAAAGCCAGCAAGACTTGTTAAAGTTCCTGAAAACCTCTATGCCAAACTCGACATCGACGAATGGGACGCACTCACTCGATGGACTGATGACTTTGAAGATTTCACTGCCCTTGACACCAATGGAGTTTCCTCTTTTTTTGGAAGCCTTAGAGGTACAAACAAAAACTTTTTACAAGACAAAAATTTCCTCCAAAATTTGAAATCTATCCTGTCCGAAGCCGACTGAAGGTTGTTTTGATGCAGATTCAAAAGGCAAAATTTTATGCATCAACACATCAATTGGACAGGTTAGAACCAGCCCTAGACACCATGTACATTCAATACAATAGTTTTTTAAATAGGATAATTGATTTAGGAGATCAATTGAGTTTGGAAGTAGCAGAAGAAGATTAGAGCCAAGAAGATTTAATTCCAGATTCTGATTTATTTTCAAAACGGGTAAGCGTTTGTACTGCATCTTTAAGCTTCTGAATAAGGGAATCTAACTGAATTTTTGTCGTTTCAATTCTTTCCAATAAATCGATAATCTGAACGTCAATATCTAGGCAGTTTTCAAAACTTGTTTTTTGAGAATCCTCCAATGAGGCTATCAACCGTTGCTCCATTTGGACTCCTTTTATATGCATGATATCCGTATCCTGGTGGAAACTGCGCAATTGCACTTCCAATTCCTGAAAATAATGATGGCGTAAACGCGCTTGTCGGTGAAGAAAGCGTTGTACTTCGGTAGAATGGCGTCCCTCAGCAGTTTTGAGATATTCTAGCTTCGAACTCTTGAGTAAGCCAAGGACTCGAATCAATTGATTTATATGCAATTTTACAGCCATAATAATTTAAATGTAAGATAATCAATAGGCTAGTGATATTATAAAGGATTTATTCTATCAACAACTTTTCAACGATAAATGAAAAATCGTAGTCGGATACGAAGCGATTACTGCTTATTTTTTTTGGATAATTTGCTTGTCGATCAAATTTGAGAGGTGGAATTTTCCATTGATAAGCCAACTGTGAGTAGTAATCTTCTTTGATGGGATGATAAGGACTAACCAAATTATAACAGTGTTGTTTCTTCTGCGTCAACAGGACTTTTTCCAAGCCTGCAAGAACATCTATTTGATGTATTAAATTGACAGGGTTTAGCCCTGCATCAATTCTAGAACACATCCGCAAACGGTGAATGGGATGCCGATCGGGTCCGATTAGCCCTCCAAGACGAAGAATAATGACTGTGTCTGGAAAATTGTTAATAAGTACCTGTTCAACCTCAATTAATTGTTGACCCGAAAGCATATTAGGATGGCATTGAGACTCTTCATTCAATTTTCCTTGGGCTTGACCGTACACAGATATACTACTGGTAAAAATTATTTTTTCAAGCTTGTATTTCTTTAACTGTGGAATCAAAGGGGTTATTTTTGCTACAAAATTGGACGTTTGGTCAGCACGAAGTCTTGGAGGGATCGCGATGAGCAAGACATTTATATTCTCAAAAAATGTTAAATCTCCAATCCAGCTTCCTTCTTTTAGTTGGAACGGATAACCTTTAATTCCATATGCTTCAAGTTTTTCTACCTTTTCAGTTTTTGTTCGCGTTCCTTTCACAAAAGCTCCTTGGCACACCAATTTACTTCCTAAGGCTGTACCTAACCAGCCACAGCCTAAAATACCAAGACGAATATGCTTAAACATAAATAATAATTTTATATGAGATTAATTAAAAATGAACAAAAACATTACATATTTTTTAGTATCTTACTAGAACCATTAAAAAATTAGCATTATGGCAGTGAAAAGTTTCCAAGGGGCACGTGCTAAAAAAACGCGCACCAAAACACCTCAATTATTGGTTCGTGACATTATGTGTCAAAATTTGATTTTGTTTCATCCAGAACAATCCATACACGAAGTAATGCAAAAATTTGTCAAATACCGTATTTCTGGGGGTCCAGTTGTCAATGACGCTGGAAAGCTGGTGGGGGTTATCTCTGAGGCAGATTGTATGAAAGAGATATCGGATAGCCGATATTTCAATATGCCCATACTCGATAAATCGGTTCGGAATTTTATGACGGACGGTGTGGATACAATTGATGCCTCAAAAAGTTTATTTGAAGCTGCATCATTGTTTTCAAATTCAACACGCCGTCGCTATCCAGTTATGGAAAAGGGAAGACTAGTGGGACAGCTGAGTCGTAAAGATGTTGTCTTGGCAGCACTCAATCTCAAGAGCAATACTTGGCGATTCTAGTTAGAGATAGTATTGAAATGCCATCCGGTAGGTGTTGGC
This sequence comes from Flavobacteriaceae bacterium, assembly GCA_038143795.1. GTDB lineage: Bacteria > Bacteroidota > Bacteroidia > Flavobacteriales > Flavobacteriaceae > UBA11891. Next base: position 736,422 of record JAYQMQ010000002.1, on the reverse strand, counting down.
ATGGGCTTCTATGATTGTTTTTAGAGTAGGGGAATAGCCCCCTCCCATACTGCATTGGATAGGTATATCAAAATTTGAGCTTATTTCAAAAACCCTTCGGTCTCGTTCTTTACAGCCTTTCAAAGTCAGTCCCAACCGACCCAATTTATCTGTATTCAGTACATCTACGCCGCTTAGGTAAAAGATAAAGTCTGGTTGTATCCGATCAATCAATTGAGGGAGATTTTTATCCAAGAGAGAGAGAAAAGTACGGTCGTCAGTATTGTCATCGAGGGCTATGTCCAAATCGCTTTGCTCTTTTCGGAATGGATAATTTTTGGCTCCATGCATAGAAAAGGTGAAAACCCGAGGTTCGTCTCGAAATATTTCAGCTGTACCATTTCCTTGATGAACATCCAAATCCACAATCAATATTTTATTAGCCAAGCCTTTATCCAATAAATATTGGGCTCCAATTGCCTGGTCGTTAAGCAAGCAAAATGCTTCGCCATGCGCTCGGAAAGCATGATGCGTCCCCCAGCGATGTTAAAAGCAATTCCTTTTTCAAGCGCTTGGTGGCAACCCCAGAGAGTTCCTCCTGCAATGATGAATTCACGATTAATTAACTGAGCAGTTAATGGAAACCCAATGGCTCGAACTTCTTTGGGGGTTAAAGCCTCGGTTTTCAATCGATGAACATAGTCTGGGTTGTGAACCCGACAGACTTCCTCTAATGTAGCCTCATTAGGGGAATGAAAATCACTTGCTGACAAATTCCCTCATGAAGCAGCTGCTTAGGTAGTAATTCGTATTTCTCCATAGGAAATCGATGGCGCTCTGGTAGCGACAGTCGATAGATCGGATCAAAGGCGATGGACAACAATAGATGTTAACTGATTTGTGAACCCGGTGGCATAGCTTGGTCAGCAGGACTAATAAAACTAAGCTTGCCCTCAGAAGGTTCAAACTGTAGTGCTAGACCTGAAACAATTTTTCGGGTTTCAAACCCTAAATCTACTTCAAACTCAAGAAGTTTTTCAGTTTTTGGAACGGCTTTTGCTGACAGAATTTTTCCCACGCGAAGTTCCTTTTTCATAAAACTTTCAAAATCAATTTCATTTTTCTTAGGCGTGGATGATGGAGTCTCATTCATTGTTTACTTTGTTTTTGCAATTTGGTTCGTTGAAGTTCAATTGTATGATCTTCTATTTTCTCGAATAAAAGACCAGGTGATTGTATCTGATGGCCTTCAGCAATTAGAGAAGTAAAGTTCTGATTGGCCGAATCCCATCTGAGGTCTTCTATGCCAAAACACTTTTTAATTTTTTCAGCAGTATACGGTAGGATGGGACTGCTGTAGAGGGCAAGATATGCAGTGATTTGAATAGCAGTGTGAAGGATTGCTGCGACCCTTTCAGGATCTGTTTTAATTTTTTTCCATGGTTCTTGTTCGGCCAAGTACTTGTTTCCTAAGCGAGCCATTAGCATCATTTGTTGACTGGCCTCACGAAACTTATATTGCTCAATAGCTGATTCTATTTTTTGAACCAATAAGGGGAGTGTTTCTAAGGTTTCTAGGTCAAGAACAGTGAGGTTTTTCCCAGAAGGACAATTCCCTTCGAAGTATTTTTGTGTCAGTACTGCTACTCGGTTGATAAAGTTACCATATATAGCCACTAATTCACCGTTGTTTCGTGCTTGAAACTCTTTCCATGTGAAGTCATTGTCTTTTGTTTCCGGAGCATTTGAAGTAAGAACATACCGGAGAGAATCTTGTTGATCTGGAAATTCTTCTAGATATTCATGAAGCCAAACAGCCCAATTATTTGAGGTGGAAATTTTATCTCCTTCCAAATTCAAAAACTCATTAGCTGGGACATTGTCTGGAAGGATATAATCACCATGAGCATGAAGCATACTTGGGAAAATGATACAATGAAAAACAATATTATCTTTCCCAATAAAATGAACTAATTGGGTGTCTTTGTCTTTCCAATAGGGTTCCCAATCCACGCCTTCTTTAGCGGCCCATTCTTTTGTTGATGATATGTAGCCAAGGGGGGGCATCAAACCAAACATAGAGAACCTTTCCTTCGGCACCATTTAGAGGTACGGGGATGCCCCAATCCAGATCCCTTGTAACTGCTCGAGCTTGTAAGCCGTTTTCTATCCAAGACTTGATCTGACCATATACATTGCTCTTCCAATCTTTTTTTCGTTGATCCAAAATCCATTCTTGAATGAAACCCTCGTATTTATCAAGGGGCAAGAACCAGTGTTTTGTTTTTTCTTTACGGGCGTTGCTCCAGAAAGAGTAGACTTGGGATCGATCAAATCGGTTGCATTTAAAGAGCTACCACAAGATTCGCAAATATCCCCATAAGCACTTGAATGAGAACAATGTGGACAAATTCCTGTGACAAAACGATCTGCAAGAAATTCCCTAGCCTCAGGATCGTATAATTGTTCGGAAACCTTCTCGTCGAAAATGTCCTTATCGGATAAAACACTAAAAAATTCAGAGGCTGTTTGATGGTGAATGGCCGCAGATGTTCGTGAATAATTATCAAAGGATATCCCAAAATCTTGAAAAGACTTTCGGATAATTTGATCGTATTTATCTATAATTTGTTGAGGAGTTTTTCCTTCTTTTTTCGCTTTTATAGAGATGGCTACGCCGTGTTCATCACTTCCACATATAAATGCAACTTCCCTCCCCCGTGCACGAAGATAGCGAGCGTAGGTATCGGCTGGGACGTACACTCCTGCCAAATGGCCAATATGAACAGGGCCGTTCGTGTAGGGCAAAGCTGCCGTTATGGTATGTCTTTTGAAGGTTGGCTTCATCACAGAAATTTGACCAAAAATAACAATTAATACAGCTGCTACGCAGGAAACCATTAACTTTAATCATCCCCAAATTTCAAACCAATGGGTGCTTAAATCCTTGGAGCGGCTGCAGAAGACTATGCCGTTCACTCCCTAAAAAGAAAAGGATATCAAATCCGAAAACGGAATTACCATATTCAAACGGAATTGCGTTTTGATATTTTAGCCGTACTTTGTCAATACTGTAAGTGGGAGGTGAATCATCTTGAAAATGTTTTTTATCCATTTGACGGAGATTAATAATTTTCACAAAATGTTATATTTTAATATTTTTGTGAAAATATTCCACAATGAAGACCATTGCGTCAGAAGTTCTAGATTATATAAAAACCAAACCTTTCTTGATGAGTGCCCTTTCACAGGGAATTATTAATTTAACTTCATTAGCTCGAGAAATCCAACCTGAAATAGAGGAGACACTCAAAAAGTCTGCCAAAAGCGGAGCCATAGTTATGGCATTAAAACGAATTTCAGATAATCAAGAGTTTTTATCCACGCATAAGATTGTGCGGGTTTTAAAAATTTGGGCGACATAACGGTTCGATCTTCCTTAGCCGATTATTGTTTTAAAATTACAGATACCCTTTTGTTGACTCAAGCCAAATTTCTAGATCAAATCAAATCAGAACCCAATGCATTCTACACCTCTTCTCGTGGGGTTGGGGAATGCAATATTATTGTGAGCCAGAACCTGATTGCTGTGGTAGATAACACTTTCAAAAGTGAGATGTGTTTAGACAAAGAAGAAAACCTCTCTGCCATTACGGTCAAACTTCCCACCGAAAATGTTCAAATCCCTGGGATATACTATTTTATCTTTCAGCGATTGTCTTGGGAAGGGGTAAATATTAAGGAGGTTATTTCTACATCCAATGAATTCACCATATTGACTGACGAGGGATCGGTCAACATCGCTTTCGAAGTGATTAAGAACTTGAAGCTACTCTAGGGCGACTCAATGGCTGTAACAATTTCAGTAGAGTAGCCGTATTTTTAATTCCATCCAAGAGTAATAATAAGCGCATACCTTGGCGAGTTTCTTTTTGTTTTAGTTGCAATTGTTTTCTCTTTTCTTGAATGCGCATGAGAATGTTTTGAAATTGGGGAGACTCATAAAAAGGATGATTTTCCTGTGCCATAAAGTACCCCACACACTTACCATTTTTAATTACTAATCGCTCCAGACCAAGGGCTGCTGCAATCCATTTTATTTGAACGCTTGCAAGCAATTCAACGGCTGCATCAGGAAGAGGGCCAAATCGATCTTCCAAGTTTTTTTCAAAAAGAGTTAATTCTTCTATGTCTGTAATAGCACTTAATTGATGATAGAGACGTAGGCGCTCTTTAACACTATTTACATAATGATCGGGCAACATGATTTCCAAGTCAGTGTCCAACTGCACCTCCTTAATTGTGAGCATGGGTTCGTTTAAATCTTTTTCAAAAAGTGTTTTAAATTCATTTTCTTTCAATTCTGTTAAGGCCTCTTCCAAAATCTTTTGGTAGGCGTCAAAACCAATATCATTGATAAAGCCACTTTGTTCCCCGCCCAATAAATCTCCTGCTCCTCGAATTTCCAAATCTTTCTTAGCGATTTGAATGCCCGATCCTAGTTCGGCATATTGTTCGATAGTTTTTATTCTTTTTTGGGCATCGGAATTCATGGCTGATAGGGGAGGAGTAAGGAAATAACAAAACGCTTTTTTATTACTCCGACCCACGCGACCACGCATCTGATGTAAATCACTCAAACCAAAATTATTGGCATTATTAATGAAAATAGTATTGGCATTAGGAACATCCAATCCATTTTCTACGATTGTTGTAGCAACCAATACATCATATTGACCCGATAAAAATTTGAGTAAAGTTTTTTCCAATTGGTCTCCTTTCATTTGCCCGTGGCCAATTCCAATGCGAGCATCTGGCACCAATCGCTGTATCATTACAGCCACTTCCTGAATGCTTTCTACCCGATTATGGACAAAGTATACTTGCCCTCCTCTTTGTAACTCATAGAGAAGGCCATCTCTGATCGTGTTTTCATTGAAGCGCGTCACTTCACTTTGAATGGGATAACGATTGGGTGGGGGAGTAGCAATGACCGATAAATCCCTGGCAGCCATCAAACTAAATTGAAGGGTTCGAGGAATCGGAGTTGCTGTTAGGGTAAGGACATCAATATTTTTTTTTTTAGAGATCGTATTTTTTCTTTTGACAGCCACACCAAATTTTTGCTCCTCGTCTACGATCAACAGACCCAAGTCGGAAAAAGCAACCGCATGCCCAGCTATTTGATGGGTACCAATTAAAATATCTATTTGTCCTGCCCTAAGGTCTTTTAGCAGCGCTTTACGGTCTTTAGTGGTTCGAAACCGATTAAGATAATCTACCCGAACTGGAAGGTTTTGAAGGCGCTGACTAAAGGTCTTAAAGTGTTGAAATGCCAAGATGGTGGTGGGAACCAAAACAGCAACTTGCTTGCTGTTATCAACTGCTTTGAATGCAGCCCGTATGGCGACCTCTGTTTTTCCAAAACCCACATCACCACAAACCAAACGATCCATCGGACGTTCACTTTCCATATCGGCTTTGATTGCAGCTGTTGCTTTTCCTTGGTCGGGAGTGTCTTCATAAAGAAATGAGGCTTCCAGTTCCCATTGTAAATAACTATCGGGCGCAAAAGCATAGCCAATTTTTTTTCGCCGTTCAGCATAGAGTTGAATTAAATTAAAGGCTACTTTTTTTACGCGTTTTTTTGTTTTTTGTTTCAGCGTTTTCCATGCTTTGGATCCCAATTTGAAGAGCTTGGGTGCCCTCCCATCCTTTCCATTGAATTTGGAAATTTTGTGCAAAGCATGGATGCTGAGGTACAAAATATCTCTTTCACCATAGATTATTTTGATGGCTTCTTGTTTTTTGCCCTGAACATCAATATGTTGGAGTCCACCAAACCTGCCAATACCATGGTCCATATGAGTTACATAGTCTCCTACTTCCATTAAGGTGAGTTCTTGAAGTGTTAATGCATCCGACTTGGTTTTTTGGGATTTGAGGCGATACTTGTGATAACGATTGAATAGCTGATGGTCGGTAAATACAGCAATTTGCGCTTTGGGATCTTCAAACCCTTCAAAGAGCGGACATACAAGGGTCTGATAATGAATTGTCTCGTCCATCTCTTGAAAAATATCATGAAATCGCTTGACCTGTTGTTCACTAGAACAACAGAGGTAATTGGTCCATCCTTTTTTATGGTTGGTATTTAAATGGGCAACCAATAAATCAAATTGCTTATTGAAACTGGGTTGAGGGTTTTGCTCCCAGTGAAGCACCTTGTTTTCTGTGAGGATATCGGGTTTTTGAAAGAAACCAACCCATCGATTTTCCAATGCTTCAATCCATTCAGTACCCTGACAAAAGAGTGTCTCAGGGGGAAATTGAGTGGTGCTTTCCATGGTATTGTATTGGGCTTGAGCTTTTTGAAATAAATCGTCCAAACGAGAGCAACAACCATCAATATTTTCAAACAGGACATGGCTATCTGGCGGGAGCAAGTCAAGAAGTGTTTTCCGTTTATCGGTAAAACTAACCGAGGAGGTATTGGGAATCAATTCAATTTGATCTAGTTGCTGGATGGAAAGTTGGGTCCGAACATCGAAAGACCTCAAACTATCCACCTCATTTCCAAAAAAAATTCGATCCGATAGGGGTGTTGATTGGAATAAGAAAACACATCAATAATTCCGCCTCGGACTGAAAAAGTTCCAGGATCAGTAACAAAATCTACTCGTTCAAATCCATATTCAAATAGGGTTTCGTTAACAAAATCCAATCCTAGGGAAGTTCCTTTTCTACTTTAAGAGTATTTTTTTTTTTAGGGTGTGTTGTGAGATTACTTTTTCAAAAAGTGCTTGGGGGTAACTCACAATGATGCGGGGTCGCTTGCTATGGGTCAACTTGCGTAATACTTCAGCACGTAAGAGAACATTTGCGTTATCGGTGGCCTCAGAGATGTAGGCTTGGCGGTAGCTGGCTGGAAAAAAAAGAACGTCTGATTGCCCTAATAGCACTTCTAAATCATTGAGATAGTATGCGGCTTGTTCTGGATTTTCGAGAACCCAGAGAATCGATGTAGGCCGTTGTTGAAATTGAGTAGCTATTGCCAAGGTGCGCCCCGAACCCACAGCACCTTTGAACACGATGTACTGTCGTTGTTTGAACGCCTGATCGAGTTCATTTTGTAGGGGACTCTGTTCTAAAACGGCAAGCGGAAAGCGTTGCAATTGTTTTTTTGGTAAATATACAGGCTATTTTTTCCTTATGGAAATGGCTAATACATGCTTTTCACCCAGTGCATAAACCTGATCTTCAGTGGAAGGTTGCATGATATGCAAACCGGTAAAAACTCCAAAGGCAGGGAGAATTAATTGGTTGGGGCGATAAAAAAAAAACAAGGTACTTTTAGGCGTTGTCGCCCTTGGCCTTGCAGCCGAACTCCTGGATGAACATGCCCACACAGATTGACGTGGTCTACTTTTTGTTGGGGATGGTGGGTCAGACATAAGCCTGCTTCAAACCATTCTTCTTCAACCCTCAGGCCACTCTGTTCCAATAAGAAATTAGGCAAAATGTCATGGTTCCCTTTGATAAGGATTGAAGGAAAAGAATTTTGTTGGTTCCACTCCGAAAAGCGCTCCCATTCTTTATTCCGATCACTGTGAAATAAATCGCCTAAAAGAAAATTCGCTTGACGGAAAGGGTGGCTAACAATGTTTCCATTTTTTTATAAAAATTCTGGATTTGGGGAGGGACGGCAAAGCCGTTTTTTCTAAAATGTGTTATTTTACCCAAATGGGCGTCGGCAATGAGAAGACTCTTCGTATTGACCCAAAATGCCGCTCCTTCTGGAAGCAGTCGTATTCGTTGTTGCTTAATTTGAAGCTCCATCGGCCACATTTTTATCGAGTTGCAAAAACATTTTTCGGATGCGATCCTCAACCGATTCGGAGGACATTTTGCCTCGCAAGCGATCGGTAATTATGGGAAAAGAAAAGGGGGTAGGTTGGTAGGTTTTGACCCAACGAATATCTTGGCGTTGGATGCGTTCAAAGGCTTGTAGCAATCGTCCCTGTTCCATACCATGATCAAAAGTTTCATCCAGAGCTTGTTGATAGAGCAGATTTTCTGGCTCATAGTCCTTGAAAACTTCATAAAAAAGTTGTGAACTGATTGCAGGTGTTTGCTTTTGATTGGTTGAGAAGGAGTTCCTTGAAATACCAAACCACCAATTACTGCAATATCTCGAAATTTTCTTCCCTGCCATTTCTGAAACATTGATTCCTTTTTTTAGATCACTAAGTAGATCTTGTTCTGTCAAAAGATTGTTGTCTAATAAGCCTTCTATGTCAATGGGTGAATCAGAAACCAGTTCAAAACCATAGTCGTTGAAAGCCAAACTAAAACTAGCAGGGATCAATAAACTCAATCGATAGGAAACAATACTAGCCATTGCCATGTGAATGGCATAGCCTTCAAATGGATAAAAGACTGCATGATATCCCTCTTTGAGGGAAAAGTTTCAATCAGGAGCTCGTTGGCTTTGGGGAGTAAGGATTGTTTTTTTTGTTGAGCAAGTACGGGTTCCAATGCATTTCGCTCCAGGCTCTCGCTACTTTCTAATTGATAAATAGTATCGCGAAGTATTGAACTTAAGTGTGCACTAAAACTCATCCGCCCCCCCATCCAAGACGGAATTTTCGCTTTTTTTACTTTTGATTTTTTAACCAGTACCTGATTGTTTTGGATTTTAATCAGCTCCAAATTTTTACCCGCAAAAGTGAAAATATCACCAGGATTCAATTTAGAGACAAACCACTCTTCAATAGAACCAATAAACCCTCCTTTCCGGTATTTGACAATCAAATCTGCATCACTCACTATGGTTCCTATTGTCATGCGGTGGCGCATGGCAATAGATCGATTAGCTACTTTATAGCTACCCATCTGGTCTACAACTACCTTTTTATATTCATCATAATTCTCCAAGCTTTGACTGCCATATCTGATAAAATTTAAACACCATTGCCATTTATCCTGATCGAGGGTTTGAAAACAAAAGGTGTTCTGTATAACGGGATAAAGCATTTTGGGTTGAAAACCATCACCTACAGCTAAGGTCATTAGGAACTGGATGAGAACGTCATAACTATTTAGATAGGGGATTCGATCTTCAATAATTTGGTGTTCGATGGCTGTTTGCAATGCCAAAGCTTCGATCAATTCCATCGCATGGGTTGGGAGGAAGTAGATCACACTGGCTTGGCCCGGCTGGTGACCACTTCGTCCTGCTCGTTGAAGAAAAACGACCAACCCCTTTAGGACTGCCTACCTGTATGCAACTTTCAACGGGACTAAAGTCCACCCCCAAATCCAAACTGGAAGTACAAACAACTAGTTTTAGTCGATCATGGCGCAGGGCTTCTTCTACCCAAAGCCTGGTTTCTTTGTTCATACTCCCGTGGTGCATGGCCATTTTCCCGGCCCAAGCTGGTTGGGCTTCCAATAGCTGCTGAAACCAAATTTCGCATTGGGCCCTAGTGTTAGTAAAGACTAAAGTAGATCGTGAAGAACTGATCACTTTGATCACATCCTCTAAAAGATGTAAGCCTAAATGACCTCCCCTTGGGGGAAGCGTTCCATATTCTTAGAACGAGTGATTTTACTTGAATAGTCTTTTTTACGATTGGAAACAATACGGACGCCATTCGGGGCTTCCGCACCTAACAGAATTTCCTCGGCCAGCGCAAGATTGCCAATGGTAGCAGAAATACCCCAAATCTTTACGTTAGGCAGAAAAGATTTTAAATAGGCGAGTGCAAGTTCTACTTGTACTCCTCGCTTGGAACCCATTAACTCATGCCATTCATCTATAACAATGCATTTTAGCTGAGAAAAATATTTTTTTGTGGTCTTTGCTTCCTAGAAGTAGATGCAAGCTTTCGGTGTAGTAACCAATCCAAAATTGGGATTTTTTCGCTGTTTACTTCGGGCGCTTGCGGGGGTGTCTCCTGTGCGAAGATCTACTTTCCAGGCTATATTGAAATGGGTACTCATTTGTTCGGTGCTTTGCTGAATTTCCACTCGCCAAAGCCTTTAGAGGCGTGATCCAAATAGCTTGCAATCCTTTTTTCGGGGATCAATTAGGCTTCTTGAACAATTCCTCCCCAGAGGGAATAAGTTTTTCCACTTCCCGTTGGGGCGTTAACAAAGCCACTTTTACCTTTTCTATAGGCTTCCCATGTCTTTTTTTGAAAAGGCAGAGGAGTCCAACCTTGAGCCTCAAACCAGTCTGATACAGTATTGACCTCAATCATGATAAAAGTTTTTTAAGATCCTCTAAGCTATTGGCTGCCTCGATTTTTTTATCATGTCTCCAACGGAGGATTCGGGGAAACGCACAGCAACACCACTTTTATGCCGAGTTGAGGCTGCAATCCCTTCAAAAGCAATTTCAAAAGACCAATTTGGGTGTCACTGAACCGGTCCAAACCGTGCTAGCGTATTTTGCTTGATATAGCGATCTACTTCACGAATTTCTTTATCGGTCAGACCCGAATAGGCCTTGGCAAAAAGTGACGAGTTTTTCCTCATCCCAGAGGGCAAAAGTATAATCGGTATAGAGGTTCGTTCGGCGACCGTGTCCCCGCATGGCGTAGGTAAGGACGGCATCGATGGTTTTGGGGTCGGACTTCCATTTCCACCAGCTTCCTTTCTTCCGCCCTACTGCATAGGAGGAGTCCTTTTTTTTGAGCATCAAGCCTTCGGATCGTTTTTGCTCTGCTTTTTCTCTTTCTTGAGCAACAGCTTCCCAAGTAGCAAAGTGAAGCACTTGAGACAATTCCCAAGGTAAGTCAAACTTTTTATGACTTTGATAAAGGAGGGCAAGTTGCTCTTGGCGTTTGTGAAGCGGTGTAGTTCTATAATCAATGCCTTCCCATTCCAACAAGTCGTAAATCATGAATCGGATAGGCACGTCTTGAAGCAATTTGGCACCCACCGTTTTTCTACCAATTCTTTTTTTGAAGATCATTGAAATTACCAATGATCCCTTGGGGATAGGGTAAGATCTCACCATCAAGTACTGTTCCAGAGGGTAAATGGTTTACAAAGGGGTGAATTCAGGAAACTTATCAGTAATTAATTCTTCTCCTCGGCTCCAAAGAAAATATTGCCCTTCACGGACAATTAATTGACCTCGCATACCATCCCACTTGTGCTCGACGCAGTAAGCTTCGGGGGAGTGTTTATTGAAAAAATCATCTTCTATGGCATAGGCGAGATAAAAAGGATAGGGGCGGCTGAGCTGATCGGAAGCGTGGGGAGTTATTAATAAATCCTCAAAAGTAGTTGTCTGTGGTGTCCATGAACCCATCAAGCGATGAGCAAGGGTGTTTTCGTCTAGTTCTAAGGCTTGTGCCAATGCTCGAGTCATTAATTTTTGGCTAATGCCGATTCGAAAGCCACCAGTGATAATTTTATTGAAGACGAAGCTCTCCATACTAGTGAGTTGTAGCCACTGCGATTTGATATAGTTTTTCTTTGCCTGTTCTTCTTTTGGTTTGAGTGCAATAATATCGTTTATGGTTTCTGTCAAAGACTGCTCAGAACCCTTTTGATTATTGGGAATCAAAAGAGCGATGGTTTCTGCCAAATCCCATACAATATGATAGGCTTCTTCAAATACCCAAGTTGATAGACCGGCTAGTTCGGCTGCCCATTCACTCAGTAAAGAGGTGCTAACTGGGCGGGACGGACGACGGTGCGAAAGAAGAGCCACTGCCCATAGGGCATCGTTTCTGGAGGCTGAACGGAAATATGTGGCCAGTAAGGCTACCTTTTCACTGGTTTTATTGGTGCTGTCTAAGGCCTCAATAAGTTGAGCAAAGGCGTTCATTCCGCAACGGCAGTTTCAGGCGTCTCCACTTCGTATTGTGTTTTTTCAGTTCGGGCGTTCCAGCCTTTTTCGCGAAGGTATTGAGCAAAAATATCAGTGTAGCCGTGGGTAGTTATTACATTTTCACAGCCAGTAGCTTCAACGGCAAGTAGCAAACCTTTCCAATCCGCATGATCAGATAGTACAAAAGCTTTGTCCACTGCCCGTCGTCTTCGAGCACCACGAAATGCCATCCATCCCGAGGCATAGCCTGTGCTAATTTTACCTAACTTTTTGGCCCATGCACTGCCCATAACCGCGGGCGGTGCCAATACTAGATTTCCAGAAATTTGTTTTTTATTTGTCTCACGGGTAATTTGTTGGGTTTCTGGAAAATCTATTTGAGATCGAAGGACTTCAGTCATTTTTTCAGGAGCTCCATGAGTAAATATTTTACCAATTTTCGGGTCTAAATGTTTTAGAAGTCTTTGCGCTTTACCCAGCGAATAGCCCATAAGCAAGCTGGTGATCCCAGCAGCTTTATTAGCTGCCCACCATTGATTAATTTGGTTATGGACTTCCATTGGATCTTGCCAGTTGAAGACAGGAAGCCCAAAGGTACACTCGGTAATAAATGTATGACACGGAACAGCTTCAAAAGGGTCGAAATCCCGTCATTTTCCAATTTGTAATCTCCCGTAAAACCCAAACTTCTCCACGGTTTTCAACGCGAATTTGAGAGGATCCAGGTACATGACCGGCTGGATGAAAAGAAAACTGAACCCCATTAATACTGAAACGTTCTCCATAGGACTTTCCTGCTACAGTAATATTTCCCAACCGATGTTGAATAATTGGAACATTGTCGTGGTGTGTAATGTATTGTTGATTTCCCCAGCGGGCATGGTCTGAATGCCCATGGGTAATCAAGGCTTTGGGTACCTTTTTCCAAGGATCCAAATAGACATCGGCCGCGGCACAATAGATGCCACGGGAAGTAAATTCCAGCAGCGGCATTTTTCTTTTTCTTTTTGGGGAAGGTACAAAAACAAGCGTTTATATTTTTTCTAAAATCGTTGATAAGTCCTTCCCAAGGCCTACTTAGATGCCATTAGGATTATATACTTTTAAAATTATGTATTTAATTTTTGATACAGAGACAACAGGATTGCCAAAACGTTGGGATGCACCCCTAACCGATGCAGACAATTGGCCCCGATGTATTCAGATTGCTTGGCAATTACACGACGCCTCTGGGACTTGTATCAATCATCAAGATTATCTTATTAAACCCGAAGGATTTACCATTCCATTTGAATCGGAGCAAGTCCACGGCATATCAACTGCTTTGGCGCAGGCGGAAGGAACACCACTTGAAACGGTCTTGGAAAAGCTTGCTGTAGCACTAAAACAAGCGCAGCACGTGGTGGGGCATAATATTAATTTTGACCGTAATATTATAGGAGCCGAATTCCTACGGGTAGATGGAAATGATCCTTTGGTATCGTTCTCTTTGATCGATACATGTACGGAGGAAACAGCAGCTTTATGTCAATTGCCTGGAGGTAGAGGAGGTAAGTTTAAATTACCCACCCTCAGTGAATTGTATTATCATCTTTTTGGAAGTCGTTTTGAAGAAGCCCACAACGCAACAGCCGATGTAGAGGCTACTTCTCGTGTTTTTTGGAGCTGCTTCGCCAAGTTCAAATTCATCCGCCTTCTCTCGAAGGAGAGTTCCCTGAAGAAGTATTGCGAATCGCTTATCCAGAGGGTGTTCCCCTGTTGGGTTTGAATCACAAAAATTTAAAAGTTCTCTCTGAACAATACACTTCAAAACTACAGCCGAAAGGGGCCTCCAATGATCCCGTATCAAAAGAATCCCTTTCTGCTTTATCCGATGCTTCGTTTGTACATCTGCACAATCATTCTCAGTTCTCCGTTCTTCATGCTACTTCTCGCGTGACTCAATTGGTCGAAGCTGCAGCTCAGTACAGAATGCCTGCACTAGCGCTCACCGATCATGCCAATCTGATGGGCGCCTTTCATTTTGTTAAAGCTGTAAAAAAATATAATTCAGAAGCCGCACCCGAGGCCCAAATTAAGCCCATTGTGGGATGTGAATTTTATGTTTGTGAGAATTATAAGGACCGATCTCGTAGAGACGATGGGTATCAGGTAGTTTTTTTAGCCAAAAATAAAAAGGGTATCAGAATTTGATTAAGATGACTTCTTTGGCCTATACCGACGGATTCTATTATGTCCCTAGGATAGATAAACAAATCGTCTTGCAATTCAAGGACGATCTTATTGTGCTCACTGGTAACATGTATGGAGAAGTTCCCTCCAAAATATTGAATGTGGGAGAGGCACAGGCAGAAGAAGCCTTGCTCTGGTGGCAACAGCAATTTGGGAATGATTTGTACATCGAACTCATGCGACATGGCCAAGAAGATGAAGACCGAAGCAAATACGGTTCTTATCCAATGGTCCTCAAAAACACAGTATTCCACTCATTGCGACCAACAACACCTATTATGTTGAAAAGGAGGAAGCCAACGCCCACGATATTCTACTCTGTCTTAAAGAAGGAGAAAAACAAGCCACTCCGATAGGAAGAGGTCGAGGTTATCGTTATGGTTTTCCTAATCAAGAATATTATTTCAAGTCACCCGAAGCCATGAAAACCCTATTTAAGGATGTCCCAGAGGCCATTCTTAATTTACAAGAACTGATCGATAAGATCGTTCCTTATGATTTGGCAAGGGAAGTATTACTGCCGAAGTTTGATATCCCAATAGCTTTTCAGGTAGAAAACGAACCCGATGGAAAAAACGGGAGAAAATAACTATTTGAGACACTTGGCTTATGAAGGGGCGAAGAAACGCTATGATCCACTCACTCCTGAAATTCAAGAACGCTTGGAATTCGAGCTGGGTGTCATTGCCAATACAGGCTATCCAGGGTATTTTTTGATTGTACAGGATCTGATTGCTGCCGCGCGAAGTATGGGTGTTTCAGTTGGCCCTGGCCGTGGTTCGGCTGCGGGTTCTGTTGTTGCCTACAGTTTAGGTATTGTCAATATGGACCCCATCCAATACGACTTGCTATTTGAGCGATTCTTGAATCCTGACCGGGTGAGTATGCCCGATATCGATATTGATTTTGACGATGAGGGACGACAAAAGGTTATCGATTATGTGATTGGAAAATACGGATCTAATCAAGTAGCTCAAATCATAACCTATGGCACCATGGCGGCTAAATCGTCTATCCGGGATACGGCAAGAGTGCTAGACCTGTCGTTAAATGAAGCTGATCATATTGCAAAACTGTTACCCAACATGAAACTTTCCAAAATTTTTAGTTTGGAAGATGAGGAATTGAGAAAGAGCCTTCGTTTGGAGGAATATACCCGGTGAAAGAATTCAAAGCCATTGCAGACGAGTCGAGCTTGCAGGGGGAGACGATACAGCAGGCTAAAGTCTTGGAGGGCTCGCTTCGCAATACTGGAATTCATGCCTGTGGGGTTATCATTACTCCTGACGATATCACCCAATTTGTACCTGTAGCTACGGCAAAAGACTCCGAACTCTTTGTGACTCAGTTCGATAATTCTGTAGTTGAAAATGCTGGATTATTGAAAATGGACTTTTTAGGGCTAAAAACATTAACCTTAATAAAAGACACGGTCAAACTGGTCAAATATAAGCACAATGTTGATTTAGACCCCGATACTTTTCCATTGGATGATACCAAAACTTATGAATTGTTTCAACGAGGAGAGACGGTAGGAATTTTTCAATACGAATCTGCAGGAATGCAAAAGTATTTGAAAGACTTAAAGCCGACACAGTTTGCCGATCTAATTGCTATGAATGCTCTCTATCGACCGGGTCCTTTGGAATACATTCCCAGTTTTGTGGCTCGAAAGAACGGTGAAGAAGAAATCACCTACGACCTTCCTGTAATGGAAGAATTTCTAAAAGAAACCTATGGGATTACCGTCTATCAGGAACAGGTTATGCGTTTGTCTCAAAAACTAGCTAATTTTTCAAAGGGGGATGCCGATATACTTCGTAAAGCAATGGGTAAAAAGATTTTTACTCTATTGAATAAACTTAAGCCACAGTTCATTAATGGTGGTAAAGAAAATGGTCACCCGGAGGAAATGTTGGAAAAGATATGGAAGGATTGGGAGGCCTTTGCTTCTTATGCTTTCAACAAATCCCATTCTACCTGTTACGCTTGGATTGGTTTTCAAACGGCTTATTTAAAAGCCCATTATCCGGCAGAATATATGGCAGCTGTGTTGTCGAATAATATGAGTGATATAAAGCAGGTCACATTTTTTATGGAAGAATGCCGACGAATGGGGCTCAAAGTTCTTGGTCCAGATGTTAACGAGTCCTTCCACAAGTTCACAGTTAATAATAACCAAGCCATTCGATTTGGGATGGGCGCCATCAAAGGAGTTGGGAAAGGTGCTGTAGAAACCATCGTTGAGAACCGAAATGATGCACCCTATACTTCTTTATTCGATCTTACCAAATGAATTGATCTTCGCGCTGCAAACAAAAAGGCTATGGAAAATTTAGCATTGGCTGGGGGTTTGACTCCTTTGATAAGGTGCATCGATCCCAGTATTTCAATCCGGATGGAGATGGTATTTTATTTCTCGAAAAAGCCATAAGATATGGCGCCAAATATCAAGAAAATGAAAACTCATCACAAACTAATCTTTTTGGTGAAACCAATGATAGCACCTATGAAGTTCTAAAAGTTCCCTTTTGTAAGCCTTGGGGAAATTTAGAACGTTTAAAACGAGAAAAGGAAGTTGTAGGAATTTATATATCTGGACACCCTCTGGATGATTTCAAAAGAGAAGTAGATTTATTTACCAATGCAGGCTTGCACGTTCTATCAGATCTTTACCCTATAATAGGCCGAGAGATCCATGTGGCTGGCATCGTCAATTCCGTTGAGCATTTGGAAACAAAAAACGGTAAGGGTTGGGCAAAGTTTCAGCTTGAGGATTTCAACGATCAGTTTGAGTTTCGCATTTTTGGAGAGGAATATTTAAAGTTTCGCCATTTCATTGGTATTAACCAATTTGTCCGCTGTAAATTGGTAATTAAACCTGGTTGGGCCAACAAAGAGTCAGGAAAGGTTGGTGAGCCTAGGATTCAATTCATACAGTTCGAGCAACTGCAGAGCACTCTGGCCAACCATGCTAAAAAACTCACCTTGCAAATTCCTGCTGAGACAATAAATTCCTCTACCATAGAGTCATTAGAAAAAGCTTTGAAGCCCTACAAAGGAGACAAAATACTACTATTGGATCTAATTCATCAAGAGCCAGAGATCAAACTAACAATATTCCTACTGTTTTAATTTTTAAAGATGGAGAGTTGGTAAATAGACAAGTAGGCGTTTCTCAAAAGAATGTTTATTCAGAATATATTGACGCTCTTTTATAAATAATCAATTAGTGTATATTTGCACTTCTAATTATAGGTCTGGTAGTTCAGCTGGTTAGAATACATGCCTGTCACGCATGGGGTCGCGGGTTCGAGTCCCGTCCAGACCGCCCATCATAAACCCTTGATTTTCAAGGGTTTATGATTTTATAAATCACCCTATTTTTTGACTGGTTCGAATCCTTCCATAATTTTATAATTACTTGAATAACAGGTAATTAAAAATATTCAAAAATTGATACCAAAAATCCTCTTATCAATTTATCGAATCGTATCTCCCTTTTTTGTACATTTAAATAATCGGTTTTGTTAAATCGTTTGTCCCCAGTAAGGGAATAACTTTTATCCCTATGGTAGGGATAAGAAAAATAAACCGATATTCTAATTTTTTTAATTTTATTATAATAATAAAACCTTTGGAATTTGATTATGAAAAATACCCTGATGGTATAAGTAGTCCACTAGATGATTTGGAACCTTCAGTTTGGGATAGAGGATATTATTGCGAAACAGACGAAGGAGTTTGGTATGAAGTTTATTTTTCTGAAGAACAAAAAAAAAATACTATCCTTCAGAAAAAGAGATACAAGAAACTTTTGATTCAAATCTAATAGATGGAGAAGGATTTAAAGGGATTTCATTATGGAATTTTGAAGAAGACAACCAAATTACTTTTTTTGTACCGAACGGTGAAGAAGAGTGGACTTTTGATAAGATGACAGACATGTTTTATTAAAAATTAAACTCAATTAAATCATTTATTATGGTGACAGTGAGACGTCTAAAACAGTAGAATTAAATTTCAAAATAGAAAATCAAAATATTATAATTAAAAATTTAAAAACCATATTGGATTACTTATATGGAAACAACAACTGAAGAACACCCTTGGGAATTATTTCCCCAGGACAGTCAAATTAATAGACTAATAGTAGGTTCTTTCCCCCCAAATAAAATGGTACTTCCAGTTGGACATAAAATGAGATATCTAGATGGTATTGAAAAAATTAACCAAAAAGAAAAAACTAAAAAGTTTGATTTTTTTTATGGTAGTAATCAAAATGATTTTTGGGAACTTTTTATTAGTTCACTAAAGTTAAAAATAGAGATTTATGATCTTGAGGGTTTAAAATATTGGTTGGAACAAAATAAATGGGGTATTACAGATATTGTATTGACAACAACGAGAAAGAAGGATTCTCCTTCAGATCAAGATCTTGTTCCCAAAAAATGGAATAAAGATTTAATTCAAAAAGTATTACAAAATAACGAAATCAATTTCATTTACTTTACTAGTAAGTGGGTTAGAAAACATTTTGAAAAAATTATAAATCCTAGTCTTTACAATTCATCAAAGTTATTTACTCTAATATCCCCATCCCCAAGTGGTTTAAGAAAATTTCCAAAAGAAGTATTATTGGAATTACCTAAAGTTGACCACGAATCAAATAAAGAATATAGGTTTAGATATTACAATTTCGTATTATCAAATAAATAAAATTTGTGGTTTTATGGGACTCTAAAAGTTGTGGGTTCAATATGATTTTTTTCATTTAAAACTTATTTCATTTATATTTGAACCGATTTTTAGTACTCACCTCTGGTAAATGTAGTACTCACAAAGATTACAGAGTACTCACAGAGAACAAAAATCAACAAATTTAATCCTCAGTGAGGACAGAAGGTAATTGTAAAGGTTTGATTATCAGGTAATTATGAATGGGTTCGATTCCCGTCCAGACCGCAACCACTTCGAAATTTATAACTCCTTGATTTTCAGGGAGTTATTTTTTAGGTGGTTCGAATCCCTCCCTGTTTTTAATAATACCATGTAATTATATAGAAATCAGTAGATTATACTGATTTTTGAAAAGAGAAGAAATTAAAGTGTGTTATAAATTTCAGAAGGACGGATGTATTTAATATACTCCTCTAAACAGTTCTCTCTATTTCTGATTTACAGGTGATGGAGAACATAAATAAATAACATTACAAACATCCTCTATTTTTTTAAGTTCTAATTTTTGTTCTTTGTTAAATGATTAAACTTCAGAAAGTAATTTCCAAAATCTATTTCTTTTTCTTCCATAATAGTATTTTACGGTTTCACCTCCAGAAGGATTAAAAGTTCCAATGAATAAAAATTTTATTTCCCAATTCGGACTATAAAAATCTCTATTATAAAAATGATGTTTTATCTCCATATAACTTTAGGTTTATTATAATTTTTCAATTATTGATAGAATTTGTTTTCCTTCATTATCCTCTTCAAAATCAATAAAAGATCCACATTTGACAAATATTTCTTGATGGTCTAATTCCAACTTAATACTATGTAACCAATCATAATCGTAGTCAATATTATCTTTTCTTACAATTCCATCACCCTCAAAATCTTTACCATCAACAGGTAGTTCCTTATTATTATCATGAAAATACTCTATGGAGTAATTTTCACCTCCATCTGTTTCTTCATAATCACAATTTTCAAATTTGAGTGATTTAAAATCATTTAGAAATCTTTCTACATCTTTTTTGGAGTTTAACTCGTATATAAATCTATAAATTGACTTATTATAATTAATTGAAAAGGATTTTTTGTCTCCAATTTTACCATATTCAATATCAGTGTCTCTAGTTTGACCACTTGTTATAATTTTCATAATAAATTAATTAAATGGAGTTTCTTTGTTAATCAACCTTCGTAATCTTGATCTTTCCACAATACTTCTCCTTTTTTGATTATAAATCACTACATACTCTATGTTAAAATCTCCACCATGAAATTCAACTTGATCTTCCGGTGAAAACTTATTCTCATCAACACCCTCCTCTAAAAACTCGTGAATATCATCAAGGATTTATTAATGTTATCGTCATCCTCATCAATATCACAGTATAATTACAAAATTATAACACAGGTATAATTGTATAACACAAAGTAACATAAAAACCAACAATTTTATAACACACCGTGTTATAAGGGTTTAGGTTAAAACATTGGTCTCTATGTAGTTAAAGGATTGGTTCGAGTCCCGTCCAGACCGCAACCACTTCAAAATTTATAACTCCTTGATTTTCAGGGAGTTATTTTTTTAGGTGGTTCGAGTCACTCCCTATTTTTAATAATATCATGTAATTAAATAGAAATCAGTTGGTTATACTGATTTTTGAAAAGAGAAGTAATTAAAGTGTGTTATAAATTATCAGACCTCTACATATTGATCTTTTGAACTATCCCACTTCATTGTTATTTCTTTATCTGTAATCCAGTTCATGGTTTTATATGTACTAAATTTTTCTTCCCAATCTTTCATAAGATTAGATATTATTTCGTCTAATTTTTTCAATTCATCTTCTGTCAATTCATTCTTGAAAACATTTAAATGATTTTTATCTGAAAATTCTGGAAAAACCTTTGACCAGATAAAAGGAAGTATTCTTTGTAAGTCAACTTGAAAACTAGATCTTTCCTGAGTACTTAATTCTTTAAATTCATTTTTTTTCCAATTGACTATATATCTATTTAATAATTGTTTTGGATCATCAGGTTTAAACCTTTTATCAGTTCTCAGTAATTCAAATTCACAGAGAATTACAATTTGAAGATTAGAAAAATCTTTAAAATATTCAAAATCTTCCCTAGAAGGTGGATTAATGTAGTCTTTTCCCATTGGGTTTATTTATATTTAGAATATGATACCTAATTTAACAAAAATATTTTTTGGAAATATCGACAAGAAAAAAATAATAAAAAACAAAAACTTTAATATTGGTTTTTGGGGGTCAGATGATCATTTTAAAAAATTAGGTAATCCAATTGATTGGGAACACGGAGTCCTTCAATTGTTTCAAAACAATTATGATGAAATTTGGTGGACTATTTCAGGTCAATTCAACAAATTAAATATTGAAAATTTTGATAAACTAAAAAATCAATTAAACCAAATCCATCCAGATTTTAAATCTATTTCAGATATAGTTGAACTAATTTCAAATGGAGGAAGTTTGTTTGATATTAAGGATGATTTTGATTATGATGACATCATCATAGAAGGTGAAGATGATAATGAGTTTATTAATCTTGAAAATTATAATAGAATTAAACTTGAAGAGAATAATTCGATATGGATTTTTGAAGTTTTAAGATATAAGGATATAGAACACGAGGTTAAGGATGAAAAATTAAATTTGAAATATGACAATTCGGATGATCTCAATTTAGATGAAAGATTTATCTCATTAATTTCATTAAAATTATAACACAGGTAAAATCGTATAACACAGAGAACAAAAACCAACAAATTTAGATCTCATTGAGTTTTGATAATTTAATTTTTTTGTTTACTCCTTATATATTTAAAAGTTCTTCAGGGTAAATCTTTTGAGTTAAATCAATTAAAATCAACTCTAATTTACAAAATTATAACACAGGTAAATTCGTATAACACATAGTAACATAAAAATTAACTCCAATAGTTAAATAAAAGTCTTTCAAGTTGTTTTAGACTTATTTTTTCCTTTTCTGATTTTTCAATCATCTGTTTCCAATAAAACTCAAGATGTTTTGGATGGGTATTTTTAAATTGTTTCCTTCAATTTTATTAAAATTTTCTATTATTCTTTTATCAAAAATTGGTAAACTTTGATCTTCTAACTTATTATATAACCAATATCTTACATGTTTAGTAGAAAATGATGTGTTAAATCTATTTATTCCTTTATTAGATTCAAAGGTCCATTCACTTACAGTATTAACCCAATCTAATAATCTATGTTTTTCTAGATTTAGACATCTCGAAACTAATGTTCTATAGGTTTCAATATCAAAGTTTTTTTCAAACCCTCCATCCTGAACAAAAATATATCTACCTTCCCATCCACCCCACATTTGTATCATATGAAAAATATTAATTAGTTCTTGATCTGATATATCTTCACTGTTAGAGAAAGAACTTATTTTATCAAATAAATCTTCTTCAACTTTACTGAGTTTTTTATAACCGTGAAGTGGATTTTCCAATTCTGATTTTTCGAAATAATCGTCCATCACTGGTGAATTAAAAAAATTATTTACTGAAGACTCAACTATTTTATCAACACGTAATGGAGGATATCCAGATTGTTGATAATCTATATCATCTGGAAAAATTAATGTTTTCATAACTCAATTTTTTATTTCTTCCCAAAATCCCCAAACATCATCTTCGTTTTCAAAAGTCAAATCAGGAACTTTTGGAAAAGGATAATTAGTTGATTCTAGATTTTCATCTATATCATTCAGAAATTTAACAAAATCTTCCTTTCCATTAAAAATCCAAATTTCCTATATATTCATCCCCATTGTTAAGAAAAAGACCTTCATTAGAATATTTATCACATATTTCTTTTGTTCGAACATCAAAACAAAATACACCGAATGATTTCATAATAAAATTTTTATAACCTAATTTACGAAATTATAACACAGTTAAAATCGTATAACACAGAGTAACATAAAACCAATTATCGAATCATTGTCATTCTCTTATCCAATAACTCAAATTTACAATCTGATAGTTTAGTAGTCCCATTGTAATCTTGAATTTGAAACTTATACCTAAAAGTTTCTCCCATTCTTCCTACTTTATGGTCATTCATAACATAAAAAACACCATCATCCTCTATATAACTAATAACTATATGATGGTGTGATGAACCATAAACTCCTTTATCCCCCTCATTATTTCCTTCCCAATAAACTTCCTTTATTTTATACCTCCTTCTTTGGTTTTTTAATTCCTTTCCAAACTTTTTAAAATATCTTTCTTTTTGTTTTTCATGAATAGGATACCATTCTAAACTTCCTTTTTGAGTAAACTTGTAGTTATCAAAGTGTAGTTCAATGATTTTATCTAATAATTCCTTTAAATCAATCTGTGAATTCAATCCTCTGCATCTTATTATCTAATTTACAAAATTATAACACAGGTAAAATTGTATAAAACAAAACCCTAAAAACAATTAGATTACTTTACTTCGTAGTAATTAAAATTAAATAATATGGAATTAAAGATAAAGTGTATAGAAAATTGGAAAAAACCACCGAATTACTCAACGACTTTTCAATATGAAAAATATAAGATTTTATTGGACTATAATTATGATAAAGACGAGTGTTTTGTTAAAGTCAACGATAATGAACATGTCGAGGGAAATAATGAAACTTTAGATAAACTTGTATCTGGTTTAGCAAATAGTATGGTTGGACTAAGTTGGGAAGATTGTGAAGTTGGAGAAGAATTTACAGTTAATCCTGATCATCTATAAAATTAAGCACAGTAAAATCATATAAGAAAGAGTAACATTTACAATTTAAATGAATCAAAAGCAGTTAACAGTAATAGTTAAATAAAAATATATGAAAATTGAATTAAAACAAGATCAAATAGCCTATTGGCCAAAAATAAGTGACTACAGTTACAGGTGGACTTTTGAAGTATTCTATGAAGTAGAATTTTTTGATAAAGAAACGTATGAGTTTAAAACTCAATTTACATTTCACTCAAAAGAAAGAAAAATTTATTACAATAATATGACTGATTATATTCCATTTGATGAAATTAATTGGGAATATAGCAACTACACAGACGATGAAGGTAACCTTCAATTTGGTTCTACAGACAGTTTTATTTTTTACAACACATATTATATTGGGGAAAAAGAAATTGAAGAAAATCACAGGAAAAGTCCTTTAAGTGGATTTCCAAACCCTTTTAATTTTTCAGAAGATTCAGAAAATAATGAGTTGAATTATAACAGAGACGTGATAAGGGACTGGTGGAAAAATAATAATGTAAAAATTGTAGAAACAATACTAGAAAATAGGGAACTCTATAACTCCGAAATTGAAAATAGTTTAAATGATATTAAAATCAAAAATTGATTTAAAATTAATTTAATTAACTTTTTAGAAAATAATAAATACTTATTATGGAAAACCTAATTAAGTTCTTTTTAAACACTTATGAATTAGACTCGTCAATACCACTTGATGAAGAAGACCCTTTGGTGCAAAAGATGGAAAATGAAATAAAATCTTTACTAGAAAAAAATGATATCAATGTAGTGAAGATAAATTCTTAATATGAGGAATATATTGACTCAATTGATATCGAATTAGAAGATAAAGTTTCGAGGCTAACAGGGGATGATAATGGAACCCCATGTATTGATGTTCTTGAATTACCTGAACCTGGATCGTGGGGTACGGAAAAATAATATCTACTCATTACGTAAAAACTGAAGAAGATCTTGAAAAATTTGTAAATGAGTTGTAGTCAAATCTTTTAAAAAAAAATAAAATGAATTTCGTTAAAATAGGTAATCAAAATTGGTCTACAGAAAACTCTACTATAAAAACTTTTTCAAATGGTTTAGAAATTCATCATTGTGAAAATAAACAAGACTGGTTAAGTTCAGGAAATAATGAAATCCCGTCATGGTGCTATTACAATTTTGATAAAGAAAATGAGAAATACGGAGTTTTATATAATGGATTTGTATTTATGAACGATCTCAACATATCCGAAGACGGTCATAGAATCGCCGATTTTGTAGATTACAATGAACTTAATGATTTCATAGGGGGTAAAACAAACGTTGACGATTTAAAATCATCTGATGGATGGGAGCAAATTGAAACAGATGATGATGGTGTAACAGTAATAGAAAGAATTCCCTTGAAACATCAAGACAAGTACGGATTTAACTGTTTACCAAGTGGTTGGGTTGATAAAAATGGAGAGTTTTATCAATTAGGAGAAATTTCAAAATTTTGGACTTGTACTGATGATGATTTAGGTAAATTATGGGCGAGAATCGTTGGATTTAGATTTGCATCAGTAGCTGTTGATCCAAAAAATGGGTATTCCGCTAGATTAATACAAGATTAAAAATGCAAATATTTTTGTCATTGGATGACAATCATAATTTTCATTCAATTTTAATCAAAAAAAGGATAAACTTTTTTACATATTTATCAGCTCTAGGTTACTCTGGTGGTGCAGTGTTCAGCGATTTTTATTGTAAATTATATTACGGTCAAAATGGATCAATTAAAGGACAATACTCAAACAATAATGGATCTAATGAGTGGGAAAACGAAATCTATGAAACAAATGTTTTAAACGGAAAAATTAATGTAAAATATCAAGAAATAAACATCCTTATGGACAACGAAGAATCTAAAATTCAGATTAGTTTTCTTGATCAGATGAAAAATTATATTAATTGGGGGTATGATGAAATTAATGATGTAGAATATAATTCACCATCATTGAAAGATATTGATTTCTCAAAATTCAAAAATCCAATTAATACAAATAGTTATTTTAACGAGAGATGGGATACCAAATTTTTAGAAATAACCAATTCAAATATTTGGCCCTTATCACTTAGATTTTCCAAAGAAATAAAATCATAAACGGTTAAAATTATCAAGTTTAATCCTCAAACATAAATTTGTTTTCTAAAAGATACTCTTCCATACTTCCATAGTATTTTGGTGTATTTCTTCCCTGAAAAGTGAATTCAATTAAATCTTCAAAGTAATCTTCTTTTACTGAATATTTGTTTATGTAGTTAACTATCTCCTCAACCAAGTAATCAAAGTCAGGAAATCCTTTTATCTCTGATTTAAATGATCTGTCTATGATGTCTTGAATGTCTTGTTGAGTTATCATTTAAAAAGTGTTCTAGTATAGTAAATATTTCTTTGAGTCATTTCTCCAACCCGATTGGGTTTTATAGTTAACAAAATAGATTTTTAAATCACTTTGAGATTCATAATCAACAAAAAATATTTTTTTATCAGATTGAGATGGATATTTTACAAAATACCATAAACCTTTATTACCCTCTGCTTGACTAATGTAATCTACCTTAAAAACTTTTAAATCTGATTGGGATTCATAGTCAACAACAAAAACTTTAATATCTGATTGTGAGGAATAATCAGTAGTGAAAATCTTTTGAGATTGAAGATTTAAAGAAATTATAAATAAGCAAATAAAAAATATATTTCTCATCTAATCATCATCATATACTCATCCAATAATTTAATTTTAAAAGACTTGGGATTATTATCTTCAGGATTTCTTATTTCAAATTTATATCGGATCTTTTGACCCATCCTAGCCCAACAATAATCCTTAACACAATAAAACACACCGTTCTTCTCAATTTGACTAATCAAAATGTGGTGATAAAAAAGAAATGGACCGGATGACTCTTTATTTTCTTTTGGTTTTTCCCAAAAAAACCTGAACTGTTTTAAAACGTCTTCTTTGGGTTTTTAAATCCTTACCCATTTTATTAAAATATCTTGTTTTTTCACGCTCAGTAACAGGATCCCACTCTAGTTTACCCTTCAAATCAAATTTTGATTTTTCGAAATATTTTTCGATAACTTGATCAAGTAATTTTTTATAATCCATATCATAAATTATGACATTTTTCGAGTTTATCAATCAGTTATATACGATAATTGAAAACCTGCCCATTTCTTTTTGGATTTCAGTTGTTATTATTTCACCTGTTTTTATGTGGTTTGAACAAATAATTCAAACCCTGATCACAAAACTATTATATGTTCTTTTTATAGATTTTCCGAAAAAATACAATTCAGCATTAAAGTTTCTTGGGATTTCTGATGGTGAAAAATACATGGAGCTTCAAAAGCTGCATGACCCATATGAAAAGAAAAACACCATTTCTGAAAAACTAAAAATAAGTGAGGATTTTCTAGATGAAACCAGAGGTGCAATGTTTGTTTATAATGAATTGAGTAATTTAATTCTAGGAAGAGTTGTTGAAAATTCCAATGGAGGTGCAACTTCAGATTACGATTATTTCGATTATGATTTGATATATAAACAGGACTATTCAATTAAAGAACTAGAAAAATTGAATAACACAAAAGTTTTGGTTGAAAAGGAAGAGGGAAATAATTTATTTAAGATTTCAAAAAGATTCTCAAATGAACTTTTGAGAAAAAAAGTATACAGGGAAAAACCTATTATAAATTTACCAAAAGAATTTATAGAAGCATTTAGAACAAAAATGAAAGAAGTAGAAGATCATTTTCTAGAGAACACAGAAATGTATTTATTTCAGAAAAAACTCACTTTAAGATGGATTATTTTTAAGGCCTTAATCTTTTTGCCTTTCATGTTTTTTCTCTCTGGACTTATTCAGGAGATAACTTCCATCCTTTTTTAATATCCGATTCAATTTGATTAGAATATATTTTTTCTATTTGAGATCTGTCATCTGAAACTTTAATATCTCTTTGAAGTTTATCCCCTCTAGATGGGGAATAATCAATCTTATAAAACACAAATTTTGATAATCTTTTGTAGATGAGTTTGTTTCCCAAATGAAAAACTTTTTCACCATTTTTGTCCCTCTTATTTCTTTAACGTAAACCTCTTTCTTAAGAACTTTAGTTTTTGATTTATTTGGGGCTTCAATTATTTCATCATTTAATTCAATTATTCTTTTGATTTGAACAAGACCTACTTGATCAAAGTCAATTTTTTTGTCATCTCTAAATCCTTTGAAAACAGGAGAAATCAAACTAACAGATGGTTTATTACCCGTTTTTGAGAATTTATTTTCTTCAAATTTAATTACTGGTTTTTTGATTATTTTATTTGATGCAGAATTTATAATATCAACATATTCAACCTCTACGACTAACGCTGGTTTAATAAAAGTAAAGGGTATTTTTGATCCTGAGGGTTCTATTAAGTTGGATTCTACTTTTAGATTTTTTAAATCCTCTACAAATGAACTTCTTTGATTATTTGTAAACCCCCCACCTAACTTTCCTACAATTAAATATTCATCTTTATTGATTAAAACTCCAAACAATAATTCCTTTAAAAGAGTAAAATTATCTGAATATCCCAAAGAATATCCCAGAACAACAAAATCAAAAGTTAGTTTAGGTTTAATTTTAAATATTGGACCATTAAATCCCCTAACAACTAGACCCTCTTGATTTTCATAATTAACACGTTCTTGAAATTCACTTTGGATATCTTTTCTAGAAGTAACTTCTAATTCTTTTACTGGGAAAACATTTTCCCCCTTAGAAAATAATTTTTCAATTAATTTTTTTTTCTCCTCCCATGAACTTTTTTCGAAAGAATTACCATTATAATTTATAACATCAAAGACTGCAATTTTTATTGAAGAATCTTTGTTATTTAAATCCTTAACTAAATCAAAAGATCTTCTTCTTTCATTTTCTTTATAACTAAAAATTTCACCAACTAAAATTCCATTGTTATTTAATAAAGTATTTAATTCTTCAGTTAAATCCTTTCTTTCAAATGAGTTTCCATTAAAGTTTAATAATTGAATTTCATTTTTTTCTTTAACTATGAAACATAGATGACCATCATATTTTGTTGAAATATTATATTTCTCACATTCAAATACTTTTGTGAGTATTTCATCACCACGAACAGGTATATATTTACTTGCTTGATTTGATTTATAAGATCTTAGAGTTTGTTTTATATTGTCAAAAACCATTTGTAATAAATGTTTCTAATTGATTATGAAATTGATTTATATTCCTGGTTGGATAAGTGAAGTATTAAACAATATGAATTATCTTTTACTTTTCCTTCCAAAAAACCTCTGTAAGGTTTTCCTCCATCATTAAAAATAAGTGGATCATTCCCTTTTCCTCCACCCAACATCATGAATGAATTTCGATCTTGTAGGGTTTTTGATATTTTGAATAAAAAATCAAATGTTAATCCATTGATATGTTTAATTTGATATTTAGAACTAAAAACTACTTTATTGTAGAGTTTGGCTTTAGGAATGTATTTTCCGGTCCATCTCAATACACTTTCTCCTGAAATATTTGAATTCAAATAAGATGGTACCCTTTCTTCCTTTAGATTTCCATCAGTATCAAAAACTTTTTCGCTTAACTCCACATTATAAACAGGGTTTAAATTTTTGTCAGTGTAAATCCTATCAGTTTTTTCAATAAACTTTCCGAAAAGCTCAAAATCTATTTCTTTATCATCACTAATTAATTTCTCTGAAAAATCATCATACTCCTCTTGGGATGGATCTGTTTTTCCAATTAAACTTTCCAACGTAAAATCTTTTGAAGACTTTATGACTTTCTTGTTAATCGGTTTTTTACCATTCTCTAGAGCTAAATAAACTAAGTTCTTTTGAGTAACTGATTTAAATGTAATCTCAGCATCTCTTTTATCTTCATCCTCTATCTTAATATATCTAATCATAATTAAAACATTGAAAAATCTAAATCATCCTCTATCTCAATATCCTCATCTGTATCTTCGACTGTGACATTTGATAATTCTAAAAATTCAAACTCATTGCTTTTCCCCACTGATATAAAAAAACCTTCTTCATTAGAAATAAGAAAAGCGTCATCTCCTTCGAAATCTTCCCTGTAATTAAATTCAAATAAGTAAACTTCGTTATTTGTGAAATATTTTTTCCATGATTCAATTTGGTCATCATCAATCACTAGTTGATAAATTGATTTGATTGAAGATGAAATAAAATCATCTATATCAACTTTTTTACAACTATTTTCTATTGAAAATATTGAAGGAACTTTTTCTACTTTTTCCCCTTGAAGATTAAATCCAATAAGTTCAGATCTAGAAACTGTATTTCCATTTTCATCAATTAATACTTGACCAACAGATCCCTAGGAAGAATAATTGATCCTTCATACAAATCGGATAAAATACATTCCTCCTTATTTGAATCATAAACTATCTTCTCAGAGGTTCCATATAGCTTAGACCTATCAACTTTTACTATCTCAGATTCTAATAAACTTCCCTCTATTTTGAATGAAACTTTTCTTCCCATATTTACTTGGTTTTTTCTAAAAAATGTTCAAAAATCATAACCATTGCCATGGTATCTAATTCACAATACTTTAATAATGATTTCTTTATACTCTCCTTTAAATTTGGTTTTATATCACCAAACTGAAGATAGGCATAGGCTGTCATAGCAGCTCCACCGTCATTAATTGTATTAAAAGACAAATTTTGTCCATTAACAAAACCCACATAATCATCATTGATATTTGAAAAAACAGGGGGTAAACTTTTATATGGATCCAATTCTTTTTCATTTAACCATGAATGATTTACGAAGTTTTTTGATGGAATTAAATCAGTACCATAAATAGGTTTTGAATATTTCGATTTTAAAAATGAGGAATCATTAATTACGGCAGGTAAAATATATTTTATACTATTAGATCCCTCTGAGTAGGGAGAGTAGTAAAGAGATACAATCAACTTATATAAATCAACCATATTATTCTTTGAGGATTTCCATTCTCCTTTGTTATTCTTTGTAGGTTGGGAAATTTCTTTTATAAAATCAATAAGCTCATTCTTATCAGGAACCTCAATAGAAGATTCATTTATAAGTTGAGAATATATCTTATTGAGTATTGTATTTTCATGATTATGGTATCTAAAGATGGTTCCATTTAAACTTGGTGAAAATTCATTCTTTAAAGATCTAATAAAGTTGTAATTAGGAAATTCTGGATCAGTGTTTAAATATTCTCCTTTATGTTCAATCTTATTATCATCCAAAAGGTGATAAGAATACTGAAATGCTACGGACTCATATGGAGATCGGTTTTTATGAAATGGAACCGCTACACTGCTTGTTTCAAAATCAATAAAATGATATGGTTTTTCTAATTTCTCAATAACATTTTTTAAGTAATTATGATAATAGGGTTCTAAGTCTCTTTCTTTATCTTTTTTGATTTGTATGTATTGTCTAAACGAAGTAGACATTCCATTTGTGTCTTCTTTATCATTTTTCAAATATTCCTCCTCATCTACTTGATCAATCAAAAAATTCCCTTTATCAGTTTCATTTTTTGTACCTCTCCATATTCTTTCAACTAATTTGGATTCTTCATCAATATCATAACCCGAATTCTTAAAACACTCATGAAAACCACTTTTTAATCCAAAAAAGGAATCATTCCTATATTGACATTTAAAACAGTTATGATCTATCTTTTTCCAATCTCTAATCTTTTGTTTGTAGAGGTTAGATAGATATTCTACATATTCATCAAATTTTTTTCCCTCAATTAATGTTTCTTCTATAAAATCACATACTTGATCTACATCTAAAGTTCTAAGTGGCAAAACTCCTAGTTCAGAGATATGAAGATCGTTTCTAACTTTAACTGATTTTCTTCCTTGTTTATTTTCTATTTTAAAGAACTGATTTAAACCATCAATCGTTGAAAAAGCTAGTTTGTCAGCTAATACGAGATAAGTATTAATCTTCATGTCAGGATATAAATTTTTGACAACATATCTTTGAAATGCAATATCATATAGATAAAATTTCCAATTTGGATCAACTACTCTTTTTCCTTTGTTTATTCCCCTTTTATATTCCTTAATAAATACTTTAAACTCCTGATCATCTACACTCTCATATCCCCAAGATTTAGACTTAACCTCATATATGTTAATTTCCTTATTTGTTTTTTTCAGTAAATCAACTCTGATAAAAAGGTTTTTATATAAGAAAGCCGATTCTGCTACAGATACATAATCATTTATTAATTTCTTTTTTGTTAACTCTAAGGAATCTTCATAATCAAGACTTTCTATGGTTATTTTATCCAAATAAGGTTGATCAGAGATTAAGAATTTAGCTAACTCTCCTATTTGATATCCCCCCTCTGCAAGTGATTCTAAAAAAGGATCCTCTAATTGATTATTTTGGTAGTTATTGTTTTTTGAATAGTACAGTTTTGTAGGACATTCTAATCCTTCTTTAAATCTTGATTTTGTTAAATATCTAACTTTACTCAACCTTAAGAAATTTTAAAACACTTTCCCAGTTGGGATACTTTTCACTTCCGAAGTGTATCCATTCTCCTCTAAATTCAGAAGCACCATTGAACTTTCTATCATCAATTAAATAATCGCCTATCATAAGTTGTTTATGATGACATAGAATTAGTCTTCTCCTAATAAGTTTTTCATCAAAATATTTTGCAATCCATAATCTTTTGTGTGACCAAGCATCTGGATTATCCCATGGTGCAGTTGATAGAAAATACACATCAAATAAATCACTTTGTAAAAGTTTATTCACAGAATCTATTGAATTTTTTATTGGTTCCAAATTTTCATAAATACCAGGTAATTTGTCAGGTCTGCCCTTATATGGTGTGACATTTCAAAGGGGGAGTGTTCTTTTCTTCCTTTATCAAAATCGGCTACAACCCCGTCAAGATCTATATAGGTAATTTTCACAGTATAATTTTATCATAATATACTGTAAAAATTTTTTGTTAATTTTAAGTACATCTTTTTAAATAATTAAATTATGAGTATTGCAATTTTAACACAATCCGTTAGAGATGTCTATTGGAAACAAACCAATGAATATAATTTCAAAATCAATAATAATGAATATAGAGTTAGAGTTGCGGAGGACTCAAATGGATGTGAGGAACTTTGGTGGAATGATGACAATTGGCAAACTGATGGGTGGCCAGAGGAAGTTCAACAGTTTTTTGATTTTGTTGCTGATGGGGGTGTAGACAAATATGCTAATGAGGGAGAAGAATTTGACTTAGATGAAGAATAAACAAAAGCATAGCCATTTTAAATAGAATTGACTAAGTTTCAAATTTACTTTTAATTAAATAGATTATGGGAAGAATTACAGGTAGTGAAATAGAAGAATTGACCATGGTTGATTTAGATCAACAAAAGGAAACACTAAAAATATTATCACAAAGAGATTATTTGACATGTTTAGAACTAAATTTAGATGTAGATAACCCATACATGGAATATGAATGTGACGATGAGGAAAGATTATATGACGATATTAATGAGATAACAGATGAATTAAATTAAAATAAATGGATATCTCAAAACAATGGCTGATTAGAGTAAATTTCAAAGATGGTGGATACAGAGAAGATATTTCAAAAAAATCATTTAGAGAGGACGGAATTATTGAAATAATAAGGTCTACCGAAAAAATGTTTCCAAACAAACAAATAGTTTCTGTTGAGAGCTTATAATCACTTGGCTATTTTAATGTAATTATAGTTGATTTGACAACTTGGTTTTAATCCCTTACTAACTTCTTCATCTTTATTATCCCAAAGGGGGATACCCCTTAACCAATTACATGCGGAGTAGTGGGAGTTATTGTAAATCATTTTCGTTCCCTTTTCAAAAAGTTTTTGGTACATGAGGATGATTATATTTGTTGACCTCAGTTGTGATCTCAAAAACTTCGGGGAAATATGAAAACACCTCAATACTATCTTTTTGAATATCGATCCATAGATTGTAGTACCATCTTAAAATAAAGATCAGTTTCTCTTTATCAACTTCGTGAAATTTAATCACCAGATTTTTACCCTCTTTTACTCGATGTAAATATTTTTTAGAAAGTGAGTTAAATTCATCGATCGAAATAGATATTTTATCCCTTCGAGAATAAATTTTTCTTTTTAATCCATTTTCTAAATCCGTAATAAGTCGTTTAAATGACAAAACAATGTTCCAAATTTTGGGTTAACAAATATTAAGTTTTAACAAAAAGAGAATTTATTCTTAATTCTAAATTTTTTAAATCTTCTTGATCATACAAACCAATATCAACTAAATTTTTAAACTCCTCAAATTTTGATTTAGAATACTTTTTAAAACAAGAAACAAGAGTGTGATTTTCAATAAATTGACCATTTGAATTTTCCAGGTTTTTTTCATTAATTATTTCGTATTCCTTAAAGACTTCAATTTTTCCTAAATCAAAATAAATTTTTAAAATGTTATAGGATGATGAGTTAAAATTTAAACCATTAAACTGGTGATATCTCCCATATTCATTTTCACCTTGTATATGATAAACCCAATTAGTTTTAATTTTGAGTTCTTTTCCAATAAAAGAACATAATTCTGAATATTCCTCTTTATTTAATTTCCACATAGATTGGTGTATTTCAAATCTAATATATAAAACTATACTCCATGAAGGTGAATTTGGACTTCATGGCCTTCATTTAAGAATTACACTTATCGAATCTCTCACTAATTCTGAATTCATCCCACAATCAAAGAAAGTTTCAGAATATATTTTTAAAGTGTCACCTATCATTTCTCTTATGAGTGGTCCTATAATTCTTTTTGTATATAGTGTACAATTTCCAGTCTCCCTTGGCGGAGGTCCAGTATTAGGATTAGTCCATCCAAAACATTCCATTTTGTCTTTCACATCGTGATAAATTGAAGTTTCTTGAACAATTGGTTGTATTTGTCCTTGAAAATAGTCAAGAGTAACAGTAGTATCTCTTACTTTAATAATATTTTCTTGTTGGGTATAAAAACTCTCAAAGGGATTGTATAACCCAAATGTAAATGATAATCCACTTTCAATTTCCCAATACGAATCTGAATCAAATCTCGAACTAACAACTGTTACTCCATTATACTGACATCTTCCAACAGTTGGTGAAGATTCAATGTGTAAATTGAATCTGCCTGATGTTTCTGAATACCATTCGGGTGATACTTTATAATATCCATTAGAATCTACTTGAAAATCTGTATAAAGTCTAACCCAACAATTACCATTCGGACAAATACTATTTTCATTGTTGTCCTTGAACAAGATGAAAATAGTAAGAAGGATAGTAATAGTAGAAATCTCATGTTCACAAATTACATAAAATGAAAAATTATTTCAAAAGGATGAAAAATCAACTTTATTATAAAAACTACTCTGATTTAGGGTTATTGAAAAAGTTTTTGTCTGTTTACAACACCTCACCCATAAAATTACTTCTGTTAGATCTAACAGAGTTTGATAAACAATAAGTAATTCTATTAAATCTATTTATGTTGAGTTATTTGAATTATATTTGATATGATCTTACTAATCTATGTTAAATTATTACTCTACAGAGTTCTTAGGTTTAATCACAGATTACAAAAATCAACAAAATTAGTACTCATTGAGTAAATAATAATTTTGTAAACGTCTGAATCATAGGATTTTATATTCGGGTTCGAATCCCGTCCAGACCGCTTTAACAATGTTGTGTGTTGTGTACTTAAACAGTAGCGCAACCAATGAGAAGCTTTCCAGTAAAATGGAGGGCTTTTTTATTTACCTATGAATTGAAAACTCAATAGGAGAATCAAAATACCCAAAAGTCCTTGAAAAAGGGTCGCTACTGTATGTGTGCGTAATGCTTTTTGAGGCTCTATTCCCCCTACTTGTGAAACAATCCAAAAATAAGAATCGTTGGCATGCGACACGGTCATGGCTCCGGTACCAATGGCTAGGATTCCCCATATTTTTCCCATATCACTATCTAATCCTAAGCCAGACAAAAGCGGAAATGTTATGGCAGAGGCTGTCAAAATAGCGACTGTGGAGGATCCTTGGGCCGTTTTGAGAAAGGCGGCTAATAAAAAAGGAATTAGTAAACCTAAACTCTCAGGAAAATACAATGCAGCCAAATATTTTCCCAAAGGGAGCTGCAGTAAAACTTTTCCAAGCGCTCCGCCCGTAGCTGTTATCATGACAATTGGCAAAGCCTGATCCCAACTTTTTCGGGCTTGATGTTTCAAGGGTGTATCCGTATAGCGATGCAACAATGTGATCCCCATGACTCCGCCTACAAAAAGGGCAATTAAGGGATTGGAAAGAATGCCCAAAAGATACCCCAAAGTGCTGTTTTGCGTGGGCAGGGTTCCTAAGGCCATCATAAAAATGGGAACCACGAGTGGGCTTATCGCTTTACCTATTGGGGGAAGTTTAGATGTTTTTAGCGAAATACCTGTAGGGCTCTCAATTGGAATTGTTTCTTTTACATTCCGTCCAATCCAGTAGGAATACCCTGCACCGGCAAGTGTTAACACAAAGGCCAACAGCCCCCCCCAAAGAAAGAGAATAAAAAGTTGTGTGAGTTCGAAATTGGCAGCTGCTGCCAGCGGACCAGGGGTAGGTGGAACAAGAACATGGGTTGCAAAAAGTCCTGTAGAAAGGGCTACTGTCAGACCTATTTTTGGAGTTTGACTCTCTTGAGCCAATTGATTGTTGAGAGAATTGAGTATGACAAAAGCAGCATCACAAAAAACGGGTATGGAAACCCAATAACCGATAAAGCCGACCACAAAATGAAGGGGCCATTTGGCCATTTTACTCAGTAAAGCTTTGGCTATGGAAAGTGTAGCCCCGAAGTTTCTAAGCACACCCCAATCCAGCTTCCTAGTAAGATAAGAACACCAATTTTTTTGACCGTTATAAGAAATCCCATTCCAATTACACTGGGCCAATCTTTCAAAGGAATTTCGAAGACGATGGCCCCGAAAAAAGTTCCAATAAATAAAACCCTGAGTGGAGACCAACGAAGCAAACTCGTTCCAAGAATAATCCAAATCAATAAAACCAGTAAAAGGATTAAATCACTGTTCATCTTTTATCTGAAGTGAGAGATAAGGGAGCTTTTTGTGTAACATTTTGTATGGCTTCAAAAGCATTATTTTGAGCGTATTCCATTGACTCAAACTCTTGAAGTAAACTTTTCCATCCAACAATTCCAAAGGCTTCAAGGGTTTTGATGTCCAAATGAATTTGCCCGCATACTAGTAGCGTAGGAACATGTTTTAAATGTGCTTTTTTTGCTAGGGATAGGGGAACTTTTCCATTTAAACTTTGATGATCCAAACAACCTTCACCTGTGAGAAGAAGGCTCGATTTTTGAAAAAAGATCCTCCAGTCCACTCCAACTATAAAATGTTTCAAAACCAGATTGTAACGAAGCATTGAACAAGGCCACCATCCCTGCAGCAGTTCCCCCAGCAGCGCCCCCTCCTTCCAAAGAAGTCAATTGCTGATTTGAAAGTGGCTGAAGAATTCGGATCACTTGTTGAGAATTTTCTTCTAATATAGAACACTCTTCAGGGGTAGCTCCTTTTTGGGAAGCAAAAATAGTTGCCGCTCCCAGGGGTCCAACCGGGGGATTGGAGACGTCACAGATTACGTGAAGCCAGCTGCTTTTCTTCGGGACAGAGATTTTATCATTATCGATAGAAGCGACGGCACCCAACGTTTTACCAGTGGGGATAAATGAATTCCCAGTCGCATCCAGAGCAAGACCTCCCAATGCACAAAAAATACCGAAGCCCATATCATGGGTAGCACTACCGCCAATGCTTAAATAATTTCATCACAGCCGTTATTAAGGGCTTCTTTAATGAGAATACCTACTCCGTAGGTAGACGTTAATAATGGATTTCTTTCCTCGAGTGGTAGTTGAGATAAGCCAGCAGTTTGAGAAAGTTCAATCCAAGCTTTGGACCCCATTTTATAATAAGGAGCTTTTAGAGAATAGCCCAGAGCATTTTGTGTTTCCACCCACTGGAGATCCCCTTTAAAATGAGATTCTAAAAAGTCTAAAGACCCCTCTCCTCCGTCAGAAAAAGGAATGCAATGTGTCTTTAAAGAGGGTAATACTGACCGGGCTGCTTGTTCCATAGCTCTTGCTACCTCCTTGGCAGAAAGACTACCTTTAAATGAATCGGGTGCAATGAGAAGGGTCACAGTAAATGATATTAAATATTTTAGCCATTATTAGTTCTGCCTTTAAAATTAATAAGTTCTTTTTGAGAGATTATGGGATTGGCTCCCGTTCTAGAGGCAACCATGGCTCCCATTGCACAGGCTTCTTCTAAAGCATCAGCCCGTGGCTGTCCTCCCAATAGTCCTGCCAATAGGGTCCCAAGAAAGCTGTCACCAGCACCCACGGTATCAGCCACTTTAGTCTCAAAACCAGACTGATAAATAAAATGACTGTCTTCATACCAAATTGCACCTTTGCTGCCCAGAGTAACACATACCTGTTGTGTTACCGTCTGCTTTGCTAAGAAAACGATTTGTTTTTCAATATGAATTTCTTTACAACCCATATATTTCACTATTTCTTTCAATTCCTCTTCGTTACACTTAATTAGGTCGGCAAGGCGCATCCACTTCAAAAGGTCGGAAAGCTGGTAATGCGGTTTTCTAAGGTTGATATCAAATACTTTGTAGCTTGCTTTCATTAGGAGTTTTTGAGTGTGTTTTTGGAGGTTGCTCCACGAGTAACTAAACTTCCAAATACCAAACAGTCAGCCTCCTCAACATAGCGTTCAATGGCAGGTTCGTAGATGATAGCATCCCAAGCAACAGGACTTTCAATAGTATAAGTAGCAGAGCCTCCTTTATCCAAGTGCACACCTACACTTCCGGTTGAATAAGTTGTGTTTTTTTGTAAGTGAGCCGATATACCTGTTTCTTCAATTGCGATTTTTAATTCGTTCCCTAAAGCATCTTCGCCAATGGCGCTAATTAAGGTGGTGGAAACTCCTCGCTGGCTGAGTCGAAAAGCCACATTGAGGGGAGCTCCCCCCATTTTTTTTTTCCAGAGGGGAATAGGTCCCACAAAACTTCTCCAAAACAGACGGCATTCAATTGTTTCATAACAACAAGATAAGAAGTGAATCCACTCTATTTTAAATTTAATGAATGAACTCGGAAAGCTTAAAGTATTCAATCTTACCTGAATTTTGATTGGCCAACATTCGAAGGTGTTCTAGCGGAGCACTCGGAAAAAAAAAGAGCAGTGAGTACAGTTAGCCCACCATCAAAAAACAATTCCAAAGAAGTTTTGTCTATAATAATTTGAAAAGGAATAGTTGAGGTGACTGCATTTCGAGCGGCGGTTTGCTTTCCCGCAGAGAAAGCAGCGTTGAAATTTGGAATTTGCAGTTGACTTCGATCAATGAAAAACTCTTTTCTTACCCTGGTATCCAAAAATGAGTTTGTCGCCCTGGGAATTGTCCATCTGGAACACAAAGCTCTGATCTTCTGAAAGGGTTATTTCGCCTGAAATTTGCATTCGGTCAAGAGCTAAGTCTTCTATAGAGGCAAGAATGGTTTTGGAATCAACCGCCAAGGACTCCGTGATTTTTTTGTCTACAAGATGGGTTTTCCAGAATGGAGTTGGGAGAGATCGCATACGATAAGTAGTGCCAGCAGGCAGCAGATCAATCTCCCGGGGTAGGGTCATTCCATTTTTCCATTTTTGAGTTGGCACTTTTCTAGCATATTCCCAGTTGGATTGCCAACCAATAATTACTTTTTTGCCCCTCGGGTGGGGAAGGTTATTAAAGCTAACACTAGCATAATTATCAGTACCAAAATCCAACCAAAAATCATGCTTTTGTGCCATGGAATTTACAAATTCGGAGTCGGGGATAAATTCTTTTCCATTCCAATCCCCAATAAAATACTGGGTGGCACTTCCTCCGTTAGGGCCCCCAGGGTTGATGCTGACTAATAGAACCCATTTTTTCTCTTTTGTGCCAGCCACGGGCAGTTCCATTAATTCTGGACACTCCCATACCCCTTCATGATTGCCAATACCTTTTCCAAACCTAGACAGGTAGGACCATTGCTTTAAGTCGGAAGAATGATAAAAAAAGACTTCACTATTGACAGCTAATGTCATTATCCATTGCCGAGAAGTCAGGTCCCAAAACACCTTAGGATCCCTAAAGTCGGTTATTCCAGGATTGGGAATTACTGGGTTTTGGTCGTATTTGACCCAATTAAATCCTTGATCGAGTGAATAGGCGATGCTTTGGGTTTGAAAGGTATTGGAGCAAGCGTCCTCTCCTTTTTGATCATGATTGGTATATATCGCAACTATTGGGATTTGACCTTCTTTTCCAAAACCTGATGTGTTTTGATGATCCACGACAATACTCCCAGAGAAAATCGATCCTAGCGCATCTGGGAATAAGGCTATAGGATGCTCTTTCCAATGAAGTAAATCCTTGCTCGTGGCATGCCCCCAATGCATAGGTCCCCACACATTGCTGAAGGGATGGTATTGAAAATAAAGATGGTAGGTGCCTTCGAAATAAAACATCCCATTGGGATCATTAAGCCATTGGGTTTGAGGAGTGAAATGAAAATGAGGTCGGTATAGTTTTTCTTCTTTTTGCATGGTATCTGGACTACTGGTGGTGCATCCGATTAAGAGCCAGCCTATCATTACTCCAACAATAGACTTCTCGTAATTAATCATTAATTAATTTTTTACTCAATTGTTCAAGAGAAACCCCTTTGGTTTCTGGCATACTTACTCTAGCCCACAGCAGTTGTCCAATCATCATGAATGAGAAAAAAAGCAAATATGGGCCAGGGGTTTTCTCCAAAAATTCCTTCTTTTTCGTCCAAAAATAATGGTGTTATAAGCGTGATCAACGCCGCAAAAACCCAATGGACCCCTGTACCCCATGCTTGACCATAGGCACGAATTTTATTAGGGAAAATTTCTGAAATAAAAACCCAAATTACCGCTCCTTGACCTATGGCATGGGAAGCGATAAAAAAGAAGAATAAAGCTGATGAGGAGGATGGGATTGGCTTCGAATAAAAACACCATGCAACTAGCGCCAAGCTGAGAATATATCCAATGGAACCCAAGGTCATTAACTCTCTCCGTCCTAAACGATCTATTAAACGAACACCGATAACAGTAAAAATTAGGTTGACCGTTCCAATAGAAATAGAACTGAAAAGAGATTCCTGGGTAGCCAAGCCCGAATGCTCCAAAATTTCAGGGGCATAGTATAAAACAAAATTAATTCCAGACCATTGATTGAAAAAGGCCAATAAAAAAGCTAGGGTAAGTACGCGGGAATACTTTCTTTGAAAGAGAGATTCAGTTGTATCCATTTTCCCAGCCCCTTCTTTGATTGCCATCAAGTTAGCTTTGGCTTCTTGTTCAGGATAAATAAATTGGAGAATGCGCAAGCCTTGTGTATCATCCTTTTAGTTAGAATTAACCAGCGTGGACTTTCGGGAACTCGCAAAACAAATAGACAATAAATAACAGCTGGAAACGCCTCAATACCCAACATATAGCGCCAGTCAATAGCCCCTCCAACTCCGTCTAAAAGGTAGTTGGATAAAAGGCAATAAAAATTCCGAAAACGATATTGAATTGATACAAAGCAACAAATTGTCCTCGGGTTCTAGCGGTAGATATTTCTGAAATATAAACTGGAACGGCGACCGATGAGGCTCCAACTCCAAGACCACCGATAAAGCGCATTAAGGAAAAGTAAAGGGATCAGGAGCCAGTGCAGAACCAAGAGCAGAAATTAGATAAAGAACTCCAATCCAAAATAAGGTTTTTTTCTACCGTAACGTTGTGCGGGAAAGCCCCCAAAGAGCGAACCGACGACTGTTCCCCATAATGCCATTGACATGACAAAGGTTCCATGGAATAAAGGACTTAGCTGCCATAATTCTTTAACCGGTTGATTGGCACCTGAGATAACCACGGTGTCAAATCCGAACAAAAATCCAGCAATGGCCGCAGTGACGGACCAAAGGAGTGTTTTTTTCATTTTGGCTTCTTTGCACTAAAGAAACAAAAAAAATAAACCTGTTACAATAAAAAATGCAGAGGGTCGTTATGTATTAAAACACATTTGATATGAATTGGTGGAAAGCCTTATTTACCTATTGTCTCGGATATCATTAATGAATATAAACCCTAGATACTTACTCTTTTATATTGAAAGTTAGTAAAGTGTCACTTGACTCCTTTGTGTTTGTTTTTTTCTGATTACAACTTATTCCTTTTACCTTTATTGCCAAATAACTTTTTATTTATGGAGCTTTTATGGGTTTTGTTGTTGCTTGTCAATTTGGGCTTGGTTGTCTTATTGGTTTTTCGAAAGCCAGCGGTAAGTTTGGACCAAAATAAAGTACAAGAAAAACTCCAAGAAGGACTGACCCAAAACCGAGAAGAATTACAAAGGAACTTAAGAGAAATTCGGTTGGAATTGACCCAAAGCCTTGATCGTTTAGTAGAAACTATCGCCAAAAAGCCAAAGAAGATCGAGAGGAGCAACGCACTACATTGAAAGATTTTCAAGAGGCATTCTCTAAAAACGTGAAAGAATTTAACGAACTCCAAAAGCAGAAGTTTGAAGCCATGCGCCTAAAACAAGATGAATTGGTGAAGACCACTGAACTGCGCTTAGAAAAAATGCGTGAAACAGTAGATGAGAAACTGCATAAAACACTAGAAGAGCGGCTGGGGAAATCATTTGAAATTGTGACGCAGCAATTGTTGCGAGTCCAGAAAGGGTTAGGCGAAATGCAGACGCTGGCTGCTGGGGTTGGGGATTTAAAAAAAGTATTGAGTAATGTCAAAACAAGAGGTGTTCTAGGAGAGATTCAATTGGCTAATATTTTGGAGCAGATATTAGCTCCCGAACAATATGAAGCCAACGTAAAAACCAAAAAAGGATCCGATGCCTTGGTTGAATTTGCCTTAAAAATGCCCGGCAAAAACGAAGGTGAAGGCGCCGTATATCTTCCCATTGACGCAAAATTTCCACAAGAAGACTACATTCGTCTGCAATCGGCGTATGAAAATGGTGATCCCGTGTTAATTGAAACCTCCTTGCGCGCTTTGTTAAAAAGTATTAAAAAGTTTGCTCGGGAAATATCACAAAAATATATTGACCCTCCACACACGACCGATTTTGGAATCTTGTTTTTACCTATTGAGGGGCTCTATGCAGAAGTCGTTCGACATCCCGATCTAATGGCTCAATTGCAACGAGAATTAAAAATTGTAATTACTGGGCCTACGACATTAGCCGCCATGTTGAATAGCCTACAAATGGGCTTTAGAACTCTAGCTATACAGAAGCGAAGCAGTGAAGTATGGCAGATCTTAGCAGCTGTAAAAAAAGAATTTCAAATGTTTGGGGGTGTTCTTGAAAGCCCAAAAGAAGATTAGTGAAGCCGATAATGAAATCAATAAATTGGTAACAACAAGAACCAAAATGATGCTCTCCAAGTTGCGCAAAGTTGAAACACTAGATCAATCTCAAGAAGAAAACAACCCCACCTAAGTTTACCCAAATCCCAAGAATAGATTGAAATGAAGAATGCCCTGAAAATCATAAGTATCCTATTTTTTTTAATGGCTATCCAAACCCAAGCCCAAGAAAGCCAACAATACAATGCCTGGAATGCCCTATTTACAAGCTATTCTCTAACGACAAGCAGTAGCCTGCTCTTGGAAAAACATTATCGAACCAAAAGCTTTATAGCGTTCAGGATCAAATATTAATTCGTCCTTCTATCAGTCGTAAAATTTCTAAAAATGCCACCCTTTCTGTAGGTTATACCTATATCAGCAATGGGGTGGGATCCAATAGAGTCTCCGAAAATAATCTTTGGGAACAATTGTTTGTCAATTACCCAATCACCAAAAGCCTCCGTGGCTTTGGTTGGATTCGTACTGAACATCGTTGGGTAGACTCAGGAAGCGTCAATTTCAGTACACGCATTCGTTTCCGAAATGGTTTTACCTATCCTTGAATCAAAAGGGACTAAACCTTATGGCATATAATGAGGTTTTTTGAACTTCAGCAATAGTTTTCCTGCCCAATTCAATCAAAATTGGAATTTCATTGGATTTAGTAAACAACTGAGTGAGAGACTTCGTCTTCAGTCTGGATATCAAAGGACTTCAGTAAATAAAAATTACGGGGTTATAGCCAAAAATATTTGGTTTACTATACTTTTTTGG
Organism: Flavobacteriaceae bacterium; assembly: GCA_038143795.1. Classification (GTDB taxonomy): domain Bacteria; phylum Bacteroidota; class Bacteroidia; order Flavobacteriales; family Flavobacteriaceae; genus UBA11891. The sequence continues at coordinate 692,387 of JAYQMQ010000002.1, read as the reverse complement.
AAACTACAATAAGGAATCAATAGTTCTTTTCAATGCCAAATTATTCCTCCATAACTCTGGGTATTCCAAACTTACACTATCTGTGATTTCACGAAATTGCTTTTTTTATCTCGTAATAACCAGTTGATAATAATTCATTGATTGTTGATTCAGGTCCGATTCCTCCAATTAGTCCAACTTTAATCATAAAAGATTATTTTTTATAAAGGTATTTTTTTCTAATTGAGTGATTTAAATTTTTGAAAAAAAAACCAACAAATGGCACTCCTATTGGTACACAAGAGAAAATCAAAAAACAAAACCCCTGATAAATCAATGATTAAAAGGGGGGTTTGTGGTACCTCCAGGAATCGAACCAGGGACACAAGGATTTTCAGTCCTTTGCTCTACCAACTGAGCTAAGGTGAGATCAAAAATATACACCCAATTACTCACATTTTTTATTCTGACGTTCGCAGGCGTTTTTCTAACCGCATTTCAACAATTTTTCCTACAGTAAAGAAGACATCATTAACCACAGATTTGCTAAAATTTCCATTTAAAAATAACTACACAACTCCTGAAACACTTGGATCGGATCGTATGGCTCTTATGGCTGCAGCCAGTTTTAAATATCCAAAACAAGCCTGTTTGGTTATTGATATGGGGAGCTGTATAACGTATGATTTTATCGATGCTGATGCTGTGTACTATGGAGGGTCGATTAGCCCAGGAATTCGAATGCGATACAAAGCCCTCCACAAACAAACGGCAAGATTGCCCGAATTGCTTCCCAGGCGGCCCGAATCCATACTAGGCAATCTACAGAAGCTTCAATACATGCTGGAGTATATTATGGATCATCGCAGAACTTGAATATCAAATCGACACCTACGTGGAAAAACATTCAAATCTAAAGATAATCCTCACAGGAGGGGACCACATACGGTTGTCTAAAAGCATAAAAAAAACCCATATTTGCCGAACCTAATTTCCTATTGGAAGGAATGCAGGCTCTTTTGCAATACAATACGCACCCATGACACAACGCTTTCTACTGGTCATTTGCCTGTCGGCTTCTCTCCCTGTATGGAGCCAAGCAGGAACGGGTTCACCCTATTCATTCGGAGGATTGGGCGAAATAAATTATCGTGGTAATCATTGGTCAAGAGCATTGGGAGGTCTAGAGTTCTACAGCGATTCTATTCACATTGACTTTAATAATCCTGCAGGTTTGGCCAAATTGAAGTTAACGAACTTTTCATTGGGGTTAGACTACAAGAACAACAAGATAGAAGATGCTAACAACACCCAAAAAATCGGCACCTCTTCATTGAATTATTTGGGGTTAAGCATTCCCACCAAACACTTTGGATTCAATTTCGGATTGATTCCTTATAGCTCTGTAGGCTACCGTTTGGAACTCTTTCAGGAAGGAGATGAAGTTGACCAAGCACAGCGTTTGAAGGTAATGGAGGGCTTAATCTAGCTTTTGTATCCGCCGGGTTTAATTTGTTCAAATGGTGGTCTGTTGGTGCCACCGCGCGATATGGGTTTGGTAATATCAATCATCAAAGTTCTCAACAAACACAAAATATTGATCGAACGACCTTTTTGGAAAGTAATTCCAGCCTTTCGGGAATCAGTTACAAATTTTCAACCCTTTTAGTATTTCCTCTGGGAAAACAAAACCTACATTTTTACACTGCCTATGCGCCCGAGGCTACAATCAATTCTCGAAATAATGAGATATTTACCTCACTTTCCACTAGTTCACCTGGCATCGGACAACAGTTAGGAGTAGATCTGGAATCTTCCGGATTGGACGAGACTGTGCTGATTCTTCCTACTGCTACAACTCTTGGATTGGGAATTGGAACACGCAAGAAATGGTTTCTAGGGGGACAATTTGTTAGCATTTCAAACTCGGATTTCAGAAATGATTTTATTACTTTAGACAGCCTAAGATATGAAGATGGAAACCGATTATCCCTTGGAGGGTTTTTCATTCCAAATTACAGCTCGTTGACAAGCTATTGGAAACGTATCGTTTATAGAGTGGGGTATTATAATGAAAAAACAGGCATTCGTTTGCAACAATCTTCTCTTAAGAATCGTGGCATAACTTTTGGTGTGGGGTTACCATCCTTTAGACTTGGTCCCTTTTCCAATGCTAACCTTGGAGTAACCCTGGGAGTAGAAGTACTTCAAACCCCAATTTAGTAGATGAAAACTACTGGCATGTAAAGCTCGGATTTTCGCTTAATGATGTGTGGTTTATAAAAAGAAAATACAATTGATTAAATATAAAACAATGAGATTGTCATACCCAATTGCAAGTTTTATTTTCCTTTTCATAGGAGGGCAAATACTTGCTCAGTCTAACGAAGAATGTATTCAAAATTTATCCATTTTTGCGGAATTTGCTAAAGTGAAAAACTATGATTCTGCCTACGAACCGTGGGAGAAAGTTCGTGTTGAATGTCCAAAATTAAACGTAGCGATTTATTCATACGGGGAAAAAATCTTACAGAATAAAATCAAAAATAGCAGTGGAACAGAACAAGAAGTATTTAAGAACACCTTAATTGAACTTTATCAGGCATGGGGGATAATTTCCCCACTCGCAAAGGCAAAAATAGAATAGGAAGTATTTAAGTTCAAAAGCTCAGTCGTTATTGGATTTTAAAATTGGGTCCAAAATGGAAGCATATGAGACGTTTGATAAGGCATTTATCGAGGATCCCAATAGTTTTACAAATCCCAAACGCCTCTACAATTATTTTAAAAACTCTTTTCGATTTGTATAAAGCAGGGGGACCAAGGGGTCACTATGGAACAACTCTTTAACAAATACGAAGAAGTATCTGAAAAGTTTGAAGTGGAATCGACAAAGCTGGCTAAAAATTTAGATAAAATTTTAAAAAAGGAAGAATCGGGATCGCCATTGACCTCAAGGGAAACTCGAAATAAAAGAGCTTTTGGAATCAATTCCAAAGCAATCGCTACCTATGTGTCCAATCTAGATGCCATCATCTCTATAGAGGCAAAGTGTGAAAATTTGATACCGCTCTATCAACGAAATTTTGAAGAAAATAAAACTGATTCAGTATGGCTTAAAAGAGCAGCTTCTAGGATGGATGCTAAAGAATGTTCCGATGATCCGTTATTTGTGACTTTAGTCGAAGCGCTCCACAATTTGGATCCTTCCGCAGATTCTGCCTACTACCTCGGCTTACTTAATGACAAAGCGGGTAAGAGTCAAGAGGCACTTGAGTATTACGAAGAATCGATCGCATTGGAAATTGATAACTACAAAAAAGCGAAAATACTGTATAAAATTGCCTTGAAGTTTAAAAAATCAGGTCGTAAGTTATCGGCGCGAAGTTATGCGAATAAGGCGATAAAGTTTCCAACCCTCTATGGGTCGTGCACATTTGTTAATTGCCAACTTGTATGCAGCCAGTGCCAATGATTGCGGTACTACACAATTTAACAAGCGTGCAATTTATTGGTTGGCTGCAAACGTCGCCAGAAAAGCCGCTCGGGTAGATGAATCCATAAAAAAACTGGCTCTTAAAACGGCAGAAAGTTATATGGGGCGAGCACCGAGTAAAACTGATATTTTCACCGAGGGCAATGAAGGAAGTACTATCACGTTTGATTGTTGGGTGAAAGGGAGTGTTAAAGTTCCTAAGCTCTAATGAGTAACACTCGCTATAAAATGACAATAGGGGTCTGTGCTTGGGTATTGCCCCTGTTTTTTTCTTGTGGCGATTCAACCGAAGCTGTAAAAGAGCTTACCTCTTTCAATACACAGGCAGTAGGTACGGCACAAAACATACGGATGATTTATACGGATTCTTTAGAAATCCAAGCCATTCTCACAGCCCCACTTCATGTGGATTATACCAATCTCAGCTTTCAATATGCGGAATTTCCTGAGGGTCTTAAAGTCGTTTTTTTTGATAACGAGCGCAATGAAAATTTCATAACTGCTGATTACGGATTGATTTATACAGCCACAGACTTGATAGACTTGCGCCGCAATGTGATTTTGGAATCCTCTGATGGATCTGTATTGGAAACGGACCAGTTATTTTGGGATGCCGAAAATGAATGGCTGTTTACAGAGCGACCATTTACCTTTAAAAATCAAGATTACGATTTGAATGCCATTCGATTGGACACCAATAAGGAATTTAGTAAATTTAAGACTGGAAAACTCATAGGAACCATTGCTGTTACTGAAGAACAAGATAGTCTAGATACTTTATGAGAAGTTACCGAATTTCTGAAATTATTTATTGGGTCATTAGTTTTTTGTCAGTTTATCAATCTATTGTCCAATGGAATAGTCGTCCACAAAAAGCCTATCTATTTTTAGGCTTTGCTTTTTTGTCCGTATTCATGGCCTTATTCCGAAGGCACTACAGGAAAAAATTTGAAAATCGCAGGCCCCAAATCATGATTCCTGAGGATTTTATAATTCTTAGCTGTTTGATTCTCTCTGCGTTTTTTTCAGGAATGGAAATCGCCTTTGTCTCAGCCAATCGAGTAGAATTGGCAATCGAAAAACAAAATAGTGGTTTTATATCGCTCCTTTTGAGAAGAATTACACAAAATCCCTCCCAATTTATTGCCACTATGCTGGTAGGGAACAACATTGCTCTGGTTGCCTACGGAATTTTTATGGGAGATCGGATTACAGCTTTATTCTTTTCAGGAAGTGCTTTCCAAAACGGTCAAGATTTTAGTCTATTACTCTATCAGACCTTAATATCAACGCTGGTCATTCTAATCACGGCGGAATTTCTTCCCAAAGTTTTTTTCCAACTTTATGCTAATCGATTGCTCAGATTTTTTCTTATCCCTACCACTTTTTTTTATTTCTTATTAGCTCCAATATCAAGTGCTATCATTCTATTGACCGATGGAGTTCTCAAGCGGTTTTTTCAGGTAGAAGCAGATCAGGTACAACTGAGCTTTTCCAAAGTGGAACTGGGAGATTATATTGAAGAACAAGTAGAACAGAGTAAAGACAAAGACAAGCTGGATTCTGAAATTCAAATTTTTCAAAACGCTTTAGAGTTTTCAGATGTTAAAGTTAGAGAGGCCATGGTACCAAGAGCAGAAATTGTAGCTGTTGCTCAAGATACACCGATCCAAGAATTACAACAGCTGTTTGTCACCACCGGGTTTTCTAAAATACTGATATATCGCAATACCCTAGATGATATAATTGGGTATGTGCATGCCTTTGAGATGTTTAAGCAACCCAAAAATCTAAAAAGTATTCTACTTCCTTTTGCCCAAGTACACGAACCTGTTCCTGTCAATCAAGCGCTCAAAATCCTTACCAAGCAACGTAGGAGTATTGCTGTTGTGATTGACGAGTATGGCGGGACTGCTGGTATTGTTACTCTAGAAGATATAGTGGAAGAATTGTTTGGTGAAATTGAGGATGAACACGACAGCGTGGCACATTACGAGAAAAAACTCAATGCTAATACCTATGAGTTTTCGGCCCGCTTGGAGGTGGATTATCTCAACCAAAACTATGATTTGGGCTTACCCGAAAATGAATTTTACGAAACTCTTGGAGGGATGATTTTCTTTCATACCGAAGCCATTCCTGAGAAAAGGTACTGTGGTTGAGGTGCAAGACTTTCAATTACCGTGAAAAAAGTTTCTTCTACCAAAATTGAACGGCTAATTGTTCATAAAAACACGGTTTAGATAGACTTCCACTATCATGTTTGTTGCCCTTAAAAATATTTTGATATCGCTCTAATAATCGTAAATTCGCAGATTAGCTGAAAATTAGGTAGCATGGCAATTCTTGGACAAATACGACAACGTTCTTTCTTTTTAATTTTCATCATCGGAATGGCGCTATTTGCTTTCGTCATATCAGGTGTTTTAGATGGAAATAGTAACAGTGGTGGACCAACAGACCCTATTGCAATTATCAATGAAGAAGAAATGAGCTTGGAACTCTTCCGATTTCAAGTAGAGCAAACGGAACGCAACTATGGTTTCTCCACCCTTCAAGCCGTTCGCACTGTTTGGGATCAGAGCATACAGAATACCATTTTGAACCAACAATTCGAAACGCTTGGGATTGATGCAGGAAGAGAACAAATAGAACAAATTGTATCTCAGAATCCATCTTTTGTTAGTGACGAACGCTTTTTAAATGAATTTGGAATCTTCGACTTCGGTATATTTACAAATTTCATTAATCTATTAAAAGAACAAAATCCAGCCGCTTACGAGCAATGGAAAATTCAAGAAGCCAATCTTGTTAATGTAGCAAAGCAAAATATCTACTTGGACCTTATTCGATCCAGTACAGGATTTACTGAAGAAGAAGGAAAGCTGGCCTATCACGTTGAGAATGATAAAATCAATATAGAGTTTGTCCAATTGCCTATGGAACTTATTGATGACAGTTTAGTCAATGTGAGTGATGCCGAGATCAAAAATACATCAATGCAAATGCAGATCAATTTGAAACTGAAGCGAGTACTGCTATCAGATATGTAGTATTTGATGACATTGCATCAGCAGATGATGAGGTACAGCTTTATGCTTCTCTTGAAAAGCTGTTGGATTCCCAAGTAGAATACAACGAAGTATCTAAGCTTACAGATACTTTAGAAGGCTTTCGAACCACTGAGAATGTTATTGATTTTGTAGAAAAATTTTCTGAAGTACCATACGATTCAGCCTACCTTCCTAAGGGTAGATTGGCCAGTGAATATGCTGAGGTATTATTTAAGCTTGATAAAGGAGAAGTTTTTGGGCCATTCAAAGACGGGGGTTACCTGAAATTGGCTCGCATGATCAATAAAAAACGCAAGGGTTCGATTCGAGCAAGTCATATATTAATCTCCTATGAGGGAGTCGCTAATCCCACTCCAGGGGTTACTCGGACTAAAGAAGAAGCACAACGTTTGGCCAATCGTTTGCTGCGTCAAGTGCGTCGAAATCCTGATAATTTTGAAACACTGGCTCGTAACAATTCCGATGGCCCATCCAAAAGTCTTGGAGGCGATTTAGGCTTCTTTCAGGAGGGAACCATGGCACAGCCATTTTATGACTATACCAATAGAAATCGGGTAGGGAAAATCGGCCTTTTAGAAACAGACTTTGGTTTCCATGTAGTCAAGATTACAGATAAAGAAGATGTGGTTTTATTAGCCGAAATTGTTCGTGAAATTGTCCCTTCAGACGAAACCTCAAACCGAGTTTTCCGCGAGGCTACTGAATTGGAAATTACTGCCAAGGAAAAAGGGATCTAGAAGAAGCAGCTGCAGCGGCAAACCTTTCCATAAAAGACCCTACTCAGATTGATATTCTAGATGAGTTGATACCTGGCATTGGCATGCAACGTAATATTGTCCAATGGGCTTTTGAAGACGACACTCAGGTGGGTACCATCCGACGCTTTAGTCTTTCAAAAGGAGGCTATGCCGTAGTTCAACTTTCGGATAAACTGGACTCCGGATTACAAACAGTAGATCAGGCTCGTGAAGTGGTAATCCCTATTCTTCAGAATCAAAAGCGATTGGAACTTTTGACTGAAAAATTTGCTTCAGCTAGCTCACTAGAAACTTTAGCCGAAGCAAGTGAAACCGAGATCAAAACAGCTTCTGCCCTCACACAAGAAAATACAACCTTGCCTGGAGTTGGACAAGAACCCTATGTCATTGGAGTGGCTTTTTCGTTAAATGAAGGTGAGACTTCTTCTCTATTACAGGGGAAAACGGTGCTTTCCTTGTTCGGTTGAATAAGAAGGAAGTGGCTCCAGATTTGCCGAGCTATGTGGCCTATGCCAATTCTCTCCAAGAAGCTGAAAAAACAAACCTAGAACAAGCCATTCTAGCTGCCCTAGAATCAGTAGCAGAGATTACGGACAACCGAGCACAATACTACTAAAATAAAATTTGAATAGAGTACAGACGGACTTGGTTGATGAATAATGATTCCAGTCTTTTTTGGTTGGCTTCTGAAAAAATAGTTAAAATTAAAACAAGATTTCCTTAATAGGCTTTTATTTCAAAATATGCCCATTATCTTCACTGATAAAAAATTTAATTCATCAATAAATTTGTTCCAGCATGGTATTTAAAAAAATAAAATGAAGTCAACAGAAAGGAACTACCCTCTTTTTTCAATTCTAATGCTTGTAAGCGTTATCGGGTTTTCTCAAACAAAAAGGGCGAGAGATTATGGTATTGAAATCGGTGTTTTTGAAACAGGTTCTTTTAATGCAATCACCGATGTAAAGGGTGTTTCAGTAGGCCACACTACTTTAATTGAAGGTGACGATATTAGAACGGGAATCACTGCTATAATTCCCCACCCAGGGAATATATACCAAGACAAGTTACCGGCTGCCATTTATATTGGTAATGGTTTTGGTAAAATGACGGGATATAGTCAAGTAGAGGAATTAGGAAATATAGAAACTCCGGTTGTTTTGACCAATACATTAAGTGTTCCTGTAGCGTCCAATGCGCTCATTAGTTACACCCTGGAGCAAAACGGAAATGAAGGGGTACGCTCAGTCAATCCAATAGTAGGGGAAACAAATGATGCTTATTTAAATGACACTCGGGGGAGACACATCAAAGAAAAACATATTTTTCAAGCAATTACCCATGCAAAAACAGGGCCCGTACCAGAGGGTAACGTGGGAGCTGGGACGGGTACAGTGTGTTTTGGTTATAAAGGGGGAATCGGTACGTCATCAAGAAAAATTCCAAAATCTTTAGGAGGATATACCGTAGGTGTTCTTGTACAAACAAATTTTGGAGGCGTCTTAGAAATTAATGGGGCTCCTGTAGGTAAAGAACTCAACTCCTATCCCTACCGCAAAATTATTTTGGACGAAGCCGACGGTTCCTGTATGATGGTTGTAATTACAGATGCCCCCTCAATGCTAGAAACTTGAAAAGAGTAGCTAAAAGGGCCATGATGGGACTGGCTAAGACTGGTGGGATTGCATCAAATGGGAGCGGAATTATGTAATTTCTATCTCTACTGCAGAAACCAATTATATTACCCACAATACTAAAGGACTTTTTTATGACAGTAAAGTTTTGCGAAATGATGCAGTTAGTCCCCTCTTTTTAGCTACAATTGAGGCTACTGAAGAAGCAATAATTAATTCATTGTTCGCCGCGCAGACAATGCGAGGTAAAGAAAATCATTTGATTTCTTCCATACCAATGAGTGAAGTCATTCGGATTTTTTAAAAAAATATAATAAGATTAAGGCAAAATAAAAGCTGAGCAGCAAAAATCCCAGTATATGGACTTCTACACTATAAACTCCGAATAGGATTTGATAACCGAGAATCCTTTTTGGTTAAAATATTCTTGAGGACCTCCACAAGCCAAAACAAAATCTCCTCCCCAAGCCCCTAGGCTTTTCACACAACCGGGAAAGTCGGAAAAGTATTTCTCTTGGACACGAATGCGTCCAAGATGTGATGCCATTAAATCTTCGTGAACGTTTAGGCATTTTATGAATGTGTTTAGATTTCGGCATGACACTACTTCCTCTGTTAAATGGCTTATGTCATCAATGACTTTAGTATTGGTGGGGTTGATTTTATAGGCTGCTACTTCTTGTTGACTGTCCTGTTTGTGGTTAAGGTACACAAAAAACAGATCTTCTTTATACGGAGGATCAAAGGAGGGAATACTTACCTTTGGTTTGCCATTCAAGCGCTGGTATAGAATAGGCTGTTCGGCTTGAGCACAAGCAATGTCATACCCACTCCCACCCAGTGTTGCCTCTAAAAGTTGATATGAATCGACAGCTGCCCATTGTGAGATATTGGCCAGAAGCGTAGAAGAAGAACCCAAGCCCCAACCTCGATCAAATTCCAATTGCGTAGTTATTTTCGTTCCCCTTTGGCAGAAGTCTTTGTTCTGTTCACGAACTGCATTCAAAACCATTTGCAGCCGGTTGGCAATCTCTGGGGCATCACTGTGAATTAGTTTAAAGTCATTTAGTTCAAATTGCGCTTCAAACCAACAGCTTCCATCCCAGGCCAAGCTTCTCCAAAACAGTTGCTCAATGGCGGAAGGTTCAACGTGAAGTTGTTGTCCTTTTTTCGTTGGTAGCGCTAGGGCTTTGGCACCCTCAAGAACAGTGTATTCTCCGGTCAGCAGAAGCTTGCCATGACTGTAGAACTTCATGTTATTTGATTAGAAAATTTTGAACTGCAGTGTGGCTAATTGTTCTATTTTTAAAAATACTCTAATGCTAATTTCTTTTGCTCAGTACTAGCATTTAGTTGATTGAGAATATTTAATAAATGCATTTTCATATGCCCTTTTTGTATTCCAGAAGTTACGAGAGAACGCAAGGCAGCAAAATTTTGTGCTAAACCAGCAACGGCAATTATTTGCATCAATTCTTTAGCTGTAGGTTGTTGCAACAAATCCAAACTCCACTGCACCATGGGATGAAGCTTTGTGAGTCCACCAACCGTTCCAACGGCCATAGGCAAATCAACTCGGAAAATAAACACATCATTTTCAATAAAGGCATCTGAAAGACTTTGGTAGCGTCCATTTCGGGCTGCATAGGCGTGAATCCCTGCTTCTATAGCACGAAAATCGTTGCCTGTAGCGACCACCACAGCATCCACTCCATTCATGATTCCTTTGTTATGGGTGACGGCTCGGTGGGGTTCTACTTGAGCAATATTTACTGCTTGGATTATTTTTTCAGCAAAGGTTTTTTGGTCCATCCCTTCCTCTAGTTCGAGCTGGTTAACAGGACATTGTACTTCGGCACGTACCAGACAATTGGGAACGTAGTTGGAGAGGATACTCATAACTACTTCTAGAGGTTCTTTTCCCGGAGAAAAGTGAGCATACTGCTTACCAATTATTACTAACTGGTCCGCTAGTTGCTCTAGGACTGAATTGATAAAATTGGCTCCCATCGCATCTTGAGTGTCAAAGGTAGCGTGAAGCTGATAGTAGTCCTCCAATTCAGATGTTTTATCAATAAGTTGAAGGTCCAGTAAGCCGCCGCCTCTTTTTTGCATACGCTCCGTTAGCGCACTACACGAATTGATGAGTTCTAATTTGTTAGCATCAAAGAAATTCTGAACTATTTGTGCCTTTTCACGGCATAAAAAATGGACTTGCCCTACTTTTTTCAATCCCTAAAATTTGGGTTCTAAAGCCTCCTTTGTTGGCCCAGTATTTAGCCGATTTACCTGCCGCTGCAATTACTGAACTTTCCTCAATCACCATGGGAAGAGTGTAGTAGCGGCCATTGATTAAAAAATTGGGTGCCACCCCTAAGGGCAAGTAAAAATTGGAGAGGGTGTTTTCGATGAACTCATCGTGTTTGTCTTGAAGGTTCGGATCGCTATGCCAATAGGATGTTAAAAGCGTTTTTGCTACCTCGGGATCTTCAAAATGCTGTTCTACAATCCATTCAATTTTTTCGGTTTTGGTTCGTTTAGAAAAACCACTTACTGATCGCTGCATTGAAACTTTTACCAAAGATAACTTATAAGAGGAAAATGGATTTAATTTTTTACTTTGCTCGTCAATTCAAAGACCCTGTCATGAGAATAACTCAAACCCTACTGCTGCTGGTATCTTTCCTGAGCTTAAATGCACAAAGCTTAACAAACAGCTCCATTTTTGAGGGAACCTTTAATCCCGAAAGTTTGGAGAGCTACCAATCTATGAAAGACGGGATACACTATACTGTGTTAAAATCGGATGAAAACAACCAAACCTCACAAATTGTCAAATATGCCTACCTAGATGGAAAGGCTCAAAAAACAATATTATCATCAGGGGAAACAATTCCTTATTTTTCTTCCTACAGTTTTTCAAAAGATGAAAGTAAAATATTGATTGCTACTTCTGAATTTCCAATATATAGAAGGTCCAAACAGGCCATATATTATATATATCATTTGAATACGGGAGTTTTGATTCCCTTATTTGACACTAAAGATTCCTATCCTTGGGTTCAAGAACCCTTATTCTCTCCTGATGGAACTAAAGTAGCTTTTGTTCATTTACGCAATATTTACATCAAAGATTTGGAGACAGGTTCCTTAGATCAAATTACCCAAGACGGTAGCAATACTATTATCAATGGATTAACCGATTGGGTCTACGAAGAGGAATTTGGTTATGTACGTGCTTTTGACTGGAACAGTAGCGGAACCCAATTGGCCTATTTGCGTTTTGATGAATCCCAAGTACCTGTTTTTTCTATGGATGTATATGGGCAAGACCTTTACCCATTTCCCTATCAATTTCGTTATCCTAAAGCAGGAGAAACCAATGCCACTTTGAGCATGCATGTATATGATGTATTGAAAAAAAACGATAAAAATCTTCGCTTTGGAGAAGAATCACTAGAGTATATTCCTCGTTTTCAATTTTCTAAAAGTCAAATTTATTAAGTGTTCAAAGCTTGAATCGCCTTCAAAATCATTTGAAACTTTGGCAGTTTAACACGGTTACAGGTGAAGCCAAAATAGTTATAGAAGAGAAAGATGAGCGTTATGTTGATGTCCATAGTAATCTCCGATTTTTAGAGGACAATAGTTTCCTTTGGACTAGCGAACGGGACGGATACAACCATCTTTATTATTTTTCCAGTGATGGTCGATTACAACGCCAATTGACTAAAGGGGCTTGGGAGGTGACCGATTTCTTCCATTATAGTCCGAATACTAAAGAGGTTTATTATGCCTCCACAGAAATAGGGAGTACGGAACGAGCGGGCTATGCAGTGTCCCTGAACGGCAAACGCAAACGCATATTATCACATGACTATGGATATAATGGTGCCCTTTTCAGCAACAACGCTCAATACTATATTCATTCTTTTTCAGATGCTATTACGCCTCCAAAATATCAACTTCGAAAAACATCCAACGCCAAAGTCATTCGAACGGTACTTGAAAATACTTCTCTAAAGCAACAAATAACAGCATTAGGTCTTCCTAAAAGAGTTTAACACCATAATGGTGAATGGGAACGAACTCAATATGTGGATGCTCAAGCCGAAAGATTTTGACCCCAATAAGCAATATCCCCTATTGATGTTTCAATATTCAGGACCAGGTTCTCAACAAGTGACCAATCGTTGGACTTCTCAAAGAGATCTTTGGCATTATTTATTGACCCAAAAGGGAGTAATTGTTGCTTGTGTAGATGGAAGAGGAACTGGCTTTAGAGGATCTGATTTTAAAACAAACCTATTTAAATCTTGTTAAATATGAAACGGAAGACAAGATAGCAGCTGCAAGACAGCTTGGAACTCGTCCTTATATCGATGCCTCTCGTGTAGGCATTTGGGCTGGAGTTATGGAGGGCATATGGCTCTTCAGAGTATCCTCACTGGGGATGGTATTTTTCAACAGCTATATCCGTTGCCCCTGTAACAACTTGGCGTTTTTACGACACTATATATACCGAACGTTTTATGCGAACTCCTCAAGAAAACCCCGAAGGATATGACTTGAATTCACCCTCAATTATGCCGATCAATTAGAAGGTAAATTACTCTTGGTACATGGAAGTGGGGATGATAATGTTCACGTTCAAAATTCGATGCGTATGATCCAAGCATTGATTGAAGCTAATAAAGATTTTGAATGGGCTATTTATCCCGATCAAAATCACGGAATCGGTTCGGGGAATGCACTCATTCACTTGTTTGAGAAAATGACTATTTTTATTGAATCCAACCTGTAAAAATCAGAATGACAACACCGGCGACTGTCAATCATAGTGATTACTTAGGTCACCCTAGGGGCTTATTTTATTTGTTTTTTGCAGAACTTTGGGAGCGCTTCAGCTTCTATGGCATGCGTGCTCTCCTAACGCTTTACATGGTCAACGAAATTTTTGAGGCCCTAGCTAATCGAGATATTGCTGCCGCTGCAGTATATGCATCCTATGGCTCACTGGTCTACGCCTCCACTGTAGTGGGAGGAAGAATTTCCGACCTCTATTTGGGGTATCGAAAATCTATTTTTTTAGGGGGGATACTGATGGCCTTGGGTCATTTTGTTTTAGCGGTCGACAACAACATTGCCTTCTTTTTTGGCATTGGCTTTCATTGTTGTTGGCAATGGTTTTTTTAAACCCAACATTTCCACTTTTGTAGGCTCATTATACCACGATGGAGACCGGAGAAAAGATTCTGGCTTTGTTATTTTCTACATGGGAATTAACATTGGAGGCTGGATTGCCCCGCTGTTATGTGGGTATCTAGGAAGAGAATATGGATGGCATTACGGCTTTGGTTTGGCTGGCTTTGGAATGCTTACTGGCCTGTTGTTTTTTTGGCGAGGGGTGGTAAATGGTGTTTTTGGAGACAAAGGATTGCCAACCAATCCCAGTTTACTGAACGATAAGGTAATGGGTATCAAACGATCTGTTTTGATACCGACATTAGCCTTTTTGACTGCTCCTTTAATCGCTTTCCTTCTTTCTTCCTATAAGGCAGTTGGAAATGGAACGACTTGGTTTGGGGATCAAAACTTAGTCAATGTATTTTTTAAAGTTATTGGCATATTTATTGTTTTTTATGTAGCCTATATCCTAAAACAAGCCCAACCTGGGAGCGTAAAAAACTGTTTGCAGCTCTTTTATTCACCTTGTTTATAACTCTTTTTTTGGGGTTTTCATGAATTGTCAGGCTCTGTAATCACACTATTTGCAGCTAGAAATGTGAATTTGAGTGTAATGGATGCAGCGCAGTCAAATTCGCTAAACTCTATGTTTATAATTCTACTTTCAATTCCCATTTCATTTATGTTTACTCGCTTGAGAAGTATTGGCAGAGATCCTCGTACACCCTTTAAGTTTGGATTGGGGCTGTTGTTTGCAGGTTTGAGTTTTTTTATTCTTTCTATCAGTGGAATGTCGGCAGACGAAAGTGGCCGTGTACCCTTTAGCTATCTGTTGTTAATGTATTTCTTATTGTCTGTTGGTGAGCTCTTTATGTCACCCGTTGGGCTTTCTAAAATCACCGACCTTTCCCCAAAAAGAATTGTTGCTTTTATGATGGGTGTTTGGTTCTTGTCCTCAGCCTATGCTTTCCAATTGGTTGGATTTATTGGAAAACAACTGGCTATAGAAAGTTCCGACAGTGATGTTAGTGGATTTCAATCATTAGACATATACATTGGTGGATTTGACTTGATTGCTAAATATGCCATTGCAGCAGCTATACTAATTTTAATTTTTCACGTTGGATAAATAAGCTCATGGGTGATGTCCATTAAAACAGCTTAATGATGAAAAAAATTTTTCTTTTTGGGTTTCTTTTTATTGGGTTTACGGCTTTTGCTCAGCAAATTAAGTGGTTGTCACTAGCTGAGGCCTTAGAAGCACAGAAAGATAATCCCAAGAAGATTTTTATGGATGTGTACACCAAATGGTGTGGTCCATGTAAATTGCTCGACCGTAAAACTTTTGCCAATCCCTATGTAGCTGCATACATCTCAAAAAATTATTACGCCGTGAAATTCGATGCAGAAGGTCAAGAAGAAATTAAATTCTATGGGAATACATTTACCAATCCCAATTTTGATCCAAATCGAAAAGGCAGAAACGCGACACATCAATTCACTCAATTTCTGGGGATTTCTGCATACCCATCTATGGTGTTTATGAGTGAAACCGGAGATCCAATCATGCCTATTGTTGGATATCACAACCCCCAACAACTGGAACTTTTCCTCAAAATGATCAAACAAGGCGACTATCAAGTTTTCTCTTCAGCTGACGATTTCGAAAACTATCGCAAGAATTTTATTCCTCGTTTCAAAGGCTAATAGCTATTGCGCCATCATGATTCTTTTTTCTGTATTTGTAGTATTTTTCCTTGACTTGGGAACTGATTCACTTGAACAATCGTTCCATAATATCGATAAGCATAAGTATTAGGTTTGAGAACTCTCTATTCTAACGGTATAGTGGGTTCCCTCTGGAATCAAACTGTAATGATTGGATGGAATTTGGTAATAATTGGAACGGACCTACATACCGAGAACCACCATTAGATAAATACTTAGTGCCTGCCTACCTTTATTTTGTATTATCAAGAATAAAGGAAGTGGAAAGCACACAATGCTCAAGAAAAAAATGATATTTGAGAAAGGTATATTTGAGAAATACTGGGCGATTAATTGACCAGCAATAAAAGCCAAAAGGCACTTAAAGAAAAAAGAATCAAGATGGGGCACCCTAATAATAGGGAATTCCTTAATTTAAGTCAACGAGGAATAAATTAAATCCGCTGTTTTTCGGCTGGCTCCCCCTTGGTCTAACTGATCTCGGAGTTGTTTATAGTATTTTTGAATTTGTGCAACACGCTTTGGATCCAATAGCTGATTCAAGCTTTTCTGAAGGCTGATTGGTGTACAATCTTCTTGAATAAGTTCTTGGATCACCTGCTGATCTAAGATAAGATTGACTAAAGATATCCATTCCAATTTCACCCATTGTTTAGCCAACCAATAACTCAAAGCACTGGTTTTATAACAGACTACTTGTGGTACTCCAAAAAGGGCTGCTTCCAAGGTAGCTGTCCCGCTTGTTACAAGAGCAGCTTCAGAAGATTGGAGCAGTTCATAGGTATTGTCGATCACTACTTTACAAGGGGCAGCCATTAATAGATTAGTGTAAAATGATACTCCAAGGCTAGTAGTACCTGCAACAATGAATTGATGTTTAGGAAAGTGAGGAATGACCTTTAAAAACAAAGGCAACATTTTCTTGACTTCTTGACTACGACTCCCCGGGAGGAGTGCAATGATAGGGCGTTCGTCTAGCTGATGGGTGCTGCGAAAAGGGTGAGAATGGGGAGCAGAATCGATACTGTCCAATAGTGGATGTCCCACATAATTCACCTCATAATGGTGTTGTTCTTTGAAGTAGGATTTCTCAAAGGGGAGAATAGTATAAAGAGCAGCAAGGGTCTGCTTCATTTTAACCACGCGATTGGATTTCCATGCCCATACTTGAGGACTAATATAATAGTGATTATGGAACCCTTGGGTGTGTGCCCACCAGCAATTCGAAGATTGAAACCCGGATAGTCAATATAAATAATGACATCGGGCTGATATGAAGAAATATCTGCTTTGCAGCGTCTAATGTTTTTTAAAATGGTAGGAAGATTTATTAATACCTCCCAAAAACCCATAAAGGCCAATTCCCGATAATGTTTAACGAGGGTAGCTCCTGCTTTTTCCATCATATCTCCTCCCCAGCATCGTATGTTAGCTTTGGGGTCTCTTTCGTTAAGTGCTTCTATCAGTCGCGCCCCGTGCAAGTCACCAGAGGCTTCTCCTGCGATGAGGTAGTATTTCATTTAGTCAATGAATTTTAATGCTGCAATAAGAATGACCAAACCCAACGAACAAGCCAAAACCCCAGCCGCAAAAGCATTTTTATTTCGCCGTATGGCAATGAAAAAAGCAAGAGATTAATGAGTGCTCCGATACTAATTAAGGCCCCTAGCTTTTTCTGATCGAAAAGATATATGAGGCTATCAATGGGGTCGGTTTTGGACACCAAAGAGGTAAAAAGTAACACACAGGAGGCTGTAGCAAAAAGTGCAGCAAAAAAACCCCATAGCCATCTCTTTCCTATTCAAACTGCCATGTATTAAGGTTTTGAATAGCGTGATGCGCAGTTAAATCATATTGAACGGGTACCACTGAGATAAAGTTGTTTTTTAAAGCCCACTCATCCGTATCCTCTCCTCGGTCTTCATTGATAAATTTACCAGTAAGCCAGTAGTAATCAATGCCCAATGGATTTGTGCGTTTATCAAACTCTTCAACCCAGTTGGCTTTTGCCTGTCGACAGATTTTAATTGCCTCAATTGGCGTTTCAGTTCCTTTTGGAAAATTGATATTCAATACTACATTCTCTGGAATACCATTGTTTAACGCTTTTTGTGTGATCTGCTTTACATAAGGTTTAATTACTTCAAAATTTGCACCCCAACTATAATCGAGAAGTGAAAATCCAATGGCAGGAATACCCTCAATACCAGCCTCCAAAGCGGCGCTCATTGTGCCTGAATAGATTACATTGATGGAAGAATTAGACCCATGATTGATTCCTGAAACACAAAGATCTGGCTTGCGATCCAATAACTCATTAATGGCTAATTTCACACAATCGGCTGGAGTTCCGGAACAACTATATTCCTGTTGTGGTCCTGAGTCTACTTTGATTTTACTGCAATGAAGGGTAGAATTGATAGTAATGGCATGCCCCATTCCTGATTGTGGACTGTCTGGAGCCACAACTACTACCTCTCCAAGTTCCGTCATTATTTCAACGAGTGCTCGAATTCCTGGTGCCGTAATGCCGTCATCATTAGTTACAAGTATTAAAGGTTTTTGGACATCTACCCAGTATTTTATATACTAGCTAAGGTAGCAATTATAGCTGGGATGCAATTAAACCAGTTTAACAAAACTTTTAACTCTGACCCCTAGATATCATTGCATTTTCGTTATTTTTAACTTTCAAAATAAAATTGGCTATGCGTGTTTTTGGAATTCTTTTGAGTGGAGTAGTGGCAAGTTTTCTTTTTTGGAATGCGAGCTCAACGTTGTCCTCCCCTGAAAAAGATAAATTGTTGTTGGAAATACTAAATTATGTTTTGGAACGAGGTCATTATGATCCGAAAGTAATTGATGATGCTTTTTCTGAAAATGCTTTTCACAACTACATGGAAGGATTAGACGGACAACATCGCTTCTTCTTACAGACAGATATAAATACCTTCAAGCGGTACCGTTACAAAATTGACGATGAGTTTAAATCCAGTACGCTCAACTTTTTTGACATCACTCATGAGCGTCTCCTGTCCCGGATGAAGCAAGTAGAGAACTTTTACCCACAACTGTTGGAACAAGCTTTTGATTTTACCCGACCCGAAGAAATAAGTTTGGATTATGAAAATGTTGCGTATGCTGCTACGGTTACTCAACTTAAGTCAAGATGGCGAAAGCGAATGAAACTGTCTGCCTTGGATCGTTTTACCGACAAGAAAAAAGAGGAACTAGAAAAATTTGAAAAAGACAGTACCTATATCATTAAGTCTGATGAAATATTGGAAAAGGAAGCCCGTGAACTTACTCTTGAAAACACAGAAGACTATTTTGAACTTGTAAAAGAACTCAACCGAAAAGATTGGTTTTCCGTTTATATCAATGCTATAGTAACCCAATTTGATCCACATACTTTCTATTTTGCACCCGAAGAAAAAGATCGCTTTGACACCACCATGTCAGGAAAATTTGAAGGCATTGGAGCTCGACTACAGAAAAAAATCAAGAAGTAAAAATAGTGGAGGTTATCTCTGGAGGTCCTATATGGAGAGATAAACTACTGGATGTTGGAGATATTATTTTGAAAGTAGCCCAAAAAGATGAGACCCCTGTCGAAATTGTGGGCATGAGACTGGAAGATGCCATCAAATTGATCAAGGGTCCCAAAGGGACAGAAGTTCGTCTGACGGTAAAGCGTGTGGATGGCACAGTAGAAGAAGTTCCGATTGTAAGGGATGTGGTTGAACTCGAGGAGGTCTACGCCCGGTCCTCAGTAATCCAAAAAGGAGAAAAAAGTTTGGACTGATAAACCTTCCCAAGTTCTACATTGATTTTAATGATTATGGAGAAAGAAATGCAGCTGTGGATGTGAAAAAAGAGATCGAGCAGTTGAAATCACAAAATGTTTCTGGAATTGTTTTAGATCTTCGCAACAATGGAGGAGGATCCCTGAAAACAGTTGTTGATATGACAGGCTTTTTTATCGAGGAAGGACCTGTGGTTCAAGTAAAAAGCACTGGTGGACGGAAAGAAGTCCTCAAAGATACGGATAGTAGCATTGTATGGGATGGTCCTTTGGTTGTTCTAGTGAATGAATTTTCTGCTTCAGCTTCAGAGATTATTGCCGCAGCCCTTCAAGATTATAATAGAGCAATTGTCTTGGGTAGTAAGCAAACCTTTGGAAAAGGGACCGTTCAAAATGTAGTTGATTTAAATCGCATTATTACAGGGAATACCTATGGAGACTTAGGAGCCTTGAAAGTTACAACAGATAAGTTTTACCGTATTACTGGGGAGTCAACTCAACTTGAAGGTGTGAAAAGTGATATTGTTTTTCCCGATCGTTATCAGTACGTGGAGATGGGTGAAAAAGATCAGGAAAACCCCCTTACATGGGACAAGATAACCCTGCCTATTATTCTGTCTGGGAAGATCGTTTCAATTTTGATTTTGTCATTAAGCAAAGTCAATACCGAATTCAAGAAAACAGCTTCACTCCAATTATTGAAAAACAAGCCCAATGGGTCGCCAAGCAGCAGGAAGACTATAACTATTTCTTGGACTACGAATCTTTTTCAACAGAGCAAAAAGCAGACATAAAGGTGTCGAAGCAATTTGATGTCCTGAATGAATTTGACTCTAGCTTGAAGTTTAAATGGCTTCAGAAGCAGGATGCCCAAGATTGCTAATGAAGACTATATTGAGAAACGCAATCGTTGGGTAGAAGGGTTGGACAAGGATTTGTACATCAATGAAGCCATAAATATTTTAGATGATATGAGTATTTCTCTTAAAGGAAGCCCCCTGTCTCAGAATAAGAATTAATTTGTCCATTCTTCTAAAAACCCACTGTGATTGAAAATCAATAGGATTGGAGGCATATTGAGTTTGGGTTATATCTTGCTGATGTGCCTAGTATCTCTTTTGGCTTACGAATTGGCGCCTGATGCGAGTCCCAGCGCTAATCAAATGCATCTTTCCATTCACTCCAAGCCTCCTGGGTTTAAAACCAAAATGCTACTTATTCCCTTAGAAACAGACCTTTCGGAGTCCTCCTTTTTTTTGGGGTACCCCTTCTCAGTATGACGAAATTCCTATTCAAGCTTGGCGTTTTCAGGATACAACCTTAGAAATACAGGTGCATGGAGCTGCAGAGGGCTTTTTTAAGCCAGTTGACTTGAGTCGTTTTCCGAAACCTTTTCGAGCGGATAGCATAGAGGGGCGTTGGGTGGTTGACCGAAGCTTTCCCCTGGGAACTGACAAATACGGTAGAGATTTATTGAGCAGACTTCTGGTTGGATCACGAATTTCATTATCCATAGGTTTTGTTGCCGTATTAATCTCTTTTAATTGGAGTAATATTAGGGGGTGTAGCTGGATATTTTGGCGGAATATGGGATCGGTTGATTCTATGGTTAATTAATGTGGTTTGGTCCATCCCCACGCTTCTTATGGTTATTGGAATTACATTAGTACTTGGGAGAGGCTTCTGGCAAGTGTTTATCGCTGTAGGACTTTCAATGTGGGTGGAAGTGGCTCGGTTGGTTCGAGGACAAGTAATCTCAGTTCGTGAGAAGACATTTATTGAAGCAGCTCATGCACTTGGATTTTCTCATTTTAGGATTCTTTACTCTCACATACTCCCAGTCATTATTGGGCCGATTATAGTGATGGCGTCTGCCAACTTTGCAAGTGCTATATTGATTGAAAGCGGGCTCAGTTTTTTAGGAATAGGTGCAACCCCTGTGCCAAGCTGGGGGTATGGTGAAAGAACATTTTCGCTACTTCCTTTTGGGGAAACCCTATTTGGCTTTCATTCCTGGATTTGCCATCATGACTTTGGTACTTACCTTCATGACCTTAGGGAATGCACTTCAAGACTATCTAGACGTGAAGCAATAATTACCAATCTCGAAGTCGATTGGCATCCATATTCAAATAGATAAAGAACATCAGGCTCGTTGCCAGAAGACTAGAACCTCCATAACTAATAAATAACAGAGGAATACCAATAGTGGGAATCAAACCCAAAGACATACCGATATTGATCAAGAAATGGACAAATAGAATACTTGCTACAGCATAGCTAAAAACCCTTCGAAATTGGTTGGTGTGTTTTTCAGCTTGCCAGAGTATTCGTATAATCAATAACGTAAAACAACCTATTACTAGGATACTACCCAGAAAACCCCACTCCTCTCCAATAGTACTAAATATATAATCAGTGTGTTGTTCTG
This sequence comes from Flavobacteriaceae bacterium, assembly GCA_038143795.1. Classification (GTDB taxonomy): domain Bacteria; phylum Bacteroidota; class Bacteroidia; order Flavobacteriales; family Flavobacteriaceae; genus UBA11891. The sequence continues at coordinate 670,295 of JAYQMQ010000002.1, read as the reverse complement.
GGACAAAGTCTCCTTTAGTTTGTGTCCCCTTAAGAAACCCTTTACCATTCACGCCCCCAGAGCCTATTGCTATCTTAGATTGATTGATGTTATACCCAATTCCTTGAATATCGAACTCTTTCCCTAGAATTATATTGAATCTGTCGCGGTGACGTTGCTCAAATACATCGTTGAATATAAAGTCAACAGAGAAAGTAAATCCAACAGCTATAATACCTGATAAGATAAATGGAAGGAGTGAAGGAGTATATTTCATTTTCTTAAACAGATAGAACAACAGGGAAAGAGAAATAGTAATAATACTTACAACGATTGGAATAGCATAGAGAAGCGTAAGAAGAAATAGAATTAATCCAGAGCTGATTAGGATCAAAAACACATAACTCAATCCTTCCCGAAAAAGGACAAAGAAAAAAGCACCAAAAACTAGGGCGCTACCTGGATCGGGTTGTAGCAAAATAAGAAAGACAGGAAGCAGAATAACAACTCCTGTCTTTAAGAGGGATTTGATAGATTTAAGATTAGTTTGAAATTGAGAAAGAACCTTAGCCAACATGAGTGCAGTAGCCATTTTTGCGAACTCAGCTGGTTGCAAGGCAAACCCACCCATGACATACCATGACCGTGCACCCGAAATCGTTTTTCCAAACAAAAATAAACCCAATAGTAGAAAAATCGTAACCCCATAGATAGGAAGCGCAAATTGTTCAAAAAACTTAACCTTAAACGCTAATAAAAAGCCCCCAACAAATACACTTATTAGTGTAAACAGCAGTTGTTTCCCTATCGGATTACTTAAACTTATTAATAAAGGACTGATTTCCGAATAAGTAGAGGAATATATATTTAACAAGCCAAAACCCAGAAGAAAAAAATATAGAAACAGGCTCAACCAATCTATTCGAGACAAAATAGACTCTTTCATTGATTTATCTTAAAGGGTTTTCCTGTATGTGGTTTTTTATATTCAGCGAGAAGGCTCCCGTTTAGCATTCTGTTTTCAAGCCAATTTCTTTTTATTTCTTTGTTGAGGTATTTCTCAATCATCAAACTTGCAATAGGAGCCGCCCATCGAGCACCCCAATATCCATTTTCAATAAATACAGCTAAAGCTATTTTTGGATTTTCTTTAGGGGCAAAGGCAATAAACATGGAATGGTCTGTCAATTGGGTTTTTCTCCATTCAACGAAATGAAATTTTCAACAGTCCCAGTTTTCCCACAGACTTCAATTCCCTTGATACGGGCAATTCTAGCGGTACCGTATTCTACTACTTTATGCATGCCATCTATAATGGTTTCAAAGTGAGCAGAATCTATAGTAGTTTTCTTTTTTTCGTGAAAGTTAAGTTGCACTTCCCCTGAAATAGATTTCATAAAATGCGGCTGGATATAAAATCCTCGGTTAGCGATAGCTGAGGCAAAGTTGGCCATTTGTATAGGAGTAGTAAGTACTTCACCTTGACCAATAGCATTGGATATCACTGTAGGTGCTTTCCAACCGTTTTCTCCATAAACTTTATCATAATAGGCTGCTCCTGGTATATACCCTGGCTTTCCTGTAGGAAGATCGTACCCCAAATAGTTACCAAGGCCAAAACTTAGCAGGTGTTTTTTCCATCTTTCAATACTTTCATCGGGTTGGTCAGAGGTATTAATGATCCCCTTATAGGCCTTGGCAAAATAGCTATTGCATGATTTATATATGGCTTTAGTTAAGTCGTTTTTTGTTCGCAAAGGACAGTGACATTCCATAAAGGCACCTCGGGCATAAAAATGCCCTTTATTACAGGTAAATTGTGTTTTAGGGGTAATTACATTCTCTTGAAGCGCAATTAATGCGTTTAATACTTTGAAGGGTGAACCAGGAGCATACTGTGCTTGAAGACTTCTATCGAATAAAGGCTTCGCTAGCGTATCCAAAGCTAATTTTCTATAATTAACTGAGCGTTCTCTACCGACCAATATATCCGGATCGTAATTGGGAGCACTAACTAAGGCCAGAATTTCACCTGAACTTGGTTCTATAGCTACTATTCCACCGCGTTTATTTTGAAGTAAAGCTTCCCCATATTCTTGTAATCCTATATCCAGGGTCAATGAAATATCACGAGCTTGAATCGGTGGGCTATCATATCTTCCTCCTTCATAAGTACCGATCACTCTATTGAATTTATCTTTTTTGTAAGAATTCTTTTCCTTTGATTCCTCTTAGGTATTTTTCATAATATTTTTCAATTCCTTGGCGCCCAATCAACTCACCCCTGCTGTAGTAGGGATCTTTTTTTAAGTCATTACTATTGACCTCGCTGACATAACCTAGAACATTAGAGGCGATGGGTTTTCGATAATCACGGATTGATTTTTTTTGCAAGTAAAACCCATCATATTTCCATATTTTTTCTTGCAGAACGGCATGGGTCTCTTGAGATAATTGACTGGCAACTGTTGAGGGTAATTTTTTGGAATATCGATTAGCCTTTTTTAATACATTTTCGAGTTTTTTTCGAGAAAGATCAATTAGGGAGAGTAATTCAAGGGTATCAAAAGGGCTAAGATTTTCAGGAATTAGCATCAGATCGTATGACGGCTTGTTAGCGACAAGTAATTTACCATTTCGATCATAAATAAATCCACGTTCCGGATAAACAGCCCTTTCAATTAAAGCATTATTTTTTGAAAGGGATGAATAATAATTATCGACTAATTGAAGTTGAACCAGTTTGAGAACAAAGAAAATAGCTGTTAGAAAAGTAAGTGCTGGAAGCAGAAAACTTCGATTCATTTTTTTGGTTTATTAAAGCCTAGGATCAACCATACTAAAATAAAGGTAATAATTGCTGTTAAAAAGCATTTTTTAAAATAATTAAAAACGCATTCCATTGAAAATATTCTACACTGTAATACAAAATGGTGTGAAGGCCAATTATAATTCCAATGAAACTTAGCTGATTGGCCAATTGTGTTCCTTTGAAAATGGCATAGGAGATGTCGGAGTTAATTACAAAACTAAAATCTACGATCCAGGGTCTTAAATACGCCACTGTGAGAGTAGCAATGGTATGTGCTCCTGCTGTCCCCAAAATCAGATCAATAAATAAACCCAATAAAAAACAGAGGATTATGAATATGGCCTGATTGGAATTCAGTTGATATTGAATAAGAAAAAGAAGGTAAACGAACGGGTTGATGGTTCCAAAAAGATTGATATTACTAAACACTAAAAATTGAAGTGCAATTAACACAACAAATGAAATACCTGTATTTATATTTTTTTGGAGCATTGAATTTAATTACTTATTTGGTCTAAATAGGGTTTTTCTAAATTTTCAACAATAAACACGTGATCTAAAGTGGAGAAATTAGTAAATAAGATCACCTCGATTTCATAATAGCGTTTGGAAGGTAGAATAGAAAATGAACTCACTTCTCCTATGGGAATGTTTTTTGGAAAATAAGCAGACATTCCTCCAGTCACAATTGTATCTCCAATATTTATTGAATTAATCGTAGGGATATCAGAGAGTATCATTTTATTAGATTCATAGCCAGGCCAATACAAAGAACCAAATGCATTGTTATTTTTCAATTTAGCATTGATATTTAAATCCCGATGCAACAAGGAAACAGCACTGGCAAAGTATTGATTGGTTTGGTTGGTAATTCCTACAATACCATCGGCACTGATAACTCCCATTTCGGTTTTCACATTGTCTTTTTCTCCTTTATCTACTATTATAAAATTACGGACACTCCCTATGCTATTTTTTACGATTCGAGCAGGAATTAGATTGATTTTAGAATTGCCTGATTCTAAAGTAGGAATATCACTCGATCGAATGCTTTCGGACTTTGTAAGTTGGGATTTGAGTTTTAAATTTTCACGAACAAGCTCTTCGTTTATTTCTTTAAGCTGAAAATATTGTTGATAATTATTCCTGAAGTTGAGGAGTGTCCCAGACATTGAAAGACTGATTTCACGCAATTTACTTTGGTGATAGGGACTCTTATTTTGAAGAAAAATAATTGAAAAAAGGACTAGCAGTAGATAAATAAAAAAATTCCGATTTTTTAAAATCGCATTGATTATTTGCTGCATGCATTCTTATTTAATCAAAACAGTCTTGTACCGCTCGATATTTTTAAGTGCAATACCAGTCCCCCGAACAACCGCTTGTAATGGGTCTTCAGCAATGTATACTGGTAAGTCTGTTTTTCGAGACAAGCGTTTGTCGAGTCCTCGAAGTAATGCACCTCCTCCAGCCAAATATATGCCTGTATTATATATGTCAGCAGCCAATTCAGGTGGGGTTTGTGAAAGGGCCTCCATAATGGCCTCTTCAATTCGTATGATGGATTTGTCTAAAGCTTTGGCCACTTCTGTGTAAGATATCATGGCTTGTTTGGGCTTTCCAGTAAGTAAGTCGCGTCCTTGAACCGACATTTCATCAGGAGGGTTTTCCAAATCTTCTATGACAGCACCAATTAAAATTTTAATTTTCTCAGCGGTTCGTTCCCCTACATATAGGTTATGTTTACTCCGCATATAATTGACTATGTCATTGCTAAATACATCTCCAGCAATCTTTACGGACTTGTCACAGACAATACCCGATAGGGCAATTACGGCAATCTCCGTCGTACCTCCTCCTATATCTACAACCATATTTCCCTTGGGTTGCATGATGTCGACTCCAATACCTATAGCGGCTGCCATGGGTTCGTGAATGAGATAAACCTCTTTGCCATTCACACGTTCTGCCGATTCTTTCACTGCGCGCATTTCTACCTCTGTAATGCCTGAGGGGATACAAATCACCATGCGCAATGAAGGGTGAAAAATTTCTTTTTTAGAGAGGGAATACTTTTGATCAGTTTGTTGATCATTTGTTCTGAGGCATTAAAGTCTGCAATCACCCCATCTTTAAGAGGTCGAACTGTCTTGATGTTTTCATGGGTTTTACCCTGCATCATGCTGGCTTCATCACCTATGGCGATAATCTTATTAGTGGTTCGGTCTATGGCTACAATAGAGGGACTATTTACAACCACCTTATCATTGTGTATGATTAGGGTATTTGCAGTTCCTAAATCAATTGCTATTTCTTCAGTTAAGATCCCCATAAACTCAATGCGTTAAGCAGTAAAGTTAGAAATTAATGTTTAAAGTGCCGTACGCCTGTCAGGACCATTTTGACATTATTTTCATTACAATAGGCAATTGAATCTTGGTCTTTGATAGAACCTCCTGGTTGAATGACTGTTTGTATACCTGCTTGATGAGCAATAGTTACACAATCTGGGAATGGAAAAAAAGCATCACTGGCCATGGCAGCTCCTGACAAGTTAAAATTAAATTTTCTGGCTTTGTCGATGGCCTGCTCAAGAGCATCGACTCGAGAGGTTTGTCCAGTACCAGAGGCCAACAATTGTTTATTTTTGGCCAATACAATGGTATTGGACTTTGTGTGTTTAGAGATTTTGGCAGCAAAAAGTAAGTCTTCAATTTCTTTCTCGGATGGGACAAGGGTTGTAGCGGTTGTCAAATCAATATCAGCATCAGTATGCTCGTCTTTATCTTGGACCAAAACACCATTCAAACATGTCCGGATAGATTGTGTAGCGACCTCTTGGCTTTTTTGAATGAGAAGTATTCTGTTTTTCTTTTTTGATAGAATTTCTTTGGCATCAGCATCAAAAGAAGGAGCGATGACGACCTCACAAAAAAGGCTATGGATATGCTCGGCGGTAGCTAGGTCAATCGTACGGTTGGCGATAAGAACTCCTCCAAAAGCTGAAACGGGGTCTCCAGCTAGTGCATCAATGTAAGCTTCTGCAAGCGTATCTCGGGTGGCTAATCCACAGGCATTATTGTGTTTGAGAATTGCAAAGGTTGGGGCTTCATTATAGAATTCCAACATCAACAGAACAGCAGCATCAATATCCAATAAGTTGTTGTAGGATACTTCCTTGCCGTGAATTTGTTCTAAGATATCGTCTAACGGGCCAAAAAATGAGCTTTCTGGTGTGGATTTTCACCATACCGAAGTGGTTTAGCTTCATGGCTACTCACTTTGAGTATTGAATCTCCGTCATTAAAATAATTAAAAATCGCGCTGTCATAATGTGAGGAATCGGCAAAAGCTTTCGCTGCAAATAACTTGCGATCCGATAAATTTAAAACACCTTCTTTCTTTTTTCTAAAAGTTCCAGAAATATAGGATAATATTTTTTATTGGATACACAGACAACATCATTGAAGTTTTTGGCAGCTGCGCGTATCAGTGCAATTCCTCCAATATCAATTTTCTCAATGATATCATCTTCTGAAGCACTTGAAGCTACGGTTTCTTCGAAAGGGTAAAGATCAACGATGACTAAATCGATTTGGGAATTTCAAAATCTTCAATTTCATTTTCATCGGAAGAGTTCCCTTGCCGGTTTAAAATCCTCCAAATACCTTGGGGTGTAAAGTCTTAACCCGCCCACCTAAAATGGATGGATAACCGGTAAGATCCTCAACTGCCACTACTGGAATTTGAAGACTTTCAATGAATTTTTGTGTTCCACCAGTTGAATACAAAGTCACTCCTTGGCGATGTAGAATTTGGATAATTGGCTCAAGGCCAGTTTTGTCAAAAACAGAAACCAGAGCGGCTTTAATTTTCATTTCATTCATGATAAAATATATAGTGTTTTCGGTATAAACCCAGCAACTTTATTATTGACAGCTGCTAAAAGCTTTTCGTCCTGTTTGGTAAAGGGATTGATAGTGTTGGAATCAATATCAATCTGCCCTACATTTTTTCCATTCACGAACAGAGGGACGACCAATTCAGATTTGACGTCCAAGTCACATGCGATGTAATTATCTTGATGTTGTACATCGGGGACCACAAAATTCTGATTACTAAGGGCTACTTGCCCACAAATTCCTTTTCCGAAAGGAATTTCAACATGCTCTGTGGGAAGACCACTAAAGGCCTTTAGATGAAGGGATCGCCTAGTGTAATTGGCGAAATAAAACCCAACCCAGTTGTAGTAAGAAACAGATTCTTGCAGTAGTTTACAAATTCCAGTTAACGAAGAGTGCCATTCAGATTTTGGCACGTCGAGGATGTGATCAATATCGGATAAAATGCTTTTGTGGGTGATCACGCGTTAAATTTTTCAAAAATATTAAAAACCCCAGTGTTAAAGAGTCGAATTGGGATTATTTTTAAACATTTATAGAATCGAAATGCGACAAGAATTGACAATAAATGGGATGACCTGTGAGAATTGCAAAAAAAGGGTAACTAATTCACTAGCACGAGTAGCGGGAGTATCGGCTGTTTCGGTCAATTTAGTAAACGGTAAGGCACAACTAGAGGTTGAAGAACAAATTCATCTAAGTCAATTTCAAGCAGCTTTAGGTCACAAATACACTTTAATTACAAAGAAAAAACATCGTGTTCCTTCCAAATGGAAAGCCTTATTTCCACTTTTTTTGATTATAGGATATGTTTGTGCAGGGTCACTGTACCTCTCCATGCCTTCTTTTCTAATAAAAGATATAATGGTGAATTATATGGGCTTGTTTTTTGTTGTGTTCAGTTTTTTCAAACTTTTAGATTACAAAGGCTTTCCACTTTCTTTTGCCAATTACGACCCCTTAGCCAGGCGGAGCTTATTCTATGGGCAATTGTATCCCTTTATTGAGTCTGTTCTCGGACTAGCCTTTCTCTTCCAATTTCAATTGCAAACTGCGCTTTGGATATCTGTTGTTCTTCTTTCCATAACGTCAGTTGGAGTAATTCAAAGTTTGGTAAATAAACGAAAAATTCAATGTGCGTGTTTAGGGACAGTACTAAAGTTGCCAATGACAGAGGCCACCTTGATTGAAAACAGCATCATGCTGTTGATGGCAGGAGGACTTCTCCTGGGATAGCTAACTTATTTTAGAATGAGTTGATGCACCGTGTTTTGAGAAACTTCAAATCGGCTTGTGGCAAAACTAGGAGGACCCAAAGTACCCATTTTATTATTCGAAAAACCATATTGTTCTTTTGGAACACCGAGGAAGTTTGTGTCCAATTCATTGTTTTTGTTTGTGTCAAGATAAGCTTTGATGGCATAGGTGCCTCTGGGCAAGTTTTCGAAGATAAGTTGAGCTTTTTTTTTCGAAATAGGTATTCTTTTGAAATACTTTTCTGGTGTTTTGTTGTTTTCATATCCTTCTTGAGAATCGAACAGACTCAAAAAAAGAGTACCGTGTGCAATTTCAATATTTTCAATTTCTATTAGCAACTGAAATTGAGCACCCAAACGGATAGTGAATAATAAAAAGAGACCACAATAAATTTTAAATAAGTACATAAGAATCTTTGATTAAAATTAAAAAAACCTGCTAAGTGAGCAGGTTTTTTCTAAAGTTGCAATCGATAAAAGATTACATCATACCTGGCATTCCACCGCCGCCACCCATTGGGGGCATTGGTGGGGCATCCTCTTTAATGTCAACTAAAGCACATTCAGTTGTAAGAATCATTCCCGCGACAGAGGCGGCATTTTCAAGAGCCACACGCGTCACTTTTTTAGGATCGATAATTCCAGACTTCAGCATATCTACATAAGTACCATCCTAGCATTATACCCTTGGTTGGCTTTACCTTCCAATACTTTAGACACAACTACTGACCCTTCTCCACCGGAGTTTTCTACTATGGTTCTCAGAGGCGATTCTATAGAACTGTGAATAATTTGTATTCCCGTTTGCTCGTCAGGGGTTGCTCCTTTAAGCGCATTTAATGATTTTTTGGAATTGAGAAGAGCCACACCACCTCCGGCAACGATACCTTCTTCAATAGCTGCTCGAGTGGCGTGCAAAGCATCATCAACACGGTCTTTCTTCTCTTTCATTTCTACTTCAGAGGGCGCTCCCACATAAAGAACAGCAACACCACCAGCCAATTTGGCTAAGCGTTCTTGCAATTTTTCTTTATCATAGTCCGAGGTCGAAGCTTCGATTTGAGCTTTTATTTGATTCACTCTAGCTTCAATATTTTTAGCCTCCCCACTTCCATTGACTACCGTTGTGTTGTCTTTGTCTATGGCTACTTTTTCAGCGGTTCCTAACATATCAATGGTGACGTTTTCAAGGGTAAACCCGCGTTCTTCTGAAATTACTGTTCCTCCTGTTAGGATAGCAATGTCTTCGAGCATCGCTTTTCTACGGTCACCGAAGCCTGGCGCCTTCACAGCAGCAATTTTTAATGAGCCGCGTAGTTTATTGACAACCAATGTAGCCAAAGCTTCACCATCCACATCCTCTGCGATAATTAAAAGAGGCTTACCAGTTTGGGCCACAGGCTCCAAAACAGGTAGTAAGTCTTTCATTACCGAAATTTTCTTGTCGTAAAGTAGAATGTAGGGTGTTTCGAGATCTGCTTCCATCTTCTCAGAGTTGGTAACAAAATAAGGGGAGAGGTATCCGCGATCGAATTGCATTCCTTCAACCACATCCACGTAAGTATCGGTTCCTTTAGCTTCTTCAACGGTAATTACTCCTTCTTTACCAACTTTCTCAAATGCATCTGTGATGAGCCCACCAATGGTGTCATCATTGTTGGCAGAAATGCTAGCTACTTGATTGATCTTTTCAGAGGAGCTTCCAATTTCTTCAGATTGTTTATCTAGATTACCAACAATGGCTTCAACGGCTTTGTCGATTCCTCTTTTAAGATCTAAGGGGTTGGCACCTGCTGCAACATTCTTAAGTCCGTCACGAACAATAGCTTGGGCCAAGATGGTCGCTGTTGTGGTTCCGTCTCCAGCCAAATCATTGGTTTTTGAAGCCACCTCTTTCACCATTTGGGCACCCATATTCTCAAGAGCGTCTTCCAACTCAATTTCCTTGGCGACGGTCACACCATCTTTTGTTACTTGAGGGGCACCGAAGGATTTTCCAATGATTACATTTCTTCCCTTGGGCCCAAGAGTTACTTTTACGGCATTTGCTAGGGCATCTACGCCGCGTTTAATCCCGTCTCTAGCATCGATATCAAATTCTATTTTCTTTGCCATGTTTTCTAATTTTTTGATTATACAATTGCGAGTAGGTCGTTTTCTTTCATGATGAGGTAATCTTTCCCGTCGTGTTGTAACTCGGTTCCGGCGTATTTACCGTATAAAACCTGATCACCCACTTTGACGGTCATGGGGTTTTCTTTGGTACCTGGCCCTACAGCAACAACGGTTCCTTTTTGAGGTTTTTCCTTTGCAGTGTCAGGAATGATAATCCCTGAGGAAGTTTTTGTCTCTGCTGCCGCTGGCTCTATCAGTACACGGTCAGCTAGTGGTTTGATAGTCATGATAATTTATTTTATTTGAGATGTTATATGTCACAAATTGTGCCATCTACTTATTTGTTTAAAGATTGAAAAAAAAAATGCCAGACTGTCAGGTGTCTAGCATCAATGTGGTCACTAGTTTGTGTCGGATTCCGGTTCTTCTGGAATGGCTTCTGGCAATGCCTGAGGAATGGTTTGTTCAACTCCGCTGTTTTGAATTAGTCTAGAATCAGTAGTAGCTGCACCACCAGGAAGGGCCATATTGGATAGTAAAATTAGGATTATTAAAAAAGTAGCCAAAACCCAAGTGCTTCGGTCCAAAAAATCAGTCGTTTTTTGAACACCACCCATTTGTTGGCCACCCCACCTCCAAAAGATGAAGAAAGACAACCACCTTTAGGATTTTGAACCATCACTACAAGAACCAATAAAAAGCAGACTAAAATTATCAGTGCTATGAAAATGGAAAATGTGCTCATAATTATATTTATTGCGCCTCTTAAATGAGACGTTTTATTTCATTAATCTCGCTTGCAAAGAAAGTATTTTTTTCTGGATATTTCAAGCTCAGAATTTTATAGGCTTTCACGGCTTTATTGTATTTTTTTTGTTGAACCAAAATTTTAGCCAGTGTTTCAGTCATCAATTCTTCTTTATCAAAAGTCTGTTTTTTTGCCAGATTAATATTTTTAGCTGGGGATATTTCCTTTGAGCTACTAATTTTTGGGTTGTTTTCGATAAAGGAATCGATGGCTTCCCATTGAGCTCCCTTGGATTTTGAAAGAGTAATTGATGGTTTTTCATCTTGATCCAACCAGTCTAAAAAGGTACGTTTAGCCTTCTTTTTTCAATCCTTAAAGGGCGATCTTTAGTCGTATTTTTTTTTCTATTGGGTGTTGTATTTTCTTTTTTGTTAGTGGTTTTTGTTTTCTTTTTTGGAATTGGTTTATGTGTTTTCTTTTCGGAGAATTTGGAAGGAGCAGACACTTCAATTTCTATCCAATCTTTAAATACAGCTCTGTTGTTTGCTAGGGTTGCAGCTCGTTCAATGATTCGTTCTGCATCCATTTTCTTTTGAACTTTTGCTGCTTTAGCCAAATAGGCCCATGGGGTTGCAAAAAATGGATAGATTTGAGTAAGCTGTTCCAACGCTTCATATTGCGACCCACTTTTGGGATCAAACGCCATTGCGATATCTTTAAAGAGTTTAGCTACCATTTGGCTAAGGTATCATTAAAAATATCTTGGGTTATCCGTTCGAAAATTTCTTTTAAAGCTGCGTCTCGAACATCGTATACTTGTAATTCAGCAGGAAAGTCATAAAAAAAAGAGTAAGTATTCTCCAAGTTATCTTTTTCATTTTTCATATTAAAATAACGTAATTTAACCGCCATTTTCAATCGGTTTTGAGCCGCAGTAATTTCAGCTGTTGCTGCCATGGGGGACACACTGTATTCTGTTATTTCACCTTCATATACAAGATCTCCGTTATTGTTTACTAATGACAAATTTGTTTGATTCAACAATAGATCTTGCAGTGCCAAGGTGAAGTCACGGTCCAATCCTGGTTCTACCGTTGATCCTGGACGGTTACCAGCTAAGTTTTCAAAATAATTGACTTGAAAGGTATTGGTCCCCGGGGGAATGGAAGCACCTGTAAAGGAATAGATCCCACATTGAACCAAGAGCGTTGCAGCTTGAAGTATAGGCAATCTTTTGAATAACCAGTGTAATGTCTTACTCTTCATCTTCTTCATGGAGATCAAATTGTTTGATTTTTCGATACAGAGTACGTTCGGAGATTCCCAATTCTTCTGCAGCTTTCTTTCGGCGTCCCTTGCTACGCTGCAGTGCGCGTCGGATCATTTCTATTTCTTTTTCCTGGAGTGATAAGGGTTCTTCTTCCTCCACAGTTTCTACAAATTGGTACTTGTCTTCGGCTTGTGGTTTGCTAATTTCAACCTCTGGAGGATTAGTTTTTACCACCGAGAGTGTTTCCAACCTATCCTGAGAAATTTCTTCCTCTTTATCTCCGTAAATTTTATTGATAAGTGACTGGTTACGTTCCTTGAATTTGGGTTGTTCGTCTGCTTCCAACAGGTCTAAAGTAAGTTTTTTCAAATCATTCAAATCAGATTTCATATCAAAAAGGACCTTATATAAAATTTCTCTCTCTGAGGCAAAATCGCTCTTTGATTCTTTTGAGTCTACCAAAGCGGGTAATTGTGAGGCATTGGTTGGTAAATATTTTCGAAGTGTGTCTGTAGAAATTATACGATCTTTTTCCAATACGGACATTTGTTCCGCTATATTTCTGAGTTGTCGGATATTTCCACTCCAACGATATTGCGTCAAAACCAACTGTGTATCTTCATTGAGTCGCAAAGGGGGCATGCGGTATTTTTCGGCAAAGTCTGCGGCAAATTTTCGAAAAAGAAGATGAATATCTTCTTGGCGATCTCGTAAGGGCGGTATATGAATTTCGACCGTACTTAGTCGGTAATACAAGTCTTCTCTAAACTTATTTTTCTGTATCGCTTCCGCCATTTTTACATTTGTGGCAGCCACGATACGCACATTTGTTTTTTGCACTTTTGAGGAGCCAACCTTAAAGAACTCTCCATTTTCCAGAACCCGAAGAAGCCGAACTTGTGTGGGTAAAGGTAATTCACCAACTTCATCCAAAAAAATAGTGCCTCCGTCAGCTACCTCAAAATAACCACTTCGTGTTGATGTCGCTCCCGTGAAAGCTCCTTTTTCATGACCAAATAGTTCACTGTCGATCGTACCTTCTGGGATGGCACCACAGTTCACAGCAATGTATTTGGCGTGTTTTCGGGCCGAATATTGGTGAATTATTTTAGGAATATTCTCTTTACCCACCCCACTCTCACCAGTGACCAATACAGAAATTTCAGTCGCTGCAACGCGAAGAGTCTTTTCCAAGGCATGGTTTAATCCAGGATGGTTACCTATGATTCCGAATCTTTGTTTGACTTGTTCAATCGCATCCATAGTTTATGATTTAAATTCGATCTGAATATCCTTTAGGTATTCCAATTAAAGTGGCTGTGGTAGCCGATTCTATATAAACTTCTACAAAATCACCAACTTGATAGTGTTCTTTGGGGAAGACCACAACCGTGTTTTGTGTGGTTCGGCCACTCCAAAAGCCCTCAGATTTTTTGGAAGTCTTTTCAATCAACACACACTCTATTTTTCCAATATATTGTTGGGTCCTGTATTGGCTGTGTTCTTGTTGTAAAGCAATAATTTCTTGAAGGCGTCTTTTTTTGGTGTCTTCATGGATATTGTCTTCAATCTTGCGTGCAGCAAGAGTACCAGGTCGTACTGAGTAGGTGAACATAAATCCAAAATCGTATTTAACAAAACGCATCAAGTCTAAAGTATCCTCGTGATCCGACTCAGTTTCGGTAGGAAAACCAGTAATCATATCATGCGAAATACCACAATTTGGAATTATTTTCCGAATATTTTCAATCAGCTCAAAATAAGCTTCTCGAGTGTGCAAGCGATTCATTTTTTAGAATTCGATTGCTGCCAGATTGCACAGGTAAGTGAATGTATTTGCAAATGTTGTCGTAAGCTGCCATGGTGTGGAGAACTTCTAAAGACATGTCTTGGGGATTGGAGGTTGAAAATCGAATACGCAAACTCGGATGAGCCTCTGCAACCAATTGAAGAAGTTTGGAGAAATCAAGGGCGGTTTTTTTTTGTAATTGAGTTGCATTCTTAAAATCCTTTTTAAGCCCTCCACCATACCATAAGTAGCTATCTACATTTTGGCCAAGTAATGTAATTTCTTTATAACCCTTTTGTGCTAAATCATTGATTTCGTGAAGAATACTTTTTGGATCTCGACTGCGCTCCTGACCCCTCGTGAAGGGGACTACACAAAAAGTACACATATTATCACATCCTCGGGTGATGGTTACAAAAGCACTTACTCCATTCGATGACAACCGCACTGGTGAAATATCTCCATAGGTTTCCTCTTTGGACAGGATGACGTTGACGGCTTCGCGATTGGCATCTGCTTCTCTCAAGAGATTGGGAAGGTCTTTGTAGGCATCAGGACCCACTAGAATATCTACGATTTTTTCTTCCTCCAGGAATTGGTGCTTTAATCGCTCCGCCATACAACCGAGTACTCCTACCTTTACTTTTTTATTCTTCTCTTTGAGATGTTGAAAGTGTATTAACCGATTTCGTACGGTTTGTTCTGCTTTTTCTCGAATAGAGCAGGTGTTGACTAATATTAAATCAGCTTCTTTAAGCTGAGAGGTTGTTTGATATCCTTCTTTTTTGAGTATAGATGCAACCACCTCACTATCTGAGAAATTCATTTGACAACCATACGACTCTAGATATAATTTCTTTGTAAAAGGATCGGAAAGAGCTTCTGGTAAGACCATTCCGTCATAGGCCATAGGATCTTTATCTACCATTTCATTAGAAGGTATTATAGTCTCACGGAGGTGTGCTTTACTTTTTTCAGGCATGTTTGACTAGAATGATAATTTTGGCATTCCTGTTGACAAAATTAAACAAAGTATCTCAACACTGAAAATTTGTCAGTTGGAATGACAGTTGTCATATTTTTTAGGCGCAAATCCACGAAAACAAGGTCTTTTTTATTTAAAATAAGCCTCTGTTTAAAGATCTTAGCCAGAAAACTCCAAAAAACTCTCTACTTTTACCGCGAAAAAAAAGGTATGGCTAAGCATCTTGTTATCGTAGAGTCTCCCGCCAAAGCTAAAACGATAGAAAAATATTTAGGTGAAAATTATAAGGTAGTGTCTAGTTACGGACATATATCAGATTTACCTTCCAATGAATTAGGGGTAGATGTGGATAAAGGCTTTGCTCCCAAATACATTGTTTCCTCTGATAAGAAAAAAGTTGTCAGTGAATTAAAGTCTCACGCCAAAAAAGCTGAAACAGTGTGGTTGGCCAGTGATGAAGATAGAGAGGGAGAAGCAATTGCTTGGCATCTTGCCGAAAACCTACAATTGAAACCTCATCAAACCAAGAGAATTGTCTTTAATGAGATTACCAAAGACGCTATTCTCAAAGCGATAGACAATCCCAGAAGTATAGACTACAATCTAGTTAATGCCCAACAAGCGCTCCGAGTATTGGATCGTTTGGTCGGATATGAACTTTCGCCTGTACTTTGGAGAAAAGTAAAAGGGGGCTCGTCTGCGGGTCGTGTTCAGTCGGTTGCTGTTAGATTAATTGTAGAACGAGAAAGGCAGATTCAAAATTTTATACCTAAACAACTCTTTAGAACAGAAGCTCGATTCAAAAAACCCCTTCCAACAAACAGATTCGTGCACAGCTTATTCATCAGTTTCAAGACTTAGAGACAACTGAAACTTTTCTTCTACAAAATGATGGAGCTCAGTTCGAAGTTGCTCAATTGGAGACCAAACCGGCTCAGAAAAACCCCACGGCTCCTTTTACTACTTCCACTTTACAGCAAGAAGCTTCTAGAAAACTATATTTTTCAGTAAGCAAAATAATGACCTTGGCTCAACGTCTCTACGAAGCTGGATTGATAACCTACATGAGAACCGATAGCGTAAACTTATCCCAAGAGGCCATTAAACAGGCCAAGAATCAAATAGAAAAACAATTTGGAAAAGTCTATGTAAATACAAGGGTTTTTTCTACTAAAAATAAGAGTGCCCAAGAAGCACACGAAGCCATCCGACCTACGGATTTATCTCGAACACGTATTGAAGCAGACGCAGATCAGGCTCGTCTATATGAATTGATTTGGAAACGTACCATCGCTTCTCAAATGAGTTCTGCCAAATTAGAACGCACGCAACTGAAAATAAAAGCCTCTTCACATCCGGAGATTTTTCAAGCCAAAGGGGAAGTTTTGTTGTTTGATGGATTTTTAAAAGTCTATCTAGAGGGCACTGACGAGGAAAACGAAGAAGCCCAAGGAATTCTCCCAGCTGTAACAATAGGGGATAAGTTAGAATTGCATACACTGCACTCAACCCAGCGCTTTTCGCGACCCCCAGCTCGCTTTACTGAAGCGAGTCTAGTAAAAAAATTAGAGGAATTAGGTATAGGAAGACCTTCTACGTATGCCCCTACAATTTCGACCGTTCAAAGTAGAAAATACATAGAAAAAGGAACCGATGAAGGATCACTACGTTCCTATGTTGAGCTTCACTTTATTAATCATTCTATCGAAAAAAAACAATTTACTGAGAAGGTAGGTGCTAATAAGGGAAAATTAACACCTACAGACATTGGGGTTATTGTCAACGACTTTTGGTAGCCAATTTTGAATCCATTCTTGATTTTGGATTCACCGCTCAAGTAGAACAACGATTTGATGCGATAGCAGAGGGCGACCAAAACTGGTCACAGATGATTCAGGGCTTTTACGACAATTTTAACAAAACTGTTAATCATGTGAAAGAAAACGCGCAGCGCGAATCAGGAGAACGAGTTTTGGGAATGCATCCAGAGAATGACCGACCTATCAAAGTCCGATTGGGCAAGTATGGCCCAATTGCTCAAATTGGAAATCCTGATGATGAAGACAAGCCTGTTTTTGCCAGCCTGGCTCCTGGACAACAATTGGAAACGATAACACTGGAAGAAGCACTTGAACTTTTTAAGTTACCAAAAGACCTTGGAGAATACGATGGTGAAATAATTACTGTTAACAACGGGCGTTTTGGACCCTATGTCAAATTGGGAAAACTATTTGTCTCACTTCCAAAAGAGACCCCTGCAAGCAATGTAGATCGAGAACAAGCGATTGCTTTAATTGAAGAAAAGAAAAAACTGACGCTCCCATAGCACACTACGAAGAGTTACCGGTATCCAAAGGTATTGGACGTTTTGGCCCTTATCTTAAGTGGAATGGACTGTTTATCAATGTCAATAAAAAATATGATTTTGATCAGCTCTCTCCATCGGATATAACCACTTTAATTGAAGAAAAAATCCAAAAAGAAAAAGATAAAATTATTCAAGTCTGGGACAAAGAGGGTATTCGAATTGAAAAAGCACGTTGGGGTCGATCCAATATAATTAAAGGAAAGCAAAAGGTAGAATTAGGGAAAGATATAGATGCCACCAAACTTAGTCTTGAACAAGCAGTCGCTTATCTGGACTCGGCAAAAAAACCAAGAAAAAACACGAAAGAAATCCAGGTAATGAGCCTAGAGTTATTGACACCCATTTCGGACGAAATTGTTTCCAGTGTTGGACTACTTCCCAAGCAAATACTTGGTAAATCCATAGCCATACATACTCAAAATGACGGACTTCCTGATCTAAAAGAAGCTAGCATTGCCCTAATTGGTGTGAATGAGAATCGAAATTCTTTTTTCCAAGCCAAACATATAACTTACACGATTTTAGAAAAGAATTTTATGCTCTTTTTCCAGGGAACTGGAAGTCAAATCTAGTTGATCTAGGCGACCTTACAAATGGGGAAACTGTTGAAGATACTTACTTTGCCCTTCAAGAAATTTGCATTCATCTTCGACAAATAAATGTAATACCTGTTATTGTTGGAGGCTCTCACGATTTGATATATCCACTTTACCGGTCCTACTCTAAGGGGAACCAGTTGGTCAATCTGGTTTCCATTGATAATCAATTTGATTTTTCACAACAAGAAGAATTGATCTCTGGCAGGTCTTACATGAGTAAAATTATCATGGAGCGACCCAATCTGTTAAATAATTATACCAATATTGGATATCAAAGTTATTACATTGCACAAGAGGAGCTTGACTTAATGGAAAAATTATTCTTTGAATCTTACCGTTTGGGGACTTTTTCGGACGACGTGAGTCAGGCGGAGCCGTTAGTTCGAGAAGCGGATATTGTGAGTGTTGACATGAAGGCTTTGTCATGGCAAAGTACAGGGGATTCGCAAGGGTCTCCAAATGGAATTGGTAGTAAAACCATTTGTGCTTTGGCTCGTTATGCAGGGATTAGTGATCGGTTGGGGATTTTTGGAGTTTTTGAATTGCCTACCACTTTGATTTTTCATAAATTATTAGCCCAAATAATATGGTATTTTATCGAAGGAGTCAATTTGCGATTTGGAGAGTATCCTGTCTTAACCAGTCAAGGATTTAAAAGGTATACAGTAACTTTATCCGATCGAGATTTGGTGTTTTATCAGAGTGAAGTTAGCCAGAGATGGTGGGTAGAAATAATAAATGAAAACTATTTAGATAATAAAACAAAAACTATGGCGTTATTACCTTGCAACCATCGCGAATATCAAGATGCTTGCAATGATATTTTGCCCGAAAGATGGTGGAAAGCAACCAAAAGAGGGTAAAATGGTAACATTTTAAATGAATACCTATTTTAGTTGGTAAAAATAATTTTTGGTGAAGCAACCATAAAATATGAAAAAATTAGTGCTCTTTGTCCTTGTCGTTCTGTCAGTCGCAAGCTGTGGTAAGAAAAACAGAGGAGAACTTATTGGAGTTAGGCAAAAAAAGTGGTTCCCCGACAAACCTTACGGGATGACCCTAGTTGAAGGAGGTGCTTATATTATGGGTAAATCTGACGAAGACGTTGCACAACTTCAAAACGCACCAGCTAGAACGGTAACTGTTCCTTCCTTTTACATGGACGAAACTGAAATAACAAACAGTGAATATCGACAGTTTGTTTATTGGGTAAAAGATTCTGTTGCCATGACTTTATTAGCTCGCAAAGCTGATGAGCTTGAGTTATCTGAAAATGAAAAAAGTACTATCGGTGAATACGCCTTCCAAGATGCAGATACTTCAAAACTTTCTGAGTTTCAAAAATACATGCGTGCCAACTACTACGACTTAAGTGAAGACCCATATGCAGGGAGGCCACTTAATTGGGATTTAGATTTACTTTGGGATACTAGAGATTACGTTGATCAAGCTTACGCGGAAATGATGGACTCTATGTACTTACCACCTGATTTGTGGTACAATGGGGAAATGAAGCTTGATGTAACGAAACTAATATATAAATATACTTGGTTCGATGCTGAAGGAGCTGCTCGAGAATCCAAACGGACACGAAATAGATTTATTGATAGAGCACCATACATTAAAAAAGAGGAGATTGAAATATATCCTGATACTACTGTGTGGATTAAAGATTTTATTTATTCGTACAACGAACCTATGCACAATGAATATTTTTCTCATCCAGCTTATCAAGACTATCCTGTGGTGGGGGTATCGTGGAAGCAGGCTGTTGCTTTTTGTAATTGGAGAACACACTTTAAAAATAGCTATCAAAAAGCACAGGGAAACCACTTGTAAACAACTTTAGATTACCTAGTGAAGCTGAATGGGAATTCGCAGCTAGAGGGGGTATCCCTTCAGGAACATATCCATGGGGAGGTCCTTATCTATTAAATGACAGAGGATGTTTTTTAGCAAACTTTAAACCATTGAGAGGAGATTATGCAGTAGATCAAGCAGTTTACACTGTAGAAGCTAAATCGTATCTCCCCAATGATTTTAATTTATACAACATGGCAGGAAATGTAGCTGAGTGGACTCGATCCTCATACGATCCTGGAGCATACGATAATGTAGCTTCACTGAATCCTGATATGTCTTTCGAAAATGAAAAACGTAAGGTAGTTCGCGGAGGATCATGGAAGGATGTTGCATACTATCTTCGGGTAAGTTCAAGAGATTACGAATACGCGGATACTGCGAGAAGTTTTATAGGTTTTAGAACAGTTCAGGATTACCTTGGAACTTCAAATGTCAAAATCAAATAATATCATTATTTTTATGCAAAACCAAACTATATAAAGATGAACGAAAAAACACTCAACAAAAGATTACGAAGTAAAATTGCAATGCACATGCTATTTGGTTTAGGAGGTGCTGTTGTTATTATAGGAGCTTTATTTAAAATTCTTCACCTAGAAATTGGCCCCATAACGGGAGGTCTCGTTTTGGGTTTGGGTCTTGGAACAGAGGCTCTTATTTTTACAGTTTCTGCCTTGAACACAGGTGAAATTAAAGAGGAGCATGAAGATTTTGTAAAAAAAGTTAAAGGAGGCGGCGGCGCTCCCAAGGGAGATGGAGGAAGTCTTTCATCGAAAATTGACGAGTTAATGAGAGAAGCCAAGTTAGATGTTTCTTTGATGAATAACTTAACAAAAAGTATTAAGAACTTGGAAGCTACTGCACAAGCTATTCAGCCAGTTTCATCCACAGTAAATTCTAATCAAGAGTACAGCGACCAATTAAAAAAAGCGGCTCAAACGTTAAATGAATTAAATGGCCATTATTCCAAACAAGTAGAGGTAGCAGGTAATAACGCGGCTTTCAATAGCCAAGTAGCACAAAATGCAGAACAATTACGAGCGCAAATGGAATCTTTATCTGCCAACCTTGCTAACTTAAACCAAGTATATGGCGGAATGCTTTCTGCTATGAACAATAAATAAGCTATAAAATGGCAGGAGCAAAAGAAACACCCAGGCAAAAACTTATAAGTTTGATGTATTTGGTATTCATCACAATGCTTGCTTTAAACGTGAGTAAAGAAGTTTTAGATGGATTCGGACAGATGTACAAAAAAATTAGTGATGCTAATGTTAGGGTGGATGAAAGTAATGACAATATTTTTGAGAATATTAAAGTTAACGCTGAGGAAAAAGGAGGTAAATGGGTAGGTCATCTTAGAACGGCTACTGAAATAAAAAAAGAATCCGACGAATTCTACGATAGAATTACTGAGATAATGACTACCATTACTGAAAAGCAAAGAGAAAAAGATCCTGAGTTAATTGAATTCGCCCAAATGGATAAAGGCGAAGCACTTGACGTTATCTTTTTTAAAGAAGGTGGGGGAGAAGCTGCTCAAGAATTTATTGACATGATAAACACATATAAAATGCATGTGATTCAAGTTTTTGGGAGCCAATATCCTGAATACATTGAAATGGTTGAAGCACGTTTTTTTACTGGTGATCAAAATGGTAATATTAAAAATAGAGACGGAGTAGACCAACCTTGGCTAAATGCAAATTTTCAAGGATTCCCTTTGATTTCTTCTCTTGCAAAATTCACAATGATGCAAAATGATGTACGTCAAACGGAACATGATGTATTTGCAACACTCATGGGTAAAGAGCTAAAAATGTCTTCTAATGTAAATGAATCTAATTATATAAGTTTGCTAAAAACTGAGAAAGGAGCATATTATCAGGGAGAAACTTTTGATGGAAGTGTTGTACTGGGAAGAAAAGGAGGTGCACAAAATCCAAATAGTGTAGATTTAAAAATTGATGGTAGAAAACTTCAGGATAAAGATTATGAACTAATACCAGGAGGTATAAAATTAAATGTTACTGCTGGAAGCCCAGGTGACCATGAGATAACTGGAGATTTAGTTTTTTTAAATGACGGTGTAGAATCAAAAATACCTGTGAATCAATCCTATGCAGTCATTTCTAAGCCTAATTCTGCTGTTATATCTGCAGACAAAATGAATGTAGTATATAGGGGTGTTGAAAATCCTATGACGATATCTATTCCTGGAATACCCGACAATAAAGTGTCTGCATCTGCACCCGGCCTCAAAAGATCACGTGGAAGTAAATTTATTATGATCCCTGGAAGAGGACGCGAAGTAACTATAAATGCAAGTGGATCATTACCAGATGGACAACGTGTTAACACCAAATCAAAATTTAGAATCAAAGATATCCCTGCACCTCGTGGAACAGTAAGAAAGCAAGCTGGGAGTATAACAATCCCTAAGTCGAGTCTTGAGATTGCTTCGATTGGAGCAGAACTTGAAGACTTTGACTTTGACATTACCCTTCAAACAGTTAGCTTTAAATTCAAGGTGCCCGGACAACCAACAATCACGGTAAGGGGTAATAAACTAGATGGTAAAGCTAAAAGTGCTCTTCGCAGAGCAAGGGCAGGGCAGTCTGTTCAAATTTTTGATGTTAAAGTTAAGAACCCAAAAATCCTAACTACCGCTTTAAGAAAGTTTCTCCGGTTATCTGTGAAATCGTGAATTAAAGCTAATAGATCATGAAACCTGAAAACTTATTCGTACTTATTGCAATTATACTTTTCAGTGTAATTGGCGTTCAGGCACAAGCTAATTTGTTAAATGCCAGGGTTCCGCAAGACATTGGAAAGTTGAATGAGTTTCAAATTGAATCAAACGACATATCACCACTAGAATACGGTTATGTTGATGACAGAGACGTTTTATGGTCTAAAACTATTTGGGAAATCATTGATTTGGATGAAAGAATCAACTTTCCTTATTATTATCCAACGGATACTCTTAATCTAGGTCCTGATAGACGTTCACTTTTTGACCTTGTCAAAAGAGACCTCAGCAAGGGACGGATCAAGGAGGTTTATAAGTCATCTTATTTTCAAGAAAAGCTGACTTATGATGAGATTCAGGAACGGCTTATATCTATTGACACGACTGATGCTGGCTATGAACAGTTCAATGCTTTTGGTTACGTCGATCAAGAATATATTGAGCGTAGACGAATTACCGCTGCTGAAATCCGAGAGTTTCGGGTTAAAGGCACATGGTATTTTAACAAGCGATTGGGCGAGTTACGTTACCGTCTTCTAGGATTTTGTCCAGTAGCACCTGACGTAGCTATCAAAGCAGCCACTGAAGAAGAAGAGGAATTGGTAGAACTTTTTTGGATTTGGTATCCCGATGCACGGAAAACTCTTAACCAAAACAGCGTATTTAACTCCCGAAATTCTTCTCAGCCTATAACTTTTGATGTTATGTTAAATGCCAGGAGATTTAATTCTATAATCTACAAAGAAGAAAACGTCTACGAAGATAGAGAAGTTAAAGATTACATTTTCGAAGATGCATTGCGCCAACTTTTAGAGTCTGAACGTATTAAATCGGTAATTCGTGATTTTGAACAAGACATGTGGAATAATTGATTATTAATATTGATGCAAAAAAGCGCTACGGTACCGTAGCGCTTTTTTATTTTTACCACTATGAAAGTTGAGGTTCTTCTAATTGGATTTGGATTGGCAGGGCTGGCTATAGCCGAACAACTCCGCCAATCAGGCAAATCATTTTTCCTCATAGACTGCCCACAGCTAGGGGCTTCCCAGTGTGCTGCAGGAGTGTATAACCCAACTATACTAAAGCGGTATACCATGGCATGGGAAGGAACTCCATTACTGGAGAAAGCACTACCTTTTTATAAGGACTTGGAAAAGCTTTTAGGGGCTCCCTTTTACATCCACTAAATATCGGTCGAGTTTTTAGTAGTGTTGTCGAACAAAATCAATGGATGACGGCCTCAGACAAAATTCAGTTTCAGCCATATTTAACCCCTGGTCTCAACACAAATACACCGAAATCATTAAGTGCTCCCTTCGGCTACGGATTGGTTCGGGGAGTCGGTCGATTAGCAATACCTGAATTGCTTTCACGCTATCAAAAGCAGCAGCTATCAAATACACATTTCTTATCAGAAGAATTTGATTATTATGCACTCAATGTATCTCAATCGGGAATTGGATATAAAGGAATCCAAGCAAATCATATTATTTTTTGTGAGGGAGCAGCACTCAGAAGCAATCCCTTTTTTAATTGGCTCCACTTCGTGGGGTGCAAGGTGATATGGTTTCTATTCACGCCCCAAAAATGGATTTTACCCGTATTTGGAAGAGTCGAATATTTGTAGTGCCACAAGGAAAAGATCGTTTTTGGATTGGGGCGTCATTTAACAACCGTTTGCAAAGCCCCCTCCCAACAGAAGAGGGCAAGCAATGGGTCTTGAAGCACTTAGATCGCCTAATTCAAGTTCCTTACACGTTACTGGATCATCAAGCACAGTTGCGTCCAACAGTGACCGATAGACGGCCACTTATAGGAACCCATCCAATACACCATCAAATGCATATTTTCAACGGACTAGGTTCTAGAGGAGTGATTACAGCACCTGCAATGGGAGAGTATCTTTACAAAGCTCTTTTGAAAACGTCGCTCTGCCCAACACCATCTCCATCAATAGGTTTAAATCTTATTTATGCTAAGTGCACAAGACATATCGGTATCCTTTGGTGGGACTAAGCTTTTCGAAGATTTATCTTTTCGAATTGGCGGTGGAGACCGCATCGGTTTAGTAGGGAAAAATGGTGCCGGTAAATCCACTTTATTAAAATTAGTAGCTCGTGAACAAACCCCAACAACAGGACATTTTTCTCTTGAGAAAAGTTGTAGTATTGGCCATTTACCTCAGGATATAGATTTTAATAAAGGGAGAACTGTTTTACAAGAGACTTATCAAGCTTTCACTGAAATTATTGATTTAGAAAAGCAACAAGAAAGGCTCAACCAAGCGATAATTGAACGTACCGATTACGAAAGTGAATCCTACGCTAACTTACTGGTTGATCAAGCTGAGGTAGGGGAACAATATGAAATTTTGGGTGGATATACTTATCAAGCTAAAGTTGAACGTGTTCTTAAGGGGTTGGGGTTTGTTGAAGATGATTTTGATCGACAAACAGACACCTTTTCAGGGGGGTGGCGAATGCGGATCGAATTAGCAAAGCTTTTATTGAAAGCTCATGATATTTTGTTACTGGATGAGCCAACCAATCATTTGGATATTGATTCTATAGTGTGGTTAGAACAATTTCTGAATAAATACAAAGGAGCTGTTATTTTAGTTTCTCATGACAAAATGTTTCTAGATCAGGTAACCAATCGAACAATGGAGATAATCCAAAAACAGTTGTATGATTTTAAAAAACCGTATTCCAAATATTTAGAGCTTCGAAGAGAACTCAGAGAAAAACAATTAGCTGCCCAAAAAAATCAAGAAAAGAAAATTCAGCGTACAGAACAGTTAATCGAGCGCTTCAAAGCCAAAGCTTCCAAAGCTAACATGGCACAATCACTGATTAAGAAACTGGACAAAATGGATCGGATAAAAGTGGATCCTGAAGAAACAGATAATATTAAACTTAATTTTTTGGTGAGTACACAACCTGGGAAAGTGGTTATTGAAGCCAATAAGCTCGGCAAGGCTTATGAAGCAAATCAGGTGCTAACCCATGTCGATTTACTCATTGAAAGAGGGAGCAAGATTGCATTTGTTGGACAGAATGGGCAAGGAAAAACTACCCTGGCCAAAATCTTAGTGGGTGAATTGTCCTGTACAGGTGAGTTGGAATTAGGGTACAACGTTAAATTGGGCTATTTTGCTCAAGATCAATCCCAACAATTGGATGGAACAAAAACAGTTTTGGATATAGCCTTAGAAGAAGCCACAGAGGAGAATCGAAAAACAGTACGCGATCTTTTAGGAGCATTTTTATTTAGAGGTGAGGATGTGGATAAAAAAGTAGCCGTTCTCTCAGGAGGCGAAAGAAATCGATTGGCTCTTTGCAAACTGTTACTTCAACCATTCAATGTATTAGTGATGGACGAACCTACAAACCACTTAGACCTTCAATCCAAGGCGGTTCTTAAAGAAGCTTTGCGAAAATTTGAAGGGACTTTACTGCTGGTTTCTCACGATCGAGATTTTTTAAATGATTTATGCGACCGTGTTTTTGAGTTTAAAAATCAGAATGTCAAAGAGTTTTTAGGAGGAGTCTCTGATTATTTGGAGCATAAAAAAATAGGGTCTCTAAAGGAACTGGAACAGCAAAAAACAGAAGAAAAACAGAAAACCTATAGCTCAAAGAATAATTATAAGAACCAAAAGGAATTAAAAAAATTAAAGAAAAAAATCAGTGGGATAGAAAGAGCAATTAAATCCTTAGAAAAGTGGATTAAAGATACTGATCTAGAATTGGAAATCAATTATGATCAGACCATACAGCAGCAGAATTTTTTCGACAACTATCAAGACCGTAAAGGAGAGTTAGAAAAACTTTATGCGCAATGGGAGGATTTGGAATTACAATTAGAATCTTTGAACTAATGTTAGAACATCATTTTCAATGCCCTTACTGTTGGGAAACCGTATCCATGCTTTTAGATCTCTCTTTAGCTTCAGAAAGCTATATTGAAGACTGTGAGGTCTGTTGCAATCCCATTCAGATTGTATTCAAAACAGAAGATAGATATTTAAGTAGCTTTGAGGCTCATTCGATAGAGCAATAGCTTTTATAAACTTACCCGTTGTTGTGTGAACGTCCAATCAAACCCTTGTGCCTGACCCTCTATAACCATTTCCTGAGCGAAATGAACTTGGTTTTTATTGCTACCCTCGCCCTTAATTTCTGATAATTTATTGGCAGGGATTCCATTTTTTAAAATGGAAAGGTCATGAAGCATGACTTTAGTTGATTGCAATTGAATTTTAGATACATCTAAAAAGTCTGAAGTAGTAATTGAGGAGATGGTTCCATTGGATAAGGCATCGATTCGCATCATTACTTGATCTTCATTGGATGCGGAAACACTTAGGTTGACCCCTTCAATGGAAAATTCGCCAGAAAATGTACCTTTACCGCCAGAGATTTCAATACCGCTATCCGATTGGTTACCAAGAACAACCATGAGATTGCTTATTTTACCCGTATATCCTTCATCCAAATCAAGACCGTCATCACCGCTGCTGTAGATTAAAAGGTTGGAGGCATTTACTGTTCCACCAAAAAATTCAACTCCATCGTCCTGGTTAGCAAATACTTCAATTTGGTCTATTTCAGTTTGATTACCTACCCCGCATAAAGTCAATCCGTTGGATTCACTTCCCGTTCCCATATAGGTCCCACCAAAGCGAATCGAAACATATTTGAGAATGCCAGAATTATCTTCAGCCTGTGTTCCTCCATAGAAACTATTCGAATCATTGGGATCGAGCCCTATGTAAAAGGTGCTTGTATCTCCACTTTGCACAGAAATAGGCGCTGACCCAAGAATTATTATTCCGCCCCAAAGACCTTTGTTATTTTCATTTAGAAGCGATTCGCTGGATTGGTTGACATGAGTAATATTATCATCAGAAGAGGTGAAAACGATTGGTTTTTCTGCGGTTCCCACAGCGTTTATTTTTGCACCTTTCGTTATGATCAGCATAGAAGCATTAGGGTATTCACCTGGATTGGCCTTGATGAGTGTACCCGGTTCGATTGTGAGTGTAGCTCCATCGATCACCCGTACCTCTTGACTAATAATGTAAATCGTGTCAGATGCCCATGTAGTATCTGTTGAAATATCTCCTTCAATGATTAGAGTGGCCGCTGGTTGTTGCACACAACTCCCTAAGATGATAATAAGAGCAAGGAAATGTATTTTTTTTACTATCTGTGATATAGTATAATTACCTTTCATAAATGTAATTGTTTGTTTCTATAAAGTTAACCAAAGGAATGAGAATAAAAAATAAATAGCTCAGCAGGATAAAATACTCATTTCCAGTCCTCTTAATTATAGACGTTCTATCATTTTATTCTTCCTAAGTTTCGCTTTTGGCCTGGTATTTGGTCTAAAATTTTTACAACCCAATCACTCTCGGGTTTAATGTGAAAGTACGATTGGGATGCTGTCAAAAGCAGAACAGGAAAATATATAATAATTTTCTATCAAGTAGTAGATGCACAGCTCATAATGAAGTTTAAATATCAAATCATAAATTGATTCTTAAGTTAAGGATTTCAAATAGCGTTCGGCATCTAAGGCAGCCATACAACCAGTTCCTGCTGCCGTCACAGCCTGTCGATACTCTTTATCCTGAACATCGCCAGAGGCAAATACACCAGGTCTGTTTGTATGGGTACTCTTG
Source organism: Flavobacteriaceae bacterium (assembly GCA_038143795.1). Taxonomy (GTDB): domain Bacteria; phylum Bacteroidota; class Bacteroidia; order Flavobacteriales; family Flavobacteriaceae; genus UBA11891. Next base: position 642,165 of record JAYQMQ010000002.1, on the reverse strand, counting down.
GCCTCAGTTATTAAATAACCGGCATCATCCATTTCCAGTTGTCCTTTGAAAATATCTGTGTTGGGTTTATGTCCAATGGCAATGAACAAACCTGTTATTGTAATCTCCTCAACGCCCCCTGTTTGGTTGTTTTTGATACGTAGCCCTTCCACAACTGTTTCCCCCATGACTTCTTCGACCTCTGAATAATATCTCAAATCGATATTTTCTGCTTTATTTACCCGGTGTTGCATCGCTTTAGAGGCGCGCATTTCACCCTTTCTAACCAGCATAGTCACTTTATTACAAATGTTGGCTAGATACGTAGCCTCTTCTGCAGCGGTGTCTCCACCACCAACGATAGCGACGTCTTGTCCTTTGTAAAAAAAACCATCGCAGACCGCACAGGCCGAAACTCCACCACCTCGAAGACGTTGTTCACTGGGAAGGCCCAAATATTTTGCCGTTGCTCCTGTGCTAATTATTACTGTTTCGGCTTGAATTTGTTCACCACCTTGAATATGGAGTGTATGCAGGGATCCTTTGTCCATAGCAAAATCAACTTTTTCGATATATGCAGTACGAACTTCTGTTCCAAAACGTTCGGCTTGTTTTTGTAAATGAACCATCATGCTGGGTCCATCAACTCCTTCTGGGTAGCCTGGAAAGGTGTCTACATCTGTTGTTGTTGTCAATTGTCCTCCAGGTTCCATGCCAGTAAATACAACCGGTTTCAAGTCAGCTCTTGCAGCATAGATAGCTGCTGTATAACCCGCAGGACCACTTCCAATAATCGCAGTTTTAAGTCGTTCCATATCCAATATATTTGAAACAAATTTAATAGGTTTGTTAAAAGAGAATCTATTTTGTTCATAACAAAAGCTGATTTTTTGATAGCTTATTCTTTTCCCTATTTTAGCAACCAATAATACTATGTAATTAATGTTTCCCTACCCTTGTTAGGAACCTTTGTATGAATCTTTTGTTAAATAACAGCTCATGTATCAATTACAATTCATTTTTTCATTCATTTTTTTTAGTCTCCAAATTCAGGCTCAAAATTTTCAAAAAGATTCACTAGCTATCGCATCTGTTCTTGAAGCTCAAGAAAAAGCATGGAATGCTTACGATATTAACACATTTATGGATGGGTATTGGAAAAGCCCAAACTTGGTTTTTTGTGGCTCGGGAGGTCCAGTATATGGTTGGAATGCTACCAAGAAAAGGTATAATCAAGCATATGATAATCAAGAAAAAATGGGAAAACTTCAATTCACTATACTCAATGTTCAAGCACTAACCATTGATGTAATGCAACTAATTGGGCAATTTCAACTCTCAAAGAAGCCAAAAAACGCGTCGGGTTATTTTACACTGTTATGGAAACGAATAGATGGTAAATGGAAGATCGTGAGTGATCATACATCGGCAAGTTCCAAAGATCAAAAACTGAAATAGGTATTTGGAAATGGCTCATCTTTAAGAGTAAAATGCCACCATTCTTTGGAATAAGGAATGAACCCGTGGCAGATCATTACTTCTCTTAACAGCTTTCTATTAGCCGCTTGTTGATTTGTTATTAAAGTGCTACCAATCCATGATATAGGACCAAAAAAATCCCATGAACTTCCCATATCTAATTCTTTTCCTTTGTTAGGGCCTTTTGAGTAGATCAAAGTAATATCGACCGTACTGCCTCTACTATGTCCTGACCGCTTGGCTATATATCCCAGATCAAATAATTTAATCTTATCATTATTTGGATAATAGCGTGCTTTATTCAAGGTGTCGTTTGGGTTTAGTGCCCATCGAATAAAATCATCAACTGAAGCTTGGGGACGGTAGCCATCAAATAACTTAAGAGTCATCCCGTTTTTTTTCAATTCTTCTTGAACTTTTTGTAGCGCATAAAGTGTTTCGATTGTCAGTACTTTTTTTGGATTTTGGTAGCCCACAACACTTCTACCCATGAAATTATCAGAAGAAGCATATCGCAATTCAATAACCATATTGGGCAGGTACTTGGCTATAGAATCAAAACCCATTGGGAGATCCTGTGCAACTGTTTGGGTTATAAATAGTAAGCAAGAAAAGGTCTTGTAAAAAGGAGATTCTCATTTAAAAAATGCGCCCTGGGTTAAGTAAAGATTTGGGATCGAAGAGATTTTTTAGTGCTTTCATAACTTCAATTTCAGTTTCTGAACGACTGGTGTATAGATAGTGTTTTTTATGCAGCCCAATACCGTGTTCGGCCGAAACAGAACCGTTATTTGCTTTTAAAGGAGCATACACAATTTGATTTATAACATCTCGATTAGCCTCAGAATCATCATTTTTACCCACTATAAAGTGAATATTACCGTCAGCCACGTGACCAAAAGCAAAGGCATGACTCACAAAAGGTAATGCCTCAAGATTATTTTGAATTTCACTGATTAAAACACCAATTTTTGGTATGGGAAGACTAATATCGAAATGCTGATCAAATTTCCCTTGAGAAGCCAATACGGCAACATCCTCTCGAAGCAACCAAAGGAAATTAAGATCGCGATCTGAATTCATTAACGCAGCATCAGTAATCATATAATTTTCCATTGCTTCGCCTATAAGGGCTTCCAATCTTTGGTAGTCTTTTTGAGCCTCACTGCCAAGGCATTCTACAAAAATATAATAGGGATAGCTTTGTGGGAGTGGGGGTTGTAGCTGGGTTAAGTTTTGTGTCATAGTGGTGTAGGTATTTTGCCACATAAGTTCAAAACCAGTGAGACTCCCACTCAGATTTTTTTCCAGAAATCTTAGGAGCTGAACTACTTGTGGGTATTTATTCACAGCCACTAGAGCTGAGACCCTGCTTTTTGGAGCCTCAACCAAGCGGAGAATAACCTTGGTCACAACTCCTAATGTTCCTTCAGCACCTATAAAAAGCTGCTTTAGATCATAGCCCGAATTATCTTTTAAGACTTTTTTCAATGAAGAAACAACACGTCCGTCTGGAAGTACGGCTTCTAATCCCAATACCATCTGTCGTATCATTCCATAACGAAAAACACGAAGTCCTCCTGCATTGGTTGCAATGGCTCCGCCAATCTGTGCAGATCCTTTAGCTCCAAAGTTGAGAGGTAAAAGCAAATCATATTCGCGAGCCGCATTAATTAGGTCCTCCACGATGGCTCCTGATTGAACTGTCATAGAACGACTCTGTGGATCTATTTCTTCAAGGGCATTCATCCTATCCATTGCCATTACCAGCTGGTGTGATTCTACTTCAGTACTACCCACTAGATTTGTTAGTCCTCCATGCACAACCACTTCTTGATTTAGTTCTGAACAGATTTTTAGTATTGTGGAAACATTTTCAGTAGATTCGGGTAAAACCAAGGCTACTACGTCCAAAGATTCATCCATTTTCCATATATGATAGGTTCGATCTCGCAGTTCCTCCCCAGTCAGGATCTGATGTGGTTTCAAAAGGTGTTCAAGTCTTTCAACGATTGTGGATTTCAACATATATTAATGTAATATAGAAAGGTTTTTTTAAAAATTAAATATACACAACCTAGTATAGATGTAAAGCTCCAAATCATGTAACTACAATAATACTTATGTTAGGATAAAAGACTGTTTTTTTATAAGTCGTTTTTTATATATTGTTATGGCAATAAGTCAACTATTATGAAGCACCTACTATCAATTTTTCTTTTAATTCCAATAATGGCTATGTCCCAACAAGAATCCGAATTAACTTCTTGGTCTCATAGCGTAGTTTCAGACTTACCCTTTCAAAGCCCAATTAACAATGAATTCCGACAAGCTGCAGAAGAATTGATGGCAAAAAAATGGGCTAAAGACATCTTGAATATTGTACTAGAAAGTAAAATAAAACAAGACATTGCAAAGGATAAGATGTTGTTTGTCTTCCAAATTAAAGATCGGAGCGCAACCCGACAGGTCGAGATTCCTATTCGTGTTAGTACCGAGCTTATATTGGATATTCAACAAGGTAATCGTGAGGCTTTGGAACGTTTTTCTGAAGAAACAGAGCGTTGGATTCTACGCTATATCTAACAGATAAACCCGACTTTCCCAAGGATGCAACAACCCATCTTGCGTTTTTTCATAATTCCCCATTACCATTTTGTATTTTGAATCCTGTGGAGCCCAGTCAATCATGGAGTCACTTAGATTATGAACTACCATAAAGCGAGTTTTTTCATCCTCCCGTAGATAGATATACAAGTGAGGGTGGTCGGGAGCTAGATCTTGGTAGGAACCATAGATAAGCGTTGTATTTGCTTTGCGGAAAGCAATGATTTTACGGTAATAGTTAAGAATTGAATTTGGGTCTTTCTCTTGATTATCAACATTTACCTCTGTATGATTAGGATTTACCGTAATCCACGGTTTTGAATTAGAAAACCCAGCATAAGTTGTTGCCTTCCACTGCATGGGTGTTCGTGCATTGTCTCTGCTTTGACGATGAACGGCTTTTAAAAATTGAGTCATGTCCTTACCCCTTTTTTCCGCAGCATCCCAAGCATTTCGTGTTTCAATATCGTCATAGGCTTCAATGCTGGGGTGTTGAATATTGGTCATCCCTATTTCGTCCCCCTGGTAGATATAGGGAGTTCCACGAAGGGTCATCAAAAGGGTAGCGAATAATTTAGCCGATGCATCATGATAGGTCTTATCATTACCAAAGCGGGACACGATTCTTGAAAAATCGTGATTTCCTAGAAAGATACTGTTCCATCCGTCATTAGCGGTGGCCTTATCCCATTGGCTAAAGATTTTTTTAAAGTAAATCCAGTCGACAGGAATAGGATCGTATTTCCCCTCGGGGCCAAAGTCTAGGGTCATATGATCGAAGTGAAAAATCATATTTAATTCCTTCTCTGCAGCCGAGATGTACTTAGGCCCATGAGTGAGGTTGACCCCAGGCCCCTCACCAACAGTGACTATATCATACTGCGAGAGAACCTGCTTGTTCATCTCTTTTATGAATTCATGCACTCGAGGCCCATTGGAATAGTACTGTTCCATGACGTCGATAAAAGGAAGCGTTTCTGGAACCGAGGTAAATTCCATTCTTTTGGAGATTAATGAGATTACATCCATTCGAAAACCATCTACTCCTTTGTTCAGCCAAAAAGTGATGATATCATAAATTTCTTTTCTCACGGTTGGATTTTCCCAGTTGAGATCGGGTTGTTTTTGGGTGAATTGATGTAAATAATATTCTTGCGTTTTTTCATTCCATTCCCACACTCTTCCATTGAAAACAGATTTCCAATTATTTGGAGGTGTCAGGAAGTCCATCTTTCCAGTGATAATAGTCATGATAGGGATTGTCTTTGCTTTTTTTTGCCTCTTGAAACCAGTAATGTTCATCCGAACTGTGATTGGCAACAAGGTCCATCATCAATTTCATGTCGCGATTATGGACGGCTTTCAACAATCGTTCAAAAGCAGTATTTCCTCCAAATTCATGATTGATTTTTCGATAGTCGGAAATATCATATCCATTGTCAGCATTTGGTGATTGATATATAGGACAGATCCAAATCAGATCCACGCCTAAAGAGGCAATATGATCCAATTTTTCTATAATTCCGTCAATATCCCCAACGCCATTTCCCGAAGAATCTTTAAATGAACGTGGATATACCTGATAAACTATACTTTCCTTCCACCAATTTTTCATAATTAAACAAAATAATAAAGCAACAGATTTTATAATATTAGTTCCTCAACCGGAGTAATTTTACTCTTAAAATACGATTTGTAATTAGGTTTTATTTAAATGTACGGAGGGTAAATAAGTTAGTTATTACTGTGCGAAATTATAGGGTAGAAACTCCTATGTTAGATTTGCCAGCCTTCTCTATAATTTCGAGTGACAAATTGATTGGCTGCTTCAAGATTCGTTATTTTCATTTTTTCTCCATCCCATAATAGTTTTTTTCGAGCGTAATAATGGAATCCGCCATTAGATTTTTCTTTTCGAAGCATATAACTTCTGATTGCAAGATTGCCCATTAAAACGGTTTCTGTCATGGGTCCCGCATAATCAAAAGATGAGGTCAATTCCAAATGTTCTTTACTATTAAATCCAGCTTTGCAGGCGTCAACCCATTTTCTTTGATGTCCATATTCTGGCTCAACCATTACTTCAATCTCGGGGCCAAATTCTGTTTCTCCATTATATAAATAAAGTTTAGGCATTAGTGGGGAACTGTCATTAATATTGGTTGAGATGATTCCTTTATCCCCAATCATTAAAACACCATTAAGACTATCTTCACCACCCATGTCACTATTAGCGGGTATGATATCAGGATGAGGAGGTCTGATTCCGCCGTCCGACCAAGTGAGCACTATGGGGCTTTTACTTTTTGTGGTTGCATCAAAATTTAGCGTAATATAAGAGGAGGGCGGGCATCCCTCAGATGATAATCGGGATCCCACATTTTTGTAAAAACACTTCCTAAACTACATTCTGCACTATTTGGGTATTTTAATCCAAGCGTTCTGAATGGAATGTCAATCAAATGACACCCAACATCGCCAAGGGCACCGGTTCCGTATTCCCACCACCCTCCAATTGAAAGGATGAATATTTGGGGTATATTCTTTCAGGCTGGCGGGGCCAAGCCACAAGTTCCAATCTAGGGATTTCGGTTTCAGACTTTCATTGGGCTTGGGCATTTTGATTCCTTGCGGCCAAACGGGTCTATTGGTCCAAACTTTTACTTGATATTTGACCAATCTTCCCAGAATCGACCCAATTTTGAACCATTTTCAATAAAGGATTGGACCCTCCTTGGTTGCCCATTTGAGTTACAACTTGTTGCTCTCTTGCCAATTCAGTTAATATCCTTGCTTCTCTGATGTTGTGAGTTATGGGTTTTTGAACATAGACATGTTTATTCCTTTCCATGGCATATACAGCAGCAGGACCGTGAACATGATCAGGCGTTGATATGGTTACTGCATCGATATCTTTATGTTTGTCCAACATTTTTCGATAGTCATCAAAGAGCTTTGCTTTTGGAAATTTTTTTACAGTTTGAGAAGCACTTCCCGAAAAGTCAACATCACATAAAGCCGAGATTCTTTCTCTTCCATTGACAGCGGCATTAGAAATATCACTAATTCCTTTTCCCCCAGATCCTATCGCTGCTATATTTAATTGGTCACTAGGAGCAATAAACCCTTTTCCGCCAAGAACATGTCTTGGAATAATAAAAACGCCTTAAACCAATAGCTGAAGATTTTTTTATAAAACTTCTTCTTGATTTAGTTGAGCCCATATTTAAAGTTGTATTACAGCTAAATATAAAACTTTAAATAATATAATTGATTGGATGTGTATCAACCCCACAATAAACATAAACTTCTTTTCTTGAAATACTTATATTACTTTAAATTTTTGACTTTTGGAACAAGTGATAAGTAGTTTAGATTTAGGGGTAATCGCTCTGTATTTTGTTATGGTCCTTTTATTAGGATTTTGGGCAGCCCGTAAAACCAGTTCCAGTGACGATCTCTTTCTAGGGGGAAGAAGTTTGAGCTGGGGTTTTATAGGACTTTCTTTTATTTGCCTCTAATATTTCAAGCACAACAATTATTGGGTTAACTGGAGCGGCTTATTCCAGCGGTATTGTTCAATCAGTATATGAGTGGATATCCGGGATCCCATTGATAATAGCTGCATTTATTTTTGTCCCCCTATATCTCAATGCTCAAATCACAACTATTCCAGAATTTTTAGCCAAGCGTTTTGATCGGAGATCTCAAGTCTTTTTTTCTGTGGTAACCATTATCACAAGTATTATGGTAGAAACAGCAGGCGGCTTATATGCTGGGGCAATTGTTTTAAAAACCTTTTTTCCAGATCTAGTGATCTGGCAAGCCGCGATAGGGTTAGCATTATTTGCAGGAATTTATACTGCATTTGGAGGGTTAAAAGCAGTAGTATATACAGATACGCTTCAAGCAGTCGTACTTATTGTAGGGAGTAGTATTTTGACATATATTCTTTTTGAAAAAATAGACTTTTCTGTTGAGACCATCCTTGCGGCTGCTCCAGAAGGTCACTTTTCAATTTATCGTCCTCTAGAAGATACCACCTTACCATGGCCAGGTTTATTTTTAGGGGTTCCTCTTTTGGGTTTTTGGTATTGGTCAACAAATCAATATATCGTTCAACGTATCTTGGGGGCAAAAGACGTCAAAAATGCCCGTTGGGGAGTCTTATTAGGAGGGTTTTTAAAGTTGATTCCATTATTCATCATGGTTATACCTGGGGCAATGGCCATTAGTTTGTTCAGCGGAATCGAAAACCCCGATATGGTATATCCCACCATAGTGTTAAAAGCATTACCTACAGGACTAGTAGGACTGGTATTAGCAGGATTAATCTCTGCAATTATGTCAAGTGTTGACTCTACCTTAAATTCTTCTTCTACCCTTGTTGTGATTGATTTTATTCAGCCTCGATATCCCAATTTGAATCAACAAGAGATTTTAAAATATGGTAGAATAGTAACCTTTATCTTAATGATCATCGCTGCCTTGTGGGCCCCAATGATTGAAAATTTTGGTGGATTGTGGATGTATCTGCAACAGATGTACACCATCTTTGTCCCGCCCATCGTTGTGCTGTTTTTAGTGGGAGTTTTTGATAAAAAAGGAAATTCACTCATGGGGCTTTCATGACCTTGGTATTGGGAACCTTTTTAGGTATTAGTTTGTTTGTCTTACACCAAAGCAATGTTTGGCCTATTCACTTTATCATTACAGCAGGAATTGTTGTTGTGGTTTGTACCTTAATTTTTATTGGCTTCAGCCGAATGAGCCCTCCACCTCCTCAAGAGGTGATTGAAAAATATACCTTTAAAAAAGAACTGATCCATCAAGAAAACAGAGAACTCGCTTGGTATCAAAATTATCAATATTGGGCCCTATTACTTTTGCTGTGCATTGTAACTTTATTTTTTATACTTTTTTAAATGAATAAGAATAACAAATGGTGGAAAGAAGGGGTAGTGAATTCTGATTGTAAATCAAATGATATGAATGCAAATACTTCCAAAAAGTCAATAAAGGAGGGTATTCACAATATTTTTCAAAATCTTCTCTTGAATTTTCCATTAAATGAAGATTTAGAAGAAGTTTTTAAATAACAGATGAAGCTCACAGTGAATGGTCAAAATTCGAAGATGTATAAAGACCAAATAGTCCATAAATAAAAACCGTTTTATTGTTTTAGTAGATAACTCTTTTGAAATATCGAACATAAGTTTTACCCATAGAGATTTTAACGCTTCTTATGATCAGATAGAATTACAGATTCATAAAGTTAAAAGAATTATTTAAGTGTAACGTTTGCGTATCATCCAATTAAATGTTACGTTTGCGTTACACTAATTAAAAATCAACTTATGGATCAAAACATTATAATACCAATTTTTGGGATGCTTACTGGAATCTTAATTACAATTGCTGTATTTGTCTGGCTATATAAAGACGCAAAGGGAAAAAGAGAGACTGTTTTAGAGATATCTAAAAACTTAAATGACCCCGTTAAAATAGAGGAATTATTACAAATTTTTGAGGAAAGAAAAAAGAGCCAATAGATTATAGAAGAAATGGAGTAATTACAATTTTTGTTGGAGTTGGCCTCTTTTTATTAGGTCATCTAGCACTTGGGAGAGTATTAGAAGGAGTAGGGGCTTTGGTTGGTCTAATAGGAATTGGAACAATGATCGCAGGCTATCTTTATCCAAATACTGGAAAGGAATTAACTGATGCAGTCGAACAATATGAGAAGGAATAATTATGGGCAGGAACCATTCCAAACTTCTTAATAATTTGGAACAAATCAGGAAATCCTGTGGTTTAACTCAGCAAGAATTATCAATGAAAGCGGAGGCTAGATCACTCTATTGAAATATCGAACATGAGTTTTACTCCAAAAGACTTCATTGAAACTCATAATTTAATAACTCTTATTTCTGAAAAAATAACGCTGCTGTATAATTTAATCCGATGATCAACGATGTATTACACAACAGAGCCAATTACACTTAATGACCAGTAAATTGAAAAATCAGTTTTAATTAATGCACTTTTCACACATTCCCTGAATTAAGATTTGAGATGACAAGATCTTACGATTTTGTATTTCGGGAATTATAACTTCTTTTTTTAAGCAATCGATTTCACCACATTCAATACATTCAAAATGAGGATGTAAATCCTCATGTTTTGATTTTGTGCAATTCCTGCACATTGCATACCACTTGATACCGTCTTGACCGATGAAAGTATGCAAAATACCATCATCTACAAGATTTTCTAAAACTCTATATATAGTAGTTTTGTTCAATTTCGAATTGAGCCTTTTGATAAGTTCAATTGTTGAAATTGCTGTTGATTGAGTTTTAAATTCGTTCAACAATAATTCTATTGATTTTGTTTTTCTAACTACACCCATAAATGTTATTGCAACTTTGTTGCAATAACAAAGTTCTTTATTAAATTTGTCTAAATAAAATTATCAATTTGAAAAGTATTAAATTTCTAACAAATAATTCCGATTTCTTTGGAATACTGACTTGTTCGCTTTGCTTAGTGCACTGTATCTCTACCCCATTAATTCTTATTTCATTCTCATCTTTAAATACAAAATCATCAATGTCTTATTCTTGGTGGAGTAATTTGGATTATGTGTTCTTAATCATTTCTTTTTTAATGGTTTATATCTCAGTCCTAACTACAAGAATAAAAAGTATGAAGTATTTTTTTGGTTAAGTTGGTTTTCCCTTTTTCTAGTAATCATTAATGAGAAAACAGAGTTATATGAATTTTCAGAGTATTTTACATATTTAACTGCTACAGGACTTTCTTTGTTGCACCTATTTAATCTAAAGTATTGCAAATGAATGACACAAAACTCCCTGTTACAGTTTTAAGCGGATTTTTAGGAGCGGGTAAAACTACATTGCTGAATCACATCCTTCATAATAAAGAAGATTTGAAAGTAGCGGTCATTGTCAATGATATGAGTGAAATAAATGTTGACGCTGACTTAGTAAAAAGTGAAAACATACTCTCCCGTACAGATGAGAAATTAGTTGAAATGAGTAATGGCTGTATATGCTGTACCCTTCGCGAAGATTTAATGATAGAAGTTGAAAGATTGGCAAAAGAGAATAGGTTTGATTATTTACTAATTGAAAGTACAGGCATTAGTGAACCTATACCAGTAGCACAAACATTCTCTTTTATTGATGAAGAATGTGGAATTGACTTATCTCGTTATAGTTATATTGACACAATGGTTACAGTAGTGGATACTTTTAATTTTTTTAAAGATTTTGGTAGTCCTGAAACTTTGATGGACAGAAAGTTAACTGATATGGAAGGTGATCATCGAACAATAGTTGACCTTTTAACAGATCAGGTAGAATTTGCTAATGTGATTATTTTAAACAAGACAGATCTATTAACAAAACAATAATTTACTTTTTTAAAAGAAACATTGAATAAATTAAATCCTTCTGCTAAACTAATTGAATCAACTTTTAGCAAAATAAATCCAAAAGAAATATTGAATACAGGGATGTTTGATTTTGAGGAAGCTGAACAAAATGCAGGTTGGATTGAAGAATTAAATAAAGAGGAACATACTCCTGAAACCGAAGAATATGGAATTTCTTCATTTGTTTACAGAACTAAAAAACCTTTTGATCCTTTTCGTTTTTGGCAATTCTTACAACAAGGTTTTCCTACATCAGTTATTAGAAGTAAGGGATTATTTTGGTTAGCATCTCGACCTAATCAGGCATTGATTTGGGGGCAGGCTGGCGGATCACTTAAAGCAGACAGTGCAGGTGTTTGGTGGTGTAGTATGCCGTTTCATAGTCGTATAAAGCAAATTCCATTTTTGGAAAACCAGCAGCAGATAGAAAGTGATTGGGATATCAATTTTGGAGATCGTAAAAACGAAATTGTCTTTATCGGACAAAACATGAATGAAACTCTTATAAGATCACTATTGGATAGATGCTTATCAACAGATAAAGAATTAGAAACACAACAATGGGAGAAAGGATACAGGGACGACTGGCCTGTTGAAAGAGTTTTTCCTGTCTAATTAAAAATGAAATTTAATAATAAAATGGTAACAAAAGAACAAGTATTAGAAGTACAACAAAAATGGGGAGATGGCGTGGTAAAAATTGGGTCATTAAAAGAAAACAGAGCAGAATGTGAAGCATTTGCAAGCAAGTTTCTGGATGAACGTTATGCTTTTGAAGCAGGCACTGTATTGTTTAAACCAACCAAGTGTGAGACAGAGCAATTTAGACCTACAAAACCTGAAGCATTGTCATATTTTATTGCAGGTCACGATAGAGTTTGTGGAGAAGACAAAGGTTTTGCAATACAACCTTGGACAAAGGTAAGGTTTGAAAATACAGGAATGATATTAGAAGAAAAAAGAGCGATTTCAATGGGGAATTACTTTTTTACTGATCTCAGTGGAAATGAAGCAAAAGTAGAATATACATTTGGATACAAATTAATTGATGGGAAATTAAAGATTGATCTACATCATTCATCATTTCCATTTCAAAATTAAGCTGTGGCGTTAATATGAATGCTTCGCTATTCTTTTTATGCCCAACAGATTGCTTAGAATCGATTGTTAATAAAAATTATAAAGGCAAGAATTATTTTTACACTAGTCTAGGTAATAATTCGTCATTTGATTTAATATCATTAGAATCTATTAAAGCCCTAATTTGTAGGCATAATATTAGAAACATTTACTTTGTCATTTCAGAGCAAAATAAAATAGTCGTTGACGCAATGGGAGGACAAACTTTCCCTCAAATTCGTGGACTTCAAAATTTAATCAATGCAATAAATCTAAATAAAAGACAGTCCGAACTATTCTGGAAAACAAGTGATTCAGTGTACCCAACGTTATCATATTACCTTAACCAAAAAATAATACAACTACAGGCAAATTTGAGCTGCGTATTAACTCAACGTCTCACCCTAAAAGGCAAAATTTATATTAAATCACAAAACAAGTTTATTGATACTTACCCTGATCTGGTATGTTTAAGAAAGTATAATTTAAACTAACCAGATACTGGGTTATGTAATCTATTTTTAGATACAATAATATTCTAATTGATAGAGGTTCAGGAAAAATTAGACGATTTTTAAATTAAAATAGCGAACCTCAAATTTGAATCCAATAAAAAACGGACTAGTATTTTTACTAGTCCGTCTTGGGAGTAGCGGGAACAGGACTCGAACCTGTGACCTTCGGGTTATGAGCCCGACGAGCTACCTACTGCTCTATCCCGCGATCCCAAACGGTTAACTATATAATAGTATAACCGTTTTATTGTTTTAGTAGCGGGAACAGGACTCGAACCTGTGACCTTCGGGTTATGAGCCCGACGAGCTACCTACTAGGTAATGACAGAAGAATTTAAAGATACTGAAAAAATTATCAAAATCAGATCATTAATAATGGTAGAACGGGAGACACAAAAAGGGAATCTTGATTGGCCACAAAGGCGCAGCCTTAAAAAAGTTGGTGTAGGCGCTCGAATGAAATTGCAAGCTTTTTTTAAGAAAAAAGTCAATCTTGAACTATATGTTAAAGTCAATAAAGATTGGCGGTCAAACGAGCGACAACTCAAACGCTTTGGTTATAAGTACTAATGCCCGCAGCAGATCCTTATAAAAAGGTTACTTTTGCATAAAAATTAACTTCATGAGTGCCATAGTAGCTATTGTTGGGCGGCCCAATGTGGGCAAATCCACCTTTTTCAATCGAATGATTCAAAAGCGAGAAGCGATTGTAGATGCCGTGAGTGGTGTTACCCGCGATCGTCATTATGGCAAATCTGACTGGAATGGGGTGGAATTCTCTTTAATCGATACCGGTGGTTATGTCGTGGGAAGTGAAGACGTTTTTGAGAAAGAAATTGATAAGCAGGTAGAACTCGCTATTGATGAAGCCGACTCCATAATCTTTATGGTAGAGGTTGAAATGGGGGTTACTGGAATGGACCAAGAAGTCGCCCAGTTATTGCGCCGCTCAAGAAAACCTATTTTCTTAGTTGTGAATAAGGTAGATAATGCTATGCGTCAAGACGATGCCGTCGAGTTTTACAGCTTGGGCTTTGATAAATTATACAATATCTCTGGAAATAATGGAAGTGGAACTGGGGAACTTTTAGATGATTTAGTCGCTTCTTTACCAGAACAAGTAGAAGATACTTCAGATGAATTACCGCGATTTGCTGTAGTGGGAAGACCTAATGCAGGAAAATCCTCTTTATCAATGCCTTAATTGGCGAAGAAAGATATATTGTAACTAATATAGCTGGAACAACTAGAGACAGTATTGACACCAAATACAATCGTTATGGTTTCGAATTTAACTTAGTCGATACAGCTGGGATTCGAAGAAAAAAGAAGGTTAAAGAAGACATTGAGTTTTATTCTGTAATGCGATCTGTAAGAGCCATAGAACACAGTGATGTGGTAATCCTTGTAGTTGACGCTACCCGTGGTTTTGATGGACAGGTTCAAAATATTTTCTGGCTGGCTCACAAAAACAATAAAGGAGTAGTTATTTTGGTTAACAAATGGGATCTAGTTGAAAAAGATCACAAAACAACCAAAGGCTTTGAAGAGGAAATCCGTGGAGAAACTGCACCTTTTGTTGATGTTCCTATTGTCTTTGTTTCTGCTTTGACAAAAACAGCGCATTTTCAAAGCCATTGAAACAGCTGTAAAGGTTTACAAGTCAAGGTCAAATAGAATTCCTACTAGAAAATTAAACGATACCGTTTTACCTATTATAGAAGCTACACCACCGCCAGCTAATAAAGGAAAGTTTGTCAAGATCAAAGTTTGTACTCAGCTTCCTCTGCTTATCCGCAGTTTGCTTTCTTTTTCTGTAACCTTCCGCAATATATAAAGGATCCTTATAAGCGATTTTTCGAAAATCAATTACGTGAAATTTATGATTTCAGCGGTGTCCCTATTAATATTTTCTTTAGAAAAAAATAATTAAAGATTGTCGCGCAAGGCGGTCAATTCTGCTTTGATTTTATTTAATCGATTAAGTAATTTTAATTTGCTTTTTCGGCGTCTTGAGACTGTGAGAGCTGATTTTTGGCCCCCCCGATAGTCATTCCCTTTTCTTTGAGTAAGTGATAAATCAATTGAATGTTTTCAATATCTCCAGGTGAATTTGCGAATTCCAGAGGTTTTTTCTTCGGCTGAATTTGATCGAATTCTTTTTCCCAAAAGCGTAACAAGAAGTGTTGACACCAAATGCTTTAGCCACCTCTCCAATGGAATAATACCTTTTTCAGGTAAATTGATTTTCATTAGAATTAATCTAGCGATTGATTCTCTTGAGAGGCCTGATTGACGATGGCGTCAAATTCGGCAGGACTTAATTGACCAGGTAGAAAATTCAATGGGTTGATTTTGACACCATCTTTTAAAATTTCATAGTGTAGGTGGGGTGCAACAGAGATCTTCCTGTACTTCCAACAAGCCAATGATATCCCCGCGTTTACTTTTTGTCCTCGGCGAACATTGTATTTATTTAAGTGGGCATAGACTTACATAACCAAACCCATGATCGATACGAATGTGACGTCCATAACCAGAAGAACGATTATCAGCCCGCTTCACAACGCCATCTCCAGAAGCATAAATGGGGGTACCACGATTGGCAGAAAAATCCATCCCTTTATGCCTTTTCCTTTTTTTGGTAAAAGGATCAATCGCGCCAACCATCCTGAAGCCATACGAATCAAATCTTCTTTTTACTGGGCTGTATCGAAGGAATGGCTGATAAATCTTCTTTTTCTTTGGCCAATTGTTGTATTTCTTCAAGAGATTTGGATTGTACAACAATTTGTTCTAGATAAAATGTCAATCTGCTTTGTTGTTTCTATGATCTGATCAGAATTACCAAAACCTTCTAATTTTTTATATCGATTGACTCCCCCAAAACCTGCACGGCGTTGCTCTTCTGGAATAGGACTGGCTTCAAATAGAGCGGTAGAGGTTTCATTGTCGCGATTTTCGATCTTTTCATTACATCTTCCATTTGCTCTAAGGCGACGTTCAGAATAGATCAAATTGGAATTCATAGTTATTCAATTCCCTTTCTTGTAACAATTCTTTTGGGGTGTTTAAAAAGTCTGTATTAATAGATAAAAAAGGGTAAATAAGATTGAAGAGGAAACAAGAAATTAGAAAAAATAAGAAATTAGAATTTTAAGGTTTTAATTTGAATCGGTCGGTAAGAAAGTGTTTCAGGATCGTAATAATATTTAACCTTTGCCATAAACAGATTTCTTATAAATTTTGGATAAGCTTTGCAATAGCAAAACAAAATTTGAAAAAATATAACAAATTTTTGATATCCGTTACCTTTGAGCATTCAAATTAAACTAATAGACCATGAAATCAGAAGAGATCCGCCAAAAATTTTTCGATTTTTTTGAATCCAAAAACAACACCAAATTGTTCCTTCTGCCCCTATGGTTATTCAAAATGATCCGAGTCTACTGTTTACTAATGCTGGAATGAACCAATTCAAGGCCTTATTTTTAGGGAATCTTCTCCAGAAAGCCTTCGCGTAGCCGATACCCAAAAGTGTTTGCGGGTCTCTGGAAAACACAATGACTTAGAAGAGGTTGGAATAGACACCTACCACCACACATTCTTTGAAATGCTGGGAAATTGGAGTTTTGGGGACTATTTTAAAAAGAGGCGATTGCCTGGGCATGGGAACTGCTCACCGAAATCTATGAAATAGATCCTACATGCTCTATGTCACCATATTTGAAGGAGACGATACTAAGGAGAGTCTTGAGAAAGACAAAGAGGCTTATGACTGCTGGAAAAAATTCTTCCAGAGGAGCGAATACTCAATGGTAATAAAAAAGATAATTTTTGGGAAATGGGCGATCAAGGGCCCTGTGGACCTTGCTCCGAAATCCATATCGATATACGAAGCAAAGAGGACAAAGACAAAGTGCCGGGTTCTGAACTGGTCAACAAAGATCATCCTGAAGTAATTGAAGTGTGGAATTTAGTATTTATAGAATTCAACCGTAAAGGCAGATGGATCCCTGAAAAGCTTCCCCAACAACACGTAGATACTGGCATGGGTTTTGAAAGACTATGCATGGTTTTGCAAGGAGTTCAATCAAATTATGATACGGATGTATTCACCCCTTTGATTCGTGAAATTGAAACTCGTACTGGGACAGAGTATGGTAATAATATTGAAACAGATATCGCCATGCGGGTGATTGCCGACCATCTCCGAACGGTTTATTTTGCAATTGCTGATGGACAACTTCCAAGCAATACTGGAGCGGGTTACGTCATTAGAAGAATTCTTCGACGTGCCATCCGTTATGGATTTACTTTTTCTAAATCAAAATGAAGCCTTTATCCATCAATTGGCCGATATCCTGAGCCAACAAATGGGAGAGTTTTTCCAGAACTCAAAAAACAACAGAATCTAGCAGAGAATGTGATTCGGGAAGAGGAAAACTCTTTTTGAAGACTTTGGACCAAGGCTTGGCGCTTCTAGATAGCTTATTGGCCAACACAACCGATAAAGGAATTAGCGGTTCTAAAGCTTTTGAACTGTACGATACCTTTGGATTTCCATTGGATTTAACAGCCTTGATTGGTCGCGAAAGAGGATTTCAAGTGGATGAAGCTGGTTTTGCAGAAGAAATGGAAAAACAAAAGGCACGCTCACGGGCAGCTGCGGCTTCTTCATCCGACGACTGGCAGGTTTTACTCCAAGACCAAGTCGAGGAATTTGTAGGCTATGATTTATTGGAAACTGAGGTGAAGATCACCCGCTTTCGTAAAGTAACCTCCAAAAAAGAGGGTGACATGTATCAATTGGTTTTTACTCACACGCCTTTTTATCCAGAAGGAGGTGGTCAAGTAGGAGATAAAGGCTATTTGGAAGATTCCAATGGTGACATTTATTATATAATAGACACCAAAAAAGAAAATGATTTAATCATCCATTTTTGCAAGACGCTCCCAAAGAAAACAGACCGTATATTTAAAGCCGTTGTGGATGCCAATCAGCGATCACGCACATCTTGCAATCATACGGCAACCCACTTAATGCATCAAGCATTGAGAACCATATTGGGGGATCATGTGGAACAAAAGGGATCCATGGTACACTCAGGTATGTTCCGCTTCGACTTTTCGCATTTCACTAAAGTAACGACGGAAGAATTGGTTCAAGTGGAACAATTTGTCAATGCTCGAATTCAAGAGGAATTACCACTGGAGGAAAGTAGAAACATCCCTAAAGAAGAGGCAGTCAAAATAGGTGCTCTCGCCCTATTTGGAGAAAAATATGGTGACACGGTCCGCGCAATTCGTTTTGGGCAGTCCATAGAATTGTGTGGAGGTACACATGTGGCCAATACAAGCCAGATATGGCACTTTAAAATCACTTCTGAAAGCGCTGTAGCTGCTGGAATAAGAAGAATAGAAGCAATCACAGCCGATGCTGCCAAAAACTATTTTGAAGAGCAAAACAACAAATTGAATACCATACAAGAACTCTTGAATCGCCCTCAAGATACGGTCAATTGCGTCCAACAATTACAGATAGAAAATACACAGCTAAAAAAAGAAGTAGCTGAACTTAACAAATTAAAAACTCAAATTGTTAAAAAAGAGTTGGAAGCTGAACTGAAAGAAAAAGAAGGGTTGCAATTTCTGGCTAAGGAAGTGTCACTAGATGCAAAAGGAATCAAAAATGCAGCTTTTGATCTGGGTCAAAACAAAGATAATTTAGTCTTGATATTGGCTGCAGTGTCAAATGATAAGCCAATTTTGAGTTGTTATATATCCAAAAAATTGGTCAAAGATAAAGGCCTTGACGCAGGAGAAATTGTTCGAAGTTTAGGAAAACACATACGCGGTGGCGGCGGCGGACAAGCTTTTTTTGCTACTGCTGGAGGGAGCTATCCAGAAGGGATCAACGCTGCCTTGGAAGCAGCTGAGCTCGAAGTTTTTTCGAATTAATCAGATTTAGTTGGTGGGTAGACACTAAGTATTTCTGAAACCAGATTGTGAATCCTTTCATCCCTTTTATTAGACATTTTTGTCAATGGGCCTCGACCACGCCCTTGCCAAACCAGTTGTTTTGTGTTGTTATCAATCAAATCGATATATAGAATTCCTTCTGTCCGTGAGCTCACCGATTGCATTGAAGGTCCCATAAACCAGGGATTCCAACCCCATCCCCAACCCCAATAGTTGTTGTTTAAATACACGCGTTCTTTGGTTTGGGTACTAATACGAATTAGTAGATCAGGTACTTCCGATTTAGAAAGTCGTTTGCCTTCTAAATTGGCATCAATACTACGCAAAATACGACGCTTATCCAAATCAGAAATTTCTACTGCATCAATGTCCTTTTTCAAATAGGCATAGGTTTTGTATTGATTGAAATCAACAGCGCTATCAAAATCTGAAAAAAAGCAACGGAAGAACACGTCGTTGTTATTAAAGAAACCAACAATAAAAAAATCTTTTTCATCTATACAATTATTAAATTCACATTTCAAAAACTATGCCGAAAACTACACCCCTTTATTGGCATCATAACCATAGGGGCAATGCCGACAGCCACTTTGGCAACAATATCCACGCTTTAGGTGGTATTGTTCGGTAAAGACACGATAGCCTTCAGGGGTCATGTAAAAGTCGCCATCTTCTAGAGGTGGTAGTGGACCTAGGGGCATTCTTTCTTTTGAGTACAAGTTACAAAGCTTTGTATCTTTATCCAATAATTTAATTCATGTTTAATCAGGTATTCCTTTCTGAGAATCAATCTATTGGCACTTTTTCTGAAACACGATTGACCATGGAAAGAGAGGATCAGATTCATCCTGTTCTCTCTGGGAATAAATACCGAAAACTCAAATATAATTTTCAGCGTCTAAAATGTGCATCGTATAAGAAGGTATTCACTTTTGGTGGCGCTTTTTCCAATCACCTAGCTGCTCTAGCCGCAGCAGGAAATTCTCTAAAAATCCCAACGATTGGAATTGTTCGGGGTGAAGAGTGGGAATTTCAGATAGAAAAGAGCCCCACTCTGACATATTGCCAATCTCAGGGAATGATTTTGTATTTTATCTCTCGAGACGCCTATCGAGAAAAAAAGTACCCTTTCCCTTCGATCCTTCCCAAGACTATCTTTTGCCCGAAGGCGGGACCAATGCTTTAGCGATTGAGGGATGCAAAGAGATATTAAATAATTCCGATACCCAATTTGATACGGTGTGCTGTTGTGTGGGAACTGGAGGAACCCTCGCAGGACTTATTGAAGCGAGTACCTCCAATCAAGAAATTCTTGGATTTCCTGCCTTAATGGATCACCAATTGGAAGGTGATATAGAGCAATGGACCAAAAAAGATAACTGGACTTTAATCAGAGGCTTTGAGTTTGGTGGCTACGCTAGAACCAACGAAGCCTTGGTCGGGTTTATGAATTATTTTTACCAACAATATGGAATTCCCTTAGATCCAATCTATACTGGGAAAATGCTTTTTGGTATTTTTGAACTCATAAAGAAAGGCCAATGGCGATGGGGAAACAATGTATTGATCATTCACACTGGAGGACTCCAGGGAATTCGAGGTTTCAATCAACACCGATTAGGAAAGGGTCATACTCCACTCTGTTATTCCTCTGCTTAATTTTGTTAGTATTGGGAAGCGGTTGTGGGGTTAGCAAAGTACGAATCAGCAACAATGCTAGGTCCGAATCGCTTCAACAGACACCAAAACCCAATCCCAATCTAACGAAGAATCTTTCTTCATCTTCTAACGACAAAAATGCAGCCCTAACTGCGTCTTTCAATTCAAAACAGACTCCAGCAGAACGCATCGTAGAATATATAGAAATCTTTAGTCCTGTAGCGCAAGGTGAAATGGAAACTTTTCGTATTCCCGCAAGCATTACCTTGGCGCAAGGGCTTTTGGAATCGAGTAATGGGAGTGGCCGATTGGCTCAAGAGGCCAATAATCATTTTGGGATTAAATGCCATACAGGTTGGAACGGAAAGCGCATCTATCACGATGACGACCGCAAAGGAGAATGTTTTCGGGTGTACCAAAATCCGATATCCTCCTATCGTGATCATTCCTTGTTTCTTACAGAGCGCAGGCGGTATGCTTTTTTATTCGACTTCAACCCCACGGATTACAAAGCATGGGCGAGAGGGTTAAAAAAAGCGGGCTATGCTACCGATCCAAAATATCCCCAAAAACTGATCAGTCTAATTGAACGCTATCAGCTGGACCGGTTTGATAAACAAATAAAATTTAAAAAGCGAAGGAAAAAGACGCTTTCCAAAGATCCAGTTTCTTCTATATTGCATACCGTAGTTCAGGGAGATACGCTCTATAGTATTGCGCGAAAATACAATGTTGCCCTAGAAGCACTTATCCGATTGAACACCATTGAAAATAATACTATTTATCCGGGTCAAAAGTTGAAAATCCCACAATAAGATTAACATGCGATACGAAAAGAAGTAGTGCATTATTTAAAGCAGCTCAATCTGTAATACCTGGCGGTGTGAATTCTCCAGTTCGTGCATTTCAAGCGGTGGGAGGCACTCCCATTTTTGTAGACCATGCCAAGGGTGCCTATCTCTATGATGAAGACGGAAATCGATTGATCGATTTCATTTCAAGTTGGGGGCCAATGCTTTTGGGTCACGCTTTTGAGCCTGTGATTTTGGCCGTAAAAGAACGTGTAGATAAAGGAACTTCCTACGGCATGCCCACCGAGTTGGAAACACAAATTGCGGAATTGGCCCTGTCCATGATACCTAATATGGACCAAATTCGAATGGTTAATTCGGGAACAGAAGCCTGTATGAGCGCGGTTCGTTTGGCAAGGGGATATACAGGTAGAGAGAAATTAATCAAGTTTGCAGGCTGTTATCATGGCCATTCGGATGCCTTTTTAATTCAGGCGGGAAGTGGAGCTGTTACCTTTGGCGCACCGAGTAGTCCGGGAGTAACCAAAGGGACTGCCCAAGACACACTTTTGGCCTCTTACAACGATCTAGAAAGTGTCGCTCAGCATTTTGAGCACCATCCCGAAGCCATAGCCGCAATTATTGTTGAACCCATAGCGGGTAATATGGGATGTATTCCACCCCAAAAAGGTTTTTTAGAGGGTCTTCGGTCGCTTTGCGACCAGCATGGTTCATTACTCCTCTTCGATGAAGTGATGACGGGCTTTCGATTGGCCTCTGGAGGTGCTCAAGAACGTTTGGGAATTCAGGCTGACATTGCAACTTATGGAAAAGTTTTGGGTGGAGGATTGCCCGTAGGTGCTTTTGCTGCTCGAAATGAAATTATGGCACAGTTAGCTCCCCTCGGACCGGTATATCAAGCGGGAACTTTGAGTGGGAATCCACTTGCAATGGCAGCGGGACATGCCATGCTTGCGCATCTTGCTCACCATCCAGAAGTATTCCAGAGCTTGGATCATAAAACAGAACAACTTCATTTTGGAATGGATAGCCTATTGAAGGCTAAAGGTATCCCTTATCAAATCAATCGTTTTGGTTCTATGCTCTCTTTGCATTTTACAGAAAAAGCTGTGGTTGATTTTAAATCAGCTGCTCTGGGAAACAACGCTCATTTTAAGGCTTATTTTCATGGAATGTTGGATCGGGGAGTCTACCTCCCTCCTTCGGCTTTTGAAAGCTATTTTCTGAACGATGCCCTTTCGGAAAGGGATATCACACATACATTGACCGCTTTTGAAGACTGGCTCAAAACAATATAAAAAAATCCACTCTCGTGAGTTTTTAGGTAGGTTAATATTGATGCTTTAGCATTTTATACTATTTTTTTCTCTTATTAGCTTTTTTTCCATAATATACTGAAAATGAGTAAACTGTTCTGGATTCAAAATGGTTTCCATATCTCTCTGAAGGGTAATCTTGGCTTCCAACCGCTTTTTTTGAAAACCTTCCTTTTGTTCTTGTGATAAGGACTTCGGGTTATTGAATTGTTGAGGCCAATTAGACCGGTGTTTTTAATAAGCTTTCCACCAGAGTGGCTTGGACATCTGTCAGGTTAAGGGCCAAGGTCAAACGTTTGATTTGAATCTGTGGGTTTTTTCTTTAGGTAGATGTTCTCTTTAAGGTTTATTTTGGGCAAAAAAGGAAACAGGACTCAATAAGAGCAGGACCATAATATTATTTTTCATAATTGAATATTTGTATCCTTTAGACAGATAAAAATAACCAAGGTTTATGCCTTAACAAAACTTTGACAAACTAACGGGAATTGTCTTGAGAAAATATTAGGTAATAAGTGCAACAAAAAGATCCGTTTGTTCTTTTTTAACCTGAGCCAATTTATTTGAAGTAAGTCCTTTGATAGCTTTGTCCCATTTTTTATTACTCAATCCGGCTTTTTCTTTAAGTGAAGGGAGCGCAATTGGATTTTCTTGTTTGAGAAGATCAAGGACTATTTTTTCTTCTTCAGTCAGGGGAACGACTTTTGTTTCGGGTTTCATCTGTGGAAAGAAAAGGACCTCTTGGATGGAGTTATTATTGGTCAATAACATGCATAACCGATCGATACCAATGCCAATTCCTGATGTTGGGGGCATTCCATATTCCAACGAGCGTAAAAAATCTTGATCAATAAACATTGCTTCATCGTCGCCTTTTTCGGACAACTCTAATTGTTCTTCAAAACGCTTCCTTTGGTCGATGGGATCATTCAATTCAGAATAGGCATTGGCCAACTCTTTCCCATTGACCATCAATTCAAATCGTTCTGTTAGTTTGGGGTTGCTACGATGTTCTTTGGTGAGGGGACTCATGGATTTGGGATAGTCTATGATGAAGGTGGGTTGGATATAATGATGCTCACATTTTTCCCCAAAAATTGTATCGATTAATTTGCCCTCTCCCATCGTGTCATCAACTTCCAGTCCCAATCCCTTTGCTGCAACCCGAAGTTGGTTTTCATTCATCTCGGACACATCTATACCTGTGTGGGTGTGGATTGCTTCCAAAATAGGGACCCTTGGGTAGGGTGATTTAAAATCAATAGAGTGTTTTTCTAAGTCAACCGAAGAACTACCCGTAGCTTCGATAGCCACTTTCTCTAAAAGAGCTTCGGTAGTTTCCATCATCCAGAAATAATCTTTGTATGCTACATAGAGTTCCATTACGGTGAATTCTGGATTGTGCGTACGATCCATTCCTTCATTTCGAAAATCCTTGAAAACTCATAAACCCCATCAAAGCCACCAACGATCAACCGCTTCAGATACAGCTCATTGGCGATACGAAGGTACAAGGGAATGTTCAATGCATTGTGATGGGTAACAAAGGGACGGGCTGCTGCTCCACCTGGGATGGGTTGAAGAATGGGTGTTTCTACTTCCAAATACCCTTTATTATCAAAAAAAGAGCGTATCGTCTGAGTGATTTTCGTTCGCTTTACAAATGTGTCTTTAACCTTTGGGTTTACGATTAAATCCACATAACGTTGTCGATAGCGTTGTTCGGGATCGTTAAACCCATCGTAGGTATTCCCCGAGGCATCTGTTTTGGGAAGGGTAGGGGACGAAGGGTTTTATTGAGCAGTTCGAAAGATTTGACCATAATGGTGGGCTCGCCTACCTGTGTTGTGAATAACGTCCCTCGTATTCCAATAATATCACCAATATCTAGGAGTTTTTTGTACACCTCATTGTATGCAGTCTTATCTTCACCTGGACAGATTTTGTCTCGATTGAAATACACTTGAATCCGTCCCTGACTATCTTGTAATTCGGCAAAGCTGGCTTTCCCTTGGATACGACGGGACATTAATCGACCTGCCACCACTACTTCTTTTTCATCGGTAAAGTTGGCCTTGATTTGTGCCGAACTGTGATCCACTGGAAAAAGATCAGCAGGATAGGGATTGATTCCTAGCGCTCGGAGACTTTTTTAGTTTGTCTCTGCGAACCTGTTCTTGTTCCGATAGTGTACCCATTTGGAGTTTTAATTTGAGCAAAGATACGCATTGACAAACAATAGGAAGTAAAATTCTTATCTTTGAAAAAACCTGCTAGTATGAGTTTTTGGCGTGTTATAATGTCCCTTTTTTCCTCCTTTGGCTGTGGTAGATCAGGGTTGTGGTTCCATATTCATTGTATTTCTTTTAACCCTTTGTGGCTGGGTCCCTGGAGTCATTGCCGCGTTGGTTATTCTAAACAATACGAATCGAATTTAGTTGAAAACAAATAAGACCATCCATGTACAAGAACTAGGACATCAGCCCCTACAAGACTTGTTGGGACTATCAGGAAAAATTATTCCAAGGGATTATTGACTTGAAACGAGCCAATAGAAACAACGATCCAATCCAGGCGACACCCAATTACCTGCTGTTTGTTGAACACCCTCCTGTATTCACTCTTGGGAAAAGCGGTAAAATAGAACATTTGCTCTTGACCGAGCAACAATTAACTGAAAACAAAATAGCTTTCTATAAAAGCAATCGAGGGGGTGATATTACCTATCACGGTCCTGGACAAATTGTTGGCTATCCAATTTTAGATTTGGATCATTTCTTTACAGACATTCATCGATATTTACGCACTTTGGAGGAGGTTATTATAGCTACCCTTTCAGATTATGGTCTGCAGGCCACCCGAAGCGATGGGGAGACGGGAGTGTGGCTGGATGCCGACACTCCTAATGCTCGAAAAATATGTGCTATGGGAGTCCGAGCCAGTCGTTGGGTCACCATGCATGGTTTTGCCTTGAACGTTAATACCAATCTAGCTCATTTTGATTATATCGTGCCCTGTGGTATTCAGGGTAAAGGAGTAACCTCACTCGAGAAAGAAGTAGGGAGGGTCATCCCATTAAATGAAGTTCAAGAAAAAATCATACATCATTTTCTACAATTCTTCGAAGCTGAATTAGCGATTGATTTGATAAATCAATAGGTTGTTGTTTTCTGCTTTGACTACCAATTGTGGTTTTTTCTTATTATTCAAGCTCACATCCGCCGCGCCTATACCATAGACAGGAAAGTCTGGAACCGCTGTCCCATTGCTATAATATAAACACACCTTTTGAGCTTCTATATCTGTTGTAGTAATGTAGAGCACATTGTCCAAATAGAAAATTTTCGGATCAGTGTAATTCCCAAACGGAAGGGTTATGGGGATCCCTTTTATGGTTAATATATTTTCTGAAAGCGAAACTAAGGATTTAGTGGTGGCATCTATAGCATGCCCAGGTTTCAACTCATAGGGGCTTTTGATCACATTCCCCCGAACATCAACTTGAACCAAATTTCCTGTCATATCTGTGGTTGTAAACGTATCTAGATACCGAAAGAAAGGACTACCACTAAAGTCTAAATTTCCGGTTACTTTGATGCGGTCTTTGCCCAAGCGGTTGAGAATCCCGAGTGTTCCATTGATCCGTTGTAGAATCAAATAGTCTTTCTTTTTTATGCGAAAATGTTTTGGAGGATGCATCAAGGGGGCTTTCAACTGAGTTCTTGTAAAGCCTCGCACCCGTTTTCCTTTGTTGTCATACATCAACAAACGTTTATCTTGGGCCAATACAAAACGGTAATTTCTATTCTTATCGTAATCGAATACAGATAGAGGAAGTGCTTGATTTGACGTAGGCAGTTTGATTTTGAAAGGTTTTACTTCTTTCCCGTTCCGATCTAAAATATATAGGTATTTCTTAGTTCGAAAGGCTAGCTGCCATTTTTATTTTTATATAAATCAACTTGCTGGATGGGTCCTATGATGGCTTCTTCCAAGTCTTTTTTCCAATATAAATTTCCCTGACTTGAAAATAAATAGAGAATGTTTTCTTGATCTTGAACAGCCACATCCATCCCTTTATTCCGATGATTTTTCAACCATTGGGGCCCCAGTGCAATAGGATGATCTACAGTAAAATTGGCCGTTGTGACTACCCACCCTTGCGCCGCTTCTAAAGAGGCTTTGCCAAAGCGAAAGTGTAGGTGCGTAAAATTGGATTCACCCACTCCTTGAAGGGCTACTAGGGGATAGGCTTCTACAGGGAATTTATTAGAATCAAACAGGCTAGCAGAAGTAGCCACCCATTGAAAAGAATTTCGACTAGAAAATCCCTCTTCGAGGTCTTTATAGGCCGTTTGTTTGGCCAATACCCGTCCGTCTCGATAATTTGAAATAATGTGTTTAAGTATGGTCTCGTTTTCGGCAAATAATACAAATTCTTCGAGGATAGTACCCCAATTCATCGTTTTGGTTTGAGCAAACGCATGACTGAGTGTTTCCACAGTTTTTGGAAGGCGAACTTCAAAATATTGTACCCCTCTGTAGGTCATTGGGTTGTTTTGCTCTTGCGTTAGGGGGAATTCATTTTCTAGAGAGTTGAGATGCATTAATAAAGCGGTATCTCCTTTATAAAGTAACCAGCCTAACTCATCGACTAGGGCAAGTTCACGAAAATCAACTTGTTGAAGAGGTAAATTTTTTAATTGACTGAATTGCTTGAAGTTGGCTTCGAGTTGCGCCATGTTGCTAATGGAGACTGTGAAAAAAGCATCCATATTAGCAGGAGCTACTTTCGGAAGGAGACTTTCTTTAGGTTCCAAAGACTGAATCCAATTGATTGGATTGGGGAGAGAGTCGTTAACCAAGTCTACACCATCCCACTCCAAGGGCTCTTCGAGTTCCATATCCAAGGCCATCCAGCCTCCAATTTTGTCTTTGAGAAAAGCGGTGGGTGGAAATATACTTTCAATCATGGAATTCGATTCAGGTCGTAGCATTAGATTGAGGGCTCCCCATATTGAGGCTTGTTTGCAACTTACGCAATGTGGCATCCACTGGATGATATCGTTTTTGCTTGAACTTCCGGATGGAATTTTCAATGGCTAATAGCGTTGAAGACCGAAGAGAAAGAGTGCCCAAGTGCGCTTCAAAAACCCCTGTTTGGAGTTGGTGAATATCAATTCCTTCATACTTCTTTAAGAGAGGAAGGTTTTTAGAAAGTGTATCATTTTTTCTTTTCTTTCCAATGTAAGTTGTTGCAAATAAATCTTTTCCTTCTGGAGAAAAAACATATAAATCACCCGAACGCAATTCTTTTGGTGTGATCTTTGACAAAACTTCGGTCACCAAAGGATGGGCTTCTTTCCAATATTTGAGAATGGAATTTTTTTCGAGAGCAGGAGTGAGTTCGATATAATCATTCACCTGAATAACTGCCATTGCATCATGTGGGATCAACTGAAAAGGAGTTACTTCTTTTAAACGATTTTGCTCACAAGATGCAAACAGGAAAAATAGCAGTTGAACAAGAAAGAGGGAACGTAGGGATACAGTAATGGGCAAGAAAAACTGAAAAGGGGTTGGGGAAAAGAAAGTTTTCAATACAATGGGTTTTGTGCATCAAAAATAAGAACTTAAAACTTGAGTGCCAATTGCTCAGGAAGCAATCGAAAAGATTTTCTGTGATGGGGAGTTGGTCCTAATTTTTGAATAGCTAATCGGTGTTCTCGAGTAGGATACCCTTTATTTTTTCTCCATTGGTATTCAGGGAATGCCTCATGAAGCTCCTTCATATAGCCATCTCTTGTTGTTTTGGCCAATATGGAAGCAGCTGCAATACTCAGAAATCGACCATCTCCCTTGATCATGCATTGGTGAGGAATATTTTTATAGGGATGAAAGCGATTCCCATCCACTAAAATATGCTGTGGTATTGTTGAAAGCTGTTCCAAGGCAAGGTGCATGGCCTTGATTGAGGCATTGAGAATATTTATCTGATCAATCTCTGACGGAAATACATGAGCCACGCTATATGTAATGGCTTCGCTTTCTATTTGGTGTTTTAATTTCAAGCGAATGGGTTCTGAAAGCTTTTTTGAATCGGTTAACAAATCGGATTCAAAGTCGGAAGGAAGGATCACAGCGGCCGCAGTTACTGGCCCTGCTAGGCATCCCCTGCCGGCTTCATCAGTCCCTGCTTCGATTCCCTCAAACCAATATTTTTCTAAGTGCATGAATTGTTTTTTACCCTACTCCTCAAATTCTAAAAATACCAAAATAGTGTAACTTCGCACACGAATTCCAGTATTCCATGAAGTTTCGATTTTTTGTCGTATTCCTAGGTGTCACATTCTCTTGTTTTAGGACAACAAAACAATTCGAAAGATTCTCTTCCTTCAATAGTGAATCAAAAAGAGCTGGACATACAATCCAGTTTTTTATTGGACTCCTTATCTACCAAGCTGCGTATGACTCTTCCAGACAGTCTTGACTCTGATGTAGTTGTGGACACTCTAAAATTGGATAGTCTATCGATCAAATCGGATAGCTTAAAAAATGTAAAAAAAAACCACCCAACGAAAAAGAAAAAAAGAAAAAGAAGGCCTATACGGGAGCGTTATATTGAGGTGGACACACTTAAAATGATCAATAACTATAAAATCTTTTACGAAGATGGGCGAGAGCAGACCGTGGATACAACCCTATCGGTTTTAAAAGATTATAAGTTTAATTTCCTACGAAGGGATTATTTCGAATTGTTACCCTTACCCAATGTTGCCCAAGGGTTTAACAGGATGGGATATGATTTTTTAAATCAACCGATGGGTCCAAGTCTAGGTGCCCGGGTCAATCAATACGGATTTTTTGAAAGTGATGACATACCCTATTTTCAGGTGGCTACCCCTTTAACGGAGCTTTTTTCAGAACTACCTTCGAGCAGGGAGAGTTGGTGGATGCCATGGTGAGTGTCAATACTTCTCCAAAACTCAATTTAATGGTTTCCTACAAGGGGTTGAGATCCCTTGGGGAATATAAAGATTCGCGAGCCAATGGCGGGCAATTTCGCGCGAGCATCAACTACAATGATGCTGAAGAACGTTATCAGCTTCGCGCCCATGTAGTCGCACAGACTAGGAACAACCAAGTGAACGGAGGTTTGAATGAAGACAGTATTTTTTTCTTTGAAACGGCACCCTATTATCAAGCTGCCGATGATCAAGGGAATCCTGTTTTTGATGAAAATGGAGCTCCCGTAGAGGTGTATTATGATGGATTCTTGGATCGGTCTTTATTGTTGAATAATTTTTCTGGTGAAACGTATTCTCTCCGGAAGACGCTTTTATTTGGGACAAAAATACAAACTCAAGAAAAAGACCAACGATGCACGGCTCCAGCCCCTACGAATTGGAAACCGATTTACTTACGAAACGAGATTCTATGAATTTAGTCAATCTTCATTTGGATCCTATTTTGGTGATATTGATTTTACTCAGGGTTCGATTTTTAGTCGAATGGATGTCAAAACGATCACCAACGAAACTTTTGTAGAAACAGATTTGCCTTTTGTGGGAACCACCAAAGGAGGAATTCAATATAAGCAGTGGGATTTTGCTCACGGACGGACAGAAACGGTGACAGGAACCTATTTTCTTGGACAAAAAGAAAATCAATTGGCAATACAAGTCCAGTGGAAGAATCAGACGGGGGCCTGGGAATGGAGCGGTCAATTATACCACTCCTTATTAGCAAAATTAAAAACTAATCATTACCAGGTTAATGCCGAACGAAGCCTATTTTCAAATTGGAAACTTTCCGTTGGTGCGCAACCCGCAGCCAGCCTCAAAATTTTAATTTTTACCAAAACGAAAGCAACTACATAGATTTGAATTGGGACCAGCCCAACCTAGAGAATACCATACGTACTAGTTTTCATGCTGCATTGGGCCATCCCCGTTGGCTTCAGCTTGAGGGGGAGTGGCATCGGATTGAAAACTACACCCACTTTAATAACATTTCTTCCTCAGAGGATTGGGGGAAAAAGCTCTTGGCTGCACCCGTTCAATCCCAAAATGAATTGAATTACATCAAGCTGCGCCTTTTTAACCAATTCACCTTGGGTAAGTTTTCGCTCACTAACACAGTGCAATACCAAGAAGTGAATCAAATAGAATCTGGTGGAACAGAAGAAACACAGACAGAGCCCTCCCTATTAAATGTCCCTAAATGGATCACCCGAAACACATTCGCCTTTTCCACATTTGTCTTTAATAAGGCACTTGTACCTCCAAACTGGGTTTCATTTTCAATTTTTTACAAGCTTCTATGCCGATGCAATCCACTCGGTTCTCGGCGAGTACGTTACCCAAAACAATAAATTGATTGGCGAATACCCAAGGATCGATTTTTTTATCAATGCAAAAATTAATCAAACCCGCGTTTTTCTTAAGGCCGAGCACTTCAATGACTCAATGAGTGGCTATCGCTACTACGCTGCTCCGTTTTATCCCTACCGCGATATGAGTATCCGTTTTGGGGTGGTTTGGAACTTATTTCAATAAAAAAAAATTTTTCATTCAAAAACATTATGTTGGTAAGAAAAAGGGTTTTATATTTGCTGCCGTTTCCGGGGATAAAAGTAGTTTTCAAGGGGCAAATAAGTTCAAAAAGTTCATTGATATAATAGAATGACAGCGCGTATCGAAAGATACAAAGCGAAGCAAAACCATTTTGAGAACGTCAATTGATTCGTCGAAAAGTTGGTCGTTGAGATAGAATATATTTTAACAGAACTACAACGAAGAGTTTGATCCTGGCTCAGGATGAACGCTAGCGGCAGGCCTAACACATGCAAGTCGAGGGGTAACAGGAAAGCTTGCTTTCGCTGACGACCGGCGCACGGGTGCGTAACGCGTATGCAACCTACCTTTTACAGGGGGATAGTCAAGAGAAATTTTGAATAATACCCCATACGATCCTGATATCACCTGATATTTGGAAGAAAACTTCGGTGGTAAAAGATGGGCATGCGTCCTATTAGTTAGTTGGTGAGGTAACGGCTCACCAAGACAGCGATAGGTAGGGGTCCTGAGAGGGAGATCCCCCACACTGGTACTGAGACACGGACCAGACTCCTACGGGAGGCAGCAGTGAGGAATATTGGACAATGGAGGCAACTCTGATCCAGCCATGCCGCGTGCAGGAAGACTGCCCTATGGGTTGTAAACTGCTTTTATACAGGAAGAAACCTACTTACGTGTAAGTAGCTGACGGTACTGTACGAATAAGGATCGGCTAACTCCGTGCCAGCAGCCGCGGTAATACGGAGGATCCAAGCGTTATCCGGAATTATTGGGTTTAAAGGGTCCGCAGGCTGTTTGTTAAGTCAGAGGTGAAATCCTACCGCTCAACGGTAGAACTGCCTTTGATACTGGCAAACTTGAGTTATTGTGAAGTAGTTAGAATGTGTAGTGTAGCGGTGAAATGCATAGATATTACACAGAATACCGATTGCGAAGGCAGATTACTAACAATATACTGACACTGAGGGACGAAAGCGTGGGTAGCGAACAGGATTAGATACCCTGGTAGTCCACGCCGTAAACGATGGTCACTAGCTGTTTGACTAACATTGGTTAGTTGAGTGGCTAAGCGAAAGTGATAAGTGACCCACCTGGGGAGTACGCTCGCAAGAGTGAAACTCAAAGGAATTGACGGGGGCCCGCACAAGCGGTGGAGCATGTGGTTTAATTCGATGATACGCGAGGAACCTTACCAGGGCTTAAATGTAAGTTGCATGGACCAGAGATGGACCTTTCTTCGGACTACTTACAAGGTGCTGCATGGTTGTCGTCAGCTCGTGCCGTGAGGTGTCAGGTTAAGTCCTATAACGAGCGCAACCCCTATCGTTAGTTGCCAGCAAGTAAAGTTGGGTACTCTAGCGAGACTGCCGGTGCAAACCGTGAGGATGGTGGGGATGACGTCAAATCATCACGGCCCTTACGTCCTGGGCTACACACGTGCTACAATGGCCGGTACAGAGAGCATCCACTCCGCGAGGAGGCGCGAATCTTCAAAGCCGGTCTCAGTTCGGATCGCAGTCTGCAACTCGACTGCGTGAAGCTGGAATCGCTAGTAATCGCATATCAGCCATGATGCGGTGAATACGTTCCCGGGCCTTGTACACACCGCCCGTCAAGCCATGGAAGCTGGGGGTACCTGAAGTCGGTGACCGAAAGGAGCTGCCTAGGGTAAAACTAGTAACTGGGGCTAAGTCGTAACAAGGTAGCCGTACCGGAAGGTGCGGCTGGAACACCTCCTTTCTAGAGAAAGACGACTGATAACAAGAGGTGAAAAAGATTGCACGCTTAATAATGTGTTTTGCTTAGCTGTCATTTTATAATAAAACGGGGATTACCCTGAAAGAGCAAAAGGTAGAGAGTCTCGTAGCTCAGCTGGTTAGAGCGCTACACTGATAATGTAGAGGTCGGCAGTTCGAGTCTGCCCGAGACTACTATTTTGTTTTAAGGAGGTAAGTCTCGAGGGAAATTCTAGAAGTTGGGAGTTCTGACGTATAATAGGCAATTCTGAATTCGTTATTCTGAATTTCATTACGGGGGATTAGCTCAGCTGGCTAGAGCGCTTGATTTGCATTCAAGAGGTCATCGGTTCGACTCCGATATTCTCCACGATTCTATAGACTAGGGCGAATTAGAGAAAGCATTTGTTATCCAACATTTTAATGTTTTTCAGATTTGTTTTTAGTTGTTTGACTAGAAAAACGTTCATTGACATATTGACATACATAAAAAGAAGTAACAATCTGTTTTAAGCTATATATAGATTAAGACGAGGTTGTACGAGCAAATAGACAACAAATAAGTAGAATAACTTTAGAAAACAATTTTAAAGAAAGAGTAAAGTTACGATAGGCTAATTAAGAGCGTATGGGGAATGCCTAGGCTCTCAAAGGCGAAGAAGGACGTGATAAGCTGCGAAAAGTTACGGGGAGTGGCACACACACTGTGATCCGTAAATATCCGAATGGGGCAACCCAGCATGTTGAAGACATGTTATCCGAAAGGAGGCCAACCCGGAGAACTGAAACATCTAAGTACCCGGAGGAAAAGAAAACAATAGTGATTCCGTCAGTAGCGGCGAGCGAACGCGGAGTAGCCCAAACCTGTAATGTTACGGCATTGCAGGGGTTGTAGGACCACAATATTTGATGCTTGCAGAACTAGAATCTACTGGAAAGTAGGACCAAAGAGGGTGATAGTCCCGTATAGGTAAGTTAAGTTATTGATAGTGGTATCCTGAGTAGTGCGGGGCACGTGAAACCTTGCATGAATTTGCCGGGACCATCCGGTAAGGCTAAATACTCCTGAGAGACCGATAGTGAACCAGTACCGTGAGGGAAAGGTGAAAAGAACCTTGAATAAAGGAGTGAAATAGAACCTGAAACCATGCGCTTACAAGCGGTCGGAGCCCTTTAGGGGGTGACGGCGTGCCTTTTGCATAATGAGCCTACGAGTTACCGTTGCTAGCCTGGTTAATCCATTCAGTGGAGGATCCACAGCGAAAGCGAGTCTGAATAGGGCGTATAGTTAGCAGTGGTAGACGCGAAACCGAGTGATCTACCCATGAGCAGGTTGAAGCTGTGGTAACACATAGTGGAGGACCGAACCCGTTGACGTTGAAAAGTCTTGGGATGACTTGTGGGTAGGGGTGAAAGGCCAATCAAACTCGGAAATAGCTCGTACTCCCCGAAATGCATTTAGGTGCAGCGTTGTATTAGTTATATAGAGGTAGAGCTACTGATTGGATGCGGGGGTTTCACCACCTACCAATTCCTGATAAACTCCGAATGCTATATAATGATTTACAGCAGTGAGGGCATGGGTGCTAAGGTCCATGTCCGAGAGGGAAAGAACCCAGATCATCAGCTAAGGTCCCCAAGTGTATGCTAAGTTGAAAAAACGCGGTTTGACTGCCCAGACAGCTAGGATGTTGGCTTGGAAGCAGCCATTCATTTAAAGAGTGCGTAACAGCTCACTAGTCGAGCGGTCGAGCATGGATAATAATCGGGCATAAGTATACCACCGAAGCTATGGCATCTGTAAAGATGGGTAGGGGAGCATTCTATGGGCGTTGAAGGTAAACTCGCGAGGTATGCTGGAGCGCATAGAAAAGAAAATGTAGGCATAAGTAACGACAATGCGGGCGAGAAACCCGCACACCGAAAGACTCAGGATTCCTCAGCTATGCTAATCAGCTGAGGGTTAGTCGCGACCTAAGGCGAACCCGAACGGGGTAGTCGATGGACAACAGGTTAATATTCCTGTACCCGCCGGCGCTAAAAGCGACGGAGTTGAATAGTCATTGCGTACTGACGGAATAGTACGTTGAAGCAACTGTTAAGGTTGCGATAGTACACCAAGGCTTCGGCTGCGGTGATAATATGGCGAATCAACTTCCAAGAAAAGCGAGCCAGGCGGCCCGTACCGTAAACCGACACAGGTAGTTGGGATGAGAATTCTAAGGTGCTCGAGAGATTCATGGCTAAGGAACTAGGCAAAATGGGCCCGTAACTTCGGGAGAAGGGTCGCCCACAGCAATGTGGGCCGCAGTGAAAAGGTCCAGGCGACTGTTTATCAAAAACACAGGACTCTGCTAAGTTGAAAGACGACGTATAGGGTCTGACACCTGCCCGGTGCCGGAAGGTTAAGTGGAGCTGTTATCTTCGGAGAAGCAGTAAAATGAAGCCCCGGTAAACGGCGGCCGTAACTATAACGGTCCTAAGGTAGCGAAATTCCTTGTCGGGTAAGTTCCGACCTGCACGAATGGTGCAACGATCTGGACACTGTCTCAGCCATGAGCTCGGTGAAATTGTAGTATCGGTGAAGATGCCGATTACCCGCTACGGGACGAAAAGACCCCGTGCACCTTTACTATAGCTTCGTATTG
Source organism: Flavobacteriaceae bacterium (assembly GCA_038143795.1). Lineage (GTDB taxonomy): Bacteria > Bacteroidota > Bacteroidia > Flavobacteriales > Flavobacteriaceae > UBA11891. Next base: position 606,275 of record JAYQMQ010000002.1, on the reverse strand, counting down.
ACCTTGGATAAGTAATGTGTAGGATAGGTGGGAGACATTGAAGCGGCGTCGCTAGGCGCTGTGGAGTCATTGTTGAAATACCACCCTTTGCTTATCTAGGGCCTAATCCCTATTGGGAGACAGTGCGTGGTGGGTAGTTTGACTGGGGTGGTCGCCTCCAAAAGAGTAACGGAGGCTTCCAAAGGTACCCTCAACACGCTTGGTAACCGTGCGTAGAGTGCAATGGCATAAGGGTGCTTGACTGAGAGACTTACAAGTCGATCAGGTTGGAAACAAGAGCATAGTGATCCGGTGGTTCCGCATGGAAGGGCCATCGCTCAAAGGATAAAAGGTACGCCGGGGATAACAGGCTGATCTCCCCAAGAGCTCACATCGACGGGGGTTTGGCACCTCGATGTCGGCTCGTCACATCCTGGAGCTGGAGAAGGTTCCAAGGGTTGGGCTGTTCGCCCATTAAAGTGGCACGCGAGCTGGGTTCAGAACGTCGTGAGACAGTTCGGTCTCTATCTGTAGTGGGCGTTAGAAATTTGAGAGGATCTGTCTTCAGTACGAGAGGACCGAGATGGACTGACCTCTAGTGTATCGGTTGTTCCGCCAGGAGCACTGCCGAGTAGCTACGTCGGGAAGGGATAAGCACTGAAAGCATATAAGTGCGAAACCCATCACAAGATGAGATTTCTTTTAAGGGTCGTAGGAGACGACTACGTTGATAGGTCATAGGTGTAGAGGCAGTAATGTCTTAGCCGAGTGATACTAATTACCCGTAGGCCTATCGTAGAACTTTTTCTTTGAAATAGGTTTTCTGATGTTCTTCTACTGATTTGCTTTTATTAACCTTTTTATGGCGTGTCAATATGTTTTGTTATTAGGTAGTGCACAAACGCTACGACAATAAAGGTGGCTATAGCAATGGGGCTCACCTCTTCCCATCCCGAACAGAGAAGTTAAGCCCATTAGCGCCGATGGTACTGCCCTCCGGTGGGAGAGTAGGTCGCCGCCTTCTTCGAAACCCTCTTCAGCATTGTTGAGGGTTTTTTTTTTAAGTAAAGTGTCTAAAGACCATCTATCCAATCCTCTAGATTCGCTTTAGTTGGCGAATTGATTTTTAATTTTAGTTAAGAAACTAGGAAGGGCTGGACCATTTATTGTTCAAAGCTTTAAAAAGCAATTATACGGCAGCGAGATCTCCGGCTTTATTTTTTTGAGGCAGGGTAGATGTACCCATCAAATAGGTATCTACCTGATGTGCGGCTTCGCGCCCTTCTGAGATGGCCCAAACGATCAAGGACTGCCCCCGACGGCAATCACCGGCGGTGAAAATATTTGCTTTTTCAGTTTGGTAGCTGTTTTTACCTACCAGGTTGCCCCGTTCGTTCAATGGCAATCCGAATTGTTCGGGCAGTGATTTTTCGGTACCTGTGAACCCAAGGGCGAGCAAGACCAAATCACAAGGCCACTCTTTTTCAGACCCTTTGCGCTCGACCAACTTTGGCCGTTCGTCGGGGATTTTTTTCCATTCTACTTCCACCGTCTTCAGGGCTTTGATGTGTCCGTTTCCGTCGTCGACGAATTCTTTGGTCAGAATGCTCCATTCTCGGTGGCTACCTTCTTTGTGGGAAGAACTTGTTTTGAGTTTGAAGGGCCAGTAGGGCCAGGGATTTTCTTCGGATCGCCCTTCTTGAGGTTTGGGAAGGATTTCAAAATTGGTAACGCTTTTGGCGCCGTGCCGATTGGAGGTTCCTATACAGTCAGAGCCCGTATCTCCCCCGCCAATGACAATCACATTTCTGTCTTTGGCCAAGTATTTGGGATCGCGTTGGTGTTGGCCATCTACTGCTTTGTTGTTGTGTGGTAAGAAATCCATGGCTTGCACCACGCCTTCTAGGTCGGCACCGGGGATTGGTAAATTCCTTTTGATGGTAGCTCCTGTACACAATACAACGGCATCAAATTCCGATTCCAATTCTTCGGTAGTGATCGTTTTACCTATTTCAACATTACACTGAAAAACAATACCTTCGGCTTCGAGAACTTTAAGGCGACGATCAATAATTTTTTTCTCCATTTTAAAATCGGGAATGCCATAGCGCAGCAAGCCGCCGATTTTGTTGTCTCGTTCAAATACGGTTACGCTGTGTCCTGCTCGGTTCAACTGTTGAGCCGCTGCCAGTCCGGCAGGGCCCGAGCCAACTACAGCCACTTTTTTACCTGTACGATGGCTAGGCGGTTGTGGAGCAATCCAGCCTTCTTTGAAGCCGCGTTCTACAATGTATTTTTCAATCAATTCGATGGATACGGGAGGATTGATGATCCCAAGTACACAGGCTTCTTCGCAAGGGGGCGGGGCACAAGCGACCGGTAAACTCTGGAAAATTATTGGTTGAATGCAGGATATGCAAGGCTTTTTCCCATTCGTTTTTATAGACAGCGTCGTTGAAGTCTGGGATCAAATTCCCCAAAGGACAGCCTGAATGGCAAAAAGGAACGCCACAATCCATGCAACGTGCTCCTTGGTCTTGCAATTGAGTGTCCTTGGGTGCTAGGGTGAATTCGTTAAAGTTTTGAATCCGTTCCTTGGGGTCTATTACTGGTTCCTGCAGTTTTTCAATCTCCTTAAATCCTCTCAGTTTACCCATCTTTTTCTGTTTTTTCTTGTTCTTGATTGGCCAGCATCTCCAATGCTCGGTTATAATCTGTTGGCATTACTTTAATAAACTTTTTACTACTCTCGGGCCAATCGTCTAGTATCGTTTTTGCTTTATCACTTTTGGTATAGTCGTGATGATTGACCAACAATTTTTCTACGGCTTCCCGATCTTGTTGCGTCAAATCTTCTAATTCCACCATTTCGAGGTTAAATTTCTTTTCATCAAAAAGGCCGTCTTCACTGTAAATATACGCAATACCGCCGCTCATTCCTGCGGCAAAATTACGGCCAAATTCACCGAGGATTAAGGCAATACCACCTGTCATATACTCACACCCATGATCTCCAATTCCTTCTACCACAGCTGTGGCTCCCGAATTCCGAACACAAAAGCGCTCCCCAGCGATTCCGTTGATATAAGCTTCTCCTGCAGTAGCTCCATAGAGCGCCACATTGCCAATGATGATATTTTCTTCGGCTTTGAAGGTTGCTCCTTCAGGGATTTGCGCTACGAGTTTGGCTCCAGAGAGTCCTTTTCCAAAATAATCATTGGCATTGCCATTAACCTTCATAAAGAGGCCTCGGGTGGAAAAGGCACCAAAGCTTTGTCCTGCCGTGCCGTTAAACTTTAAAATCAACGTATCTTCGGGCAGACCAGCAGCTCCGTGAATTTTTGAAATTTCATTACTCAATAATGCCCCAACAGAACGGTTGGTGTTCTTAATTTTAAATTCCAGATGCTGTTCTTCTTTTCGGTATACGGCAGGGTGTGCTTGCTCCAAAATAGTAAAATCCAATACCCCATCCAATCCATGGTCTTGTGTCTGGGTATTGTATACGGCAATGTGAAAGGAGTGGCTGGCTTGTACAAGATATTACTAAGGTCGATGCCTTTCGCTTTGTAGTGGTCCAAGGCATTTTTCATGTCTAATTTTTGAGACTGACCAACCATTTCATCAATATAACGGAACCCTAGAGAAGCCATGATTTTTCGCAACTCCTCGGCAACAAAATAGAAATAGTTGATAACATGCTCGGGTTGGCCTTTGAAATTTTTTTCTCAGGTCAGGATCTTGCGTAGCAATTCCAACTGGACAAGTATTCAAATGGCAGGCCCGCATCATAATACAGCCCGATGCAATAAGAGGTGCTGTAGAAAATCCAAACTCTTCGGCTCCTAGCAAGCAAGCAACAGCAACATCACGTCCTGTTTTCATTTGTCCGTCACATTCCAAAATAATTCGGCTTCTAAGGTCGTTGAGCACGAGCGTTTGTTGTGCTTCGGCTATCCCTAGCTCCCAAGGAAGTCCAGCATGCTTGAGCGAGGTGAGCGGGGAGGCTCCGGTTCCGCCATCGTATCCAGAAACCAATATGACGTCAGCTTTGGCTTTGGCCACACCGGCAGCAATAGTACCGACCCCTACTTCGGAAACCAACTTAACGTTGATTCGAGCTTCGCGGTTGGCATTTTTTAAGTCGTAAATCAGCTGTGCAAGATCTTCAATGGAATAAATATCGTGGTGGGGTGGGGGAGAAATTAATCCAACATAAGGTGTGGAGTTTCGTACAGAGGCAATGTAGGGATTCACTTTAGGGCCAGGCAATTGTCCACCTTCCCCGGGCTTGGCTCCTTGTGCCATCTTAATTTGGATTTCTTTGGCAGATGAAAGGTAATGACTCGATACTCCAAAGCGTCCAGAAGCAACTTGCTTGATGGCACTGTTTTTCCAATTGCCATCCATGTCAGGTTGGAATCGATTGGGGTCTTCGCCTCCTTCGCCTGAGTTGCTTTTTCCACCAATCCGATTCATCGCAATGGCTAAGTTTTCGTGAGCTTCTTGACTGATGGATCCCAAGGACATGGCTCCGGTTTTGAATCGCTTGACAATTTCGGTCCAAGGCTCTACTTCTTCTAATGGAATGGGATCAAAACTGGAGAACTCAAAAAGCCCTCGAAGCGTCATTAGTTTTTCATTTTGCTCATTGATCATTTGGGCATACGCATCGTAGCTTTGCGGCTTGTTTTGCCGAACGGCAACTTGCAATTGGGCAATCGAATTGGGATTGAGCATATGGGCTTCCCCGTCTCTCCGCCAGCGATAGTCGCCACCGATTTCAAGATTCATTCCCCCAATTTTTCGGTTTGATACGCTTTTTTGTGGCGTAACTGAATCTCTTTCTCAATCTCATAAATCCCAATTCCCTCGATTCTAGTGGCCGTATTGCAGAAGAATCGGTCGACAAAAGATTTGGATAATCCTAGGGCTTCAAATATTTGGGCTCCTCGATATGAATGAAGTGTGGAAATACCAATCTTATTCATAACCTTAATAATTCCTTTGGCTATGGCTTTGTTGAAGTTGTCAATGGCTTGCTCACTGCTGAGGCCTTCAATCACTTTACTCTTTACTTGATAGACGATCACCTCATTGACCATGTAGGGGTTGATAGCACTGGCGCCGTATCCGAAAAGTAAGGCAAAATGGTGCGGTTCGCGCGGCTCGGCAGATTCTATAATTATACCGAAATCAGATCGTCTCGAATTTTTTTCAAGGCATTATGGAGATGCGCACAAGCAAGTAGCATGGGCATTGGTGCCATCTCACTGTTTGTTCCACGATCCGATAAAATGATAATATTAGCTCCCTGTTCAAGAGCTTTTTAGGGTATCTTTGACAATATTATCCAGAGTTGTTTCCAAGGCATTCAATCCTTTTTCTACTGGATAGAGTGTCGATATAGAAGTGGATTTGAAATCTGCATGTTCAATGTATTTGATTTTATCCAAGTCTTCGTTGGAGATAACAGGATTTTGAATCCGAAGCTTTTTGGCTTGCTCTGGTGTGATATCAAAAATATTACGGTCGTTACCTATGCTCAGACTTGTATCGGTGACAATTTCCTCACGGATACCATCCAAGGGTGGGTTGGTCACCTGGGCAAAGAGTTGCTTAAAATAATTGTACAGGAGCTGAGGACGATCTGAAAGAACAGCTAATGGAGTATCTGTACCCATAGATCCAATGGCTTCTTTACCCTGAATACTCATGGGGGCTATGATAGTTTTTAAATCCTCTTGGGTGTATCCAAAGATGCGCAATCGAGTATCAAAAATTTCCTCTTCTTCAGGGGTGTTGTTTCCCGTGTACGGGATTTCTTTAAGAGGAAGTAAATGATTGTTGACCCACTTTTTGTAAGGTCTTTGGTTTACAATCTCATTCTTAATCTCTTCATCTTGCACTATGCGTCCTTCATCCATGTTCACCAGGAACATCTTTCCAGGTTCCAAACGACCATGCATCTCAATATTTTCAGGGGCAATATCTAGTACTCCCGTTTCAGAGGACATCACCACATAACCGTCTTTGGTGAGTGTGTAGCGAGAGGGCGAAGTCCGTTTCGATCCAAGAGTGCCCCAATGTATTTTCCATCGGTAAAGGGTATGGAGGCAGGGCCGTCCACGGCTCCATTATGCAAGCATTGTATTCGTAAAAGGCTTTTTTGGTGGGGTCCATATTGCTGTGCTTTTCCCAAGCTTCAGGAACCATCATCATCATCACTTCTGGTAAAGATCGACCAGTAGCTAAGAGTAATTCTACCACCATATCCATAGAAGCCGAATCGGATTTTCCAGGCAGGATAATGGGTAAAATATCCTTGATGTTATCACCAAAAAATTCATTTTTTAGGAGTTCTTCTCGCGACTGCATGCGACTTAGGTTTCCGCGATAGGTGTTTATTTCCCCATTGTGACACATATATCGGAAGGGTTGCGCTAAATCCCAAGTTGGGAAGGTATTGGTGGAAAAACGCTGGTGAACCAAGGCTAAACGAGTGACTACCTTAGGCTCATTTAGATCCCGGTAGTAGGCTTTTATATCCTCTGGAATCAAAAGCCCCTTATAGATGAGTGTGTGCGTTGAAAAACTAGGCAAATAAAAGTAGCTTGCCTGAGACATTTTCGAACTCCATATTTTGTGTTCGCTGCTCTTGCGGGCAATGAAAAGAGCCGTATTGAATTCGTGTTCGCTGAGTTGCGTTTCCCCCCGAGTCACAAAGATTTGCATAATGTAGGGCTCTGTCTTGGCTGCAATAGCCCCAACATGGCTTGGATCTACGGGTACTTTTCGCCAGCCCAAAATAGATAATCCTTGTTTTTTAATTTCTCCTTCAAAAGTTTCGATACAATATGCTCTTTGGTTTTCTTTCTGAGGTAGAAAGACCATTCCAACAGCATATTCGTGGGCCTCTGGTAACTCAAAAGAACAGGACTCTTTGAGAAATTCGTGTGGAATCTCAATCAGGATTCCAGCACCGTCTCCTGTTTTTCCATCAGCACTCACAGCCCCTCTATGTTCTAATTTGTCTAGAATGTCTAGTGCTTTGTGGATGATGTCATTGGTCTTGTTACCGTTGAGGCTACAAATGAATCCTGCACCACAATTGTCGTGCTGCTCATTTTCGGGGGAATATAGTCCTTGATGTACTGGCAGCATATAGTTCTTTTTCTTAGGGGGAAAGGCGAAATTATACTTTTTTACCGAGCTAAGTAAACTGTCTTGCCAAAGGACAATTATTTTTTATCATTTTTCTCAAAAATTTTAAATATATCTAAGGATTATTTAAAAAACCATTAATATTTTTGAAAAATCAAAATCCTACTTGGGTTGACTAAAACGATAAAACAGATATATAAAGAAAAAAAAAACTGGAAGATTCTAGGGCTGATGTCAGGAACTTCTTTAGATGGACTTGACCTGGCTTGTGTGACACTAACCCAAGACCAAGGATGGCATTTCACCATCCAGCAGACCCATACCTACCCCTATTCCAAAGAATGGACGCAGAGACTTTCAAGTTTAATCTCTATGAATGATAATGAGTTGGACAAAGTTGATAAAGCCTATACACTGTATTTGGCTAACAGAATAAATGAATTCATTTCCTGTCACAACATCTCCGAATTAGATGCTATTTGTTCTCACGGACATACCGCTCTGCACAAACCTCATAAAAAAAGCACCTATCAGATTGGAAACCGTCCGGAGCTTGCTTCTCTAGTGAATTCCTCTAGTATGCGATTTTCGAAAACAAGACGTGGCTTTTGGAGGTCAAGGTGCCCCTCTTGTTCCTATTGGAGATAAAGAACTTTTCAACGATTTTGATGCTTGCTTGAATTTGGGAGGATTTGCGAATGTAAGTCTTCTATTTGCCAGCGAGGATCCGATAGCTTTTGATGTAGGAGGGATGAATCTGGTCTTAAACTACTTGAGTGAAAAATTGGGGAAACCCTTTGACGAAGACGGAAAAATTGCCCAAAAAGGGAATTTCATCAAACGATTATTTCAGTCTTTGGAAGCCCTTCCGTATTATGCTAAAAAACCCTCCCAAATCGCTTGGCGTCGAATGGCTTGAAAAGGAAGTATATCCGATTATAGAACAATCATTAGTCCATCATGAGGTTGCCGATGTGATGCATACTTATGCTTGCCATATAGCCCATCAATTGGCTCGCGTTTTTGAGAATACCAAAAAAATTTTGTTCACGGGTGGAGGAAGCTATAATCGAATGGGTATGGCAGCACTCCAATCCCAGATAAAAGGGGATTTGCAATTACCGTCGCGGTCGATTATCGAAATTAAAGAAGCCCTCATTTTTGGATTTTTGGGTGTGCTTCGATTAATGGAACTTCCCAATTGCTTGTCTAGTGTTACTGGAGCAGTTAAAAACCACAGCTCTGGGGCTGTATATTTTCCCTAGGATACGGATGAAGTTTTAAATTTTACCTATTTTCGAACATAACACAAACCGAATACAGAAAGCACTTACAGAATGGAGATATTGATTATTGGAATATTCACATTGGGCTATTTGGCCATTACTTTGGAACATAACTTAAAGATAGATAAACTCATCCCAGCCCTGGGGATGATGGCCTTCTTATGGGCAATTATTGCTTTGGCCCATTTGCCTGTTTTTGAAGTGAATACATTGCTTCGAAAATTGGAACCTACTCATATTGAAGAAATCTGTTGCACCATCTCGGTAAAACAGCAGAGATTATTATTTTCCTGCTGGGTGCGATGACCATTGTTGAAATTATCGATTATTTCAATGGTTTTTTCACCATTAAAAACTTCATTCGAACGACGAGTAAAAAAGGGCTGCTGTGGATTTTTGCGATTTTGGCTTTCATTTTGTCAGCCATTATAGATAATCTAACGGCTACCATCGTTTTGATCACTATTCTACAGAAAGTAATCAAGGATAGAAATACCCGGATTTGGTTTGCCGGCTTAATTATCATTGCCGCTAATTCAGGTGGAGCGTGGTCGCCGATCGGAGATGTCACAACAACAATGCTTTGGATAGGTAATAAAGTAACCACGGGACAATTAATACTGTATCTATTGATTCCTTCTATCGTTTGTGTTGTTGTACCTGTTTTTATCGCCACCTTTCTTCCCGCGTTTCAGGGAATATAAAAAAAGATGAAAATGAGGAGGAAGGTTCACTTCATCCCCGTGGAGCATCCATGCTCTATCTCGGATTGTCTGCCATTGTTTTTGTACCCGTATTCAAAACGGTTACTCATCTTCCTCCCTATGTTGGAATGATGCTGTCTTTGGCTATTGTAGCCACCTTTGCTGAAATATTCAGTAACGCGAAAATCAATATTAGCTCCATCGACCAAGAATCCGATGCGCACGCAAGTCACAGCCCCGTTCATAGTTCGCTATCAAAAATTGAATTGCCGAGTATTCTTTTTTTCCTTGGGATTCTTATGGCTGTAGCCGCTTTGGAATCGCTGGGATATTTATTTTCTTTTGCTGACTTACTCAATACAGCAATTCCCAACACGGATATTGTTGTTGTTTTATTAGGGGCGGGCTCTGCAGTGATTGATAATGTGCCTTTAGTAGCAGCTAGTATGGGCATGTTTTCAGAATCCACGGATCATCCTTTATGGCATTTCATTGCATTTTCAGCTGGAACAGGCGGGAGTATGTTAATTATAGGTTCTGCCGCTGGAGTAGTCGCTATGGGGATGGAAAAAATTGATTTTGTCTGGTATCTCAAAAAAATATCTTGGCTGGCATTAATTGGATTCCTTGCTGGGTCGGTTGTATTTGTTTTGATGCGAGATTTGGTCTTCTAAACACAAAATATATTTCGTGTTTGGAACGTTTTATTATAAAATAAATTGACTATGCTAGATACGTTATCACTGGTTCAGCAAGAAAGTATTTCGTTACAAACAGAAAAAAAACTATCCATACTAGAATTGATTCAAGATGGCGGATTGGGTGGTCAAGTAATCATTGGATTGCTTTTTTTCTTCTCCTAATGGTGTTCTACATTTATTTTGAGCGTCGCTTTGCTATTCGAGCCGCCTTGAAATACGATGCCAACTTTATGCCTCAAATACGTTCCTATGTAGTGAGTGGTAAAATTGAGGGTGCGCAAGCCCTTTGTATGAAGGAAAATAAACCGGTTGCCCAAATGATTGCCAAAGGCATCTCAAGAATTGGTCGCCCCCTGGAAGATATTAATACAGCTATTGAAAATGCAGGGCGTTTGGAGGTCTATAAGTTGGAGAAGAATGTTTCTATACTAGCCACCATTTCTGGAGCAGCCCCTATGATAGGATTCTTGGGGACAGTTATCGGAATGATTCTTTCCATTTTCGAAATATCCAATGCTGGAGGCAATATCGATATGAAATTATTGTCCGACGGCTTGTACACTGCTATGACTACAACAGTTGCAGGACTTATTGTTGGGATTATTGGTTATGTCTGTTACAACCATTTGGTTGTTAAAATAAACAAAGCCGTGTATTTGATGGAAGCCACTTCTTTGGAGTTTTTGGACCTACTTAATGAACCCGCCTGATAATGAATTTAAGAGGTAGAAATAAAATAAGTCCCGATTTCAATATGTCATCCATGACGGACGTGGTATTCTTACTCCTTATTTTCTTTATGATTGCCTCTACTTTGGCTAAGCAACTCAACACTATTGATGTGAAATTGCCACAGGCCAAAGGGAAAACTGAAAATCGAAGCACAGTAGCTGTGACCATTGATCGATCGGGAGCTTTTTTCATTGATGATAAAAAAGTAGCTAAGGGCCGCCTCCAAGCATCCCTTATTGCCCAGCTTACCCAAACGGCAAACAAATCTATTGTTCTTCGTGCAGCGGAAAATGTCGCGATTGAAGAAGTGGTGTATGTCATGAATATTGCCAATCAGAACGGAATTAAAATTGTATTGGCTGTGGATGCCCAATAAAATGAAATTGTTACAAACCCCTCACGAGCGTAAATCGGCAATACTGACGTCAATTATCGCAATATTACTTTTGCTGCTTTTATTTCTCTTGGGATTGACCTATTACGATCCGCCTGTTTCATTTGGAATGGAAGTAAATTTTGGAACGAGTACTACAGGTTCTGGTAAACCCCAGCCTGTCAACCCCATTGCTTCCAAACTAAATCCGATTCAAAAAGAAAAAGCAATCAAACCACAAAAAGCCCCGCCTCCGCCCTCAAAAATCATAGAAAAAGCAATTACTCAAAAGGAAAGTACCATAGCAATTCCTTTAAAAACACCTAAGAAAAAAACCAGTCCTTGCTCCTAAAAAAGAACCTTCTCCAAGTCCTCAAAAACAGGCTACACCCGAGCCTGAAAAACCAAAAATTGCCAAAGCCACCCAACAAGTTCTTCAAGATATGTTTAAGGTGCCTAAAAAAGAAGGTCGTTCGAAGCGAGCGAAGGGGATGATTCAGAAATTGGTGGTGATAAAGGCAAAAAAACTAGCAACCCCTATGCGAATAGTTACTTTGGAAATGAGGGTCTAGGAGGTCGTGGCGGTGGCTATGGACTCAATGGAAGAAGCTTGCAATCCAATGGAAAGGTGGTGCAGGAGTGCAATCAAGAGGGAATTGTTGTGGTTCGTATCACTGTGAATCAACAAGGAGAAGTTGAAGCCGCGCAACCTGGAGTGAAAGGAACCACCAATGCCCATCCTTGTCTACTGGAACCAGCACGGCGTACGGCCCTGCTCCATCGTTGGTACCCTGACACAAATGCTCCCACCCAGCAGATCGGTTTTGTTGTCATTCAATTTAAATTGGGAGAATAAAAAGTGAATTATACAGATACGCTGGACTGGATGTTCAATCAGTTGCCCTTTTACCAAAAGGAAGGGGCAGTCGCTTTCAAGCCTGGACTAGATAGGATAAAGGGCTTCTGCCAGCGATTGGGTAACCCTCAAGATCAATTAGACATTATTCATGTTGGAGGAACCAATGGAAAGGGCTCAACAGCCCATTTTATTGCTTCGGTATTGCAAGAAGCGGGCTATCGAGTGGGTTTATATACTTCTCCTCATTTGGTTGACTTTAGAGAGCGGATCAAGATTAATGGGGTTTATATTTATGAGGAAACCGTATAGCTTAGCTCAGTTGGTTCAGAGCACTTGGTTTACACCCAAGGGGTCAAATAAAATTAAAGCGCTGCTGCCATCTAATATTCTTTTTTATAACTGGGTTCGAATCCCTCAGCGCCCACATTTTTAACCTCAACTTTAGTTGGGGTTTTGGGCGCTTAGCTCAGTTGGAAAGCATTTTAATCCCTCAAACTTTTTAAAACTTTATTAAAAAGATTTTACAAAACTATGGAAATGATACAATTAATGCTAGTATTAAAACCTTAAATTGTAAGGTTTCATAATTGGGAAGTTCGTCTACCCACATTGCTTCCATTCTCCAAATAAATGCCCTAAACATTATACAAGATGCACCACATAATAAACCTATCCCTTTTTTTGATCTTAAGTTTACTATACCAGCAATTAATAATAAGATAATACTTATGAAATCTGCTGTTAGTGCTAGATTAGATTGATCATATGAAATGTGATACCAAGTCTCATAAAAAATATATATGATACCAAAGGAAATTGCTAACTTACTTAAGAATTTTTTCATATTCCTTTTAATAAAAAAAATATAGATAAAATTAAGATTTTTTAATTGATATTGATGATCAAAAAAGAGTTAATAAAATTCATTTTTTTATTTTGAATTTAATTGTATTATATTCAAAATCAATGGTTTGCAAACTTGATTTTATCTTGTTTGTTCCCTTCTTTACTACTACTCTAAATCCTAATTGAAATTTGAAGTCATTTTTAAAAAGTAAAAAAACTCTTCACCATATAAAAAAGAGATATATAACTTATTCCAACGCATTATAAAACGTTTGAGCTCATTGTGTCTATTTGAGAGTCACCTTTCTTTTTGATGGATTGAAGGGATTTTCAATTAGATCTCCGCTTGAGTTAATAAGTTCCAATTTTATAGTAACCTCTCCTTTAGGTAAACCTTCTATATAGTAGGGAGCCCAATCATCTATTAAAAATACTGTCTCGTTTATAGTTGCCCTTACCTTGTTCCCGCTGGGCGAAATTGTTGTATTGATTAAATAAAAATCCAACAATAACTTTTCTGTATCTGTTCCAGAATACACCCCTTTTGGTCTGCTGTAAAAAAGAAATTCTTGATCCAGATTTATTTTTTCTCCCTCCCCCATTTGAGTAAATAAAAAGGCGTTTTTGTTTTTTACAGATTCATGATATGATCTAGATAAAAAGGCAAGAATCACATTATTCCCCGTATCGGGTTTCATTTTGAATTTTTTTGAATAATGAGCAGAATAAGGGCCGTTGTTTATGATTAAATGAATGTGTTGTCCCTTCCCTGAATTTGCCAAACCATATTTAAAATCGTGCGGGGTTTGAATTCCAAGCTCATAATTCTCCACTTCAAAAGAAAATTCTAATTCCTCATTTGAAGTTAGTTCAACTAGTGATAATTTAGAATTTTCATAACTTGGAGAGCCCTCTATTTTTGTAATTGTAATTTCTTTTGATTCTTGACATGAAAACAAAATGGAGGTTGCAATAACTGATAATATATATTTTTTCATAGTATTCTTTTTGAAATTTAGTTGTGCCTGAGACGTAATATGATTAGGTTGGGTAGCAACATATTGAAAGTATCTTTTTTCATGTTTATTTTAGACTCGTAAAACCGATTAAACTACTTTTTATAAATTTATTACCCATGCAATTAGAAGGTTTATCCTTACTTATTATAATGAATACTCAAACACATCTATAAAATTAGATACATATCGATAAATTTCAAAGGGGAAAGTCAACGTTTTGACTTTATTTTTCAAGCGAACTTTTTTTCAACGAGTGAATACATATGATATTTGAGAAAGAGTCACAATCCACATTTAGGGCAATTCGAATAACTCTTCTACACTACACCCTTAAGTAAAGTTATCGGCATCTTTAAGGCCAGAGCTTTAGAGGGAATATAAATGCCATTTTCAATAGCACTGATACTTTTCTCGATATCTGTGTGATGTATGAATGTATGGTTGTGATCTATCCTCTAAATAAGGCACTAATTTTTTCTTTTTCCTCAGTTGCCATTTGGGCATCGATAAGGATTCTCCCGCTGTGTTCGTCGGTTATGATTTTTTGTCGGGAAGCAATTTCCATTTGAGTTTGAGGAGGATAGTGAAGTAAGAGCCTCCAGAAGCACCTCTTTCTACAGGGACAATTGCCAATCCGTTTTTTACATTGGATCGGATACGTTTATAGGCTGCGATGAGGTGGTCTTCAATTTTCTTTTTCAAACTCTGCTGACTTTTTACCTAGCATTTCTTCCTCTTTTGGCTGTTTCTGCTAATATGGCATCAAGTTCTTCTTTTTTCCCCTTTAGGTGTTTGTTACGTTCCTTAATTTTTTCAGTGAGCTCCTCGATGGTGATGTTTTTCTGCTCAATTTTGGTTTGAAATTCTTTGATTTTCTTTTCTGCCAGTTGCATCTCCAATTCTTGGAATTCCTGTTCCTTAGTGATGGAATTGTATTCCCTGTTGTTATTGTACCTTATCGAGACGAGCCGCGTATTTTTTTGTGCTCTTCTTTTGCCATTTCGATATCGTTTTTTCTTGGCTTTGATTTGGTAAGTCAAAGTCTGCGACTTCTGAGGTGAATTTTTCAAGTCGGGTGTCTAGGCCAGCTATTTCGTTTTCGAGATCTTCCACTTCAAGGGAGTTCACCACGAACATTGCGAATTTCATCTACTCGCGTATCGATGAGTTGTAAATCGTAGAGGGCTCTTAGCTTTTCTTCAACCGATGTTTCCTTTTTTGCCATGCTAGAAATAATTTACTGGGTTGGTGTTTGTCTCAGACAAAACGAATGCAAATTTAGGGATTTTTTTTGCTAAGATAATCATGGATTAAAACTGTTGTAAACCGTTCACTTTCAAAGTGCCCGACATCTACTAAAAGAACTTGTTCTTCGGCTTGGAAGAAGTCGTGGTACTTGAGGTCGGCAGTCACATAAGCATCTGCTTTCTGTTGTTTGGCCATTTCAATACCAAAACTGCCAGATCCTCCCAAAACAGCAACTGTTTGGATTGACCTACCAAGTAATTTACTATGGCGGATTCCATCCGGATTAAACTCTTTTTTGAGCTGGGCTAAAAAACGCTTTTCACTGATCGGGAAGAAAGTTCCCCAATCATTCCCATGCCTCGGTAGGCATTTTCATTGTCGGTAGATAATACTTCGAAAGCGACTTCTTCATAGGGATGCGACTCCTGAAGGGCCTGCAGAATTTTGGTTTGTAAATGACTTTCAAACAAAAGTTGAACCTGGAATTCTTCCACACGGTTTAATTCCTTTTTTTGACCCTTTGCAGGTTGTGCGTTGGTTGAAGGCCGAAATTGACCCGAGCCCGAATTCTCATAACTGCACTCTGTATAGGCTCCAAGAGACCCAGCTCCTGCCGCAAAGAGGGTTTTTTTAACTGCTTCAGAAGCTTCTTTAGGCACGTAGAAATTCAGTTTTTAAGTCCCTCTTTTTTGGGGATCAGGATCTTTGTGTTTATTAGATCCAGTTGTTTACTCATTCCGTAGCTTACTCCTTCAGGGTGGTTATCAAAGGCGGTGTGGAGAACGTAAATGGCTATTTTATTTTCGATGGCTTTTAAAACGGCTTGTTCCACATAGGTTTTTCCTGTAAGGCTTTTCAGCCCTGAAAAAAAATCGGGTGAAAAACTAATGATAAGATTACAGTTTTTGGAAATAGCTTCTTCTACTACGCTGGCCAATGTGTCATGTGTGATGAGTGCGCCTGTACAAGCTCGGTTGTGATTTCCAACCAGAAGGCCTACATTATCAAAGTCCTCTGCTGTTGCTGGGGGTGCCCAAGTTTCAAGGAGGGATAAGATATTTTTAATTGTTGGGTGCTCCATAAGTGTATTGACTCTATTGATTACAAATATATTTGACTTAAATATAGCGTATCTTTCAGCTTGTGAAGTTAGTACGATTTCTTTTGTTTCCTATAGCTGTTCTATATGGGCTAGCAATGAGCATTCGCAATCTGTTATTCAATTGCCGGATTTGGACACCCCGTCGTTTTCAAACCCCATTGATAGGGGTGGGCAACCTAGCTACTGGTGGAACAGGGAAAAGCGTTGTAATTGATTATTTATTGACTGCTTTTAAGAAAAAATTTCGGCTGGCTGTCCTCAGTAGGGGTATGGTCGTTCTTCAAAAGGATTTGTTCTTGGGAAATTAGATTCTACAGCATCTGCAATTGGGGATGAACCCTTCCAATTCTCAAGAAAACATCCTGAAGTGACTGTTGCTGTGGCTGAAAAACGCGTGGAAGGGGTTGAACATTTACTGAACCAATTCTCAAAAACTGAAGCAATATTATTAGATGATGTTATGCAACATCGTTGGATTCAGCTCTCATCTACTTGTTTTGACAACTACTTTCAATCAACCCTATAGCCAGGATTTTGTTTTCCCAATGGGAAATCTTAGAGAATGGCGAAAAGGTGCACGAAGAGCCGATATAATATTAATAACAAAAACTTCCCCCAAGGCCACTCCTGCTGATCGGAATAGGATTAAGCAATCATTAAAATTAGCCCCCAATCAATCCGTTTATTTTTGTGCGACAGCCTATGCCGAGTTTATAGATGGAGCTGCGCAAAAAACCTTTGGTAGATATAGCAACCAAAAAATTTATTCTGGTGACTGGAATTGCCGATGCTGCTCCTTTGGTTTCTTATTTAAAAGGATTGAACTTTGATTTTGAACACTTGGAGTATCCAGACCATTATGTGTTTTCTAAAGCCACGGTTGGTAGAATCGAGCATAAAGCACAGAATACTTTTATCCTAACCACTGAAAAGATTTTGGTCGTTTACAACCCTTAATCTCAAAAAAAGTGCTGTTGTATTATTTACCGATCCAACTCAAATTTCTCAATGCTCAAGAAGAGCAAGCTTTTCTTTGCAAATTGAGGATCAGCTTCAATAATGTATTCTAATTAATATGTTTGTGGGCTCTATAAGAAGAACGCACTAAAGGGCCGCTTTCAACATGTCTAAAACCAAGACCAAGAGCAAAGGTTTCATATTCTTTGAATTCCTCTGGACTCACGAATCGTGAGACGGGCAGGTGTTTTTTAGACGGTTGAAGATATTGTCCGATGGTCACCACATCTACAAGATGTTCGCGAAGGTCCTGCAAGGATTGCATGACTTCTTCACGGGCTTCACCTAAGCCTAACATAATCCCGGATTTCGTTCGGCGAATTCCTTTTTCTTTTAAATACCGCAATACTTCAAGACTCTGATCGTATTTGGCTTGCACGCGAACTTGACGCGTCAACCGGCGCACTGTTTCTATGTTGTGTGAAACGACCTCTGGAGCGACTTCAATGATGCGATCCAAATTTCTTTTATTCCCTTGAAAATCGGGAATCAACGTTTCAAGAGTAGTATTGGGATTGAGCCTTCGAATAGCGTTTACGGTTTCCGCCCAAAGAATAGACCCCATGTCTTTCAAGTCATCCCGATCCACGGAGGTAATGACGGCATGTTTTATTTGCATAAGTTTGATGGATCGTGCCACCTTGTCGGGTTCGTCCCAATCAACACTGTTGGGCCTACCTGTTTGAACCCCACAAAACCCACAAGACCGAGTACAAATGTTTCCTAAAATCATGAAAGTAGCGGTACCTTCAGACCAGCATTCACCCATGTTGGACAGCTCCCCGATGTGCAAATAGTATGCAGATCGTATTTGTCTACTAAATTTCTGAGTTCGGTATATTTTTTACCCGTAGGTAATTTTACCCGAATCCATTTGGGCTTCTCCATTCGCTTCGTTCCAATCTCCTCTTGTTCCAAATTTTTCATAAATCAAAGATACAAACTATTCCATCAGACTCAAAAGATAGAGTAGGGCGAAAGCGCTTAGAAATACAATCCTATTCGGCTCCACCAACGAAGAATAGTTCTCGGTTGCGCTTCCAAAGGCATGTATTTGCTCGTGACCAATCTGTAGTTAAGAATTGCAAAGACAGGAGCGGTCAAAAATGATAAGACAGTCGCAATACGGACTAAAGTTCCCATTTCAGAAAGAAAGAAGAAAAATATAGAAAGCGTCCCAGCACTTAGAACTAGTATCCAAAATAGGTAACTGTCTTTTTTCTGGTTCCATAACAAACTTCCTATTTGAGACATTACTCGGGGGGAGGCATCTAGCGTTGTCAAGCTAAAGCTAAACATGGTAGTCAAGGCGGCTAAACCAATAATACCATAAAAAAGAGTCCCTAAATTAGTGGTGTAGAGTTGGATGAGTTGACTAGCGAAAATATTTCCATTATTTGAAAATTCAAGCCCCGATTCAAACATGACAGTAGCCCCCAAACCCATAAAACAGATGCCCAAAAAAACGGTGGCCCAGTATCCTATTTTAAAATCAAAAAGTCCTTCATTTAGATGAAAATAAGTGCTACTATTTTTCTTTTTTTCTAGGGTCCAAATGGAATGCCAGATCGAAATATCCATTGGAGCTGGCATCCATCCCATAAAGGCTGCTAAAAACAATAGGCCTTCTTTAGGGGAAATACTTGAGTTAGAGGTGTGGGACTGGCATCATTTCCCAAGGCAATCCCAAAACTAAAGACACTACAAATTGCGAGTACTAAAATTACCCCTTTAATAACTTTATCTAATATGGTATATTTCCCGAGAATCAATATGAGCAAACAGAGGCCTGTAATCAAAGCACTCCTAACCCCCAGATTGGAGGTAAGACCAAAAAGTTCCGATGCAATTCCAGCTGTCACTACAGTAACTGCCGTTTGAATGGTGAACATGGTTGCCAAGTTCAGAAAAAATACATCCATAATAGAGGCCTCCCAAGGTGTAAATACCCTTCTAATAGGGTTTGATTGGTGGCTAATGCAAAGCGGGGACCAAATTGAAAAAAGGGATATTTGAATAGGTTAACTAAAATAAGTGCCCAAAGCAACCCCCAACCATAATCTGCCCCAGCCCGAGTGGATTGGACCAAATGAGAAACACCGATAGCTGCTCCTGCGAAGAGCAAGCCTGGTCCAAGTTTAGCCAATATTTTGAAAGTCATAGCTTTAGTTTTTCAGCGAGTAATTTTTTGGCTCGGAATAATTTCACTTTGATGGTGCTTAGCGGTTGTTTTAGATGAGAAGCAATTTGATTGTAACTATAACCCTCAAAATATCGCAGTTGAATGAGTTTTCGATAATCAGAATTTAAGGATTGGATGTGTTCCAATAATTTATCTAACTTTTGATTTGCGATCATTTCTTCTTCTGGGCTGAGATTTACTCTTTTAAAATCAGGAACTTCAGCCATCACATCTGTGAGTTGTGACTTTTTAGTTTGCGTTTGGCGTTGCTGGTCAATCCAAAGGTTTTGGGCAATAGAAATCAACCAAGTAGCAAAGCGTGCTGAAGGATCAAACTGTTCCATCTTATCAAAGGCATTCGAAAAACATCGAACAGCCAGTTCTTCGGCGAGTTGAGGTTGTTGTGTTTTTTTTAGCAAATAACCATAAACATAGTCCCAATGAAGATCAAAAAGATGATAGTATGAGCGCTGGTTGTTTTTTAACGCAGTTTCAATTAATTGCTTGACATCCATAAGGGGGACTTCAGAATCAATTAAAATAGTAAAATTAATTGAGCTGAGGATGGGACCTACGGCAGTCTTGTTCTGCAGGAAGTTTCCCACAATAACCGCAGGGTTCATTTTCTTTATTTAGAAAAGGAG
This sequence comes from Flavobacteriaceae bacterium, assembly GCA_038143795.1. Taxonomy (GTDB): domain Bacteria; phylum Bacteroidota; class Bacteroidia; order Flavobacteriales; family Flavobacteriaceae; genus UBA11891. The sequence continues at coordinate 586,419 of JAYQMQ010000002.1, read as the reverse complement.
ACTGACTGGCGCAAGTGCCAGAAAATTCGCCATCTTTTTTGGCCCAAATTTTTATAGCGATGCCAGCTACAGCCAAACCCAATAATACAACAGATAATAGAAATAATTTCATAAAACAAAAATAAATAAACTTAAAGAACTCACAATCAAATTTGCGGGAGAAGTCCTACGGTTGTTTTTTGAAATTGATTACCATTCAATACAAAATATTTACCATCTATGAAGTTACCATTAGAACTTACAACAAGGCCTAGGAAAATCTAAATACAATACCTCATTTTTGTTTTAAATCAATTGGCATAATGCTACTAAATTATTTAAATGCAACAATTAACTGCCCACAAACCCATTATGATTGTAAAAAATAATCCCTCTATGCTCTAATAATATTTCTTAAGAACTACGGTGAAACTCACCGTAAGTAACACAAGGTGATTTTTCAAAAAATAAATATAGTGTTGTGGTTTGGTTGAAAAACAAGAAAGTATTATGGAGCGTGGAATTTTTTAAATGATATGTTCAAAGCAAATCTGTACAAATAAAAATACATAAACAATTGTAACGCTAAACTTTAAAAAAAAACACCTGTTAGAAAGCCAATTAAAGAACCAATAGCAGCATTTAGAGCCTTTTTTTATCTTGGGAATCATGAAGTAATTCTCCTGCAAAAGCCCCTAAAAAAGGACCAATAACAATTCCGAGAGGCCCCATTAATAGCAAACCCATAATCAATCCAACGGTAGAACCAATCATACCGCTTTTTGTTCCTCCAAATCGTTTGGTACCCAAGATGGGTATAACATAATCTAAAAGAAATACTGCAATGGCTATTGAAAAGGTAATGGTGAGAAAAAGTTGGTCAGAGGGACCCAATGGGTGAGGTGCAAAAGAAGCAGTCCCAACCAGCTGGTAATTGGACCAGGAATTACTGGCAAGAAACTTCCTGCAATACCCAGCAGCGCTAGAAAAAAGTCCAGAAAAAGAAGAAATAAATCCATTGGTTCATAGTTTTTATGAATCGAACTTAGAAAAAATCATTAATTTTAACCCTAATACTCTCCAAAATGAATCGATCTACATCTTTCCTTTTTTCATTAACAATCCTTGGGATCATTTTATCTTCTTGTGATAATTTGAATACGAAAGTACCCGCTTCCGAAATCAAAAAAGCATCTAGTTGGTCAGGAGCGGATCAATACCCTACCTTTTCAGATTGTCAAGGGATGGAGGGTAAGGAAGCTCAACAATGTTTTGGTGATATACTTGGTGAAAGCCTAACTAGCTATATATACTGACAGGAACTGGTAGCCAATCGTTCCATCGATGCTGAAATAATTTTAGTAATCGAAGTGAACAAGGAAGGCACGATCAGTTTATCTTCCATAGAAGATCCAAATTATGTCCTGTCAGATGTTCTGGGTCTAGGCGACCTTCTCGAACAAGCTGTTGAACAATCACCTAAAGCGCTCCCTGCAGTGAAAACAAATGCGGACACCGCAGTTACTGTTTCTATTAAATTGCCAGTACAAATAATTGCAAGTGCAGCCGAATAATGGCTAGCGAAAAGATTATTCTAGGAATTGACCCAGGCACAACTATAATGGGGTTTGGATTGATTCGAACTTCAAAAAATCAAATGGAATTGATCCAAATGCATGAATTGCAACTTAGCAAGTATTCTGATCATTACCTCAAACTCAAGCAAATCTATAAACGTACCCTAGAAATAATTGACTCCCATACTCCTGACGAAATAGCAATTGAAGCACCGTTTTTTGGTAAAAACGTTCAGTCGATGCTCAAATTGGGTCGAGCCCAAGGAGTGGCCATGGCAGTAGGTTTAAATCGTGAAATACCCATTACAGAATATTCCCCTAAAAAAAATAAAAATGGCGATTACCGGAAATGGAAATGCCTCCAAGGAACAGGTTGCCAAAATGCTTAAAAGCATGCTAAATATAGAACTGCTACCCAAAAATCTTGACGCTACAGACGGACTGGCAGCTGCTGTATGTCATTTCTACAACAAAGGAAAACAATTACCAGGGAAGCAATATTCGGATTGGAGTGCTTTTATCAAACAAAACCCTCAAAAAACAAATTCGTAGCTGTCGGTATGGCTGGATTATATATCCATTTTCCCTTTTGTAAGCAGGCTTGTCATTACTGTAATTTTCATTTTTCTACCCAGATAGCTAAGGCAGATTCATTTCACTTATTGTTACTTAAAGAGTTAGAGATGCGTTATCATTTTATGGACCACAGTCCACTTGAGAGTATTTACTTTGGTGGAGGCTCACCCTCACTCCTTTCTGTGTCTGCTATTGCTTCTATTATTTCAAGGGCCAAAGAACTATTGAAGGGAACCGATTCTATTGAAATTACCGTTGAACTCAATCCTGATGATGTATCACCATCCTATCTTCGAGGTCTTGTTGAGGCTGGAGTCAATCGAGTGAGTTTGGGAATCCAATCCTTTGAAGAAAAAGAATTGAAGCTGATGAATCGGATTCATAACCACAAGCAAGCTCGTGATGCTTTAGATATATGTACTTCTGTGTTTGAAAATATCTCTGTTGATCTGATTTATGGAATTCCAGGAAGCCAAATGGAGGGATGGGAGAAAAATTTAAAGATAGTTTCAGAGGCTTCTGTTTCTCACCTTGCGGCCTACGCTTTGACGGTAGAACCAAAAACAGTTCTAGCCAAACAAGTAGCCGAGGAAGAGGTTCTACTTCTTTCGGAAGAAGCCGTAGCTGATCAATACGAATATTTATTAAACTTTTCAGAGATTGAAGGCTATGTGAATTACGAGTTTTCCAATTTTGGAAAACCAAATTTTTTTTCAATAAACAACTCCAACTATTGGAGAAGAAAACCGTACTTGGGGTTGGGACCAGGTGCTCACTCCTATGACGGATCCTTGGAAAGAAATTGGAACCTGTCAAGCAATGTAAAATATAGTAAGGCGATTAAATCGAGTGCATTGGCCAATAATTCCGAAACTCTCACAACAAAAGATCTCTTCAATGAAGTAATTATGACAGGTCTTCGAACCCAGTGGGGCGTGAATCGTAACAAGATCCTAAAAAAATTTGGAGAACACTACGTCATTCATCTGGAAACACAAGCATTAAAACATCTTAGAAACAATAATTTGTTTTGGGATGGGGATGTCTTATTGGTCAGTCGAAAGGCCAAATTTTTAACTGATGGTATAGTTTCAGACCTTTTTATCCTCCATTTAGGAGCTTAATTGTTTTCTTTCCAAAGGGAAACAAAATAATCGTAGAACTTGCTAATCGTTTGTATCCCAAAAAAGAAATTTTTTATTCCATAGTGTTCATTAGGTGAATGAATGGCGTCACTATCCAAGCCAAATCCCATCAAAATGGTTTTGCAACCTAAAACTTCTTCAAACATGGGAACAATTGGAATACTACCTCCATCTCGAAGAGGAACTGGTCTTTGACCAAAGACTGCTTCATAGGCTTTGCTGGCTGCTTGATACCCTATAGTATCTGTTGGGGTGACATAGGGCTGTCCTCCGTGATGTGGGGTCACCTCAACAGTGACTCCCTGGGGGCGATCGAATTGAAATGTTTTTGGAAAAGAGCACTAATTTCTTCCCATTGTTGATTGGGAACCAAACGCATCGAAATTTTGGCATGGGCTCTACTCGCAATTACAGTTTTAGCTCCTTCCCCTGTGTATCCCCCCCAAATGCCATTGACATCTAATGTGGGCCGGATGGATTTTCGCTCTAGGGTGGTATATCCATTTTCCCCGTGAAGATCCCTTAGGTTTAGGGCTGTTTTGAAAGCGGTATCATCGATAGGGGCACGTTCAATATCTTTTCTCTCTTCTTCAGTATACGTTCGAACCTTGTCATAGAAACCAGGAATAGTTACCCTATACTCTTCGTCGTGTAAACTTGCAATCATTTCACATAAACTGTTAATAGGATTGGCAACTGTACCTCCGTAGAGTCCGGAATGCAAATCTCTATTAGGTCCAGTTACGGTAACTTCCATATAACTCAGCCCTCTCAACCCAGTTGTAATTGCAGGTTTATCGAGGCTATTTATGCCCGTATCAGAAATGAGTATTAAATCACAGCCTAACTTATCTAAGTGCGCTTTAATAAACCCTTCTAGATTATCGCTTCCCACTTCTTCCTCGCCTTCGATCATAAATTTGATATTGCAAGGGAGATTTCCAGCGGCTAGGATTGCCTCTACAGCCTTGACATGCATAAAGAGTTGCCCCTTGTCATCACATGCCCCTCGGGCAAAAAGAGCTCCCTCAGGATGAATGGCAGTTTTTTTAATTATAGGCTCAAAAGGAGGATTGTCCCAAAGTTCAATGGGATCTGGGGGTTGAACATCATAATGGCCGTAGACGAGAACAGTTGGGAGGTTTTCAGAAACGATTATTTCACCATATACAATAGGATGACCGGGGGTATCAATAACTTCAACAGCTTCACATCCAATATTTTTAAGGGATTCGGCAACCCAAGCTGCTGCTCGACTTACTTCAGTTACGTATTTTGAGTCTGCACTAATGGACGGGATTTTTAAAAAATCGATCAATTCATTGAGTTGTTTTTGTTCTTGTTCAGTGAGAGTCATAGACAATATTTTTAGTAAAAGTAGCCTAAAATATGGAGTCTAGAAACTTCAATATTTTTCAAAAATTGGGCTATATTTGCCTCACTCCAATGCATGCGAGCGGGTGTGGTGAAATTGGTAGACACGCTAGATTTAGGATCTAGTGCTTCACGGCGTGGGGTTCGAGTCCCTTCACCCGCACATGACAAACCCCTCTACCGGAGGGGTTTTATTTTATGCGGTAATTTATTTATTTACATATTCACTCGACTGCTTTCGTCAGATTGTTTTGCTTGCTTCCCTTTCACTTTTTGGTTTCCAAAGTTGTAGGCTGCTGTTACTTTCACCTGCGGTTTTTGGAAATTGAAATAACCGCTTTGATACAAGCTCAGTTCAGGAATGTCTATTCTAGGACGGAATACCATCGTGTTCAAAAAGGTTGGTACCATTCAGGGTAATATTAAGTCGTTCATTTATTTTTCGTTGTAAACTCACATCGAATTTACCCATGGGAAGCATAACGCCTCCATTGTTCAAATTCTGTTTGGTTTTGATAGAAACCAATGAGTTGCACACTGAGTTTTTCTCCTAATGTGATATAATGATTCATATTGAAACGCAGAGATTCTACTGAACGATTCACAGGGATTTCACCGAGCATCCCAACGACTTTTGAACTCGACAAAGTAGTGAAACACCTGATTTTCCAACTTGAAGCGATAGTTACCGGAAAATTGATGATAGCATTAAAACTCTCTCTGAGTTCAAAATTATTAGGAATGTAAGTGATCAAATTGGAGTCTTCATCAATATTTGGACTGAAACGCGCTATGACATCCTTTTCCCTTGAATATTGACCTGAAATACTGAGGGATTTTATGCGATAATCAATTTGATAATTATCCGAAAAAAGAGGTTGGAGGGTTAAATTACAAAGACCGCCGTATTCAGATCAAAAAACACCAATAAAGGGGCCATGTCTGTAAAAGGCAGGTCTTTTGATTCTTTTGCTGTAGGAAAGATTCAAATTATTGTAATCATTGATTTTGTATCCCATAAACAGACTAGGAAAAAAATTACCATAATTTCGATCTACAAATACTTCTCCCTCCGGAGAAGTAACGAAAGTATCGGTATGTTCATAGCGCAAGCCTAATTGAAATTTAATTGCTTTGGAGGCATCAAAGTTCAGTTGCGAATAGGCAGCTACCAAGGATTCATCTAAGTCGCTGCCTTGGCTAAACTCGTCCCGAATCACGTTATCATAGGCTACTAGATTTTCATTTGAAAAATTCGATTTGACATATTTTAAACCAGCGGTATAATCAAATTTTGATAATAATTTGGATTTGTAATCCAACTTGGCCACTCGAATAAAGAAAGGAGATGTTTTCTCGGTATACAGATTATCAGGGGTCAAGTCGCTTTGCGCTAAAAAATCAGCGTCATAATTGGTGTAATTATCGTATTGAAGGTAACTGTATTCAAAATCGATGCGCGCATTTTCTGTCAATTGATAGCCTGTAAAGAAGTTGATTTGTGCACTCTTCCATTCTTTAATTTCATCGCGAACAAATCCATAATTTAAGGCCTCATTTTCTTGATAGTCAGTGTCCCCTAAAAGATTTTCTGTAGAGGTATAACCGGTTACTGTCACTCCAACTTGCCACTGATTGGTAAGGTTGTACTCATCAGTAAGACGAATGTTATGAGAGGGAACATCCATGCCATTAAAAAATTCGGAACGACTATCAAAGACAGGAGTCACGTTTGTATATGAACGGGTGATGTATCCTTCTGTTGGAATTTCATTATCAGTGAACGAATAATTGACACTGAGTACATTTTTAGAATTAGCTACATTAAAATTGGCAGTTGCATTACGTTGGGATTTGTTATCGTTATAACTTGTGCTATTGGACACAATAAAATTACCGTTATATCCTTCATTTTCTTTCTTTTTAAGTATGATATTTACATAGCCGGAATTGCCCTCTGCATCATATTTAGCTGGTGGTGTTGTGATTAGTTCAATAGTTTTGACAGTATCAGCACTCAAACCATTAAGATATTGAACCAGAGCAGTGGCAGGCATGTATGTCATTTTGTCGTTGATCATTACATTTACCCCATCTTTTCCAAGCATGGAAATGCTATTATTTTGTCGGTCTACCACCAAGCCAGGCGTTCTTTCCAAAATATCGAGTATAGAGGAACCTGCTGCGGCAGTTTCTTCCTCCAAGGAGATAACCGTTCGGTCAATTTCACGTTTGTATGGAATTTTTTTCCCTACCACCTTGACATCTTGAAGAGCAAATGAAGCTTCTTTAATCACTAGAGTAGAAAGATTGATGGTAGTATTGTTAATAAGGGTAAAGGGTTGTGATTTATATTCTTCAAAACCCATGGAAGTAACTAAAATATAAAATTCTCCAGTCAAGGGTGAAAGTAATGTGAACTCGCCAGTATCAACAGAAATGCTGCGATCTTCTGTGGACTCACCATTGGACTCATAGAGTAGTACGTTCGCAAATGGAATGGGCTGTTGAAATTCATCAACAACTTTTCCGTTGATTTTACTTTGGGCAATGATAAGTAGCGGTAATAGCAACAGAGGTAGTAGAAACTTCTTCATAGTTTACGGTTATTTTGTCCGCAAAATGCAACTATTTGTAAAAATACCTGAACAAACTTTTCGGAAATTTTGTTCTAAAAATAAATATCAATTTTATTCAAATCTTTATTGATAAATACTCAAAGAAAAGTTATTTTTATAATAAAAACACAAACATACTATCGGTTGATTTTAAAGAGGTCGAGTTCAATATCATCCAGACCTTCTTTGTCAAAAAGGGTATTCCATTTGATCTTGAATATTGTAGAGGGATATCAAAATAAATTCACTCAAACATATAATAAAATAGGTAACCCACTCGGGGTTGTCATATCCAATTTTATTGATGATGGTTGGGGTATAGACCAAAGGAAAAATATAAATAAAAATAAGGCAATATGCCTTCAAACTTATTGGAGTACGGTGAGTGTGCACTGCGATCAGATTTTCTTGACCTTCGTGTACGTCTTTCATAAAACGAAAGATTTTCTGTCGGGTGCCGCCAGAGATCATTTCAGAATTTTCTTCAACAAAACCGAAAAGCGCAGCCATATTTTGATCGATCGTATGCGTATCATTAATCGATCCGGTCAGGTAGTCCATAAAATCATTACTTATTGTGATTAACAATCCCTGTCCTTGGGCTTTTGCTTTATCGGATAGTTTACTGGCGTTCAGAATTAAATATTCAACAGTCTTTAAAGCACTCCGGAATCGAGCCAAAAACTCTAAAGCTTTTTCACGCCTTTTAAAGGCCCCGCGAATGGCAAAAACGAGGGGGAAAATAATAGCAATACTGATAAGGGTCAGGTCGATATTATAAATCACGTCAAAGTGATACGATACGTAAGGAACAACCAACGATATGGCCATTGTAATAAGAGTTCTGTGATTCAGGATAGATAAGTAGCGTATCAAGAATTAGTTTTTTTAAATTAGTGTGATAAATCTATAATTATTATCATGAATAAGCAAGTCACTTTCATAGCAATATTAATAACTACCACGACCTTTTTTTTTGCGCAAGAAAATAACGCAACTACAAAACTTTTTCAGGACAATAGCCCTCTTGAAATCCAATTGAGTTATTCAAATAAAGAGTTGCGTAGGGATACAAACGATAGCATCTTCATTAATGTAGACATGAAATACAAAGACGTTGGCGAATGGAAGTTAATCCCGGTCAAACTCAGGGCTCGTGGAAATTTTCGCCGCTCTAAATGTTATTTTCCACCTGTTAAAATGAAAATAAAAAAGTCACAATCTAAAGAGACCCTTTTTGAAGGAAACAAAAAGTTAAAACTCGTTCTTCCTTGTTTGATAGAAAATAACATGAATGATAACGTAGAACAGGAGCTACTTGCATACAAACTTTTTTGAAAAAATTTCTCCATACCACTTCAAGACCAGAAAAAGTTAAAATTACCATGATTGAAAAAAAGGGAAGCAAAACTAAAGAGCACAAGTTAGATGGTTTTTTAATAGAGGATGATAAACTTGTAGCCAAAAGATTCGAAGGGAAAGTTTTTGAGCGTTATATTCATCCATTAGCAATGGATGCAGAGAGTTCAGTCAAAAATGCTTTCTTTCAATATATGATTGGTAATACTGATTTTTCAGTAGCCTATCAACATAATGGTAAACTTCTTTATGTTGATAAAAAAATAATACCACTTCCCTATGATTTTGATATGGCGGGTCTAGTAGATCCAAGTTATGCAACCGTTAATACCAATCTTGGCATTAATTCCGTTAGAGATAGAATATATAGAGGCTTTAAACGAGACGAAGACGTCCTTGAGTCAGTTAGGGAGCATTTTTTAAGAATTAAAAACAACTTGGTAGAGGAAGTCAGAAGGACTAAAGACGATTTTGATATTGAATCTGAATATGAATCCACAATAAGTTTTTTGAACAGCTTCTATGAGATCTTGGAAGATGATGTTGCTTTCAAAAATAACATACTTGATCGTCTACGCACGAGATGATAAATAGGACGCTTTATTATTTTGCATCTACAGCCTTTTTTAGTTTACCATATAGGGCTGTATTATCATAAATTCCAGAAAAATCTTTTGCACTTGGTCCATAGCTAAAGACAGGGACCATTGTAGCACTGTGTCCTTTGGTACTAAATCTACCACCTACTTGGCTTTTCTCAACATTTCCTTTTGTTAGTGCCAATCCCCCCGTTTCATGGTCAGCTGTCACCACCACCAATGTATTCCCGTTTTTTTTGGCAAATCGCAAAGGCAACTTTAAGGGTTTCATTGAATTCCAAAACTCTGAAACCACGTAGGCCACTTCATTAGCATGGCCACCCCAATCGATCTGAGAACCTTCAGTCATTACAAAAAAAGGCTGCATACTTTTTGAGAATTTATCTAAAGTTGCCTGAAGCATATCTGGAAGTCCTGGTTTTCGGCCAACTGATTTTTTTGGTGGCTCGTCGTCGTAAGTAAAATATCCAATTTTATCGGCGTCACTCTTAATGAATTCTTCCAAAGAATTCACTATTTCATATCGTTTATCGCTACTCTTTAGCAAGTTTTTTCTATCATCTCTTTTAGTAAAATGCTTTTTCCCACCTCCAATAAAATAATTGACATTAGATTCCATTAGTTGATATGCAATTTTTGGTATTCTTTTCGCGATTCCACATGGGCATAAAGATGCTGGCGTAGCATGAACGATACTACTGGTTGACAATAGTCCTGTTTGATAACCTTTGTCAGAACAATAATCCAGGATGGAAGGTTTTTTTTCATTTTTTGCGCTGATACCAATAACTCCGTTGTATGTCTTTACTCCGCTCGCCATTGCTGTTCCACTAGCTGCAGAATCAGTTACTAGGTTTTTAGTTGCGTGGGTTTTTGAAAGACCCACGTATTCAAAATTCTCTAATTCTGTACTGTTACCATTGGCATACATGCCAGTTGATATTTGAGTGAGTCCCATTCCGTCACCAATAAAAAAGATGATGTTTGGCATCGTTTCTTTTTGTCCATAGCCCATTCCTAAGAGGGATAGAAAAAAGAGGAGGAAATATTTATGCATTGATTATATATGTAGCACTAAAGTAAAGATTTTATTTGTTGCTCAACTCATATATCTAAAGTGGAGGTTGATTTTGGAAAAATATTTCTTAATACATATTAGTTTATTGATTTTTAAAGAAAAAATCCCAATGTAATCTTTTTGTCTAATTTTAACGAAGAGAGTAAAGGCTTTATTAAAGATGAGCGCAATTTTGTCAGTTCTCAAAAAAGAGACTATAGCCCACTCTTATTAAATGGTTTATTTATTGATTAAAAATGGGAATTGATTTTGTAATTACATGGGTTAACATGGATGACCCAGCATGGAAAGAATCATTTTTTAAATATTCAGAGAGAATTGATAATTCAGTCAATGAATTGTCAGAAGCCCGTTTCCGAGATTACGGATTTTTAAAATATTGGTTTAGGGGGGTAGATACATTTGCTCCATGGGTTAGAAAAATACATTTTGTCACCTCAGGACAAAAACCAGATTGGCTAAATACAGATCACCCTAAATTAAATCTAGTAAGCCATAAAGATTATATCCCTGAGCAGTATCTACCGGTATTTAATTCTAATTTGATTGAAATCTACATGCATAAAATTCCTGATCTGTTAGAACATTTTGTGTATTTCAATGATGACTTTTTCATAATCAATCACCTTTCTCCGTCACGTTTTTCGTTAAGGGACTTCCCAAAGACATTGCCACTTTTCGAAAAAACACGGGCATATCACAGTTCGAAAAAATGCTCAAAAATAATATTCGCCTTATTAACAAACACTTTGATAAAAAGGAAGTGTTAAAAAATGATGCTCGGAAATGGTTTGACCCGTCATATGGGAGAGTAAAGGTAGGCTCAATCATTTACTTAGATTCTATCATAAATTTATTACACTGAGAACTCCTCATAATGCACAACCTTTTTTGAAAAAGACATTTGAAGAGGTTTGGAACCATTGCGGAAAAGAATTGATAGCGATGTCCTCACATAGATTTCGCAACAACAATGACCTCACACCAGAGCTTTTTAGAACCTGGCAGATTTGTAGCTCAAACTTTATTCCTTACAACCCCTACCTAGACACCAAAATGTTTCCATTATTGCTTAAGTCGAAAAAAGCAATGAAGGCCGTACGCAATCAATCCTACTCTTTAGTTTGTTTGAATGACAATGTGCATATAAGAAATTATCATCAAACCATGGAAGGCATAAAAGACTCTTTTGAATCAATTTTACCTAAAAAGTCTTCTTTTGAATTATAAATGGGAATTGACTTTGGTCATTTCTCAAAAGTCGATTTCCTAGGATACATTTTTTTCAAAAAGGGTTCAATGTTAGCACGGTGCGTGTCTGTTGCGTGTTCGGTATCGTTTAAGCAAAACAATTTCGGATTGTATTTGATAATATAGTCCATATAATTTGTTTTATGAACTCTTAGCCGGCATGACTCTTCTCTATTTATGTATTTCAATATTCCTTTATTTGTTGCTATGGCTTTACAATTAATCATTATTCGTTGTATATCTGTTTTACTCCTAAAGCGATTGAAAAATATTTTTTTTAAGTCTTCACTAAATACATCTTCCACTGTCGATTTAAAATCACTTTTTAAAAAAGCATCAATATTGTGATGTTGAATTATTGGGTAAAATACATCGTATTTTTTTTTAATTAGAGCATAAGCGTTTTCAATTGCCAATCTGTAAGAATTTAAACTAAGTTTAAAGGTTTTTTTTATTTTGTTTTCATATTTTAAATAAGGATAATATTTCATCCTCATAATCGGAATGCCTTTTTCAAAGAAAAAAGAAGGTTTAAGATCGGCATTGACAAACATATCGTCATTAGCATATAGAAACTTTTCGGACAAGTCTGGAATCTTATACATAAAGTACTCAATTACTCTAGAATTGAAATTGGGTAAGAACTTTTTTGGGATAATTTCAGAATGATGAACGATTTCAATTTTTGGATGATTGGCCATCAAAAAAATAGGGGTTTGATCGTCGGTAACAATAAAAATTTCTCGTATCCAAGGCAAGTGTTTTTCTATCGATCGAAGTGAGTATTTTAATTCTTGATTATCTTGATATCGGCCAACTGTATTGATTTTTTTTTCTATAAAACGGTTTTTCTTCTCTAGCCATTTTGGATCATTTCCATCTACCCAGAGATAGACCAAATCAATATTCATTTCCATGCAAATGATGCTTTGTATTTCGATAGGAATTTAAAATTACAATTTATTTTGAGCATTTAAGTGGTCACACTTTTTTACTTTTACCAAGAAAATTATGAAGAAGATCCGAATGGTTGATCTGCATGGGCAGTATCAACAAATATCAAAACCATTATCTCACAAAATGCAGGCGGTTCTAGAATCTACAGCTTTCATAAATGGCCCTGTAGTTCAAGAATTTCAAAAAATCTCGAGAAATATTTGGATGTCAAACACGTCATCCCCTGTGCTAATGGTACAGACGCATTACAAATTGCTTTAATGGGGTTGGGGTTGCAGCCTGGAGACGAGGTCATTACAGCAGACTTCACTTTTGCCGCTACAGTTGAAGTAATAGCTCTCTTAGGATTGACCCCCGTATTGGTGGATGTAGATCCCTACACTTTCAATCTCAATTTAGAAGCTTTAGCCCCTCGAATAGGACCGAAAACCAAAGCAATTATACCTGTCCACTTGTTTGGTCAAGCTGTGGATATGGAGCCACTGCTGGATTTAGCAAAAGCAAATAATCTTTTTGTTGTGGAGGACAACGCACAAGCGATTGGAGCAAATTACACCTTTTCTTCAGGAGAAAAACAAAAGACGGGTACTATCGGACATGTAGGAACAACCTCTTTTTTCCATCAAAAAATTTAGGAGCCTACGGTGATGGAGGTGCGTTATTTACAAACGACGACGAATTGGCACATACCTTAAGAGGTATTGTCAATCACGGTATGTATCGAAGATATCATCACGATGTGGTGGGTGTAAATTCTCGCTTAGACTCACTTCAAGCTGCAGTACTAAATACGAAATTACCCTATTTAGATTTCTATAACGAAAAGAGAAAAATGGCAGCAACATTATATTCTGAACGCTTGCAAGAAGCGCCTTCAATCACCACCCCTTTTTCGTTCTGGCGACTGTGATTCTCACGTATATCATCAATATACACTAAAAATAAGAGGGGGTAAACGAGACCAGTTGGTTCAACAATTAGCGGAATACGATATACCAACAGGTGTGTATTATCCCATTCCCCTACATGCACAAAAAGCCTATACTCATACTAGCTATAAGGAATCCGATTTTACTATCACAAACCAAATTGTAAATGAAGTTCTGTCTCTTCCTATGCATACAGAATTGACCCTAGAACAAATCGATTATATTTGTGAAAAGCTACTTAAGACGGTGGCTGACTTATAAATTCGGTATGAAAAAAATAATACTTCTTCTATGCTTTGCAGTCTCAAATTTGCTCAGCAAACGTATTTGCATTGTGGGACCCTTTTTGATGCAAAAAACGGAAAATTTATCAAAGAGCAAACTGTAATTGTAGAAGGGGATAAAATTCTTCAAGTCAAAAAGGGGTTCTTGTTACCCTCCCAGGCCGAAATAAAAGTCATTAACCTGAAAGACAAAACGGTATTGCCTGGATTTATTGATATGCATGTTCACATCGAAAGCGAAACGAACAATACCTCATACATCAATCGATTTGTAAATAATGAGTCTGATATTGCCTTTGATGCAGTAATGTTTGCTCGTCGAACTCTCTTAGCTGGTTTTACTACGGTTCGAGATATGGGAGGTACAGGTGTAAATGTTTCTCTACGAGATGCTATTCGTGAAGAAAAAATTCCAGGGCCTCGGATATTTACTGCAGAGAAGGCTATTGGCACTACTGGAGGTCACGCGGATCCAACTAACGGATATCGAAAGAAATTGATGGGGAATCCTGGTCCAGCCCAAGGAGTTGTCAATTCCCCTGAAGACGGAAAAAAAGCAGTTCGACAACGCTATAAAAATGGAGCAGACTGTATCAAAATCACTGCAACAGGAGGTGTTCTAAGTATGGCAAAGAATGGTCAAAACCCACAATTTACTTTGGAGGAAATTAAAGCAATAGTTGCTACAGCCAATGATTATGGTATGCATGTAGCGGCTCATGCGCACGGCGATGAAGGAATGTATAGAGCCGTAATGGCAGGGGTGACCACGATCGAACACGGTACGTTAATGGAAACTAGAACAATGGATCTGATGAAGGAAAAAAAGGCTTTTCTAGTTCCAACCATAACGGCAGGAAAACAAGTAGCAGAAAAGGCTAAAATCAAAGGATATTTTCCCGATGTTGTAACTCCTAAAGCGATTGAAATTGGTCCTCGAATACAAAATACTTTTGAGAAGGCCTATCGTAGAGGAGTTCCAATAGCTTTTGGAACTGATGCAGGAGTTTTTCCTCACGGTCTGAATGCCCTTGAGTTTCAATATATGGTGGAAGCAGGAATGCCAGTGGTTGAGGCCTTGCAATCAGCAACAATTACTGGCGCTAAAATCCTTAACAGCAGTAACGAACTTGGACAACTTGCCCCGGATTTTATGCTGATATAATTGCTACTGATTCCAATCCGCAGAAAAATATTAAAATTTTACAAGCCATTTCTTTCGTTATGAAGGAGGTCGAATTTTCAAACAAGATTAGAGTAAGTCTTTTCCCGATTGAGAGATCGCACTGGAATCAATCTTCTTTACTAAACCTTGTAGGACTTTTCCAGGGCCAATCTCTGTAAATTCTTTAGCACCATCGGAAAGCATATTACGGATGCTCTGCGTCCATTTGACTGGGGCAGTTAGTTGGGCAATTAAATTTTCCTGAATGCGAGTAGTATCCTTTTCAGCCCGAGTAGATACGTTTTGATAGATAGGGATATTTGGCTGGCTAAAAGAAGTAGAAGCGATAGCATTCGCTAGGTTTTCCCGAGCGGATTCCATCAGAGGTGAATGAAAAGCTCCCCCTACAGGTAAAACCAAAGCACGTCGGGCACCTGCCTCAGCAAGTGCTTCACATGCGAGAGTAATAGCTTTTCGTTCTCCTGATATAACCAGCTGTCCCGGACAATTGTAATTTGCAGATACAACGATTCCAGAGGTATTCTCACAAACTTCTTCTACAAGGAAATCATCCAATCCAAGTACGGCCGCCATAGTTCCTTCAGTTTCTTCACAAGCAAGTTGCATAGCTTGAGCGCGTTGACTAACCAAATGGAGGCCAGATTCAAAATCGAGAGCTCCGCTGTAGGTCAAGGCTGAAAACTCACCTAAAGAATGCCCCGCTGCCGCTTGAGTCGATGTTTTATCTCCAAGAATTTCTGCGAGGATCACCGAATGAAGAAATATGGCGGGTTGGGTCACCTTGGTTTGTTGAAGGTCTTCCTTGCTGCCTTCAAACATCACCTTTGAAATATCAAAACCTAATAGATTATTTGCTTGTTCGTAGCGTTCTTTAGCAAGAGGATAGTTCTCAAATAGATCTTTGCCCATGCCTTCAAATTGGGCTCCTTGACCAGGAAAAATAGCTACATTCATTGTTTCTTTTTTTGATATGTTAGGAAAGAGTAGGGGAGATTATCCAATGCTTTTGTTTGTGGTTCTTCCCAAACCAATTCCCAATATTTGGAATCAATCTCTGGGAAAAAAGTATCTCCTTCAAAGTCTCTGTGCACGCGGGTGAGTTCAATTGTATTGGCAAAGGATAAGGCGTTTCGATAGATCTCTCCTCCGCCTATGATAAAGGGTTGTTGATCATTAACGGCAAGTTGCAAGGCCTTTTCCATTGAGTAACATACAAAGGCCCCTTCAGCACGATACGATCTATTACGAGTTACGACGATGTTGGTTCGGTTGGGAAGAGCTTTGGGAAGCGATTCGAAAGTTTTTCGACCCATAATTAAGGCATGTCCAGAAGTAAGAGATTTAAATCGCTTTAAATCTTCGGAAATATGCCATATCAAGTCATTGTTTCTTCCAATGACATTATTGGCTGCTACAGCTACTATAATTGTAATATTTTGATTCATGCTTGATAAAATGACTAAGGGACTGGGTTAATAATTAATAAAGGAATCATCATCTATATCCTATTTATAAGGTATTTACTTGTAATTTTGACAGCAAAAATACGTTTCCTAAATGAAATGAGAGAACGCTTTCCAGTCCTAAATCAATCAGTATACTTGAATACCGCTTATGTGGGACTCGCCTCAGTGGAATTGATGGAGTTCAGAGCCTCCTTTGATCGCAATTATATACATCAAGGGGATCAGTTTAAAATCAAAGGATACGAACGATTGGCCTCACAGAGAGAAACTCTAGCCACCTTTTTAGGGAGTCATCCACAAAATACTTTTTTAACTTCTAGTTTTTCAACAGGCTTACGGTTTGTATTGGATCAACTACCTGCAAACACGAAAGTACTGAGTCTTTTGGAAGAATATCACTCTTTAGAAAATGCCCTATTAGAGCGAGGCTTTCTCACCAAACAACTTCCTTTATCAGGGGATATTGAATCGCAAATAGAATCAGTTTTAGCAATAGAGTCTTTTGATGTTGTAGCTTTTAGTATGGTTCAGTACACCTCTGGAGTTCTTTTAGATTTGGAGGCTTTAAGTCAGATCAAAAAACGCTTTCCCAATATCTTGTTTCTCGCTGATGGGACACAGTTTTTGGGAGCAGAGCCATTTCATTTCGAAAATTCCCCACTCGATGTAATTGTCGGAAGTGGATACAAATGGCTTTTGGCAGGATTCGGTAATGGTTTGCTGAGTATTAAGCAATCGTTTTTAGACTTTTGCGCTATTTCAATACATCACTTCGAAGAAAAAATCTATGCCGGACATTTTGATTTTTTAGCTTTTGCGTCTTTAATATTTGCTGTTGATAATTTATCAAAGAATAACTACACAGCCCTACTCAAGGCAAAGGAGCAAACTACAGATTATTTACGCAAAAAGTTATCCGATCGAAAATTGCTACATCCATTGGTAATTTCGCGTAAAAAGCACACATCAATATTCAACATTCCAGGGGATGCGTCTTTGCATCAAAAACTATTTGAATCTGGTATTCACGCTTCACTTCGGGGTGATGGCATCCGTATTTCAGTGCATCACTACAATACTTTTGAAGATGTTGATCATTTTTTTGGAGTATACGACAAGCTACTTTAAACTGCAACTTTCCCACGTATTAGAGGATGTGGATCATAACCAATCAATTCGAAATCATCGTAAGTGAAATCTAAGATATTTTTAATCTTAGAATTGAGTTTCATGATTGGGAGTGGCTTTGGAGTTCTTTCTAACTGTGTCGTTATTTGTTCTTTGTGATTAGAATAAATGTGTATATCACCAAACGTATGAACAAATTCACCGGATTGATACCCACAAACTTGAGCAACCATCATTGTAAGTAGAGCATAGGAAGCAATGTTGAAAGGGACTCCTAGAAAAACGTCAGCACTGCGCTGATACAGTTGACAGGACAGTTTATTATCTGCAACATAAAACTGAAAAAAAGCATGGCAGGGAGGCAAAGCAGCTTTGTTATTGGCTACATTCTCTGCAAAGGAAATTGAAGTATCTGGGAGCACAGAGGGATTCCAAGCAGAAACAATCATTCTTCGACTATCGGGATTTAATTTGAGGGTTTGAATGACATCTTGAATCTGATCGATCCCTTCATTATTCCAATTGCGCCACTGATGACCATATACAGGGCCCAAATTACCACTTGAATCAGCCCATTCATTCCAAATACGAACTCCATTATCTTGCAAATATTTAATGTTGGTATCCCCTTTAAGAAACCACAACAATTCATGAATAACAGATTTTACGTGAATTTTTTTTGTGGTAATCAAAGGAAAGCCTTTTGAAAGATCAAAACGCATTTGATACCCAAAAACACTTTTAGTACCAGTTCCTGTTCGGTCGGTTTTCTCATATCCTTGTTTTTGAATGTGCCGAATTAAGTCGAGATATTTTTGCATGCGTCTATTTTACTCAAAAATAGAAAGGCATAAAAAAAAAGAAACTATCCTACGAAGAATAGTTTTCAAATAAAGATTAACAACCTATTGATTTCGCTTGGAGATCTCATCACGGATCAAAGCTGCTTTTTCATAATCTTCTTGGGAAACAAACTTTTTTAAGAGCGTTCTGAGTTTCCGTAAAGAAATTTTCTCAAGTTTTTCAGGGAGTGCAGTTGGTTGCTTGCTTTGTTCGGCAACAAATTCCTGAATCCAGTTATCTTCCGAGAGTTTACGTTCGTTTGATGTGCTAAGTGCAGCAGAAAAACCAGCTCGCTTCAGGATGGTATCGTAGGTAAAAATAGGCGCGTTGAATCGCAATGCCAAAGCAATGGCATCGGAGGTTCTGGAATCAATAATTTCTTCAATTTCGTCGCGTTCGCAGATCAAACTCGAATAGAAAACACCATCCAATAATTTATGAATGATAACTTGTTTGACATGAATTTCAAATCGAGACGAAAAATTTTTAAATAAATCATGGGTAAGTGGACGCGTTGGCTTGATCTCCTTCTCAAGCGAAATTGCAATGGCTTGGGCTTCAAACCCACCAATCACAATAGGCAACTTGCGATCTCCTTCAACTTCATTTAGGATTAATGCATAGGTGCCTGACTGCGTTTCGCTGTAGGAGATTCCTTTAATTTTTAGTTCCACTAATTTCATGTGTCGTAAGCTAAGTATAATATCAACGCAGAAACTTTAATTCTAGTACAAATAACAAGATAATTTTTTTTGTTGGACTCAAATAGCTATTGTGGGATTCTTGTTTTATGCCTTGTAGATATTTCGTAAATTTGATCCGAATTTGACTTTACACCGTTACTATGATCACAATCCAATTCAGAGAAGCCATACAGCAAGCGATGACAGAAGAAATGCGAAGAGATGAAACGATTTATCTCATGGGCGAAGAAGTAGCTGAATACAACGGCGCTTACAAGGCTTCGAAGGGAATGCTTGATGAATTTGGACCAAAGCGCGTTTTGGATACTCCGATTTCCGAATTGGGTTTTGCTGGAATTGGCGTAGGATCTACAATGACTGGTAACCGGCCAATCATTGAGTTTATGACCTTTAATTTTGCATTGGTTGGGATTGACCAAATCATCAATAATGCGGCAAAAAATTCGACAAATGTCGGGAGGACAATTTCCTTGCCCGATTGTATTTCGTGGACCCACTGGCTCTGCTGGGCAATTAGCCGCCACTCACTCGCAAGCTTTTGAAAGCTGGTATGCGAATTGTCACGGACTTAAGGTGGTAGTTCCCTCAAACCCCTACGACGCTAAAGGTTTATTAAAATCTGCCATTCGAGATAATGATCCAGTTATTTTTATGGAATCCGAACAAATGTATGGAGACAAGGGAGAAATTCCAGAAGGAGAATTTACACTTCCCCTTGGAGTTGCTGATATAAAAAGAAAAGGAGATGATGTGACCATCGTGTCCTTTGGGAAAATAATCAAGGAGGCATACAAAGCAGCGGAGGTTTTAGAAAAAGATGGAATCTCGTCTGAAATTATTGACCTTAGAACCGTTCGGCCCTTGGACTACAATACAGTTTTCGAATCTGTTAAAAAAACCAATCGATTGGTCGTATTGGAGGAAGCTTGGCCCTTTGGTAATGTTGCTACAGACATTACTTATCAAGTTCAACAACACCTATTTGATTACTTGGATGCACCGGTTGAAAAAATAAATACAGCCGATACGCCTGCACCCTATTCACCTGTATTGCTTGAAGAATGGCTTCCTAACAGTGAAAATGTAATAAGTGCTGTGAAAAAAGTTCTTTATGTGAAGGCCTAACTCCTCATGCAAAGTATTATTTTTCAAATCCAATGGCGTTGTTTATTTTTACGCTGCTAAAAATTTAGATTCTATTTTATGACATCGATTATTTATGTACCCATCGCCCTGTCCATTGTTGGCTTATTCTATATGCTCGTTCGAGCACAGTGGGTTCGAAAACAAGATGCAGGAAACGAAAAAATGCAATCCATATCCAAAAGTATTAAGGAGGGAGCTCTAGCTTTTCTCTATGCAGAATACCGGCTGCTGCTCATTTTTGTTATCATTGCTTCGGGAGGGCTTTTTGCAATCTCCAGCTATGTTGAAACAACTAGTATTTTAATTATACCCGCTTTTGTGGTGGGTGCCGTTTTCTCTGCTTTTGCCGGAAACATTGGAATGCGCATTGCTACCGAAGCCAATGCCCGTACCACACAAGCCGCTAGGGAAAGCTTACCCAAGGCCTTGCAGGTTTCTTTTGGAGGAGGTACAGTGATGGGATTAGGAGTCGCTGGTCTTGCTGTGCTCGGCCTTTCTTTATTTTTCCTTCTTTTTCTCAAGATATTTATTGGGGATGAAGGAAGTTTCTACAATAATATGACTATTGTACTTGAAGCCCTTGCCGGATTTTCACTGGGTGCAGAATCTATTGCTCTCTTTGCCCGTGTAGGTGGAGGAATTTATACAAAAGCGGCCGACGTTGGTGCAGATTTGGTTGGAAAAGTAGAAGCAGGAATCCCAGAGGATGATCCTCGAAATCCAGCAACAATCGCTGACAATGTTGGGGACAATGTTGGAGATGTCGCTGGTATGGGAGCAGACCTCTTTGGGAGCTACGTTGCTACTGTTCTTGCTTCCATGGTTTTGGGAAATTACATTATCAAAGACATGACCGATGCTACTGGAGCCCAATTTGAAGATCCATTCGGAGGTATGGGACCTATTCTACTTCCCATAATGATTGCTGGTGTTGGGATCATTGCTTCCATTATTGGAACTTTTCTCATTCGTATTTCGAATAATGACGCCAAAGAAGCAGAAGTACAGCACGCACTCAATATTGGGAATGTTACTTCGATTCTTATCACTGCCGTAGCAGGATACTTCTTAATTGGTTGGATGCTCCCCGAAACCATATCAGGAATGCGTTTCTTTGGAGAGGGAAACAAAAGATATCAGTAGTTTCAATGTCTTCCTAGCCACGGTCGTAGGTCTTTCAGTAGGATACTTAATATCTTTATTTACGGAATACTACACGGCATTAGGTAAAAAACCTGTTTTAGACATTGTGCAAAATTCCTCTACTGGAGCAGCCACCAACATTATCGCAGGGTTAGCAACAGGGATGATTTCAACGGCAAGTTCGGTCTTGCTTTTTGCTTTGGCTATATGGGGATCCTATAACCTCGCAGGTTTTTATGGAGTTGCCCTTGCAGCGTCTGCTATGATGGCTACCACGGCCATGCAGTTAGCCATCGATGCGTTTGGTCCTATTGCTGATAATGCTGGCGGAGTCGCTGAAATGAGCGAATTGCCCGATGAAGTTCGGGAGCGTACAGATATTTTAGATTCTGTTGGAAATACCACAGCGGCTGTTGGTAAAGGATTCGCTATTGCATCGGCGGCATTGACAGCCTTGGCCCTATTTGCAGCCTATGTAACTTTCACAGGAATTGACGGGATCAATATTTTCAAAGCAGACGTATTAGCGGCTTTATTTGTCGGTGGAATGATTCCTGTCGTTTTCTCCGCTTTAGCAATGAAAGCAGTAGGAAAAGCAGCCATGGAAATGGTGGAAGAAGTGCGAAGACAATTTCGCGAAATACCAGGAATTTTGGAAGGGAAGGGAGAACCCGAATACGGTAAATGTGTTGAAATATCAACACGTGCAGCCCTTCGAGAGATGCTAATACCAGGATTGATCACCTTAGCAACTCCTATTATTATAGGTTTTCTAATGGGACCCGAAGCGTTAGGAAGTTATATGGCTGGAGTGACTGTTTCAGGAGTCCTTTGGGCTATCTTTCAGAATAATGCTGGAGGTGCTTGGGATAATGCAAAAAAATCTTTTGAAGCAGGTGTTGAAATTAATGGAGAAATGACCTTTAAAGGTTCTGAAGCGCATAAAGCTGCAGTGACCGGAGATACGGTTGGAGACCCATTTAAAGACACATCTGGCCCTTCAATGAATATTCTTATTAAGTTAACCTGTTTGGTTGGGCTTGTGATTGCCCCAATTTTGGGAGGACATTCTATGGAAGCTGGAGTTTCTCATGAGGCAACGATTAAAAATGAGAAATCGATGCAAAAAGAAGTCCGTGTTGAATTGGATGCCGCAGAGGGTGAAGAGGTGATGAAAGCAATAATCAAAGTAACTACGACTAAAAATGGCGAATCCACAGAAACGACTGAAGTCATTATGGGAACTAAAGAAGAAATAGAAGCTGCTATTCAAGCCCAAAAAGAAATCGATATGGAAATCCATACCGAGAACGAGGAGTAGTTCATCTTTTAACTTTTATTCAAGAAAAAACCGATCCAATAGATCGGTTTTTTATTTGAATAAGCCGTGGAGTTCGGCATCTATTTTTTCGATAATATTACCCAAATCAGTCGGATTTTCAACAAAATCCATATCATCCACATCAATGATCAAAAGCTTGCCTTTATCGTATTGACTAATCCAGGCTTCGTAACGCTCATTGAGGCGACTTAAATATTCAATACTGATACTAGTCTCGTAGTTGCGTCCGCGTTTGTGAATTTTATTAACCAAGTTGGGGATACTGGAACGCAAATAAATCAATAAATCAGGTCCATCAATCATTGTTTCCATTAATTCAAACATGGAATAGTAGTTGTCAAAATCACGCTTGGTCAACAGTCCCATTGCGTGGAGGTTGGGAGCAAAAATAAAAGCGTCCTCATAAATGGTTCGGTCTTGTATTGTATTTTTTTCGGATCGATTAATTTGGGTCAATTGTTGGAATCGACTTTTTAAAAAATATACTTGTAAATTGAAAGACCAGCGTTCCATATGATTGTAGAAATCATCCAGATAAGGATTATCAATCACATCCTCAAATTGAGCTTCAAATTTATAATGAGTGGCCAGAAGATCAGTCAGACTGGTTTTCCCAGCGCCAATGTTTCCTGCTATGGCTATGTGCATTTTGGTTGTATTCTAAAAGGATCATTCTTATATCGCATAGTACTAAAATTAGTAAAAAATAAAGTTTCAGCTAAGAAAACAAAGCAGTAATATTTTGCGTTCAAACTTTTGTAATATCTAATTTACTAACTACATTTGCACAAATACGAGGAAGGATTTGACTGATTGCAACCTCGATAAAAAAATGCTAAAGCAGTGTTGCTTTTAACATTAAAAAATCCTTCCCCTAAAAAGCAACATCAATGTCATACTTATTTACCTCAGAATCTGTTAGTGAAGGTCATCCCGATAAGGTAGCCGATCAAATTCGTGATACCTTATTAGATCATTTTTTGGCCTTTGATGCCAATAGTAAAGTCGCCTGTGAAACTCTTGTAACGACAGGCCAGACTGTCTTATCAGGGGAAGTGAAAAGCACAACATATCTAGACGTCCAACAGATTGCACGGGATACGATCAATAAAATTGGCTATACCCAGGGTGCCTATCAATTCAGTGGAGACTCTTGTGGAGTAATCTCTTTAATACACGAACAATCACAGGATATCAATCAAGGAGTGGAAAAAGCCTCCAAAAAAGAGCAAGGAGCTGGAGATCAGGGACTCATGTTTGGCTATGCCACGGATGAAACAGAAAATTACATGCCCTTGGCACTGGATTTATCTCACAAAATATTAATTGAATTGGCAGCTCTACGGAGAGAAAATAAGGAAATAAGCTATTTACGACCCGATGCAAAATCGCAAGTTACTATTGAGTATAACGAACAAGACCAACCTATACGTATTGATACCATAGTTGTATCGACCCAACACGATCCCTTCTCAGAGGATGACCAAGGCATGCTGGCCAAAATTAAAAAAGACATTATAGAGATTCTCATTCCTAGAGTGGTGTGTCAATTGCCTTCCCATCTACAATCTTTATTTGATGATCGCATCACCTACCATATCAACCCTACCGGAAAATTTGTTATTGGCGGGCCACATGGAGACACAGGCCTGACTGGTCGAAAAATCATTGTGGACACTTACGGAGGAAAAGGAGCTCACGGAGGAGGAGCCTTTAGTGGGAAAGATCCAAGTAAAGTAGATCGATCTGCGGCCTATGCGGCTCGGTATATCGCCAAAAATTTAGTTGCTGCTGGGGCTGCCAAAGAAGTATTGGTTCAGTTGAGCTATGCCATTGGGGTTGTAGCACCTACCTCTGTTTTTGTAAATACATACGGAACCAATCAAACCTCTTTATCCGATGCAGAATTAGCTTCAAAAATTCAAATATTATTTGATCTGACACCCTATGGAATTGAATCTCATTTAAAACTTAGAAATCCAATTTATTCTGAAACGGCGGCCTACGGACATATGGGTCGTGAGCCCAAAACGGTGACCAAAACTTTTGAATCACCCTACAGCGGAAAAGTAACCCATGAGGTTGAGCTTTTTACTTGGGAAAAATTGGACCAAGTAGAAGTTCTTCAAAAAGCATTGAATATATAAAAGTTTTAATCGTTTAGGGCATGAACCTTTCTTCCCACATTAAACAAATTGAAGTGAAAGCTCCTCGGGACTTAGGCCCCATTGGACTCTCCTATCAATTTTTTGGGCAGGACCCCAAAACACATCCTGTGGTAATGGTGAATCATGCACTTACAGGGGAAGCCCAAGTCACTGGTCCCGAAGGGTGGTGGAACAGATTTGTAGGTCCCAATAAGACAATCAACACAGAGCGATTTGCCATTATTTCATTTAATATCCCAGGGAATGGGGTGTTGAACTCACAATTGCCTAACTACAGTGATTTTCACACGGGAGATATCGCTCATATTTTTTGGGAAGGCTTACAAAATTTGGGAATAGAAAAATTATTTGCATTGATTGGAGGCTCCATCGGCGGATGTATTGGCTGGGAATTCATGGCGAAATTTGGAGATTGTGTAGAACGATTTATTCCTGTTGCCACCGATTGGAAAGCCTCGGATTGGCTGATAGCCAATACCTATTTACAGGATCAAATACTCAAAAACTCTTCCAACCCTGTCCACGATGCACGCCTGCATGCGATGCTATGTTATCGATCTCCCCAGTCTTTTGCCGATCGATTTTTGCGAACCTTTAATGAAGAAGATAACCTGTTTAATGTTGAGACTTGGCTTCGCCATCATGGAGAAAAATTGAGAAAACGATTCTCCAAGCACTCCTACCTTTTAGTCAATCATTTGTTGCGCTCGGTCAATACGGAAAGAAGCGGTCATCCTCTGGAAGAGATTTTTTCCAATTCAAATACTCAATTCTATTTGGTTGGGATCGATACAGATCTGTTTTTTATCCCTTCAGTAATTAAAGAAACCTATGAGAAACTCAAGACAGCAGGTGTTGCGATTTCTTATTTGGAGATTCAGTCCCCTCATGGACATGATGCTTTTTTGATAGAATACGAACAGATGGAACACTTGTTAAAACCCATCTTTCAAATAAAATAGAACCTATGAATGTATCCTTAGAAAGATTAAACGACGATTATTTATTTGAAGTGACTAATCCAAATGGTCACCGTGTCTTGTTAGACAACAAATCCAAAATAGAGGGATCTGTCAAAGGGATTAGTCCAATGGAACTTCTTTTAATGGGTTTGGCAGGCTGTAGTAGTATTGATGTGGTTGACATATTAAACAAGCAAAAAATCAATCCAACATCACTAAAAATGGAAGTCAGCGGGAAACGCTTCGAAAATGTTGTTCCTGCATTGTTTCATGCCATCACAGTTAAAGTAATACTGGAAGGTGACTTTTCAGCAGAAAAAGCCAAAAGGGCTGTAGCGCTTTCCTTTGATAAGTATTGTTCCGTGTCCAAAAACCTTAGAACACACTGCAAAAATTGATTATGAAATCCATCTTAATGGAGAAAAGTATGAGTAAGTTTGAAACCAAAGCTATTCGCGAGCAGTTAGAACGTTCCCAATTTCAGGAACATACCACACCCCTATATCTCACCTCGAGTTTTGTATTTGAAGATGGAGAAGACATGCGCGCTTCATTTGCGGAGGAAAAAAAGCGCAATATATACACGCGTTTCACAAACCCCAATAATGAAGAATTAATCAATAAAGTTTGTGTTTTAGAGCAAGCTGAGGCAGGGGTGACTTTTGCCAGTGGAATGGGGGCTGTGTTTTCTACCTTTGCTGCACTACTTCAAAGCGGAGATCACATTCTATCTGCACGGAGCGTATTCGGATCCACCCATTCAATGCTTACCAAGTATTTGCCCAAATGGAAAATAGAAACCACCTATTTCGATGTCAAAAAACAGATATTTTAGAGAATTCTATTCGACCTGAAACCAAAATTTTATTTGTAGAAACGCCAACGAATCCAGGGGTAGACTTGGTCGATTTAGAAGCGCTTTCTGAACTAGCGAAAAAGTATGAATTAATTTTTATAGTTGACAATTGCTTTGCTACCCCCTATTTGCAGCAACCCATCCTTTTTGGTGCGGATTTGGTTATTCATTCTGCGACCAAACTTATCGACGGTCAAGGAAGAGTTTTGGGAGGTCTCACAGTAGGCAATAAAGACTTGATTCGTGAGATATATCTCTTCGCGCGCAATACAGGCCCAGCGCTTTCACCATTCAATGCATGGATTCTTTCCAAGAGTATAGAGACCCTAGCGGTGCGTTTGGATCGCCATTGTCAAACGGCTTTGGCATTGGCCAAATTTTTAGAATCACATCCTAAAGTGGCTTGGGTGAAATATCCCTTCCTTTCTTCGCATCCCCAGTATTCTATCGCTAAAAAACAAATGCTAAAAGGAGGAAATATTGTCTCTTTTGAGATAAGAGGGGGCCTCAAAGCGGGGCGTGCATTTCTTAATGCTATTGAAATGTGTTCCCTCTCTGCCAATCTTGGAGACTCCCGGACAATTGTTACCCACCCTGCTTCTTCTACACATAGCAAATTAGATGAAACAGATCGGCAGGCGGTAGGTATTACAGATGGGATGATTCGCTTGTCTGTTGGTTTGGAACACCAAGAAGACATTCAAAAAGATCTTGTCAATGCGTTAGAACAGCTATGAAAAAATTCAATCCATATTGGAAGAACGGATTCTGGTGCTTGACGGTGCTATGGGAACGATGATTCAAGCCTATGATTTTGATGAAAATGACTTTCGAGGCAATCGCTTCCAAGACCATCCTTGTACGCTGCAAGGGAATAACGATTTGTTGTCTTTAACGCAACCCGAAGTCATTAAAACGATCCACAAAAACTACTTTGAGGCTGGTGCCGATATTGTAGAAACCAATACTTTTTCTTCTACTTCAATTGGAATGGCAGACTACCAAATGGAGGATTGGGTTTATGAGCTCAATTTTGAGGCTGCAAAAATAGCCAAGCAGATGGCGGATGAATTCACTCAAAAAAATCCAGAAAAACCTCGTTTTGTTGCCGGTTCGATAGGTCCCACCAACCGAACCGCCTCCATGTCTCCCGATGTAAACGACCCTGGCTTTCGAGCGGTGAGTTTTGAAGAGTTGGTAACGGCCTATCAAGAACAGGTTGAAGGGCTTGTGGCTGGGGGGCTGATATACTATTGGTGGAAACTGTTTTTGATACACTAAACGCTAAAGCGGCCTTGTACGCTATTGATGAACTCAAACAAAACAACAACTGGGACATCCCAGTCATGGTCAGTGGAACAATTACTGACGCTAGTGGACGCACACTTTCGGGTCAAACGGTAGAGGCCTTTGCTGTATCTGTTTCTCATATCCCGCTTCTGAGTCTTGGATTTAACTGTGCATTAGGTGCCGATCAACTCTATCCATACCTCAAACGATTATCGGAGCGTACTTCCTTCGCTACATCTGCTCACCCCAATGCGGGATTACCCAATGCGTTTGGTGTCTATGATCAAACGGCTGAAGAAATGCGTGACCTAATCCTGAATTATTTGGAGGACAATCTAGTTAATATCATTGGTGGGTGCTGCGGAACAACACCCGAACATATACGTTTGATTGCCGAAGCTGTTCAAAATCATTCCCCACGTTCCTATAAATACAATCTGCATGTCTGATCAAGTGCCAGTTCTTCAGCTTTCGGGTCTGGAATTACTCGAAATCACTCCCGAGACAAACTTTGTCAATATTGGAGAACGGACCAATGTAACAGGGTCAAGAAAATTTTTGAGGCTAATTGAATCAGCAGACTTTGAAACAGCCGTAGAAGTAGCTCGTGAACAGGTAGAGGGGGGCTCAGATCATTGATATTAACATGGATGAAGGATTGATCGATGGAGTTAAAGCCATGACTACATTTCTAAATCTAATTGCAGCGGAACCAGATATTGCTAGAGTCCCAGTTATGATCGACAGTTCCAAATGGGAAATCATTGAAGCAGGACTTCGGGTTGCCCAAGGGAAAAGTGTAGTTAATTCCATTAGCCTCAAAGAAGGAGAAGAGGCCTTTATTCGTCTGGCATTAAAAATAAAACAATACGGTGCTGCAGTTGTAGTGATGGCTTTTGATGAAGACGGACAAGCAGACAGCCTCGAACGGCGGATTGAAATCTGTCAGCGTTCGTATGACATCTTAGTAAACCAAGTTCAATTTGCCCCACAGGACATCATTTTTGATCCTAATATTTTTCCAGTAGCTACTGGGATGGAAGAACACCGTCGTAATGCCTTAGATTTTTTCTTAGCTACCCGGTGGATTCGTAAAAACCTACCTCATGCTAATGTGAGTGGTGGGGTGAGTAATATTTCGTTTTCTTTTCGAGGCAACAATACTGTTCGAGAAGCGATGCATGCGGCTTTTTTGTATCACGCTATCCAACACGGTATGAATATGGAATTGTCAACCCTAGTTTATTAGAGGTTTACGATGAAATACCTAAAAACTTATTGAATCACGTAGAAGATGTTTTGTTGGATCGAAGAGCCGATGCTACTGAACGATTTCTGGATTTTGCCGAAAGTGTGAAAGAAAAAGTAAAGGGTGTCAATCCAGAGAAAAATGCTTGGCGCAAACAGGAACTACAAGAGCGCATATCTCATTCACTGATCAAAGGAATTGATGCTTTTATCGAAGAAGATGTAGAAGAAGCCCGTCAACAGGTTATCCGTCCTTTGGAGGTAATTGAGGGACATCTGATGAATGGGATGAATATTGTTGGCGATTTATTTGGAGAAGGTAAAATGTTTCTCCCACAAGTAGTCAAGTCAGCACGTGTCATGAAAAAAGCAGTAGCTTATCTTCAGCCTTATATCGAGGCGAAAAAGATAGTGAATCACAGAGCGCAGGAAAAATTTTAATGGCAACAGTAAAAGGTGATGTTCACGATATCGGGAAAAATATTGTTAGTGTTGTTCTTGCATGCAATAACTTTGAAATAATCAATTTGGGGGTGATGGTACCTCCTGAAAAAATACTGGAATCTGCCATCAAACATCAGGTAGATGTGATTGGGTTATCAGGTTTAATTACTCCTCTTTTGGATGAAATGATTTTTGTGGCTCAAGAAATGGAACGACAAAAGATTCAAATTCCGTTGCTGATTGGTGGAGCTACTACCTCAAAAGCCCACACGGCAGTCAAGATTGCCCCTGTGAGCAGCGGTCCTGTAATTCATGTGAATGACGCTTCCAGAGCTGTTGCTGTAGTTAGTAATCTTTTGAGTAGAGAGGAACAAACAAGCTATGTGGAAAAGATTCGTATTGACTACGACCAGTTTAGAGAAAAGTTTTTACAGCGCAGCGAGACTAAAACCTATTTATCCATAGCGGACTCTCGCGCCAATGCATTGAGGTTAGATTGGGAAAATTTCCGCCCTACAACTCCTAAGAATATGGGAGCTCACACCCTAAAAGATTTTCCTTTAGACAGATTAATACCCTACATAGATTGGACACCTTTTTTTCGCTCTTGGGATTTACACGGCAAATATCCTGAAATTCTTTCCGATTCAGTGGTCAGGATTCAAGCCACGGAATTGTTTTCCGACGCCCAAGAGATGTTGAATCAAATCATCGCCGAAAAATGGCTGGAAGCGCGCGCGCGATTTGGTCTATTCCCAGCTTATAGTCAAGGTGATGACATCATGATATGTGATCCAGAGGATTCTCACAAAGTCATCAGTAAATGGCTTACGCTTCGCCAACAACTTCAGAAGAAGGCAGGACAGCCTCATCGCGCTTTGGCCGATTATATCGCTCCTGCATCAACAGATTATTCAGATTATTGCGGCGCCTTTTGTGTTTCTACTGGATTTGGCACCCAAGAAAAAGCAGCTGCCTTTGAAGCTGAGAATGACGATTACAGCTCTATTATGATTAAGGCCTTGGCCGATCGTTTGGCAGAAGCCTTTGCAGAATACTTGCATGAAGCAGTACGCCAAAATTTCTGGGGCTATGCTAGCGATGAAACGCTAACCAACGACGATTTAATTTCTGAAAAATATAAAGGCATTCGGCCAGCTCCAGGCTATCCGGCTTGTCCAGATCACCTTGAGAAAAAATCCCTTTGGGAATTATTACGTGTCGAAGAAACGATAGGGGTGTCATTGACAGAAAGTTTGGCTATGTGGCCAGCAGCTTCTGTATCTGGCTACTACTTTGCCCATCCTCAAGCGCAGTATTTTGGCTTGGGAAAAATTACTGAAGACCAATTAAAAGACTACAGCCAACGACGTGGTATATCTCTACAAGAGGCCAGAAAATGGCTCAATCCCAACCTCGTATCCTAATGAAAATAGTTGACCACATTGCCCAATCTAAAGGCAAAACCCAGTTTACTTTTGAAATTTTACCCCCAGTTAAAGGGCAACATATTAATTCCATTTTCGACGGGATTGATCCTTTGATGGAATTCAATCCTCCTTTTATAGATGTAACCTATCATCGGGAAGAGTACGAGCTCAAAACACTCAAAAGCGGTTTGCTCGAAAAACGATTGATCCGTAAACGTCCAGGAACGGTTGGAATTTGTGCTGCGATTATGAATAAATACAATGTAGATGCAGTACCGCATGTACTTTGTGGGGGATTTACCAAGGAAGATACTGAAAACCTATTGATTGATTTGGATTTTTTAGGAATCGATAACATAGTGGCTCTTCGTGGGGATGCAGTTAAAAATGAAACATATTTTACGGCGACCCCTGGTGGACACACCTTTGCTAGTGAATTGGTTGCTCAAATTTCCGACCTCAATAAAGGTATTTATTTGGAAGAAGAATTGGTTCAAGCATCTGCAACCGATTTTTGTATTGGAGTATCTGGCTATCCCGAAAAGCACATGGAAGCACCTAGTTTGGACACCGATATCCAATATCTGAAAGAAAAGATAGTCGCTGGAGCCGACTATATTGTGACTCAAATGTTTTTTGATAATAGTAAATTTTTTGACTTTCAAGAGAAATGTTATACCGCTGGAATTGATGTCCCTATTATTCCAGGTCTTAAACCTATTGCGACCAGACGTCAGCTCAATTTGTTACCGCATCGTTTTCATGTGGATTTACCAGAGGCCCTTATTCAAGCCGTTATGACTTGCAAAGACAACAAAGCCATCAAGCAAGTGGGCATTGAATGGTGTATTGCACAAAGCAAAGAATTACAACAAGCAGGGGTTCCTTTCCTACATTATTATTCTATGGGGAAATCGGAAAACATTAAAGCGATTGCAGATTCAATTTTCTAACGGCTGGTTAGCTCGTTAAAGCGCTCCTCAAGATTTTTACTCTTATGTTGTAAGGCAAGTATCTTTAATCCGTTGTCGTGTGCGAAATCAAAGACCAAAGGTCGGCGATCGTCAACGGTATCGAATTCAATTTCATATTGAAATTCAAAAATATTTTTGACTGTTACTGCGTTTTTAATCCGCTCTAAAGCAACGGGTTCCACACGATAATCAAAGGTTACTTGAACGATTTGTTTTTCTTGTGCACGGAGCTCTTTTAAAGATTTATCTAAAACAATTTCACCGTCGTGAAGAATGACTACCCGATCACATAGTGCTTCTACTTCGGATAGAACGTGAGTAGATAAAAAAATGGTTTTTTCTTTTCCTAATTCTAGGATAAGCTGTCGGATTTCTCCCAGTTGATTGGGATCGAGTCCTGTAGTGGGTTCATCTAGAATCAGAATCTGAGGATTGTGAAGCAAAGCTGCAGCCAACCCTACTCGTTGGCGGTATCCTTTGGAGAGGGTATTGATTTTTTTATTCAAATGGTTTTCCAGTCCCACCTGGGTAGCCACTTTCTCGATTGGAGAAAAAGAAAGTTGGTGTAGCCTTCCAATAAAATGTAAGTATTCTTTTACATGCATGTCTCCATACAGCGGATTATTTTCAGGGAGATAGCCCAAAAGGCGTTGAACCTGTTTGGGATCTTTTTTTAAATCAAAGGAATCAAATTGCACAGCCCCATCCCACTGGGTTAGATAACCTGTCAATATTTTTATTAAGGTCGTTTTTCCAGCGCCATTTGGGCCTAAAAAACCTACAATTTCTCCCTTTTGGAGTTGAAATGATAGCCCCTTGAGGATGGGTACATCCCCATAGTTTTTAGATACATTTTGTATATGTAGTGGCATCTGGCTTTTTGTCAAAGATAAACGATGTTTGGGGATACAAAAACGAAGCATATCACTTTGACGAATAAAAAAACAACTCAAAAATTTGTTTTTTAGCCCAAGCCCTTTAGTTTTGTAGCGAAATTGTAATAATGAACACTAAATTTATCTATTATCGAAGCTTTTACTACTTCTATTCAGAAGCAGACGGGGCTTGGTAATTGATAAACTCGATTTAAATGATATAAAGTCCTGACTCGTGTTCGGGACTTTTTTTTTGATATGGAACAACAGATAATCGGAATCCAGGGAATAGCAGGATCTTTTCACCATCAAGTAGCTGTAGAATACTTTGGTGATGCTGTGGCAATTATTCCTTTCGATAGTTTTCAGGACCTCATAAAGGGGTTGTTATCAGGGGGAATAACCAAAGCAGTTATGGCGATTGAAAATTCCATTGCTGGCGCTATCCTTCCCAATTATGCATTGATTGAGCACAATGATTTAATGATTACTGGGGAACACTACCTCAATATTCATCATCAATTTTTGGCCTTACCGGGTCAAAAATTATCCGATATAGAGGAGGTTCGTTCCCACCCAATGGCGCTATTGCAATGCAGTAAATTTTTCCAACAACATCCACAGATTCGATTGGTGGAAGCAGATGACACCGCAGCAGTGGCCCAGCGGATTGCAGAAAATAAATGGAAAGGTATAGCAGCAATTGCGAGTCAGTCTGCAGCTCAGATGTATCAACTTACTACGCTGGCCACCTCTATCCAAACGATAGAAAACAATGTTACTCGCTTTGTTATAGTGGAGAAAAAAGTAGCAAAACAGGGATCTACTCATAACAAAACCACAATGATGTTTACCCTCGATCACCAGCGGGGAAGTTTGGCTACCATTCTCAATGTTATGAGTGATTGTCAACTGAATCTAACTAAAATACAGTCACTACCAGTGATTGAAACGCCAGGGAAGTACGCTTTTTTCGTAGACGTGACCTTCGAGACCTTGGAGAATTATACCAAGGCCAAATCCATTCTAAAAATCATGGCTCAGCAATTTAAGGTGCTGGGCGAATACACCAAGAAAAAATAAAATGACAGCCCAACGTTTAGCTAGTGTGAAAGAATACTATTTCTCCATTAAATTGAGAGAAGTGGCCAATTTGGTTCAAGCAGGTAAGCCGATAATTAATATGGGGATAGGTAGTCCAGATTTAGCACCGCATCCCAAAGTGATTGAAGCATTAACTCAAGGAATGTCTCACCCCAAGGCTCACATGTACCAAAGTTACCAGGGGCTTCCCGAACTGCGCAATGCTATTGCTCATTTTTACCAGCAATTCTATAAGGTGTCCTTGAATCCCAAAGAAGAAATCCTTCCTTTGATGGGCTCCAAAGAAGGCATTATGCATATCTCTATGGCTTTTCTCAACAAAGGCGATCAGGTTTTGCTTCCCAACCCAGGTTACCCAACCTATCGTTCTGTAACCCAGTTATTGGAAGCCGAACCTATTGAATACGATTTAAAAGCTGAGAATAACTGGCAGCCTGATTTTGATGCTTTAGAAGCTATAAATACGACCAAAGTCAAGTTGATGTGGATAAATTACCCGCACATGCCTACTGGGGCCGTTGCGCAAAAAGAAACCTTTGAGCGATTAATTCGCTGGGCTCGAGAACGTGATATTCTCTTAATCAATGATAATCCGTATAGTTTTATTTTAAACAACAAACCAGAAAGTATCCTTTCCATCCCAGGAGCAAAAGAAGTAGCCTTGGAGCTAAACTCACTCAGTAAAGCATTCAATATGGCTGGCTGGCGGATTGGAATGCTAAGCGGCAAAGCAGCTACTCTCAAAGCTGTGTTGAAAGTAAAAAGTAATATGGATTCGGGTATGTTTTATGGTATTCAGCAGGGAGCCATCGCCGCTCTAAATATAGAATCCCAGTGGTTTGACGAACTCAATTCAATATACCGTAGACGTCGTAATAAGGTTGAAGCCTTGGCTACCCAACTGGGCACTACTTTCAATCCCCAGAGTGTAGGGATGTTCGTATGGGCCAAACTACCTAAGGAAGCCTTTGATTCGGAAGCTTATATAGACCACATATTATACAAAAAAAATATTTTTATAACCCCTGGGACAATCTTTGGCAGCCAAGGGCAGGATACATTCGCTTCTCACTCTGTGTACCAGAGAATACCCTTCAAGAGGCTTTAAATCGTTTTCAGTCATGAAAATTGCAGTGATTGGTATCGGTTTGATCGGAGGGTCTATAGCCAAGGAACTTAAAAAAATATATCCTCAGGCCTCGCTGATGGGTATCGATCACAATCCTTCCCATTTGGAAATAGCCTTGATGGAAGGAATTGTGGATCAAGTAGGAGAAATTGATGGAGTTCATGAAGTGGATCGGGTAGTACTTTGTATTCCTGTGAAAGCAAGTGTCGCTTTATTACCCCAACTGTTGCACTTGATTCCTGAAGACACTTTGGTATGGGACGTGGGTTCGACCAAAAAAAGTATTTGCCGAGCTGTAGCGGACCATCCAAAGCGAAACCAATTTCTAGCTGCCCATCCCATTGCTGGAACCGAATATTCAGGCCCTCAGGCAGCTCATTTGGGATTGTTTTCCGATAAGCCTCAAATAATTTGTGAGGCAAACAAAACCCGAACGGATCTACTGGACTGGGCAAAAACTACATTTGAACAAATGGGGATGTATCTACGATTTATGAATCCCGATGCGCATGATAAGCATATGGCTTATGTTTCTCACTTGTCTCATATAAGTTCTTTTATGTTGGGGAAAACAGTTCTGGAACGAGAAGAAGATGAAAAGAATATTTTTGATTTAGCCGGCAGTGGATTTGAATCCACCGTCCGTCTGGCAAAAAGTTCCCCTGACATGTGGGTATCGATCTTTAAAGACAATAAAAAACACGTTTTAGATATTTTGTCAGCCTATATAAACAACCTAGAAAAATTTAAAAAACAGCTGCAAGAAAATTCCTACACAGAATTATATAACGAACTCAAACATACTAATCAATTAAAAAACATCCTAAACAGAATTAAACCCAATTAATAATGAAAAATACTCCCGCAATGCACGAATGGCTCACCAACTTTGATCTCGACCACCCTTTGGTCATCGCTGGCCCTTGTAGTGCTGAAACAGAAGAACAAGTATTAAAGATAGCTCATGAGCTCAAAGACACCGATGTCACGGCCTTTCGTGCTGGTATTTGGAAGCCAAGGACACGTCCTTGAAATTTTGAAGGGGTAGGAGCCATTGGACTGAAATGGTTGCAGCGTGTTAAAGAAGAAACAGGTTTACTTACCGCTACTGAAGTTGCGAATAAAGACCATGTAAAACTAGCATTGGAACACGATATTGATATTTTATGGATTGGCGCTCGTTCAACAGTGAGTCCATTTATCGTTCAAGAAATAGCCGATTCCTTAGAAGGAACAGACAAAATCGTATTGGTTAAAAACCCAGTAAATCCAGATGTCGCTCTTTGGTTAGGGGGTGTGGAGCGATTGTATACCGCCAATATCAAAAAACTAGGCTTAATTCATCGCGGATTTTCCAGTCACGGCAAAAGCAAATACCGTAACAATCCAGAATGGCAAATTGCTGTTGAAGTTCAGAATCGCTTTCCTGACTTGCCTTTGATTTGTGATCCTTCACATATTACCGGAAAACGCGATATGATATTTGATGCCTGCCAGATGGCCTTGGATCTCAATTTTGACGGCCTGATGGTAGAAAGTCACTGGGATCCTGATAATGCATGGAGCGATGCCGCACAGCAAGTGACCCCATCGGCTTTGGTCCAAATTATGAAAGACTTAAAAATCCGAAAAACAACTACCGATGAAGAAAGTTATCAGTCTGAATTGCAAAACCTTCGAGCTCAAATTGATGTAGCCGATCAAGCCATCTTGGATTCGCTGGGCAAGCGAATGAAAGTGGCTGAAGCCATTGGAGAACTTAAGAAATCAAACAATGTTGCAGTATTACAAAGTAAGCGATGGAACGAAATATTGGGAAAAATGGTTTTGGAAGGAGACGAACGAGGATTGTCCGAAGAATTTGTATTACGACTCTTCAAAGCCATCCATCAAGAATCCATAAATCATCAAGAACAAATCGTTAAGGGATAAGTCGCTTAATGAAAGCGTAGAGTTTACTTACATTCATCCCCTATTGATTGGTTTTCCTCAGAATTTCAGGAATCACTGCTTTTTCTTGCCATTGGAGGGAATTATTCGAGTGCTTTGGCGATTCTTCCTAGGGCTTCTTTAATTTGGGTTTCGGAAGCAGCATATGAAATTCGTATGCAGTTCGGATCTCCAAATGCGTCTCCAGTAACGGTAGCAACATGGGCTTTTTCTAAAAGATATAATGCAAAATCAGTTGCATTTCGGAGAGTTTGCCCTTGGAATGTTTTGCCAAAAAAAGCAGAGACATCGGGAAACACATAGAAGGCTCCATCGGGTTCGTTCACATTAAATCCTTTTATTTTACTTAGCAAATCGATAATCAATTGGCGACGTATTTTAAATTCATCAACCATGTATTGAATTTTTTTAACAGGAGCGAGCAAGGCAGTGATGGCAGCTCGTTGCGCAATGCAATTTGTACCACTGGTTATCTGACCTTGCATTTTATTGCAGGCTTTGGCAATCCACTCCGGGGCACCGATGTAGCCAATTCGCCAACCCGTCATGGCAAAAGCTTTGGCCAATCCGTTTACAGTTATTGTCCGATCATATAGGGAAGGGATAGAAGCCAAACTAAAAACTTCTCCGCTGTAGCTGATGTGTTCGTATATCTCATCAGATAAAACATAGATTTTGGGATATCTCTCCAAAACATTTGCCAAAGCACGGTATTCAGCTTCTGTATATACGGTACCAGAAGGATTATTCGGTGAATTGAACATAATGAGCTTGGTC
The DNA here is from genome assembly GCA_038143795.1 of Flavobacteriaceae bacterium. GTDB lineage: Bacteria > Bacteroidota > Bacteroidia > Flavobacteriales > Flavobacteriaceae > UBA11891. The sequence goes on along the minus strand of JAYQMQ010000002.1, from coordinate 548,528 downwards.
TTTGGTGTGATGGAAGCTTCTAGCTGTTGGGGAGTAATTTTGAAATTTTGGTCGATGCCTGTAGGAACAATAATGGGTGTTGCTTCTGCAAGAGTAACAATGGCGGAATAACTGACCCAATAGGGGGCCGGGAGAATCACATCATCGCCAGGGTTTAAAAGAACCATACATACATTGGCGATGGATTGCTTGGCACCAGTAGAAACTACTACTTGGGAAGGTGTGTACACCAAGTTATTGTCTCGTTTGAATTTCTCACACACGGCTTCTTTCAAATCCATATACCCATCGACAGGTGAGTAAGAGTTGTAATTGTCATTAATTGCCTGTATTGCTGCCTCTTTAATGAAATCGGGAGTATTGAAATCGGGTTCGCCTAAGCTCAGCCCAATAACATCAGTGCCTTTATTTTTTTAATTCTCTCGCTTTGGCTGCCATCGCTAAGGTAGCTGATACTGGCAGGCTATTGATTCGATTGGATAATGCCTCCATAAAATTATATAGTTAGTGTCCCTGGGTTGATACCCATTCTTTTTAGAAATTTAAAATGCGAAAGTAGCGCTTCGTGCAGTTTTAAACTCATTGTAGGGCAAATTAAATTCTTTGGCTGTACTTTTTATGATACTGGCAATTTTTCGATAGTGGACATGTGAAATATGTGGAAAAATGTGATGTTCAATTTGAAAATTTAATCCACCCACATACCAATTCACTAAAATGTTTTTTGGAGAAAAGTTCGCTGTGGTATATAATTGATGAATAGCCCAAGTGTTTTTCATTTCCCGAGTATCAGGTTTTGGTATCGGCATATCTGTGTCCTCAAGAACATGGGCGAGCTGAAATATTAAACTAAGAATGAGGCCTGCGGTATAATGCATCACAAAAAAGCCAATTAAAATTTTCCAAAATGCAATCCCAAGAATAAGATAGGGAACCACTAACCAACCCGCAAAGTATAAGATTTTAGTAATTACAAGCTTTGTCCAAAGGATTTTGGGGCTTTTGGTTTGGGCAACGCTTTTGTGATCACGTAAATATCGACGCATTTGACTGAAATCTGAAACGAAAGCCCAGTTGAGAGTCAACAAACCATATAGAAGAACAGAATACAGATGTTGAAAACGATGTATTGGTCTCCAAGGTTGATGATTGGAAAAGCGAAGAATTCCATTAGCTTCCAAATCTTCATCATGTCCATGAATATTGGTAAAGGTGTGATGTAAAAAATTGTGTTGCACCTTCCAGTTGTCAGCATTTCCAGCTAAAAAATAAATGGTACTCCCCATGATATTATTTACCCAAGGGAGAGAGGAGTAGGAGCCATGATTACCATCGTGCATAACATTCATCCCTATTCCAGCCATTCCAATCCCAGCGATCACACAGAGCATCAATTGAAGCCATCCAGGCATTTCGAGAGTCAGAATTAAAGTATACGGAAGTGCCAAAAGGGCAATCATTATACAAGCTTTTATATGGAGTTTATAGTTTCCAGTTTTTTTGATTTGATTGCTTTTGAAGTAGTCATTGACTCGGCGAGTCAATTCTTTATAAAAGCCCACTAAATCTTTTCGAGGGAATTTTAAATACATAGGAGTTTTTGAATATCAAAAATAATAAAAATGAAAGCTTTATTATCTTTAGAAAAAAATTCTTGGAACAACTTCTTAACTATTTTCTAACATTAAGTGACGAGCAACACAAACAATTTCAAAAGATGTATTCATTGTATGTGGAATGGAATCAACAAATCAACGTAATCTCAAGAAAGGATATGGATGAATTCTATGTCCGACACGTACTCCACTCTTTAGCTCTAGCGAAGTTTATTTCCTTTGTACCTGGCACCCAAATTCTCGATGTTGGGACGGGAGGTGGATTCCCTGGCGTTCCTTTAGCTGTTTTTTTTTCCAAAAGTACACTTTCACTTAGTTGATAGTATTGGAAAAAAAATAAAGGTTGTCAATGCCGTTGTACAAGCACTTTCAATAAAAAATGTTACCACTACCAATAACCGCATGGAAGCCGTTACAAATCAGGCTGATTTTATTGTTTGTCGGGCGGTTGCTCCAATGGATACCTTGGTTCACTGGATTGGAGATAAACTAAAACCTGACTCACAGAACAAAGTATCAAACGGATTGATTTGCCTAAAGGGAGGGGATCTTTCAGAAGAGTTGCGTCCCTTTCCAAAAGCAGAGGTAATCTCTTTACAACAGTACTTTTCTGAGCCTTTCTTTGAAACTAAGAAATTGGTTTATTTACCACAATTTTAAGACAAAAAACTTAGTCCTTAAGCTCCCAGCGCTTTTCAATTTTGATAATTATTTTCTCTAGCTTACCTTCTAATTTTTCTAGTTTTTTTTAAAGTCTCTCTCATCATAATCAATGAAAAAAGAGGGAGGAACCTTCAATTGAAAGTGATTATCATCCTGCAAAATGTGCCGATTCTACTCTACAAGACCCTAGCTGAGGTAAATTGTTACGCTTTTGGATTTTAATCTTTTTCTAAAAACGGGTAACGATAATCGGTTGGAGGTACAAAAGTCTCCTTAATTAATCTAGGAGAAACCCAACGCAACAGATTAAACATAGACCCCGCTTTGTCATTTGTCCCCGATCCCCTTGCACCGCCAAAGGGTTGTTGTCCAACCACTGCACCGGTGTGTTTATCATTAAAATAAAAATTTCCTGCACTATTTTCCAAGGCATCAAAAGCTTCTTGTAACGCATAGCGATCTTGGGAGAAGACTGCTCCAGTGAGAGCGTAGTCTGATGTATTATCAACCAATTTAAGGGTTTCTTCCCATAAATTATCTTCATATACATATACAGTTACGAGGGGGCCAAACAGCTCGGTGGTCATGCTGAAATAGTAAGGATCGGTGGTGCGAACCACGGTAGGTGAAACAAAGTACCCCACGCTGTCATCGCAGTTTCCGCCGAGAACTATTTCTGCTTCCGTGTCATTATTTACGCGTTCAATTGCTTCCTTAAGGCGATCGAAAGCAGCACGGTGAATAACTGCCGTCACATAGTTTTCAAAATCTTCTGGAGAGCCCATTTTAATTGTACTCACTTCTTTTATTACGTAGTCTAGAACAGTTTCAGCGATAGAAGCAGGTAGATAGACTTGCGAAGCCGCTGAACATTTTTGTCCTTGAAATTCAAAAGCCCCACGGATGATCCCTGTTGCAACTTGTTCGGGCTGGGCTGAAGGATGCGCAATAATAAAATCTTTACCTCCCGTTTCGCCTACTATTTTGGGATAGGACTTGTAGTTTTTGATGTTGTTTCCAATTTTTTCCCAAATACTTTTGAAGACAAAAGTAGATCCTGTGTAGTGTATCCCCGCAAAATCCGGAGAGGCCAATACCCGTTGGGTTACCATTTCGGGATCACCCATCACCATATTGATAACTCCATCGGGCAGCCCTGCTTCGCGAAATACGTCCATGACCACTTTGGCCGAAAAAATTTGATGATCACTGGGTTTCCAGACAATCACATTTCCCATCATGGCAGCACTGGCCGAAAGATTGCCCGCAATAGCGGTGAAATTAAAAGGGGAGATTACATAGACAAAACCTTCTAAGGGTCGGTATTGGAGGCGATTCCACATGCCGGGACCAGAAACGGGTTGATTCTGATAAATTTCCTGCATATAGGCTACATTAAAACGCAAAAAATCAATCAATTCACAGGCAGCGTCAATTTCTGCTTGGTGAATGGTTTTGGATTGGGCAATCATCGTGGCTGCATTGATAGTTGTCCGATAGGGTCCTGCCAAAAGCTCTGCCGCCTTAAGAAAAATAGAAGCTCTCGCTTCCCAGGGCATGGCTGCCCATTGTTTTTTTGCCGCCAATGCATTTTCAATTGCCAGATCTACGTGAGTTTCACTAGCCAAATGATAGGTACCCAAATGATGTTGGTGGGCGTGGGGGGGTGCATGCTCGCAGTGTGTCCCGTTTTAATTTCTTTTCCTCCAATAAATAGCGGTACTTCAATGGGGGCGTTGTATAATTTCTTATAAGTTTTCAGGACTTCTTTACGCTCTGGACTTCCGGGAGCGTAGGAAAAAATAGGTTCGTTTTCTGGGGAAGGCACAATGGTGTTGCTATTGGACATAGAGCAAAATTATAGGGTAAAGATGCTAAAAAATTAGAAAAGAATAGCGACTAGTTTAGCACAAAAGGAGCGGCCAATTTAAAGGTTGGGACTTCTACGTGGAATTTTTTGGTACTTGCAAAATCAATCATAATATAGGATCCTTTCATTGCTCCAAGCGGTGAGGTCAATAGGCAACCCGAACTGTATTCGTATTCTTCACCTGGATTTATCACAGGTTTTTTTCCTACAACTCCAGCACCATTAACGTATTGAGGACCATTGTGACCTTCCATTATTTTCCAATGACGAGTCAATAGTTGTACAGAATTTTTGCTTTTATTTTCGATTCGTATGTTATAAGAGAAGGCGTAATGTTTGACGTAGTTTTTAACATAACTTCCATTAAAAGAAGTTGCGACAGAAATTTTGATACCACGAGTGACTTGTTGTAACATAGTTGAACCGACCAAACATCCCTACTAATTTACTAAAAATACTTGAAAATCAACCAATAAGCGATTTTTTTTACTTAATTCAGTAATTGAAAAGAAGAACCACTCCCCACTCCAATGAGGCGATCGTTTAAATCTCCAAAATTTCTATAATACACGAGAACCAGATAACGGTTTTCCGTCTGTGCAAAATTCCCTCCAATAGCATTCGGATCAATTCCCTGTTCTGACTCCACTACATAGCTATAATTATAAAAACCCTGTTTGAGGAGTAAGCTAGCTTCATAGGCGTTTAATCCCTGATTGTATATCATTCTTGAGTTCTTATCCAGCTCATAGTTGTTGAACTTTCCTACCACATAGACTTGTGTATTGGGGATTTCTGCCAAAGCAGATAAACTGAAATGAACCCGTGCATAATCAGCCTCTATTGCTTCATCCTGAGTACCTTGAACAGTTCGTATTTCAAAGTCGCCATTGATGTCTGGAAAGAGAGTGTAAGGCAGGTTGGCTCTGAGAATGTCTGTATATAAAAAGATGTCATACCGGTCGGTTCGCTCCACAAAACTCACGCTAGGTGAACTCACTCGGAGGTCTTTTGTGTCAAAAAATAGAAATTCATTCCCCCCCGGGAATCGGCTTTGTTCATCGTAACGATACTCCAAAGAGGTAGAATTGAAATATTGGGGTTTTAATGTACTAATAAAGGTGTTCCAATTTTCATTTTGAATAACCACTACTTTCAATTGACGTTCAGGATCTCGAAAGGCCCTTTCTTTAGGAGTTATTGAGAATTGGACACTTTGATGAGTATTGAAATAATCGAGTGAACGGGTGCGGAATATCCCAACAGCTACTTCAGCTTCTCTTTCAAGAACCAAAAACCGTCTAGAAAAAACCAAAGCATCATCGCTGTCATAGATACTCAAAAGGTAATTTCCCGAGAGCAAAAAACTGAGTGTCCTCGTTGGGCAGCTGAAGCCGATAGTGGGTATACCGTTGCAATGTGTTGGTGGAGCTTCTAAAATCTTCGATACGTAGATTATCAAAGCCCTGCAGGTATTCATTTTTAAATAGGTTGGATGGGGTCCAATCGTGGTCGAAATAGGTGATTTTATAATAATAATCGGCATCAATGGCTTGTAAATCATCAAATTCTAGGACAAAAGGAGAATCTTTTTCTAAAATAGGAAATTGAATTTCTGGGTTGGAAGATTTAAAGACTATGGATTTGATAAAATCAGGGGGGGGTTGTTCAAAATTTTCCTGAGCGCTAACAGTTTGAAAGAATGGGTTGATCCCAATAAACACTGTACTGTAAAGGCAAAAAAACCAAACGGCATAAGAAAGTAAGTGGTTTGAAAAATGCATGGGAGTTAAACAGTTATTTAGATTATTTATAAATAAGAAGGAATGCCTTACATTCGCTTTACCTCCACAAGCATAATTAGTAAATTTGAATGATTTTAGAAAATTTGATTCAATGTCCAAAGGCATTCGTACCCGAAGAGGGGCAACCATCAATTTAAATGGTGAGGCTGAAAAGATAATAAAAGAATACCAAAACAGTCCACTTCTTGCAATTCAACCTGACGATTTCTTTGGTGTAACGCCCAAACTTTTAGTGAAAGAAGGCGCATCAGTAGCAAAAGGGAAGCTATTTTTTTTGACAAAAATAACCCCAAAATTAAGTTTGTGGCGCCAGTTGCGGGGACCTTGCAAGAAATTCAACGGGGACCCAAACGAAAAATTGAAGCTTTAATTTTTAATGCCCAAGGCGACAAAACTGTCCAACACAAAACAACCCATTGGGATAAACTCAATCGCGAGGAGGCTATAGATCTTTTATTGAATTCTGAAACTGGCCTTTTATTGGGCAGCGACCCTATGGGATTGTAGCCAAACCTGATGCCACACCGAAGGCCCTATTTATATCCACTTATGCGTCGGCACCCCTAGAGGTAGATTTTGACTTTTTACTTAAAAATAATAAAGAAGATTTTCAGTTGGGAATTGATTTTTTGAATCGATTGGTTCCAGAAATATTTTTAAGCGGAGAGTCTTCTTTTGGCGGATTTTTTGAAACCATTGAGAATGTGACCTATACTCCAGTCCAGGGACCTCATCCAGCAGGGAATCTCAGTGTTCAAATCCACAAAATGGCCCCCTTGAATATGGGTGAATGTGTGTGGACGATTCGTCCTGAAGATGTTGCAAATATTGGGGCCTTCCTCAAAACAGGCAAATTTTCTCCAAAAGAACCGTGGCTGTTGCTGGTAGCTCTGTAGAAGCTCCTAAATATTTCCTCACAACACTTGTTGTTCAGATCACTGCATTATTGCAAAAGTATGGGGTGCGTCAGACCCATCCCAACCGCTACATCAATGGCGATGTGCTGACAGGAACATCAACTGATGAAAATGGCTTTCTGGGCTATTTCAATAATTTGTTGACAGTTATTCCTGAAGGTAATCAATTTAGAATGTTTGGTTGGTTGCCTTTGTGGACAATCATATTCCCAGTTTATCCAAAACTTCTTTCTCTTGGATATTTGGAAAAAGAAATTTGATGTAAACACCAATCTTAATGGAGAAGAACGTGCCTTAGTAGTCACCGGTGAAATGGAGAGAGTCTTCCCTATGGAAATATTTCCTATGCAGCTGATTAAAGCTTGCCTAATGGGGGATATTGAGAAGATGGAAGCCTTGGGTATTTATGAAGTCGTCCCTGAAGATTTTGGATTGGTTGACTATACCAACACATCGAAGATAGAGGCGCAAGAAATAATAAAAGATGCGTTAGCGTTGATGATAAAAGAAGTAGGATAAAAATTAAATGTATGAAATTTGTAAGAAAACAATTAGACAATCTAAAACGACCTTTTGCCAAAGGGGAAAAATGGGAGCGTTTTGCTCCAGCAATTAATGCTTTTGATACCTTTTTGTTTGTTCCCAATCACACAACAAAGAAAGGGGCACATATTCGCGATGCTGTTGACTTAAAACGAACGATGGTAACTGTAATAATAGCCCTCTTACCCGTTTTGATTTATGGAATATACAATACAGGGTATCAATACTTTATACAAACGGGAGCTCCTTTTACCTTCTTGGAAGCTTTCTTGCACGGAGCTTTTAAAATTGTTCCAATGATTATTGTTTCCTATGTCGTTGGGCTCACTATTGAATTTGCTTTTGCCGTATACAGAGGACATGAAGTGAATGAGGGGTATTTGGTCACAGGCATGCTCATACCAATGATTATGCCAGTGGATATTCCTCTATGGATGGTAGCGATATCCGTGGCTTTTGCCGTGCTCATTGCCAAAGAAGCATTTGGAGGAACGGGAATGAATATTTTGAATCCAGCCCTAACCGCTCGGGCTTTTGCCTTCTTTGCCTATCCCACCTATATGTCTGGTAATAAAGTGTGGGTTTCGGAAGCCACCAATGTTGACGCCATTTCAGGGGAAACGATCTTAGGGACTTTGGCTGCTGGGCAGACGGTGAACTACTCCATGTTTGAAATGTTTCAAGGCTCAATCCCAGGATCTATTGCTGAAACCTCTACGCTTTGGGTATTAGTGGGTGCTTTAATTCTGATTGGAACTGGTGTTGGTAGTTGGCGAATTATGGTTGGAGGGGTTCTCGGAGCAGCTATCATGGGCCTATTGTTTAATCTATGGGGAACCAATGCATTGATGAGTTTTAATTGGATGAATCATCTAATTGTAGGCGGCTTTGCTTTTGGAATTGTATTTATGGCAACCGATCCAGTATCGGCGGCACAGACCACTCAGGGCAAATGGATTTATGGAATTTTAGTAGGAATATTTTGTATTATGATTAGAGTCTTCAACCCAGCCTATCCTGAAGGGGTGATGCTAGCCATTCTTCTGATGAATGTCTTTGCCCCCACCATCGATCATTATGTTATCCAAAATAATATAAACCGCAGAAAAAAACGTTGGGCCACAAGCCAACTCAAAACAGCATAGCCCCATGAATAGAGATAGCAACGTATATACTTTTTTATTTGCTGCCGCATTGGTATTGGTGGTAGCATCTTCCTTGGCTTTCACGGCGACCTCGCTTAAATCGCTGCAGGCCGACAATATTCGCAAAGAAAAAATGCAAAATATTCTTGCCACTATCGGGATTGAAACCGATCGAGAACAAGCCGAGGGTCTCTACACACAGTATATCAAGAAAGAACTGGCACTCACCGCCACTGGGAACGTAGATCAAGCCATTGACGCCTTTACCCTCAGGTTGAATAATGAAATTAAAAAACCGGAATTGGAACAACGTTTTCCCCTTTACATCGCAGAAGTAGCCTCCGATAAATACTATATCATACCGCTTCGTGGAGCTGGACTCTGGGATGCCATTTGGGGATACATTGCTTTGAAAAACGATAAAAACACGATCAAAGGAGCAGTATTCGATCATAAAGGCGAAACGGCTGGATTGGGTGCAGAAATTACACAGCAATGGTTTCAAGACCGCTTTAAAGAAGAAAAAGTTTTTGATAATAGCGGGCAATTGGTAGGGATCAATGTTTCAAAAACCAATAATGACCCAAACGATAGTGATAAAAATGATCATGAAGTTGATGCCATTTCAGGTGCTACAATTACCGGTGATGGAGTGACCGAGATGATCTATGAGCAATTGCAACATTACTTGCCCTATTTCAATCAAGAAAACAATACAGTAGTCGTAAACTAATTAGAACCATGGTAAATACCAATAAAAATTCCACAAAAGAGCCCAGTATTCTATTTGTAGCTGATGAGAGAGAGCCCATTTTCTCAAAAAAGAACAGGGCTTTGCTCACCGACCCAATGGATGACAACAACCCCATTACTGTTCAGGTATTGGGTATCTGTTCCGCTTTAGCGATCACTGTTCAGTTGAAGCCCGCTGTTGTGATGAGTGTCTCTGTAATGGCTGTAATGGCGGCTAGTAATGTGATCATTTCCTTGTTGCGAAATTTAATCCCCAATAGGATTCGAATAATTGTGCAGTTGGTAGTTGTGGCCTCTATGGTTATTCTGGTGGATCAGGTATTGCGAGCTTTTGCGTATGATGTCAGTAAAGAATTATCCATTTTTATTGGATTGATTATTACCAATTGTATTGTGATGGGACGCTTAGAAGCCTTTGCCTTGGGCAATGGTGTTTGGAAATCCTTTCTTGATGGGATTGGAAATGCAGCGGGATATGGATTCATTCTTATTGTTGTAGCTTTTTTTAGAGAATTACTCGGTTCTGGAAAGCTGTTTGGAATACAAGTAATTCCAGATACGGTATACGAGATGGGCTATGTCAATAATGGTTTGATGTTGCTTTCACCTATGGCCCTAATCACAGTTGGAATTTTTATTTGGATTCAACGTTCTCGAAACCGAGGTTTAATTGAAAAAAACTAAGACGCTATGGAATCCTATTTGAACTTATTCGTCAAAAGTATCTTTATTGAGAACATGATATTTGCATATTTCTTGGGTATGTGTTCTTATTTGGCCGTATCCAAAACAGTAAAGACAGCTGTTGGGCTCGGTTTTGCCGTCATTTTTGTTTTGGCCATTACTGTTCCCATTAACTTTTTATTGGACACGTATTTGCTCCGGCCTGGAGCCTTGCAATGGTTGGGGGCAGAATTTGCCGAAATCGATTTGAGCTTTTTAAGTTTCATTATGTTTATCGCAGTTATTGCTTCTATGGTTCAATTAGTTGAAATGATTGTAGAGAAATTTGCCCCCGCTTTGTACGGTGCCCTTGGAATTTTTCTCCCATTGATTGCTGTGAACTGTGCTATTTTGGGAGGCTCGTTGTTTATGCAACAAAAAGATTTTGCCGGGGTGAGTGAATCGGCGGTCTATGGATTGGGTTCAGGAATTGGATGGTTGTTGGCTATTGTTGCCATTGCTGCGATTCGAGAGAAAATAACCTATTCCAATGTACCGGCTCCATTACGGGGTCTAGGGATTACATTCATCATCACCGGATTGATGGCATTAGGTTTTATGAGTTTTATGGGGATTAAATTATAAGAAATGGACAGTACAGTAATTATAGCGAGTATCGTAGTATTTTTAACCATCACCTTTGTTTTAGTAGGGATGTTATTGGGAGCCAAAGCCAAACTATTGCCTTCAGGTCCTGTAATGTTAAAAATCAACGGAGAGACAGATGTTGAAGTAGGTTCGGGAGGAACGCTGTTGTCAACCCTCGGAAACAACAAAATATTTTTGCCCTCTGCTTGTGGTGGTGGGGGAACTTGCATTCAATGCAAATGCCAAATTTTAGATGGGGGAGGAGAAATTCTTCCCACAGAAGCGCCCCATTTTACTAGAAAAGAAATTGCCGAAGGATGGCGTTTGGGATGTCAGGTCAAGGTGAAAGAAGATATGGTTATCCAAGTCCCAGAAGAGGTTTTTGGAATCAAAAAATGGGAAGCTAAAGTGGTAAGAAACTACAATGTTGCTTCTTTTATCAAAGAATTTGTGGTTGAAATTCCCGAAGCGATGGATTACAAAGCGGGAGGGTATATTCAGATAGAGATTCCTCAATGCGAGGTTAAATATCAAGATATGGATATTACTGCGCATCCTGAGGAGCATCCGGGCGAGCCTGATAAATTCAAATTAGAGTGGGATAAATTTAACTTGTGGCCGCTTACAATGAAAAATGGAGAGACCGTTGAGCGCGCCTATTCCATGGCTTCATTCCCAGCTGAAGGGCGTGAGATTATGCTGAATGTTCGAATAGCGACTCCTCCTTGGGATCGGGCTAAAAATAACTGGATGAATGTCAACCCAGGAGTAGCCTCCTCCTATATTTTCTCAAAAAAAGCAGGGGATAACGTAACTATTTCAGGTCCCTATGGAGAATTTTTCATCAATCATTCCGAATCAGAGATGATGTATGTTGGGGGTGCAGGAATGGCTCCCATGCGCTCTCATCTTTATGAACTGTTTCGGACCCTTAAAACAGGTCGAAAGGTTACTTTTTGGTATGGCGGACGTTCCAAACGCGAACTTTTCTATGTAGATCATTTCCGCGCTCTAGAAAAAGACTATCCCAATTTTAAATTTTACATAGCACTTTCCGAGCCTTTGGAAGAAGACAACTGGAAAGTGAAAGATGGATTGGATGGGGAAGGAGACGGATTTATTGGCTTTGTCCATCAAGTCGCCATAGACAATTACTTAAATCATCACGAAGCCCCAGAAGATATTGAAGTTTATTTCTGTGGCCCTCCTTTGATGAACCAGGCGGTTGAAAAAATGGCAGATGACTTTGGAGTCCCACCAGAAAATGTTCGTTTCGACGACTTTGGAGGATAATCAATACAAGGCTATACGAGACCCTGCTGTTATTGATGCTTTTTTATTGAAACAAAGACTGTTTTATTCACCTTGGGAGCTTGATCAATTTTTTGATTTAATATTTTGAATTGAGCTGTAAATTCAGATTTGGTTTTTTTCCTCTTGTGTAGACATTCTCGTAGAAGCAATCACTTATAGTGGTGAGAAGTTCGACCTTGAAAGACCGATATCCGTTTTTATCCCTCCAATTGTTTTCGAACTTTGTTCAAAACGGATCTTTTCTGAATTTATACGATAAAGTCAGAGTTTGTATCAGTGAGATTGTTAAACATAGAGGTGTACACTTTACTTTGTATACTTGAATCATTCCCCTTGAAAATCCTAGAAAGAATAAGATTTTCACAAATAATATCACTAATAAGCACAGAACTACTTTCAATAATCACTTTTTTTTGAGTGAGTATGGTTTATTGAAGCTACATTCGATAGGTATCGATTAATGAGACTTTAAATAGCCTACTAGGTAGCTATTGGTAGGGATAAATATAGGGGATGTTGAATCTTTGGATAGATAGGGTTTCATAATTGATAAGATTTAGGTGGTATAAATGTTATATAAATACTATTTGTTGAGGGGTTTCTTATAAATTTGTCTAGCGCGAAATGCTTCAAAGTAAGATTGAATGGGGTTGACAAATCAAGAGATTCACAACATGGCGATGCAGGTTGTAGGGGATGCCCTCAAAGAAGACGGGTTCGAATTTCTTGCTGTCAATTCCAAACTAAAGAAAGACCCTCAATTTGTATGTCTAAAAAGAAAAAAACTTCATTTTGTGGTGGTTAAAGCTAGTTTTTATCCAACCAATCCAAAAGAATATGATCTGGAATTAATGACTCAAGTAAAAAAACACGCAGAAATATACAATGCCTTTACCTATTATGCCGGGGTTGGCTTTGCCCATGCAGAAGATTATGAAAAACCTCTTTCAAAAAAAAAGAACCTTATGTGGTCAACTACAATGGCTTGCAGGAGATTCATTAATCTTTATATTCTCCTTTTATTTGTTGGGTGTAGCTCCCCAGAAGAACTACTTCAAATACATCGCGGTCAAGCACTGGGGACCACCTATATTATTCAATATCAAGGGAATGCCCTTCGGTATGCTCAAAATCAAAAAACCATTGATAGTCTTTTTTTGAAGTGATCAACCAATCTTTATCCACCTACCGTCCCGATTCGGATATTTCCAAAATAAATAATGGTGAGGAGAATGTAGTGGTCGATTCTCACTTTAAAACCGTTTTTCATAAGGCAACTCAGGTATGGCAAGCCAGTGACGGTTTTTTTGACCCCACGGTAGGGAGCTTGGCGAATGCTTACGGATTTGGCCCGCAACGCCCGCTATCCATTCTGGGTGCTTCTCAGCGGGATAGCCTCCTTGCCCTAACCGGATGGGATAAAATCAATCTCACGCAGGATCACCGAATTGAAAAAAAATCCAAAGGAATCCAAATGGACTTCAATGCCATAGCCAAAGGCTATATGGTGGATGTCATTGGTTCTCATTTAACCCAGGTCGGTTATGTTAATTTTTTGATTGAGATTGGTGGAGAATTGTTGGCCAGCGGGAGCAATCCCAAAACAATGCAAGCCTGGAAGGTAGCTATAGACGATCCACAACAAGGAATTGAGCGAACATTAAAGACCGTTCTTCCCCTCAAAAACGAAGCTTTGGCCACCTCGGGAAACTACCGCAAGTTCCGCATCGATTCTTTGACAGGAGTAAAGTATGTCCACAGCCTCAATCCTCATACTGACTTCCGGTACAATCCAAGATTCTTAGTGCCTCGGTACGAGCTCCCAATTGCATGACAGCTGATGCTTACGCCACTACTCTGATGGTGCTGCCCCTTGAAAAAGGGCAGGCTCTAATTGCCCAAGACCCTGAGCTGGCTGCTTACTGGGTTCTTGCTCAAGCTTCTGACACTACTGTAATACAGTCAAAAAACTGGTAGACAATTCCTCGTGCCTTTATTTGCCTAGCTATGTGCTAGAATTTTGGGTGGCCACTTTGAGGTTTTCAAAACATACTATTTCACCCCCACTGGGATGCGTTCTTTTTGGAGGGCATAGCGCTGGATTTCTTCTTGGGTCAGCTGGGGAAAAGATCTACAGCCTGCACTTGAAAACCAGCTGCTGCTAGGCGTTGGTAATAGTCTTGTCCATAAATGCGAACATGGTCGTATTGGCCAAAGGCTTCAGAACGTTCTTTGGGGTGGGTGATGGAAGTATCTTCGAAGGTAGTGATGCGCTCCTCCTCTAGGGGTACCTGCAGGATGGCGGTGCCGCCTTTTCGTAGGATACGATAGAGTTCTGCCAGGCTTTGGCATCCTCGGGGATGTGCTCTAGAACGTGGTTGCAGAAGATCAGATCGAAGCTCTCGTCTGCAAAGGCGAGATCGGTGAGATCGGCTTTGACATCCGCCAAGGGGGGAGTGCAAATCGGTGGTGGTGTAGTCCCAATGCGAAAAGGTCTTGAACTGTTGAAAAAAGGCTTGCTCGGGGGCGACATGCAGCACGCACAGTTTTTTTGTTAGGAAATCGGTTTGCCGATCCAGATAGAGCCACAACAAGCGGTCTCGTTCTAGGGAAAGGGTACCAGGACAGAGCGCATTGGGGCGGAGCTGACGGTAGCCGTAGGGAAGAAATTTCCGGTAGCTTCTCCTGTCAATAGGGTCTTCGAAGCGATCGCCTTGGAACCACCACCGAAGTAGGGGTCGGAAGAAGAGGCTCAACCGAATTAAAAAGGCCGGGGAAACAGGGCAAGAATCCCTTTCATTGGCTTGTGTTTTTTCGGAAGGGGGCTTCTTCATTACTTTGAATCCCCAAGGCGTCATAGATGTAATCGAAGGTGGAGAGCAATTCGGGTTGTCCGTTGACAATTGCTACATTGTGTTCGAAGTGGGCACTGGCTTTGCCATCGGCGGTTAAGATCGTCCACCCGTCCTTTAGCTGCTTGATGCGTTTGGTGCCTTGGTTGATCATGGGTTCTATGGCCACAACCAATCCTTCTTTAAATTGTTTTCCTCGTCCGCGTCGGCCGTAATTAGGCATTTCTGGGGCTTCGTGCATCACGGCCCCAAGGCCATGCCCCACCAATTCGCGTACCACGCCATACCCGGCTGCCTCCGTATATTGTTGGATGGCGTGTCCCACGTCCCCCACCCGGTTGTTGGCTTTGAATTCCGCAATTCCGAGGTAAAGAGATTCTTTGGTTACGGCAAGCAATCGGTCAACTTCAGCCTCAATTGCACCTACGGGAAAAGTATAGGCGTGATCTCCGTAGAATCCATTTTTTAATACACCACAATCGACAGACAAAATATCGCCTTCTTGCAGGGGAATATCGTTGGGGATGCCGTGGACTACTTGTGCATTGGGGCTCACACAGAGTGTATTGGGAAAATCATACAAACCCAAAAAACCGGGCACTCCATCGTGATCCCGAATGAAGGTTTCGGCCATGCGATCCAATGCAATAGTGGTTACTCCTGGTTTGATTTCTGAAGCAAGCATCCCTAAGGTTTGGGAGACAATCAATGCACTTTCCCGGATGCGCTCAATTTCTTCTGGAGTTTTTAAAATCATGGGTGGACAAGATCGTAGTAGGCGTCTTGGTAGGATTCGCTTTTGAGGATTTTGGCCATGTCTTTGTACAAGGACTCCACTGGAAATTCAACAATACGATTCATTTCTTGCCCGTCTTTGTAGAAAATTAATGTGGGGATATTAATGATATTCAAGCCTTTTTCATATTGTTGAGGAGTGACTTTGTCCTCGTCCATGGCATAGATGAGAATCTCTTGGTCTTCCATTCCCAAGGCATCCAATATTTTGAACATAGCGGGCACTTCGCGTTGGCTGTCTTCACACCAAGTTCCCAAAAATAGTTGGTACTGAAGTCCCTGGGCATGGGGTTTCATCTCCTCAACCCAAGCGGTATCGAGCTTAAAATAATCGTATTCTTTTTGAAACCATTGGCTGTGGGCATAAGTCAATAAATTTGCGCGATTGATGGCGCCAATGATGTAGGGAGTTCCTTCTTCAAGGGTGGTTTGTTCAGTGACAAGCAGGGGTTTGGGATGCTCTATAGTTGGTCCACAAGCAGTGAGAAAGGGGAAGATAAGGAAGACTATTTTTTTCATTTTTTTCTGTAATAAAGAGTGTTGACTCATAGCTTTGGGCTTAGGGATGTGCAACAAATCTAATACAGTTGGTGCAATATCTCCTAATACGCCCGCATTCACCTTCCGTTTTTTATTATCAACCAATATAAAAGGAACGGGGTTGGTGGTGTGGGCGGTGTGCGGACTCCCGTCTTCGTTAAACATTATATCACAATTGCCATGGTCGGCGATTACTAACGTTACATAGTCTTTTTTCAAAGCCGCTGCGATGACCTTTTCAGCGCACTGATCCACTGTTTCACAGGCTTTTATAGCTGCAGCCATGTCTCCGGTGTGGCCCACCATGTCGGGATTGGCAAAATTGAGACAAATAAAGTCGGGGGTATTTGTTTCTATTGCTTCAATAATCTTATCTCGAACTTCGAAGGCACTCATCTCGGGTTTCAAGTTGTAGGTGGCTACTTTTGGCGAGGGACAAAATGCGCTGCTCTCCTTGGTAGGGGGTTTCTTGACCGCCATTAAAAAAGAAGGTGACATGCGGGTATTTCTCTGTTTCAGCAATTCTTATTTGTGTTTTTCCCGCTTTAGATAGGGTTTCACCAAGAGTGTCTTTTAGATTTTCTTTGTCGAAAAGAACCTGAATGTTTTCAAAATTTTCATCATTATTGGTCAAGGTCAGAAAATACAAGGGGAGGGGATTCATCTCCCAATCTGGGTAGGCTTGTTGGGTCAAGGCTTGGGTGAGTTGCCGACCACGGTCGGTTCGGAAATTCATAAAAACAACAACATCTCCTTCATGAAGGGTGGCGCATGGCTCACCAGAATGATTTAGCCCGACCAGCGGCTCCATAAATTCATCCGTTGTTCCTGCTAGGTAGTTTTCTTCCATCGTTGCGACAAAATCGGTGGTGGGATTTCCTTTCCCATCTACTAAAAGTTGGTAGGCTTTTTGGACGCGTTCCCAGCGCTGGTCTCGGTCCATTGCATAGTAGCGACCAATAACACTGGCCAATTGCCCTGGCGTTTCATCCAAAAGCCTGTTGAGTTGCTGGACAAAACCTGCCCCTGATTTCGGAGCAACATCCCGACCATCGCTGAAGGCGTGAATATAAAAGGAACTTCGCTGGTTGCCAGCGCAGTTATCATGGCTTCGTAATGATTGATATGTGCGTGAACGCCTCCGTCGGACAGCAAGCCTAGGATATGAATGGGTTTTTCATTCTGTTTTGCGTACGCAATTGCTTTCTGCAATCCAGCTTGTTCTTTTAGTTTTCCCTCTTCGACAACCGTATTAATCCGTGCGAAGTCTTGGTACACGATCCTTCCCGCTCCCAGATTCATGTGGCCTACTTCGCTGTTTCCCATCTGTCCTTTGGGGAGTCCTACGTGTTCGCCATCCGTTCGTAAGGTGCTGTAGGCATAGTCTTCATACAAGGAATCGATAAAAGGGGTATGTGCTTGGTCCACAGCGGAGGCTTCTTTGCGAGTAGCATTCCCCCAGCCATCTAAGATCATTAAAAGGGCCTTTTCAGACATTTGGTTTCTTTTTTGCAAAGATACGAAAAGGATAGCCCTAGGTCTTTTTAGCCAAGCGAAAAAAATGTTGTTATTTTTGCAGGGCATGCAAGAAGGAATAGTTTATCGTTCCACGGGGAGTTGGTATTCGGTGAAAGCGGGTATCAAATTCTATCAGTGCCGGATCAAAGGCAAGATTCGCTTACAGGGATCAAAAGTACCAACCCTGTAGCCGTAGGGGATCGCATTCATTTTGAGCCCGATCGCAAACAACCCGAACAAGGGGTCATTCATGAGATTCTGGATCGTAAAAACTATATTATCCGTCGTTCGGTGAATCTATCCAAACAGACTCACATTATCGCTGCCAACATCGATCAGGCTTTCTTATTGGTAACCGTAAATAATCCCGTAACCACTTACACTTTTATCGACCGCTTTTTGGTTGCTGCCGCAGCTTATCGAATTCCCGTGGTCCTTTTATTCAATAAGATTGACAGCTATTCAAACGAAGAACAACAGTCACTGAAAAAAATGCAGGCCATCTACAAAGCAATTGGCTACGAAACCCATTTTATATCGGCCTTAGAAAAAGAGGGTATTGAAGATTTGAAACAAGCAATGAATGGAAAGGTGAGTATGTTTTCTGGCCACAGTGGCGTGGGTAAGTCCACATTGGCCAATGCCATATCCCCGGAATTACAATTGAAAACGGCTAGCATTTCCACAGCGCATGCCCAAGGACAACACACCACTACCTTTGCTGAGATGTTTGACTTGGACTCGGGCATTCGTATTATCGATACTCCTGGCATTCGTGGCTTTGGGGTAGTGGATATGAGTCCAACAGAGCTGGCAGATTATTTTTTGGAGTTTTTATCACTTCAGGAATCGTGCAAATTTCACAATTGTTTGCACGTCGAAGAACCTGATTGTGCTATCATAGCTGCGGTGGAAAACGGGGTCATAGCTACCAGTCGCTATATCAGTTATCTGAAACTATTACAAGAAGATACCCCTTACCGAAAATAATTATGCGAGTTGTTATCCAAAGAGTCCGAGAAGCCCAGGTCACCGTCGACCAAAAAGTGGTTGGTGCCATTGAACATGGATTACTCGTTTTGGTCGGTATTGGGACTGAAGATACGGAAGAGGATGCCGATTGGCTGATTCAGAAAATAATTGGGCTTCGAATTTTCAACGATGCGCAAGGTGTGATGAATCGCTCTATTAAAGCTATTGAAGGCGAAATATTACTGATCTCCCAATTTACACTACTGGCAGCTACCAAAAAAGGGAACCGCCCCTCTTATATCAAAGCAGCTCGGCCTGAGCAGGCCATTCCCTTGTATGAGTACTGCATCAAAGAATTTAAAACGGCTTTGGGGAAAACCATCGCCACGGGTGCTTTTGGCGCAGCTATGAAAGTACAGCTTCTCAACGATGGCCCCGTGACTATACAGATCGATTCTAAGAACAGAGAATAAAGAGCTAGTAGCAAGTAACTTCGGGCTCTAAGGCAATACCAAATTGGGAATAATCAGTTTTTTGAATGTCTTCTGCCAATGCCCAAATTTCAGCTCCTGTCGCATTGCCGTGATTTACGAGCACCAGAGCATGCTTGGGGTGAACACCAGCATCACCTCTCCGTACGCCTTTAAAGCCGAGTTGATCTATAAGCCATGCAGCAGGTACTTTCACTCCTGTTTTAGCGGGATAAGAGAGCAATTGCGGATGCTTTTTTTGTAAGGCTTCAAAGCGGGAAAGGGATAGTATTGGATTTTTAAAAAAACTCCCACAATTACCAATTTGTTTGGGATCAGGAAGTTTGTTTTGTCGAATCCGTATGACCGCTTCAGCGACGGATTGATAGTTCTTGGGCGCCCCTGCAACTGGTCCTCTAGCGCCCCATAGGAAGTATGTATTCGGTGTGGGCTTTTGGTTAAGCGAAACTGGACAGAGGTTACTACTCCTTTTTCTTTGAGTTCATTTTTAAAAATGGAATTCCGGTAGTTCAATTGGCAATCGGCCACCGAAAGGACGCGCTCGGTTAGTGTATCTTTTTGCAAAAAGGTACATTTCTCCATCACTTCTTTGAGTTCTACCCCATAGGCGCCAATATTCTGAATGGGAGCAGCACCCACGCTTCCTGGAATTAAGGCTAAATTTTCGGATACCTCCTAGGTCATGTTTCAATGCCCACAATACAAATTCATGCCAATTTTCTCCTGCCTGCACTTTAACACTCACCTGTGTATCCGTTTCGGCCACCTTTTCAATACCTTTGAGGTTTATGTGAATGGTTCGCCCCGATAATTTTTTCTCCAGAGCATATTACTTCCCCTCCTAAAATTCGAATTGCTCCATTGGGGCGGGATTGCAAGGCCTCTCTTAGTGAAGAAAGACTATCCACGGATACATATTGTGCGGAACGAGCGTCCACCTTGAAGGTGGTATACGGGCGTATGGAATGGTCGTATTGGATTGCTTTCATGCCCTCCTAAGATACTAACTCTCTAGAATTTTGATAGGCTTGAAGTCCTTTCTCTAAAATTTCGGCTGCTCGTTTGAGTTTTGCTTCATTGAGGACAAAAGCGATACGGACTTGATTGGTGCCCAGATTTTTAGAAAAATAAAAACCGGCTGCAGGGGCTAACATCACCGTTTGATTTTGATCGGAAAAACTTTCTAGCAAAAAACGAGAAAAGTCTTCCGCATCTGCGACGGGCAATTGGGCAATACAATAAAAAGCTCCTTTGGGTTTTGACACAGCCACGCCTTCAATTTGTTCAAGGAGAGCAATCAAGGAACTTCGTCGACGGCGGTATTCTTCTTTGACATTTTTAAGATAAGAATCGGGGGCCTCTAGCGCTGCTTCACTGGCCATAAGAGCTAAGGTGGCAGGAGACAATCGCAAGTGGGCAAAATTCATTGCAGTTTGTAGTAAATCTTTATTCTTTGAAATCATACAGCCCACTCGAGCTCCGCACAAACTATAGCGTTTTGAAACGGAATCAATCATAATGGCGTGTTCACTCCAGTCGGGATTTTGGAGCACCGAATAATGAGACTCCTCTACGTAGATAAACTCTCGATATACTTCATCAACAATCAGAAAAAGGTCGTGTTTCAGAGCGAGACCTCCCAAGAGTAGTAACTCCTCTTTGGAATACAAATACCCGGTGGGATTGCTAGGATTGCAAAGCAAGATGGCTTTGGTTTTGGGATTTATATGCGCTTCAATTTTATGAAGATTGGGAGTTTGAATTGGTCTTCAAATTCAGAGACAACGGGCACCACCTTCACATTGGCTGCTGCGGCAAAACCATTGTAATTCGCATAAAAAGGCTCGGGGATAATGATTTCTTCTTCGGGATCACAAATTACATTGAGAGTGAATGACAAAGCTTCACTTGCTCCCGTTGTCACGATGATGTCATCGGGATAGATGGAAATATCGTGCTTGGCATAATAGGTGCAAAGTTTCTCACGATAGATTTTGGATCCTTGTGAGGTTCCATAGGGAAGCAGTTCTAATTGCTGGTTACGTACTATCTTCATTGCTCCTTCAGGCGCAGCAATATCGGGTTGTCCAATATTCAAATGAAGTACTTCCACTCCTCTGGCTTTAGCTTTTTCAGCATAAGGAACTAGCTTGCGAATAGGGGAAGCCGGTAGTTGTTGTCCTTTAATTGATAGTGTAGGCATACCGAGAATTAGGGTACAAAGATGTAAAAAAAAGTGATGCGTGTGTAGTTCAAATTTTGAATCCGAACGAATTGGCAGTAAATTGTTGCAAAATGCCCTAGAAATGCGATGGATTTTAGTATTGACTTTTTTTCTGATTTTGCCTCCACTTTTGGCACAACAAAAGAAAGAATTCCTTTTCCAAAGTGATCGGAAAAAGATTCGTCTTCGGTTTCAGTTTATCAATAATTTGATAGTTATTCCAGTTACGGTAAACGGTCAAGAACTTACTTTTTTATTGGACAGCGGCGTTGGGAAAACGTTATTGTTCAACAATGAGAATGTGTCTCAGCTTCATTTTGAGAATAAAAATCGATACACCCTTTCTGGTTTGGGGCAAGGAGAGGCACTCCAAGCCTACCTGACCCAAGGTAATACGATTCAGTTGGGGCAGCTTTTGGGTGTTAACCAAGACATTTTGTTGGTCGATAAAATTGATTTTTCTTTCTCTCGGCGGATGGGAAGACAAATTGAGGGCGTCCTTGGCTCCGAGTTTTTTAAAACATATCCAATAAAAATTGATTATATCAACCGAAAGATTAGCATATATAACAACCAGTATCCATATACTTTTCCCCGAAAGGCAACCCAATATCCGTTGCAATTTCACCGTAACAAGCCGCATGTACAAATGAAGTTTAATCAAAATGGCGAAGGCTCTATGCTGAGCACCTTTTTAATTGATACAGGAT
The DNA here is from genome assembly GCA_038143795.1 of Flavobacteriaceae bacterium. Lineage (GTDB taxonomy): Bacteria > Bacteroidota > Bacteroidia > Flavobacteriales > Flavobacteriaceae > UBA11891. Next base: position 526,489 of record JAYQMQ010000002.1, on the reverse strand, counting down.
CGAGTGATGCCTTGTGGCTTTTTGATGCCCATGAAAGTATTAAAAAAACGACCCCTGTGTTTAATGACTTTTTGGGTCAGGGAATCAATGGGAATATTTTCGGAGACCGGGGAAAAATAAACTCGATCCAGTTGAGCAAGAGACCCATCAAAGATGTAAAAGTAGCCTATCCTGAGATGGACAACTTCAAAACCATCGATTTGTTGTCTGGACGTGTCGGCAGTATTGGGGGTGAATTGTTGAGTCGGTTTACAGTCTACTTTGATTATCCTAACCAACGGATGGCTTTACAACCCAATCGAAAAATAGAAGCACCTTTTTGTTTCAATATGAGCGGGATAGAACTCCAATACAATGGAGTTGAATTGCGAACCAGTAAAGTGAATAATAGTGGTGGTATTAAATACGACAAAGAAGGAAACAATCGGGGGATTGAGATTTTTTTGCGTGACGTTATCCAATACGAATTCCAAGATGTCATAGAAATTGCCGAGGTTCGTCCCAATTCTCCTGCAGCTCAATCTGGAATACGAAAAGGCGATATTCTATATCGTATAAACAATCACAAATTGAATCATCTTAAACTTCATGAGGTTGCTGGAATGCTTCAACGAAAACCCGGTAAAAAAATTAAATTATTGTTACGGCGTAACAAAGAGATGCTGACCAAAACCTTTGTTCTTACTCCTTTATTCGACAGCCCCCTGATTTTTAGAGCAACAATAGGCGTTGCAAGCGAATTGGATCTCACAGTAATGGTCTTGCGAAAAGGCCCCATCCGGTTGGGTATCATATCGCACTTGAATTTCCCCTTTCTCACCGGGAGCAATTGGCGCTTCTGGTTTTTTGGGAATCGTACACCCACAGGAAGAAGATACGGATTCAATCATCAAAGCGTTGACTCCTGAATTAGTGAAGGAAAAAACACGATTTCCATCACTTCCTCTTTCAATCGTTCCAAAATCGATGGTTTGTTCTTCGAAGCTTATTTCTTGTGCAAAGGCGGTGTTCAATGTGAATAGAATTAGCAGGGATAAAAGTAGTTTCATAAGTTCCTTATTTATGAGTCTTTCAAATGTTTTTTTATGAAGTGTGGTCTCTGTATTTTTGTTGTGCAAAAATCAGACCACATTATACATGGATATCCCACCAAAATTTAAGTCACAGGAAATAGAGGATAAGTGGTATCAATACTGGATTGATAATCAGTACTTTAGATCGATTCCTGATACTCGGGAACCTTATACCATTGTGATCCCTCCTCCGAATGTTACTGGAGTGTTGCACATGGGGCATATGCTGAATAATAGTTTGCAAGACATACTGATTCGGCGAGCACGGATGAAGGGCTTCAATGCATGTTGGGTTCCAGGTACAGACCATGCTTCGATCGCAACAGAGGCCAAAGTAGTGGCAAAACTTAAAAAGGAAGGGATTGAAAAGTCCGATCTGAGTCGAGATGAGTTCATGAAACACGCCTGGGAATGGACGCATGAATATGGAGGTGTGATCTTGGATCAACTCAAAAAACTCGGTTGTTCGTGCGATTGGGATCGAACCCAGTTTACTCTAAATGATAATTTATCAGCTTCGGTAATTAAGGTTTTTGTTGACTTATATCAGAAGGGATTGATATACAAAGGGTATCGGATGGTGAATTGGGATCCAGAAGCCCAAACTACATTATCCGATGAAGAAGTTATCCATGAAGAAAAGCAAGGTCTGTTATATTACATCGACTACCCTCTTGCGGAGGATGAAGGGTCGCTTACTATTGCAACAACAAGACCTGAGACAATTTTCGGAGACACCGCCATCTGTATACATCCCGAAGATGAACGCTTCACGATGCTTCACGGTAAAAAAGCGATAGTTCCTATCGTGGGACGTGAAATTCCCATCATATTAGATGAATATGTAGATCCAGCGTTTGGAACCGGCTGTTTAAAAGTAACCCCGGCTCACGACCCCAATGATAAAGCATTGGGAGAACGCCACCAATTGGAAGTAATCGATGTTTTTCATCCCGATGGACGCCTTAATGAACACGCTGGCGATTGGGAAGGGGAAGATCGGTTTGTGGCCCCGGAAATCTTTCATTAAGGCTCTTGAGAAAGAAGGGTTCCTGGTGAAGAAAGAAAATCACATCAACAATGTAGGAACTTCTGAACGGACCAAAGCAGTGATCGAACCGCGATTGTCAGATCAATGGTTCTTGAAAATGGAAACCCTAGCAGAACCGGCTATCAAGGCTGTATTGGAATCGGAGGAAGTGGCCCTATTACCTAAAAAGTTCAAAAACACTTACCGCCATTGGATGGAAAACATCCAGGATTGGAATATCTCACGTCAACTCTGGTGGGGCCATCAGATTCCTGCCTATTATTATGGTAAAGGGAAAAATGATTTTGTCGTAGCTGCGACGCAGTATGAGGCCTTGTCGTTGGCTCAGGAAAAAACAGGGAATCCTAAATTAACCGTTGCCGATTTACGTCAAGATGATGACGTTTTGGATACATGGTTCTCCTCTTGGTTGTGGCCTATTTCAGTATTTGATGGTGTGGTGCATCCAGAGAATGAAGAAGTAAACTATTATTATCCCACACAAGATTTGGTCACTGGTCCCGACATTTTGTTTTTTTGGGTGGCTAGGATGATTATATCGGGCTATGAATTGCGACAAAAACCTCCTTTTGAAAAGGTCTATCTCACGGGCTTAGTTCGAGATAAACAAGGACGTAAGATGTCAAAACAATTGGGAAATTCGCCAGATGCTTTAGGCCTCATCGATACCTTTGGGGCAGATGCGGTTCGCGTGGGTCTCATGTTGAGTACGGCAGCAGGAAACGATTTACTCTTTGATGAAAGCCTGTGCCAACAGGGAAAAACTTTTCTAATAAAATATGGAATGCATATCGGTTGATACAAAGCTGGGAAGTATCCGATCATTCCCTATCACCAGCAGCCGATGTTACTTTGGAATGGTATGAAAACTCTTTCAATAGAGCCCTAGAACAAGTAGAAGATCATTTTTCAAAATACAGAGTTTCAGATGCTTTGATGACATTGTATAAGTTGGTCTGGGATGATTTTTGTTCCTGGTTACTTGAAGCCATTAAGACACCAGATAATTCGATTGATATACTAACCAAAACAAGGGTCATCGAGCTTTTTGAAAACAACCTTAGAGTGCTCCATCCCTTTATGCCTTTCCTTACGGAAGAATTATGGCATTTTTGTGGAACACGGACGCCAAATGAAGCTTTGATGATTTCTCAATGGCCAAAACCAGCTCCTTTTGATAAAAAATTGCTAGATGATTTTGACCTAATCCAACAATTGATTGGTGCCGTTCGAAAATTTAGAAAGGAGAAAAACATAGGTTTTAAAGTAGCGATTCAATTACATATAATCAACGATAAAACCCCTTGGAATCAGTATGAATCCTTGTTGAAACAATTGGGTTTTATTGAAAAATTCCTATACGAATCACCTTCTGATTCACAAATGGGGGGAACTTTCCGTGTGGGAGGCGCCGAATTTTTTATTCCCTTGGAAGGTAGAGTTGACATCGATACGGAAAGACAAAAACTAGAAGAAGAATTGCAATACGCTCAAGGGTTTCTTCAATCTGTTGAAAAGAAGTTAAATAACGAACGTTTTGTTAATAATGCACCCGAGAAAGTTGTAGCTATTGAAAAAAAGAAAGCTGCTGATGCAGTACTTAAAATAAGGGTTCTAAAAGAAAGCTTAGCTAAACTGATGCAATAACATCTATTCCGCCCTTGACTTGTTGGTGGAGATTGACTTTCAAAGGTATTCCTAAAGGGAGGAAGAGATCTACTCTTGATCCAAATTTGATAAAACCAGCATCGGTCCCTTGCACAACATCGGTATCCTTCTCAGCGTAATTCACTATTCGTCGTGCCAAAGCACCAGCGATCTGACGGTAGAGTATGGCTCCAAAAGTCTGATTTTCTAGAACAACTGTGGTTCGTTCGTTTTCTTCTGACGATTTGGGATGCCAGGCCACCAAATATTTCCCAGGATGGTATTTGCTAAAGACAATTTTGCCACTCATACAATAGCGGGTCACATGGACATTTAAGGGCGACATAAAAATGGAAACTTGTAATTTTTTTTCTTTGAAAAACTCTTTTTCAAACACTTCTTCAATCACAACTACTTTGCCATCGACAGGAGCGTAAAGCAGGGTGTCATCAATAGGGGTATATCTTTTAGGATTTCTAAAAAACTGCAACACTAATACCAATATTCCTATTGCGACAATTTGGGTTCCTTTTTGAATATATAGGTTGGTGAATGCATATTCTGCACCTTTTGAAATGGCTGCTACCAATAAAAAGGTGATTAAGATGATTTGAAATCCTTCTTTATGAAACATAACGGGTAATTTGTATTAATAAATAAATAAAAGGGGCAGCATAGATGATGCTGTCCATTCTGTCATAGAACCCTCCATGACCTGGAAATAGACGACCACTATCCTTCACGCCTGCAATGCGCTTGAATTGGGATTGAATCAAGTCCCCGTATGTTGCCAAAGAGGGAATAAGAATACTCATGCAGAGAATCAATAGTGGTGAATGGGAAAAAGACGAATCCAAGAGGTAGAATGCCCAACCCGTAATCAAACAAAAAAACTGTCCTCCCCAAAAACCTTCCCATGATTTATTTGGAGAGATGCTCGGAAATAAAGGTGTTTTACCCCACAGACTTCCGACAAAATAGGCCCCACTATTGTTGACCCATATCAACAGGTAGACCAAAAGCATCAATCGTGGATAGAAGTGGCTTTGATTGCCATAAATCGCAATAATAAAGAAACTAGAGAAAACGATATGGCCCATTACGATGAGTTGGTGAATCGCCTTGGAATTAAATTTAAAGGGATGCCACAAACGATAAACAAAAAGCAAACAGGAAATAAGGAGAATGATAAAAAAAATAAAATCCACCGATTGGGAATTAGAGCGTTGTAATGCGCAACATATATGCCTAAAACGAGAAGTAAGGGTAGTGTGTATGAGAATTGATTCAAACGGTAAAATTCTACCGTAGCCAGTGCTGAAAAAATAAATAAAACTGGATAAAAATAAAGGGGGCCCCAAGTGATAGCCAAAACGACGACCAGGGCATAAAGTATTCCAGAATACAGACGAATTTTTAGGTCGTTCATGAACCTATTCTTGTAGGATTAAGTATATTTTTTTGGCGGAACTTCCCTGGGTCAGAAAATCAGTATTTTTGAGGAATCCTTTACATTCAATGTGGTAATGTTGGTGGGAAGATCACCAAAATATTTAGATTTTATTAGCGTCATTCCTTCACTGATATCAGGGGCAAATTGATCTGTACTAGCATAGAGGATTAAATCATCAGGGAGTGCGTCCAATGTTAGATTGTGGATTTGATGATGACAAATGAGCATGCCTCCTTTGTTAGCTATCAGGTATTCACAGTTGAGAAATAAAACTTTTGTTTCCTTTGGGATTACTGAAGAAAAATTTAAATTAAAACCTTGTGCTAAGATTTTATTTAAGCAAACGACCTGTTTTTTATCCCAAGAATTTTCTAGAAGAATTTTATCTAAGGTTTTTAAAGCCGCATTTTTATTTTCAACGAATAAAAATTTACCTCCTTTTTCGGTAAACTTTTTGGCAAAATTAATTTCGACAGGGTCTGTTATTTTAGGCATGAAAGGACTTCGCTCATCTGTCTCCTTAGAAGTTCCTTTTTTACTTAAAAAGTTTTTCCAGAAATTCAAAACACCTGTCTTAGTTTATTTCGATGGCATCTTCTTTTTGGTCGTTCTTTTGGACTTGTTATCCACCATCTCTACTTTTTTAAACGGACGTTCTCCTAGCAATTCTATCAAATCGTCTTTAAAGATAACTTCTTTTTCCAAAAGGCGCTCTGCGAGAGCGTTCAATTTGGTTTTGTTTTGTTTCAAAATCTGGCAAGCACGCTTGTACTGAGATTCAATTATTTTTGAGATTTCGTTGTCGATAACCTTGGCAGTTTCGTCGGAATAAGGTTTTGAAAAATTATAGTCTGTTTGGCCAGAAGAATCGTAATAGGTAATATTCCCAATATTATCGTTGAGACCATATACAGAAACCATAGCACGAGCTTGTTTAGTGACTTTTTCCAGGTCGCTTAAAGCTCCTGTTGAAATTTTATTAAAGGTGATTTTCTCTGCAGCACGTCCACCCAATGCGGCACACATTTCGTCCAACAATTGTTCGGTTCGAACAATCATCCGTTCTTCTGGTAGATACCAGGCCGCCCCCAGTGATTGTCCTCGTGGCACTATAGTTACTTTAACAAGCGGAGCGGCGTATTCGAGTAACCAACTGGTTAGAGCGTGTCCGGCCTCATGAAAGGCAATTGTTTTCTTTTCTTCTTGGGTGATGATTTTATTTTTCTTTTCTAATCCTCCAACAATTCTATCTACCGCATCTAAAAAATCTTGCTTACCAACAGATTTCTTGTTTTTTCTAGCTGCAATTAGTGCTGCCTCGTTACATACGTTGGCAATATCGGCTCCCGAGAATCCAGGCGTCTGCTTGGCTAAAAATTCAAAATCCAAGGTTTTAATTACTTTCAATGGAGCTAAATGAACTTTAAATATTTCATGGCGTTCATTCAAATCTGGGAGATCTACATAAATTTGACGATCAAAACGACCGGCACGCATCAGTGCCTTGTCAAGGACATCGGCTCTGTTGGTGGCCGCCAATACAATAACATTGGTTTTAGTTCCAAAACCATCCATTTCTGTCAGTAATTGATTGAGGGTGTTTTCTCGTTCGTCATTGGATCCTGTTATGTTATTTCTTCCTCTTGCACGACCAATAGCATCGATTTCATCAATAAATATGATGGCAGGAGATTTATCTTTAGCTTGTTTGAAAAGGTCTCGAACACGAGAAGCTCCCACACCGACAAACATTTCCACAAAATCTGAACCCGAAAGGGAAAAGAAAGGAACCTTTGCTTCTCCAGCAACGGCTTTGGCTAATAATGTTTTACCGGTGCCTGGTGAACCTACAAGAAGGGCTCCTTTGGGGATTTTACCTCCTAATTTGGTGTATTTCGTTGGGTTTTTTAGAAAATCGACAATTTCCTGAACCTCTTCTTTGGCCCCTTCCAAACCTGCAACATCTTTAAAAGTAACCTTAACATCGGTGTTTTGGTCAAACAATTTGGCCTTTGATTTTCCAATATTGAAAATTTGACCTCCTGCGCCACCAGCACCACCGCCAGACATTCGACGCATCAAAAAGATCCAGACACCAACTATTAATAATATGGGAAGAAAACTTACAAGAACATCCATCCAACGGTTTTCGATTGTAACAAATTCGTAGTTAAAAACTATATCATTATTTTCTGCTTTTTCTAATTTACGCTGAAACAATTCCAAGTTACCTACTTCGAATTGATAATGAGGTCCCTTATTGTTGTCCTGGCCAAGGAAATTCTTTTTTGTAACTCTTTCGTGAATTTTCTTATTGAGTGCGTCTTGATTTAAGGTAATTTGAGCGAGGTTTTTATTGACAACAACAACCTCATCAACGTCACCGTCATTCAAGTAACGTTCAAATTCACCGATGTTAATCTTGTTGAGGTTCTGCCAATTGTTGTCCCCACCAAAAAAACTCATGCTCAGCAGGAGTACGATAACAATGCCATATATCCAATAGGGATTAAACTTCTGTGGTACTGGTTTCTTGTTTTTACTCATTCTTTTTTATTTCATAGCGATTTCTGTAGTAACAGCATCTCCCCACAGTCCTTCGATGTTGTAATGATCACGAATGTGACGTTGGAAAACATGAACTACAATATTTACATAATCTATCAAAACCCATTCAGCCACAGATTCACCTTCTATGTGGTAGGGTTTTCGCGTAAAGGTTTTACTTACTGTTTTACTTATCGAGTTGACAATGGCTGCTACATGTGTATTGGACGTTCCCGAACAAACCACAAAATAACTGCAAACCGTATTTTCAATCTCTCTCAAATCTAACAGGTGAATATCAAGGCCTTTTACTTCTTCAATACCCGCTATAATTGTTCTCCTCAATTCATCTTCTTCCCGGTTCTTTTTTGCCATTAAAAATCCTTAATTTTACACAAATTTACACAATAAATACCCCCGATACACAAATACTTGACTGCATTCAAAATACACAAACTTGATGCCACCACCTCGACCAACGAAGTGTTAAAAAAACGCATCTCAAAAAATGAAGCAAGTGTCCCCAGTGTTGTTTGTGCCGAGCATCAAACAGAAGGGAGAGGACAATTTGCCAACCGTTGGGAATCTCAGAAAGGGAAAAACCTTACTTTCAGTGTGTTCTGGCCAGAATTACCTTTTGGGGTGTTAGATCATTTCCAAGTTAACAAGGGAGTTTGTTTGGCTCTTGTTAGGGTTCTTAGATCCTATGAAATTCCAGCAATTAAAATAAAATGGCCAAACGACATTTTGTCAGGTAACTCAAAAGTGGCAGGAATTCTCATTGAGAATTATCTCCAAGGAAAGGAGTTAAAATCCACCATAGTTGGAATAGGTATAAATGTGAATCAATCCGACTTTTCGGGCTATTCTCAGGCCAGTTCATTGTCACTTCTGCTCGGAAAAGAACTGGATCGTAATGTTCTTTTTGAAAAACTGCTTCAGGAAATTGAAGCTTTTTTCCTCTCATTGAATAATCAAGTTGTAGAAGAAATTCAAAGAACCTATATCGAAAACCTATATGGATATGAGCAATGGTACATGTTTGAGTACAAGAATAAAAAACGCAAAGGAAAATTATTGGAGTAAACCCTTCTGGTGCCCTCCAATTGGAATGGCAATCTGGAGAAATAGAAATATTCAATAACTCTAAGCTTCTGAAATTAATTTATTAAGCATTCGATTCCCATTCTGAGGGGTTTTCTCTCCATTTTTTAACAATTCCAATTCTGTGTCGTCAATAGCCATTTCTTGCTTAGCCACAGCTATAAGGGTGGAATAGTCCGATAGGGTATACAATTTGACTGCAGCTTCTTTAAAGTTCTCGACTGCTGTGGGAAAACCATAGGTGAACAATGCAATCATACCAAGCACCTCTGTCTGTGCTCTTCTCAGGGCATCAACGGCTTTAAGGCTACTTTTACCGGTACTGATCAAGTCCTCAACTACCACCACTTTGGAGGCTTGCTGAAGGTGCCCTTCGATCTGATTTTGTCGACCATGCTTTTTCGTTTCCGGACGAATGTAAACGAAAGGGAGATTCATCTGATGGGCCACAAGCATTCCTATTCCAATGGCTCCTGTGGCAACACCAGCAATCACTATGTCCCGTCCATAAAGAGCTGTGAGCTGACTTGCTATTTCTTGTGCTAAAAAAGAACGGATTTCTGGAAAGGAAAGGCTCACTCTATTGTCGCAATAAATTGGGGATTGCCATCCACTGGCCCAAGTAAACGGATTTTTTGGACTCAATTTTATTGCATTAATTTGTAGGAGGTGCTCGGCTGTTTTTGTAGCCGTTTGCATATCATAAATCATGGGTCAAATGTATAAAGTTTTTTTCAACCATAAGCCTATTTATTTAACGAGCTCTCGTAAAATCAATACCGACTCGACCCCTCTATTTCATATTAAATACAGTGCCAAAATTTTTATTCTAAAAGCACTGAAATCCTCCAAAATTAAAGCCGTATACCTCTATCATAAAGATGAGGAAAAGCTGTGGAAGCACTTTGTAAAACACTTCCCTGTCGTCCAGGCAGCTGGAGGATTGGTGAAGCATTCCAACGGGCGTATACTAATGATATTCAGAAATGGAAAATGGGATTTGCCCAAGGGGAGAATAGAAAAGAAAGAATTTATTTTGGATGCGGCTATTCGAGAGGTTACTGAAGAAACTGGGGTAACGAACTTAATTATTTTAAAGCCATTACCAATCACCTATCATATTTTTGCTCGAAAAGGGAAGCATCGTTTGAAAAAAAACTTATTGGTTTTTAATGAAAACTGACTTTAGAGGAAGATTACAGCCTCAATTGGAGGAAGGGATTAAAAAGGCGGAATGGAAATCGAAGGAGGAAATATCCCAACTACTCGATAATGCCTACGAGAATATTAAAATCCATTTTGAACAAAAAAGGGGTCCTATCCTAGGGAAAGGTTCTTGGGGACCAAAGGTGAATAATCTCCACCATTGCGAATTACATCCTTAACAATTGAACTACTAATATAGGAGGTTTTGGCTGCGGTCAGGAAAAATAATGTTTCAATTCCAGAGAGGGTGCGGTTGGTGTGAGCGATTGCTTTTTCAAACTCAAAATCAGCCGGATTACGTAGCCCTCTTAAGATAAAATCGGCTTCAATTTCTCTGCAAAAATCAGTGGTGAGCCCAGAGTAGGTAGTTATTCTAATTTTGGAATGTTGCTTGAATACAGATTTAAGAAAGCCTATTCGCTGGGCTTCCAGGAAAACATGTATTTCTTTTCACTATTTTTTCCAATTGCAATTACAATTTCATCAAAAAGAGGCAGCCCTCTTAAGATAATATCTTCATGTCCGAGAGTGATTGGATCAAAGGAACCTGGAAAAACAGCGTTTCATACGAATGTTTTATACAAAATTATGGATTTCTTTGAAGTGCTTCATTTACCAATTCACAAAATAACTCCTGAAGACTCAATCCAGCTGCAGCACATTGTTGCGGAATGATACTGGCTTGGGTCATGCCAGGAACAGTATTAATTTCCAATAGATGCGGCGTACCCTCCACAAAGATAAAATCGGATCGTGTGATCCCTACTAGTCCCAGTTTGTCGTATAGCAATTGTCCCCAATGAGAGAGCTGTCTTTGCCATGCTTCAGGAATATCAGCAGGTGTAATCTCTTTTGATTCTCCCCTGTATTTTGCTGCATAATCAAAGAAATCATTTTCAGTGATGATTTCGGTAGGGGAAGTACTGTTATTTTGTTTTTTAGTCGCACTACCCCTAAGGAAATTTCACGCCCTTCCAAGGCTTGTTCAATAAGCAATTGAGTGTCTTCTTCCAAGGCTTTGGGAATCGACTCTTCAAGCTCCTGTAATGTTGAGGCTTTGAAAACACCAAAACTACTACCAGATCTATTGGCTTTGACAAAGCAAGGAAGACCAACCGCGTTTATTATGGCCTTTAGGTCAATGACATCTCCTTTATCTAACAATACCGAAGGAGCCGTGGGCACTCCGAGATTTCGTGACATTGCAATTCAATCTCTTTTATTGAAAGTCAATGCTGCTGGATACATGGCGCAACTAGTGTGTGGAATCTTTTCAAAATCCAATAATGCAGCCAATTTACCATCTTCTCCTGGACTCCCGTGGAGCGCATTGAAAATCACATCAAATCGTAGCGTTTTTCCTTGGTATTCAAATTCAAACGTTCCAACGGGAACGGATTGCTTTTCTCCATTACCGTCTAGAATAATCCATTTATTTGATTTTATTTGAAGGAAAAAAACAGCGTCAAAAGATTTTTCAAGATGTTCCCTCACCGTTTGAGCACTTTGCATGGAAATTTCTGCTTCAGAGGAATAGCCATGACAAGCAATACCGATAATTGGGTTCGACATATACATCTGCTTTGTATCAAAGGTAGGCAATTCTTTCGCTATGCTTTTTACTATCTTTACTGCAAAATTGACTGCATGATTTTTTTGCGCTTTCTCTTTAGCCGTTTTTTTTTGAAACAATTGCTCCTTGCTGGATTAACTGGATTGGGGTTGATTGTTTTGACACTTGAAATTCTTGATACCTGGACTCATAACGGACAAACGCAAGAAGTACCCAATCTGCTGAATCTTCAGCTTGCCGAGGCAAAAGAAGTTCGCAAAAGCAACAGCTGCGTATGGAAGTATTAGACTCTGCTAAAATACAATCCTTCATTACCCTCTAGCCATTATAGAACAGAATCCACTTCAGGAAGCTGTGAAGACAAATCGCAAAAATATATTTGACCATAAACCCATCAGACTTCAGAAAAGTGAGTGTTCCAAATATTATTCAAATAACGAAACGAAACGCTGCTTCTATTCTTAAGTCGGTTGGATTGACTATTGGAAAGACCACCTATCGAAATAATATTGGTAAAAACATGGTGCTTGAGATGCGGTATGAAGGTAAAAAAATTGCACCGGAACAGTGCTTCCAAAAACGACACCTATCGATATAGTATTGGGAAATGGAAAACGATAATTCCAAATCTAAACGCTTTACTTTGGATTCTCCGCTTTATGAACATTATCGGTTTCGAGCCGATGCTGGACAAGAGCCGCTTCGAATAGATAGGTATTTAATGAATCGAATTGAGAACGCTACACGGAACAAAATTCAACAAGCGGCTAAGGTTGGGTGTATTTTTGCCAATGATCAAGTGGTTAAGTCCAATTACAAAGTTAAAGGAGGGGATGAAATCAAGGTTCTTTTTCATCACCCTCCTCATGAAAATCTGTTGATTGCTGAAGAAATACCGCTAGATATTGTCTTTGAAGACGACACTTTAGTCATCATAAATAAACCAGCAGGTATGGTTGTACACCCTGGCCATGGAAACTATTCTGGTACTTTGGTCAATGCCTTACTGCATCACTTTAACAATTTACCAACTAATAGCCAAGAGCGGCCAGGTCTAGTACATCGTATTGACAAAGACACCAGCGGTTTGCTTGTAATTGCCAAAACGGAGTCAGCGATGACCCATCTAGCTCAACAGTTCTTCGACAAAAGCTCGGAGAGAGAGTATATTGCCCTAGTGTGGAGTGATGTAGTTGAGGACAAGGGAACCATTGACGAATTCATTGGAAGACACCCCAAAAACAGATTACAAATGACTGTTTTCCCCAATGGTGATCAAGGTAAAAAAGCGGTAACCCATTATGAAGTTATCGAACGCCTTCGCTACCTAACATTAATAAAGTGCAAGCTGGAAACAGGGGCGTACCCACCAAATCAGAGCGCACATGAAATATCTGGGGCATCCCTTGTTCAATGATGCACGCTACGGTGGGGATGTATTGCTTAAAGGAACACACTTTACCAAGTATAAACAATTTGTAGACAATTGTTTTACACTGATGCCTCGCCAAGCATTACACGCCCGAACCCTTGGATTCATACACCCTAGATCGGGAGAGAAAGTACATTATGAAGCTCCTTTGCCAGGAGATTTTTTAACGGTTCTTTCCAAATGGCAACAGTATGTAAAACACAAGTTGACATAAGCCAAGAAAGTTTTACCTTTGAAGAAAACGATATGAAGATTCTTCTTTCTCCCGCCAAGTCAATGAATCTGGATCGACCGATCCCTACCTATGAATACAGCGAAATTGCCTTTGGACAAGAAGCAACTAAAATCAACAAATTGTTGCAAAAGAAATCCGTTCGTGCTCTATCCAAATTGATGAATATATCCGATGACCTTGCATCGCTCAATTTTGAACGAAATCATAAATTCTCCTTTCCTTTTTCGAAAGAAAACGCCCGTCCAGCAGCTTTCTTCTTCGACGGAGATGTATATCAAGGATTGGATGTAGAGTCGCTAGACAACAAACACTACCAAGCCCTTCAGGATCGAGTGCGTATCCTTTCTGGTTTGTATGGTATTCTCAAACCCATGGACTTGATTCAAGCATACCGATTGGAAATGGGAACTAAATTCCCTGTAGGGGAATAAGAAAAGCTTAATCGCTTTTTGGAAACCCAAGCTCAGCTCTTATTTGAATGATGAATTGGAGCTAGATGAATGGGTAGTTAACTTGGCCGAGTATCGAATATTTCGCTGCAATTGATACCCAATCTTTAAAGGGACAATTGCTTCACCCTCAATTCAAAGATTACAAAAACGGCACCCTCAAAACAATTTCTTTTTTCGCCAAAAAGGCAAGAGGAATGATGGCACGTTATTTAGTCAAAAATAAATGTGAGAGAAGAGAAGAAATTTTGCACTTCGATGAGGGCGGCTATCAATATAGCGAAGCGAACACCTCAGATCCTTTGAAAACCTGTTTTTGTTCGATAGATTTTCCATAGGCCCCAAATCCCTAAATAAATTCTCATGAGTAGACAAAATAAGCGGCTGCGCTGTACCCGGACAACATTCGTTTACCTTTCAGCAACGCCGTTCTTACCTATTCACTCACGACTCCTTCTGAAGCGGCAAAACGTGCAGTAGGGGCTATGGATGCATACAATGCTCAAAAAGCTGTTCAGCCAAAATTCAATACCATTGATTTTAGAGTGCAACAATACCAAAAAGTATTTCCGCCAGTTATTTGAGTGCAGGATGGATTCCCATAATATGACTGGTCTTGTAACGGTCCAAAAAATGTTTTGTAAGATAGCTACTGCCCTCCAAATCTGAATCCATTAATACCCTTTCAAGTCGATATCCAAATAGGCACGGTATAAAGGTCTAGATATAGGAGCATAACTGTAGTGCCAAGGTTCGTAATTAAATCCAGTGCGTTGGAGTTGGTCTGATACGCACAAATAAATCCAAAGGTTGCCGCATTTTTCTTCCAGCCAAACACGGAGCGGTTCATAAGGGCCTCCTTCGTGAAATTTTTTCTGTAAGCAGAACATCACTCTTGAGATTGAACTGTTCCATCGATGATATCAATTTCAGTTCCCCCAATGATGTCTGGAGGTTCCGGGTAAGGTAGAGTATTCAATGATTTTTTGAATATTTTCTTCTGGAGAAAGCCCCGCCTGTCTGTTGGCTTTGTATTTGCCATTCCAAATGGCTCTTTGACGCTCATAGGAACGAAAGCCAGAGACCACTTTAATGTCAATTCCAACCAATAACGCTGCCTTTTTCATTTTTTCAAAAGCTTGAATGACTTCGCTTAAAAGTTGGTATTCAGCCCCTTCTATGACCATGTTTTTTTTTCCTAATAATTGAGCTTCATCAAACGATTGTTTCCTGACCCACTGCCGACCAAACAATTAGAAAAAAGAAGAAAACATTATAAATCATGAGTTGCATTTATAAAATCGGATATGAGGACCTGCCGTTGGAATATTAAATTCTTTTCCCACGCGGGAGTAGCCAAGAATTTGATATAGCTTTTGAGCGTGAACTCGTGCGTTCAGCCATAATAAATCTGGCTGGTATTTTTTTTGGAGTTGTTCTTCGGCTTCAACAAGGAGTCGGCTCGCAATCCCTTGGTGTTGAAAAGCTTCCAATACCGCCATTCCTCTAAACTGATATGCATGCTGACCCAAAAATTCATCACATTCATTTTCAATGGACGAAAGAATTCCTACCATTTGATATCCCATAAAGGGCCATGATGGTGGGATTGGGGATCATTGTCCTTTTCAAAATGACAACTGGAGACGGGTAGTCCTTGTCGAAGCATTTGATGTCGAATGGGTATGGTGTCTTTAGCGAGAACTTCTTGGATGGCATACTTCACACCTACAAAATAAAAAAATGATATATTTGGCCCCATGCGGGAGGTAGCTCAGTTGGTAGAGCGTCAGCCTTCCAAGCTGAATGTCGCCGGTTCGAACGGTCTCCCGCTCAAATTCTTTTCTTAAATTTCCCCTCATTTTTTCATAATTGGTTTCCTGCGTCTATCTTTAAGAAATGAAGCAGTGGATTTCCTTCAATAATACTATTCTTTTTTTTTGGAGCCAATGCTCAAAAGCGAGACTATATTCAAGGCAAATTAATTTATAGAAATACGAATGTAGTTGCAGCCAATGTAATCAATAACACTGCACAACGAAGCACTATAACTGACAGTAATGGGGGATTTGAAATTGAAGCAGCTCTGGAGATGAGCTTGTTTTTTCCTCGGTTCAGTATACCATACGGGTGGTTACTATCACCCCTGAGATTATGAAACAAGCGTTTGATCGTAACGGTCAATGAGAAAATTCGGGCTTTGGAAGAGATCGTAGTTACTCCGGAAGACACAGATCAATTTATGGATCTTAAAAATGAAGAATTCAAAGGTTACGATTACAAGCAGGATAAGTCTACTAAAAATTCAGAATACAGCGATGGATGAACCTCGTTTAACCAATGGTATAAACTTTGTCAATGTGGCTAAGCTAGCTGTAAAACTGCTTCTCAAGGTAAATCGGCTCAAGAAAGAAAACTCTGACCCCCAGCCGTGTACTACCTTATTTATTTGAGGACAGTTTTTTCATCTATACCTTGTCTTTAGAAAAAGATCAAGTGGTTGGATTTTTGGAATATATTGATGAGCGTCTGCCCCCACAAGACCTTCTTAATAAAAGCAAAGAATTTGAACTCATTGACTATTTGATCAATGAAAGCGAGGCCTATCTATCTCAGTTATAGCAGCTCCCTACTAGGGATTGTACTCTTTATCTTAGTAGTTCACTACTTTGGTCTCAAGAGTTTAAAGAACTATCTGGAAAAAGTGGTGAATGATTCCTATCAGTTAGCGGCATTCACATACTGAATAAAACTAAAGGGATAGCGTCTATTACTAATGCCGATGGCGAATTTGAAGTAGTTGTTTCTCCTGGTGACATCATTTTGTTCTCAGCAGTTCAATTTAAGCCCAAAGTGATTCCCATTGAGCGCTCTCTTTTTAAAGCGTCAAAACTCACTGTCTATCTTGAACCTTTTGTCAACCAATTAGATGAAGTAGTGGTTCGCGCTTACAATCTACGGGAGACGTCAGTCGCGATCTAACAAACCCTGAAATTAAAGATCCAGTAAATTTTTATTCTTAAATATGCCCCAGCTACGGGGGAAACGTGAAGAAAAGATCGTGTCCAAAAAAACTCTGCTGCTCAATACACTTTTGTTGCCTTTGTCAGAGAGGATTAATATAGAGGCTGCCTACAAGCATTTTTCGGGTTATTACAAAAACTTAAAGAGAAGAAGACAATGGGAAGCTCGGTTCGAAACCACCTATCAAATAATTAAATTTTACGGTGTCCAATTTCTTATGAATAATTATTTGATAGAGGAACCTGAGGTATATGAATTTATAACCGGAGCCCAAGAAAATTATCCCATAGATGACGCTTTTCGAAAAAAAAATCACGAGCAGGTGCTCACTTATCTTGAAACTCATGCTTCTATTATTGGGAGCGAGAATAATTCAAAATCTTTAAATGAAAAATAGACTATTGTTTTTATGGGCTTCCTGTTTTATGGTTCTCTTTACGTCCTTTGATGTTCATGAAGTTTACATTTCGTCACTTCAAATGGAATGGAAACAGCAATCTGGTGAAATACAACTCACACTGCAGCTTTTTACAGATGATTTGAAACCGTACTTCAGTCAAGAACAGATAGCCGCATTCAATTGAATCCCGACAATCAATCGGTCGACTCTTTGCTCGTACTTTATTTGAATGAGGTTCTTGCCCTTTCCTATTTCAACAATCCGATACCTATTAGCTATTTGGGTAAAAATATCAGGATGATCTGAGTCTAATTTTCATCAGTGTTCCTCTTCCAGAAGCAGCGGAAAAGGTTGATATGGAGTATCAGCTTTTTTTGAAACAATTTCTAGCCAGCAGAACGTCGTTCACTTTAAAAACGGGTCCTATCTAAAAAGCTATTTATTTGATAGACAAAACCGTCGTTACTCTATACTTTTAAGCGACCAATAAATTGGGTTTGTCCATTGAAAAACATACTTAAAATATTAAATTTGATAGCAAAATCCAGATTATGAGAACACTAACCTACCTACAAACGAGTTTATTAACTTTTTTTTCATTGATTCTGTGGAGTCAAGACACTTCAACAGAAAGAGAAGGTGGACATCTAAACAACAACAAATTCAAACAGTTGTATGAAGAGTTTTCTACCCCAATAGATACCGAACCGCGTCAGGGGCCCAGGCGATTCTTACTACCAACAACAGGTAGATTATGTAATGGATTTGGAATTGGATGACCGTAACACCAAATTATATGGGGAAGAGACAATCACCTATAGCAATAACTCTCCAGACGCTTTACCTTATTTATGGGTCCAATTGGATCAGAATATTCGTCAAAAAGAAGCTCCTGCTCTAGAAAAAATGTCACTGGATTTCAGCCTTTAACCCGAGCGTCAACATTTGTAAAAAACTATATGGACGAGCCCTTTGATGGGGGATTTCATATTGAATCGGTTAAATCTACTAATGGCAAGCCACTTTCTTATGTGATCAATCAAACCATGATGCGAGTGGATCTTCCGAGCCCAATTCCTCCGGGAGGGCAATATAGTTTTTCCATTAAGTGGTGGTATAAAATCAATAATCACGTCACCAATAGAGCCCGTTCGGGCTACGAGTATTTTCCCGAAGACGGAAATAGAGCATATGTCATTGCTCAATTCTTCCCTAGAATGGCTGTGTATAATGACGTTGAAGGCTGGCAGAATTATCAATTTTGGGGTAATGGTGAGTTTGCCCTCAACTTTGGTAATTTTGAAGTCAACCTAACAGTTCCATCCGATCATGTAGTAGAAGCTACAGGGCAGCTACAAAATCCCAAAGAAGTATTGTCTCGCGAAGAGTTCAAGCGTTACAAAACGGCTCAGAATACATTTGATACCCCTGTAATTATTGTTTCCGAGGACGAAGCTATTGCTAAAGAGACTCAGTTTTCTGATAAGAAAAGACGTGGCGTTTTGTGGCCCGTAATGTTCGTGATTTTGCTTTTGCCAGTTCAAGAAAATTTATCTGGGATATGATGGGCTGTTCAAGTAGGCCCACGAAAAGTGATGGCGGTATCCTTGTATCCAAAAGAGGGAAATCCTGTGGGAAGACTATTCTACTATAGCCAGTAGCCCGTAGACATTGGACACTTATTCAAGATATACTTTCAATTATCCTTATCCCAAAGCGGTATCAGTACATGCTAGAAATCAAGGAATGGAATACCCAATGATCTGTTGGAATTATGGCCGACCCGAAGAAGACGGCACTTATTCAGACCGCACCAAGTTTGGAATGATAAGTGTAATCATTCACGAAGTGGGCCACAATTATTTTCCCATGATTGTAAATTCCGACGAGCGACAGTGGGGATGGATGGACGAAGGCCTGGATACATTTATGCAATACCTCACCGAACAGGAGTTTGGAGCTAATTTCCCAGAGGCGATTCGACCGCTTGAAAATTATCCTTCACGCCGGGGGGAACCCTCTAAAATAATTCCTTATATGTCGGGTGATCAAAGCATTATTTCACCTATCATGTCCAATCCAGAAAATGTATTCCAACTTGGCCCCAATGCTTATGCAAAGCCTGCAACAGCACTAAATATATTAAGAGAGACCGTTATGGGGGAAGAACTTTTGATTACGCTTTCAAAACCTACGCTCAGCGGTGGATGTTTAAGCACCCGACTCCTGAAGATTTCTTTAGAACTATGGAAGATGCCTCAGCGGTGGATTTGGATTGGTTTTGGAGAGGATGGTTTTATTCAACGGATTATGTTGACATCGGGGTGGGTGAAGTCAAAAAATACCATGTTTCCTCTGAACCTGGAAAAGAGGTCTTTGATTTGCTGGAACAATACAATATGACACTCGAAGATCTACCTGAGCATATGATGTATATGGTGGCAGAAAATTCCGACTCATTCGACCCGAGTATGGCAGTAGAATCACCGCTGGAAAACTCAAAATCATTGCGAGACTATATTGCTGAAAATAATTCGAAGTGGATCGATCCGATGCCAAAGTACCTAAATATCTTTATGAAATAGAGTTTGAAAAACCAGGTGGACTAGTCATGCCATTGATTGTGGAATACAGCTACGCCGATGGAAGCAAAGAGCGCATGTCCTACCCCGTTCAGATTTGGCGTAAAAATGATGCGCTTGTCCGTAAAGTTTTGGCAACGAATAAAGAGCTTATAGGAATCGAGGTGGATCCTGATGCTGAGACTGCTGATATCGATACAAGTAACAATTCTTGGCCACAGGACACTGTAGAGTCTGAGTTTGATCGGTTTAAATCAGAGATTAAAGGATAATCTAAAAACAGCCTCGAGTCGTCCTCGGGGGTGTTTTTCTTGGTATATTTGAAAAAAGAGATGCAATTATTCATAAGTGGCGCTGAAATCGTCTTTATTTTTTTGTGGTTTTGTTGGTCTTTGGGGCAGACAGAATACCCAGTATCGCTCGAGGGTTGGCTAAAGGGATGACACAAATACGCCAAGCCACAGATGAGATCAAGTCGGAGATTCAAAAATCGGTAGACGAGGTAGACGATTCAAAAGGTAAAATAGGTGAGGGTGTTGGTAAAGAAGTTAAGAATATCAAAAAAAGACTTTGAGGAACTGACCGAATCCATTAAGCGTAAATTCTAAAAGAACCCTGCTAAGGGTAATACCGTCTCTAAGGGGCAACATAAGGCTTTCCACTCGACTATCATTAGCTACTTTGTGGTTGAATTCCTGAAGCGCTAAAGTGTCGATCATCTTTATCGGCGCTATCAAGTACTTTTCCGCTCCATAAGACATTATCCGTTAGAATTAAGCCTCCCGAAGGAACCCTCTCCATACAAAGATCAAAATAAGCCTGAGTATTTTCCTTATCTGCATCAATGAAAACGAGATCAAAAGGGCCCTCTAACTGGGGAATAATAGAAAGTGCTTCGCCTAGATGTTGGTGGATATTTGAGCGTCTGCCACTGGCTTTAAAATACTTGTTTTGGATGGCGATTAATTCTTCATTTTTATCGATGGTGTGAATGTCCCCATCTTGAACCAGTCCTTCACTGAGACATAAAGTAGCATAGCCCGTATAAGTTCCTAATTCTAAAATCTTCTTCGGTTGGATCAGCTTGGAGATCAAACTCAATAAACGCCCTTGAAGGGGCGGAAAGCATTCGGGGATGCAATACTTTCTGAAAGGTTTCTCGTCGAAGTTTTTCAAGTAATTTAGACTCTCCTGTGCTGTGTAATTCTGTATACTCCGATAAGGCATTCGCTATGGTTTGCATTATCAAATCTTTTTGGGCCTTGCATAGTCAAATCATTCCAAAAGCTTGGGCAAAGCGTATCCATCCAAACCATTAATGCTCACTACATTTCCCTTTTCAAGACAGACCCAACCGTCTTTTTGAAGCAGCTTATCTTGAAGGTAGATGGTTTTCATTTGAGCCACAATTAATACAGTACCGTTTTCTTTTATCGGGTATTCATTTTGGTATTCACAGGCAATCTGAACGGGGGCGTTTTTTACAAAGGGACACGGGTAGTTGTATTTAAACTCTACTTCCAAGCCTGTCATATCAAATTCAGACACTGATTCGGGATACTTTGCACTGCTGTGGTGGGCGTCCGAAATGATATCTGAACTGATATGATTGACGGTAAAGATACCTGTGTCTTTCAGATTACTGTAGGTATGCCTTGGGACGGTAGTAGGACGAAGAACGAAACTCAACAATGCAGGATCACTTCCCAAATGGGTGATCGAACTGAATATGGCAACGTTCGTGTTCCCAGTCTTAGACTGAGTTGCAATAAGATTAGCGGATTTGTACCCCGTGATACTGTTGATGAGGTTGAGGCGATAAATTTTATCAAGTGAATCTATGTCTTTTTCAGAAAATTGTTGCATGCTCTTTTTCTTTCAAAAATATCAAACTATTGACAGTGGAATTACTTTTCCGTTGTTTTTTCGAAATACAAAACGGCAGCCAGTAACACAGCGACAACGATGACTAAGCCCAGCATGTATTTAAGGTGATCATCCGTTTCATTGGTAGCTAAAAATCCCTGTGTAATTTCAATATCTATAAAACGGATAAAGAGTCCAAGTGGAATTAATATCAGTAAAAAATAAAGTTTACGGAAGCTAGTTTTCATTCTAAGTGGTTTTTATAGAGTCTATTTTTATTTCAGGGTGCTCGAAAGGAACCTTTTCCATGCATTTGAGATGAGCCTCCTCAAAGTTTTTAAATAGTTTCACGCAGTCCTCAACCGCTTTAATTTTGTTTTTATTTTGTAGGAAGGATTCTTTGGCGAGTAATTCGGTGCACAAACAGGCATCGGAGGTTCCAATATTGCTTTTGTGGGAATGCCAATAAAAAAGACCTAGGATGATGCTTAAAACGATACCAAAGAAAAATACAGTCACTCGACTCATAGTTTTTTCAATGTAGCAGGAAAAAATCAGCTAGCCAAATGGAATGTCAATAACAATATTGGTCACCTACTTGATATCGGTTGAAATCCTCAGCGGAAACTTTTCCAGATTGCTGAGTATCCGGGACAAGCAGCGATTGCTCATCAAATGTATATCGATCTCCCCTTCCAAAAAAGAAATAATAGTTTCCATTAATTTCTTGTTTGTTTTCAATAGTAACGCATTCTTCTTTCGAACAACTAAAAATACCGAGAGTGACTAGTATTAAAAGGTTAGATTTCATTTTTTAAACAAATAGATGAGAAAAGACAATACGATACTAATCAAAATAGAAGATCCTAATGGAAAATAGACTATACTGTTCCCCGATTTGAACCGAAAGTCGAGAGGGTTTTTATAGCCTTTTAATAAAGGGGCGCCATAACTGAGGACTAATCCAACAAGAATTAGCACTAGCCCCAATAGAATCAATTGTTTTCCCCAAGGAGCCATCATTACCAATCAGGATTCATTGTTATCCTTACTGTGCAACTGAAACTCAATTGTTCATCCACTTTTTGACTTCTTAGCGTGTAGATTAAAATTTGCATTTTCTCAACATCAAAGTTTTCGGGTACATTGATATCTACTTTGATCGTTTCTGGGAATCTAACGGAAACACAGGATACGAATAGTGACAGTGCTAGAATTAGTAATACTGGATTCATATTTAATATTTTGAAAGCTTTTTCAATTTAAAAAAACAGACAGCATAAATCAAATTTTTGAATGAGCGATTTGATAATGGAATTATAAGTAAAAGAACTTCTTTATTTGTTCATTTTCAACATGTACTAAATTTTATATCTTTACGAAAAAATAAATGCAATCAGCCCGATATATTGCAGTTGGTTTTGATGATTCTTTACCTAGAGGACTTTTAATTAAAAATACCAAAGAAGGAAATACTGTTTTACAATTGACCGACCACTGTTCCAGTATTCAATTGTTCCGGAAAGGCCATATGGCCGGCAATTACTTCGCATTGCCCAAGAGGGTTCCATCGATACACTTTATGTCGAATCACTCGAGGTCTTAGGAGGTAATGCACTGGATGTTTTACGAGTTACGAAGATTTTAATCGATTTACAGATTACAATACATGTACAAGAAGGAAAATTGACAATAAAAGAAGATAATGGGTTTTTAAATGAAACAGCAAGGGTTATAATCACAACCCTACTAGCCCTAGAAAAAAAGGAAAAGCAAAAAAAATTGGAGCGGCAACGAGATGGAATTGCCAAAGCTAAATTAAGTGGAGCATACCGAAAAAAATGGAGGTAAAAAGCCTATGCTTACGCCCAAAGAATTTTTATGTGCAAACCCAAAAATGCAAATTGTTTGGAAGCCTTACAGCATGGGTTGTCCTTACGTGGAGCTGCAAGAAAGGCTAAGGTCTCTCTGGGTACTGCACAAAAAGTTAAACGAATAGCGGAAAATATTAAATTGCTAAAAGTATAATAATTAAACTTATGAAATGAAACTCAATATCTTCTGAATTCTGACTACTTCCTAGGCATAATTTTATATTCTTAATTTAACTATAAACTAATTCTAATGAGCAAGCTTAGTCCAAATATGCAACCAGGTTACAAAGACCCTATTTTCTTAACTATTCTAGCCTTGGCTATTTCAACCTTATCAGATAAAATTTCCGAATTAACTTCTTTACCCCAAAATGCTGTGTTGGTTATTTCTTGTCTTATTTTAATTGTCCCATTATATATTTGGATTAGTAGTTGGCTTAAACATAGAAAAAACAAATAGCTCTTTTTTTATTCTGAAATTTATCTTTTAATCATAAAGTTATTTTGATTAGTGTTGCTAATATTCATCCCATATATTTGATTTATGAAATGGGTATTGAATGTCTTTTACGTTTGTTTAGCATTTTTCTTTGTGCTATAGCATACAAGTACTGTAAATCGCTTTTTATGGCTGTATTTACGCTATATTTCTCTGATAAATAGTTGTTTTTATACCCTATTGTAGATAAAACTGAACACGATTATTATGAAGCAGGAAAAAAATGATTCCCATCGGTACTTATAATGGGCAAGTGGATTATTGTTAATTATATCTATATTTAACAGGTGCTAATAAATTTTGGGCACTATTAGAATTTTAGTAACCCACAAACTCAATAGGGTGTTTAGCTCAGTTGGTTTAGAGCGCTACCTTGACAGGGTAGAAGTCAGCGGTTCGAATCCGTTAACACCCACAACACCTCCAGTTATTTCTGGGGGTTTTTTTATTTCATTTACGAATTGTATATGAATTATTTGACTTTTAACTGGGTACTTCGTGTCGACTTGATACCTCAAAATTGTCAGCCCATTCTTCTTCGTCCCGATCCTCTTTACGTTTCAACACTTCTATGAAAATAGGTTCATCAATGCGCGAATCCTCTTCGTGAATCGTCGTCGTCGTCAACTTCGATATAATATATTACAGTCCCAATTGTAATAACTTCAATTTTTGATTCGTATTCATATCGTCAATCCCATACAAGCTAACAACACACGAATTGTAAGAGGTAGGGAAATCAGTTAATGGCCAATCCTAAGTAAGTTAAAGATGCCATTTGAATTAAAGAGTGCCCCTGCTCTAGACTTTAACATTAACAATAGGAACCTGTTAAAATTAGTAAAACGGAGGTAGAGCAAAGGGGACTCTTTCACAGCAATTAACTTCCAATGCAAATTTAATTTTTAATCATTTTCAAAAATCTAACAACCAATAAGAAGAAATTATAATGCCATTTGAGAAAGGATATAGTATTGGTAGACCCATTGGTTCAGATAACAAGGCTACGGAGCTTAAGAAAATCAAATAATCAGATTTTCTTAAATTGTTCTAAAATAAATAATTGATATCAAAAAAATGTGGAATTTAAGTGAAGACGAATGTTTAGAGATATGCAAGTGTATCAATGCCGATTTAAATTGGACTTGGAATGATCACTTTGAAAGTGAAAATCCTCAAAATACATTTTATGCTGTAAATGGTTCAAACGAGAGTGACCTTTGGATGGTGGAAATCAAATATCCAACTAAGGAAATTGCAATTATAAAGAGCTCGATAGGTGATGAAGGTGAAATGATTGAAGAAAAGTTTGATTATGCTCAGAATGATTGCATAAAAAATATTTTGAGAAAAGATGGAGCATTAGAAGAACTAAAAAAATGGAAGGAAAAACTTGATCTTGAACTTATAACTCAAGAACAATATGATGAGAAAAAAAATGAATTAGGAAAATACATTCTATAATCAGTCCATTGAAGTAACAATAAAGACCAAAAAACCTATGAAGAAATCATTTAAGTATGCGTTAGCAATTGGAATCATTAAAAAGGCTGTATTACTCATTTTCCTTTTCTCTAATTGCTCCTTTAGTCAAGACGTTGATCGTTTAATTTCCTACACAAAAAATAAAGATGACTTCAAATATAATATCATAGACACCCTTCGCTATGAGGGAGCAACATTATTTAGAATAATGATGCAATCTGGAAAATGGCTAACAAAAAATGAAGTGGATGAACCTTTTTGGAAACATTGGGTTGATATCGTTGTCCCTGACACTTTGGACACTAACACCGCTTTGCTATTTATTGGTGGTGGAACAAAAAATGAAAACCAAATCTATCTCGACAGTACAAGTATCAAAAAATCTATACAAACCCATTCAGTAATTAGCCATGTAAGTAATATTCCATATCAACCCATTCGTTTTAAAGAATCCAATAGTATCGAACGATACGAAGATGATTTAATTGCCTATGGCTGGAATTATTTTTAGAAAAGGAGGAATCCCAGAAAATGCAGAGTGGCTGGCACGTTTTCCAATGACCCGAGCATCTGTCCGAGCTATGGATGTTGTTGAAGAGGTTACAAAGAGTGAAAATTTTCCAGTTAAATCTTTTTTTGTATCTGGAGCTTCTAAAGAGGATGGACGACATGGACTACCGCAGCAGTTGATGAAAGAGTCATTGGAATTGCTCCACTAGTGATTGATCTATTGAATATAATACCCTCTTTTGATCATCACTACAGAGTTTATGGAGATTGGTCTCCTGCTGTTCAGGAATATGTAAATTTTAATATTATGGATTGGATGGGTAAACCTGCTTTCAAAAAAATTACTTAACCACGTTGAACCGTTTGAATTCATGGAGCTACTCACTCTGCCTAAGCTAATCGTAAACGGAACTATTGATGAGTTTTTGTAACTGATTCATGGAAATTTTATTGGGACGCACTTCCCGGTAGAAAATTTTTACAATATGTCCCTAATGGAAATCATGGACTGACAGGTAGTTATCAAAATCAAAATATTTTTTTTTTTACGATCGATTAATTCCACGACCATCCCATACCCAAAATGGAATGGAGTATTAAAAAGAACAAATTTAATCTTGACATTGATAATAAGATTCCACATGAGATAAATCTCTGGAAAATCAATAATCCTAAAGCTCGAGATTTTCGTATCTGGGAAGTGGGTAGAAATTGGAAAAAAACTAGCATCCCTAAGAATTCTATAGGGCACTATGAAATTACAGCTCCAGATAATTTGGGATTTACTGCTTCGCTTGTTGAAGTAATTTTTTATCCAAATTCAGACAACCCATTGGTATTAACAACTGGTACAGTTGTCCTTCCTGATACTTATCCCTTTGAGTCATATGAGCCAAAATGATCCTAAAACAGATTCAATCATACCATAAAGCTAAAAATCCCTTTGGCTATTGTAACAGTTTGTAACGATATGTATTACACACCTTAACAATCGCTGAAAATCATAAATCAGTTTTTTTGGAAAAAAATTAATTAATGTCTATACGAGGCATACGCATTTAAATGATTTTGAATGGATTTAATCTTTCTTTAAAAAAAACTCTACGAAAATAATGAGGAAAATTTTATTTATACAATATGCCCTTTTGATTTTCTCTTGTTCTAGTGAAGATGAAAATTATCTGGCTGAAAGCATCAGTGTAAACGGAACAAATATCTATGCAGCTGGATACTATATTGACGGTTATCCTAATGGTACAATATGCCACCTATTGGATCAACGGCAAACGTATTGTCCTTGGTGAGGGTGAAATTACTGATATACATGTTGAGAATGATATAGTTTATGCAACAGGCTTAGATGAGAATTGGGAAGCAGTTTATTGGGTTGATGGGATTAAAACCGTATTAGATGGAAATGACACGAGCTCTAATTCAATTTTTATTCACGATGGCAATGTCTATGTTGCTGGCAGATTCTCCAACGGATCATGCTATTGGAAAAATGGGATAAAAATAAACCTCACAACTAATGCTGACTCTGAAGCCTTTGGTATTGTAGTAAATGATAACGGGAATGTTATTACCGGTGGTTATTATATGAATAATCATCACTATTTAATTCCAGCTAGGTGGAACGGAACATCAAGGAGAAATTTAACAAAACCACAGGGAGGTGATGCTGAAATTTACGATGTTAAATTAAAAAATAATACACCAGTTTTTTTTGGTATGACCATGAGGCAAAATAATATGGTTGGTCTTTTACCCAAAGCCTCTTACTGGATTGGCAATAATAGGACTGATTGTGAAAATGGCGGTACATGGCAAAATAACATATATGGAGGTGAAGGAAATGGTGGATTTGTACTAGGAGATGACATCTATGTAACTGGTCATATTCAGCATATTGGAACTGTCGATTCAGATGGAAACCCTAATGAAGCAGAACCAGGAATAACTGCTCATTACTGGATAAATGGTCAAATATTTGATTTACCTGGGGGACCAGTTTTTGACAATTATTGGGTTGGTGAAGGGAGAGATATAGTTGCTTATGATAATCAGATAATTGTAGGTGGATGGGCTAGCTCGTCATCTCATTCTCAAGTTGCGACATTATGGATTGATGGACAACTGATTTATCTAGAAAATAAAGATAAATTTCCCTCCGTTGTAAATTCTTTTACTTAGAATAGTATCATATCATGAAAATTAAGAAAATCAAATCAGCTGAAGGAGCGAAACGTATCAATGTGTAAGGTTATCTTTTAATTTAGTTATCTTTTCAACAATTCGTTCCATGGCCAATCCGCGCGATCCTTTAATTAGTATATTTTTCCCCTTGAATTCAGCTGGATTGATCCGAGACAAAAAAAGCAGACGTTGTGGTATGTTTTTCCAAGTTTGGGATAGAAATATGCAGGGAAGAGAATAGTTCACCAATTATAACTACTTTTTCATGGTCTTTTTGTTTAATATAATTAGCTAGTTCTTTATGTTCTTTTTCTTTGTATTCACCAAGTTCTAGCATATCCCCTAAGATGACCACCCGGTCTTCTATAAATTGTTCGTAAAAGCTATCCAAAGCTGCTTTCATGCTTGTAGGATTGGCATTGTAAGCATCCAAAATGATGACCGTCCCCTCATTTTCAATAAATTGTGATCGGTTGTTGACAGCTTGATAAGCCTCAATAGCCGATTTAATTTTTTTAAAGGGAACTTGAAAATATTTCCCTAGGGTATAAGCCGCTGCAATATTGGGTAGGTTGTAGCTTCCGTGTAGGGGACTACTTAGGCTTCCTTCTGCTGTTTTGACAATTAATTTATCAGGATGAGTTTCATACTGTACATTAAAAAGTACAACCCGACTCTTTACCAAAACTGCTTCGTGATATATGCTCACTCAATTCCATTTGTTTGGAATCGTCTGCATTAATTAATGCTTTTTTTTGATTTTTTTTTCAGATAGCTGTAAAGCTCAGACTTTCCTTTTATAACTCCTTCAGTTCCTCCGAAGCCTTCTAAATGGGCCTTACCAAAATTGGTAATATAACCCAAATCAGGTTCGATAATAGCAGACAAATTAGCAATCTCTCCAAGATGATTGGCACCCATTTCAATAATAGCGATTTCTGCATCCAGAGGAATAGCCAACAACGTTAAAGGAACACCAATATGATTGTTGAGGTTACCTATCGTTGCTGTGGTTTTAAAATGGCTACTCAACACGGCTGCCATCAGTTCTTTTGTGGTTGTCTTTCCATTACTGCCTGTAAGTGCAATGATTTGTGTGCTGAGTTGTCTCCGATGATAGTTGGCGAGTTGTTGCAATGTGATTAAGGGGTCATCCACTGCTATGAACTCTTTCATCCTTGAAGGGAATGTCTTTTTCTTAGATACTACAGCGGCGAAAGCTCCTAATTCTAGCGCGGTTTCTGCAAAAGAATCAGCGTTAAAATTGGGCCCTTGTAAAGCAAAAAATAACCCCATTGCAAGGGTTTTCTTGTGTCTGTGAAAACGCCTTGGGATGCTAAGAAACGTTGATATAATTCAGCAATTTCCATAGGTAAGCAAAAAGGCATCTTTAGAAGATGCCTTTTTGTTGGAATTATTTAGAACGCTTGTGGCGCGCTGTTTTCTTGATTTTATTTTTCGAACCGACGCGAGACATGGCACAACGGAATCCGATGTAGTCGGTGGCGATGTATTGGGGAAGATAACGTCTTTGGGCTGGGTCGAGCCAGTAAGCACGATCTTTCCAAGATCCCCTTTTGTAGACCCTTACTTCGTCAGTAATTAATGAGGTTCTTTTGCTAGATTTATCTTCTGTTACGATACGATTACCTTCAGCGTCAAAGGATACTTTAGCATGTATAGGGGCATTGTACATCATATTGGATTCCGGTTTATTGGATTCCTCACTATTTTCATCTGGGAGATCACGAAATTTCTTTGTGGATTCTCTATCCCCATCACGGAAGTTGCGATTGTCACTCTCTGAAAAATTCTGTCGCAGAAAGGTTTCTTCTTCGTCTATGGCTTCTTCCACTATGTTTCCTGGTATTTTCTTTAAGTATACTTTTCCATTCGGAAGGGTGTCGAAGATTAATTCATCTTCGGGGACTATTTCGGCTTTCCCGTCCTCACCAATAACGGTTTTGGTGTATATATTTCCTCGATAATAATTGAAATCATTATACTCTTCATCAATGATAGGACGATATACATCGGAGACCCATTCGGCTACATTTCCAGCCATATCGTATACTCCAAAATCATTGGGTGGGTAGGATTTCACTTGTATGGTGATATCTCCTCCATCATCAGACCAACCAGCGATTCCGCCATAATCTCCTTTACCAAATTTAAAGTTAGCCAATTGATCTCCCTCCGTTCTTCGTTCTCCTGAGCGGGTATATTCTCCCGACCATGGGTATTTTTTCTTCCCTCTGTAGGTATTATATTCTCGATCACCGGCCAAGGCAAGAGCAGCATACTCCCATTCCGTTTCTGTGGGCAGTCGGTAGGATAGAAGAAAGAGTCCGTTCTCAATCTTCGCATAATTATTAATGGTCGCCGTATCTTTTTGAACGGTTCCTCTTTTCCCTGAATTGATAAGAGGGGTATTATTTTCACTTAAGCTATCTGTTTTTCCTCCATAGGAAACTTCTGGGCGTTTCAAATAGGTTTTTGTATTGAAGGTACTATTAGCATCTACATCGGTGTAGCGGACGTCTTTTTTTACAAACCCTTCACGTTCTAAAATGAATTCATTCACTCTATCAGATCGCCACTCTGCATATTGAACCGCTTGCACCCAGTTGTCCCCTACGACAGGGTATTCTGAATAAGCCGGATGTCTGAGATAGTTGGTTGTTAGTTCTTCGACATAACCAAGGGTATTTCTCCAGACTAAAGTATCGGGAAGCGCACCGTTGTAAATAAGTTGATAATCAGGATTTTGAGTTGGAAATACAGTTTCTAACCAATTTAAGTATTCATTGTACATCAAATTGGTAACCTCTGTTTCGTCGATGTAAAAGACATCACATGTTGTTGAGTAGGAGCATTGTTCCAGTCGTGCATAACGTCGTCTTGAACCTGTCCCTTGGTGAAGGTACCTCCTTCAATGAACACTAGGCCTGGACCTGTTTCTTGTTCTTCAAAATCAGTATTGTATTGAAAACCACCACTTTTAGAGTTGATGGCCCAACCAGTTCCTCGTGACATGTTGTTTTTTCCACAACTTGCCAAAAGCAAGGCAAATATAGAAAGGCTAGTAAAGGTTTTAAGATATGATCTTTTCATGAGCATAATACTACTACAAATATAGAATATCATTTACAAATAGTATATGTAAAGTAATTCACTCTATATAACGTTAGATATTAATTCTTAGTATGTAGGTTATTTAGATTTCTATAAAAGTAGTTTTAAACAGGCTATTTACACACGAAAACCCTTGTTTGAACGTTTTACAGGTGTATGAACTTATCCAAATCAATTGCTTGTACTTTGTTAGTGATGTTGATATGCCCGGTTATCATTTGGGGGCAAATCAACGAAAGAGTGATCGTGACTGGAGTCCCTTTTGTACTAATTACTTCGGATGCGCGGGCCGCAGGGATGGGAGATATTGGTGTTTCAACAACACCGGATGCCTATTCCCAACAATGGAATCCAGCGAAATATCCTTTTTCGGAAGTGGAAAAAGGGATTGGAATCAGTTACACTCCATATTTGAGCAAGTTGGTCAATGATATTTTCTTGGGTAATTTGACGTATTTCAAAAAAATAGGAGAGCGGGGGCTTGGGGAACGTCATTAAAATATTTTAGTTTAGGGAGACATCCAATTCAATGAAGTCATTTCAGGAACAATTGTCAGCCAGGGTGTGGAGCGCCCGAATGAGTTAACGCTTGATTTATCCTATTCTTTAAAACTCAGTGAAAAATTTGCCATGTCGGTAGCTGGGCGTTATATCCGATCGGATCTGAAATTATCTTCCGATGGTGATGCAGCATCAGCCAATACGTTGGGTGTGGATATAGCTGCTTTTTACCAATCCAAAACTCGAAAAGTAGGTAAAAATTACATGCGTTTTCGCAGTGGATTTAATCTCTCTAATATTGGACCTCGGTTGGTTTATGATATTGGTGGACAGAAAACTTTTTACCTACCAATTTAAAAGTCGGAACCAGCGCAGATTGGGTTTTTGATAGTGACTCCTCGATGAGTCTCAATTTGGAATTTAACAAGCTTCTTGTTCCTTCTCCTGTAGCAACTATAAATGATCAAGGTACAAGTGTCTATGCGCAACCTGATGTAAATTTTCTTAGAGGTATTTTTGAATCCTTTAATGATGCTGAGGATGGCTTTTTAGAAGAATTAAAGGAAATTACTTGGGCTGCTGGCTTGAGTATAAATTTCAAAATGTATTGGCTTTACGGACAGGATATTTTAATGAAAGCAAGGAAAAAGGAGCACGAAGATATATAACCTTTGGTGCCGGTTTGTTAATCAATCAAATGCAGGTAGATATTTCCTATTTATTTTCCATGTCTTCGGTTCGAAGTCCTTTGGAAAACACCTTGCGTTTTTCATTGAGTTTTGATTTGGGAATGCCATAGAACTTCCTGAGGAGTAATGATTTTTAACTCTTTCATCTGGAATTAATTAACTATTTTTGTATAAAATTTGAATTGTAATCTATCCAATTGGACTTATGAAGAAAATCACCAAGCAGACCCTATATACAATGGTACAAGGATATGCTTTTTTGGAGAAAGTTTGAGGACAAATTAGCGGCAGTCTATATACAGCAAAAAGTAAGAGGATTTTTGCATCTATACAACGGTCAAGAAGCCGTGTTGGCTGGTTCTCTCCACGCTATGGAAATTGGTAAAGATAGAATGATCACTGCCTACCGAAATCATGTGTTCAACCCATCGGCCTGGGAGTTGACCCCAAAAGAGTGATGGCCGAACTTTTTGGAAAAGGCAACAGGGACTTCAATGGTTTGGCGGATCCATGCATATTTTTTCTAAAGAGCACCATTTTCATGGAGGTCATGGTATTGTCGGGGGGCAAATTCCCCTTGGTGCTGGGATGGCTTTTGGAGATCAATATTTTAAAAGAAACAATGTAACGCTCTGCTATATGGGAGATGGCGCTGTCCGTCAAGGATCGCTTCACGAAACCTTGAATTTGGCAACACTATGGCAGCTTCCAGTAGTTTTTGTTGTTGAAAACAATGGATATGCAATGGGAACTTCTGTCGCTCGAACAGCCAGTCATCAGGAGATATGGAAATTGGGGTTGGGCTATGAAATGCCTTGCGAACCTGTTGACGGAATGGATCCTGTTGCTGTAGCCAAAGCGATGGACAAAGCAATTCAACACGCTCGAGTCGGTAAAGGGCCTTCCTTTTTTGAAATGAAAACCTATCGATACCGAGGCCATTCCATGTCGGACGCACAACATTATCGAACCAAAGAAGATGTGGAAGAATATCGCAAAATAGACCCCATAACTAATGTGAAAGAAACCATTCTGACAAAAAACTACGCTTCTCAGGACGATTTAGATATTATTGATAGATAAATCTGCAAGAGTCGCAGAGTGTGAAAAGTTTGCCGAAGAATCTCCTTTTCCAGAGAAACAGCTTATGTATGATGCCGTATATGAACAAAATGATTATCCATTTATAAAGCATAAAATAGAATAGATGGCAGAAGTGATTAACATGCCTCGATTGAGTGATACAATGGAGGAGGGTACCGTAGCCCAATGGTTCAAAAAGGTTGGCGATAGCATAAATGAAGGGAGATATTCTAGCTGA
The DNA here is from genome assembly GCA_038143795.1 of Flavobacteriaceae bacterium. Classification (GTDB taxonomy): domain Bacteria; phylum Bacteroidota; class Bacteroidia; order Flavobacteriales; family Flavobacteriaceae; genus UBA11891. The sequence goes on along the minus strand of JAYQMQ010000002.1, from coordinate 492,637 downwards.
AATTGAGACCGATAAAGCGACAATGGAATTTGAATCTTTCTACGAAGGTGAATTGCTTCACATTGGAATTCAAGAAGGAGCTTCAGCCCCTGTAGATACCCTGTTAGCTATCAGTGGGTGAAAAGGCGAGGATATTTCAGATCTTTTAAATAATGAAATGCCATCAAATGAAAGTCATGAAGAGGCGTCTCAGTCAACAATTCCAGAGCCAAAGGAAAAAATAGATACAATTCCTACAATTGCTATCCCGTGCCAGAAGGAGTTCAGATTGTAAAAATGCCACGTTTGAGTGATACGATGGAAGAAGGTACTGTTGCCACTTGGCTAAAAAAAGCTGGAGACACTATTCAAGAAGGAGATATATTAGCTGAAATTGAGAAACGACAAGGCCACGATGGAATTTGAATCCTTCTATTCGGGACAATTACTTCATATTGGAATTCAGGAAGGAGAATCAGCTCCTGTTGATGCTGTTCTTGCAGTAATAGGTCCAGAGGGCACCGATGTGGCAGCCGTTTTGGCTTCTGCAACTGAAGCATCTGTTTCATCGGCCACAGAGAACAAAGCTCCAGAGGCGACTAGCATTTCTGAAAAAACAGCAGTAGCCCCTCCTCCCCTTCAAGACAAAAAAGAAGTTTATAGCCCAGCTTCTGGTATACCAATTCCTAACGATAGAATCATTGCGTCTCCATTGGCTAAGAAAATCGCTGCTGAAAAAGGGATTAATTTATCCCATATTCAAGGGACAGGTGATCACGGACGAATTGTCAAAAAAGATATTGAGTCTTACCAACCCAGTGGTACTGTTGGAATTCACCAAGCTGCAGGAAGTGGAACAAATCACCGAACTAGCCAATAGTCAAATGCGGAAAACGATTGCCAAACGCTTATCCGCATCAAAATTTTCTGCACCTCACTATTATCTAGCTGTTGAGTACAATATGGATGCTGCCATCGCTTTCCGATCCCAATATAATAGCCTGCCTAATACTAAAATATCTTTTAATGATATTGTGATCAAAGCCGCTGGAATGGCATTGAAAATCCATCCGGAAGTAAATTCTCAATGGTATGACGATAAAATTGTGCACAATCATCACGTTCATGTGGGGTGTAGCTGTTGCCGTAGAAGATGGACTTTTGTACCCGTATTAAAATTTGCTAACGAGTTGGCTTTGCCTCAGATTGGCCTACAGGTCAAAGATTTTGCTTCGAGAGCTCGAAACAAAAAATTGACTCCAACAGAAATGGAAGGAAGTACCTTCACCATATCTAATTTAGGAATGTTTGGTATTCAAGAATTCACCTCCATAATTAATCAACCCAATTCGAGCAATTCTTTCTGTTGGAAGTATTGTGCAAAAACCGGTAGTTAAAGAAGGTGATATTGTTATTGGTAATACGATGAAATTAACTTTAGCTTGATCACCGGACGGTAGACGGAGCTACAGGAGCTCAATTTCTTCAGACCCTTCGAACGTTTATTGAAAACCCCATCACCATGCTTGTATCCTAAATAGAGTTCAAACAATCCACTTATAAGATGAAAACAATTAGTTTGAGTCAGTGGTGCTTGTAGAGGAATTGGATTTGAATTGACACGGTTAGCAGTCAAAAACAAGGCCTTCATGTTATCGTGGAATTGGTTTTCGTAATACAGTTCCACTACAAGAGCTTGGCGTAACTGTTTTTTCAGTAGACATCTCCCGACCAAAGTCACTATCTCCCTATGTTGAGTATCTGAAAAAAGAAAATATTTGTGTTGACTTTCTAGTCAACAATGCGGGCTATTTAAGACAAACTCCTTTCTCAGAGTCAGACTGGGAAGTTTTTGAATCCGTATATCGCGTCAATGTTTTTGGCTTGGCTGAATTAACGCGTGCCACCCTTCCTTTTATATCATCAACAGGACATGTGCTCTCTATTACCAGTATGGGAGGAATTCAAGGGAGTTCCAAATTCCTGGATTGGCTGCCTACAGCAGTAGTAAGGGTGCTGTCATTACACTTACAGAGCTTTTGGCAGAAGAATATAATGAAACAGGTCCAGCTTTTAATGCACTTGCTTTAGGGGCTGTACAAACGGAAATGTTGGAAGAAAGCTTTCCCAGGCTATCAGGCTCCAATTTCAGCAATTAAGATGGGTGAATACATATTGGACTTCGCCTGTAGGGGGCATGAATTATATAATGGGAAAGTGCTTCCAGTTGCTAAAAGTACACCCTAGAGAATAATGACTGAGGTACTCGCAGCCCTACCTGAAAAATCAAAACCATACATTCAAAATTTGATGGCTGAATGGCCTTTAGGTATTAAAATCACTAAAGAGCGTTTTAGTAAGCACGGAGACTACCGTAAACATTCGAATGGTAACCACGAAATCACATTAAATAAAACAGATAATCCGTATCGGTTTTTAATTACCCTCCTCCATGAAATTGCCCATTTCATCACTTTTGAAAAATTTGGTAACAGAATAAAACCCCATGGGACAGAATGGAAACAAGTCTATAAAGAGTTAATGGTGCCGCTACTTCATCCAGAGATTTTCCCAAAAGAATTATTAGCTGTTTTGGCTGCACACTTTAAAAATCCAAAAGCAGCAACCGATACGGATTTCAATTTGGTTTGCGCGTTACATCGCTATGATTCTAACTACCCAAAACTTAGCTTTGAATTGAATGAAGGTGAGGTTTTTACTTTGACTAATGGAAGAAAATTTATTCGTGGCCCGCAACGAAGAAAACGCTTTGAATGCACTGCACTCCCAAGTCATAAAAAATATTTAGTTAGTCCTCATGCAGTGGTTAAAAGAGAGAAAATTTAAGTTAAGGGCATCTACAAGCGCCTATTTTAAAAGTATGCCTTGAGTTATTTTTTTTGATAAGTTGCTCTAACCTTTTTAAATAATTCAGAAGAATAAACAAAATTACCTACGGCTTTATTATCTGTCACAAAAATTTCTTCTTTATCGCCTTCCCATGCTTTTGTTCCATTTTCAAGGAAAATAATTTTTTGGCCAATTTCCATCACTGAATTCATATCATGCGTATTAATTACGGTGGTGATCTGAAATTCTTCGGTAATTTCTTGAATGAGATTATCAATAATTATAGCTGTTTTGGGATCTAATCCAGAATTGGGTTCATCACAAAACAGGTATTTGGATTCATCACGATGGCCCGTGCAATGGCTACTCTTTTTTGCATACCCCCTGAGATTTCAGAAGGGAGCTTGGCATTGGCATCGATTAGATTGACACGTTTGATTACCGCATTGGTTCGTTCTCTAATTTCTTCATTACTCTTTTCAGTAAGCATTTTTAAGGGGAACATAATATTTTCCTCTACTGACATGGAGTCGAATAATGCGCTTCCTTGAAACACCATTCCAATGTCTTGACGTAATTGGGTTCGCTCCTTAGGGTCATTTTTTCGAAAGACACGCCATTGTAATCTATACTTCCTTGATCAATCTCATTAAGTCCCAACAAGCACTTCAAAAATACAGTTTTTCCCGAACCACTTTGCCCAATGATAAATTTGTTTTCCCCTTATCAAAAGTAGCAGAGATGTCTTTCAACACGGTTGTATTTGCAAAAGACTTAAACAAATTTTGGGCTTGAATCATATTAGGTCAAAAGAATTTGTGTTACCATGTAGTTCACTATAATAATTGCAACACTGGTCCATACAAACGAAGTCGTACTGGCCTTCCCAACGTCCAAAGGCACCCCCTTTTAAAAAATAGCCGTGATATGAAGGAATAGTGGCTAAAAAAAGTGCAAATAAAAATGTTTTGACAAAAGAATAGGTGACATGGAAAGGGATGAAATCCAATTGAATTCCTTCAATAAATTCTTCACTAGAGGAAAAGCCTCCGTAAACGCAGGCAATGTATCCACCAAAAATCCCAAGAAACATTGCAATTGTAATCACAAAGGGATAAAATAAAAGAGCGATGATTTTGGGAAAAATTAAATAATTGTAGGTATTAATACCCATTATTTCAAGAGCATCAATTTGTTCTGTAACCCGCATGGTTCCAATACTGGAAGTGATGTATGAGCCAACTTTTCCTGCCATGATGACAGATATAAAGGTTGGGGCAAACTCCAAAATAACAGATTGGCGCGTAGCAAAGCCCATTAAGTTTCTTGGCAATAAGGGATTTTCCATATTTAACGCCGTTTGAATAGCAACAACTCCACCCACAAAAAATGAAATGAAGGAAACAATACCCAGGGAGCCGACAATTAATGTTTCAATATCTGTTAGAATGAGTTTTTTGAGTATGGGCCATTTCGTAAACTTCTCAAAGATTTTTTGAATCATAATGAAGTAGCGGCCTATGTGTACAAAGAGTTTCATAGCTACTCAAAATTAAGAATTTAAACGGTATAGGCGCGTTAATTATACTTGATATGTGATGGCATTGATGTTCATCCCAGCACCTACACTAGCAAATAGAATAATATCCCCTTTTTGAATTTTGTGATTTTTTCTTTTGTTTTTCGAACGAGATGGAGTAGTGTGGGAATGGTGGCTACCGAACTGTTCCCGAAGGTCTCAATATTCATGGGTAGAATATCATTTGGAGGAGGAGTTTTGTAAAGACGATAAAATCGTTTAATAATTGCCTCATCCATTTTTGAGGTTGGCCTGATGGATGAATATTTTTTTGAGTTCTTTAATAGGGATTTCAGCTTTGTTAAGACATTCTTTCATGGCAAAGGGTACTTGAGTGAGAGCAAACTCATAGACCTTTCTTCCTTGCATTTTGATGTATTTTGTGGAATGATCTGTTTTTTTGTTGGAGGGTCCCATAAAAATAAATTCAGCCTCTCCTTCCGACGTAAAAGTAGCTGTAGTATGGGAGAGGATGCCAGGAATTGAATCACTTTTTCTACAATAGTAGCACCTGCCCCATCGGCATAGATCATGGAATCACGATCGTGGGGGTCGGTCACGCGTGATAATGTTTCGGATCCAATAACGAGACATCGGCACGCCATTCCAGCTTTAATAAAAGCGTTGGCATGTATCATTCCTTCCACCCAGCCGGGACATCAAAAATGAGATCATAAGCCACACATTTCGGATTGTTGATACCCAATTTAGCTTTTACCCGTGAAGCAACACTTGGTAGGGCATCCGATTGGTCTGAGTGGGCTGTGATATCGCCTACGTTTTGGGCAAGTATAATGTAATCTAGGCTTTCTGGATCGATTCGAGCATCATCAATGGCAATTTTAGCGGCTTGAGCTGCTAAATCAGAAGTGTTTAAGGAGGGATCGGTGTATTTACGTTCTTTTATTCCAGTGATAGAAGAAAATTTTTCAATAATTTCTTCATTGTTGTTTGGAATCGATTCTCCATTAGCATCAAAAAATTGGTTATTCAAAAACTGGTTGTTCTTATGTTCTCGATTGGGTATGTGGGCCCCGGTACCAATGATTCTCACTTCCATAATACGGGAACGAATTTCATAGTTTTGATTTGATGAAGGGTAGAACTTAAAAAAACGCTACGATATTCAACGATTTAATAACTTGAATTAAGATTAAATTTAAATTATTGTATATCAGCTTTCTATTAGTAATTCAATAGGGGTACAGCTGCATATCAAATTACGATCCCCAAAAGCTTCATCGACTCTTCTAACACTAGGCCAAAACTTGTTTTCAGTAACGAAAGGAAGTGGAAAGCGGCCTTTTTATCTGTATGGGTAAGGCCATTCATCACTAGTAATCATTTGCTGTGTGTGGGGGCATTCTTTAACAAGTCTAATGAAACAGTATCGTTAGCTGCGGTTTCAATTTCCACCCGAATGGATATAAGTGCTTCGCAAAAACGATCTATTTCGTCTAAATTTTCACTTTCGGTAGGTTCGATCATCATCGTCCCTGCCACTGGAAACGAAACTGTAGGCGCATGGAAACCATAGTCCATCAATCGCTTAGCGATATCTGTTACCTCGATTCCGATCTTCTTGAAGTCTCGACAATCAATAATGAGTTCATGAGCAGCGCGTCCATTTTCTCCACTGTAGAGAACTTCGAATGCACCTTCCAATCTTTTTTTGATATAATTGGCGTTTAAGATGGCTATTTCAGTTGCTTTTGTAAGTCCACGCCCACCCAACATACGGATGTATCCATAAGAAATCAAACAAGCCAACGCAGACCCCACGGGCCGCTGAAATTGCTCTGATCCCTTGTTTACCTCCTGTATTAATTATAGGATTGGAAGGAAGGAAACAAGCTAAGTGTTCTGCTACACAAATAGGACCAACCCCAGGTCCTCCTCCTCCGTGTGGAATAGCAAAAGTCTTATGAAGGTTTAGATGACAAACATCTGCACCAATAAGTGCAGGACTGGTCAATCCAACTTGTGCATTCATATTGGCTCCATCCATGTACACCTGACCTCCGTACTTATGGATTAATCCAGTAATATCTTTAATCTTACTTTCGAAAACCCCGTGCGTTGAAGGATAAGTTATCATTAACCCAGACAAGTTTTCTGCGTGTTGAGCGGCTTTTTCTGAAAGATCATCCCAATCAATATTCCCTTCAATATCTGTTTTGATTACAATGACTTTCATACCTGCCATCACTGCTGAAGCGGGGTTGGTTCCATGTGCTGAAGCAGGAATCAAACAAATATTACGGTGATCATCCCCACGCGAATGGTGATAGGCACGAATGACCATTAGGCCAGAATATTCACCTTGTGCTCCCGAATTGGGTTGTAAGGAAGTAGCCGCAAAACCAGTAATTTCATTGAGTTGTTGTACAAGTGATTTAAGAACTTTTTGATATCCCCAGCTTGATTGACGGGTACAAAGGGATGAAGTCCATTCCATTGGGACCAACTAAGGGGAAGCATTTCCAGGGCGGCATTCAATTTCATTGTACAGGATCCGAGGGATATCATGGAATGGTTGAGTGCTAAATCTTTTCTTTCCAAACGTTTGATATAGCGCATCAAAGCTGTTTCTGAATGATGGGAATTAAAGACAGGATGGGTGAGATAATCACATGCTCGAATTAAATCTGATGGGAGTCTAGATTCTGTAGTAGAGTCCGAAAGGGAAATTGTTTTTCCAGCAATTTCTTCAAACAGGGCTACTATCTTATGCAAGCTATCTTCATCTGTCGTTTCATTGAGAGATAGGCTAATACGATCCTCATCAACATAGTTAATATTGATTTGTTTTCGTAGTGCAATAGGCTCGATAACATCTCTTTTGACCTCAATAAATAAGGTGTCAAAGAAATGGGTATTAAACTGAATAAAACCTAATTCATTCAAGCTTTTTTCCAAACGTACAGTCATCTGATGTATGTGTTGTGCTATGGCGCGTAGTTTTTCGGGTCCGTGATAAACAGCATACATACCTGCCATAACAGCAAGTAATACCTGTGCTGTACAAATATTTGAGGTGGCTCGATCTCTTTTAATGTGTTGTTCTCTCGTTTGAAGAGCCATCCGAAGTGCTGGGTTGCCATCGATGTAACGTGTCTGTCCTATGATTCGCCCTGGAACGTGACGTTTATAGTCATCAATGGTAGCAAAATATGCCGCATGTGGACCTCCATAACCTAAGTGAATTCCCAAGCGATGGGTAGATCATACTACTACTTCAGCTCCAAGTTTTCCAGGCGCTTCCAAAAGAAGTAAAGAAAGTATGTCGGCAGCAACAGCAACCTTGATACCTAAAGCATTACATTTTTCAATATCAGATTTGAGATTTGGAATGGCGCCTGTTTTACCAGGGTATTGAATTAGTGAACCGAAGAAATTGGCATTCAATTCCACCGAATTCAAATCTCCCACGACCAATTCTATTCCAAGGGGGTTGCTCGGGTTTGCAGCAGTGAAAGTGTTTGTGGCAGAACTTCCGTATCAACAAAAAACTGACAGCTATTGTGTTTTTTTTGGTCACGACTACGAACAGCAAAAAGTAAGCTCATCGCTTCTGCTGCAGCTGTACTTTCATCCAATAAAGAGGCATTGGAAATGGGCAATCCAGTGAGATCACAAACTACGGTTTGAAAATTGAAAATAGCTTCCAAACGACCCTGCGCAATCTCGGCTTGATATGGAGTATAGGCCGTATACCACCCCGGATTTTCAAGAATATTTCGCTGTATAACTGCCGGAGTAATAGCAGGATGATACCCCATTCCAATATAGCAGTCATAGTGGAGATTGTCATTGGCAAGATTTTGAATTTCCTTTAGAAAATGGTGTTCAGAAATTCCATCTGCTAGCGCCATTGGTTTCTTCAATCGAATAGCGTCGGGGAGGGTTTGCGCAATTAATTCTTCTACACTTCCCAACTGAAGCTGATTCAACATTTTAGCTATTTCTTGTTCATTTGGGCCTAAGTGGCGACTCTCAAAACTGTCTGGATGCATTTAAGAAATATTTACAATCAAAATTAATTTTTTTCAAAACATTTTGTATAAAAAATCTAGGTCTCTCTAAATTAATTTTCAACGCTTTCCTTGAGTTATTAACACTTTGAATACTTTTGCTTGAATGAAACAAATCCGTAATATTTTCCAATTTTATGTTCATTCTAGCATGCACGTTGGTTTGGCTGTTGTTTCTTTATTTGCTGTCACCTCATTTCAGTTTGAAATAGCTCTTGATCCGCTTTTGTATTTCTGTGGATTTGCGGCGACAGTTTTGGGGTACAATACAATTAAGTACGATTGGGTTAGAAAAGGGAAATATTTCTTTTTACCTACTCGGTATCCCATACTCGTTTGGAGTTTAATAATTTTCCTTTGCCTCGCCTTCTTGTTTTTATCTTGGCCACAGAAAGGGTTTTTTTTGCTATTAGTTTGATGGTTTTTTTTTATGCCTACCCTTTTCGAAAGGGAAAAGTAAATCTTCGCAATCAAAGAAAAATTAAGATTTATTGGGTTGCGTTAGTATGGGCATTGTTTACGGTCTGTTTTCCTATAGTTGACCAAACAGTAGACCTTATTTTTGCTATTTCTGTATTTGCACATCGTTTTGTTTTTATTCTTTGTGCAACCCTGCCATTTGAAATTCGAGATTTGAAAACAGATGCTGTTGAGTTGCGAACCTGGCCCCAACGATTTGGGGTCTTAAAAACGAAAATCCTTGGTACAGTTGGGATTCTACTTTCGGTTTTATTATCACTGGCGGCCCAATGGCAACCTATAGAAATTACCTTATGTGTCCATATTCTTTTGTGGTTTGGACTGCTCAGAGCGAGTAGTTCACAGAATGTGTACTATTCAAGTTTTTGGATGGAGGGATTCCAATATCATGGTTGCTTTTGAGTTGGCTCATCAAGCATTAATCAACCCACTTCTAATAAGTAGCGCTTCTATGTTGGGTTCCTTGCCGCGAAATCTTTTATATAATTTCATTGGATGTTCAGTTCCTCCTTTAGACAAAATAGTGGAGGCAAATTCTTTACCTGTTTTAGGATTTAGAATGCCCTGTTCCTTAAAATATTCGAAGGCGTCCGCATCCAACACCTCTGCCCATTTGTAGCTGTAATATCCGGCTGCATATCCTCCTTGAAAAATATGTGAAAAGGCTGTACACATTATATTTTCTGGAATACTAGGTGTTCTTTGAAAAGGGGCCATGACCTTCATTTCATGATCCTTTACGTCTTCAATATCGTTTGCCTGATCGTTGTGGAAGGATAGATCTAACAAGGCAAAACTCAATTGACGCAGGGTTTGTAATCCTTGCTGAAATTGGGCTTTCTTTTTTAGTTTAACAATTAAATTTTCTGGTAGGCTTTTTCCCGTTTGATAATGTCTGGCAAATAGTTCCAACGCTTGCTTTTCATAGCACCAGTTTTCCATTAATTGGCTAGGTAATTCAACAAAATCCCAGCACACGTTGGTTCCACTTAGGCTGGTATAGGAAGTGTTTGCTAACATGCCGTGAAGCGCATGACCAAACTCATGAAATAAGGTAGTGACCTCTTGAAAACTTAGTAACGAGGGGTAGTCTTTGTTGGGGGTGTAAAGTTGCAAACGACTGAAACGTGCGGACGTCTTTTTTATTTTGAGATAAGTAGGAAGTCATCCAGGCTCCCCCTTGCTTCCCAGAGCGAGGAAAAAAATCCATATAAAGTAGTGAAACAAACGCTCCCTTATAATTGGTAACCTCATAGGATTGTACATCTGGATGATATCCTTCGATCTTTTTTGATAAGCTAAAATTGAGCCCATAGAGTTGGGCCACAATTTCGAAAAGACCCTTCAGCACTTGAGTCAATTCAAAATAAGGTTTCAATTCTTGCTCGTTTAAATCAAGCTGTTTTTGTTTTAGTTTTTCAGTTAAAAATGCTGTATCCCATTTTTGGATAAGTTCTCCTTCAAGCTGAGTTTGCGCCAGTTGTTCCAAAGCGTTCCATTCTTTGTTGGCAGCCGGTGCAGCCTTGTCGTATAATAACGAAAGAAATGAATGAACGCGCTCTTCAGATTCAGCCATACGCTCTTCCATAACATATGAAGCATGGGAAGAATATCCTAGCAATTCTGCACGTTCTTTTCGAAGTTTGGTGATTTCGAGAATTAAAGAAATAGTATTGTTTTTATTATTTTGAAATCCTCTTTTCCCATGAGCTAAAACCATTTTTTTTCGTAAAGAACGGTTTTCAGCATACGTTATAAAGGGAACGTAACTTGGAAAATTGAGAGTAAATACCCATCCTTCCAAATCCTTATGCTGAGCCATTATTCTAGCCGCCTCTATAACTTGCTTAGGCAATCCTTTTAGGTCTTCCTCTTGTGTCAAGTGGAGAAAATAAGCTTGAGTGTCTGCTAAAACACGTTTGCCAAAGCTAAGCGAATGCTTTGCTAGAGTTGTATCAATAAAACGCAGCCGCTTTTTCCCTGCCTCAGTTAGCAAGGCTCCGTTTCGCGTAAACCCCTTGTATTTTTTTTCTAAAAGGGTTTGTTCTTCAGCATCTAGGGTGCTTCTGTCAGTGTTTTCATAAACGAATTTAATCCGATCAAATAATCTAGAATCCAACCGCAATGCATTTTGAAAATCTGTTACTAGGGGGGCAGCTAGCTGTGCCGCTTTTTGAATTGCCTCGTTGGTGTCAGATGCGTTTAAATTAAATAATAAACTCGTATTCCGATTGAGCAATTCGCCCAAAGTATCGAGTGGTGGGAATGTGTTTTTAAAGGTAGGAGTCTGTGGTTGGCTAAGCAGTTCTTCCAATTCTTCTTTTGCCAGTCGAATTGATTCTTCAATGGCCGGTAGAAAGTGTTCAGGTTTAATTTTTGAGAAAGGGGCTGCTTGGTAGGGGGTCTCAAAGGGAAGAAGTAACGGATTGTTCAAAATTTAATCATTTAAGCTTTTTAGCGCTTTCATGCACTTTTTCTGCTAAAGTTTTTTTATAAGAGATCATCTTTTGTTGGAGCTGAGCGTCGCTGTTTCCTAAAATTTGTGCAGCTAAAAGGCCTGCATTTTTTGCCCCATCCAAGGCCACAGTTGCTACAGGCACTCCCCCTGGCATTTGTAAAATGGAAAGAATAGAATCCCATCCATCGATAGATTTTTTGGATTTGATAGGAACGCCGATGACTGGGAGTGGGCTGAGTGAAGCAATCATCCCAGGAAGGTGTGCAGCGCCCCCGGCTCCTGCTATAATTACCGCAATACCTCGTTGATGGGCATTTTGACCATAGTCCATCAGTTTCTCAGGGGTGCGGTGTGCTGAAACAATATCTACCGCGACAGCAATCCCAAATTCTTTAAGGATATCAATCGCTTCTTGCATAACTGGGAGGTCGGATTGACTGCCCATAATAATTCCTACTGTTGCCATATTATTTACTTATTACTTCAATGGATTCTTTAACTTGTTGAGCGAGCTTACGTGCATAGGTAAGCTCTGGATGGACGATAGTGACGTGGCCCATTTTTCTAAAAGGGCGGGTCTCTTTTTTTCCATATATGAGGACAAACACCCTCCATTCCTAATATTTGATCTATATTTTGGTAGAAAACGGGTCCTTGAAATCCTTCTTTTCCTACCAAATTGACCATTACAGAACTCACTTTGTTTGAGGTGTTCCCTAGAGGTAAGTCGAGAATAGCTCGAATGTGTTGTTCAAATTGTGAAGTGTAGGCTGCTTCTAAAGTGTAATGCCCACTATTGTGGGGCCTGGGGGCAACTTCATTCACAAGAATATCTCCCTCGTGTGTTAGAAATAGCTCCACAGCTAAGAGACCGACATGGTTAAATTTTTCTGAGACCAACCGTGCTATATCATTTGCTTTTTTTTCAATTTTAGAATCTACCTGAGCAGGACACAACACGTATTCAACTTGGTTGGCTGTAGGATGAAATTCCATTTCGACCAATGGATATACTTTTATTTCACCCCGAGGACGACGGCAAACCATAAGAGCCAGTTCTTTTTTAAAGGGGATCAAGTCTTCTGCCAAACAGGCTCCCTCTTGTAATTCTTCCAAATCTTTATTACCTCGTACGATATGAACTCCATAACCATCATAGCCCAACTGACTCGACTTCCAAACAAATGGGAAAGAAAGATTGCCTTTGAGAACAGCTTCTTTCAGATCCTCTAAGGTGTCAAAATTTATAAAAGGAGAAGTAGGGATATTGTGTTTGTTATAAAATTCTTTTTGTGCACATTTGTTTTGGATGGACTCAAGAACTTCGGGTTGTGGGTAAACTTTGACCCCTTCCTTTTGAAGGGTTTTTAGTGCGTCTACATTCACATTTTCAATTTCGATGGTGAGTATATCTACTTGCTGACCAAAAGCAACAACCGTTTGATAATCCATTAAATCACCAATATGAAAAGAATCACAGGCCAAACGTGCAGGTGCTTTGGGACTCGGGTCGAGGACATGAGTTTTAATATCCCATTGTCGGGTGCAGTACAATAGCATTTTTCCAAGTTGCCCTCCTCCTAGGATTCCAATTGATTTTGTCCCTGAAAAATAACTCATAATCAATTTTAAAGTAAAAATACGGATATCTTTCCGCTATGGGAAAAAAGGGACACAAAATAGATATCTTTGACATTGAAATTTTACAAGATTCATGAAAATACTAGTATTTTTTGGAAAACCGGGCGCGGGCAAGGGAACACAGGCAGCATTGCTAAAGGAACACTACAATTTAGTACACATTTCGACAGGAGATTTGTTTCGGTACAATATTAAAAATAAAACCCCTTTGGGCATTTTAGCGCAGTCATTTATTGATGGGGTGATCTTGTACCTGATCAAGTCACTATTGATATGTTGGAAGCAGAGGTTCAAAAACATTCAAATGCTGCTGGATTTATATTTGATGGTTTTCCTCGAACTCTAGCCCAAGCAGAAGCTTTAGATATTTTTTTAGCCAAACAAAATCTTTATATTTCAGCTACAGTTGCTTTAGAAGCATCTGATGATGTATTGGTAGAGCGCCTTCTTAAAAGAGGGCATACTAGTGGTCGTTCAGACGATCAAGATGAGGTAAAAATCAGAAATCGTTTTGAAGAATATAAACTTAAGACTGCTCCATTAAAAAGTTATTACCAACAACAAAATAAATTTCATTCGGTTGACGGTATTGGAACCTTAGAGGAAATTAGTGAACGTCTAACCCAGTTGATAGACAGCATTTGATTTGCAATGACCGAAGGTAATTTTGTTGATTACGTTAAGTTATTTGTTACTTCTGGAAACGGAGGAAGCGGATCAACTCATTTACGTCGTGAAAAATTTGTTGCTAAAGGGGGGCCAGACGGAGGCGATGGTGGCCGCGGAGGACATGTTATCATTCGAGCCAATACAAATCTTTGGACACTCTACCCCTTCAAATTTAAAAAACATTTCAGTGCTGGTCACGGAGAATCAGGAGGCAAGAGTCGTAGTTCTGGCGCTCAAGGGGAAGATATTTTTATTGATGTTCCCCTTGGGACGGTAGTCAAAAATGCAGAAAATCAAGAAATTCTTTTTGAAATAACCAAAAAAAACCAAGAAGAAATAGTACTCAAAGGAGGATTAGGAGGTCGTGGTAATTGGCATTTTAAGTCAGCGACAAGGCAAACGCCCAGATACGCACAATCGGGTTTAGAAGGATCGAGTATTCAGCTTACACTAGAATTGAAAGTATTGGCTGATGTGGGATTGGTTGGATTTCCCAATGCTGGAAAATCAACCCTTTTGGCTACCTTAACAGCAGCGAAACCCAAGATTGCTGATTATGAATTTACTACCATCAAACCCAATTTGGGAATTGTCCCCTATCACGATTTTCAATCGTTCGTTATGGCGGACATCCCAGGTATAATTGAGGGTGCTTCTGAAGGAAAAGGCTTGGGGCATTATTTTCTTCGCCATATAGAACGTAACTCTTTATTACTTTTTATGATTCCTGCAGATACTCAAAATGTAAAACAGGCTTTTGATACACTTCAAGCAGAACTTATTGCCTACAATCCCGAACTCATTGATAAAGATTATATAGTTGTATTAACCAAGTGCGACTTATTGGATGATGAGCTTCGAAGGGAATATCAAATAGAATTGAAAGAACAGTTTGGAGAAATACCCCATTTTATGATTTCATCTATTGCGCAACAAGGACTCCAAGAGATGAAAGATGTGCTTTGGCATTTACTAAATAAAGTAATATAGTGGAACAACGAATTCACTTTATTGCCATAGGAGGAAGTGCTATGCATAGCTTAGCCATTGCACTGGCCCAACACGGACACCAAATTAGTGGAAGTGATGATGCAATATTTGATCCTTCATTCAGTATACTAGAAAAACAAGGGTTGCTGCCAGAAAAGATGGGTTGGTTTCCCGAAAAAATAACACCAGAGTTGGATGCTATTATATTAGGAATGCATGCCAAATTAGACAATCCAGAGTTGGTTCGTGCACAAGGATTGGGACTAAAAATTTACTCTTATCCACAATATCTATATGAATGCAATAAAGGAAAAACTCGTATAGTCATTGCGGGGAGCCACGGTAAAACAACTATTACAGCCATGATACTCCATGTGCTGAACTACCATCAAATTGGAATCGATTATATGATTGGTGCAGCATTGGAGGGGTATGATAATTCTGTTCTCTTGACCCAAGAAAATGACTTTGTTCTCCTTGAAGGGGATGAGTACCCGTCTTCACCAATTGATCCAGAATCAAAATTCTTGTGGTATCAACCCCAAATCGCTGTGGTTAGTGGTATTGCCAGAGACCATGTAAATGTATTTCCAACTGATGAAAGCTATATTGCCCAATTTGAGTCTTTTATTAATAGTATCCAGCCAGGCGGAGTTGTGATATACAATAATGAAGATTCAGTGGTAAGTCGTTTGGTCCTAGCGAGTGAGAATACAATTAGAAAAACCGCTTATCAGACTATGACGCATCAAATTCATCAAGGAGCCACTTTCCTCGAGACCAACGAGGGTCTCGTACCATTAAACGTATTTGGCAGTCACAATATGGCCAATCTGTCGGCTGCACAATGGGTTTGTCAACTTGTGGGCGTGAGTGAAGAAGAATTTGTAGAAGCTATTCCATCTTTTAAAGGGGCTTCCAAGCGTTTAGAATGCTTGATCAAAGGAAGGACCAGTTTGCTATATAAAGATTTTGCCCATTCACCAAGCAAAGTCACGGCAACTGCACAAGCCGTGAAAATCCAATTTGAAGAAAAAAAACTCATTGCCTGTCTAGAGTTACATACCTACAGCAGCTCGGATGCAGAATTTCTTCCGGCCTTCACCAATTCGTTAAATGCTGCTGATCAGGCTTTTATTTTTTATGACCCGGTAGCTTTAAAAATCAAAAAACGTCCTTTATTGGAAAAAAGAAACTATTGAAATGGCCTTTCAACATCCGAATGTAATCGTTTTTGAAAATCCAACAGAATTGCACCAGTCCTTGCTTGAATACAATTATGAAGATTCGGTTCTTTTGATGATGAGTTCAGGTAACTACGGGGGTCTTAATTGGGATAATTTAATTAGTCGAGTGGGTTCTTTTTAGATTGGTGATTCCGATACAGTTCATTGATGATTTTTTTGTTATTTGGAAATTTATTTAACAATGCTTCTTTAGCCAGTAGCTGATCATTGGTGTGTTTGTCCTGAGAGATTTTATGCTTGCCTTCCCAAGCTAGAATAGTAATTTCAAAGCCAATGATATAGTCCAAAGCCGCTTTCATCCTAGAATTTTTGGGATCAAGACGATATTTTTGCTCGTTGTCTTCTAGAACTTCTGTCATGCTGATTAAACTTTGTTTGACAGTTTCCTTATCAGTAATGATGTGTGGGCTTCCTTTAAAATGGGCCTTGAAGTAATTCCATGTGGGTAATTGGTTGGTTTGGTAGGTAGTTGGTGAAATATAAATCTCTGGACCATGAAAAATCAACTCCACTTCTAATCCTTTTTCCAGTGCCTCAAGCTGAGGATTGAATTTGTCCAAATGACCAACAAAAACACCAAGTGAGTCATTCTCGCGATATACTAGAGGCAAATGAGAACTATGAATTTGTTGGTTTATAGTGGAAATGACCGTAGCCAAAGGGTATTCTTTGGCCAGATATACACAATTTTCAAAATTGGCTTCTTGATGATGCTGAGGTGGGTATTTCATATTCGGATATAGTAAAAATACAGAATCTAGTCTCTACAGGAACATGAAATCCCCAAAAAACTATCTTTGACCATTAAGGACTGGCATTACTCGGATTGGCCCCGAGAAAAATTACAATCCTAAGGCTTCCGTAGTCTGAGTAATGCCGAACTATTACCTTTTATTATTAGCACGGGATTCCCAGGGTAAACGCTGTTCAATTAATGTAAAAACTTCTAAAAAACAGCTACGGCCATTATAATTACTCACAACCATCCTTCAGGAACCCTCACACCCAGTGCCAGTGACAAAAATCTGACGCTTCGGATAAAAAAATAGCTTATTTTTTTGAGGTTACTCTGTTGGATCACCTGATTTTTTCAGACAAAAAATACCTTAGCTTTGTGGATAAACAACTGTTTTGAGTCTTCTAGTATACACACCAAAAATCACCACTCGTTTCCAATATGTGTTTCGACAGCTGTTTGTGAGAATTCTGGAAATTCCTATTCAGTTCACTACTTCATTGGATGAGTTTGTTGCCTTTCCAGGTGCCAAATTCAGCTATGCCTCGGAGCCATTAGGACAGGAATTTCATGTGTATGCCAATGGATTTCTATCTGAACAGGGAATTTCCTATCAGGATTTAAAAAAGGGAGATGGCTAGAATACCCTGTTTTATTTTCACACGAGCGATCTTCGCGTATCCCCTTTGATCTCTTTGCGGCAAGTTTTTATTGCCTTTCAAGATACGAAGAGTATTTACCCTATTTGAAAGATGAAAAAGGACGGTATGCTGCAGTAGAATCTTGGGTGATTACAGAAGGATCGCTAGAGGAACCGTTAGTTGATTTATGGGCTATTTCTTTTTGGAAGAATTGCAAAAAGACTTCCCTGATTTGAAACTGTCTAATAAAAACAAAGATTCACAAGTACAGCCTTTATTAATTATAGCTAGTCCTTTAAAATATCTTTATAAACCGAGCCTGACCAAAGCACGTCAGTTTCTTCAATCTCTATGGAAATTAAATTGGTGGGATGTGTTGGAGCAATTGTTAGTTGAGTCACGTCTCCTTTCCGATCCCTATGCGAATTACGATGCTGTTACAACCCATTTGTACAAAGC
Organism: Flavobacteriaceae bacterium; assembly: GCA_038143795.1. Lineage (GTDB taxonomy): Bacteria > Bacteroidota > Bacteroidia > Flavobacteriales > Flavobacteriaceae > UBA11891. Next base: position 474,874 of record JAYQMQ010000002.1, on the reverse strand, counting down.
AGGCCTTCGCCCTGAATTTTATTTTTTATTCACACAAAAACCCTATGAAGGCGAAGCAACAGCAATATATAATACCAAATTACAAGCTCTGATTAAAGGAGTTTCCGATGATTTTTTAACTAGCTCGTTACTCTCTTATCACTCGCAATTCAATGAAGCGGAACTAAGGGACGAATTATTCAGGATGAACCAATTGATCCATCAACCTATCCAACGAACCCGGTTCCATGGAGGAATAAGAAACATTGCTGCTACATATTCCATGTTGTTGCAAATGGAAGTACTGCATGATTTGAGTATGGGATATGAAGAGGAGATGGGATACCGTGCCTCTACTGCAGTTCCTTTCTATTATTACAATCTCGAAAATGAATATCAAACCCCTCTATTGCTTCATCCTGTCGTCGCTTCGGAAACGGGTTTGAGAAAGCATTCCAGTCATGTGGCATTTGAAAAACTAAACCTATTAGTCGATCAACTCCCAACACCATCTGGAAGACAGAAAGTTGCTTTTTCCAATACGATTTGGCAAGAGGAAGACGACAACCAGCTTTGGAGAGAACAATTTTTCAACTATCTTGAAAAGCATGCTGGATATCAATAGCTTAAGTACACTATTTTTTGATCTGGATCATACTCTCTGGGATTTTGAAACCAATTCCGCCATGACATTCCAAAAGATTTTTAATGAAGAAAAAATAAATTTCTCGCTGGAACGATTTATTGAAATTTACAGCCCGATCAATCACGACTGTTGGAAACGCTATCGCAATAACAAAATTACCCACCAAGAATTACGAGTTCAAAGATTGGAGAGAACATTTCAAGTATTGGAGTATTCTTGTTCTCCGGAACTATTAGATCGAATCAACCAACGCTATGTAGACTACTTGAGCGACTTCACAAAACTCTTTGAGGGAACTCAGCAGCTTTTATTCAAACTAGGAGTGAGATATGAGATGCACATTATCACAAATGGATTTGAAACTGTTCAATATCACAAGATGAAAAATTCTGGATTACAGCCTTTTTTTGGGAAAGTATTTACCGCGGAGGGAGTAGGCTTCAAAAAACCCAGTCCTCAAATTTTTGAATTTGCCCTTAATAATACTCGCAAAAAAGCCTCTGAATCTCTAATGATAGGAGATAGTCTGGAGGCAGATGTAGAAGGTGCACTTAATGTTTCCATGCAAGCCATTCACTTCAACTCCCATGGAGAACCTGCACACAGCCTTTGCCCCATTGTGTATTCAATGAAAGAATTGGAACGATTATTACTTTAAAAATTCCGTACGGCTAGGATTCACAGTATTAAATCCCCAATAAATATTTCTATTTTTGCCATAAACTCACCCGTATGAACCTATCCCAAGCGCAAAAAGCAGTAGATGATTGGATCCAAGAACACGGGGTCCGCTACTTCGACGAATTAACCAATATGGCTCAGCTGACCGAAGAGGTTGGAGAAGTTGCGCGTATCATCGCCCGACGTTATGGCGAACAAAGTGAAAAACCTACCGACCAAGAAAAAGACTTGGGCGAGGAATTAGCGGATGTGATATTCGTCGTTCTATGTTTAGCAAACCAAACGGGGATTGACTTGCAAGCGGCTTTTGATAAAAAACTAGAAATCAAGGCAAAACGTGATCGCCAGCGACATCACAACAATCCAAAGCTCAACGCTTAAGTATTCATGAATCTATCCATTCTGCATCCCACAGCAGTACTCCAAGGCCATGTAAATATTACAGGATCCAAGAGTGAATCCAATCGCTTGTTGATTCTTCAAAACTTATTTCCTGGAATAGAAGTGACTAATTTGTCTAATTCAGACGATGTAAAAGCCATGGTAGCAGCCCTTAGTCATCAAGAACAAATCAAAGATATTCATCATGCGGGGACTACAATGCGCTTTCTCACAGCCTACTACGCAACTATGGAGGGTGAGAAAGTAACTCTGACGGGGTCATCAAGAATGCAGCAGCGTCCTATCGGGATTCTTGTTGATGCTTTAAGACAACTAGGAGCATCGATTAGCTATACAAAAAACGAAGGCTATCCGCCATTGCATATTGAAGGAAAAAAAATCACAACTTCAAAGGTTTGTTTACCCGCTTCGGTAAGTAGCCAGTATATTTCAGCTTTGCTATTGATTGCCCCAAGATTGGCAATGGGACTGGAAATTCTATTGGAGGGGAGAATCACCTCCTTGCCTTATATAAAAATGACTCTTGCTCTGTTGGAAAAATTAGGGGTTTCTGTAGACTTAAATGATCAATCCATTAAGGTGGAGCCTTTAAAGCAGGCTATTAATCGACAAACTTTTGTGGTTGAGTCTGATTGGAGTTCTGCTTCCTACTATTTCAGTATGGTAGCTCTTGCCAAGGAAGCCAAAGTACACTTAAGCAGCTATCGAAAAGAAAGCTTGCAGGGAGATGCTGTTCTTATCGAACTATATCGTGAATTGGGAGTGGACACCACCTTCACTAAGGATGGAATTCAGCTAGAAAAAATCAAAGGATTCACCCCACCAGATAAAGTCGCATTCGATTTGGTGAATTGCCCCGATTTGGCACAGACTATAGCAGTTACTTGTGCAGGTCTGGGAGTAGGGTGTAATCTAACGGGATTACATACTTTAAAAATTAAAGAAACAGACCGATTGCTTGCATTGAAGAACGAACTTACCAAACTTGGAGCCAAATTAGATGTTACAGAGGATAGTTTGTATTTAGAAAAAAACGGTTCACTAATAGGCAACCAATCTATCGCCACTTACCAAGATCATCGTATGGCCCTGGCCTTTGCTCCCCTAGCATTAAGAGTCCCGATAGCTATTGAAGAGGCCGATGTGGTGAGCAAATCATACCCTGATTTTTGGACGGATTTGGAAGCCTTAGACTTTCATTGTAGTAAAATGTAATTTTTGTTGCTAAATATTTGACTTCCCCTATACGGAGACCCTATATTTGCAGCCACTAATTATTCACTATGAAACTTTCAGATTTTAATTTTGACCTTCCAAATGGCTTACTCGCACAACACCCTGCAGCAGACAGAGACGAATCTCGATTGATGGTATTAAATCGTAAGGAAGGGTCAATAGCTCACCATACCTTCAAGGATATCATTAATTTTTTTGATGAAGGCGATGCAATGGTATTGAATAACACGAAAGTTTTTCCAGCACGATTATTTGGAAACAAAGAGAAAACTGGTGCTCGAATCGAAGTATTCTTATTGAGAGAATTAAATGAAGAACAGCGTCTGTGGGACGTATTAGTCGATCCTGCACGAAAAATCAGAATTGGAAACAAGCTCTATTTTGGCCCCGACGAAAGTTTGGTTGCCGAGGTAATAGATAATACCACTTCGCGAGGACGTACCTTGAGATTTCTTTTTGATGGATCCTACTCTGAGTTTCGCACCAAGTTGAAAGAATTGGGCCAAACCCCCTTCCTAAGTACATCAAAAGAGATGTAGAAGAATTGGATATCGAACGCTATCAAACTATATATGCAAAGCATGAAGGCGCCGTTGCGGCCCCTACAGCAGGTCTTCATTTTTCAAAACACCTACTAAAAAGACTTGAGATAAAAGGGGTAGACCTGGCAGAGCTAACCCTCCATGTGGGTTTAGGGACCTTTAGTCCAGTTGAGGTGGAAGATCTTTCTAAACACAAAATGGACTCCGAAGAGTTAATCATAGATCAAAAAGCGGTTGATATTGTAAATACAGCCCTCAAGCAAAAAAGGAAAATATGTGCAGTAGGAACGACTGTGATGCGCGGTTTGGAAAGTTCAGTATCTTCAAAAAGCACACTGAATTCCTATCGCGGGTGGACCCATAAATTTATTTTTCCTCCCTACGATTTTTCCATTGCAAATTGTATGATAACTAACTTTCATACACCCAAATCAACACTTTTGATGATGGTCTCAGCCTTTGCTGACCCTGATTTTATCAGAGAAGCCTATGAAGAAGCCATCAAAGAAGAATATAACTTTTATTCGTATGGTGACGCCATGCTGATTCTTTAAGTTCCAATTGTATTTCAGTGAAACAAGACATACGGGCCCTTAGTTTAGAAGAACTTAGGGCTTTTTTTATAGCAAAAGGGAATCAGGCATTCCGAGGTAATCAAGTCTTTCAATGGCTTTGGCAGAAGGGTATCCATGATTTTGAACGAATGACCAATCTGTCCATTGATGTCCGTCAACTATTAGAGGATAATTTTTTCATTAATCATATTGCCATTGACACCCAACAAAAAAGCACTGATGGAACCATTAAAAATGCCGTAAGGCTTCACGATGAATTGGTGGTGGAGTCGGTTTTAATTCCTACAACAACCCGAACCACAGCTTGTGTTTCTTCTCAAGTAGGATGTAGTCTAGATTGCACTTTCTGCGCTACATCTCGTCTGAAGCGCATGCGGAATTTGAATCCAGATGAAATTTATGATCAAGTTATGGTCATGGACCAACAAAGCCGCCTGTATTTCAATAGACCCCTATCCAATATTGTGTTTATGGGCATGGGAGAACCTCTGATGAATTATAATAATGTTGTTGCAGCAATTGAAAAAATAACAGCTCCTAGCGGGATGGGTATGTCTGCCAAAAGGATTACTCTCTCTACCTCCGGTGTACCCAAAATGATTAAAAAACTGGCTCAAGAATACCCCAAGTTCAAACTGGCTGTTTCGCTTCACAGTGCGCGACAGGAAGTACGACAAAACATAATGCCCTTTGCCGATAAGTTCCCTCTAGAGGACCTTCTCGATTCTTTACAATTTTGGCATAAAACAACAAATAGTCGGATTACTTTTGAATATGTAGTGTGGGAAGGAATTAATGACACTCAAGAAGATATTCAAGCCCTTGTAGATTATTGTCAGAAAGTTCCCTCTAAAGTGAACTTAATACAATACAACAGCATTGGAGAGGATCGGTTCCAACAAGCACCAAAAGAAGTGGTAGAATTGTATCAAAAGGTTTTAGAAGCGAACAGAATTGTAGCCACAACAAGAAGATCTAGAGGATCGGATATTAATGCAGCTTGCGGACAGTTGGCCAATAAAAGCCAAGCCTAAATTATCTCTTTATGCAGAGGTAGCTTTTAAGTAGTATATTTGATTTGGTGTATGAAAGTGGTTGAAAAGATTAAAGCCCCCATCTATGATGAAATGGAAAACTTTGAAAAAAAGTTTACCCAATCCATGGCATCCAAAGTCTCTCTTCTGAGTCGAATTACCCATTTTATTGTCAACCGTAAGGGAAAACAGATGCGCCCTATGTTTGTTTTTTTGGTGGCAAAGATGTTTGGAAATGGAATAGTAGCAGAACGAACGTATCGTGGCGCATCTGTTATTGAATTGATTCACACAGCTACGCTAGTGCATGACGATGTTGTTGACGATAGCAACTACCGGCGTGGTTTTTTCTCTCTAAATGCTTTATGGAAAAATAAAATTGCTGTATTGGTTGGAGACTATCTGTTGTCCAAAGGGCTAATCCTATCTATAGAAAATGAAGATTTTGATTTGTTAAAAATCATATCTGAAGCAGTTCGTGAGATGAGTGAAGGTGAACTCCTTCAGATTGAAAAGTCGCGCAGTTTAGACATTACGGAGGAAGTGTATTATGAAATCATTCGCCAAAAGACAGCAACCCTTCTGGCCGCTTGTTGTGCAATGGGAGCTCAATCCATGAATGCTGATAAAGAAGCAGTTGCCAAAATGCATAAGTTTGGCGAATTGATAGGGATGGCTTTTCAGATAAAAGATGACTTGTTTGACTATGGAGAATCCAAAATTGGAAAACCCTTAGGGATTGACATTAAAGAAAAGAAAATGACACTTCCTTTGATTCGAACCCTGAATACAGTTTCCTCTTCCGAGCGCCGTTGGTTGATTAATACAATAAAAAATAAAAACAAAGACAAAAAAACAGTTAAGCAGGTCATTCAAAAAGTGAAAGATAGTGGAGGGCTAGAATTTGCTTTGAAAAAAATGGAAGCATACCGATCACAAGCTCTCGATATTCTTTTTACCTTTCCGAAGAGTGAATACAGAGAAGCGCTGGTTTTGATGCTCAATTATGTTATTGAGCGAAAATATTAGAGATACTTTTCTATTTTTATTGTCCAACAACATATTTATTGATTTCTAGAATTACCATAGATCAAGTTTATGATGCCTCCCGTGTGGAAGAGGTCATTGGTGACTTTGTTGTGCTGAAGAAGTCGGGATCCAACTTTAAGGGGTTGAGCCCTTTTTCTCAAGAGAAAACACCCAGCTTTATGGTGTCTCCTGTAAAGCAGATATGGAAAGACTTCAGTAGTGGAAAAGGGGGAAATGTAGTTGCTTTTTTGATGGAGCACGAGCATTTTACCTACCCAGAAGCTATCCGTTACTTAGCAAAAAAATACAATATTGAGATTGAGGAATCCCAGCAAACAGATGAGGAGCGCGAGAAAAACTCTGAACGGGAGAGCATGTTCTTGGTGGCACAATTTGCACAAGAGTTTTTTAAAGAATCGTTATGGGAAGGAACTGAGGGCAAAGCCATTGGATTGACTTATTTTAAAGAACGTGGCTTTTCAGAAAAAACGATTGAAGACTTTGGTTTGGGTTATTCTCCTAGCTCAATATCGGCTCTTAGCGATGCGGCTAAAAAAGTGTCTCATTCATTCGATTTTTTGGAAAAAACGGGTCTACTTATTCACAATGAAGAACGTCAGCAACACATTGATCGGTTTCGAGGAAGGGTAATTTTTCCAATACGAAGTTTGTCGGGTCGGGTGCAGGGGTTTGGAGGTAGAATTCTCAATAAAGATGCCAAAACCGCAAAATACCTCAACTCACCAGAAAGCGATATTTATCATAAAAGCAAAGTTTTATATGGGTTGTTTGAAGCAAAAAAAACAATAGCAAAAGAAGACTGTTGTTATCTGGTTGAGGGCTATACCGATGTCATTCAAATGCATCAGGCAGGAGTTACCAATGTTGTTTCTTCCTCAGGGACAGCGTTGACCCAAGAGCAAATTCGCCTAATTCGCCGCCTGACTAAAAATATAGTTGTCTTATTCGATGGTGACGCCGCAGGGGTCCGTGCATCTATACGTGGGATCGATTTGATCTTAGAACAAGACATGAATGTTAAAATATGCACTTTTCCAGAAGGGGAGGACCCAGATAGTTTTGCCAAAGGAAAATCGGAGGAGAACATCCGTTCCTATCTGATGGATAAAGCAAAAGATTTCATTCAATTCAAAGCCAGCTTACTTCTTGAAGAGGCCAAAGAGGATCCTGTAAAAAAGCGGATACGATTCGTGCTATTGTAAGTAGTATTGCCAAGATTCCCGATGTCATACAAAGAGAGATTTATATTCAGAGCTGCGCTTTGAATATGGGAGTATCTGAAGCGGTGCTTTTTAATGCTCTAGCACAATTGCTTCAAAAGCAGCAAAAAGAATCCAAGCAGCCAAGAAAACCCAATCAGTCTTTAGAAGTAGTGAAGCCTCCTTCACAAGAATTGGTTGAAGTGGATGAAGTTTTCGAGCTGGAAAAACAAATCATAAGGCTCTTGTTACACTACGGCAATGAAAAAGTGTATTTCGAAGACGTAGTTATCCAAAAAGACTCGGACGGGATAGTACAGCAAGCCGTTCGTCAGATGGAAGTAACTGTTCATGAAAAAGTTTTTTTGGATCTTCAACAGGACGAAATTGAACTAAGCAATCCCTTTTTAGAAAAACCTATTCCACCATTATTCAGCAATTACAAGCCAATGGAGAAATTCAGCCCATACGTTTTGCAGAAGAAGAAGATAAGGAAAACAGCACTCTATTATCTGATTTATTGATGGAGAATGAAAAATACAAACTGCATAATTGGGACAAGAAAAATATCTTTGTCAAACAACCTCAGGACCAAGTTGGGCAATCTGTAATACAAACGATATTGTCTTTACGCCGTTTTTTAATTAATGAGAAAATCCAACAACTTAATGGTCAACTAGAAGCGAGTTCAGAGAACGATGCTCATCTCTTAGAGGAAATTAATATGTATAACGAATTACGTCAGTTGGTTTCTCAAAAACTTAGTCGAGTTGTTTAAATTACTCACAATTGCATGGGATGTAGTGCAAATCAAACGAATTGTCGACATTCAATTTTGTTAAAATTCGGAATTTGTAGGTGTTTACTATCCTTTGATTAATGTTAGCTTTTCAGTAATTTCCATATTTTTTGGTGCTTTCTACCAAAAGTTTTAAAACCTAAATCTCTCTTGGAGAATGCGTCTGAAATTTGTTTTTGGATCTTCTAAATTGATATTGTAATTTAATTGAGTGCGATGACTAGACTTCACATAAAACCCTTTATTGTAAACATAATTTATAGCTTCAAGAAGCATTTCTGAATTTGATTTTTTGGATAGATACGCGGTTGCTCCCGCTTTTAGAAGACCAGTTTAGTAGACTTTAGATGGTTGGTTGCTGAAGAGGATGATCTTGATTTGTGGGTATTCATCCCTTATTTTTTCAATTAAGGTCACAGGGCTAATGCATTGCAATTCCATATCCATGACGTTGATGTCGATAGGATATTGGGTCAAAATTTTGAAAGCATCGTTGTACAAGTAGGCAGGAGGGCCAGGCTAATCTGATTACTATCCTTCCTTGGCAATTTTTTCGAAACCTGTATGTGCAATTGGATTGGAATCCAGTACAAGGATCTGTATCATAGTTGAATATTTGAGGATTATTACGATACAAATTTTTAAAACTTATGTCAATGCTTAAAGGTTTTTTGAATACTACAAACAGGAATAGCCTCCATTTTGTGTTTATTTGTTTGGTGATGTACTTGATAAATTTTCAAGATTTCTTTCTGTCGATCCGACATCGAACTAATAGGTAATTGATTAGCTTCAGCATCCATTGCCCATTCCAATTCTGGATAGGTGGCACCTAATTGTTCCTCATCGGTGCGTCCGTCATCCCATAAACCATCTGTAGGGGAAGCCGTTTGGATGGATTCTACAATACCAAGGTGAGCTCCTACAGCAAACACTTCGGTTTTCAGCAAATCTGCAATAGGACTCAAATCGACTCCACCATCTCCATATTTGGTGTAGAAGCCCACACCAAAGTCTTCAACTTTATTTCCAGTACCAGCCACTAGATACCGTTTCAGCGCTGCAAAATAATACAAGGTAGCCATTCGGAAACGAGCTCTTGTATTGGCAAGACTCAGATGATGTTGCTGTTCATTTTCAGTAGGTGGTAACACTTCCTTGAAGGCTTCGAATAGTCCTGTAAGTCGTAAAGTATTTGACTGAACATTAGCGAATTTAGCTGTCAACCACTCCAAATGTTCTTTTGCCCGATTGACTTGATTATAACCTTGATGGATTGGCATTTCCAAGGCAATGACTGGGCGACCTGAAAGGGCACACAAGGTTGATGTTACCGCTGAGTCGACACCTCCTGAAATGCCTACTACAAAACCGTTCATATTTGATTCCAAGGCGTAAGATTTCAACCATTCCACAATATGTTCTACAACTTTTTCAGGATTTTTCATAGCGCTTTTATAGTAATAGAATGTATGTTTGCATAAAAATACAATCATTTCACATATAAAAAAAAATGGAATTCTATCTTCATGAAAAATTTAATTTCTTAACAGGTTTTGTCCTTTTAATTTTACTAGTATTGAGCTTTGCTTGCCAGGATAAAAACTCATTGAGAGCTGAAATTGAGTCACTTCCTGTTCAAATAAAAGTGGATCGTTTTGACCGAAAATTTCACGAGGCTTCTCCCGAGCAAATTCCTAACCTCAAAGAAGAATATCCCTTTTTGTTCCCAGAACAATTTGATGATAGTATTTGGATAAAACGCCAAAAGGACAGCCTTCAAACTTTATTACAGCTGGCTGTCGATAAAAAATTCCCCAAAGAAGAGTCTCTAGAAAAAAGCCTTAGTCAACTTTTTAAACATATCAAATTTTACTTTCCACAGACTCCTATTCCACACACCATTGGATTGATTAATAATGTTGATTATCAAAGCAAGACAATCTATAGAGATAGTCTTTTGATTCTCTCTTTGGACACCTACTTGGGAAAGGATAATGAACTGTATGAAGGGATCCCTAAATATATCCGTCAACAAATGGATGAAGTTTATTTGACTTCTCATGTCGCTGACAAATTTTTAGTAACCCAATTGAATCCTCTTACTGAACGCACTTTTTTGGCACAACTTATATACCAAGGTAAAATACAATACGCCAAGTCCTTACTCTTGCCCGATCTTTCAGAAGTCAAGCGTTTGGGTTATTCTGAGCTACAATTCCAATGGGCTAGGGAGAACCAAAAATATATTTGGCAATATTTTATTGAGAGACAATTGTTATACAGCACTGATCCTACTCTTTCACAACGTTTTTTAGAGCCGGCTCCTTTTTCCAAATTTTATTTGGAATTAGATAATGAAACACCGGGTCAGATTGGAGTGTGGTTAGGTGCTGAAATTGTCAAAGCCTTTATCGATAAAAAACCAACAATTCCGCTAGAAGAACTCTTGGCTCTTCCTGCCCTTACTATATTTCAAGAATCTAGATACAAACCCAGCAGATAAAATGGCAACAAGCAAAGAATCCTCTATTTCAATTCAAATATGCCTTGATGAAAATAAAATACCCGAAACCATTCAGTGGTCTGCTCCTGATGGGGAGTAGAAAATTCAATGGCTAAGGCCCTGTTACTTTCTCTATGGGATAGTGAAACCCAAGAAACGTTACGAATTGATTTGTGGGTGAAGGACATGCCAATTGATCAAATGCAACGGTTTTTTCATCAAAGTTTAGTTACGATGGGGCAAACCTATTATCGGGCTACAGAAGACGAGAAAATGGCACAAGGGTTTGAAGATTTTGCAGCCTTTTTTGCTGAAAAACTTAACATCAAATGATCATTTAGCAGCAGCAAAGTCATTCAAAAGATCTCCGATTGATTCTGTTATTGATTTCAAACCTAGTTTTTTTGTCACTGAAGTAACAAAGCATAGGGGGATTTCTTCCCAATCCTTTTTCAATACCTTTTGGTAAGCCACTACATTGCTGTCAATTGCATTTAAACTTAATTTATCCGCCTTGGTAAAAACCAAGTAGAAAGGAATTTTATGCCTTCCCAGCCATGCAATAAACTCTAAATCTATAGGTTGTGCTGGATGGCGAATGTCCAAAAGAACAAAAGTGAGCAGGAGTTGCGTTCGCTTTCTGAAATAAGATTCTATATAGGATTGAAACTTCTTTTTTTGGACTTTAGAAACTTTCGCATATCCATATCCCGGTAAATCAACTAGATACCATTGCTCATTAATCAAAAAATGATTTATTAGCTGTGTTTTACCTGGACGTGAAGACGTTTTGGCAAGTTTTTTTTGATTACATAGGGCGTTGATAAGAAAGATTTCCCCACATTAGAGCGACCAATAAAGGCAAACTCAGGGCGCTTTTCTGGAGGACATTTTTCAACTTCGGTATTGCTGACAATAAATTGAGCAGATTTGATCTGCATGACCAGTTATATTTGGCAATTTTGAAACCACTCCATTACAATTTGATTGAATCGATCGGGATGCTCCATCATCGGGGCATGTCCACATTTATCAATCCAATATAAAGTGGAATTAGGGAGTAACTTGTGAAATTCATCTGCTACATTAGGAGGAGTAACTTGATCTTGAGCCCCCCATATAATTGCAGTAGGAGTTAACATATTTGGCAAGTCCTTGGACATATTATGACGGATCGCACTCTTGGCAATAGCTAGTGTTTTAACCAGTTTTTTACGGTCATTGACCGTTTCGAAGACCTCGTCTACAATTTGTTTTGTGGCAATTTTGGGGTCGTAGAAGACTTCCTCACTTTTAGCTTTTATATAATCATAATCTCCGCGTTTGGGATAGCCATCTCCCATTGAGTTTTCATACAGACCAGAACTTCCAGTAATGATAAGACCTTTAACCATTTCTGGATGCAACTTAGTGTATAATAGACCGATATGCCCTCCGAGTGAGTTGCCCAAGAGGACCACATTATTTAATTCCATAAACGTAATAAACCCGTGAAGATACTCGGCAAAGTCTTTCACATTGGTTTGAAGTAGCGGACGATTATATACTGGTAATTCAGGAATGATAATTTGATAGTTATGCTGAGTGAAATAAGACATTACACCTTCAAAATTACTTAGTCCACCCATCAATCCATGGAGGATGATGATAGGCTGACCGGTCCCTTCAGCAACAAATCGGTATCCCTTTTTTTCAATTAATTGATTTTCCATCCGCAATAACACCTGTAAGAATGGCAAATATAGAGAATTACAAGTTTAAAACGTTTTCCTATGACTAAAACCCAAGAAAAGAACAGAGTGGTGAAAGTTATCAACAAAGTGGTAAATAGTGGTAAAAAGTGGTAATTAATTTTTATTTTTGATAGAACAAAAGCTAAAAAACTCTGATGCAGCATTTTATAGGAACATATGAGTGTAAGGCGGATACCAAAGGACGCATTATGATTCCTGTTGCCCTAAAAAAACAGTTGGCTGCAGTGGTGAGTCAAGGATTTGTTCTGAAGCGAGCTGTATTTAACAGTTGCTTGGAATTGTATCCTATGAAAGAATGGGAGCAGCTTATGACAAAAATTAATACTCTTAACCGATTCAATAAGAAAAACATTGACTTCATCAGACGATTTACGGCTGGAGTGAAAATGGTCGATGTAGATGCTTCAGGACGTTTGCTAATTCCAAAAGATCTATTGGGACACGCAGGAATTAACAAAGAAGTAGTTGTGTCTTCTGCAGTCAATATACTTGAGCTATGGGATAAGACCCAATACGAAGAAGCTATTGATGCTGCAACTCTAGATTTTGGTGCTTTAGCCGAAGAAGTAATGGGAGATCAAAATGAAAATGACCTATCATAAACCGGTATTGCTGCAAGAAGCGATCGAAGGACTAGCGGTTCGTCCTTCTGGTATTTATGTAGACGTCACTTTCGGAGGTGGAGGTCACTCACAAGCAATCCTAGATCAGCTAGCTACAGACGGTAAACTCTATGCCTTCGACCAGGATCCTGATGCACAAGCACATGCACTTTCCGATCCTCGATTCGAATTGATTCCTTCCAATTTTTCTTATTTACAACAACACCTTCGTTTTAACGGGGTCACTTCTGTTCATGGCATACTCGCCGATTTTGGGGTTTCTTCTCATCAATTTGACAGTGAGCGTCGGGGATTTTCAACTCGTTTTGAAGGGCCTCTTGACATGCGAATGAATCCAGCACAAGAACAATCTCCTTCAACACTCATCAACACCTATTCAGAGTCACAACTTACCAATCTGTTTAAAAACTACGGCGAATTGCGCAATGCCTTCAAGTTGGCATATGCAATTTCAATCCATCGAGAAAAACACCCCATTCAAACTACCAAACAGCTTAGACAGGTTATCGAGCCGCTAGTGCCTGAGAGATTTTTAAATAAGTATTTGGCACAAGTCTTTCAAGCCATCCGAATCGAAGTAAATCAAGAATTGGAGGTTATAAAGCAATTTTTAAAGCAATCTTCAGAGGTATTAGTCCAAGGGGGACGGTTGGTATGTATTTCCTATCATTCCTTGGAAGATCGTTTGGTTAAGCGGTATATCCGTGAAGGCCAATTCGAAGGGACAGCTCCAGTAGATTTTTATGGCAATAGAAGTACACCACTCAAAAAAATAGGGGGAATGGTTCTCCCCGACCAAAAAGAAATAGCTGAAAAACAATCGGGCACGAAGTGCTAAAATGAGAATCGCTGAAAAAAGATGAAACAAATTCTCGCTTTCCTGAACATGGAATTTCTTCTCAAAGAAGGAGCACTTCGGAATTGGCGCTTTGTTTTCTCACTTTCCCTTCTGGCGATGATAATGATAGAGAGTGGGCATCAGGCCGATAGTAAGATTTTTAAAATAGCTCAGCTAAACGATGAATTAAAAGCACTAAAAAGTCAGTTTGTAGAAAAACGATCACACTTGATGCGCTTGAAAATGGAGACCAAGGTTGCTGCTGTTTTGAGAGAAAAGGGAGTGAAAGCATCGCAAGAACCTCCCATAAAGATAATTGTAGAATAAATGAAATACTCAGTCCAAAATAGAATCATGTCGAGAGTGTACCTGGTCGTAGTGGGCTTGGTTCTATTTGCTTTGGTTCTTGTTGGCAAGTTATTTTATATCCAATGGGTGCAAGGTGAGTTGTATACTTCCAAATTGGAAGCGAGCACTTTAAAAAGTGTTGTTCTCGACGCAAGTCGAGGAAATATTTATGCCGACGACGGAAGTATTTTAGCGACTACTGTCCCTCGCTATGAATTGCGATGGGATGCTATGGTTGTGTCCAATGCGATTTTTGAAACTCACAAAAACGCTTTGGCAAACGAATTGGCTTCTTTTTTTGGGGCATCCAAAACTTATTTTTTAAGCCGTTTACAAAAGGCGAGAAAACAAAAAAATCGCTATTTACTTCTTGCAAAGAACCTGACCTATTCGGAATATCAAACCCTAAAGAATTTCTCCATTTTAAAACTCCCTTCCTATAAAGGAGGCTTAATAGTAGAGGAACAACTCGTCCGAGAACATCCCTTAGGCAAAGTTGCTGAAAGAACCGTGGGATATGAAATGCGCGATCCTTCAGGGTATTTTCTTCGTGTGGGACTGGAAGGCGCATTTGGTCAATACCTGAGAGGAGAGCCAGGACGAAGACTAAAGCAAAAAATTGCCAACGGACAATGGAAGCCCATTAATGATAGTAATGAAAAAGAACCTACATCGGGTTTTGATTTGTATACAACGATCAATGTCAACATACAAGATATTGCTCATAAGGCTTTGTTGCAGCAGTTGGAAAGATTTGAAGCAGATCACGGAACGGTAGTGGTAATGGAGACCCATTCTGGGAATGTGAAAGCTATTGTAAATCTAGGACGAACATCCAAAGGCACCTATTATGAAAAATTAAATTATGCCATAGGAGAGGCTCACGAGCCTGGTTCAACCTTCAAATTAATGGCGATGATTGCGGCTTTAGAAGATGGGGTGGTGGATGTAGATGATAAAATTCATACAGGAAAAGGGGAACTAACCTTCTATAACAAGTTTAAAGTAAGAGATTCCAAAAGAGGAGGCTACGGAACTTTAACAGTCGGGAAAGTATTCGAAGTGTCATCGAACACGGGCGTTGTAAAAATCGTCTATGATAATTATAAAAATAATCCAGAGCAATTTGTTAATCGTCTCTACAATATGGGACTGAACAAACCCCCTGGGGACATCTATTAAAGGGGAAGCGAAACCCAAAATTCCTTATCCAACAGATTCCACTTGGGATGGGCTAGACTTACCTTGGATGGCTTATGGGTATGGAGTTGTTTGACCCCCCCTCTCCAGACTCTTACATTTTACAATGCTATTGCGAATGGAGGAGAAATGGTAAAGCCCAAATTTTTGAAACAAATCAGTCGCCTAGGAAATCCCCCAGAAAAAGTTTTTCGTAAAGAAATATTAAACCCTGCTATATGCTCGCAGCAAACAGTTGAAAAAGCCCAACAAATGATGTTCAATGTAGTGGATAAAAAATGGGAACGGCACATCAAATAAAAGATGAACTTCTACCCTTGGCTGGAAAGACGGGTACTTGCCAGGTAGATTATACCACGGATAACGTACAGTATATATCTAGTTTTGTTGGTTATTTTCCAGCAAATGTCCCGAGGTATTCTTGTATTGTAGTGATTCATAAACCAAACAAAAATAAAGGCTACTATGGTGCTACTGTGGCAGCCCCTGTTTTTAAAAAGATAGCCAAGAAAATTTACACCAATACCCCTAAAGAAATACGAATCACCAATGCTGAAATAGAAGCCTTGGAAACCCAAAGAATAATTTCATCTGAGGTTCCCTTGCCTAGTTTGATTGGAATGACAAAGGAGGAAGCCGAACAAGTGGCAAAAAGTTTAGGAATAAAACTCACAACAAAAGGAAATGGAGTAGTCGTACGGCAATCAATTCAGGCGGGGACTCCTTCACACACTGTCAAAAATCTATTGATCGAATTGTCATGATAATACTGAAAGATTTGTTGTATAAAGTATCCTTGGAAGCTGTTTTTGGGGAGTTGCAACAGCAGATTAAATCAGTTACATTCGACTCTAGGGCTGTGGAATCGCAGTCTCTTTTTGTGGCCTTGAAAGGAAAAGAGTTGGATGGGCACGACTACATAGAATCGGCCATTGAAAGGGGAGCCATTTCTGTATTGTGTGAAGTACTTCCCTCCACCTTAGACGACCGATGTACATACTTGCAAGCGCAAGACAGTCATAAGGCATTAGGTATTTTGGCTTCAAACTTTTATGGAAACCCCTCCTACGACTTAAAGGTCATTGGTGTTACTGGTACCAATGGAAAAACTTCGGTAGCCACTATGCTCTACGGATTGTTCGAATCTTTGGGCTATCCTGCTGGTCTTTTATCTACTTTAAAAGTATGTTATGGTGGATTTGAAAAAGAATCAACCCATACCACTCCAGATCCCCTTCAAATCCAAGCCCACATGGCAGCAATGAAAAAAGCGGGAATTACCCATTGCTTTATGGAAGTTTCCTCGCATGGGATTGCTCAAGAAAGAATTTCAGGGATTTCTTTTTCCGGCGGTGTCTTCACCAACCTAACCCATGACCACCTTGACTATCACAAAACTTTTGGTACCTACAGAGACACAAAAAAAAGATTTTTTGATCAACTGCCTCAACAAGCTTTTGCTCTCATCAATGCAGATGACAAAAATGGAGTAGTGATGGTTCAGAACTGCAAAGCCAAAACCTATACTTATGCAATTAAAAATTACGCAGATTTCCCTGTTAAGGTTTTGGAGCAGCAGTTTGGGGGGATGTTGCTGAAAATAAATGAAACAGAATTATGGACACCTTTAGTTGGTAGATTCAATGCCTCCAATATCATTGCGGTCTATGCGGTGACCGATTTATTGGGTCTTGATCCACTTGATAGTATGAGTGCAATTAGTCAATTGGAGTCGGTTCCTGGACGTTTTCAAGTACATCAAGGCGCTCGGAACAGATTTGTCATTGTTGACTATGCCCATACCCCAGACGCTTTGTCACTCACTCTTGAGACCATTAATGAAATACGCACAAACAATGAATCTCTGATCACCGTGGTGGGCTGTGGGGGTAATAGGGACCAAGAAAAGCGTCCTAAAATGGGCTATGTTGCAGCACAAAAAAGCAACAAAGTCATCTTTACTTCAGACAATCCACGAACCGAAGACCCGCATCAAATTTTAAACGAAATGCGTGAAGGTGTTTCCCCAGAGGCGTATAAAAAAACACTGGTAATAGAAGATAGGAAAGAAGCTATTCAAGCTGCTTTTCAATTTTCAAAACCGAATGATATCGTATTAATTGCTGGAAAAGGGCATGAAACCTATCAAGAAATAAAGGGAAATAAAATACCCTTCAATGACTACGAAATAGCTAAACAAATTTTCTCCAACTCCGACTAATATGCTCTATTATCTCTTCAATTATTTAGAACAACAATACGCACTTCCGGGAGCGAGTCTTTTTGGATTTTTATCTTTTAGAGCGGCTTTATCAGTTATTTTTTCACTACTACTCTCCACTATTTTTGGAAAGCGAATCATTTCATTTCTTCAATCCAAGCAAGTCGGAGAATCCATACGCGACCTTGGTTTGGATGGACAAAAAGAAAAAGCAGGAACCCCTACCATGGGAGGTGTGTGATGATAATCTTATTTACTCTAATCCCTGTCTTTCTTTGGCAAAAGCTGGAAAATATCTATATCCAACTATTGATTGTAACCACATTATGGATGGGGACGATTGGGGGCTAGATGATTATATTAAAATATTTAAAAAAGATAAAGACGGATTGAAGGGAAGATTTAAGGTTTTTGGTCAAATCATACTGGGGATATTTATTGGTAGTGTTCTCTATTTTCATCCAGGAGTGACTGTGCGCCAAGAAAAACACGATCAGCTTCAAAAATCAGTGGCGATCGAAGACATTCAAGATCGCTTTCAGCCTGCAATCAAATCCACACTGACAACCATTCCGATGCTTAAGGATAACGAATTCAATTATGCTTCCCTATTGATGGATGACCACTATAAGAAGTGGTCTTGGTTGCTGTTCATTCCTATTGTAGTCTTTATTATTACTGCTGTTTCCAATGGAGCCAACCTTACTGACGGAATCGATGGATTGGCCGCTGGAAGTTACGCCATTATGGTATTTGCATTGGGAGTTTTTGCCTGGGTTTCTGGAAATATCACTTTCGCCGATTATCTCAATATTATGTTTATTCCGAAAGTGGGAGAGGTCACAATTTTTGTAGCTTCTTTTTTGGGATCACTCATTGGATTTTTATGGTATAATACGTATCCCGCATCCATTTTCATGGGAGATACAGGGAGCTTAACCATTGGCGCACTAATATCCGTAATCGCGATAATGGTTCGTAAAGAGCTTCTTCTACCTATTCTCTGTGGGATATTCTTAATAGAAGCACTTTCGGTCATCCTACAGGTTGGATATTTCAAGTACAGTCGAAAGAAATGGGGCGATGGAAGACGGATATTTTTGATGTCTCCTTTTACATCATCATTTCCAAAAGAAAGGATTTCATGAAAGTAAAATAGTCGCTCGATTTTGGATTGTTGGAATTCTACTAGCCGTTTTATCAATCGTAACTCTAAAAATACGTTGATGGAAAAGAAGGGAGTGATTTTAGGGAGGAGAAAGTGGAATTGGTACAGCACTACTAGCCAAACGTAAAGGGTTTCATGTATTTGTATCCGATAAGAATTCATTGTCTTCAAAGGCCAAAGACACCCTACAAAAAAATGCTATTCTGTGGGAAGAAACCAACACGACCTGGAACAGATGAAAGACGCCCATTGGGTTATGAAAAGCCCTGGAATTCCAAATAATGCGTCTATAGTAACCCAGTTGGAAGCGTTGAATATTCCTATACTTTCAGAGCTGGAATTCGCCGCTCAATTTACTGATGCTTTGTTAATTGGAATTACTGGGAGTAATGGTAAAACTACCACCACAATGCTTACCCATCATATCCTGAAAAATGCTGGACTACACGTGGGTTTGGCAGGAAATATCGGGACGAGTTTTGCCCGCCAAATCGCTGAAAACAATTACGATGTATTTGTATTGGAGATTAGCAGTTTTCAGTTGGATCATATTCAAAAGTTTGCTCCACACATCGCTGCCATTACCAATATAACTCCCGATCATTTGGACCGTTACGAAAATGATTTTGGTTTGTATATCAAATCCAAATTAAAAATTGCCGCAGCACAACAAGCTTCCAACTTTCTGGTCTACAATGCAGACGACAACAACCTGAGCGATCATATACTATCAGCATCTTTCAAAAGCACTCTACATCCTTTCGGATTCAAAAACAACGAGGATTACACAAGGCAAACCACACTTTCTGAAGACCATATTCAAATACAAAAAGAAAAAAAGACAACTATGATACCCACAAATTCTTTTGCGTTACAAGGGCGCCATAATCTGCTTAATGCGATGGCTGCCGCCACAATTGCAGATCTATTAAAGATTAGTAAATCTGTTATTAGGGAAAGCTTATCAACATTTCAAGGGGTTCCACACCGTCTGGAAAAAGTGCTAAAAATTCAAAAAAAGCAATTTATCAATGACTCGAAAGCCACCAATGTAAATGCTGCCTTCTTTGCTCTAGAGAGTATGGAAAAATCAACAGTTTGGATTGCTGGAGGGGTAGATAAAGGAAATGAATACGAAGAGCTATTACCCCCTAGTACACGAAAAAGTAAAAGCTATAGTGTGTCTTGGGGTCAATAACGAGAAGTTGTTTGGAGCATTTGAAAAAGTTGTGGATGTCATCATTGAGACACAATCAATGGAAGAAGCAGTTAAGATTGCTTCAAAGATTGCCAAGCCAAATGAAAATATACTGTTGTCTCCCGCCTGTGCCAGTTTCGACTTATTTGATAATTATGAAGACCGGAGGGCAATCAGTTCATTAATGCGGTTAGAAATTTATAAATGATCAACCTGTTAAAACATTTTAAAGGTGATAAGGTACTCTGGGGAGTGGGATAAACCTATTAGCGGTCTTTTCATTTTTACCTGTTTACAGTGCCAGCACAAATCTCTCCTATGTGGTAGGGGTTGGAACACCTACAGGCTATCTAATTAAGCATGCCATTATACTTGTCTTTGGTTTCTTCCTGATGTTTTTAATTCATAGAATTCCATACAATTATTTTAAGGGATTTCTATACTCTCCTTCCTTTGGTTTTCTTACTATTGCTCTACACGGCTTCTCAAGGAACCCAAATTGTTGGAGCCAATGCCAGCCGCTGGCTTCGAATTCCGGTTCTGGGTTTAAGTTTTCAGACTTCAACCCTAGCCTTTGTTTCCTTATTAACCTATGTTGCTTACTATTTATCTAAATATGAAGGGCAATCCCTGTCTTTTGGTCACTCCTTTTTGATGCTGTGGTTTCCAATTTTCAGTTTTGTTTTTATCATACTACCCGCTAATTTTTCTACTGCCGCACTTCTTTTTTTAATGGCTTTTGTTATGGCATTTTTAGGGCGCCACCCAAATCGATATTTATTAGGGATCATTGCTGGAGGACTGGTTGGATTTTTGATCTTTATACTTGCTGTAAAAGTCTTTCCAGATCAATTTCCCAATCGTGTCGATACTTGGATGAATCGCATAGAAAATTTTTCTTCAGGAGATGAGGCAAGCGGAAATTATCAAATTGAACGTGCCAAAATTGCTGTTGTTTCAGGCGGTTTATTGGGAGTAGGTGCTGGAAAAGTGTGATGAAAAATTTCTTGCCTCAAAGTTCATCAGATTTTATTTATGCAATAATTATTGAAGAATATGGATTGATAGGTGGCTGTATGCTTTTGTTTCTCTATCTCGTACTGTTGTTTAGAGTAGTCGTAGTAGCCTATAAGACCTCGGATAGTTTTGGAAAACTATTGGCCGTTGGGATGGGACTACCCATTGTCTTTCAGGCCCTAATTAATATGGGTGTTGCTTTACAAGTGCTTCCTGTTACTGGACAAACACTGCCACTCATAAGTAGCGGGGGTACTTCTGCTTGGATGACCTGTATTGCATTGGGAATTCTTCTCAGTGTGAGCGTCAATATTCGAGCTTCAGAAACACCATCAAATAACCCTTTAGCCGAACTAAGTGAAATTGAATAGAATCATCATATCGGGAGGAGGTACTGGAGGGCATATATACCCTGCTTTAGCTATTGCAGATACTTTAAGACAGCGCTCGCCCGAAATACAAATCCTATTTATTGGCGCATACGGTAAAATGGAAATGGAAAAAGTTCCCGATGCAGGATATCCAATACGGGGGCTTTGGATCGATGGGCTCCACCGTAAACACTTTTTTAGAAATATTCTTTTTCCAGTGAAGTTGATAGTAAGTGTGCTTCATTCTTTTTTTTATTTTATACTTTATCGGCCGCAATTTGTAATTGGAACAGGAGGTTTTGCCAGTGGTCCAATGGTATTTGTTGCCAGTTTGTTAGGCATTCTAGCTTGATTCAAGAACAAAATTCCTATCCAGGAATTACCAATAGATTATTAGGTAGAATTGTCAAAAGAATTGCAGTTTGTTATGCGGGGATGGAGCGATTCTTCCCTAAAAATAAACTCATAGTCACAGGGAATCCTACTCGAAAAGAATAACGTACTAATTTGATTGAATCTCAGAAAGCAAAAAGTTTTTTCGAGCTAGTACCAGATAAAAAAACACTAGTAATTCTAGGAGGAAGCCTCGGTGCCCTGAAGATTAACGAATTAATTGCACTAAAGCTCACCTACTTTAATTCCCAAGGGTGGCAAGTGATATGGCAATGTGGAAAACTTTATTACTCTGAATACCAATCCAAGGGCTTTGAACAAACAAAATATATCCATTTATTAATAGAATGGACCAATTCTGCAAACAGACTGCTGATCTCATTATAAGTAGAGCAGGAGCCAGTACCATCGCGGAACTTGCACAGTAGGTAAACCCGTATTATTTATTCCTTCTCCTAATGTGGCAGAGGATCACCAAATGAAAATGCCAGAGCATTGGAATCTCTAAATGCAGCTCGTGTTTTAGCAGAAAAGACCTAAAATATCATTTTGATACTGTTTTTGAGAGTTTGAGTACCGATTCAGACTTAATGCGGATTCTTGGACAAAATATTCGAAATATGGCAAGACCCAATGCGGTAGAAGAAATTGTGGACGAAATTGAAATCTTAGCTTCAGTATGAAAATAAGAAATTACTTTTTCTAGGTATTGGGGGATAGGCAATTCAGCCATTGGTCAACATTTCACATCTTTAGGACATCTTGTTGCTGGATATGACCGAATTCCAAGTGGCGTTACACAAAAACTCGAAAAAAATAAGCTAGATGTATTGTATGAATTTGCACCTGAAAAATTACCATCTTTTGTAGATCCTGAAAACACAACTATCGTGTGTACAGCTGCCATTAAACAAGACCAACCTTGGTATCAATATTTTGAAAAAAAGGGATACTTGATTGAAAAGAGAGCTCATGTTTTGGCTCAAATTGCTAATGCAAAGATATTTTGCAGTAGCTGGCACTCATGGAAAAACAACCACACTAGCAATACTGAGTCATATATTTAAAACGGCAAAACAGTCATTTACAGCCTTTGTGGGAGGCATACTCCAGGGATACGAATCAAATTATATTCATACAGGCGATTCCTACATTTTGGTGGAAGCGGATGAGTTCGACCGTTCCTTTCTAAAACTCCGTCCAACTCATGCTGCCATCACAAGTATTGATCCCGATCATCATGATATATACCATTCTAAACAAGCTTTTGAAAAAGCTTTTGAAGATTTTGCCAATCATGTAGAGGCCTCATTAATTGTTGGGCCTGGCGTCGCCCTAGAAGGACTCAAATTAGGAATAGAAGCTACATCTCCCTACCGGATGGAAAATTGTAAACTCATTGAGGAGGGATATGTGGTTGATTTTTATTTGCGGTCGCCTAATTCAGAATCTTTCCTAGTTGATGTTGTGGGGCAACACAATTTGTATAATGCACTCACAGCAGCCGCTCTAGCAACAGAATGTGGCATTTCTATTTCAGCAATACGAAGCCCTAAAAAGTTTTCGGGGAATTCATCGTAGAATGAACATCTATCCGTTGCATATCAACACGATACTGGTAGATGATTATGCACACCATCCTACTGAAATTCATGCTGTATTCAACACACTCAACGAAAGGTATCCAAAATTGAAAAAAACTGTAGTGTTCCAACCGCATTTATACAGTCGTACACAAAACTTTTTACATGCGTTTGCTACTGCATTATCCTTATTTGATCAGATTTATTTATTGCCAATTTATTCTGCTCGTGAACAACCCATTGATGGAGTCAGTTCTCTAGCTCTATTGGATCAAATCAAACAACAAAATAAAGGGATGATCTCAAAAGAAGAAATAGTATCCTTGGGCATGCATCCAAATCAAGGAATAATTGCTTTATTGGGAGCGGGAGACATTGGAGAAGTGACCGCTAATTTTAAAAAGTAATTGCATGAAAAACAGAAAAATATTCTTTTTCATTTTTGTGATGACTTCGGTTGTACTTATATCAGCTTTTGCTCACAAACAGAACAAAAACAGAAAAATAATTGCCCTAAAAATCAATTATGTGCAGGACGCCCCATTGTTTTTGAATGACTCTCTCGTTAATAAATTGTTAATACAAAAAGGAGGGCTCGTAAACAAGACCAGCTCAAAGATGAATTAGATTTGAGTATGCTGGAATCTTCGATTGAAAAACACCCTGTTGTTGCGGAAACAGAGGTCTTTCCTATCCCGACGGAAAGATTGAAATGCGGATCCAAGAACGAGAACCTATCCCAAAAATAGAGAATGAAAAAAGCTTTTTTGTTGATCGAAATGAGTCTATTTTTCCATCGTCTTTCCAATGATTGATAGCTTGTCGAAAGTACAAGGTTCTATTAAGTGAATCTGAAAGAAGATTTAGATAATTGTTTTGAACTGTTGAATTTCAAGAAGATCCATTTATTCGCCAGAATAGAATTGAAATAATCAAAAATGAAACGGGCTACAGCATGGCTCTTTCCAACTTACCCTTTATAATTGAAATGGGTCAAGTAGACAATTTGTCAATTAAAATTAACAAACTAAAAGCCTACCAGGCCTATTTATTTTCACAAAAAGAACCGCTGCTCCCCAAGCGGATCAATTTGGCATTTGAAATCAGGTGGTAACATCAAATTAAACTATGAATCAAAAATTCAATATCTGTTGGCCTAGACATTGGAACTACCAAAATCGTAGCAATGGTTGGCAAAGAAAATGAATTTGGTAAAGTAGAGGTTTTAGGCTTGGGAAAATCAAAAAGCTTGGGAGTTCACCGTGGGGTGGTCAACAACATCACACAAACCATCCAATCGATCCAACAAGCTGTTGAAGAAGCCAAAGTTACTTCTGGACACTCCATCCAGGATGTGGTTGTTGGAATTGCTGGACAACACATACGGAGCTTACAACACAGTGATTATATCACACGGAGCCATCCAGAAAAAGTAATTGATCAAGAAGATATTGATCAATTAATTCAACAGGTTTACAAACTTGTAATGCTTCCTGGAGAGGAAATTATCCATGTTTTACCTCAAGAATACAAAGTTGACGGACAAGCAGAAATTAAAGAACCGATTGGAATGTATGGAGGCCGTTTGGAAGCCAATTTTCATGTGGTAGTAGGACAGGTTTCACTCTATAAAGAACATTGGTCGTTGCATAGTAAGCGCCAATCTCAAATTGGCCAATATTACTTTAGAACCCCTAGCGTCGGCCGATGCAGTATTGACTCAGGAAGAGAAAGAAGCAGGGGTCGCATTGATTGATATTGGAGGTGGAACAACGGATTTAGCCATTTTTAAAGATGGAATTATTCGACATACTGCTGTAATTCCCTTTGGTGGAAATATAATTACCGAAGATATAAAAGAGGGCTGTTCTATTATTGAAAAGCAAGCTGAGCTTTTAAAAGTAAAATTCGGATCGGCATGGCCTGGGGAAAACCGCGACACTGAAATTGTTTCCATTCCGGGACTTAAGAGGTAGGGATCCAAAAGGAAATCTCACTCAAAAACCTATCTAAAATTATTAATGCTAGTGTTGTTGAAATAATGGAACAAGTTTTCCTTGAGATAAAAAACTATGGGCATAATGTACAGAAGAAAAAAATTGATTGCAGGGATTGTTCTCACCGGTGGAGGAAGTCAATTAAAACACCTCAAACAATTAGTAGAATACATCACTGGAATGGATACAAGAATTGGATACCCTGGGGAACACTTGGCAGGAGAAACCTCGGCAAACAATACCAGTCCGATGTATGCCACTGCTGTGGGACTCCTGATGAAAGCGCTTGAAAGTGCCCCAGAAGCGATGGGAGAAGAAGAGCGGATGGAAGACTCGAAAGACACTTTCACTAGAAGAAAGTTCTGGTAATACGCCTAAGACTAGTGTAAATAATGATCGTAAAACAATTATTGAAAGATTTGGAGACCGCTTAAAAGAATTTTTAGATAACGCTTAACCATAAACCATATCATGCAAGTAGATAATAAAGACAATTTTAGTTTTGATTTACCCAAGAATAAAAGTAATGTCATCAAAGTCATTGGTGTTGGAGGAGGAGGTAGTAATGCCATTAATTACATGTTCCAACAGGGTATCAAAGGAGTTGATTTTGTAGTAAGTAATACAGATGCACAGGCATTGAGTGAGAGTCCTGTCCCCATCAAAATACAGCTAGGGGCTACCCCTTACTGAAGGCTTGGGCGCTGGCGCCAATCCTGAAAGTAGAGCTTCCGCTGCCAAGGAGAGTTTTGATGATTTGCAGACCCTTCTAACCACTCAAACCAAAATGGTTTTTATTACTGCTGGTATGGGAGGAGGAACAGGCACAGGTGCGGCCCCAATCATTGCACAAATGGCCAAGGAGCTGGACATCCTTACGGTTGGAATCGTTACTATGCCATTTCAATTTGAAGGAAAATTACGTACGGACCAAGCTCAGATTGGTTTGGCTAATATGAAATTATCTGTTGATTCATTGATTGTAATCAACAATAATAAATTACGTGAAGTCTATGGTAACCTGGGATTCAAAGCGGGCTTTTCGAAAGCCGATGAAGTACTTGCTACTGCAGCTAGAGGGATAGCCGAAGTCATAACGCATCATTATACTCAAAATATTGATCTTAAAGATGCAAAAACAGTTCTGACAAATAGCGGAACCGCCATTATGGGATCTGGGAGTGCAAGTGGTGCCAATAGAGCTCAAGATTCTATTGTAAAGGCGCTAGACTCCCCATTATTAAATGACAACAAAATAAGTGGTTGTAGAAATGTATTGTTATTGATTGTCTCCGGTACAGAAGAAATTACAATTGATGAAATAGGTGATATCAGTGATTTTATTCAAGAAGAAGCTGGAAACAATGCGAATATAATTATGGAGTGGGAGAAGATCAAAACCTTGGAAGTTCAATTGCAGTCACGATAATTGCCACTGGTTTTAACCCAGATCAACAAGATGATATTTTCAATACCGAGGCCAAGAAAATCATTTCATAACCTAGAGGATGATCAAAAAATGGAACATCAATTGCTCGATTCTATTGAAATACAAGAGGTTGAACCAACCTTGGTCCCAGTTAGCGATGAAGTTCCCTCCTCAATTCATGAATTCGAAGCAGACTCTACAGCAATTGATAAAGAGGAAAATTTTGTTGAAATTGATTTGGATGTGGTAAGAAATTTAGAAGTGATTTATGAATTGATAGAATTACCTGAAGAGGAAGAAATCGCACCTGATCAAATTAAAAATATAGTACCAGATGATTCCTATCCAGAAGAAGACTTTATATTTAACGATCTTGACGAAGAAATAAGGGATATTGAAGTGATTGGTCCTGAACTCATTTTGGCAGAGGAAAATCAATTTAGTTTGGATTTCGATTTGTCATTAGATGCTGGAGAACTTCCGCTGCCTCAAATCAAATGGAAGTTTTGTCAACTGAGGAGGAACCCCTTATAAAATATGAATTAGATGAAGATGTTGAGGAGGAAATAAAGGAAAATGAACATGTTTTCCAACATGAAGAAAAAGAATTATCTGACGAACTCTCTGAGGAATGTCATGAATCGAGCCCTTTTGAACAAAGTATTTTCAGCCTCCACCCAACAAGAAAATAAAAAACGAAAAGAACAGTTGAAGAAATTTAATTATACTTTCAAAAACAGTGTTCATCGGATCGAGGAACTAGAACGCCAACCGGCATATAAGCGGCAAGGGATTGATCTATGTAATGAAGCTCCTTCTAATGAAGGATCACGAATGAGTTTAGACACTGACAGTAATGATCAAATTCAGCTGCGATCTAATAATTCTTTTTTACACGATAATGTCGATTAAAACATGACTCTACAAGAAAAAATCACTACGGAACTAAAAGAGGCAATGAAGGCCAAAGACAGCTTGAAATTAGAATCTTTACGCGCTATAAAATCTGCCATATTATTGGAGCAAACCTCAAGTTCAGGTGCAGAAAGCCTGACCGAGGGTCAAGAAATCAAATTGCTCCAAAAATTGGTGAAGCAACGGAAAGACAGCGCGACAATTTTTAGAGAACAAAATAGAGTAGATCTAGCCGAACCAGAAGAGGCTCAAGCTGCTGTCATTCAAACCTTTTTACCTGTCCAGTTAACGGAGGCAGAAATAGAAACTGCGCCATTATTTCAATTATTGACCAACTAGGTGCAGAGGGTATGAAAGATATGGGTAAAGTAATGGGAAAGGCCTCTCAAGTCCTCTCTGGCAAAAGCTGATGGAAAAACAATTTCCACTATTATCAAAACAAAATTGATGGGCTAGACGTGATTTGTTGTAATAATTAAACACGTTTGAAAAGCATATCATAGTGTAAAAAGGATCTTTTCGATTTTTTCTACAACCTCTAATCCCGCAGTTGCAAGGGTTACTATTAAACGTTCCGATTGAATCCACTTTTCGTCAACCTCACAGAATAATAGCTGCACCTTTTCAAAGAAAGAACTTTTTATCAATTCATTGATAACGATTTCTTCATGCCCTTCTACGTCTATTTTTACTACATAATTGGTGTTTTTAGGAACAATTGAATTGATCACAGTGTGGTCTATAGTTGAAATGGTCATAATCACCGGTAGTATTCTCAACTTCTCTCTCAAGGTACTTTTGCCCGAATGATTTTCATCTACCATGAGCTTTAATCCTCCATTGTGATTTGATATGGCGGCTTCAACGATCTGATAATCCTTAATGGTATTGATCTCTAGGGTTTTTTTTAATAGCGCAGCCGTTTTTTTTGAAGGTTCAAACGAAACGATATGCTCAAAATTCTTATTTTTCCCTGCCAAAATAGAGTAAAGGCCCTGATTGGCGCCAATATCCAAAAAAACAGCCTTTTGGGAGTATTGCATCACAAGTGAACTAAAAAACCTTCCATAACTCCCTTTGTAATACAGCTTGAATGTTTTATCCTTTAGATTTGGTGACAAGAGAATACCATAAATCGATCGGATGGGTTCAGTGGGCTTGATGAGGTATCGATAAAGCAAATACTTTACTTTATACCATTTTGTTCGGATGTAGAAGATAAATGTGTGTTTAAAATACATTTAAAAATAACTATTTTTTGGTTAGCTAGGGTCTTTTGTGATTTCCCTTTTATCAAAGCTTGAAATAATGTATTTTTACCAATCAAACGGCCCAGTAGTTCAACTGGATAGAATATCAGATTTCGGCTCTGAGGGTTGGGGGTTCGAATCCTCCTGGGTCACAAAAGGTTGAGTATGACCCCCAGTTCACACTGGGGTTATGTCTTTCCTATACTAAACTTAATTCACCAAACTTTGAATGGATGTGTTACCTAAAATTGAGAGCGTTTCATTCCGAACAGTTTCAAAGACTTCCTTAATCGAACAAATATTCTCTTCACACGATTCACAAGGCGCATAATAATTTAGAGAAACACAAGGTAGCAGGGCAATAGGGCCATCGATAACTCGCATTACTTCTGTCAAATAGATTTTATTAGGAGGCTTATTAAATCGATATCCGCCATTCTTACCCCTCATGCTTTGCAAAATTTGAACATTACGAAGTTCTCTTAAGATGGCTTCTAAAAATTTTTTAGGAATTCCCTCTTTGGAGGCAATTTCAGAAGAAAAGATTGGTGTAGAACGATCTTTATTTTTCGCCATAAAAGTGAGCGCTTTTAAAGCATACTTACATTTTTTCGAAATCATTATAATTGATTTTTCACAAAGGTAAAAAAATTTAATTCCAATAAATCCTATAAATTTAATAGGAATTAGTTGAATTAATTAAAAACTGTTCTATTTTTGTCGTGAAATAAACACAAACCATGGATACTAAATAAAATGAAACACTAGCGTTGCACGCAGGGCACAACGCATCGGATACACAAGGTACTCGTGCTGTTCCCATTTATCAATCGACATCTTATGTTTTTGACAACGCAGAGCACGCCGCCAATCTATTCTCATTATCGGAACCAGGATATATTTATACACGTCTTAACAATCCCACCAATGATGTTTTAGAACAACGATTGGCTGCGGTGGAAGGAGGAGTAGCTGCGGTGACGACTGCTTCGGGAACTTCTGCTATTAGTACAACACTCATGGTACTGTTAAAAGCAGGGGATCATATTGTTGCTTCCAGCAGTTTGTATGGGGGAACCTACAATTTATTGAGTGTCACCCTACCACGATTGGGAATCACTACAACTTTTGTAGATCCAGACAATCCAAAGAATTTTGAAAAAGCAGTTCAATCCAATACACGTGCTTTTTTTGTAGAATCGCTAGGTAATCCAAAATTAGATATTCTTGATTTGAAAGGGATAAGTGGCTTTGCTCAAAAGGCGAAAGTACCCTTTATTGTTGATAATACTGTAGCCACTCCAGCCTTATTAAACCCCATTGATTATGGTGCCAATATTGTTATTCATTCGTTAACCAAATATATCTCAGGTAATGGAACTTCACTAGGAGGGGTCATTGTTGACGCATGTACTTTTGATTATGGCAATGGCTTATTCCCAGAATTTACAGAACCTTCTCCTGGGTATCACGGTCTGGTTTACCATGAAGCTTTGGGGCCCAAAGCATTTATAGCCAAAGTTCGTGTTGAAGGACTTCGAGATTTTGGAGCAGCTCTCAGCCCTTCAATAGTTTTCAAATTATTCAAGGTCTAGAAACATTGAATATTCGATTAAAACAACATTCTGAAAATGCATTAGCCATTTCTCAATGGTTAGAACAGCAAGAAGAAGTGAGCTGGGTGAACTACCCAGGATTGGCTTCCAGTAAATACAATTCTCTTGCCAGTGAATACATGCCTAAAGGGCAAAGTGGAATAGTCACTTTTGGAGTAAAAGGTGGCTTTGAAGCAGCCAAGCATATTGCTGATAAAACAGAATTATTTTCTCTTCTTGCCAATATTGGTGATACCAAATCATTGATTATTCATCCTGCCAGTACTACACACCAACAATTGGATGAAGAAGCTCAAAAATCTACAGGAGTAACGCAAGATCTTATTCGACTCTCCGTAGGGCTAGAATCTATTGAAGATTTAAAACAAGACTTGAAACAGGCTATGAGTTAATTATTTTAAACATTAATAATGTTTGATGCCTCCCTATTGGAGGCATTTTTTTATAAGTGACCCAATAAAATGAATTTCTGTGTAAAATAGAATGAAATAAAACCTTTGAAAAAACTTTTTTTATTTCTGAGAGACGCGTTATTTTAAGCAATAATTTATTGAGAAATAAAATAACCCCAACTGCTAGCAATAGAATAAATAGAGCTTAAAACATTTTTAAGATTTAGATACTTGCAATCTAAAAAAAAATGAAGAAATTGTAGTATAAGTAATTGACTATAGCATCATGTAATTATGGGAAATACTATTCCTCTAATTGACCTGGAACAGTTCCTTTCTGAGGATAAATCTGCAAGGGACAGTTTTGTTCAAAGTTTAGGTTCAGCCTTAAGTGATATTGGTTTTGTTGCCTTGCGAGGACACTTCTTGACTACGGATTTGATTGAGGAGTTGTATCTTCAAACTAAGATATTTTTTAATTTACCCGAACCCGTTAAAATGAAATATCACGTTCAGGGGCTAGCTGGACAACGCGGATACACTCCTTCGGAAAAGAAACAGCCAAAGGACATGCACATGCGGATCTTAAGGAATTTTACCACTTTGGTCAATATTTGACTGCAGAAGAGAACCAGAGTCTTCAATATCCAGATAATGTATTGGTAGATGAACTTCCAGAGTTCAACCGCATTGGAAAACAAGTATTTAAAGTACTGGAACAAACAGGAGCAGCAGTACTCAAGGGGATTGCTCTTTATTTGGATTTAGATCTTAATTATTTTGAGAATATGTACAACAGGGAGATTCTATTCTTCGTCCCATTCATTATCCACCCCTTCTGGGGAACCCTCACAAGCTGTTCGAGCGGCTGCACATGGAGACATAAATCTGATCACTTTATTGATGGGGGCTCAAGGAGGCGGATTGGAAGTGCAGAACCGATTTGGAGAATGGATTCCTGCTAACGCTCAAGTGGGTGAATTAATGATTAATATGGGAGATATGATGGCTCGATTGACTAATAATCGACTCAAATCAACCATTCATAGGGTAATTAATCCTCCGAGCGAATTGTGGAGCGAATCCCGATACTCCATTCCTTTTTTATGCACCCCACTGCTAATATGCCTTTGAATTGTTTATCCAATTGTGTGAGCTTGGAAAATCCTGCCCAATACAGACCTATCACAGCAGGAAACTTTCCTAAAGCAACGGTTAACAGAATTGGGTCTAATTAAAATATAATGGTTAATGTAAAGGTCTTGGATACAATTATACCTTTGTATCCACAATAAAACAGGAAAAAAACAGTTTAAAATAGCAATTAGTTACGCTTTATGAAAAAAAGACTACTCATATTATTGACTTTAGGCGTTTTCACCTTTGGAATGGCGCAAACAGCTGATGCCCCATGGCGAGTAAATATTTCTGCTAATGCTATTGATATTTATCCAGTGGGTGGTACCCTAGCGGATTATTTCCATCCGGATCACAGGGTGATTTTTTTGATGATTTTACCAATGTGAGCGACCACTGGACTATTGGAGGTCCAACTATTTCTATTGAACGTTTTTTGAAAGGAGGATTTTCAATTGGTGCCATGCTATCTTTAAATAATATATCTAATGTAGAGGAAATACAACAGGAACTGAATATCCATATTTCAGTGTAGATGGTTTCTTAAAGTATAGTCCATTTCCAGCGAAAGGAATACGCCCATTTATTCTAGGAGGATGGGGTCTGTCTAGTTTTGAATCGATTACATTGGATGGTGAAAATCCATTGTTTTTGTCTTCCAACGCATCAAAACAGATATTAGGGGGTATTGGATTGGATTTTTATCTCGCTTCTAACTTTGCATTAAGTGTACAAACAAACTTTAAAAATCCTTATGAAATTAACGGAGTGAGACACTTTCAGCATCAAGCGGGACTGAGTTATACCTTTGGTTCTAGCGATCGTGATAAAGACGGAATCCCAGATGATAAAGATAAGTGTCCAGATGTTCCAGGTTTGAAAGAATTTGAAGGCTGTCCAGATACAGACGAAGACGGAATCCCTGATAACGAGGACGACTGTCCTGAAGAAGCTGGCCTCAAAGAATTGAAGGGTTGTCCAGATGCTGACGGGGATGGTGTAGCAGATAAAGACGATAAATGTCCTGAAGCTCCAGGTGCAGTTGAAACAGAAGGCTGTCCAGATTCTGATAATGATGGTGTCCATGATGGCATAGACGAATGTCCCGATGAAGTTGGGGTCGAATCTAATAATGGCTGTCCTTTAGAAGATCAGGATGGTGATGGTATTCCAGACGCAGAAGATCGTTGTCCTGAGCAAGCAGGTAAAGCTGAAAATAATGGATGTCCTGAGGTGTCTGATGCAGTGGTGCAAACTATGAACAATTACGGATCGATGATAAACTTCATGGCTAACAGTGATCGTATATTAGGTAAAAATGTTTGATATTCTTGAGAAAATTAAAGCCCTTTGGAAGAAAATCCTAATGGAATTTTTCTAATTGAAGGGTATTCTTCAAGCGATGGAAATGAAGCTTATAACCAAGCATTATCTGTAAAAAGAGCAGAGTCAGTTCGAAATGCTCTCATAAAGATGGGAGTTGATGTAGGGCGATTGGAAATTTCTGGTCAAGGAGAAGCTAATCCATTAGACAGTAATGAAACGGCAGAAGGTAGGGGCCAAGAACAGAAGGGTTCAATTTCGACTTAAAATGGGAAACTAATTAAGCAAAAATGAATGTATTAAAAAAGCAGCCAAAGCTGCTTTTTTTTTTTACAACTGTTTTAGAGTACGAATAACATCTTTTGGGTTTTCAGCTTTAAACACATGAGAACCTGCAACTAAAACATCTGCACCGATGCAATCAATGATTCGGCGTTCTTGTCAGACACTCCCCCATCAATTTCAATTTGCACTACAGCTTCTTTTCGCTCAACAAGTGTTTTTAAAGATTTCACCTTATTAAAAGTACCTTCGATGAAGGATTGACCACCAAATCCAGGGTTCACACTCATCAAGCAGACGAGGTCTAGGTTGGGAATGATGTCTTCAAGTACAGCTATAGGGTATGTGGATTTAGAGCCACACCCGCTTTCATTCCACAGCTTTTTATTTTTTGAACGGTTCGATGCAAATGAGTACAGGCTTCGTAGTGTACTGTAAGCACAGCAGATCCTAAATCCGCAAACGTGTCTACATAGCGGTCGGGATCTACAATCATTAAATGCACATCTAAGGGTTTTTCTGCTATCCCCTGAATAGCCTTTAACACCGGCATTCCAAAGGATATATTGGGAACAAATACGCCATCCATGATGTCAATATGAAACCAATCGGCAAGACTGGAATTGACCATTTTACAGTCTTTTTCCAAGTTCCCAAAGTTAGCTGCCAGTATTGAGGGTGCAATTAATGCCATGTAGTATGAATGAAAAAAGGCAACTCGAAAGTTGCCCTTTATATTATCCTAAATAGGTTTTCAATATTTTACTTCTTGAAGTGTGTTTGAGTCTTCGAATAGCTTTTTCTTTAATCTGTCGAACACGTTCTCTAGTCAAGTCAAATGTTTCTCCAATCTCTTCCAATGTCATGGAGTGTTGATTACCCAATCCGAAATACAAACGAACAACATCAGCTTCTCTGGGAGTGAGTGTCTCTAGGGCGCGTTCAATCTCAGTTCGTAATGACTCATGGAGTAAGGTTTTGTCTGGATTGGGAGATTCGCCACTATTGAGTACATCATAGAGGTTGGAATCTTCTCCTTCTACTAAAGGGGCATCCATGGATACATGACGCCCCCGAGTTTTTAAAGACTCTTTAACATCATTTACTGTCATATCCAATTCCTTTGCAATCTCTTCTGCAGATGGCGCTCTTTCGTGGGCTTGCTCCAAGAAGGCATAGGTTTTATTGATTTTATTAATAGAACCAATCTTATTTAGGGGTAACCGAACAATTCGCGATTGTTCTGCCAAAGCTTGTAAAATAGACTGACGAATCCACCAAACGGCGTAGGAAATGAATTTGAATCCACGTGTCTCATCAAAACGCTGAGCCGCCTTAATCAACCCAAGATTTCCCTCATTGATTAGATCCGGGAGGGTAAGCCCTTGATTTTGGTATTGTTTAGCTACAGAGACAACAAAACGAAGGTTGGCTTTGGTCAACTTTTCTAGAGCAATTTGATCACCAGCCTTAATCTTTGAGCCAATTCTACTTCCTGCTCAGCTGTGATTAAGTCAACCTTGCCGATTTCTTGTAGATATTTGTCTAAAGATGCGGTTTCTCGATTGGTTACCTGTTTGGTGATTTTTAATTGTCTCATAGTTATCTTTTATTATAGATGATACGAACTAAACGCTTAAAGGTTACAAAAAAAGCTTTTTTCTACTCCTCATTTATTGTCTTTACGCTCAGGTCGAGGTAAAAGAGCTTTTCGAGAAACTTTTTCTTTTCTTGTTCTTGAGTCAATACCGAAATACTTTACTTCAAGGACATCACCCATTTTAACAACATCGGATACGTTTTCTGTTCGTTCCCATGCCAATTCACTTACATGAAGCAGCACTTCATTTCCAGGAGCTTCTAAATATTCAACGACAGCACCAAAATCAAGCATCTTAATCACTTTCACTTCATAGGTTTGCCCTACTTCTGGCTTGAATGTAATAGAATCTATCTTGGCCTCTACCATCGCAATACCTTCTGGAGAGGTACCCAATATTTCTACGATTCCTTCTTCGGTATTGGGGTCTTCGTTAATTACAATCGTGCAACCCGATTCTTTCTGTAATTCCTGAATCACCTTTCCACCAGGACCAATTAACGCTCCAATAAATTCATTTGGAATGATTCGGTTAATCATCTTTGAGCATGCTCCTTCACGGAAGTTGCCGGCTGTGAGATTGTAGCTTCTAAGTGATCAAGTATATGCAAGCGACCTTTTTGGCTTGCATTAATGCTTGGGTGAGGATTTCGTAACTCAATCCCTTAATTTTAATATCCATTTGACAAGCTGTAATACCATCTCGAGTTCCAGTAACTTTAAAATCCATATCACCCAAATGATCTTCGTCACCCAGAATATCAGATAATACGGCATAGCGATCGCCCTCTGAAATTAATCCCATAGCAATTCCAGAAACGGGCTTATTGATTTGAATTCCTGCATCCATCAACGCCATCGTTCCTGCGCAAACAGTAGCCATGGAGGAGGAGCCATTGGATTCCAATACTTCAGAAACAACACGGACGGTATAGGGACAATCGTCAGGCATTACTTTTTTTAAGGCACGTTGTGCCAAGTTACCATGTCCCACTTCTCGTCGTGAAGTCCCACGAAGAGGTCGTGCTTCACCCGTTGAAAAAGGAGGGAAGTTATAATGTAAGTAAAAGTTTTCTTCGCCTTGTTCTGTAGGAAGGTCAATAATATTGGCTTCTCTCGAAGTTCCTAAGGTAACAGTGGCAAGTGCTTGGGTCTCACCTCGTGTAAAAACAGAGGAACCATGAGTAGAAGGTAAATAATCAACCTCACACCAAATAGGACGTATTTCAGTAGTTTTACGGGCATCTAGACGGACGCCGTCATTTAAGACCAAATCACGGACTGCTTTTTTCTGAGCACCACTAAAATATTTTGAGATCAAGTCTCCTTTTTCTTCCAGTTCTTCTTCGGAATAAGCTGCTTTGATTTCTTCTTTTAATGTAGAGAAAAGCTCCCCTCGGTCGGCCTTGCTTACACCCTTTTTTGCAATTTCATAGCATCTGTCGTATGCGAGGCTATGAATATGGGCTTCAATTCTGCATCTTGATCCTCACCCTCATACTCTCGAGTTTCTTTTTTCCTACTTCAGCAACAAGTGCTTCTTGCGCTTTGATTTGATCTTTAATGGCTTCATGACCAAAAGCAATGGCCTCCACCATTTCTTCTTCACTAATTTCGCTAAATTCACCTTCTACCATTGCCACAGAGTCGGCACTGGCTCCAATCATAATATCAACATCAGATTGGGCCAATATTTCTTTACTTGGGTTGATAATCCATTCCCCTTCCACTCTTGCTACACGGGCTTCAGAGATCGGATTTTCAAAGGGAATATCGGAAAGTTGTAGAACGGTTGAGGCTGCTAACCCTGCAAGTGCATCGGGCATCACAGATTCGTCATGAGACATCAACTGAATCATAATTTGGGTTTCAGCGTGATAATCTTTAGGGAATAAGGGACGAAGCACTCGATCCACCAATCGCATTGTAAGTATCTCTTCGTTACTAGGACGTGCTTCTCTCTTAAAGAATCCTCCTGGGAAACGACCAGCGGCGGCAAATTTCTCCCGATAGTCAATGGTCAATGGAAGAAAGTCCACAGGACTGGCGTGGCGAGCCGAAACGGCTGTGGCAAGGAGCATACAATCTCCCATGCGAACCACAACGGATCCGTCGGCTTGTTTGGCGAGCTTTCCTGTTTCGAGCGTAATAGTTCGGCCGTCAGAAAGTGTAATTTCTTGGGTAAATGTCTTTGGAATCATAATTATAATGGTTTAACCTTTAGTGTTGTGTGTTGTGGCAACCAATGAAAATTAAAATTCAGTCTTAAAAAAGGGTCGATTATTTTCGAATACCTAATTCTTTGATAACCTCACGGTAGCGAACGATATCCTTGGCCTTAAGATAGTCAAGTAAACTTCTTCTCTTTCCTACCAAACGAATCAATGAACGCTCTGTGTTAAAATCTTTAGCGTTATTTTTGAGATGGCTGGACAAGTGATGGATGCGATGTGAGAATAAGGCAATTTGGCCTTCTGTAGATCCGGTATCATTTTCAGATTTTCCGTATTTTTTGAAAATCTCTTTCTTTTTTTCTGTTGTCAAATACATGCCAATATTTATTTAAATGATTATTATGTACACAAATGATTGGCAAATATACACTTAATTGTCTGATAACAAAGTAATACTATGAACGAAGATGGCGGTTGAGAACCAAATCCAGATAGGTATTTATTTCACCTTTGAGGTTCTTTTCGGTGGACTATCTTATCTAAAAACCCTTTTTCTAGTAAGAATTCACTGGTTTGGAAGCCTTCTGGGAGATCTTTCCCCTGTGGTATCTTTGACCACTCTGGGTCCAGCAAAAGCGATAAGTGCGCCGGGTTCTGCAATATTAATATCTCCTAACATCGCGAAGGAAGCTGTTGTGCCACCGGTAGTTGGATTTGTGCAGAGCGAAATGTAAGGAACACCCGCTTCGGAGAGTTCACTCAGTTTTGCTGCAGTCTTGGCCATTTGCATGAGTGAAGTAGCGGCTTCCATCATTCGTGCTCCTCCGGATTTGGAGATGACCAATAAGGGAATCTTATTCTTCAATGCGTGGTCGGCGGCTCGCCAAATTTTTTCTCCAACGACAGATCCCATGGAACCACCAATAAATGCAAAATCCATACAAGCAATAACTAGCGGTTTACTCTTGGAATTCCCAACAGCGACCCGAATGGCATCATTCAACTTGGTTTTTTTATTTGCTGCTTTGATGCGGTCCTTGTATTTTTTAGTGTCTTCGAATCGAAGAAAATCTTTTGATTTCAGGTCTGCGGCAATCTCAATAAACTTATTATCGAATAGGATTTCAAAATATTCTTTACTCCCTATTTGAACATGATAATCGTCCTCTGGACTAACGTAGAAATTCTCTGCTAATTCCTGAGTTTCGATTATTTTCCTGTGGGAGTTTTGTACCACAGTCCTTTTGGGGTATCCTTTTTTCTTCCGTTTTGGTCTGATTCCCTTTTCACTTCTTTTGAACCACGCCATAGAAAAGTTTTAATCTAATGTATTGACATTATTCAAATCTTCAAAAGCTTGAATGAGTCTAGTCTTTAAAGTGCTTTCGCCAACGCGAAGCCATTTTCTGGGATCGTAATATTTTTTATTGGGCTGTTCAGCCCCTTCTGGATTCCCGATTTGAGTTTTTAAATAATCAATATTATTATTCATATAATCTCGAATTCCCTCTGTAAATGCAAATTGTAGATCAGTGTCGATATTCATTTTTATCACTCCATACCCAATAGCCTCTCGAATTTCTTCGATACTGGAACCAGATCCTCCATGAAATACAAAATCTACTGTGTTGCTAGGAAGCTTATAGGTCTTACTGATATATTCTTGGGAATTTTTGAGAATTTTAGGAGTTAAAACTACATTACCAGGTTTGTACACCCCATGAACATTTCCGAAAGCAGCCGCTACTGTAAACCGGGGGCTTATTTTTTTCAATTCCTCAAAGGCATAGGCGACTTCTTCCGGGTTGGGTATAGAGCTTGGACTGATCTACATCAGAATTGTCAACCCCATCTTCCTCACCTCCTGTAATACCCAATTCTATTTCTAAGGTCATATCCATTTTGGCCATTCGCTCAAGGTATTTCTTACAAATAGTAATATTTTCTTCGATAGGTTCCTCGGAAAGGTCAAGCATGTGAGCTGTATAGTGATTTACCAAATTGTTGGTAGTGCTTTTCACTAGCATCGAGAAGACCGTCGATCCAAGGCAATAAATTTTTTGCACAGTGATCTGTGTGTAAGATTACTCGTGCACCATAGGCGGCAGCCATTTCATGTACATGTTTGGCTCCAGCTACAGATCCAACAATTGCCGCTTTTTGCTGCTCATTGGTAAGCCCTTTACCTGCATTGAACTGTGCCCCTCCATTAGAGAATTGGATAATTACTGGACTATTGAGTTCAGCAGCCGTTTCTATGACGGTATTGATACTGTTATTACCGATAACATTGACAGCAGGAAGAGCAAAAGCTTTTTCTTAGCGAGGGCAAATACATCTTGTACTTGATCGCCTGTGAGTACCCCAGTGGGAATATGGTTTTTCATTCAAGTGGTTTTGGCAAAATTATAAAAATTTAGAAAGGGTAATTGATTCCAACGTTAAATACTGCATTGTTTATCCCATATTCTGTCCACCATCGTTGGTTCTCAGGCAATACCGGATTGTAGGTTTTAAAAGCAGTGTCAAAACGAAAGACAAAAAAGTCGAAATCATATCGCAACCCAAAACCCGATCCTATGGCTATTTCATCTAAATCTTGAAGCCCTTCCCACTTTGAAGCGGGGTCTTGAACATTATCCCACAAATTCCAGATGTTACCGGCATCCACAAAAAGGGCCCCTTTGAGTTTTCCAAAAATGGGAAAACGATATTCTAATTTTGCGGCCAATTTAAAGTTAGCCTCATTAAATTCATTCAGATTTTCACTGCTCCCAGGACCTAAACGATAGGCTTTCCAAGCTCTATTGTCATTGGTCCCTCCAGCAAAATACGAACGAACAAAGGGAATGCTCGAAGCATTGCCATAGGGGATGGCCATGCCGATGAAGCTTCTGAAGGCAAAAACACGGTCTATTCCCACTCGAAAATGTTTGATATAATCAACCTCTGCCTTAAAATATTGAGAGGGTTCTACACCAGAAATATCAAAGCGACCATTTTCATTTTTTTCAGTCCCTGTCCAATTGAGAAATCTATTGAATAAATTCCCAACCCATTCCATCCGAAAACGAAATTGAGAAAAGTTTTCATCCAACAGATTTTGTTGGGTGTTGCTGTTGAAACTAAACGAAGAGCCTATGATTAGATTATTAACCGTAAGGCGTTGCTGGCGTTCTCGAATTCTAAAATGCGCTCATAATCCTCAGATTCAATGGAAAGCGCTACATCGCCTGATAATACCTGATTAAAAATATTTCTGCACCGGAAGGGATAACCAAATTGTTATTGGAATCTACAATTTCTCTATTTTGGTTGTATTGCTGTGCCAAGGCATTGAGACGATCGTAACTATTGCGATAGACATTGAAATAATTGTCGATGTTCTTATTGTTTACAAATTCAATCTCTGAAATACGAAAAGACATTTTTTGATTGGTTTTGGGCTCCCAATTGATTTGATAGGTACCCGCAAAGTATTGCTTATCCAAACCAATGTTTTCTTGAATCGCAAACCCCAAACTCAAGTCTGTTTTTGGGTTCATTTTTTTCGTAATAATGCGGTCCAAATCAACAGGGAGAAGTAGCCGTGGAATTTGTAGGTTAAGATCAGAACCCAATTCAAAAAGATCAAAAAATCGTGATAGTTGTTCACTATTATTGGAAGAGGCTCCAAAGGAGGATTGCACCCCTACTTTTAGAACTTCGGCTCCACCAAGCACATTACGAATAGCAGTAGATGTACCAAGACCTAATCCAAAAAACTGGATGTTGGAATGCGATAAATCAAAATCCAGTCCTAAAGAAAATTTTTCTTTTGGGGTCAGTCGGATATTCGTTTCCAAAAAAGGCAAGGAATCGGATATTGGTTGATAGGTAATACTCGGATATTTAAAATTTTCCAACTCATTGAAATATCGATAAGTCAAGAGGCGTTCTTGATCGCTATAGGTACTGTCTTTCTGAATAAACAACGAATTTGCTAATGCTTTTGGGCGGTATTTTAAGGGGCCTTTTGAATAGATATGAATGCCATTGTAGGTAGTGCTGTCTGAATAATTATCTAGACCGGCACCAAGTTGTTGAGATTCAATGAAAATGTTAATACGTTTCACCAAATGAATCCGGTAAGGTTGGCTAACTAGGCTGTCCCCGACACGTATTTTTGGGTTGTCAATAGCCATTTCAATACCGATGAACTTATCTAGCCCGGAACTGTCTATTGCCGCAGTAAAACTGAGACTGTTTTCTTGAAAATTATACACCCCGGCATTTCGAATAAGGTTAGCATTCGCTTGCGTTCTGCTTCGAAATCATCAATATTGAAATCCGCTCCAGGGATTAGAAAACTTTCCTGTATATTATCCGTAACTAAGGCTTCCAATTCACGTGCTGCAATGGAAAATTGAATGCTGTCTAGACGGTATTGTTGTCCTTTTTGAATACTGTAACGAACTTCTGCTTTTCGCTTCCCCGTGGGAATGACTTCAGGGGTTAGTGTTGCATCGAAGTAACCTTTATTTTTAAAGTATTGGATGAGGCGATTGGAATTACGCATCATATTGGTGCTATCTAATAATACCGCTGGTGCTCCTATCCCCTTTAACCATTGATTGCCCAATTTCTTATAACGTAGAAACTGAGTGAGTTGTTTGGTAGAAAGAATTTTTTCCCAACGTTGTTGTCTCTTTTCTTTCTTAGAAAGCCAAGCATTAAAACTAGAATCAGGATCTTTTTTGGCCCATTGATTAAAAAATATTTCAAAAGGAATCCCGATAAAAGTTTTATTCGGTGAATCTATGAATAATTCGTTACTAACATCATTAGTTGCTGATTCACCATCGATGAGAATCTTATTTTTTTTAAGTAAAATAGCATTGTTATCAAGGTGCTTAGTGCTGCTACATTGCAGCATAAAGAAACTTAAAACGGAAAGAATGATTACTTTTGAAACAAACCGACCCACCGCAACATCGTTTTGCGTTCAAATGTACAGCTTTTCATGCTACCTAAAAGCCGACTGAAACAAATAGCTCAATTGAGCCAAAAGAAATTTAGGGACCAAACGGGGTGTTTTGTAGTTGAGGGACACAAAAGCGTTCATGACTTTTTTGAACAAGGTTGGGAATGGACAGACCTCCTTTCGACTGACCCTCAAGACTCTCTACCCACGACCGTTGTTAGTACAGCTGAAATGATTCGAATGACCCAATTCAAAACTGCCAGTCCGATTTTGGGGGTATTTAAAAAAGAAAACCCATTGCTCTACCAACGAATGAATCGGTTTTGGTACTAGATCAAATTAGTGATCCAGGAAATTTGGGAACCATCCTCAGACAGGCGAGTTGGTTTGGTATTCAACATGTATTGTGTAGTGAACAATCGGTAGATTGCTATAATTCTAAGGTGGTGCAGGCTTCGATGGGCGGAATGGCAAGAGTTTATTGTCATTATGGAAACTTGGTGGCTTTTTTATCGGGTACACAATTACCTGTCTTCGGTGCTGGTCTTTCGGGTAAATCTATTTATGAGGCTGAATTTAAACGGCCAGCAGTTTTCGCTTTTGGTAGTGAATCTCATGGATTCCGTAAAGAAGTTGCCTCCACCATCCAACAATGGATCATGATTCCAGCAAAAGAGACGGGCAGTGTAGAGAGTTTGAACATAGCTTCGGCTTCAGCTATTGTACTTTCTCATTGTTACGCGGCCAATTAGTTATTCAAAGACAAGGTTCAATACGACACCACGACTCACCATATTGGTAATAGGCCCTGTCCAAGGGCTATTTGGACTATTATCTGGAATTAATTCGTTTTGCGTGGAGAAGATACCCCTTATGGAAGGAGAAAACTTGAAATAAAACAAATAGAAATCAAAACCAATTCCTATTTCATAATTGATGTTTTGACTTTGGGTACGAAAGACATTACTGAAATAGTCATCCGTATTTTTTTTGTTGCTTGATAAATTGAAGTCAGTAGAAACCCCAGCCAGAAGAAAAGGCCTATAGTTATTGATGCGCTGCGCATTGATTTTCATTAAAAGGGGGAGGTGAATATACGTGGATTTGATTTCTCGAATGCGCTCTTGCTCAGTGTTAAAATCATCAATATCTGGATATAAGAGGTCACGCTGTGAGTAATATAGACCAGGTTCCAACCGAAGATTTAGAAATTGATTGATGCGTAAATCCCCGATCAGTCCAATTGTGAAGCCTGTTCCCGAACTTACTTCAATGTCTGGCAAGTTATTTTTGCGATAATAATCTTG
Source organism: Flavobacteriaceae bacterium (assembly GCA_038143795.1). Taxonomy (GTDB): domain Bacteria; phylum Bacteroidota; class Bacteroidia; order Flavobacteriales; family Flavobacteriaceae; genus UBA11891. The sequence continues at coordinate 431,126 of JAYQMQ010000002.1, read as the reverse complement.
ATCGTAGTCAAAGTCAAAAAAATAATTGTTGAGTCCCACAAAGTAACCATAGTGAACAAAGCGTTCATCAAATTGAGGTAAATTTATGATCCGTTCTCTTACCTGGGGGTATTGGGCAAAAAGATTCCATGTCCCAACTAAAAAGAGGATAAAACAAGCTTGTATTTTATGTCTTTGGTTTTGTACCACAATAAATTGTAGCGACGCCAAAAGTCTGAGGAGCGCTAGCTACCCTTATAAACCCAATTTTTGTCAAAATATTGTTGAAAGCACTGCCATAAGGAAAGTGTGCTGCAGATTCAGCCAAATAGTGATAGGCCGCTTTGTCTTTAGAAATTAGTCTTGCCGTGTTAGGCATAAGCCAACCTGTGTAAAATTGATAAAATTGTTTGAATGGAAAGGCAGTAGGAACTGAAGTTTCCAAGATGAGTAAGGTTCCCTCTGGTTTTAGAACACGATAAATCTCTTTCAAGCCTTTTTCTAGATTTCCAAAATTCCTTACTCCAAAGGCTACAGTGACCAGATCAAAAGTGTTTGTCTCATAAACTAGTGCTTCGCTATCCCCAATCACCATTTCAATGGTGTTTTCTAGTTCTTTCTTTTTGATTTTTTCTTTTCCTAGCGCGAGCATCCCAGGGGAGATATCTAGACCAATAATTTTTTGAGCAGAAGTTTGACTAAGGGCAATAGCGAGGTCCCCTGTCCCTGTAGCTATATCTAACGCTGTGTCAATTTGCTTTTGTAGTGCCATACGGACTACTTTTTTGCGCCAATGCACATCGATTCCAAGCGAAATAATTCGATTCAATAAATCGTATTCCCCAGAGATGGCATCAAACATACGAGTAACTTGTTTTTTCTTCGAAGCCTTCGAATCTCCATAGGGAGTCACTTTCTTTTTCATGGGAAACAAAGATAGAAGAATTGTGAGGGCTTTGAACAGAATTATATCCCTAGCGATCACCTTTTGTATATTTGCAAAGTATTTTCTTACTTATATGAAAATAATTATCGCCGGAGGCGGTGAGGTAGGCTTCCATTTGGCCAAACTGCTATCCTATGAGTCTTTAGACATCACACTTATTGACACAGATAAGCAACGTCTGACTTATGCTGAAAATCACCTGGATATTAAGACCCTAAAAGGGAATGCTTGTTCGTTGAGTGTGATCAAAGAAGCCAAGGTCAGTAATGCCGATTTGTTTATCGCAGTGACTTCAGAGGAATCGGCCAATATAACGATCTGCGCTTTGGCCAAGCAATTGGGTTGCCAGCGAACCATAGCCCGTATTTCTACAATTGAATTTATCAAAGAAAATGATTGCATCAATTTTGAAAAACTAGGAATAGACGAACTGATCTCGCCAGAAGCCCTTGCGGCTGACGAAATACACCAGTTATTGGATCAATCGGCTTTTAGCAATAGTTATGAATTTGAATCGGGTGCATTAACATTAATTGGAACAACCTTGGGAGACGAGGTCCCTTTCGTAGGTAAAAGTATAAAAGAAGCCGCATCTATATTTCCCGACGTCCATTTTATGCCAATTGCACTCCAGCGAAAAAGTAGCCAATCGACATTGATACCACGAGGGGATACCATTTTCGAAGCAGGAGACCGGGTTTTTTTCACCACCTTAAAACAAGGGGTAGAAGAAATCTATAAACTCACGGGGAAAGTGAAAAAAGAAATTAAAAATGTGATGATTCTTGGTGGTGGGAAGATCGGGGCTATCACAGCACGTCGTCTAGCAGAAGAAAAATTCAATGTCACACTCATTGAGCAAAATAAAACCAAAGCCATTTCTATTGCTGAGGAATTTTCTGAAATTATGGTCATTCATGGGGATGGGAGAAGTGTGGAACTCCTAGATGAAGAAGACTTGGAGACCATGGATGCTTTTATTTCAGTAACCGAAAACTCCGAAACCAATATTATGACTTGCCTCATGGCAAAGTCTAAAGAGGTATCTAAAACCATCGCTTTAGTAGAGAATATTGACTATTTTCAGCTTACTCAATCCATAGGTATTGATACCTTGATTAATAAAAAACTATTGACTGCCAACACCATTTTTCGCTATGTTAGACGAGGTGAAGTGGTGGACATGACAACATTGAGTCATTTGAACGCCGAACTCCTAGAGTTTGTAGTCAATGAAGATTCTAAAGTGAACGGTAAAAAGATCAAAGAGATTGACTTTCCAAGAACAGCTACCATAGGAGGTGTTGTGAAAGAAGGGGAGGGGATAATTGCTTTAGGGACTACGCTATTCAAGCAGGAGATCGTGTTTTGGTTTGTTCTTTACCTCGATCGATCAAACGAATTGAAGGCTTGTTTCGCTAGGCATGTTCTATAAGCTCAACTTCAGAGTCATTTTTCAACTATTAGGAGTTCTTTTGACTTTTAATGGTGCCTTAATGTTTTTAGCTGTTGGAATGAGCTGGCTCACTCAAGACCAATCTACACTACCACTCTTGAAAGCTTCCGTTGGCGTATTGCTCGTAGGCATTCTTTTATTGATTATTTGCCGGGGAGTCCAACCCCAAATTCAAAAAAGAGAAGGCTATTTAGTAGTCACTCTAGGTTGGTTGGCCATGACCCTCACAGGGATGCTCCCTTACTTGGTTACAGGAAGTGTCACTAATATTTCCTATGCTTTTTTTGAAACGATGTCTGGTTATACCACAACGGGAGCAACGATATTAACGGATATTGAAAGCCTCCCTAAAGGCTTGTTGTTTTGGCGAAGTATTACTCATTGGATAGGAGGGATGGGAATCATTGTATTAACCATTGCGATACTCCCCATTCTTGGCATAGGTGGGATGCAACTGTTCGCAGCCGAAGTCCCCGGCCCCAACAGTGACAAACTGCATCCCCGAATCACGGATACAGCCAAACGCCTTTGGTTACTGTATTTTGGATATACTTTGGCTGAGACACTTCTTTTGTCTCTTGCAGGGATGTCTTTCTTCGACGCTATCAATCATGCTATGAGCACCCTTTCCACAGGAGGTTTTTCCACCAAGAACAATAGCATTGCCTTTTGGAACGATCAACCCCTTATCCAATACATTATTATGTTTTTTATGGTGGTATCAGGAGCAAATTTCGTACTCAGTTACTTTGGGTTTACCGGGAGCTTTAGAAAAGTTTTCAGCGACATAGAGTTTAAATATTATTTGTGGTTTATTTTGATTTTCACTCTTTTCGTTTGTTCGTACTTCCTGATTCAAAACATAATACCCGGCGCTTTGAATAGCCATCCACAGGTGTGGGGAAGTTCAGAAAGTGCTTTCCGTCATGCACTTTTTCAGGTAGTTTCTATCCTTACGACGACTGGATTTGTTACTGCAGATTATACTTCTTGGGCGCCTATACTCACACTTATCTTCTTTGGTTTGATGTTTGTAGGGGGCTCCGCTGGTTCTACTTCTGGGGGAATTAAGGTGGTTCGACATTTGTTAATGATTCGAAGCGGAATTCTTGAATTTAAACGCGCCTTGCATCCCAATGCAATTCTGCAAGTGCGTTATAATAATCGTGTAGTCAATGAAGGAATTGTACAAAACATACTTGGGTTCTTCATTCTCTATCTTCTGTCTTTTATCATTGGTACGCTGGGTTTTGCAATGATGGGATTTGATTTTGAATCCTCGGTTGGGGTAGCAGCCTCTTCTTTAGGTAATGTGGGTCCAGCTCTAGGCATTTTTGGCCCTTCAGAGAATTATACACACCTGCCTACAATAGGACTTTGGTGGTCTTCTTTTTTAATGTTGTTAGGTCGCTTAGAGTTATTTACAGTATTGATTTTATTGACTCCCTATTTCTGGAGAAAAAATTAATAGCCATATTTTTTTCCCCAAAGCTTTTTTAACCATTGTCGAATGGTGTTTTCTTTTGGATTATCCCCAGGCTCATAGAAGCGAGTACCTTCTAATTCTTTGGGGAGGTAGCCTTCTTCTAGAAAATGATTTGGATGGTCGTGCGGGTATTGATATTTTAACCCATGCCCCATTTCTTTACTCAATGCTGTGGGGGCATTACGAAGGTGGAGTGGCACGCCAAGACTGGGATTGTTCTCCACTTGTTCTTGGGCTTTATTAATGGCCAAATAGCTCGCATTGCTCTTTGCAGAGGTAGCAAGGTATATAGCACATTGACTCAGTAGGATTTTAGCCTCTGGCAGACCAATGATTTGAACGGAACTGAAGGTGGTTTGGGCTAAAACCAATGCGTTGGGATTGGCATTTCCAATGTCTTCACTGGCTGCGATAAGCATCCGCCTTGCGATGAATTTCACATCTTCTCCCGCTTGGAGCATTCGAGCCAACCAATATACTGCAGCGTTGGGGTCACTGCCTCGAATGGATTTGATAAAGGCTGAGATAACATCGTAGTGGAAGTCACCATCTTTATCGAATTGTACAGCGTTGGTCTGTAACGTATTTTTTATTTTTTCATTAGTGATAATGATCTTTTCCTCTGGTTCGAAGGAAAAATCACCAATTCTAATAGCGTTAATAGTTTCCGCGCATCTCCACTGGAAAAATGAATAAGGGCTTCAGGATCCTCCAATACTATTTTTTGGGACTGTAAGAAGCTGTCTTTTTTAAGTGCCTGATCCAATAAACTCTTTAGATTATCTAGGGTCAGGGGCTTAAGTCTAAAAACTTGACAGCGAGAAAGGAGGGCGTTGATTACTTCAAAACTGGGATTTTCCGTGGTAGCACCAATAAGTGTGATTATTCCTTTTTCAACAGCACCCAATAAAGCATCTTGCTGAGATTTGCTGAATCGATGGATTTCATCGATGAATAACAGCGGATTTTTATCAGTGTACAATCCCCCTTGGTTTTGTGCTTTTTGAATTATATCGCGCACTTCTTTCACTCCAGCATTGATGGCCGATAATTCATAGAAAGGTCTTTTTTTCTCGCCAGCTAGTAGTTTAGCTAACGTCGTTTTACCAGTTCCCGGCGGTCCCCATAGAATCATTGAAGGGATAAATCCCGATTGGATGCTTTGAAAGAGAGCCCCGTTTTTACCCACCAAATGTTCCTGACCCTCATAGTCTGAGAGTGATTTTGGTCGCATGCGCTCAGCAAGGGGGTGGAAGAGGGATACATGCTTTATTGATCTAAACGATGGTAACGTTGTCGAATCGCTTCATAAAGAATTAGACCTGTTGCCACCGAAACATTTAGTGAAGCCACTTTGGAGACCATTGGTAGTTGAACGCAGGTATTTAACAATTTAAGAAGGCTAGGGTGGATTCCTTTTTCTTCCGAACCCATAACCATGGCAATGGGCCCACTCAGATCCGTGTTGTAATATATATCCGTAGCCTTTTCATCCAAACCCACCAACGGAATGTCATGGGCTTGTAGAAGAAAAACAGCATCTTTGAGATGATTCACTTTAGCAATAGGCACTTCAAAAATGGCCCCAGCAGAAGTTTTGACGGTAGTTCCATTAAGAGGCGCACTTCCCGAATCGGGTAGAATAACACAATGGACACCAGTTGCCGCTGCTGTTCGGAGTATGGCACCTAAATTGTGTGGATCAGTTATATTATCCAAAAGCAATAGGAAAGGGGGTTCATTTCCAAAGCCCTTATCAAGAATTCCTTCCAAAGAATGTGTGGCTACAGGAGAAATACGCGCCATAACTCCTTGATGATTTTCATGGCGACTAGAATTGAACTTTTCTTTGGGAACAAAACTAATGGTCACTCCCTTGTTTCTCAATGCTTGTTCCAGTTGGCGAAGTAGTGGACTTTTTAAATCCCCGTTGAATCCAGACTTTGTCCAAGGTTTGCTCATTTTTAAGTGCCTCATGAATGGCACGAATTCCGAATATTTGTAATGATTTGTCCATGCATAACAAAGATGCTTAATTCAAATGAATTATATGTAAAAAAAAGAGACCCGAGGGCCTCTTTAATAAGAATATTTTTCTTTAAAGTGTGCAGAAATCAATGCCTACATCAATACTTCCGACATCTGGGCTAGGTCCGTTATCGGTTACAACTCCATTTGGTGCAGTAATTTGATAAGTAATTTCTGAATCCCAATCACCAGACTTAAAACTGAATACGAGTCCGATAGCATCAGAAGGTACCTCAATGGTAGCAGAACCTGATGAGCCAGAAATATTATAAGGTGTTATTACTCCGTCTAGGTTCACCTCAATAGCTGCTCCATTCCATCCGTCACCGTAAGAATCTTGCATATCAATAGTCCATGTACCTGTCAATGGAGGGCAAACGACACTTCCGCTATACCTGAAAGGTGAGACAAAGGCAGAACTACCCTGGATCTTTGGTCCTACATTATCTGAAGTAAATGTTCTTCCATCAGTTGTATTTAGCACTAAGCGCATAAGGAATATATCACCTCCATATAATTGGTCATCGGTTACACCAATGGCACTCATTGCAGAACCAATATTCATAGAAATTGTTCCCTGCAATTTTCCGTTTTCACCAGCTGTGAAAGTTGATGCAGAAACATTCCCCATAGAAGCTTCGTTGAAAGTAAGAACTTGACCTGCCACAGGTGTAGCATCTACAAAAGAAGCAAACACATCAACTGATTCCATAGTGTCTTGTCCTAGGAAGTCATCAAATTCTAAATCTACACTCATTGTAGCCCCCGCAGGATTTGTAATGTCAATAGCTGGAAGAGTTTTACTAATTGTCCTCAAAATAGCTCCTGATTCAATAGTTGTTATATTGAGTCTATCCAGATCATCATCTTTACACGCTGTAAGGGAAATGATTGAGGCGAGTAAAATGCTTGAATAAAATTTTATTTTTCTCATGATTTATAATATTTAGTTTATGAACCCAGTATCAGGATTGTTATCCCAAAAAACTTTGGTAACAACGTCGTCCTTCTGTGTAGCATTTGTATTAAACAAAGTATAATCGTCTGGGTAAAAGAAAGAACGCAGATAATTATTTTACTGGCTCTCTTACTAATGGCTGACCATCATCAGGCTTACCTGTTCTTCTGAAAGTATTGTAAGCTTCTACACTGTTGCCGAACAATGCTTTGAAATATTCTTTTTCAATTATATTCAATTTACCGTCGGCGTTTGCAGCATTGTAACGATCCATGATTTCAGTTACATAAGCGTCAACATTATCTGATGAAGGACGTAGTCCGAATCCGCGAGGTCAGATCTAAAATTCATAACCTTAGCAATGCTTTGTCTAATTCCATCTTCCAACAGATCGGCAGCATTGCCACTAAAACTTGTTTCTAAAGCCATTTCAGCTAGCATAAAGTGTACAAAGCTTGATAACATTATAGGTTCAATTCCAGCCCTTTTGTTCCGATACTTCGATCAGCTATGGGTGTAAAGGAATTATCATCAAATTGCCCCCCACTGGATAAAGTCCCCAAGCAGTTCTTAACGTTGTATCTGGCGGTATACCAAAGTCATAACCATGATCACGACCCCAGTATCCGGGAAATGTTGCAAAATCATTTAGGTTACAATAGATGTTAGTAAATCCGATGTGGGCTGGAGGAAGGGTGCCATAACAAGACTGCTCTACAGTATTTTGTGGTCCAACAGCGCGTTGTCTGTAGAAATAATACCTTCTTCTAGGATCCTCATTACTAGTATCCGATGTAATATATTGCATAAATGTATTGGATTGGTAGTCTGTGGATCCAGTACCTTCTAAAAAGTTTCTAGCAAATATTGGATGCCGACTATCAGGATTAGTATCATTTGATCCAAACTGAAACTGAAAGTCATCTGCGGCTGTGCTGATGAAATTTCCAGATCCAACAATTGAGGAAATTGCACTTACAGACTCAGATTCATTTACAAGCCTACTTTGTACATAGAGTTTTAACTTCAGCGTATTTGCCAACTTAATCCACTTTGTTTCATCACCACCATAGTAAAAATCAGTGTCAGGCAGCTTAGTTTCATCTTGATTTAAATTACTAATTGCAGAATCTAAGAGAGTAATCAGACTTGCATAAATATCCTGACCTGAATCAACACTCGGATTGAAAATTTCAGGATCATTACTTTCTGAATAGGGTATATCACCTAGATAATCTACTAAAGTAGCCATAACATACGCTTCTGCAATTTGACCTATAGCCAAGTGAGTGTATAATCCATCCTCATCGGCATATTTTTGCAGTGCTTCACATCCGGCATTATACCAGCATAAGCTATGTTCCATGCATCATTTAAAGCAGAAGGAGCATAAGCATTTTGATATAAAGGTCCAAACATATGGAGTATACGTGTTACCTCTTGTCCAGGTTCTGTTACCTCAAAAAAGAAGTCTCTTAAATCCAATTGAATTGAATTAACATAAAATTCTGGGTTTGCATTTGTTTCATTCAGGTATTTAGAGAATCTAATAAATCTAACTCCATTGTATCACATCCTTGTAATGCAATTACTCCCTGAAATTGCGAAAAGTAAATTTCTGAGTTTATTGTAGTTTTTCATTTTTCAATTTTTAAAATGATGCATTAATAGTAAATCCGTATCTCTTCGAACTAGGCCCAGCAAAAATATTCAATCCCAATATTGTTTCCAACACCATTTGAAAGTGTTGGTATCAAAATTGACACCCTCCGGGAAATTAACCGCCTTGTACCAAAGATTTGTTCCGGACAAAGCTATACTTAATGAATTAAAAGGGAGTTTGTCTAAAACTGATCCTTTAAAATCATATCCTAACGAAATTTCTCTCAATCTTATTGTAGTTCCATCCCAGATCTCCAACTCGTCAGTTCCTAGCCAGTTACTAAATGCGATATCGGTAGCTCCTATTTGAGTTGTATTTGGTGAACCATCTACATTTACACCTGGAAGTATATACGTACCAAGTCTATCAAAGGGAAAATCAATAATACCTCTGCTTAAGAGCGTAACAGCCTGTTTAGAGAAGATATCTCCACCGTGTCTGTAGCCCATACCTATATTTAAATTGAACCCTTTATATTTAAAAGTATTATCAAAGTTCAGGAGGAAGTCAGGATTTGGATCTCCTATAACTACGTCTTGCGGATCAATTATATAGTTACCTGTTGCAGCATTAATTACTCTATTGCCAGAATCATCAGTCCTAATTTTATCACCAATTAAAACACCAAATGGTTCACCAACTATTGCTGCATTTTTCGCATCAAAATTTGAATAATTACCAATTATGATTTGATCGACACCTTCAGGTAATCGTGTAACAAGAGACTCATCAGCATAAAAATTTAAATTAGCACTCCATGACAAACCATCATATTGTTGTAAAAGATTCATGTCAAGGTCTAATTCCACTCCTTGCACCTCAAGGTCTCCCCCATTGAGTGTTGTGAAGGTAAATCCAGTTGATGGGTCTAAGTCTTTCTGTGTAATTAAATCTGTAGTAGTCTTTTTAAAATAACTTAAGTTTATACCAATTCTGTTATCAAAAAGCCTAGTATCCATACCAACCTCAAATTCCGATACTAATTCTGGCTTAAGATTAGGATTACCTAACCTGTTTGAAGTAGTATTAGATGAACTTAAGTTTCCTCCTGGGGAAATAAATGCACGACCTGTCAATGCAAGTGTGTTTCTTGTTGTGTATGCGCCAGGGAAACCAGCAGAGGATCCATATCCAAGCCTTAATTTTAAGTAGTCAAGAAAAGTAGCTTCACCTAGTTCCTCAAAAAAGTTTGAAGCGATAAACGAGACACTACCTGAAGGGTATAGGATAGTGCTGTTTGCATCTTCTAATGTTGAAGTCCAATCGTTTCTAACAGACCCGTTGACATAAAGATAGTCGTCATACGAGAGAGTTAAGTCTGCAAATACCCCGTAAACATTTTGTTGGTTTTCGAATTGCATTTGGATGCCACTGAAAGTGTTAGTAGCAGATGCATCTTCAAAATTCCAATGTTTGAGAGTTCCGTATGCAATCTGCTTATTACTTTCCAAACCATCTTGTGAATATCTAACAGAGTTTGAGTTAAAACCAACAACAGCGGTTAAACCGAGTAAATCTGTGAATTCTTTCTTGTAGTTTACACTTACGTTGTGATCGATGATAGTGTTGTTTACGTTAATGGTTCTATACATACCAAGTCTGTTACCATCAACACCTCCTTTGTTTTGACCATACTCTTGCGCTTCAAAAAAAGTATCAATACCATACCTATAAACTATGTTTATATCGTCATTGATATCATATTTTAAATTTGTGGATCCAAAAAATCGGTTTGTTTTATTTCTGACTTTAGCATTATCAACAGTCCAACGTGGGTTTTGAATTGAGTTTGATGTTCTGTAATATAATGATCCTCCATCAGCTCTTTGGTAAGGCATACCCATTAGGTCGACACTTCGAGGTGTATACATTAAATCACCAAAAATAGATGAACCGCTTCCTACTACACCACTACCTCTTGAGGCTGCGATAGGAGGACTTTTAAAGTCACTCACAGCAATATTTAAACTTGCGTTAACCGTTAAACGGTCTTTTTTCAGAGACCCACCAACGCTTAAATTATCTTTTGATAATTTGTTACCAGGAGTGAAACCTTCATCGGTGGTTTTTGTATATCTCACATTATATGTTGTACTGTCATTACCACCATTTAAGCCTACAGAAGTAGAATTAAAAAGACCTGTTCTAAAGAAATTTGGAACACTCTGGTATGCTTTGTATTCGTATTCAGAGGCAGCTATATCCTCGTAACCAGCGATGTATGCAGGTACATCATTTATAGCGAAGGGGTGCGTAAGAAATACTCTTCCATCTCTTATTTCTTGAAAGTTTGCTTCCAAATATTAGGATTTGTATCTCCGAATTTTGGTCCCCAGTTACTGAAATACCAGAAAAATTCCTGATCAAACCATTACCATATTCGTTTTGATAGTCAGGAAGATGAGGATCACTCAAAATGTGGAATTTGAAATGCTAACTGTTGCCTCTGTTTCTTTTTTGCACTTGTATTGTTTGTAGTAATTAGAATTACACCATTTCTACCTCTATTTCCATAAAGGGAGGTAGCGCTAAGCCCTTTTAATATGTTGATGTCCTTTATATTATTTGGATCTAGATCTAAAAAATCTACTGGTTTGTGTAATGATCATCGAAGAAAGAATCTTGCGCATTAGTTCCGCTTCCAAAAGGTACACCATCAACTACAAATAAAGCTGGTTAGAGCCAGTAATTGGAGGGATAACCTCTTATAACAATGTTAGTTGAAGATCCAGATAAACCATTTGATGCAGTAATGTTTACACCCGCAGCTTTTCCTCTTATTAGTCTACCAATATCACCAGACGGTCTGTCAGTTACTTGATCAGAATCAACTTTAGAAATAGAATAACCTAGTTCTGCTGCTTCTTTTTCAACACCAAGCGCAGTGACAATTACTTCTTCAAGTTCGTTTGCCTGTTCCAAAGAGACTTGCAAATCTCCTGAAGCTGGAATCTCTAACGTTTTATATCCAACAAGCTTATTTCAAGAATATCGTCTTGAGAACCTTCGATTTGAAAATTACCATCAAAATCCGTACTGACCCCGTTTGTAGTGCCTTGGATAAGAATTGTTGCACCTGGAAGAGGCACGCCTTGGTCATCGCTACTGTACCTGAAATAATCTCCTGAGCCAAAAACGAATTGTGCAGTCAGGAAGAATAACCCAAATATTCTGAATAGGTTTTTCATATTTATGTTTTTTTATTAGGGGCTAAGATACTCATAACTGTTAATAAAAACAAAGCAAAAAGTTAAAAAATGTTAAACTAAAAATGTTGGTCAATAATTTAACAACTAAAAATTCATTTACAATCTGTTTATAAAAAATAAAAATCTCATTTCTTTATTGGAATTAACTGACTTTTTTATTTGGTTTGAGCTTTTTATTAATAAATTTTAAAAAACCAATATTTTGGATTTGAAATCGGCAAAAAAACTCCTACATTTGCACGCCCATAAAATTATGGGAAAAACATTTTATCGATTAAAATATATGCCAACTATTGCACAATTAGTTCGAAAAGGAAGAGCTACGATTACCAAGAAGAGTAAATCGGCTGCCTTGGATTCATGTCCTCAACGACGTGGTGTGTGTACGCGCGTATACACCACTACGCCGAAAAAGCCGAACTCGGCCATGCGAAAAGTCGCACAGGGTTCGATTGACCAATGGAAAAGAGGTCAACGCTTACATTCCGGGAGAAGGACACAACCTCCAAGAGCACTCGATAGTATTGGTTCGTGGCGGAAGAGTTAAAGATCTACCCGGAGTTCGATACCATATCGTTCGAGGCGCATTAGATACTGCAGGGGTAGAAGGTCGTTTGCAACGTCGCTCCAAATACGGAGCCAAAAGACCTAAAAAATAAAGCGATATAGATAGCACTATCCATGAGAAAAAGACAAGCCAAAAAACGCCAAATTCTTCCCGACCCCAAGTTCAATGATACGTTGGTCACCCGATTCGTCAATATGTTGATGTGGGATGGGAAAAAATCAGTGGCGTATGAAATATTTTACAACGCTATAGATATTATCGAAGAGCGCAAACAGGATGACGAGAAAACAGCATTAGAGATATGGAAAGAAGCTCTATCTAATGTAATGCCTCATGTTGAGGTTCGGAGTAGAAGAGTTGGAGGAGCTACCTTCCAGATTCCAATGCAGATTCGAGCCGATCGAAAAGTTTCCTTAGCCATGAAATGGCTGATCAGTTTCTCCCGAAAACGAAACGAAAAATCAATGGCTCTTCGACTCGCACAAGAATGTCTTGCTGCTGCTAAAGAAGAAGGTGCTGCTGTCAAGAAGCGAACCGATACCCATAAGATGGCCGAAGCCAACAAAGCCTTTTCACATTTTAGATTTTAATTTCAATCTCAATAACATCTCTTTATAAAGCGTCATGGCCAGAGACTTAAAATATACTAGAAATATTGGAATCGCAGCCCATATTGATGCGGGTAAAACCACAACAACAGAGCGAATCCTTTTTTATACTGGGGTAAGCCACAAGATAGGTGAGGTACATGATGGTGCGGCTACTATGGATTGGATGGAGCAAGAGCAAGAGCGTGGAATCACCATTACTTCGGCTGCGACTACTTGTACTTGGAGCTTTCCAACCGAGCAAGGTCAACCCCACAGCAGATGCCAAAGGTTATCACTTCAATATTATTGACACCCCCGGTCACGTAGACTTCACCGTGGAGGTAAACCGATCACTTCGAGTTCTGGATGGTCTAGTTTTTTGTTTTCAGCCGTTGATGGTGTTGAACCACAATCCGAAACCAATTGGCGCCTAGCCGACAATTATAAAGTTCCCCGTATTGGTTTTGTCAACAAGATGGACCGCCAAGGATCGAACTTTTTAGGCGTATGCCAGCAGGTTCGTGACATGCTCAAATCCAATGCGGTACCTATTGTATTAAACATAGGCGACGAAGAAGACTTCAAGGGGATTGTTGATTTAGTAAAAAACCGCGCAATTGTTTGGCATGAAGACAATTTCGGGTCTACTTTCGACGAGATTGATATTCCCAAAGACCTCAAAGATGAGGCGGAAAAGTTACGCGGAGAACTCATTGAAGCTGTTGCTGAATATGACGAAAACTTACTTGAAAAATACTTTGAAGATCCCGATTCCATTTCTGAGGATGAAGTACACAATGCATTGCGTGCCGCTACCCAAGACATGAGTATTATCCCCATGATATGTGGATCGTCTTTTAAGAACAAGGGAGTGCAGTTCCTGTTGGATGCAGTATGTCGGTACTTACCTTCTCCTGAAGACAAAGAAGCTATTGTGGGAACCGATCCTAATACCGAACAAGAGATTGCACGCGCCCCTTCCGTTCATGAGCCTTTTTCTGCTCTAGCTTTTAAAATTGCTACCGACCCCTACGTAGGGCGTTTGGCCTTTTCCGCGCCTATTCTGGGCGTTTGGATGCTGGCTCTTACGTATTAAACAATCGCTCAGGCAACAAAGAGCGTATTTCACGAATCTATCAGATGCACTCAAACAAGCAAAACGCGATTGATTTCATCGAAGCTGGAGACATTGGTGCTGCTGTTGGATTTAAAGATATTAAGACAGGCGATACTCTATCAGCAGAAAAATCTCCCATCATCTTGAAAGTATGGACTTCCCGATCCCGTAATTGGAATCGCTGTGGAACCAAAAACCAAAGCGGATGTAGATAAACTGGGAATGTCCTTGGCTAAACTGGCCGAAGAGGATCCCACTTTCCAAGTGAAAACCGATGAGGCTTCTGGTCAAACGGTTATTTCTGGAATGGGGGAATTGCACTTAGATATTATCGTAGACCGATTGAGACGAGAATTCAAAGTAGAAGTCAATCAAGGTCAACCACAAGTAGAATACAAAGAAGCATTGACTGCCGCAGCCGACCATCGTGAAGTTTATAAAAAACAAACAGGAGGTCGAGGTAAATTTGCCGATATCGTCTTTACTATCGAACCTGGTGAAGAAGGCAAAGCTGGTTTGGAATTTGTCAACGTAATCAAAGGGGGGAACATTCCAAAAGAATACATTCCTTCAGTAGAGAAAGGCTTTAAAGAGTCCATGAAAAATGGTCCTTTAGCTGGATTTGAAGTAGATGCGATGAAAATAACCCTAAAGGATGGTTCGTTCCACCCTGTGGATTCCGATTCGCTTTCCTTCGAGTTGGCTGCGAAACTTGGTTTCAAGGAGTCGGCCAAAGCCGCTCGAGCGGTAATTATGGAACCTATCATGAAATTGGAAGTGTTGACTCCGAAGAAAACATGGGAGACATAGTAGGGGATCTAAACCGCCGTCGCGGTCAGGTGAACTCGATGGATGATCGTGCAGGCTCCAAAGTAGTGAAGGCAGAAGTGCCTTTGTCAGAGATGTTTGGATACGTGACTTCTTTGCGAACCCTTTCCTCTGGACGAGAGCAACCTCCACAATGGAATTTTCACACTATGCAGAAACACCATCCAATATATCGGAAAGTGTTATCGCAGATATACAAGGTAAAATAGCATAATACGGATCCTTATGAGTCAAAAAATTAGAATCAAACTCAAATCCTACGACCACAACTTGGTGGACAAGTCGGCGGAGAAGATTGTGAAAACAGTCAAAACAACAGGTGCTGTCGTTACCGGTCCCATTCTGTTGCCTACCCACAAGAAAATTTTCACGGTTTTGCGTTCGCCTCACGTGAATAAAAAATCAAGAGAACAGTTTCAGTTGTGTTCTTACAAAAGACTGTTAGATATCTATAGTTCTTCTTCCAAAACAATCGATGCGTTGATGAAATTGGAATTGCCTTCGGGTGTCGAAGTAGAAATTAAAGTTTAAGCAAATCAAAATAAAACAAAATAAATGTCTGGGTTAATAGGAAAAAAAATCGGTATGACCAGCTTGTTCGACACAAACGGGAAGAACATTCCCTGTACCGTCATTGAGTGTGGTCCATGCGTGGTTACCCAAGTCAGAACTGAATCGGTTGACGGCTATGAGGCGCTTCAGTTAGGTTTCGATGACAAGGCAGAGAAAAATGTTGGTAAGGCGGCACTAGGCCACTTTTCAAAAGCCAATACTGCTCCCAAGCGAAAGCTCGTCGAATTCCAAGACTTTGAAGAAGAACATAAACTTGGGGACACACTCACAGTAGAATTATTTCAAGAAGGCGAATTTGTCGATGTAAGTGGCACTTCCAAAGGTAAAGGTTTCCAAGGGGTAGTCAAGCGACACGGATTTGGAGGTGTAGGCCAAGCGACGCACGGCCAACACAACCGTCTTCGTGCGCCAGGATCCATAGGTGCTGCTTCCTATCCAGCACGTGTATTCAAAGGAATGCGTATGGCTGGACAAACAGGTAATAGCAAAGTAAAAGTTCAAAAACCTCCGCGTGGTTAAAATAGTTCCTGAAAAGAATTTATTAGTGGTCAAAGGCTGTGTGCCTGGTCACAAAAACGCCTATGTAACAATTCAAAATAATGGAATTAGCTGTTGTATCAATCAAAGGAAAAGAGACAGGGCGAAAAGCCAAGCTTGACAAAACTGTCTTCGGTATCGAACCCAACGAACACGCCATTTATTTAGATGTAAAATCGCATTTGGCCAATAGGCGCCAAGGAACCCACCAATCCAAGGAGCGGGGGGAGATTGTAGGGTCTACTCGGAAAATAAAGAAACAAAAAGGAACAGGTACTGCCCGTTCGGGAAGTATCAAAAATCCTTTGTTTCGAGGAGGAGGTCGTGTATTTGGCCCAGTTCCACGAGACTACTCACAAAAAATAAATAAGAAAGTAAGCGATTGGCTCGCAAATCTGCTTTGAGCATTAAGGCTAAAGAAAAAGCCATTATTGTTGTCGAAGATTTTCAATTGGAGGCACCTAAAACTAATAGCTTTCAAGGCATCCTCTCCCTCTTTAGGAGTTGCCGACAAAAAAGTCATTGGTCGTCTTGGGTGAAGCTTCAATAAAAATGTATATTTGTCATCTCGCAATTTGAAGCATTCTGACGTTGTAACAGACACAGAATTAAATACTTACAAAATAACAAACGCTACAAGTTTGATTCTATTTGAAAGCGCTATAGCCAATATTGAATCAACATTGAACAAATAAGTCATGGGTATATTGATCAAACCAATTATCACAGAAAAAGCAACTGCCATCAGCGAGATGGACAACTGTTATACTTTTTTGGTAACCAAGACGTCTAATAAAGTTGAAATCAAAAAGGCGGTAGAACAAGCCTATGGCGTTGCTGTTGAGAAAGTTCGTACTATGAATTACGGACCCCAACGCAAGACACGTTATACCAAAACAGGATTACAAAAAGGTAAAACCAATGCAACAAAAAAAGCCGTTGTGCACGTTGCAGAAGGCGATGCCATTGATTTTTATAGTAATTTATAAGAGCGTCATATGTCAGTTAGAAAACTAAAACCAACATCCCCGGCGCAGCGATTTAGAGTAGTAAATGGATTTGACGCCCTTACTACTGATAAGCCGGAGAAATGTTTGCTTTGTTCGAAAAAGAGATCTGGGGGAAGAAACAACAAAGGGAAGATGACTGTGCGTCACCGTGGTGGTGGTCACAAAAAACGATACCGGATGGTAGACTTTCAACGCAGTCGTTTTGACGTCGTTGCTGAAGTGAGGTCTATTGAGTACGATCCCAATCGATCTGCTTTTATTGCATTGATCGAATACAAAGACGGCAAAAAAGTTATATAATCGCTCAAAATGGATTGAAGGTAGGTCAGAAAGTAGTTTCTGGCCCCAAAGTCTCTCCCGATTTAGGAAATGCTATGCCTCTCTCAACATCCCTTTAGGAACCATCGTTTCCTGCATTGAGTTACAGCCTGGAGCCGGTGCTGTCATAGCTCGTTCCGCTGGAACTTTTGCTCAATTGATGGCTCGTGATGGAAAATTTGCAACCATCAAAATGCCTTCTGGGGAAATACGCTTAATCTTGGTGACCTGTATGGCTACTATAGGTGCGGTTTCCAATTCTGATCACCAACTGATTGTTGCGGGTAAAGCGGGTCGTTCTCGCTGGTTGGGTCGCAGACCTCGTACACGTCCTGTAGCCATGAATCCAGTCGATCACCCCATGGGTGGTGGAGAAGGCAGAGCTTCAGGAGGACACCCTCGATCTAGAAACGGTATACCTGCCAAAGGGTTTAGAACGCGTTCTAAAACCAAATCGACGAACAAATTTATCATTGAACGCAGAAAAAAATAAGCAACTATGGCACGTTCACTAAAGAAAGGACCCTATGTTCACTACAGCCTTGAAAAAAAGGTTGCCAAAAACATAGAAGAAAATAAAAAAACAGTTATCAAAACATGGTCTAGAGCCTCTTTGATTACTCCAGACTTTGTTGGTCAAACCATTGGTGTACACAACGGTCGGCAATTTGTTCCTGTCTACGTTACTGAAAACATGGTAGGGCATAAATTAGAGAGTTTTCACCCACACGTTCCTTTCGAGGGCATGGGGGCTAAAAATAAAGGTAAAAATAAGCAAAGCCATGGAAATCGTAAAACAAAGCGCCGAAGCCATTAAAGAAGCCAAAAAAAACATGGCTTTTGCAAAGCTGAACAACTGCCCTACCTCTCCCAGAAAAATGCGTTTGGTAGCGGATCAAGTTCGTGGTGAAGAAGTGGACAAGGCCTTAGCTATTTTAAAGTTTAGCCCAAAAGAAGCTTCCCGACGTCTTGAAAAGCTACTGCTTTCAGCCATTGCAATTGGGCAGGTAAAAATGAAGAAGCCGATTTGGAAAATGCAGCTTTATTCGTCAAAGAAATTCGCGTCGACAGTGCTCGTATGTTGAAGCGATTGCGACCTGCTCCACAAGGACGCGCCCACCGCATTCGTAAAAGATCAAATCATGTAACGCTCGTACTCGGAGCCAGCAATATTGAAAATTAATTATGGGACAAAAAACCAATCCAATAGGAAATCGTTTGGGAATCATCCGTGGATGGGATTCCAACTGGTACGGGGTCGTGACTATGTAAGACAAACTCGCTGAGGATGAGAAATACGGAAGTACATCCACGCTCGTTTAGCCAAGGCCAGTGTATCTAATGTTATTATTGAACGAACCTTAAAATTAATTACGGTAACGATCACAACTGCTCGCCCCGGAATAATCATCGGTAAAGCTGGGCAAGAAGTGGACAAACTCAAAGAAGAGTTGAAAAAAATCACCGGTAAAGAAATACAAATCAACATTTTCGAAATCAAACGTCCCGAGTTGGATGCCCAATTAGTGGGTGCCAGTATTGCGCGTCAAATTGAAAATCGAATCTCCTACCGACGTGCCATCAAAAATGGCCATTGCAGCTGCTATACGAATGAATGCGGAAGGAGTCAAAAATACAAATTTCTGGTCGTTTGAACGGAGCCGAAATGGCCCGTTCTGAAATGTATAAAGAAGGTAGAATTCCCTCTCTACTTTCCGAGCCGATATTGATTATGCCTTGGTTGAAGCGCATACGACCTACGGGCGTTTAGGTATCAAGGTATGGATCATGAAAGGGGAAGTATACGGCAAACGGGAATTGTCTCCTCTAGTTGGAATGTCCAAGAAAAACAGTGGAGAACTGGCGGGGAAAAGGAAACAACCGTCAACGTCGTCGAAAATAATTTGAGTCTAAGAGTCAACAGTTATGTTACAAAATCCTAAAAAACTAAATTCCGAAAAGCGCAAAAAGGACGCATGAAGGGAATTTCCCAGCGGGGCCACCGTTTGTCTAATGGGATGTTTGGCATCAAATCCCCTTAGACGCCAAGTTCATTACTTCCAGACAAATAGAAGCTGCTCGCATTGCTGCTACTCGTTATATGAAAAGAGAAGGACAATTGTGGATCAAGATTTTTCCAGACAAGCCCATCACCAAAAAACCCTTGGAAGTACGAATGGGTAAAGGGAAAGGAGCTCCAGAATATTTTGTGGCTGTTGTGAAGCCAGGTCGCGTCCTTTTTGAAATTGCCGGTGTTCCTGTAGATGTAGCAAAAGAGGCCCTTCGTTTGGCCGCTCAAAAGCTACCCGTTAAAACTAAATTTATTATTGCACGTGATTTTGAAGCGTAATACCTGTTTATGATGAAACAAAAAGAGATTCAAAACTTATCCAAAGAAGACTTGGTAAGACAAGTTGGATGAAGTGCAAAAAGAATACGAAACCCTAAAGCTGAATCATGCGATTTCTCCTTTGGAAAATCCGATTCAACTGCGAATGGTTCGAAGAACAATCGCCCGATTGAAAACAGCAATCGCCGGACAAAAACAAGCCTGAGGAAATGGAAAATAGAAACCTTAGAAAAGAAAGAATCGGAACAGTAACCAGTAACAAAATGGAAAAATCCATTGTTGTGTCAGAGGTTAAACGTGTCAAGCACCCTATGTATGGGAAATTCGTTTTGAAAACGAAAAATACGTTGCCCACGATGATGCTAATGACTGCAACATAGGTGATACCGTTAAAATAATGGAAAACCCCGTCCGCTTAGCAAAAATAAATGCTGGCGATTGGTTGAAATATTAGAAAGAGCAAAGTAAGATGGTACAACAAGAATCCAGACTCAAAGTAGCCGATAATACAGGTGCCAAGGAAGTACTCACCATCCGTGTATTGGGCGGAACCAAAAGACGCTATGCTTCTATTGGAGACAAGATTGTCGTTACTGTTAAAGACGCTTCACCTTCGGGGACTGTCAAAAAAGGACAGGTATCGACTGCTGTAGTTGTTCGAACGATCAAAGAAGTGCGCCGCCCCGACGGCTCCTACATTCGTTTTGACGACAACGCTTGTGTACTGCTCGATCCTGCAGGCGAAATGCGTGGTACTCGTGTTTTTGGACCTGTCGCTCGAGAATTGCGTGACAAGCAGTTTATGAAAATTGTTTCACTAGCACCCGAGGTGCTTTAAGTCAACAAATTATGTCAAAGATTAAAATTAAAAAAGGAGACAAAGTACAGGTGATAGCAGGAGCCCACAAAGGCTCACAGGGGACTGTATTAAAAATATTTGTGGCCAATAACAAAGCCATTGTTGAAGGGGTGAACCTAGTGAAAAACACAACAAGCCAAGCGCACAAAATCCACAGGGTGGAATTACGGATAAAGAAGCACCAATTCAAATATCCAACCTTTCTTTACTTACCGCTGAAGGGGAGCCTACAAGAGTCGGTTTTCGAATGGAAGATGGAGTGAAGGTTCGCTATGCTAAAAAATCTAACGAAGTAATTTAAGTTATGAGTTACGTTCCAAGACTAAAACAAGAATATAAAGAGCGCATCGTCAATAGCCTCAAAGAAGAATTTGGCTATAAGAGTGTAATGCAAGTTCCCAAACTAGAGAAGATTGTTCTCAGCCGTGGGGTGGGACAAGCTGTAGCTGATAAGAAGCTAATTGAACATGCAGTAGATGAATTGACAGCCATCACTGGACAGAGAGCCGTGTCAACGCTTTCCAAAAAAGATGTTGCCTCTTTCAAATTGAGAATAGTAATGCCAATTGGTGCTAAAGTGACCCTTCGCGGTGAACGAATGTATGAATTTCTCGATCGTTTGGTAACAACAGCCCTACCTCGGGTTCGCGATTTTCGAGGTGTGAAAGCAACCGGCTTTGATGGGAGAGGCAACTACAACTTAGGAATAACAGAACAGATTATTTTCCCTGAGATCGACATTGATAAAGTAAATAAAATATCGGGAATGGACATCACTTTTGTGACGACCGCCTATACAGATAAAGAAGCAAAATCACTATTACACGAATTGGGATTACCCTTTCAAAAGAATTAATTATGGCAAAAGAATCCATGAAAGCTCGTGAAGTGAAGCGAGCAAAAATGGTTGCAAAGTATGCAGCGAAAAGAAAGCCTTGAAAGAAGCAGGTGACTATGAGTCGCTTCAAAAGCTTCCAAAAAATGCCTCGCCCATCCGAATACACAACCGATGCAAACTCACGGGAAGACCGAAAGGATACATGCGACAATTTGGTATTTCAAGGGTAACGTTCCGTGAAATGGCCAACAAAGGTCTTATTCCTGAGTAACAAAAGCTAGCTGGTAAAAAGAAACGCATTATGTACACAGATCCGATTGCAGATTATTTGACTAGAATCCGAAATGCGAATTTCGCAGGTCACCGAGTCGTTGACATTCCGGCTTCTAACTTGAAAAAGAAATCACTAAAATCTTGTTTGACCAGGGGTATATCTTAAGTTATAAATTTGAGGATACGGACAATAATCAAGGGAGTATAAAAATAGCTTTAAAGTACGACAGTCTCACCAAAGAGCCTGTAATCAAGGCCTTACAGCGAATTAGCACTCCTGGCCTTCGTCAATATACAGGATCCGATTCTCTTCCAAGAATACTTAACGGCTTAGGGGTTGCCATTGTCTCCACTTCCAAAGGAGTAATGACAGGCAAGCAAGCGACCAGAGAGAATGTGGTGGTGAACTAATTTGCCACGTATACTAAAAGAACACAATTATGTCTAGAATAGGAAATAACCCCATTGCAATTCCAGAAGGCGTCACTGTCAGTATTCAGCCCGACAAGATTACAATAAAGGGAAAGCTGGGAGAGCTATGCAAGACTATGATACAGTCAAGGTTAGAAGCGAAAACGAGGGCAATATAGAAGTCCGATGTCTATCTGATTCTAAAGACCACCGAGCCAAACATGGGCTCTATCGGTCTTTAATTGCCAATATGGTTCATGGAGTTAACGAAGGTTTCACCAAAGAACTCGAATTGGTTGGTGTAGGATATCGATGCCAGTCAAAAAATTAGATTTGGCTCTTGGTTTTCACATAATATTGTACTCGATATCGCTTGAGGTTAAAGTAGAAACAGTATCAGAAAAGGGGAAAATCCCATTGTTAAACTCAGTTCACACGACAAACAATTGGTTGGCTATGTTGCAGCAAAAATTCGCTCGTTACGTAAGCCAGAACCTTACAAAGGAAAAGGAGTGAAGTTTGTTGGTGAAAAGATTAGAAGAAAAGCAGGTAAATCAGCATAATAGAGCATCATGGCACTATCAAAATTAGAACGAAGAAATCGAATTCATCTTAGGATACGTAAAACCATTAACGGCACAGCCGCTACTCCAAGGCTGTCCGTATTCCGAAGCAATAAAGAAATCTACGCCCAATTGGTTGATGATATCAATGGGATTACCCTTGTTTCAGCATCTTCAAGAGAGGAAGAAATCAAAGTATCTGGAAAATAGAGTCTGCCTAGCAAGTGGGTAAACTTTTGGCAGAACGAGCCACTAAAATGGGAATCGAAAAGATTTGTTTTGATCGAAGCGGTTACCTCTATCACGGTAGGATCAAAGCCCTTGCCGATGGTGCACGCGAAAGTGGATTAAAATTTTAAATAGCAACGATGTATCAGAATTATAAAAATATAGAATTAGTGAAGCCTGCTGGACTTGATCTCAAAGACCGTTTGGTGGTGTTCAACGTGTTACTAAAGTAACTAAAGGAGGGCGTACGTTTGGATTCTCTGCTATCGTTGTTGTCGGTGACGAAAACGGCGTGGTGGGCCAAGGCCTTGGTAAATCTAAAGAAGTATCTGAAGCGATTGCCAAAGCGGTGGAAGATGCCAAAAAGAATTTGGTTCGTATTCCTGTAGAGAAAGGAACCCTGCCTCATGAGCAAAAAAGGGAAATACGGAGGAGCACGTGTCTTTTTGAAGCCTGCTTCTGAGGGTACTGGAGTTATTGCAGGAGGAGCTGTTCGTGCCGTATTGGAAGCTGTTGGGATTCAGAATGTACTTTCAAAATCTCAAGGATCCTCCAATCCTCACAATGTTGTGAAAGCAACTTTTGATGCTTTATTACAACTTCGTAATCCGTTAATTGTTGCTAAACAAAGAGGAATTTCATTGGATAAAGTATTTAACGGTTAAGTCTCGGATATGGCACAAATTAAAATCAAACAAGTACGCAGCAGCATTAAACGCTTGCAATCCCAAAAAGAACCTTGGAAGCCCTTGGCCTTAGAGGAATTGGAAAAGAAGTAACGCATGAAGTTTCCCCTTCAATTCTAGGAATGGTTGATCAAGTAAAACATTTAGTTTCCGTAACAGAAGCATAAAGAATAATAAGATGAGTTTAGAAAATTTGCGTCCCGCATCAGGAGCTACCCACAAGAACAACAAGCGTGTTGGTCGCGGTCAAGGATCGGGTAAAGGAGGAACATCAACACGAGGCCATAATGGAGCCAAGTCACGATCTGGGTATTCCAAAAAGATTGGATTCGAAGGAGGTCAAATGCCACTCCAACGACGAGTCCCTAAGTTTGGTTTTAAAAACATCAATCGTAAGGAATATCAAGGAGTGAATATCGATATACTCCAGTCTTTGGTGGAAGCCAAAAAAATTAAAAAAGAAGTTTCCTTGGAAACACTTATTGATTTGCGTTTGGTTGGTGAAAATGATTTAGTAAAAATATTAGGGCGCGGCAAATTAGAAGCTGCCCTTAAAGTAGAAGCTCATAAGTTCACAGCCACAGCTCAAGCAGCAATCGAAGCCGCTGGGGGAGAAGCTGTAACGATCTAACTAATAAGAATGAAGAACTTTTTAGAAACCCTTTTGAACATCTACAATATCAAGGAACTCCGAGAGCGCATTGGGACGACCTTGATTATCTTATTAATCTACCGTGTCGGGGCACAAATAGTGCTACCTGGCATTGATTCTGTCCAATTGTCAGAATTGACCAGCCGAACTGGTGGAGGGGGTTTATTGGGGATTTTAAATGCCTTTACGGGTGGAGCCTTTGCCAATGCTTCCGTATTTGCCCTGGGTATCATGCCCTATATCTCTGCTTCTATTGTAGTGCAGCTTATGGGCATTGCTATTCCTTATTTACAAAAACTTCAAAAGAGGGAGAAAGTGGTCGAAAACAACTTAACCAAATTACACGCTGGCTAACCATACTGATATGCATCGTTCAAGCCCCAGCCTACCTTATGGATTGAGCGCCTTGGGTGTACCCGATAGCGCCTTCATCATAGGGAGAGGTCCTTTATTTATGATTTCTTCTGATCATTCTGGTTACAGGAACCATATTTGCGATGTGGTTGGGAGAAAAATCACAGACAAAGGTATTGGGAATGGTATTTCATTATTGATTATGGTAGGATCATTGCTAACCTTCCCTTATCTTTTACACAAGAATTGGTGTCTAGAGTAAGTGAAAATAATGGGGGACTTATGTTGGTTCTTATTGAATTGGTTCTTTGGATAGTCATTATTATACTGAGTATTTTGTTGGTTATGGCTGTTCGTCAAATTCCCTGTTCAATATGCTCGAAGAACAGCAGGAGGTGCAAATCAACAGAATGTATTTGGATCGAGACAATATATCCCGTTAAAACTAAATGCGTCTGGGGTAATGCCTATCATTTTTGCACAAGCAATTATGTTTGCACCCGCTTACCTAGGGGGTATGCTTGGTGATTCTGATGTAGGTCAATGGATGCAGACTAACTTCTCAGATATTTTTGGTCTTTGGTACAACATTTTGTTTGGACTACTAATTATCATCTTTACTTATTTTTATACAGCCATCACTGTTCCTACAAACAAGATGTCTGATGATTTGAAACGAAGTGGAGGATTCGTTCCTGGCATTCGCCCTGGAAACGAAACGGCAGACTTTTTGGATACAGTGATGTCACACATCACTTTTCCTGGATCTTTGTTCTTAGCGGCCATTGCTGTTTTTCCAGCTGTGGTTGTGAAACTGATTGGAATGCAACAAGGTTGGGCTCTATTTTATGGGGGAACTTCATTGCTGATTATGGTAGGAGTTGCTATTGACACTGTACAACAAGTAAATTCCTATCTACTCAACCGTCATTACGATGGCTTGATGAAAACAGGTAAAACAAGAAGAAATATAGCATAATGGCAAAGCAAGCTGCAATAGAGCAAGAAGGGACGATCATCGAAGCACTGTCTAATGCGATGTTCCGAGTGGAACTAGAAAACGGGCACGTAGTCACGGCACACATTTCAGGAAAAATGCGCTTGCACTACATTAAACTCTTACCCGGTGATAAAGTTAAATTAGAAATGAGTCCTTACGATCTAACCAAAGCAAGGATCACGTATAGATTTTAAAAAACAAAAGATGAAAGTTAGAGCATCCTTAAAGAAAAGAAGTCCTGAGTGTAAGATTGTAAGACGCAAAGGACGTTTGTACGTTATAAATAAAAAGAATCCTAGATTCAAACAAAGACAAGGATAAATTATGGCAAGAATTTCAGGGGTAGACATTCCCAAACAAAAACGAGGCGTTATTGCACTGACCTATATTTTTGGTATTGGTCGGAGTCGTGCCAAGCAGATATTGGCTGAGGCAAATGTAGCCGAAGACAAGAAAGTATCGGACTGGACCGATGCTGAAACAACAAGTATTCGAGAAGCAGTAAGTATTTTTAAAATAGAAGGAGAGCTGCGTTCTGAAATTCAGCTCAACATCAAACGATTGATGGATATTGGTTGTTATCGAGGAATCCGTCACCGAAACGGTTTACCCTTGCGTGGACAACGAACCAAAAACAATTCCAGAACTCGAAAAGGAAAACGTAAAACAGTAGCTAACAAAAAAATAGCTTCTAAATAATCATTGAGATATGGCAAAAGTATCTACTAAAAAAAGAAAAGTGAATGTTGACGCGATTGGCGAAGCACATATCAATGCTACATTCAACAATATTATCATTTCACTAACCAATCAAAAAGGGGATGTGATCGCTTGGTCGAGTGCTGGTAAAATGGGCTTTAGAGGGTCTAAGAAAAACACCCCTTATGCTGCTCAAACGGCTGCTGAAGATTGTGCTGGTGTAGCACAAGAGGCTGGCCTTAAAAAGGTGAAAGTATTTGTAAAAGGGCCCGGAAATGGAAGAGAATCCGCGATTCGAACCCTTCATAACAATGGAATTGAAGTTACAGAAATCATTGATGTGACTCCACTTCCTCATAATGGATGCCGCCCACCCAAAAGAAGACGCGTTTAATATTATATAATTATATCCGGATTGTATTTCAGTCATCGAAGGAAAGACCTTAATTCATGACTTCAGTCCTACAAAAACAAAACTATGGCAAGATATATTGGTCCAAAAACAAAAATTTCAAGAAAATTTGGAGAATCCATTTTTGGATCCGACAAATCTTTTGAAAAAGGAATTATCCTCCTGGACAACACGGGAATAACCGACGTAGAGGAAAAAAATCGGAATATGCTATCCAATTGATGGAAAAGCAAAAAGCCAAATACACCTATGGTATTTTGGAACGTCAGTTTAGAAACCTTTTTGAAAAGGCCAACCGAAGCAAAGGGGTCACAGGTGAAGTTTTATTACAACTATGCGAATCTCGGTTAGACAACTCGGTGTTCCGGTTGGGAATTGCTCGCTCAAGAAGTGGAGCCCGCCAATTGGTTTCCCATAGACATATCACAGTCAATGGTGAAATCGTTAATATCCCTTCTTATCAGCTGCGCCCCGGTGACGTGATAGGAGTTCGTGAAAAATCTAAATCGCTCCAAGCTATCCAAGAATCTTTAGATGCTCATGCTTCTATATACGAATGGTTGACCTGGAATGGTGATACCAAGGAAGGAACATTTGTCACTACCCTGAACGACTTCAGATTCCTGAAAATATAAAAGAGCAACTCATTGTGGAATTGTATTCCAAA
The DNA here is from genome assembly GCA_038143795.1 of Flavobacteriaceae bacterium. GTDB lineage: Bacteria > Bacteroidota > Bacteroidia > Flavobacteriales > Flavobacteriaceae > UBA11891. The sequence goes on along the minus strand of JAYQMQ010000002.1, from coordinate 403,868 downwards.
TAATCCCTAACAGAACGAACAATTATGGCAATATTGAATTTTCAAAACCCGATAAGGTAATCATGATAGACTCTTCGGAGTTCGAAGGCAAATTCGAGTTTCGACCACTAGAACCTGGATACGGTTTAACTGTTGGAAACGCTCTTCGACGTGTACTTCTGTCTTCTTTAGAGGGATTTGCAATCACCTCCATCAAAATAGACAGTGTTGAGCACGAATTTTCAACCATCCTTGGCGTGGTGGAAGATGTTACAGAAATCATTTTGAACCTCAAGCAAGTCCGATTTAAGCGTCAAATAGACGATATGGAAGAGGAGAATGTTACGCTCACTATTGGAGGTCAAGAACAACTAAAGGCTGCAGATATCCAAAAATTTACTTCTGGATTCCAAGTATTAAATCCTGATTTGGTTATTTGTAACCTAGAAAAATCAGTTCATCTTAATATTGAACTCACCATTGAAAAAGGGAGAGGCTATGTTCCTGCTGAAGAAAACAAAAAAGTAAATGCTCCTTTAGGTGTCATTGCAATTGATTCTATTTTCACTCCCGTAAAAAATGTGAAGTACAGCATAGAAAATTATCGGGTGGAACAAAAAACCGATTATGAGAAATTGGTTTTTGAGATCATCACTGATGGTTCGATTCATCCCAAAGATGCACTAACAGAAGCGGCCAAGACATTAATTCACCATTTCTTATTATTTTCAGACGAGCGAATCACACTTGAGTCTGATGAAATTGCACAAACAGAGACTTATGATGAAGAATCGCTTCATATGCGTCAATTATTGAAAACCAAGCTTATCGATATGGATTTATCTGTTCGTGCTTTGAATTGTCTGAAAGCGGCTGAAGTGGAAACACTTGGTGATTTGGTTTCTTACAACAAAAATGATTTGATGAAGTTTCGCAACTTTGGGAAAAAGTCATTGACTGAATTAGAAGAGCTTGTCGTTTTGAAGGGATTGACCTTTGGTATGGATTTGACCAAATACAAACTCGATAAAGAATAAATAGTGACTATTATTATTGAAATACAATGAGACACGGAAAAAAAATAATGCATTTGGGGCGCAAAACAGCTCATCGTAAATCGATGCTGGCCAATATGGCATGTTCTCTGATCGAGCACAAAAGAATCAATACGACGGTCACCAAGGCCAAGGCGCTTAAACAGTTTGTTGAGCCCTTGATTACCAAGTCTAAAAACGACACCACTCACAATCGTAGATTAGTTTTTAGTGCCCTTCGCAACAAATATGCAGTTTCAGAGCTCTTCCGAGACATTTCTCAAAAAGTAGGAGATCGTCCTGGTGGATATACTAGAGTAATCAAACTCGGAAATCGAATGGGAGATAATGCTTCTATGGCAATGATAGAATTGGTAGATTTCAACGAAGTGTACGAAACGAACAAGCCTGAAAAGAAAAAATCTCGACGAAGTCGATCCAAAAAGACTTCTACCTCTAAAGAACAAACACCACAAGATGAAGTTCCAATTGCAACAGAGAATTCTGAGGAAACAGCGAGTGAAGAAACTGACGCTACCAAAGAAAATTGAGATTGAATCCATTGAGACAAGAATCGAAAACCAAAATTTTCTAGTTCAATTACAAAGGATAAACTTAAAGTTTATCCTTTTTTTATGATTATGAATTATATTTGTAATGACTTATGAAGTACAAAGATAGAAACCGTGCTTTGGTTCTTCTAGCGGACGGCACACAATTTTTTGGTAAAGCAGTCGGGGTAACGGGAAGTAGTTTGGAGAAATTTGCTTCAACACTGGAATGACAGGGTACCAAGAAATCTTTACCGCCCCATCCTATTTTGGACAATTGATGGTTACTACCAATGCACATATAGGAAACTATGGTGTACTAGATTCTGAAGCTCAGGCCGATCGAGTAATGATTGCGGGATTGATTTGTAAAAATTTTAATTACGAGCACTCACGCCCAAGCTCAAGTGACTCCTTGGTGAATTATTTAGAAAAGAATAAGCTGATTGCCATATCCGATGTTGATACTCGTGCTCTGGTGAGCTATATTAGAGAGAATGGTGCACAAAATGCTGTGATAACCACCGAGGTGGATCGTATTGATGCGCTAAAGAAGCAACTTCAAGACACCCCTTCAATGGATGGATTGGAATTAGCCTCTAAAGTATCGACTAAAGAACCCTATTTTGTAGGTAGTCCTGAGGCCAGTTTGAAAATAGCGGCCTTGGACTTAGGGGTAAAAAAAGAACATTCTCAGTCATTTATCCAAACGTGATGCCTATGTGAAAGTATTTCCTCACGACACTTCTTACGAGATGCTGTCAGCTTGGGAACCCGACGGTTATTTTATATCCAACGGTCCTGGAGATCCACAACCTCTATTGAAGGCTCAAGAAACAGCAAAACAAATTATTGATAACAATCATCCTTTATTTGGAATTTGTCTTGGACACCAAGTTATTGCATTGGCCAATGGTATTCCAACTTATAAGATGTTCAATGGACACCGAGGTATCAATCATCCTGTAAAAAACTTGAAAACGGGGAAAGGAGAAATTACATCTCAAAATCATGGGTTCGCCGTTGATAGAGAGGCCGTTGAAGCCCATCCTGATATCGATATTACTCACGAACATTTGAATGACAATACAGTGGCCGGAATAGCTATTAAGAATAAAAAATGTTTTTCGGTCCAGTATCATCCCGAAGCGGGTCCAGGTCCTAACGATTCAAACTATCTATTTGATCAATTTATAGACTCGATAAAGAAGTAAAAAGCCTACCAAAACCAAGCAGAATTTAAACCATGAGTATAATAGTAAAAGTACACGCCCGAATGATTTTAGACTCCCGCGGGAACCCAACTGTGGAAGTGGATGTGGTGACCGAAAATGGAATTCTAGGTCGTGCCGCAGTACCCTCAGGAGCTTCCACTGGAGAACACGAAGCTGTTGAACTAAGGGATGGTGGAAAGTCGTTTATGGGTAAAGGTGTTTCTCAGGCTATCTCTAATGTGAATGACTCTATCGCCACCACAGTTGTAGGGCAATCTGTATTTGAGCAAAGCAAGATCGATCAATTGATGATAGATTTAGATGGAACCACAAATAAGTCTAAATTGGGTGCTAATGCGATTTTAGGGGTCTCTTTAGCTGTAGCAAAGGCCGCTGCCAATGAGCTAGGAATGCCATTATATCGCTACATTGGAGGTGTAAGTGCCAATACACTTCCAGTTCCAATGATGAACATAATCAACGGTGGCTCCCATTCTGACGCACCGATTGCTTTTCAGGAATTCATGGTGATGCCTGTAGCAGCCTCATCATTCAATCACGCAATGCAAATGGGAACTGAAATCTTTCACCATCTTAAGAAAGTACTTCACGATAGAAACTTGAGCACAGCAGTAGGAGATGAAGGTGGTTTTGCACCCAGTCTTGATGGGACGGAAGATGCCTTAGACACTATCATCAAAGCCATTAGTAATGCAGGCTATAAAGCAGGGGAGATGTAATGATTGCCTTGGACTGTGCTGCAGCAGAATTCTATAAAGAGGGAGTATATGATTACTCTTTGTTTGAAGGGGCATCCGGTGTAAAAAGAGATTCAGAGGAACAAGCTCAATATTTAGCAGACTTAACTGAAAAATATCCGATCATTTCCATTGAAGATGGTATGGACGAGAACGATTGGGAAGGCTGGAAGGCCTTAACGGATAAAGTAGGGGATACTATACAATTGGTTGGTGACGATTTGTTTGTGACTAATGTCACAAGGCTCTCAAGAGGTATCAATGAAGGAATTGCCAATTCGATCTTGATTAAAGTAAATCAAATTGGTACGTTAACTGAAACCATTGCAGCTGTTGATATGGCCCACAAAGCGGGCTATACATCGGTCATGTCACATCGGTCTGGAGAAACGGAAGACAACACTATTGCCGACTTAGCCGTGGCCTTGAATACTGGTCAAATAAAAACAGGATCGGCCAGTAGAAGTGACCGGATGGCCAAGTACAATCAACTGCTGCGAATTGAAGAAGAGTTGAAGGACAGGCCTACTACCCAAAGGAGAAAGCGTTTTCAATTCGCTTGAATAAATAAATCAAAATTGACGCCATATGGAAGAAAATGTAAAACTCATGTATAATAACAAAATCTTTGAGTTTCCATTAGTAAAAGGATCTCAAGACGAATATGGGGTCGATATTACAAAGTTGCGTGCTCAAACCGGTCTTATTACTCTAGACCCTGGATTTAAAAACACAGGATCTTGCCAGAGTGATATTACATTTCTAGATGGGGAAAAAGGAATTCTTCGTTACCGAGGCTATGATATAGAAGATTTGGCAGACAATGCGAGTTTTATAGAAGTAGCCTATCTATTGATTTTTGGAGATTTGCCCACTAAAAAACTACTAAAAGTTCTCGAACATAAGATTCATGATGATTCTTATGTTGACGAGGATTTAAAATCTATTTTGAAAAGTTTTCCTAAATCGGCCCACCCCATGGGTATATTGGCCTCTCTAACATCGGGTCTGATCGCATTCAACCCCACTTCTGTTGATGTGAACTCCGAGGAGGATATGCTAGAAGCAATTGTTATTCTTCTTGCTAAGTTTCCGATTCTATGTGCTTGGACACACAGGAAAGTAAGAGGATTACCATTGAATTACGCCAATACATCATTATCCTATATAGAGAATGTAGCGCATATGATGTTTAAGAAGCCGCATCAAGATTATACTCCCAATCCCATTGTTGTTAATGCGTTGAATAAGCTCTTGATTTTACATGCGGATCACGAACAAAATTGTTCTAGCTCTACGGTTCGAATTGTAGGGTCATCACATGCTGGTTTGTTTGCTTCTATATCGGCAGGCATTTCAGCTCTTTGGGGGCCTTTGCATGGAGGTGCCAATCAGGCTGTTATTGAAATGTTGGAGGCCATTAAAGCTGATGGAGGGAATACGGCGAAGTATATGCAAAAGGCCAAGGATAAGAGTGATCCCTTTCGTTTGATGGGATTTGGACACCGGGTCTATAAAAACTTTGATCCAAGAGCGCGTATAATTAAAAAAGCAGCAGACGAAGTCCTCAACGATCTAGGCATTCACGATCCAGTACTAGACATCGCTAAAAAACTAGAAGAACAAGCCCTGACCGATCCCTACTTTGTCGATCGAAAATTATATCCTAATGTAGATTTCTACTCGGGGATTATATATCGAGCCATGGGAATTCCCACTGAGATGTTCACCGTAATGTTTGCATTGGGTCGATTGCCAGGATGGATTGCACAATGGCTTGAAATGCGTTTGCAAAGTGAACCCATTGGCCGTCCTAGACAGATATATTCCGGCGCCACAAAACGCGTGATCACTAAAAAATAATTTACAACTCGTCTACTGAAGGGGGGTATTTTTACTTTTTTTCCTCTCGTAGCTTGCGAAAAAATCTGTGCACGCTGTCGTTAGCATGAACTTTGACGAAGTAGTGATCCATATAAACAGAATATTCACTTGCCTTTCCTTTATACAACTGCAATTTATAATAAGGGATAACAAGAGCATAGGTTTCTAAAAGGCTTCGAAAACGTAGGATGATTCCCTCTGGACGCAATTCAATGTTACAGCTATTAGTATTGTGGTCTAGAACCAATAAACTGTGAATTTCGGCACTGCTTTGTGAAATAAATAACTTAGGGGATCCTACACCGCCTAGCTTCCATCGCGCTGACAATTTGAAAGGAGGCCCTACTAAGGCTTCGATAGCTGTGGTTACCTTAGGTTCGTTATAGGAATTGTTGACAAGCATTTTTTATTTTAAAGATACTCCAATCTAGTTCAGACTATGCTCACTCCAACAATATATTTATCTTTGCCCCGCCTATGAATACCTTAGATACACATCTCGCTAGAACGGTTAACGCGTTTTTGGCAACATCCTATTCTTTGTCCATTCAACATTTAGAATTTCAAGCAACACGTCCAGAATTTGAGGGTGATCGAACAATGGTGTTATTCTCGCTGTTAAGAGATACGAAAAGTAATCCACAGACTCTTGGTGATCAAATTGGGACCTATTTGGTGGGGCATTCCTCTTGGGTTAGTTCATATAATGTGGTTAAAGGCTTTTTGAATTTGAGTATTTCTGATCTTTACTATCTCGATTTTTTAAATCAAATTCGGGAAGAAAAAACTTTGGACATCAACATATTACGAAGGATAGTGAAACTGTTATGGTTGAATTTTCTTCACCCAATACCAATAAACCACTTCATTTGGGTCATATTCGAAACAATCTTTTGGGCTATTCAATATCAAAAATTATTGAAGCCACAGGAAAAAAAGTTATTAAGACACAAATAATCAATGATCGAGGGATTCATATTTGTAAGTCCATGGTGGCATGGCAACGATTTGGCAACGGAGAGACACCAGAAGATTCTTCATTGAAAGGAGACCAGTTAGTGGGTAAGTACTACGTCCTTTTTGACCAAAAATATAAAGCTCAAATTCAAGAGTTGATAAATCAAGGGATGACAGAAAAGGAAGCCGCTCAAAAGGCTCCAATATTACTAGAGGCCCAAGAACTTCTTCGTCTATGGGAGTCCAATGATCCAGAAGTACGCCAATTGTGGAAAACAATGAATAACTGGGTCTATAAAGGCTTTGAAAAAACCTATGCAGACTTAGGGGTATCCTTTGATTCTTATTATTATGAAAGCAATACATACCTGCTTGGAAAATCAATAATTAAGGAAGGGCTTTCCAAAGAGGTTTTTTATAAAAAAGAGGATGGATCTCTTTGGGTAGATTTGACTGCAGAAGGACTTGATGAAAAATTACTATTGCGTTCCGATGGTACAGCAGTCTATATGACTCAAGATTTGGGAACTGCCCAGCAGCGCGTAGAAGATCATCCAGAAATACAAGGTATGGTTTATACGGTGGGTAATGAACAAGACTATCATTTTAAAGTTCTTTTTTTAATCTTAAAAAAATTAGGGTATTCTTGGGCCGACTCACTTTTTCATCTGAGTTACGGGATGGTAGATTTACCCTCTGGTAAAATGAAAAGCAGGAAGGTACTGTTGTCGACGCTGACGATTTGATGTTGCAAATGGAAAAAACAGCGAAAAGTATTTCAGAGGAATACGGAAAACTTGACGCCCTTTCAGAAGAAGAGAAAAATAAACTATATCACGACATTGGATTGGGTGCCCTCAAATATTTTATTTTAAAGGTGGATCCAAAAAAAAGAATCCTTTTGACCCCGATGCCTCTGTAGATTTCAATGGTAATACAGGACCCTTTATCCAGTATACTTATGCCAGAATTCAATCCATACTCAGAAAATCGTCGATTAAAGGAAAAAAGAATTTGGCTATGAACCTGTCTTTAGACGATAGGGAAAAAGAAATTGTAAAACAATTGGTAGAATACCCCGAAGTTGTCCAGCAAGCTGCACAACAACACAGTCCTGCTTTAATTGCCAACTATGTATATGAGTTGGTTAAACGGTTTAATTCTTTCTATCAAAATATATCAATTTTAGGAGAAATGCATGAAGAACAACAGTATATGCGAATCCTATTATCTAGAAAAGTTGCAGATACAATAAGGGCAAGTTGTACTCTTTTAGGAATAAATGTTCCCAATAGGATGTAAAAAAAAAATCGCTCCGAAGAGCGATTTTTATCTTTTTCATGCAAATTTTTTCCCATCTAGAGGGGAATAAGGAACTATTTAGAGTTAACCGCAAGGTTATAAACTACTAATCCAAACCCAATCTTATTGATTGCATCACCAACGTTATAAATAACGTCCATTGGAAGACCACCGAAGATACCTGAGTACCAACCTTCAGTTCCAGCCATATATCCGATAGGATAAATAGCCCAACCAATAAATACAAACTTAACAAGTGTTTGGTGTGCACTTTGAACAGCTCCACCAGCAGCGGCAGCTAATTTAGCAGCACCTCCCTTCCATACTTCGTACAAAATGTAGAAGTAAGCAGCACCAGAAAGAGCTCCCAAGCAGCAGGACCTGCACCAGTTGTGTAAACAGCTTCACCAAAATATCCAGTTACAAGCATAACGACAGAAGCGAAAATCATTTTCCACATCAATCCTTTTGTTGCACCAGCAGCTTTTAAGATTAAATAAAACTCAACGCACATCAAAGGTACTGTCAACACCCAGTCTACATAACGGAAGAATGTTGGAGACTCGGCATTAGTAGCCCAGTAATCTCTCATGTACCAATAGTGTACGGCTGCTATGAACGTAATTAGTCCAGACACCAATATGGAGGTTCTCCACTTGGAATCAAAAGAGTTCATAGATAAAAAGAAGAATGCAGAAGCAGCCATCATGGCCATACATCCTACGAAGAAGGTAAAACCTACATAATCGTCAGTAGCCATTGCTGGAGCTACTGCCATTAAACTAAGTAATTTTTCCATAATAAAATCTATTATTTGTTTTTGTTTAGGTAAATTTAGAAAAAATTGAACTTATTGACTATATATTTCGTAAAAAAAGTAAACAAAATATATAAATATCTCATAATCAGTGATAAAGTGTTTTAAAATTGAAATTATAACGACAGGTATTTTGCTCCTAATTGGATTATTACTACCCATAAAGTATCAAAACCTTCTCGGAGGTCTGTTGATTCTAAGTTTGGGAATACTTCACGGGTCTAATGATATTCAAATAATTACAAAAAAAAACATCCATAAAAATAAAGGAATAACTACCTTATATTATCTTGGAATTGTCCTGATTGGTGGTCTTGCATTTTTCTTTTTTCCTACCCTAGCATTGCTCTCATTTGTTCTTTTTAGTGCCTATCATTTTGGGGAGCAACATTGGGAGTTTCGACTCAAAAAATCATATTTAAGTCTTCTCTTTTATTTTGTGTATGGGTCTTGCATTTTTTCTGTTTTATTTTTCTTCCATAGAGCAGAAGTGCAACAAGTAGTGGAAGCCATTACAAGTTATCGCCTACCATCAGATTGGTTTTATTGGGCGCTTACAGGAAGTACAACACTATTCATAATATTACTTATTGGTTTATCAGAAAATCGTAAATACTTTCTATTTGAATGTCTCCTTCTATTGGCATTTGCTCTTTTCTTTTCCTATACGAGTCTCATACTCGCTTTTGGTTTTTATTTTGTTGTTTGGCATAGTTTTCCTTCTCTTAAAAGTCAATTTGAATTTCTTTATCGTTCAACCAATAAAGCTCAACAGATTCTTTCCTATATTACAGAATCCATAATTTATTGGGTAGCAGCAATTATGGGTCTTGCTGGAGTCTATTTGTGGATTGATTTTTCTGCAGATTATATTCTTCCTTTATTTTTTACTTTTCTTGCAGCCATAACCTTCCCACACGTATTGGTTATACATTGGATGTTCAGAGATAAAAAGTAGAGTTGGCTCACACAAACAAAAAACGGAAACAGTACCTTTACAAAATATCCATTTTTTATGTTCGAATCTCTTTCTAACAAACTAGACAAAGCTTTTCAGGTCCTGAAGGGGCATGGTAAAATCACTGAAATAAATGTAGCTGAAACGCTTAAAGAAGTAAGAAGAGCTCTATTAGATGCGGATGTTAACTTTAAAATTGCTAAGGACTTCACCACTAGGGTAAAAGAAAAAGCCCTAGGCCAAAAAGTATTGACCAGTCTTCAACCAGGGCAATTATTAGTGAAGATCGTTCAAGATGAACTTACTGCGTTAATGGGAAGTGAGCAGTCGGATATTGAACTAAACACTTCTCCTTCAGTCATTCTTATGGCCGGTTTACAAGGATCTGGTAAAACTACCTTTAGCGGCAAGTTGGCCTTACATCTAAAAGCAAAAAAAGCTAAAAAATCCCCTATTGGTTGCTTGCGATGTCTACCGTCCTGCTGCAATAGATCAGCTTGAGATTGTAGCAAAAGAGATCGATGTTCCTGTATATGCCAACAGAGAGTCACAAGACCCTGTTCAAATTGCAAAAGAGGGATTGGTCGAAGCCAAAGCCAAAAAATGTGATGTGGTTCTAATCGATACTGCAGGTCGATTGGCAGTAGATGAAATGCTAATGGCAGAAATTGAAGCGATTTATAATGCCCTTTCACCACAAGAAACACTTTTTGTTGTTGATGCCATGACCGGGCAAGATGCTGTGAATACAGCCAAGGCTTTTAATGATCGATTGAATTTTGACGGAGTAGTGCTTACCAAACTCGATGGTGATACCCGAGGAGGAGCAGCTCTTTCTATTCGTGAGGTGGTTCAAAAGCCAATTAAGTTTATTGGAACTGGTGAAAAAATGGAAGCTTTGGATGTATTCTATCCCAATCGAATGGCCGATCGAATTTTGGGAATGGGTGACGTTGTTTCGCTGGTGGAGCGAGCTCAGCAACAGTTTGACGAAGAAAAAGCAAGACAACTCAATAAAAAAATAGCCAAAAATCAATTTGGCTTTGATGATTTCTTGGTTCAGATTCAGCAGGTCAAGAAAATGGGGAATATGAAAGATTTGATGGGGATGATTCCTGGGATGGGAAAATGATGAAGGATGTCGACATTGATGATGACGCATTTAAATATATAGAAGCTATGATCGGTTCCATGACACCGAGGGAACGATCGAATCCTAAACTGATAAATCATTCTCGAAAAATGCGAATAGCTAAAGGATCAGGAACGGATATGCAGCAAGTAAATCAATTACTCAAGCAATTTGCTCAAATGAGTAAAATGATGAGAATGGTACAAGGCGGTAAGGGACGTCATATCATGCAACAATTACAAGGTCTTAAATAGATAAAAAAATGCAGCTACTCGACGGAAAAAAAACAGCTCAAGACATTAAAGATGAAATACAGGCAGAAGTTGCCCAAATGAAGCTAGAAGGGAAAAAGTTCCCCACCTAGCAGCAGTTCTCGTGGGTAATGATGGCGCCAGTCTTACCTATGTAGGCAGTAAAGTTCGCTCCTGTGAACAAGTAGGTATCCAATCCACCTTGGTGCGTTTGGAGGATAGTATATCAGAGGAACCCCATCTGGAGGAAATTGACAAGTTGAATGCGGACTCTAGTGTCGATGGCTATATTGTTCAGCTACCACTGCCCAATCATATTAATGAAGAGCGAATCTTGATGGCTGTTGACCCAATTAAAGATGTTGATGGATTTCACCCTAGTAATTTTGGTAAAATGGCTTTGGAAATGCAAGCATTTATTCCAGCTACCCCCTTTTGGTATTTTGGAGCTTTTAAAGCGTTACCATATAGATATTCAAGGTAAGGAGTGTGTCGTTATAGGCCGCAGCCATATCGTTGGACGACCTATCAGCATACTGCTGAGTCAGAAAGGCAGTGTTGGAAATGCTACGGTAATACTCACGCACAGCCGAACACAAAATATCGAACAGCTAACCCGTCGCGCTGATATTGTTATTTCTGCTTTAGGGATTCCAAATTTTCTAAAAGCTGATATGGTAAAGGATGGCGCCATTGTAATCGATGTGGGAATCACAAGAGTACCCGACGAATCACACCCCAAGGGATATCGAATAAAAGGAGATGTTGATTATGCAGCGGTAGCTCCAAAATCCAGTTACATCACACCAGTACCAGGAGGGGTTGGGCCTATGACGATTGCGATGCTTCTGAAGAATACTCTCTTGGCAAGGCAGTGGCGTCAGGATTCTTAGGGTTTTCCATCGCATTATAGATAGTTAATATCATTAAGGCAAACCCGACTGCGGTTAGAATCAGAATAATATTGAGGTAATCGGTTGCAGAAAAAGACAAGCGCAAAAGGATGGTTGCTATAATGAATCCCGTATTTCGAATTAATTTGCTGTATTCTTCAGTATAGCGAAAAGAAATCAATAAAATTATAACATCTGCTAAAATCAAAATGTTAAAGAATTGATTGAAAAACAAGCCGTCAATTTTCTTTGCATTAAATACAGGAACTCCCAAAAATAAATCCTGAAGCCAAACTCCAAAAGAATAAATAGACATAATGGTCAGAACTACCAATAGAGATAGGCTAACAATTTTTTTAGAATTGATAAAACGACCTAACTTTGGAGAAATCTTTTTAATTGGAAGGCGTTTCTTTCCACTGTAGAACCAATAAATTAATAAGAATAAGACTAAGAAACCAATCAAATCAGTAAGGAGTTGAAAGTTTTGTTCGCTTCGATACCAATTTACATCCAAGTTAATGGTGGGAATATCTTTAAAAATTTTGCGGATTACTATTAGAGAAATGATTTCAAATTGTTTGACAACACAGGAAGTAAATGACCTGGGCAGGTAGAATAACAATAGATAGACCTCATAGATTAAGATCAATGAAAAGGGAGTATAGATCGCAGAAATAGGATCATTTAGAAGACTTCCTTGAAAAATTGATTGATCCAAAAGCCCGTTTGATTTCATGAAAACCAGGCTCAAGTGGATAACAAATCCAATCCCAGCTAGAAGCAGGATACTGTCTTCAATTGTTTTCCTTACCGGGGCGTCAAAACCCAGGCAAAGATTTGATCGGCTTGTGTTCTAAAATAGCTCAAGTAGCAAAAAGTTGATGAGTGTTTTTAAAAGCTTTGAATTCAAGGGCATTTCCTGCAGGATCGTAAAAAAACATGGTCATTTGTTCCCCAGGCAAACCTTCAAATCGAAGATAGGGTGCGATTATAAAATCCACGCCTTGTTGCTGCAAATGGTCTGTGAAATGAGTAAAAACTTCCCAAGGAAGAACCACGCCAAAGTGGGGCACCGGGACTGATTTACCGTCTACTTCATTATGGTGTTTGGGTGCTGTGTGTTGCGGATCATGATGCAATACCAATTGGTGACCAAATAAATCATAATCGGCCCATTGTTCACTACTTCTTCCAGGTTTGCATCCCAATACTACTTCATAAAAGTGTTTGTTCTTCGACAAATCATCGACGGGTATTGCAAGGTGGAAGGGTGCTTCATGTTTCATATTTTAAAGATATTCATTTTTAAGCAATGCAATACTTATCTAACCTTTATCTTTGCAAACATGGAAATGCTTTCACAAGAACTATTGGAACAAGGCTTGGAACTGCCACTAATGGAAGCATTTTATACGCTTCAAGGAGAAGGTTACCACAAAGGAAGTGCTGCCTATTTCATCCGAGTAGGAGGTTGCGATGTCGGCTGTCATTGGTGTGATGTAAAGGCCAGCTGGGATGCAGGGAACCATCCAGCCACTTCTGTAGAGACAATTGTATCAAATGCTAAAAAATATTCAGACACAGTGGTTGTGACTGGGGAGAACCGCTAATGTGGCCTATGAACCCTCTAACAGATCGTCTAAAAGCTTTGGAGATGAAAACGCATTTGGAAACCTCAGGAGCCTATGAGCTTACAGGTCAATGGGATTGGTTCTGTCTTTCACCAAAAAAAAATAAACTCCCTCTACCAGAGGCTTATTCAGCAGCGGATGAGCTAAAAGTGATTATTTACAATAAATCGGATATTGAATTTGCTGAAGGTCAAGCCAAAAAGGTTGAACCCAACTGCAAGTTATTTTTACAACCCGAGTGGAGCGTCCGCGATAAAATGATTCCTCTTATGGTAGATTATGCTTTAGCGCACCCCCATTGGAAAGTTTCTTTGCAAACCCACAAATATCTTAATATTCCCTAGTCAAACGAGCCAGATAATCATAGTGGTCTCCTTCTAACATTAATTTACAATGATATCCAAGCGAAGATGCAATCCGCTGAAGCGTTTCAAAATCGATATAGAGCCATTGAAAAATTTGTTCTTTTCCCAAATACCGAATTCCGAAATCAACCTCACCGTAATAACTTCCCAGAGTATGCATTGAGAATCCTCTCTTTGACTAAAAAGATAAATCAGGTCAGAAGAATCCATAAGAATCTGTCCGCCAAGGTTTAAAAGTCCTTTGAAATGGATAAGCAATTCTTTAAGTCCCATTAAATTTTCACACATACCGATTCCGTTCATAAGCAATAATAGCGTGTCGTATTTTTCTTCATGATCGTAAATATCTATACAAACAGTATTTAGTACTCCCCTAGCTGTGGCGGTAGCTACCGCTGAAGGATCGATGTCAGCGGCTGTAACATGTAATTGTAAATCGTTCTGTAAATACAAGCTATGACTACCCGCACCACAACCTATATCCAATACTTTTCCCTGTGCTAATGCTAAAGCTTTTTGTTCTATTGCGGGCATTTCATCATGGGTACGAAAAAAGTAGGATATGAGTATAGGATCTTCCTCTGTCAAGTGTGTCCAAGTAATCAGTTCTTGCTCACCTGGGGATTTATAAAAATCCCAAAGGGCACTCCCCAACAGATTTTTATTCATCAGGATACAATAAATACTGTTTGCGCTTCTTTTTGAATTGTGATAATTTGGGTTCCCATGAAGCCCTTATTTGGTCTGAATTCCAGCCCTGCTGAATTTGTTTTCGAAGGAGTCCATTACCTGCAATTCGTTCGAATGAATCAAGAAAAAAGCCATCTTTATCTTTACTAGAAGCATAGGCTTCGAGTAAGTATTTCAAACGGATTTGCTGGGGTTTGGTTTCTCGTCTAAGATCTACTCCCTTACAAACTTTTCCATTCCATTTTGGGTATTTTGACCCTTGGTTGGGTTTTGGTGTGAATTCAAAATTAGAATCAAATTCAGGGTGGCCATATAGTTGGAATTGTATATCGGTTCCCCGACCAATACTAACTGTGGTAGGTTCCAAAAGACAAAGACTCGGATAAAGGGCAATGGATTGAGCGTTAGGAAGGTTGGGGGACGGAGGGAAGGGCAACTCAATGCCTTTTTGATGCTTGTAGTTTTGTAATGGAATAATTTTTATATCGAGAGACTCAGGGGCTTTGATCCATCCTTCTCCTCGAATCATTTGAGCCATTTCTCCCAAAGTCATTCCATAAACAATAGGGATGGGGTGCATGCCCACAAAAGTTTTGTATTTAAGATCGAGCACAGGGCCGTCTACATAATGGCCATTTGGATTAGGACGATCCAAGATGATGAGAGCGATATTGTTTTCAGCACAAGCTTCCATAACCAGCTGAAGCGTTGAGAGATAGGTATAGAATCGAACGCCAACGCTTTGCATGTCAAACAAGACTATATCGATACCTTTTAGTTGCTGGGGGCTAGGTTTTTTATTTTTCCCATATAAGGAAACAATGGGTATTCCTGTTTTTGGATCTTTGGCGTCGGATATTATTTCTCCATCAGGAGCTTCTCCTCGAAACCCGTGTTCAGGCCCGTATACTTTTTTGAGCCATACTCCTTGATTAATCAAATGATCAACAAGATGAATGGGATTATTATCATTCCAAATAATGCTGTTGTGATTTCCAACGAGTCCAATATTTTTATTGTGTAATAGAGGAAGATAAAGCTCTATTTGCTGTGCACCCGTTACACCTTACTAGTGGATTGAGGGGAGCATACAAAAGGGTATGCCAAAAGGACAATAAATAATACTGTATTTTTGATAAAATTCATTCTAGTGAATCCCTTGCGATTAAGTTTGTTTCTTGCTCAACGACTGCAGAACAGCCATTATTACAAACATAGCGTTTCGGCTCGGATAATAAAAATCGCCACAGTGGCAGTAGCTCTTGGTATTGCAATGATAATCATTGCGTTGGCAACTGGATTTGGGCTTCAAAAGGAAATTGCATCTAAAACAGCAATTTTTAATGGACATTTATCTCTTTCATCTTTTGAAAATAACAGTGCTACTATTTCCATTGGACCCCTTTTTATTCAGGATTCATTGCGAAAAATAATTACCTCTCTTCCTAACCTTAACAAGTTGGATGGGGTAACTTATAAAGCTGGACTCTTCAAATCCAAATCAACTTTTGAAGGAGGGGTATTTAAGGGGGTTGATTCTAATTACCCTTGGAGAAGACTTCAAAATTATTTGAAAGAAGGTGAATTTCCCAATACTAGTAGGAGTTCCCAAGAAGTTATAATTTCCCAAACACTTGCATCTCGTCTTGAACTTGAGGTAGGAGATAGGTTTCGTATTTTTTTTCAAAACACTACAAATCAAAAGGTTCCCAACCAACGAACAGTTAAGGTTGTAGGAATATATCAGTCAGGCTTCCCTGAGTTTGACGAATCTTTAATCTTTGGTTCAATTGATTTGGTGAATAGAGTGAATCAATGGGATAATAATCAAGTAGGGAGTTATGAAGTTGTTTTAAACGATTTTGAAGGTATCTCGAATACTGCAGAAATTATTTATAATATGCTACCTTCGGAATGGGATGTTATTACAATCGAAGAAAAATATCCCAACATCTTTCAATGGATAGCTCTTTTTGATTATAATATTTTAATCATTTTGACGATAATGATCATTGTCGGGGTAGTCAATATGGCAACTGCTTTACTAGTATTGATTTTAGAGCGTACTCGAATGATTGGAGTATTGCAAACGATGGGTGCCACTTCTCAATGGATACAATCCATTTTTTTATGGAGTGGAGCAAGAATTTTTAGCGTTGGTTTATTTTGGGGAAACCTCTTGGGCTTATCCTTTTATTGGAGTCAGCTTCACTGGAAATGGATTCGATTGGATCCTCAAACCTATTTTGTTGAGACAGCACCAGTATTTCTAACAATTTCACATATAGTAACACTTAATATATTTGTTTTGCTCATCAGTATGTTTTTTCTCTGGTTTCCAATTCGATTGGTGATCCGTAAACAGTCACGAAAAAATTTATTGAAAGATTAATTTCTTACAAAGGAGGTGGTGAAGCCTCAATTGATGTATTTTTGAATAATGAATTTCGCTGAAAATATTCTAGAGACTATTGGCAACACACCTTTGGTAAAATTACATTCCATTACTGCAGATATCCGTGCAACAGTTTTGGCAAAAGTTGAAAGTTTTAACCCCGGAAATTCTGTAAAAGACCGAATGGCAATTCGGATGATTGAAGCTGCAGAAGCTGCAGGAAAATTGAAGCCAGGAGGAACTATAGTGGAAGGTACTTCTGGAAATACAGGAATGGGTCTAGCACTTGGAGCAATTGTAAAAGGGTACAAACTCATCTGTGTATCCACTGACAAACAATCGAAAGAAAAATTCGATGTTTTGCGAGCCGTAGGTGCTGAAGTAATTGTCTGTCCTACAGATGTGGCACCAGACCACCCCGATTCGTATTATAGTGTTGCCAGACGTTTGGGAGAACAAACACCCAATTCTTGGTATGTAAACCAATATGATAATCCTTATAATTCCTTAGCTCATTACGAACAAACTGGACCTGAAATCTGGAGGCAAACACAAGGTAAGATTACACACTTTGTTGTTGGAGTTGGAACTGGAGGAACTATTTCTGGGGTGGGCAAGTTTCTAAAGGAACAAAACCCAAAAATAAAGGTTTACGGAATTGATACATATGGCTCCGTTTTTAAAAAATATCATGAAACAGGCATTTTTGATCCTGGTGAGATTTATCCCTATACCACAGAAGGCATAGGAGAAGATATCCTTCCCAAGAATGTAGACTTTTCAGTAATTGATCATTTTGAAAAAGTAACTGATAAGGCTGCGGCATTGTATACAAGAAAGTTGGCAAGAGAGGAAGGTATTTTTGCAGGAAATTCTTGTGGTGCAGCAATAAGAGGTTTAGTTCAGTTACAGGATCGATTTGAACAAAAACACGTTGTGGTCGTTTTATTACACGATTCAGGAACTCGATATATCGGAAAAATATTTAATGATGATTGGATGCGGGAGAAAGGATTTTTAGATGGTTAATTTGAAGATTCTTTCAACCGAATAATTAGTTGTAGGATATTGAATCCAGTAAGGTTCCATCGATTTTATATTTTTTCCAGATACCAATTTTCTGTCCAAATGAATCAAACTGAGCTATCCGCTGCAACCTGCCATTAGGATAATAGATTTTGAAAGTACCTACCAAACGATCATTCCAAAAGAAATTTTCTTGAAAAACACCACCCTCCTCATAATAAGTTGTTTTTTTTCCATTAAGTTTATTTCTGTGGTAGTGTTGTGAAAGCACAAGTTTGTGACTTAAATTAAATTTTTCATAAAGCCCTTCGAGCATTCCATTTTCTATATTTATGTGAGTGAGTCCCAAAGAATCTTTTTTTATGGCGCCTCCAGTGAATTTTTTTTTCTGTAAAGAAAAATATCACCTTGGTTTGTAGTATTTATAGTTAATTCATCAAAATTTATTTTTTCAAAGTGACACCGTGATAACAAAAGAATTTGAAATAAAAGCACTATTTTTGAAATAGAGACTAATATTAATTTATGTCTTAGATAATATGAGGTCAAAATTTACGTTTTATTGAAAAGCTTTTTTTTGAAGAACCTTAGTGTAAAGATACTATTTGCTATATTTTTTGGCCTTTTTGTGAATTTTAGTTATTCACAAGACAAAAACGATCTTTACATTGAACGAGTTGATGTAAGCGGTGACACAGCATCCCCATTTGAATTTTGTCAGGGGACCGTTCCACAATTTGAGATTGATTTCAGAATGTACGCTGGATCAACAACCCTTACATTATCTGCCACCAAGACGATTATACTAAACGTTCAAATAATTGATTCTTCTGTATCAAGGCTTTCATCAGTTACAATAAATACGTTTGAGCCACCTGTCAACACTACTTTAGGAATTGGTGGACCTCCCGGTGAGTTTAATTGGTCCCCATTAGGATTAATTAACTCAGGAACTAATACAGTAGTTCTTTCGTATTCAATTTCTTCAACTACTCCTGTTCAAGCTTTAACTTCTAGCACACTAGCTCCATTCTCAATAAATGTAATTGAAGAACCTGATATAAATGATCCAATTACGAATTCCCACGGAACATATGATGGTAGTCGGGAAATTGACGTCTGCGAAGGAACAGATGTAACATATTTTGCTACAATAAGTGATTATACAAGTTGGCAATTTGAAAGGCGCTATGGTTCTGGCGGTGCCTGGCAGAACATAACTCCTACCCCAACAAATGTATCAAGTTTTACATCTACAGGAATTCCAGCTGCTACTGGTGAACAAATAAGAGTGAGTTATTACAGAGACGATTGTGTTGCGACTTCAGTAATTTATACGACCAACATAATTCCGTTCAGTGGCTCCATTTCTTTAAATACTTCCTCACAAACAATTTGTCCCAGTGAAAATGTAGAGTTTAATGTAGTTTCAGCTGGATCTACCTGGTTTCATTTTATAAAAGAAACTTCCGGAGGTGTTACCTCTACAGTTCAGTCGAGTACTTCCTCGACTTATTCTTCCACATCATTAAATGATGGGGATAAAATTATCGTTCGTTCCTATCAAGTATCCAATTCAACATGTTTTGCTACTGCCTCACAAACAATTAGAGTTTTAGATCTTACAGGAGCGAATTTTATTGGTACTTCTAAATCCATATGTTACCCTGATCCTGTAGGGACGATAACTAGTACTGATAGTTCAACACTGTCAGCTTCATTATTTTCCGCTGGTGCTACCGTAACTTTTATATGGGAATATAATGTTGGGGGCGGGTGGCTAGAGTATGGAGTAAATACCGAAGAGTTAACCGTAAGCGGATCCCTTACCGAAACAACTGCTTTTAGAAGAAAAACTTTAGCAAGTTTAGGAGGATATTTATGCGAAGATTCTAGTCCATCAAATACCGTAACAATCACCGTTAATAATAATGCGATAAATAGTTTCATAATATCATCAGTAAATACATCAAATACGATTTGTGAAGGCGATGTCCCATCCTTCCAAGTTAACGTTGACAGTGGGTCCACTTCTCCTTCTTACACATTTACTAGGGCTGTTTCGGGAACAAATACTTTTTCACCTATTGCTGGACCTTTTACCTCAACTAATTCATACACATATACTGCATCAGGAATTACTTTCAATGATGGTGATCAAATAAAAGTTTTAGTTTCTCAGGGTGGCTGTACTGTTAGTGAAACGATAGTACTTAGAGTCAATCAGTTTAGTGCTACTAATAATGAAATATCAGGAACAGAATCTATCTGTTTTAATACAATAAATCAAATATCAGATGTTTCGTCTCCAACATCCACAGGTGCAATTTCAATAGATTGGGAACAAAGAATTTCAGGAACAGTAACTTGGTCGACAATAACATGGGGCTTTCCTAGTTATACTCCCTCATCCGTATCTACTATCACAGAATACAGAAGAGTTTTGACTTCGGACTTAAATGGAAAACTTTGCTACAGTTATTCCAATATTGTAACGAAATACCCAGCAATATCTACAACTACTCCAACCCTTGAAATTCTTGACAACAATACTCTAGTTCAGTTAGGTGGAAGTTCTATTTGCAACGGGGATGAATTTATAATTAGTATAGAGCCCTATGTTATTGGAGCAACATACAACTTCAGTTTGGACACAAATCCTGTAACTAGTGGTGCGGTAAGTGGTAATCAATATTTTACAGTCAGTGAAACTACATGGCTTGTTAATGACGGTTCAATAATAGAAGCTACCATTGATTACGGTTCAGGTTGTACTAGAGTAGTAAGTACTACAATATCAATAATTACTTTAACAGGTACAGTAACCCTTGCTACTGGGACTACAAGTTATTGTTCTGGAGCTGATCCAGTTCCAATTACTTCTACTGGATCAATTAGTACTAACTATGGTTCTTTACAATATCAATGGCAACACCGAACAACTAGTCCGACAACTACTGCGTGGGCAGATATTGGTTTGAATGGAGACGGAACAAACTATGACCCGCCTGCGTCTCTAGGTGATGGAATTCATCATTACAGAAGGAAAACCTATGTTTCTTATGATGGAGCAGTATGCGAATCAATTACATCAACTGTAACCCTTGAGCTAGGAAGTGGTTCTGCACCAACTATGACTGTTACTGCAGTTAATACTTCTGACAGTTCAGTAATTTCTCCAACAGGAACATCTTTGTTTATATGTCCAGGTGATAGTGTTGATTTTAATGCTGCCGGATCATCCGGTAATGGCTTCGAATACTTTTTAAATTTCGCTAGTGTTCAAAGTCCCACTAATCTATCAACTTACACACTTAGTTCTATTTCAGATGATGATGTTTTCCAAATTAGAAATTATGAAAACGCTGACGGTACTGGTTGTTTCAATGACGAATTCTTTACACTAAGAATAAATGGTTGGACAGGAAATAACCAAATTAATACAACTACAATTAATGTCTGTGATGGAGGTGATCCAGATCCAATTTTAAGTGCAAGCGAGCCATCAGCAAATCTATCAGGATTAGGAGCTGTTGTTTCTTATCAATGGCAAAGTTTTAATGGTTCTAGTTGGTCAAACGTTACAAGTGCAATCCTAAAAGATTATGACCCGCCTTCTGGAAGTATCACAACAACAACACAGTTTAGAAGACAAGCATTTGTTGAAATTTTGGGTAATACCTGTGAAATCGGTGTCTCATCTGTAACCATAATCAACGTTGACCCATCTTTCACAGCATCAATTACTTCAAGTATCCCATCTCTCAATATATGTGGAACCGAATCTGTTACATTTACTGCATTCCCTAGTTATGCGACAGCCACCTACACCTTTTATTTAAATGGAACAACTAATATCTTACAAGGGCCCTCAAATACACGAACTTATACGGGATCCTTTTTGGATGGAGACAACGTTAGGGTAAAAATTGAATACAATTCATGTGAAATTTTCTCAAATCCTCTGGCACTTAATGTTGATGCAAATCCAATTGCTGCCTTATTTGCACCAACAGTATCAGGAGATACAATATGCATCAATGACCTACCTCAGATTGAGGCACAAGTGGTAGCAAACGCGAGCTATACTTTCTTCATAGGAGACGGAATTTCACAAACTGCATTCACAGAAGCTTCATCAGCGGTTACATCAAATGTAATTGACCTTTCACATTCATCAGTGACTGTATATAACCCAACACACATCGATGTAAGAGTTGTTAATAATTCAACTGGTTGTGACGATGATACAAGAACAAATGGAGGAACTTTAATTTTAAATTTATTACAATTAAGCGGAGCTAGTTCAAATACAATTGCTAGTACAGGAACTACTAGTTATTGTACTGGTTTAGATCCAGATGTTATAAATGGATCAAGTTCGTTGTTTCCATCAATTCCTTCAGCGACAATAATTTATGATTGGCAAAGAAGGACTTCAGGAACAGCTACTTGGACTAGCCTTGGAGTAAATGCTGAAGATTATGATCCTCCTGTATTAGCGGATGGTACTTATGACTTTAGAAGATTAGTAACTGTAACTGCTAACGGGGTTACCTGTACTCCTACGGTAAACATTTCAAATATTGTAACCTTAGAGGTAGGATCTAGTGTAACATCTGTCTCCGTTAATTTATCCTCTAATGCAAGTCCGTCTTTAGTAGTTTGTGAAGATCAGGATGTGATATTTACAGCTACAGCTACAGGTTCGCCGACCTTTTATGAATTTTATATTGGTTCAAATCAAGTTTTTACTCAAAATACTACAGCAACTACAGTAAGTTTCTCAACTGCTGCTATATCAACTACTATTCAAGATGAGTCAATAGTTAAAGTTGTTGTTTGGACTGGGGCAGGTGGAACAGGTTGTTCGGCTGAATCTGCGCAGCAATATCGAGTCAACTCTATGTCTGGTCAAAATGTAATATCTCATCCTTCAGCAGGACCACATTGTAGTGCTCACGATCCAATAATATTTTCTAGTGATAATGAGCCATCAGCTGACATTACTGGTGCAAACATTATATTTAAATGGCAGTTCAACGATGCTGGAACTTGGCAAGATATTTCACCTTCAAACGTAGCAGCATTAGATCCTCAACCTATTACTGTAACAACAGCATATAGAAGGATAGCAAGTGTAAGTTATATAGGACTTGAATGTGAGTTGCCATCAGGAAGTTTTATTTCAAATGTAGTAACTATAACCATCGATGGAACTTTATCAAATAATCCTGTAATCTCTGTTACCTCCTCAGATGTTACTAATCAAATATTTTGTAAAGACCAGGACGTTACATTTGGAATTACTCCAACCATTGCTGGAGCTACTTATGAATACCAAATTGGTAATGGACCAAGGGTAAATGCAGGAGGATCAACATTTACTTTATCCTACGCATCAATCACTGGAGGTGCTAACAATTACAGCATACGTTACATCAGGCACCTGTGAAGAGTCTGATTCCATTTTAATTCAAGAAAATTATATCAATGGTGCTGGAACTGTCACAGGAACACAAACAATTTGTCCTGGAGATATTCCATCTCAATTACAAGTATTTCTATTGGAGCGGCTTCTGGTACTATTTCTTACAGATGGGAAACTCAGCCTGTGATCCAGTAATCCAATTTCTGATCCTTGGGGAAACACTTCAGTTAATTCTACTCAGTACAATTTCACCAATACAATAACTCAATCTACCCGATTCAGAAGAGTATTAATCAGTAATCTTGGACCCGGACAGCTTTGTGAAGAATCATCAAATTATGTAGTTGTTACCGTAGCTACCCCACCGGTAGTAAACTTTGTCAATACAACCACCACTTCTATTTGCTTAGGTGATACAGTTACCTTTGAGGCCACTGTAGGAGGAGCAGGCACCTTTGACTACTACTTCTACATTAATGCAGGACCAGCTGCTTACAGTGTCACAGGTACCACCTCAACTTCAATACAGTTTGATCCAGTAGCTAATGCAGGTCACACTATGGCCAACGGAGATAACTTTTGGGTGGTTGTGGAGAACTCAGATAGCTGTCAGACTACCTCAGTATCAAGGACAATTACCGTAGCTGCCCCACCACGGCTGTAGTACTTACTACGAGTGTGGACTTCCCTGGGGATGTTTTCTGTACAGGAGAAGACGTAGACTTTATAGCGACTAATATTGGAGGAGCTACTTATGAGTATGAGATAGGCTCAGGCGGTAGGGTAGCAGTAGGTTCATCGAGCTTTACGATTCCGTATGCTCAGTTAGCCGGCACTGCAACAGTTACAGTATATGTAACCTCAGGCAGTTGTGAATCGACAGACACAGTCTTTGTACAGGAGAATATCATATCGAGCGCAGGAACAATTACAGGGACACAGACGATCTGTCCTGGTGACACTCCAACGGATCTTACCAGTACAGCAGGAGCTACCGCATCAGGAACTATTACTTACCGATGGGAGCGTCAAGCGGTCACTTCCAATCCAGCAACAGACCCATGGACTACAACAGGTATTCATAGCACAACTCATTCTTTCTCTGGAACGTTATCAGAGACCACGCGTTTTAGACGTATGGTAATAAGTGAGCTTGGAGGGAATAATAGTTGCGAGGCATCTACGGGTTATGTAGTTGTTACAGTAGCTACCCCACCGGTAGTAAACTTTGTCAATACGACAACGACAACTATTTGTGCAGGGGATACGGTTACCTTTGAGGCCACTGTAGGAGGAGCAGGTACCTTTGACTACTACTTCTACATTAATGCAGGACCAGCGGCTTACAGTGTCACAGGTACCACCTCAACTTCAATACAGTTTGATCCAGTAGCTAATGCAGGTCACACTATGGCCAACGGAGATAACTTTTGGGTGGTTGTGGAGAACTCAGATAGCTGTCAGACTACCTCAGTATCAAGGACAATTACCGTAGCTGCCCCACCGGCTGTAGTACTTACTACGAGTGTGGACTTCCCTGGGGATGTTTTCTGTACAGGAGAAGACGTAGACTTTATAGCGACTAATATTGGAGGAGCTACTTATGAGTATGAGATAGGCTCAGGCGGTAGGGTAGCAGTAGGTTCATCGAGCTTTACGATTCCGTATGCTCAGTTAGCCGGCACTGCAACAGTTACAGTATATGTAACCACAGGTAGTTGTGAATCGACAGACACAGTCTTTGTACAGGAGAATATCATATCGAGCGCAGGAACAATTACAGGGACACAGACGATCTGTCCTGGTGACACCCCAACGGATCTTACCAGTACAGCAGGAGCTACCGCATCAGGAACTATTACTTACCGATGGGAGCGCCAAGCGGTTACTGCTAACCCAGCAACAGATC
The DNA here is from genome assembly GCA_038143795.1 of Flavobacteriaceae bacterium. Lineage (GTDB taxonomy): Bacteria > Bacteroidota > Bacteroidia > Flavobacteriales > Flavobacteriaceae > UBA11891. The sequence continues at coordinate 378,688 of JAYQMQ010000002.1, read as the reverse complement.
CATGGACTACAATAGGTATCAATAGTACGACTCATTCTTTCTCTGGAACGTTATCAGAGACTACGCGTTTTAGACGTATGGTAATAAGTGAGCTTGGAGGGAATAATAGTTGTGAGGCATCTACGGGTTATGTAGTTGTTACAGTAGCTACCCCACCGGTAGTAAACTTTGTCAATACAACAACCACAACTATTTGCTGCAGGGGATACAGTTACCTTTGAGACCACTGTAGGAGGAGCAGGCACCTTTGACTATTACTTCTACATTAATGCAGGACCAGCGGCTTACAGTGTCACAGGTACCACCTCAACTTCAATACAGTTTGATCCAGTAGCTAATGCAGGTCACACTATGGCCAACGGAGATAACTTTTGGGTAGTTGTGGAGAACTCAGATAGCTGTCAGACTACCTCTGTATCAAGGACAATTACCGTAGCTGCCCCACCGGCTGTAGTACTTACCACTAGTACAGACTTCCCTGGGGATGTTTTCTGTACAGGAGAAGACGTAGACTTTATAGCGACTAATATTGGAGGAGCTACTTATGAGTATGAGATAGGTTCAGGCGGTAGGGTAGCGGTAGGTTCATCGAGCTTTACGATTCCTTATGCTCAGCTAGCCGGCACTGCAACAGTTACAGTATATGTAACCTCAGGCAGTTGTGAATCGACAGACACAGTCTTTGTACAGGAGAATATCATATCGAGCGCAGGAACAATTACAGGGACACAGACGATCTGTCCTGGTGACACCCCAACGGATCTTACCAGTACAGCAGGAGCTACTGCATCAGGAACTATTACTTACCGATGGGAGCGCCAAGCGGTTACTGCTAACCCAGCAACAGATCCCTGGACTACAATAGGTATCAATAGTACGACTCATTCTTTCTCTGGAACGTTATCAGAGACCACGCGTTTTAGACGTATGGTAATAAGTGAGCTTGGAGGGAATAATAGTTGCGAGGCATCTACGGGTTATGTAGTTGTTACCGTAGCTACCCCACCGGTAGTAAACTTTGTCAATACAACCACCACTACTATTTGTTAGGTGATACAGTTACCTTTGAGGCCACTGTAGGAGGAGCAGGCACCTTTGACTATTACTTCTACATTAATGCAGGACCCGCGGCTTACAGTGTCACAGGTACCACCTCAACTTCAATACAGTTTGATCCAGTAGCTAATGCAGGTCACACTATGGCCAACGGAGATAACTTCTGGGTGGTTGTGGAGAACTCAGATAGCTGTCAGACTACCTCAGTATCAAGGACAATTACCGTAGCTGCCCCACCGGCAGTAGTACTTACTACGAGTGTGGACTTCCCTGGGGATGTTTTCTGTACAGGAGAAGACGTAGACTTTATAGCGACTAATATTGGAGGAGCTACTTATGAGTATGAGATAGGCTCGGGCGGTAGGGTAGCAGTAGGTTCATCGAGCTTTACGATTCCGTATGCTCAGTTAGCCGGCACTGCAACAGTTACAGTATATGTAACTACAGGCAGTTGTGAATCGACTGATACAGTCTTTGTACAGGAGAATATCATATCAAGCGCAGGAACAATTACAGGGACACAGACGATCTGTCCTGGTGACACCCCAACGGATCTTACCAGTACAGCAGGAGCTACCGCATCGGGAACTATTACTTACCGATGGGAGCGCCAAGCGGTTACTGCTAACCCAGCAACAGATCCCTGGACTACAATAGGTATTAATAGTACGACTCATTCTTTCTCTGGAACGTTATCAGAGACCACGCGTTTTAGACGTATGGTAATAAGTGAGCTTGGAGGGAATAATAGTTGTGAGGCATCTACGGGTTATGTAGTTGTTACCGTAGCTACCCCACCGGTAGTAAACTTTGTCAATACAACCACCACTACTATTTGCTTAGGTGATACAGTTACCTTTGAGGCCACTGTAGGAGGAGCAGGTACCTTTGACTACTACTTCTACATTAATGCAGGACCAGCGGCTTACAGTGTCACAGGTACCACCTCAACTTCAATACAGTTTGATCCAGTAGCTAATGCAGGTCACACTATGGCCAACGGAGATAACTTCTGGGTAGTTGTGGAGAACTCAGATAGCTGTCAGACTACCTCAGTATCAAGGACAATTACCGTAGCTGCCCCACCGGCTGTAGTACTTACTACGAGCGTAGACTTCCTGGGGATGTTTTCTGTACAGGAGAAGACGTAGACTTTATAGCGACTAATATTGGAGGAGCTACTTATGAGTATGAGATAGGCTCAGGCGGTAGGGTAGCAGTAGGTTCATCGAGCTTTACGATTCCGTATGCTCAGTTAGCCGGCACTGCAACAGTTACAGTATATGTAACCACAGGCGGATGTGAATCGACAGACACAGTCTTTGTACAGGAGAATATCATATCGAGCGCAGGAACAATTACAGGGACACAGACGATCTGTCCTGGTGACACCCCAACGGATCTTACCAGTACAGCAGGAGCTACCGCATCAGGAACTATATCCTATGTATGGGAGCGTCAACCAGTAAGTCAAAATCCAGCAACCGATCCATGGACACGAACGAGTGTTACTTCAGCTGGATATTCTTTTTCTGGTACTATATCAGAATCAACTCGATTCCGACGAGTCACCATAAGTAATCTAAGTGGAAAAGATTGCGAAGAGACTACAAGTTTTGTGGTGGTTACTCTAGCGACTCCTCCAGCAGTAAACTTTGTCAATACAACCACCACTACTATTTGTGCAGGGGACACAGTTACTTTTGAAGCCACTGCAGGTGGGGGTGGAGGAGCGCCATTTAACTATGAGTTTTATGCCAACGGAGGCATCACGGCAGTACATAGTTATACAGGTACTACTTCTACACTGGTCACGTTTGATCCAGTTGCTGATGCTAGTCTTTACTTGAATAACAGTGACTATTTTTATGTTGTGGTGACTGATAATAACGGTTGTCAGACAACTTCAGCCTCAAGAACAATTACAGTGAGTGCTCCCCCAGCAGTCATACTTACTACGAGTGTGGACTTCCCTGGGGATGTTTTCTGTACAGGAGAAGACGTAGACTTTATAGCGACCAATATTGGAGGAGCTACTTATGAGTATGAGATAGGCTCGGGCGGTAGGGTAGCAGTAGGTTCATCGAGCTTTACGATTCCTTATGTTCAGTTAGCCGGCACTGCAACAGTTACAGTATATGTAACCTCAGGCAGATGTGAATCGACAGACACAGTCTTTGTACAGGAGAATATCATATCGAGCGCAGGAACAATTACAGGGACACAGACGATCTGTCCTGGTGACACTCCAACGGATCTTACCAGTACAGCAGGAGCTACCGCATCAGGAACTATATCCTATGTATGGGAACGTCAACCAGTAAGTCAAAACCCAGCAACCGATCCATGGACACGAACGAGTGTTACTTCAGTTGGATATTCTTTTTCTGGTACAGTTACAGAATCGACTCGATTCCGACGAGTTACCATAAGTAATCTAAGTGGAAAAGATTGTGAGGAGACTACAAGTTTTGTGGTGGTTACTCTAGCGACTCCTCCAGCAGTAAACTTTGTCAATACAACCACCACTACTATTTGTGCAGGGGACACAGTTACTTTTGAAGCCACTGCAGGTGGGGGTGGAGGAGCGCCATTTAACTATGAGTTTTATGCCAACGGAGGCATCACGGCAGTACATAGTTATACAGGTACTACTTCTACACTGGTCACGTTTGATCCCGTTGCTGATGCAGGGCTTACATTGAATAACAGTGACTATTTTTATGTTGTGGTAACTGATAATAACGGTTGTCAGACAACTTCAGCCTCAAGAACGATTACAGTGAGTGCTCCCCCAGCAGTTATACTTACTACGAGTGTGGACTTCCTGGGGATGTTTTCTGTACAGGAGAAGACGTAGACTTTATAGCGACCAATATTGGAGGAGCTACTTATGAGTATGAGATAGGCTCAGGCGGTAGGGTAGCAGTAGGTTCATCGAGCTTTACGATTCCGTATGCTCAGCTAGCTGGTACTGCAACAGTTACAGTATATGTAACCTCAGGCAGTTGTGAATCGACAGACACAGTCTTTGTACAGGAGAATATCATATCGAGCGCAGGAACAATTACAGGGACACAGACGATCTGTCCTGGTGACACCCCAACGGATCTTACCAGTACAGCAGGAGCTACCGCATCAGGAACTATATCCTATGTATGGGAGCGTCAACCAGTAAGTCAAAATCCAGCAACCGATCCATGGACACGAACGAGTGTTACTTCAGTTGGATATTCTTTTTCTGGTACTATATCAGAATCAACTCGATTCCGACGAGTCACCATAAGTAATCTAAGTGGAAAAGATTGCGAAGAGACTACAAGTTTTGTGGTGGTCACTCTAGCTACTCCACCGGCAGCAAACTTTGTCAACACAACCACCACTACTATTTGTGCAGGGGACACAGTTACTTTTGAAGCTACTGCAGGTGGGGGTGGAGCGCCATTTAACTATGAGTTTTATGCTAATGGAGGCATCACGGCAGTACATAGTTATACGGGCACTACTTCTACACTGGACACGTTTGATCCCGTTGCTGATGCAGGGCTTACATTGAATAACAGTGACTATTTTTATGTTGTGGTGACTGATAATAACGGTTGTCAGACAACTTCAGCCTCAAGAACAATTACAGTGAGTGCTCCCCCAGCAGTCATACTTACTACGAGTGTGGACTTCCCTGGGGATGTTTTCTGTACAGGAGAAGACGTAGACTTTATAGCGACTAATATTGGAGGAGCTACTTATGAGTATGAGATAGGCTCAGGCGGTAGGGTAGCAGTAGGTTCATCGAGCTTTACGATTCCTTATGCTCAGCTAGCCGGCACTGCAACAGTTACAGTATATGTAACCTCAGGCGGATGTGAATCGACAGATACAGTCTTTGTACAGGAGAATATCATATCGAGCGCAGGAACAATTACAGGGACACAGACGATCTGTCCTGGTGACACTCCAACGGATCTTACCAGTACAGCAGGAGCTACCGCATCAGGAACTATATCCTATGTATGGGAGCGTCAACCAGTAAGTCAAAATCCAGCAACCGATCCATGGACACGAACGAGTGTTACTTCAGTTGGATATTCTTTTTCAAGTACAGTCACAGAATCGACTCGATTCCGACGAGTTACCATAAGTAATCTAAGTGGAAAAGATTGTGAGGAGACTACAAGTTTTGTGGTGGTTACTCTAGCCACTCCACCAGCAGCAAACTTTGTCAATACAACCACCACTACTATTTGTGCAGGGGACACAGTTACTTTTGAAGCTTCTGCAGGTGGGGGTGGAGGAGCGCCATTTAACTATGAGTTTTATGCCAACGGAGGCATCACGGCAGTACATAGTTATACAGGTACTACTTCTACACTGGTCACATTTGATCCAGTATCTGACGCTAGTCTTGTACTAAATAATGGTGATTATTTTTATGTTGTGGTGACTGACAATAACGGTTGTCAGACAACTTCAGCCTCAAGAACGATTACAGTGAGTGCTCCAGCAGCTGTAATATTAACTACTAGTGGTTCTTTTCCAAATAACACTTTTTGTGAAAATGATAATGTTGAATTTATTGCTACTCCAGTTGGTGGGGCAACTTATGAATATCAAATTGATACTGGACCAAGAATTCCTGTAGGTTCTTCAACCTTTACAGTAAATTATCCAGTCTTATCTGGTGGGGCAACAGTGACAGTTTATGTCACCCAAGGTTCTTGTGTGTCAACCGACACAATTTTTGTTGAAGAAAATACTATAAATGATGTTGGGACTATAGGTCCACTATTACAAACGGTTTGTAATTTAGAAATACCTGTAGATTTAACAAGTTTTACATCAGGTTCAGCATCTGGAACAATAACTTATCAGTTGGGAATCAAGAACTGCATCTTCTTCAACGTGGTCTCCAACAGGGGTAGCCTCATTAAATTATACATTTTCGTCACCCCTTTCTGTTTCAACTGAATTCAGAAGAGTTTTAATAAGTGAATTACCAGGAGGGATTATTTGTGAAGAAAGCACTCCTCCAGTAGAAGTCAGGGTTGGTTCGGCTTTGATCGGCGGTACAGTAACACCTACGGCACAAACTGCATGTCAGAACGATACTATATTACTAAGCGTAACAGGCGCATCATCAGGTACTTATCAATGGCAGTATTCCAACGATAACTTTATGACAACTACTAATACTGTAAACATTCCTGGTGCCCAAGGTCCAACCTACTCACTCACAGTTTCGTCAACTGAGACCAGATGGTATAGAAGAATTGTTCAAATACCTGGGGGTGGAGGGGCAAGCTGTGAAGCATTTAGTACGTCATTTAATCTAAATGTTGTCGATATTAATCCTGGTACTTTAGACAATTCTACATCTGGAACTTATTGTTTTGGAAGTAGACCTGAAGCTATTTTAAATTCAAGTTTAGCGTCAAGTACATTCGGAGCAGTTACCTATCAGTGGCAAGTTTCAAATAATGGTGGATTAACCTATAATGATATAAGCGGGGCAACGAATGTTTCATATCAACCTCCAGCTCTAGTTAATTACAATGCAACACCTCTCGATATTCTATACAGAAGGGGAGCTACAGTTGCATCAACGAGTTGTAACCCGGTCTATTCAAATGTTGTATCGTATACGATATTATCATCACTTGACGCTGGAGAAATTGTCATTGTAGGAGGAAATAATGAAATTTGTGATGGTACAACTCCAAATAATCTTAATTTGGGAGGCACCCCTACAGCTCAGTCAGCGACAGTAACTTATACATGGCAATTTTCAATAGATAAAAATAATTGGACTACAATCGCAGCAGCTACTGGCTCAACAAGCTTAAGTTTTGGTGCAGGTGGAGCGACTGTACCTACACAGACAACCTATTATCGTGCAATTGTAAAAGCTTCAACAGGCTCGCCAAGTCCTACAGCTGAAACATCAATCCAAATTGTGCCCTCTGGATTCCCTGTAAGTTTAGGTGAAGTTTATGAATTGTATATAAATGGATCCCTGTTTAGTGTTGAAGTTACAGCTACTGTTTCTACTGTGGATCAAATCGGTCAATCTTTAACTGCTTCACTTACAGCAGGAGGAATATTTGCTAGTTATTATGCTGATTCTGATATAATTTACATTAATGATGATTACAGCCCATTCTCATTCACTAAAAGTCCAACTCTAGGGGCAGGTTTCCATTTTAATGTTTTAGTTTCAACTTCTGGTTCAAGTGAATGTGTTGCTTATACACAGCCATTTGAAATTATTGTTAATCCTGCACCATCTATAACCTTACTCGGAGGTCCGGCAAGCCCAGCGACTTTCTGTGTGGGACAGTCATTGGATGAAATTATGAACCCTAACGCATTTCCAACGTTTTTACTAACTGGAACCGATGCTCTTGTAATTAGAAATCTGGATAAACAGTATACCCCTGTACCCCTCGGAGGAACTGGAACAGCTACAATAATTAATACTGGAGCCGCTTCACAAACTCAGTGGTGGAGAGTATCTGGAACTGATCGTTTTAGAATTGAGGGAACTGTTGGTTCAATTCAAGATGCAAACGTGTTTGAATTTTATCACGAGACAGCCTGTAATCCACAATTAATGGGATCTTATACAATTAACATAGCTCCTCCACCTATAGCTCCATATGCAATCATGCGAGATGTAAATGATATTGATTACGTAATTGCAGAGAGTGGAGGTGTTTACTACAATAATACGATTTGCCAAGGAACAACCAGTACGACTTTCTATGTTCAGTGTCCATTTAATCCAAGTTGGGAGTTAGAATGGGAAGTGAGTTTTGGAACAAGTACAATTGCCTTTGATCAAACAGGAGTGGCAACAGTTACTTGGGACAATACTTTGTTTAGCACCCCATCAGATGAAGCTGTTGTGAGGGTAAGAAACACAGCATGTGATGGAACTTCTGTTTCACCATGGTATGAAGTTGAGCTTTGGGTTGTAGAAGACAGTGGATTAAATCCTGTACCAGCACTACCACAATTAAGTCCACCTGTTGCTTTAAATGAATTTGTCTGTGGTAATTTTACAGGTCCTAGACCAGTATGTGAAATAACATCTACTACTCCAGACACTCAATTTTTTACAGCTGCTGTAGCGGGTTCAAATAATGATTATCAAAGCTTAACCTGGTCAATTACCTCTTTACCTGATCCCTCAAGTACCGTTACTCAGGCAGGTGTAATTGATGCAAATGGAGTTGTAAGTTGGAATGAAGGCTTCTTTGGAAGTTACAATATATCTGCATTAGCTGTAGATTGTAATGGTGATAGTACAGGTTCTGTGCCTGGAACTGCCCAGTACCAAATAGTTCAAAGTCAAGAGAATGCACCTGATATTCTAGCATTTGACTTACCTAAATGTCCAATACCTGGCGTAGGAGTAATTTCGACTACTATTTCATCAAACCAAGATGTACATTATTTCATCAATTATGGGGATTTTGATGCTAATTTAAATTGGAACTATGGAGTTCCTGGTCTAAATTCCACAGGAATTGTTACAGATACATCAAATCCTAAAGGGTATCGAATAGTTGAAAATGGAAATGATGCTATTCTTTACTGGTTAAACGGAATAGAAAATAGAACTGTTGAATTATCGGTTCAGAATGAAGAGTGTCCTGGTGGTTTAGAAACGATATATAGTGTTTATGTTCCATCTGAGCCAACAATTAGCCCTGTACCAGGTGCTCCAACACAACAGTTTAATATATGTGCAGGCGATTCAATTACCAATATAGATTTTGAACTTAGAGGTCCAATAACTCAAATACCAGTTCTAAGTGGTGCTCCTAATGGCATATCTATTCCAGCAGCTAACTTTAGTCTTGGCGCTCGGACTGTAACATTTACCATCGTTATTAGTGGTGTCGCTACCCAAACAGCTGCAAATGAGATTTATGGCATATCTATTAACGGAACACAGTATACCTATTCCACATCCGCATCTGATACCATTGACATTGTTGGGAATGAACTTCGTAATGCAATTTCAGCTTCACCGATATTAGCATCAGTCACCTATGATACTGCAACCATCGGCTTACTTTACTGGGTGTAGTGGGTCAAGATTTTACAGCTTCATTCATAAGACCTGCCACAGGTACATTTACTCGTACAAGAACGTCAACAAATGGAAGAGGAAGCGTAAGAGTTGCTGGTACAATAGATCCATCCGTGGCACCTGGTATTTATATTTTCTCCCTAACTTCAACTAGCACCTATGATTGTACAACGGCAGTGGTTACTGGATCTATTGAGGTAACTGCAAATCCAGAAATAGGATTTTCTCCTGGTTCAACGGCTTCATCTACTGTTTGTTTTGGAGCTCCAATAACACCAATATCATTTACTGTAACAAATTCAACTGGTTTTCCAACTGCAATTGGATTGCCACCTGGTTTAACTATCGTTGCTAATGGTGTAAATAGTTTCTCAATACAAGGATCATTAACAACAAATCCTGTAATTACAACACCTTATAACTACACCATTACATCTGGTGCAAGTTTATTTGGTTGTACTCCAGATTCAATTAATGGAACAATCATTGTACAACCAGCTCCAATTGTTACTCTTGAAACAGATGCTTCAACATTAAACCAACTAAGCGTTTGTAATAATGAACAAGTTTTAGATATTGAGTTTAGCGTATCCAATCCAGCATTTTTCCCACAACTTACAGCAGGAAGCAATTTACCTCCAAATATTAATCTAACTTCATTTATAAGAAATCAAACAACTTCTGTCACTTTAGCGGGAGTGTTTAGTGCTGGGGGATGTCTATGCACTTAGAATAAACAATGTCACTTACACTGCTTCGGCAACAAACTTTGAAGAGGTTGGACAATCTTTAGCTAATCAAATAGACACAGCTGCAAATAATATTAATGCTGTTTGGAATAGCCCAATTATAGGGTTAGTACACCAACTACAGGAGTTGCTTTGAAACAGTGAATGTTTCTTCCGCGACAATGACGCTAACGCCGACGGTAAATGTGACTGCTGCAGCTGCCAGAATTTCTGGTACAGTCTCTGGAACCGTTACTTCTCCCACAACCTATTCTTTTGGTGTTGAAGCGGTTGAGGTAGTTGTTCGGGAACTAGCACTCCAGTTTTGGGTAGTATAACAGTCAACCCTTCTGCTCAGGCTATACTGAAGTCACCAAGTAGCAGTCAAATTGTCTGTGATAGCTCTGCTCTTGTTGATATACAATATGATATAATCGGTTCAACCAGTATTACAACTCTTCCAAGCAGTAATAATCCATCTTGGTTAAATAGTAATTTTGTAGGTGGTGAATTAACACTTAGCGGTACACCTGGAACAAGCTCTGAATTTGAAGAAACTTACACCTATCAATATGCACTAATCGGAAGCATTTATGGTTGTGTTTCCGGAAGCCCAACACCAACATTAAGTGGAACAATAACTGTTTCTCCTGATCAACTTATTGCTCTAGATGCTGCTTCTGGGTCAACTTCCCAAACAATTTGTGAGGGAAATAGCATTGATCCAATTTTAGTGGAATTTTACGGTTCTTCAACGGGAGTAAATGTAACAGGTTTACCAGCAGGTATCGATGCTAATCCAAGCACCTTAAGGACATCAATTAGAGAGCTTACTATCACTCAACCTCCCGGTATATTAACAACAACTGGATCAGAAACTTATAGAATTAGAATTAATGGAAATACATATACTTATGCTGCACCAGCTCTAACTGCAGGGGTTAATTCTTCAACACTTGGGACTAATTTAGCAGCATTTCTTGATGGAGTTGGAGGAGTAACGTTTGGAGCCACTTTTAATACTTCGAGTGGAACAATTCTAATTTCACATAAAACACCTGGATTGTCATTAAATGTAAGTCATAACAATGAAAATGAATCATTTGTTATTGAAAATAGAATTAGAAGATTAGACTACGCGAGGCTTATATGAAATCACAGGAACTCCCGATCCGTCTGTAATGCCTGGTAATTACCCTATCTTCATAACTTCAGTGGGTACAGCTTGTAATCCAATTACACTTCCAGCAGGAAATATAAGAATTGAAACTTCTTCTTCAATTTCTAGAACTTCAATTGCAGCAACTGATAATCAAGTTCTATGTGACGGAGATCCAATCCAAACTATTGAATATACAGTAACAGGTACTTCCTCTACTTCATATTATATAACTCCAAACTCACTTATAGCAAGACTAGGTTAGGTGAATCAATTACTGGAAACACAATTTCCATCTGGAAATCTAAATGTTTCCAATTGGGCTGAAACAACATATAATTACACAGTATTTACTACAGGAAATGAGAACGGATGCAATGAGGACTCGGTTAGTGGAAGTATAACTGTAAATCCATTAGATTACCTAATTGTTTCTTCACCAGCTACCCACACATTACAAGATGTTTGTGTAGGTGATGCTATTAGTGATATTGATTTTGAATATTGGGGCCCTGATTCTTTAACAGTAAGTGTAACAAATCTTCCACCGGGTATTTCACCTGTTTTTACCACTCAACCATTTATAACAAGTATTGACTTTGGTGCAATTGCAGCTACAACGATAGTAAGCGAAACCCATTATGTCTACGTAAATGGAAGAGAGTACATGTATGAGTCAACAGGTGGTGAGACCCCAGCAGATATTGCCTCCAAGCTTCAAGCAGTAGTTGCTTCTGATACACTTAGAATAGTTAATGCTTCATTAAATGGATCAGAACTTATTCTCACAGGAATTACACCCGGTGAATCTTATTCCGTAGATACAGATAGAAGTAATTTTGCAAACTTAGCTTCACTACCTCCAGTAGTTGTTCAAGGACCACGAGTCGTTACCCTTACAGGATCACCAACTACAGCAGGAAATTATAACGTTTCAGTTTCTACTGTTAGTGGTACCTGTGGGACACCGGTTATTCAAACTGCAACAATTAACGTTAATCCTGATGCAACTCTCACACTGATTTCTTCCGCAACAACAGCTGATCAGGATGTTTGTGAAGGAGATGCTATTACTGCTATTGAGTATAGATTTGATAATGCTACAGGAGCAAATATAACACCTGGCACACTTCCCTCAGGTGTATTTAGAGATATCACAGCACCAGCCAATGTTGTTAGAATAGTCGGGACACCATCATTCTTGCCTAACTTGACTGTGCCTAGAGTATTTAGATATGAAATTAGTACTAATGGAGCTAGTTGTGTGGATTCGACTGTTTATGGGTTCATAACCGTTCAACCACAAGAAAATGTAAACTACATTGGTTCGACAGATGCCCTTTGCCAAGAGAGTGCTATAATACCTGCTAATAAATATTCATTTGAAGTATTTGGTACCAATGATGCGTTTATAATTAGCCCTACAATAAATATTCCAAACGGTATGACCTCAACCTCGTCTTACACAAGCCAAGAGGTTACTTTAAGTGTTGTTGGTTCATCGGCACAGGCTGGAGAAGAATATGTGATAAGAATAAATGGATCTGAATATCCATATACAACAGCTGGAGTGGAAAATGCTCAAACAATTGCTGCAGGTCTTTTAGCTGCTATTTCAAATCCTACAATTTCAGTGGTAAGAAACCTTGGTGAGCTCACTTACGGGAACTACAGGAATTTTATTTAGCGCAGTTGGATATACAGATAATGGTAATGCGACAATTAATCACGTCTTGGCAAGTGATATTCCAGTTAGAGGTCTAATTTCAATTACTGGAACCCCAACAACTCAGGCTACTCCTACAACTTATAACATAACCGTTCAGACAAGAGGAAATAATTGTAGCTCTTCTTCAGCAACATTTGCATTAGATATTAATTCAATTTCAACAGTTAATGTCATAAGTGGAAGTGCAACAACAACTGGATGTGATCAGGCAGATATAACAGACATTGTTTTACAACTTGGTGGAGGTGCAGTTTCTTATTCCGATGTTGGTGCAGGATTAGGATGGTCCCCTCAAACCCATTTACACCTGCATCAGGGGTAATATGGAATAGTGCACTTAGACAAATAACAATTGATGGTACACCAAATACTGGTGTTACTACTTCTACGGATTACAGCTACACATTTATAACTCAAGGGAATTCATGTACTCCAGAAGCAACATTTACGGTTACTCTTACAATAGATCCGGTTGATATTATCAATGTTACTACTGGCTCTGAAAATCAAGCATTTTTGTGAAACAGCTTCTCCAACCTTATTCTCCCCTGTAGAATTCACTATTGGAGGAGGTGCTAGCTCAGCAAGTATAACTTGGACTACTGTAAATCCAGGGTTATCACTTGTTAGAAGTCTCACCTCACCAAATATTTACAATTTAATTGGAACTCCTTCAGTAGATGTTGTTGGCTCTGTTGCCACCCGATATGAATATACTGTTACTACATCTGGAACGTGTACATCTGCTCAAATTGTTGGTGCTATAGATATCCAACCTCAGTCTGAGATGGTTATATCACCTCTTATTCCGGCCTTTGCTGATAATCAAACAGCCAGTAATGCAGTGTGTAACAATGATAGTATTACACCTATTGTCTATGATGTAGGAGGCGGAGCATTATTAGCGGGTGATGCTAGGGCAACAGTAACTTGGTCTCCATCAAATCCTTTTGGAGTTGATTTATCAAGATCTTCTGGAACGACTTACATCATTGAAGGGCAATTATCAACAACTGATATTGTACCGACTATATATACGTATACCATAGAGACACAAAACGTATTTGGATGCGTTGCTGAAGTTTCTTACACGGGCAGAATTGAATTACTTCCTTCTCCATCCTTCTTACCTCTTGCTCCTCCGGGAAGTCCTGAGAATTACGAGATTCATAATTATATCGAGGATAACACTTGTAATGTTACCTCTAGCGCTTTTGTTGCAGATGGAAGTCTTTCTATTCCGATTTCCCCAACAACAACATTTAATCAGATTGTAACGGGAGGAATTAATAATACTGCACAAATTGATGTGCTTAGAATCAATTATCAACCAGCTCACCCAACCAGCGCATTATCATTAAATGACTTTATAAGAATTAGAATTGAGTCTTCAAATGGTGTAACCTCAAATGATTACTTTGAAGATAAAGGAAATGACCTGCCATTAAATCCTGGGGTTTTACAAACTGATATTCAATTTTTACAAGATTTTGCGGCTAAGATTAATGCAACAGACCCAATTGTTAACGCATTTGCAGGTACAGATGGGACAGGTGATTTTCTCCAATTCAGTGCTAAGGTACCGGGTGATGGATTTAATGTAACCCTACTTTCTAGATCAATAACTCCTGGAAATGCAAATTCATCTGTGGATATCACAAATTCTGTTTCTAATACAAGATGGTATTACGAGATAGATCTTTATGACAGTAGTTCCAATTTGGTTCCTAAAGATTCTTCAGATCCAGATAGATTAACATGGAGTCAACTGGTAGGTGACTATTTACTCGAGGTTGCAATTACAAATGGAGTAAAAAGATGTTCTTCAACTGTTACACTTACAGTAGAGGAGCCACCTGTACTTTCAATGAATGTAAGTCAATGTACAGATAACGTTCAAGTAACTGCAACTGGTGGGACACCACCATATACATTTAGATTATTTGATCTCGATGATAACGCTTATGTGCCCGTTCCAGGAATTGCAGCTGGATTATTTAGCAGTACAGATCCTATTTTAGATATATCTCACAATTTCGAAATTGAAGTTAGAGATGATAACGGTTGTTTCGTTAGAGAGGCTTTAGATATTTATGGTCCATCAATAAGTATTAATAGAGCATTTATTGAAACAACAATTATTCATGACTTATGTTTTGAATCCCCTTCTAATTTAGGAGGTGGAAGTATACAACCAAGTCTAAATCTTGCAACTGCATTTAGCGGTGGGTCTGGACAATATGCTTTCCAGTGGACAACTACTAGTGGTAGTTCCACTTTACAATATTTCACAAGTGATATTCAAGGACTATTACCAGGTAATTATTTCTTAACAGTTACCGATCTTGTTTTAGGATGTTCCGAATCAGATCCACTACCATATACTATTTTATCAGTACCTCCATTTGCAGTATCT
The DNA here is from genome assembly GCA_038143795.1 of Flavobacteriaceae bacterium. Taxonomy (GTDB): domain Bacteria; phylum Bacteroidota; class Bacteroidia; order Flavobacteriales; family Flavobacteriaceae; genus UBA11891. The sequence continues at coordinate 363,505 of JAYQMQ010000002.1, read as the reverse complement.
GAATCATTAGGTTTATCAAGTTCTGCCAATATTGTTCCTTGGGTAAGACAGCAAACAGGGGTTGTAACACCTTCAACCTCTACGAACACCCTAATTGAGGATATGATTGTTTTATGTCCAAGCGAAACTCAGTCATTCCTTGAAGTTACTGTTACTAACTCAGCTCCGGTGCCATCAGGAATCGCTGTTGGTCATAGTACTACTTGGTATAGAAATGGAACTGTTGTTTCCACAGGTGATAGAATAGATGGAACATTTGGTCCAGGTATATATGAAGCAAGAGTTTCTAGAGTTTCAGACGGTGCTCTTCAGAACGATTGTATAGAATCTTACTTTTATTGAACTTCGGGAATCAGAGTCCTTGTCGATAAGAGAACTACTTAATTTAAGAGTTGAAGATTATTGTATTAATGATTCAAATGGATCTGAGGCTACTTTGACTTACTATATAAGCGGAGGAATTCCCAATGATACTTACAATGTTTCATTTAATGGTGGTGCAATAACAGGTTCGTCTGGAACTGACCCTCGAGAAATTGTAATCAATGTTGATCCAACAGCAATTTCGCAGATTACTTCAGCAGAAATAATTCCACAAGGAGGTTGTTCACCAATTACTCAAGCTGTATCATCAACATTAAATGTACCGGATGATGTAACTATTACACTTGCAAGTTCTCAAGAAATTGACTGTGCAAATAATCAACTAGGAAGAATAAGTTTAAGTATAAGTGGTGATGCGATTGATTTGGATAATGTACAAATCCAATGGCAGGGAACTTTAGACGATCCGAATTTACCTGGATACAATGCATACCTTCCATGGAATATGACTGGGATAGTTGATTCAAGTGAGCAAGTGTCCCTAATGCAACCCTATACGACATTAGATATGCCGGAACATATACAGCAAATGTCATTTATCAAACAGCTTCTTCAACTTGTCAGTTAACTTCTACACCAATAGAAGTAACAATCACTGATGTAGCAGAAGAACAATTAGTTGTTAGTATTGCTAATGTAATTCAACCTGGGTGCGGTGAAACAGTAGGTTCAATAGAACTATCAATTACAAATGCAAATCCACCTATTAGTATTACTTGGGAGAAATATGTTGAATTGGAGTTATTTACGGCTACAACTACCACTACAACATCATCAACAACTACTTCCACTACATCAACTTCAACAACAAGTGCACAGACTGTACAACAATGGCAAGAATTAACAGAGTTTAGAGGTCAAGCTACAGCTATTAATCTTGAAAATGGAATTTATAGAGCTACAATTCAAGATCCTAGAGGAGCTGGAAGTGGGGTTTGCCCAAGCGGAGCAGTAAGAACAAGGCCAATCACTATAGGATCTCAGGGAATTGAAATACAAAATGCAACTGTCAGAGAAGTTATTCCTGATGACTGCGATAGTGATGAAGAAGTAACAGCATCGCTTAACTTTAGAGTTGAAAGTAATATTCCAACTAGTGGTACAAATACATTTGATATTGAAATTACAGGAAATTCTAGAGATTTAGTTTATTCAACAAAAACAGCTTCAACTTCCGTAGCTGATAATATTACATTTGTTAGAAGGGGTCAAAATTATACTTTCTCAGGGTTATTGTATGACACTTATTCTGTTGTAGCATCTCTTCCAACGGGTACAGGTAGTGATACAGTAGAGTGTGATGATGTATATATATTTACCGTTGAGGAATACTTGCCTTTAGAATATACTGGAGCAACAGAATTTTTAATTGACGAGTGTACTGGTATTGCAGAAATTACTGCTGATGTATCAGGAGGAAAACCTTTTGTTGTTGATGGTCAGGCTATTTACCAATTCAACTGGGTTTTACGAGTTAAAGATGGAGATGTCTTTACTGGTGAGACAATAAATTATGTAGGTCAGACTATTGAGGTAGGAATTCCAGGCGAATTATCATTAACCATCTATGATAGTAATAACTGTTATATTACTGTTGATAGTTCTTCTGCATTGGGTGCAATTGAAGTTTCTTTTGAATCTGAACCATTTAGAATTGTTCCTAACCTTACCGATGATGACGGTAATGACGTTTTTGCCCTTGCACCAAGTTGTGGAACAAACTCAGGTAACGGAAGTATCGGATTTAATGTTGAAGGAGGCTCACCTCCATATTCAATTCTTTGGTATGTAGAAGACCCAGTTAGTGGAAGAACTTCTAATCCTCACATTGGATATAGAAAACTTGATATAGAAAACAGATCTTTTTCAAATGAACTGCAGCCAGGAAATTATAAAATTGTAATTGAATCACAGAATACGACCTGTGGAGGATCTACATTAAATAGGTTTGAACAAAATATTGTGGTGCCTATTAATAAGGATTTATACATTATTGATGGTCCGTTTGTAGATGAAGATTTATGTCGACAATTACCAGGTAGAATAGTTGTTGACATATTTGATAATTTACAAGGTGATCTGAGTTTCTATTATAACAATATTCCTGTAAATACTGATATAAATAGACTCAGCGACAGATCTTATACCCTCTTGATACCAGATCCACAGCCAGAGGCTGAGCTTAGAATTGTTAATGAGGAAGGTTGCTCAATTACTTCAAATATTGTTCTTGGTGTAGGAGACCCCGAATTTGAATATACTTCTATAAATCTTGAAGCTTCTGGAAATATTCTTGCACGAGAGGAAGTAACATTCGAAAATACTTCTACTGATCCATTTGTTGTCTCAGAGTGGATTTTTGGAGATAATACACCCTCTGAATTTGTATATGTTAGATCTGACTCAGTCTCTCCCACCCGTCACGAATATGGAATATCGGGTACTTATTTCGCAACTTTAAGAATTTATAATGATATTGGATGTTCAGAGGAGGTAACAAAGCCTATTGTAGTTGGTAATGGATATAATATCCTAGTCCCTAATGTGTTTACTCCAAATGGTGATAATAGTCCTGTAAGTAATGAAAGGTTTAAGCCAATATTTAGTGGATTTGGACTCTTAGAATTTACTGTATATGATAATCGAGGCAATAAAATTTATTATGAGATTACACCTCAGGATGGTCAACCAATACAACCTGAAGGCTATTCTGAACAACTTCAAATACAAGGTTGGGATGGAAACAACGCTGCGTATGCACCCTATTATATTTATACTATAAGAGGAATAACTTTATTTGGAGAAAAGGAAATAGAAAGAAGTGGAACCTTTATCCTTTTAAGATGATGAAAAAAATCAATTGCCTTTTATTGATTTTGTTTTTATTCAACACATCCATCGTTGTTGCTCAAGATGATTATGTTGTAAATCAAACTAAATACCTTCAAAAAATCAACCCTAGCTATTTTGGGCTAAACGAATTAAATCGAGTTGGAGTATTGTATAATTCGATGAAAGTCAACAACGCTACAACCATGGATAACAAATATCTCTTTGGTTCTATTGCTTTTTCTGACTTAAATTTCTCCTTAGGAGTGGACCTTAATTCATTTAAAATGCCCACGACCAATATGACGGTCAACTTAGCTAAACTAGCTTATGTATATACCATACAATTAAGCAACGACACTTTTTTACTTCGGATTATATGTTGGTTTTGGTGGGACAAGCTTAGATGTAAATAACTTAATTTTTGAAGATCAGTTGAATGCAGCAACTGGTTTTATTAATACACAATCAATTGATCCATTAGCTGATATCATTGCCAATACGTCTTATTTAGACATGGGGGCTTCCCTTCTTTTACATAACGAAGATTATTTAGTTGGTCTTAGTTTAAAACATTTAAACCGACCAAATACTTCATTTAATAAAGAAATACCATTTGAAAAACCCATTCAAATATCAGTTCAAGGTGGTTATGAGTTTAATATTAACCCCTTTGAATTTAGATACCTGCCCAGATACTCTTTTGTATGCCTTTGCTAGCATTTCAAAATTTGGGGATTCATATTTTATGAGTTTTGCTCAGGATTTCCAGCTAGGAGAATTTTCTATAGGTTTTGTTGAACAAGCCTCATTTGTAAGTTACTCAGATAATGGCTCTGAGGACAAGTGGTTGCTCGTCAAGCAGGACTTAATAATATTGGAATAACATTGGGATTAGCCCTTGAAAATTTTGATTTTGGCGTGCATTACAATTTTCCGTTTAGAAATACTGGAACTGTTTATTCTCCCAGTATGTTTGAATTGTCTGTAATTTTTGATTTTAGTATCTATAGGCGTAACAATAGAGGTCTTTATAAACGACTTCAGATTGATAATTACTATTAGTCTTTAAAGACTTTATTTGGAAATACTACTTCACTTTCGAAGCCATTGGTTCCTACAGCACTGATCCCAAAAAGAAATTATCAATAATGATCCCTTCTAATGTATGGGTGTCAACATCCCCTACAAATCGACTAAATTGCCATACAGGACTTGTGGTCTCTCGCCAGTATACTTTATAACCAGCTACATCAATACTAGAAGATTTTTTTCCAACGAAATTTAGTAGAGGGCTGAACTGCCCCTCCAATTTCCAGTGACTTAACCGCAGGAGGTGCCCAAGCTAATTGGGCTAAGGTGATCGCATTCACAGCAGTTAATTTTTTAGCATACTCAAAGTTTACGCCTTCAATGACATCTCCATAGGTAATGCCCCTTTCAGTTCGTATATCTTGGTGTTGTCGGATATAATTTTCATGGGCCTCCATGATTCTAACCCCAGCAAACCCTTCATCGTTGAAAGGTCTGTGGTGTCCTCCACGACTAAATCGATCCAAACGGTAAATCATCATAGGATTCATCTCAGGCATGAAGGTTCTAGTAGATTTATAGATATAACGTGCCAGCTGTCTAGAGATGCCATCCACTTCGCCTCCGTACAATCGTCTTGCTTTTCTTTGTTCGATTGTCTCTGTTGGTGGGACAGGTTCTGAGAAAATTCTGAAGCTACGATTGTCTATAACCCCATCCTCACCTTCAATATTACCAATCATGTCATTATTCAATATTCCTATGATTTCCCAACCCTCTTTTTTCGCTTTTTTGGCAAAACCTTGCCCACCATATAAACCTTGTTCTTCACCTGCTAAACCTAAATAAACAATAGAACTTTTAAACTGATACTTTGATAATACCCGAGCAGCTTCTATTGTACCTGCCATGCCCGAGGCGTTGTCATTTGCTCCAGGTGAATCATCAGTAAAGTTGGTAGGGTCTGAAATTCTAGAGTCGATATCTCCACTCATTATTATGTATCTATTGGGAAATTCTGTCCCTCGTTGGATAGCTACAACATTATTGATCCATACTGGCTTCACAATCCGATCTCCATTTGGCAGATGATAGTTTTTTTGATAACTAACTTCCAGGCAACCTCCACAGCCAAAATTAATTTTATCAAATTCATTTTTGATCCATCGTCGGGCTGCACCAATACCTCGAATATTAGATAAGGTATCACTCAATGTATGGCGGGTACCAAAATTAGCTAGAGTTCGTATATCGGATTCGATTCTTTCGGCAGAAACAGAGGCAATAATTGAATAGATTTTATCTTCTTTTTGAGCGAATAAAAACAAAGCACCAAAAAATACAGTGGCGAAAACTCTTTTGTTCATAATTCTATTTTTATTAAAAATAAAAACCTGACGGCTAGTATCGGGTTTATCATGGAACTTATTTTACCTAAAAACAGTAGCCCTTTTGGTCTATAATTTCCTTAGCAACATTACGCTTCAGCTCTGTCACATTAGGGAGGGGTTGATTTTTAACGAGGTGATTCATTGCCTTTAAGAGTTTTTGTTGTCCTTCTCCTTCTGAAATAGATACAATTACTTCACGTGCTTTATTCACACATATAGCTACGGCTTCAAACAAATACAATTGACTCATAGCAATTTGAGACTTCTGCTCTTCTGGCAGCGTCCGTTCAACATTTTTAATAGTTCGTAATACTGCTGACTCAGCCATGTAGGTTTCAACAAGTATATCAGAGAGAGCAAGTAATATTTCTTGATTCTCATCAAGATCTGCTCCATATTTTTGTACTGCGGAGCCAGCGACCAATAAAAATAAATTTTTGAGATACTGTATCATATCCAGTTCTTTCGCCATAATACCGCTGTTGTTTGGTTTCGGGAAATTTTCAGGAGCATCCAATTGGGAGGTAATTGACATTACTGGAGTCATAAGATCTAGTTGTCCTTTCATGGCCTTTTTGAGTAACATCCTGACGGAAAGCATGCGATTAATTTCATTAGTTCCTTCGTAGATACGTCCTATTCTAGAGTCGCGCCAGGCAGATTCCATTGGAGCATCGGCAGAGAAACCCATTCCACCAAAGATTTGAATGCCTTGGTCAGCACAGTTTTGCATGTCTTCGGATAGAGCAACCTTTAGTAAAGAACATTCAACCGCAAATTCTTCCACACCCAGCAATTCTGATTCTTGATGAGTTTTACCTTCTTCATGCAGAGATTCGATTCTCGCTTTTATATCGTGGGCAGCTCTGTAGCATGCGGATTCACCTACATAGGTGTTGGTTGCCATCATACTCAATTTTTCTTGAATGGCACCAAACTGGGCAATGGGAGTTTTAAACTGTATTCTCTCTTTTGGCATATTCAGTAGAGAGTGTAGTCGTTCTTCGTTGCGCATCAAGGCAGGCTACTGCCAACTTTACCCTTCCAACATTAAGTGCATTCATGGCAATTTTAAAACCTTCACCACGACCTGCCAGCATGTTTTCTACTGGAACCTTGGTTTCATTAAAAAAGACCTGACGCGTAGAAGAGGAGTGAATCCCCAACTTGTGTTCTTCGTCGCCGAGTGTGATTCCATTTTCTAGATCTTTAGGGACAATAAATCCAGTAATATATTTATCATCTTCAATTCTAGCAAAGACAATAAAAAGGTCAGCAAATCCAGCATTTGAAATCCACATTTTCTGACCTGTAATTTTGTAATGGCTACCATCTTCCGACAAAACAGCTTTAGTTCTTCCTGAGTTGGCATCAGAACCCGCTCCTGGTTCTGTTAAGCAGTAGGCACCAAAATATTCACCCGTGGCTAGCTTGGGTATGAATTTCTGCTTTTGTACTTCTGTCCCATATAGGGTGATAGGAAGTGTGCCAATACCTGTGTGAGCTCCGAAAGCAGTAGATAGGGAACCGGTGGCACCTGAAATATAATCGCATACCAACATCGTGGATATGAAGTCCATTCCCAAACCTCCGTAGGCTTCTGGCACAGCTACACTTAAGAACCCTAGTTCGCCCGCTTGTTTCATCAATCGTTGGGTCAGGGCATAATCTTTTTTCTCAAATTGAGCTTTATTTGGGATGACTTCTCGGTCGATGAATTCTTGAACCGCTTCTTTCATCATTATTTGTTCTTCCGTAAAATCTTCTGGAGTGAAAATCTCCTTAGCTGCGATTGATTTGATAATAAATTCTCCGCCTCGGGTTAAAATGGTTGAAGTCGTTGCTTCCATAAGTCTAGTTAATTTTTACTGTTTTAGTTTTATTTTCATATTGATTGCAGTATTTATTAATACAATCAATTACATCATAAAAGTTTTCAATTTTTTCTTCGGAAAGCTCACCGTTGATAGCATTATTAAAGCCAAGTACTGTTTGTTTAGAAAACTCTCGTTTTTCTCTACCAAATGAGGTCAGATGAATCAATACGCCACGTCCGTCTGAAGGATCTGGACGTCGCTCAATCAATCCTCTTTCTTCCATTGACTTCAATAATCTTGAAATACTGGTCCCTTCCATACCCATTTTAGGGCCTAGGGCAGTAGAAGGAGTTCCTTTTGCATCAATGCTGAGAAGGGCAAACCTGTCGCCATTGTTGAGTCAAACTTTTGCTGTTCTATTATACATTTTGCTGACCGCACCCCAGGTCGATCGAAGCGCATAATCTATCGTTCTTTTTTCATTGCATAAATATAAATAAAAAATAATATGCATGCATTATAATGCATGCATAATTATGTGTGTATAAGATCATTTAAAAGTAAGCCTTCTTGAAGAGGCTTTAGGATCAATTATAAATTATACCTATAAGTGATTTAAATTTTTCCTTCAACACTTTGCGTTTCAATTTCATGGTGGGGGTGAGGTGTCCCGCTTCTATAGACCACACCTGAGGGGTCAATTCGAACTTCTTGACTTGCTCCCATTGACTAAAATTTTCATTGTGAGTGTCAATATCGGCTTGAATTTCAGCTCGAAGCTGCTCATTGGCACAAATAGTTTGTAAGTCATCCGAAGGACAATCGATATTATTCTCTTTAAGCCATTCGGCGATGTATTCAAAATTGGGTTGAATTAAAGCAGCAGGCATTTTTTGTCCTTCTCCAACTACCATTATTTGCTCAATAAATAAGGATTGCTTCATCTGGCCTTCAATTAGGGCAGGCGCGATGTATTTTCCACCTGAAGTTTTAAACATCTCCTTTTTACGGTCGGTTATTCGAAGAAATCCATCAGAATCAATTTCACCGATGTCACCGGTATGAAAATAATTTCCAGTCATTACTTCGGTAGTTTTTTCTGATCTTTATAATACCCCATCATTACATTAGGCCCCTTACATAAGATTTCACCATCCTCCGCTATTTTCACTTCAACTCCTTTATTAACCTTACCTACGGTACCAATTGATACCCCCACCTTTCCATTCATTCATGGAGATTACAGGAGATGTTTCAGTTAATCCATAGCCTTCACAAATGGTAATTCCCGCGGCAGTAAACACTTGTGCTAGTCGAGGTTGTAGTGGAGCACTTCCAGAAGCAATTAATTCAAGATTACCTCCAAGGGCCTCTTTCCATTTTGAGAAAATCAGCTTGCGGGCTATTTTTAATTTAAATTCATACCAACCTCCATTCTGCCCATAGGGTTGATATTGAAGGCCTAAATTTACAGCCCAATAGAATAGCTTTTGCTTTATGCCGTCCAGTTCGCCGCCTCGGGCATATATCTTATCGTACACTTTTTCTAATAATCTTGGAACAGCTGTCAAATATTGGGCTGGGTTTCCTTCAAATTATCACTAATGGTTTCCAAAGATTCCGCAAAGAATATTCGCACGCCAAAATAATAGTACACATAGAGTGTCGCTCTCTCAAAAATATGGCATACAGGGAGGAAACTCAGGGCGGTCGATTTTCCTTTTACTAAGGGTAATCGAATGGACGTATTCAGACTGTTAAATACGATATTACTGTGACTCAACATGACACCTTTGGGGACTCCTGTGGTTCCAGAAGTGTAAATAATTGTAGCCAAATCCTCTGGCTTTACCGCAGCCTTCAACTTCTCCACATCTGCTTGATTTTTGGCTTTGGCTCCTTTGCTCCAATAGGCTGCTCCAGTGGGTACAACCTTCAATTTCATCAAAACAAAAAATTCCTTTCAAACCTTTGATGTTTTTCTGAACTGCGACGAGTTTTTCATACACTTCTCTATCCGATACAAAGCAGTATTGTGATTCTGAATGATTGAGAATGTATTCGTAGTCTTTGGCAGTTATGGTTGGATAAATTGGCACGTTGATGGCTCCCAACTGAAGGACACCCATATCTACAATACACCACTCCGTTCTATTGTTTGATGAAATCATCCCAATTTTATCACCCGATTGCACTCCCATTTCTAGTAATGCACTACTAATTTGATGTGCTTGTTGATAAAATGTTTCGGAGGAAGTAGCTTTCCACTCGCCGTTATACTTAGTGTTTAAAGCATCTGGCCTTGCTAATTCTTGTCGCTGGTAGGACAAAAAGTCAAATAATCTAGTAATTTCCATGAGTGTAAAATACAGAAATTAACGATTTATTAAAAAAAGATTATCGACTTTTATTGGCAAACCAGTTGTAAGCATTCTCAAAAGCCTGAGTCCATGGACTAACCATATCTTGTGAACGTTCCTTGGGGTAGTGGCCCCAATTCCAAGGAAAGGTCGAGCGTTCTAGGTGGGGCATCATGACCAAGTGTCTCCCATCCTCACTAGATAACATGGCGGCATTATAATCTGACCCATTGGGATTTCCAGGATATTGGCTATACTGGAAAGTTGCCGGAATTTGATAAGCTGAGGCTGGCTCAGGAAAGGAAAACTTACCTTCCCCGTGGGCAGACCATATTCCCAGTGTACTCCCTTCAAGTCCTTGCATCATAATAGCTGTGGATTCTTGAATGGTGACTGCTGAAAAAATACACTCAAACTTGCCGGAATTGTTATGAAGCATTTTTTGGTTTTTCTGATTTCTCAGGAGTCAATAACCCCAATTCAACAAACAATTGACATCCATTACAGACTCCAAGGGAAAGGGTATCATTTCTTTTGAAGAAAGTGGTAACAGCCTTTTGAGCTTTGGGGTTGTATTTTATACTTCCAGCCCAGCCTTTAGCAGAACCTAAAACATCGGAATTAGAAAAGCCCCCAACAGCAACCAATAATTGAATATCTTCCAAAGTTTCTCTTCCTTCAACCAAATCGGTCATGTGCACATCTCGTACCTCAAAACCGCACAAGTCCATCACATAGGCCATTTCACGTTCAGAATTACTTCCTTTCTCCCGTAATACAGCTGCTTTAATTTTTTTGGGTTTTGTGACAGGTAAAGTTCCGCTAAAGCCTTTTGGAAATTTAAAACGCAAGGGTTGATTGATAATATTTTCTGCTCTGGTTTGGGCCAATTCAGGCAGGGTTTGCTCGATTTCTAGTGCTGTGGAAGTCTGCATCCAAAGGCGTCGCATTTCAAGCACTGAAAGAATGAGTCCGTTAATGTTTAAATGATCACTTTTAGACACCTGACCGATGCGAACTGCATGAACTCCTCTTTAGATAAGATGCTTTCGAGATTTTCTTTCGATTGTACAACAACAGCTATTTTTTCTGAGAATAAGCAACGAATAGTATCTGGTTCCTCCAAGACGGATAAATCTAAATTCATTCCAATACCAACAGAAGGAAAGCACATTTCTAAAAGGGTCGTTATCAATCCTCCTGATCCAATATCGTGTCCGGCAGTGATGCTGTCACTATGGATAAGCAGCTGGAGTGCATTGAATGTTTTTTTAAAGTAAGCCGGGTCTGTGATTCCTGGTGTTTGGTTTCCCACGGCAGCAATGGACTGCGCAAATGATGAGCCTCCCAAATGAAATGCATCTTTTGAAAAATCAATATAATAAAAGTCACCTCCTTGCTCTGTGGCTACTGGCGTTACAATTTTATTAATATCTGAACAAGAACCGATACTTGAGATAATAACAGTTCCAGGAGCAAGCACATCCCCATCCGAATATTTTTGTTTCATGGATAGGGAATCTTTTCCTGTTGGAATATTAATTCCTAAGTCAATAGCAAATTTAGAACAGCCCGAAACAGCATCATACAAGCGTGCATCTTCACCAGGATTGTTGCAAGGCCACATCCAGTTTGCAGAAAGCGATACGCTTGCCAAACCTTTCTCAAGTGGCGCCCAGACAAGGTTAGTCAATGCTTCCCCAATGGCATTCATACTTCCCTTCACAGGGTCTATTAAACCACTAACAGGGGCATGCCCTAGAGCGGTTGCAACTCTTTTTTACCGTTGAAATCCAAAGCCATGACTCCGCAATTACTCAAGGGGAGCTGTAATTCTCCTACACATTGTTGTTGGGCTACACGTCCTGTGACGCATCGATCCACTTTGTTGGTCAGCCAATCTTTACACGCCACAGCTTCCAACTGAAGCATTTGTTTAAGATAGGAGACCAAATCAGATCGTTGATAGGTGAGTGCTTTAAAGGAGATGTTTTGTTTTTGATCACGCATTATCGTTTTCGGAGAGCTACCAAACAAGGCAGATAAGTCCAAATCTATTGGGGTTTCTTGGGTCTTGTCCGAATGAAAAGAAAAACGATGATTGCCAGTAACCTCACCCACAATATAGCATGGTGCTTTTTCTCTTGCCGCGATCTTTTCCAAAAAGGGGAGCGTCTTTAGCAGAGATAATTAACCCCATACGCTCTTGAGATTCATTACCGATAATTTCTTTGGCCGACAGTGTAGGGTCTCCAATAGGGAGGGCATCTATAGCGATGGCTCCTCCGCTGTCTTCCACCAATTCCGATAAACAATTAAGGTGACCTCCTGCACCATGATCGTGGATAGAAATAATGGGGTTTTCGCTTTGTTCTACCAAAGCCCGAATAGTATTAGCGACTCGTTTTTGCATTTCTGGATTGGACCGTTGAACGGCATTCAATTCTATTGTACTGCCCAATGCCCCCGTTTCAGCTGAGGAGACCGCAGCCCCTCCCATACCAATTCGGTAATTGTCTCCACCTAGTACGATAATTTGGTCTCCCTTTGAGGAATTTTTTTTGAGCTTGTTCTTTTTTGGCAAATCCAACCCCTCCAGCTAACATGATTACTTTATCAAATCCAAGCCGCTGATTGTTCTCTTGGTGTTCAAAGGTAAGTACGGAACCTGCAATGAGAGGTTGGCCAAACTTATTACCGAAATCGGATGCGCCATTGGAAGCTTTGATTAAGATGTCCAAGGGAGTTTGGTAGAGCCATTTTCGAGCTGGGAAATCATTAAAAGATTGTTCATTTTGAACCCTTGAGTAAGGAGTCATATACACCGCAGTTCCTGCTAATGGGAGTGATCCTTGTCCTCCGGCCAACCGATCGCGTATTTCTCCACCAGATCCTGTGGCGGCACCATTAAAAGGTTCAACTGTAGTTGGGAAATTATGGGTTTCTGCCTTCAATGACAAAACACTCTCCATTTCTGTTTTGACAAAGCGACTTGGTACATCACCTGATTCGGGAGCAAATTGTTCTATTTTGGGTCCTTCTATGAAAGCCACATTGTCTTTATATGCGGAGACTATATTCTCTGAATTTTTTTTCGAAGTTTCTCTAATGAGTTGAAATAAACTGCTGGGTTGAATTTTTCCATTGATAACAAACTCTCCATTAAATATTTTATGACGACAATGCTCAGAATTTACCTGTGAAAAGCCAAAGACTTCTGAATCTGAAAGAGGCCTTCCCAATTTCTCAGACAATTGGTTTAAATAGGCTATTTCTTCTGTATTGAGAGACAGTCCTTCACTTTCATTATAAGCAGCTATGTCAGTGATTTCTTGAAGGGTCTCAGGGGCTATTGCAACAGTAAATAAAGATTGGTCTAACTTATCATAGCGAACCGTTAGCATGGGATCTATACTATGGATATGATCTTCAGAAAGATACTCTTCTATTCTCTCAATACCTTGAATTCCCATGTTTTGAGTTATTTCTACGGCATTGGTGCTCCAAGGGGTAACCATTGAAGCACGGGGTCCATAGAATATTCCCACTATGGTATTGGAGGAGAGTAATGGAGCGCTGCCAAAAAGCCAGTGTAATTTCTCAATGATAGAAGGGGATAGGGTTTTGGAGGAAGCTACAGCAATTACTTTAGTAGCAGGATTGCCAAAAAACTGAATCATAGACCACAGTATTACTGAGCAAAAATAGTTTTTTAGCCTTGAAACACCTGCTCAAATTGGGGGTGTTTATTCCCATTTCTAAAGGAGTTATTCACACTCGCTAGATTATTCGTTTCATACGGGCCATGAAAAAACCATCAAATTCACTTTGGTGGGCATATAGTTGTTGTTTTTCTTCCAGTTCAAATGCCTGATTCTTGTTGAGGAATTGCTCGATTTGTTGTTCGTTTTCAGAGGGTAAAATTGAGCAAGTTGCATACACCAATACGCCTTTGGGTTTAACCCATTCTGCTGCGCTTTCCAACAATTTGAATTGGGTATCCCGAAGTGTTTCTATTTGTTCTAGACTCAATCGCCATTTAAGTTCTGGGTTCCGTTTTAGTGTTCCCAACCCAGAACAAGGAGCATCGATCAGTACTACATCGGCCCACTTTTTATTTTCAGGAAGTTCCGTATCCTTTTTCAATAAATTACTTTGAATGATTTTCACCCCTGCTCGTTCTGACCTTTGGTGTAACGATTTTAATTTTGTTTCTTCTACATCATATGCTAGAAGCTGCCCTTTATTTCGCATTAAGGCAGCTAAATGAAGACTTTTTCCTCCAGCGCCAGCACACATATCTATCACGTTCATGCCTGGAGCTACCTTAGTAAAGGGAGCTATTTTTTGTGAATGCGCATCCTGTATTTCAAAATAACCTTTTAGAAAAAGAGAGTTTTTATTGAGTTTTCGTCCTTGTTCCAATTGTAATGCATCTGGAAACCTTTTCATTAAACGGCTTTTGATAGCATAACGTTGTTGCAATTCCATTTGTAATTTTTCGGGATGGGAGCGAAGTCGGTTTACTCGAATTGATACTGCAGCTTGTTTATTGAGAGCTTCGTATTCTTGATTCCAGAGGCTAGGGAGTTCTTTTCTTCCTAATGCAAAAAGCCAGTCTGGATAGGAAGCCATGACCTCTGGTGGCATATTCTTTAACTCATTTTGTCTTAGAGTCTCTTTATTATTATTCCAGATAAATTCATTTCTATGGCACCAAACACTTAAAAGCTGATCTTCACTTATCTCTTCATAGTTTGCTTGAATCGTGTTTGCAAAAAGGCGGCGCCAACGAATGCAATCGTATACAATAGTGTAGACTGTTCTTCGATCTCTCGCACCCCATTTGGGGTGTTTAGCAGTGATTTTTTGCAATACATGTGAAGTTCGTTTCCTTTCTTGAAGAATAGTCTTTAGGGCTTGAATAGCGGCAGAGGCTAAGTTGTCATACAACTTTGGCATCAGAGCTGTTGAAGTTTCACTAAATTATAATAGGCTCCTTTCTGATTTAGAAGTGATTGATGAGTTCCCATTTCAACTATTTTCCCTTCTTTCAAAACCACAATTTTATCGGCTTTTTGAATGGTTGATAGGCGATGGGCAATGACTAAAGAAGTCCGGTTTAGCATGAGCTTCTCGAGGGCTTTTTGAACTAATTTTTCCGATTCGGTATCCAGAGCTGAGGTTGCTTCATCTAAAATCAAAATATCAGGATTCTTTAGGATAGCTCTGGCAATAGAGAGTCTTTGCTTTTGCCCACCGGACAGCTTATTTCCACCCTCTCCTACAGGAGTGTTATACCCTTGTTCCATTTGTTCAATAAACTCATGTGCGTTGGCTGCTTTTGCTGCGGTCATTAGCTCCGCATCTGTTGCATTTTGTTTACCAATCCTCAAATTATTACCAACTGTATCGTTGAAGAGTAAGGCTTCTTGTGTGACTACACCCAATAAACCATAGAGCGAGTTGAAACGTAGTTCTTGAATAGGGATTCCATCTAGGGAAAGCGTTCCCTTTTGGATGTCATAAAAACGGTTAACTAGATTAGCAATTGTCGTTTTTCCACTACCTGATTGTCCTACCAGTGCGACTAACTCACCTTTTTTGATTTCTAACCTGAAATTGTCTAAAACGGTTCGTTCGCTATAAGAAAAGTGAACATGATCAAATACAATTCCTTTACTTAACGTGTTTAACTCTTTTGCGTTGGGCACTTCCTGAACGCTATTTTTAGCCTCTAATATTTCGATTAATCGGGCTGCTGCAGCGTCCCCTTTCGAATACTAAATAAAGATTTACTGATCCCTTTAGCTGGAGTCAGAATATTATAGGCCAAACCCATGTAGGCAAAAAAAGTAGTGCCTTTGAGGCTACCTTCCACCAATACCATATGTCCACCATACCATAGAAGAACTCCTATAATAGCTATTCCCATAAATTCACTCAACGGGGAGGCCAAATTATTTCGATGCAATAAGGCGTTAGAAAATTTAAAAAACCGTTGTGTAGAATTTTGAAAACGTTTGTTAAAAAATCCGTTGGCTTTAAAGGTTTTGATGATTTTTTGAGCATTTAGTGTTTCATCAATGACAGACATGAAATATCCTTGTTCTTTTTGAACCGATGCCGATTTTTTCCGCAATTGCTTACCAATAATCGAGATGACAATTCCTGATATGGGAATGAAAAATAATACGAATAGGGTGAGTTCTGGGCTTAATTGATACATCACAATAACTGTAAAAAAGAATTGTCAAGGGTTCCCTGACGAGCAGTTCCAGAGTGGATAAAAAGGAAACTTGAACTTCAATGACATCTGAAGCCATTCGTGTCATCAAGTCGCCTTTGCGTTTTTCAGAAAAATAATCCAAAGGCAAGGTGAGTACTTTACTGTACAGCGCATTACGTAAATCTCGTAGCACTCCTGTCCGTAGGAAAGTTATATAAAATAATGCAAAATAATTAAAGACATTTTTCAATAAAAACAATCCGATAATCAATCCAATAACGTACAATAGTGTACCCGAGGGATCGGACATCACTCGTTTTGTCACCTCATAGTTCAGACTTTGTTGTAGGTAGTCTTTTAATCCCGAAAAAGCCTTTATATATTGGAGCTTCAACGACTTTCACTGTCTGATTAAATAGGACATCCATCAACGGAATAAAAGCGACAAAAGCCAAAGCGCTGAACAATGCATAAAAGATATTACATATAACATTTAGTAATGCATAGCCCCAAAAAGGATATGCGAAACGGATGATCTTTTAAAAATAATGCATCATAGCGGCAGATCATTTTCTAGAATTTTTAGTTGTTTTTCAATCTTTTTTCAAGATTGTATTCCCAACTTTTTTCCTTTTGATAGGTATTCGCGACACTGATATAAAATTTTATTTTAGGCTCGGTTCCA
The DNA here is from genome assembly GCA_038143795.1 of Flavobacteriaceae bacterium. GTDB lineage: Bacteria > Bacteroidota > Bacteroidia > Flavobacteriales > Flavobacteriaceae > UBA11891. Next base: position 346,778 of record JAYQMQ010000002.1, on the reverse strand, counting down.
CTTGGACGCAGTGCTATACGACTCCCTTCGGAGGTGACAAAAATGAGTACATTTGCTTTTGGAAGAAGTAAGGGTATTTCAGAATTATTATTTAGATCTCGTTCCACGCCTATTTGATAATCATAAATTTTTACAACCTTATTTCCACCCAATTCCCTAGGAGGGTTGTTTCTGTAGGAATGCATAATTTCCAAAATAGCTTCAGCTCCAGCCGCACCTTCTTTATTTAAAGAATGAAGCGATTCGTATTGGAACCCATATTTTTGATAGCAAAGGATCAGTTGATCCAAAAGTGACTTGCCCTCACTTTTTAATTGACTTGTCATTACGGCGGCTAGCAAACTGGCCGAGACAGCGTCTTTGTCACGTATTGCACTGCCCAGTAAGAATCCGTAGCTTTCTTCACCCCCACAAATAAATGTATCACTAGGTCGATTTTCAATGGCCTCTCCAATCCACTTGAATCCAGTGAGTGTGGTTACACACTCTATCTGATATTGAGTAGCTATGGACTGCATCAGTGGGGTAGACACAATTGTGGAAGCAATAAAACTGGAAGGAAGCAGCTTATTTTTCTGTTGAAGTTGATCCAAAACAAAATCGGTCAGTAAAAGCATGAGTTGGTTACCATTAAGTAATTGGTAACTGCCTGAACTTGTTCGAAAAGCAACACCCAAACGATCGCAATCGGGGTCTGTACCGATAACTAAATCGGCCTCTTCATTAACGGCTTGATCTATTGCCAATGAAAGGGCTTCTCTTTCTTCTGGATTTGGAGACTTGACCGTGGGAAAATCTCCATCGGGATGCATTTGTTCTTTCACGACTGATACTCGATCAAATCCAGCCCGTTGTAGCACCCCTGGAACGGCGGTAATAGCCGTGCCGTGAAGAGGGGTAAAGACCAAATTAAGATTTTCAGGTTGCTTTGGTTTCACCGGTAATAATTTAAGAACCGTATTCCAATAGGCTTCATCGACTTCCAGGTCGATAGGGTAAATTTTTGCTTTAGGCGGACCAAACTGGAGGGATTCATAGGAAACGCTATCTACAGCTTCCATGATTTTTTTGTCGTGTGGGGGGACAATCTGCGCACCGTCTTCCCAATAGACTTTATAACCATTATAGATGGGTGGGTTGTGAGAGGCTGTTAATACAATGCCAGCCTGTGCCCTCAGGTGGCGTACTGCAAAAGATAATTCTGGAGTTGTTCTCAAATCGGTAAATAAATAAACGGCAACCCCATTAGCTGTCAATACATTGGCTACCTCTTGGGCGAGTGATTGGCTGTTATGGCGTGAGTCGAAAGCAATCACAACTTTGGGGGTTAGTGATGGAAATTCTTGTAATAAATAGGTAGCCAGTCCTTGAGAGCAACGTCCCAGTGTATATTTATTGATTCGGTTAGTACCAACCCCCATCTTACCTCGCATACCGCCAGTGCCAAAACTAAGGTCTTTATAAAAAGCATCGTGGAGTGCTTCTGAATCTGCGCCTTTAGCTAATGATTGGACTGCTTGTTGGGTTTCGGAGTCAAAAGGTACTTTTAGCCAACAGGCCATCTTTTTTTCAATCTCCATGGTTAATAGGTGGTGCTTTTGATGGTATATCGTCCTTGATGGGACGGCCTTTAAGAATTAACTCAGCCAGAAACCCAGCAATGAAAAACTGCGATCCGAGAATCATTGTTGTTAATGCGATATAAAACTCCGTACGGTCACTGATTAAAGAACTGCTAGTGTGAACAAACAACTTATCAATACCTAGATAAGCAGTAAAGCCAAAGCCCAATAGAAGCATTAGGGTTCCGATTAGTCCAAAGAAGTGCATGGGGTGTTTTCCAAATCGATGTAAAAACCATAAGGTGATAAGATCAAGAAATCCACGAATAAAACGCTCCATTCCAAATTTAGAAGTACCATATTTACGCGCTTGATGCTGAACTGTTTTTTCGCCCATCTGGTGAAAACCGTTTTGTGCGGCAAGCACTGGAATAAAACGGTGCATTTCACCATAGACTTCAATAGTCTGAACTACTTCTTTTATACACTTTCAAGCCGCAGTTGAAGTCATGTAAATTGATACCAGATACACGCCTTGCTGCCCAATTAAACAAGCGAGAGGGTAGGTTTTTGAAAAGGGAAGGAATCGTAGCGTTTTTTTCCACCTGAAATAAGGTCCCATTGTTTTTCTTCCATTAAAGCGACCATGGGTAGAATCTCTTCCGGTGAATCCTGTAAATCGGCATCAAGGGTAACAACATATTTCCCCTGAACTTCAGAGAAGGCCGCGTGTAGTGCTTGTGATTTACCAAAATTTTGAGCGAAGCGTATTCCCTTTACTGTATCATATTTTTTTGCTAGCTCAGTGATGATGGACCAAGAATCATCGGTGCTCCCGTCGTCTACAAATAAAAGTTCAAAGGAATATTAATTTAAGGAATTTTCAATCCATCGATACAATTCCTCCAACGATTCGGATTCATTTAATAAAGGAACGACAAGGAGAATTGCATCTGGTTTCGAAATTTTATCAAAGGTACAAAACCATTGATTTATTCCGGACGCGCTTTTTTTAGAATCAAACCAGCCACCAAAGAGGTAAGAAACCCGAAAAACAGACTAAAAATCAAGATAAAGGCAGCAATGACTCCAAAACCCTGAAACTTTTCCATCATATCCAATGCTGCATTCAGTTGTTCTTGAGTCATTTCTGGATTTTCATCTATAATTTTAATTTTAGTTAATTCAGATACTGTTTCCATGTACGTTGGCTCGATAACGTTCATCAACAAACCAGTGTAGACCAAAGCAATAATGGCGGAAATTAAGGAGATTCCGAGACCTAGTTTTATGGCTTGACTTAGAGATAAAAAGCCTTCGTTGTCTTTGCGAAAGGTATAAATACCTAAAACGATGACGCCTATAGAAATGGCATAATTTACATAGTTTACAAGAGGTTCTTGCCCGTAATGCATGTTGAGTGTAAACAACATTATAGCAAAAATTACGGAAATCCCACCCAAAATTCCTCCGAATTTAATCATGTAGGATGTATTCGATTTCATTGGGTTATTCATATTATTAAGTATTTGGATTTAAACAAATATACATTTTTATGGATATAAATTTTACCTCCAATGGATAGGAAATTGTAACAAAAACATTTAAATTTGCGCTCGATTATTAAAATATGAAAACAGATATTCATCCAGATTCCTATCGATTGGTCGCCTTCAAGGATATGTCCAACGAAGATATCTTTATTACCAAATCGACAGCCGAAAGTAAAGAAACCATAGAAGTTGAAGGGCTGAATATCCTCTAATTAAACTTGAAATTTCGAGAACATCACACCCCTACTATACTGGAAAGTCAAAACTTGTAGACACTGCTGGGCGTATTGATAAATTTAAGAATAAATATTCTAAGTTTAATAAATAGGACCAATTCTCACGATATAAAGCAGCCTAAGGTAGTTTTTTTTATTCCTTTTTTACTGTTATCAACTGCAAAATATTGATTGGATTCATGGAAAGTCCCTTGACATTCTTTTGGGCAAAACGAATGGCTTGATCATAATAAAGGGGGATAACAGGGTAATCACTTAACATCAAACGATTCATCTTCCGGTAGTGCTTTGCTCTTTTTTTAGGATCTTTAATCAAATAGCTTTCCTCAAACCATTTATCGTATTGTGTATTTGAATAATGGGTATAATTGGGTCCATTGGGCGAAAAGTTTTTGGAGTAAAATAAACCAAGGTAGTTTTCTGCATCGGGGTAATCAGCAATCCAACTGGCTCTAAACAACTCCAACTTACCAGATGTCTTGGCTTGACGGAGACTCGACGTGGGCATTAAGTCGATCTGAATTCGAATGCCTATTTTTTCTAATTCTCTTTGGATGTATTTACACATATCCAAATAATTGGCATCGGTTGCAAGCCGAAGGCTCGGTTGCATGCCTGTATCTTGTACATAGGCATTCACTAGTTCACGTGCGCGGTTGGGATTCCATATTTTTGTTTCTTCATGGATTTGCCCAGGCAATCCAATAGGAATGAACCCTTGTGAAGCGGGAAACCCAATATTATTTCGTAAATATAGAATCATTTTTTCCCGATCAAACCCTCTAAAGATAGCTTCCCTAATTTGGGCAGATTGGATCGCGGGATTATCAGATTCCATGTAAATCCCTATATATTCAGTATTTAGATAGGGACCAACCTGTAAATTTATTTTGGATTGATATTTAGGCTGAAGGGACCCGGTAGCGGTGAGTAGTTCATCTTTATACGAAGTGTCTATGGAATTTAGAAAATCTAATTTACCCTGAAGAAAGAGCATGAATTCGCTTTGTATGTCAGGGATGAATTGTATGGCAATGGATTCCAAATAGGGTAGTGGTATGCCCAACTCGTCTTTTTCATAGAATTGTGGATTCTTTCTCAAAACTAGCTTCACATCCTCTTCCCAAAATTGAAACTGAAAAGGCCCCGTTCCAATGGGTCGTTTTCGGAATTGATCTCCATGTTGAGTAACTGCCTCATGAGGAACCACAGAACAATAACGCATCGATAAAAGCCCTAAAAAAGCTGGGAAAGATTTGTGCATACGGATGACCAGTGTGAGATTGTCTTTGGCATAATAGTCTTTTACATTTTGTAAAACCCACCCTCCTGGAGAGGCAAGTTCTGGATCGATTAAACGATTGAAGCTGTATACAAAATCTGCTGCGACAACTTTCCGACTTCTTTGTGATCCAAAGACTTCCGATTCATGAAAATAGATATCGTCCCGAAGGGTAAAGACATAATCCAGACCATCTTCACTTATCTTCCATTCTCTAGCAATGTCAGGCTGTACCTCAAGATTTTCATCCAACTGAACTAATCCATTGAACATTTGGTTGATAGGCCAAATATTTTGAGGTTACGAGCAAAAGCAGGGTCCAAGCTCGTCACATTGCGATATTCATTGTATCGAAAAACATCCTTATCTGTGAATGAATTTGAGGCCCTGACAGCACCACCAATTGGTGATTACAAAAAACAGCAACAGCTTGTAATGAGTTGTATTCCAAGAGATGTGCAAACGATACATAGTTACTATATTTGTGAAAAATTTAAAGATAAACTATTTTGACTCCAGCGTCATCTTCTGATGTAGCAATTCCAATTCGAAAAAAAGTAGCTTTATACACACTTGGTAGTAAGCTCAATTTTTCGGAAACAGCTACTATTGCAAGACAATTTTCAAATGAAGAATTTGAGCGAGTCACTTTTGAAAAACCAGCCGATATATATGTGATTAATACGTGTTCGGTAACTGATAAAGCAGATAAAAAATTCAAAGGATTGGTCAAAAGGGCTTTGTCCAAAAATCCGAATGCTTTTGTGGCTGCCATTGGATGCTATGCACAATTACAACCCGAACAGTTGGCCGCTATTGACGGAGTTGATTTGGTTTTGGGCGCCACTGAAAAGTTTAAATTGACTGCCTATCTGAATGATTTGACTAAAAAGGAGCAACCTGAAGTACACGCTTGTGAGATTGAAGAAGTTGATTTCTATGAAAGTGGTTTTTCATTAGGTGACCGAACCCGATCATTTCTTAAAGTTCAAGACGGCTGCGATTATAAATGTACTTATTGTACCATTCCTCAAGCACGTGGTATTTCCAGGAGTGATCGTTTGGAGAATGTGATTTCAAACGCAAAAAATATTGCCGCTCAAGGAATCCGTGAAATTGTGCTTACCGGTGTCAATATTGGCGACTATGGTAAAGGTGGAATTTGGGAATAAAAAGCACGAACACACTTTCCTAGAGCTTATTGAGGCCCTCGATAGAGTTGAAGGCGTCGAACGCATTCGTATTTCATCTATTGAACCTAATTTACTACAAGATGAAACCATCGAATTTGTATCCCAAAGCCAGCGTTTTGTTCCTCATTTTCATATTCCTTTACAAAGTGGGAGCAATCAGATATTGAATAAAATGAAGCGTCGGTATCTTTCTGGTCTATACAGGGAGCGTGTTAAAAAGATTAAATCTTTAATGCCAGATGCTTGTATTGGTGTAGACGTAATTGTGGGTTTTCCTGGGGAAACTGAAGAACACTTTTTAGAGACTTTTCGTTTTTTAGAAGAACTTCCCGTATCGTATTTGCATGTATTTACATATTCAGAACGCTCAAATACCGAGGCCGTATCGTTGGCGAATCCCATTCCAATGGAACTGCGAATTAAAAGAAGTAAATTACTGAGGTCGTTGTCGGCAAAAAAGCGACATCAATTCTACGAAACACAATTGGGTAATGAAGTTGGAAGTACTTTTTGAAAATGAAAATAAAAAAGGATATATACAAGGATTCAGCACCAACTATGTAAAAGTCCGATCGCCTTGGAATCCTGAATGGGTGAATACAACCCTCAAGGTGCGTTTAGAGACAATTGATGAGGGCGGTTATGTTCGTTTTAGCCTTATAATTTGATTCCTACAGGAAGAAGCGATTTGTAGGATTTATTCCTGCGAACAAAGCCTGCAATTTTTGGAGAAGTAGGAACCACCTTCAATTTTTTCCCTTAATATCTCCAATACTGATTTTATAAACTCCTCTTCAAATTTTTTTTTGATTGGATGGCTTTCAGGGATAAAAGCTTTGTTAAAAATATTTTCCTTTCTTGTTCTGCGTATTCAATACGTGCCATCTCATTTTGAGTGGTATATTCAAATTGGCGTAAAAATTCGTTGTTAACAATTGCTTCCGTTGTCATAAATTTTGGTTTTCTTGTTCAGGATCATTTAGCTCAGAAATTTAAGAGGCTATAAATTTACAAAAATAGTTTTTATCTATTTTTGTTCCTATGAAAAACACTCATCTGTATGTGATGCCAGGCATGGCAGCAAGCCCAAAAAATATTTGAGTTTTTGGAGTTTCCACCGAATATCATTGTCCATTGGCTCAGTTGGATTCTCCCATAGCCAATGAGGATATCCGATCCTATGCCCAACGAATGAGTACAAGGATAGGCGAGCAACAGCCGGTATTGTTAGGTGTTTCTTTCGGTGGAATATTGGTTCAAGAAATAGCTCAATGCATTAAAGTTAAAAAAGTAATTATAGTGTCAAGTGTGAAATCTAGAGAAGAACTTCCTTTAACAATGAGATTGTCACAAAAACAAATGCGCACAAATTATTACCCCTGAATTGGGTTGAAAATATTGAAACCTTAGCCCTATTTGCCTTTGGGAAAGCCATTAAGAGAAGGTTATCACTCTATAGAAAGTATTTGTCCGAGCGAGATGTTGACTATTTGCGTTGGTCCATTCACACTATTGTGAATTGGAACCCTCATGAATTCACCAAAAATCTGGTTCATATTCATGGAACTGATGACACCGTTTTTCCGATCAAATCAATTGCTGAACCGGTAATCAAAAATCAAGGTGAGCACGCGATGATTATCACTCAAAAAAATTGGTTCAATACCCATCTCCCAGAACTCGTATTACGGGAAAAAGTTGAAGTAAAACCAACAGTAGTTCTCTAAAGAAAAAATTATGAAAAAAATTGGATTAGTGATTGTGATTGTTTTTGGGATTTCCGCCAGTACGACTTTGAAATGGAGATCGGCATTTTCTTCCAAGGAGCCCAATCCAAATTATAAAATATATGCCCTTGAATTGCCCAAATCGGTTGAGTTTGCAGGGGAAAAATGGTATTGGAACGTGCTGATTTGAGAGAAAGACTGGACCGAGAACTTTTGGTGAATACTTATTGGCAGTCGAATATGATGCTTCTTCTCAAAAGGCCAATAAATACTTTCCTATCCTCGAACGAATATTGGAAGAAGAGAATTCCATCCGACTTCAAATATCTTGCCGTAATTGAAAGTGGTTTGACCAATGTGCGATCTCCAAAAGGGGCTTCCGGATTTTGGCAAATAATGCGAACAACAGGTCGAGAAATGGGACTGGAAGTCAATAACAACGTGGATGAACGTTACCATCTGAAAATGGCCACTCATGTGGCTTGTCAATATTTGAAAAAAGCCAAAATAAATTAGGCTCTTGGACACTTGCTGCGGCGGCATACAATAGAGGAATTAATGGGATTCAAAAAAAATTAGATCTCCAACAAGCCGATTCTTATTATGATCTGTATCTTGGTAGTGAGACTTCTCGTTACATGTTTTCATCTTGGCCATTAAAGAAATTATGGAATCACCAGAACGTTACGGTTTTATATTTGAAGAAAAAGATTTGTATCAGCAGACTCCAACCAGAATGGTATCGCTCGATACAGCCATAACTAACTTATCTCGATTCGCACAACAAATGAAGATTGATTATAATCAGTTGAAATTACACAACCCTTGGCTGCTTCAAAACCATTTGAATAACAAGTCCAGGAAACATTACGAAATACGGCTGCCTTGATGCCATGGAAGTAACTAGATTTTCTTCATTTGTTGTTGCATCATTTTCATCGAGCTGTCTCATTCCGTGTTTGTCCAATTTTTTTCGCTTCAGTTAATAGCTGTTGCGCCTCTTTTCGTCTTTTTGAATCAAAATACCTGCTAAACTCATTTTGGCCATCGCCAGATCATGTTTCATATTTAGTCCCAATTCAATGGCTTTTTTGAAGTGTTTCTGGGCTTGGGTCAAATTGGTTTGCGATTGAATTATACCATGTAGATAATAAAAATAGCCCTGCTGTTTGGTCACTAAATTCCTTTCAATATTGGGGATTCGGTTTAACCACTTTTCGGTTCCTACAAAATCTTGCTTTCTAAGGCGGAGGAAAGCAGGAATATCAACCATTTTTGAAGTATAATAGAACAAACATACCTGAAGAAGAAGCAAAAATAGACCATTACCGATTTCACTGTCGATAAACTGATATATACCAAACCTAGGATACCAACAGCCAAGATGAGTTTTATGATTTTTGGAAACATATTTTTTTTATTTCAAAAGTAGTAAAAAAATAGCTTTTTGACCTGTTTGTTTTGTTTGGATAGACAAAGATATTCTATATTTGCACCGCTTTAGAGTTCGCTTTCCAAATAGCGTATTAAGTCTCAGATATAACATGAAAAGAACATTTCAACCTTCAAGACGGAAAAGAAGAAATAAACACGGTTTCGTGAACGAATGGCCTCTAAAATGGACGTCGAGTCCTCGCAAGTCGACGTGCTAAAGGAAGAAAAAAATTATCCGTATCCTCAGAGCCAAGACATAAGAAATAAATGTTTATAAAATATTTGATACAACAAGGTGTTACTTTTTTCCAGTAACACCTTTTTTATTGACTGTACTATACCAAAAAGAATGCCAAAACAAAACCATATAAACACTATTCTAATTATCGGTTCAGGGCCTATTGTTATAGGCCAAGCCTGTGAATTTGACTTCTCTGGGTCTCAAGCTTTTCGATCCCTAAGAGAGGACGGAATTCAAACCATCTTGATCAATTCTAACCCGGCTACCATCATGACAGATCCTTCAATGGCCGATCATGTTTACCTCAAACCGTTAACAACTAGGTCGATTGAAGAAATTTTACAAAAGCATCAAGTCGATGCCGTACTCCCAACTATGGGGGACAAACCGCCCTAAACCTTTGTATCGAAGCTGATGAAAAGGGAATCTGGAAAGAATATGGAGTTGAAATCATTGGTGTTAATATCGACGCTATAAATATTACCGAAGACCGGGAAAAGTTTAGAGAGTTGATGTTGAAAATAGGCGTTGGAATGGCCCCACAAGCCACGGCAACTTCCTTTCTAAAGGGAAAAGAAATTGCCCAAGAATTCGGGTTTCCCCTTTGTATTAGAGCTTCTTTTACTCCTAGGAGGAGCTGGAGCATCTATCGTCTACGATGAAAATGAATTTGATGAAGCTTTGACTAGGGGATTGGAAATCTCACCATTCATGAGGTGATGATTGACAAAGCCATGATGGGTTGGAAGGAATATGAATTGGAATTGTTGCGTGATAAAAACGACAATGTTGTTATTATCTGTACCATTGAAAATATGGATCCCATGGGAATTCATACGGGAGATTCGATCACAGTAGCCCCTGCAATGACTATCGGACAGAACCTTCCAACGAATGCGAGATATGGCCATAAAAATGATGCGAAGTATCGGTGACTTCGCAGGCGGCTGCAATGTACAGTTTGCCGTGAGTCCAGATGAAAAAGAAGAAATCATTGCAATGAAAATTAATCCTAGGGTTTCTAGGTCTTCTGCACTTGCTTCTAAAGCATCGGGATATCCTATTGCAAAAGTAGCTGCAAAGCTAGCTATCGGTTATTCTTTGGATGAGTTAAACAATCAAATAACGCAATCCACATCGGCTTTGTTTGAACCAACCTTAGACTATGTGATTGTCAAAATTCCTCGATGGAATTTGATAAGTTTGAAAGGATCCGATCGCACACTTGGTTTGCAAATGAAAGCTGTGGGCGAGGTGATGGGTATAGGACGTTCTTTTCAAAGAAGCACTTCACAAAGCAACCCAGTCTCTTGAAATCAAACGGAATGGTCTTGGTGCAGATGGTAAAGGATACAAAGATTACGATCAAATCATTGAAAAATTGACCTATGCAAGTTGGGATCGAGTTTTGTGATATATGATGCTATTCAGTTGGGATTCCCCTTAGAACTATTCACGACATCACCAAGATAGATTTATGGTTCTTAAAACAATATGAAGAATATATACTTTTAAAAGGAGATTTCAAAAGAACCATTTCAATATTTCAAGCAATTACTCGAAGGCCAAACAAAAAGGATTTGCAGATCGACAAATTGCCCATATGCTAGACTGCCTTGAAAGTCAGGTTTATAACAAGCGATCTGAAATGGGAATCAAAGGGTATACAAATTGGTGGACACTTGTGCTGCAGAGTTTAAAGCAAAAACCCCCTACTATTATTCTACTTTTGAAGAACAAATGCAGCTAAGAGGGTAAGGCGCCATTTAGTTCCAATGAAAGTATTTCTTCTAATAATAAAAAAATTGTTGTCTTAGGATCTGGGCCTAACCGAATTGGACAGGGGATCGAATTTGACTATTGTTGTGTACATGGAGTTCTTGCAGCAAAAGAAGCAGGGTATGAAACCATCATGATCAACTGCAATCCAGAGACGGTGTCTACTGATTTTGATACGGCAGACAAACTCTATTTCGAACCCGTATTCTGGGAACACATCTATGATATTATTCAACACGAAAAGCCTGAGGGTGTTATTGTTCAGCTTGGCGGGCAGACTGCTCTCAAACTAGCAGAAAAACTAGACCGTTATGGGATTAAAATAATTGGAACCAGCTTTAAATCCCTTGATTTGGCTGAAGATCGAGGAAGTTTTTCCACATTGCTAAAGGCCAACGACATCCCTTATCCCAAATTTGGAGTAGCTGAAACAGCCGATGATGCTCTAGAACTTGCAGAGAAAGTTAGAATTCCCCATTCTGGTTCGTCCCTCCTACGTTCTTGGGGGACAGGGAATGAAAATTGTCATCAATAAAGAAGAGCTGGAATCTCATGTTGTGGACTTACTGAGAAAAATTCCAAACAACAAACTTCTACTAGATCATTATTTAGACGGAGCTATTGAGGCCGAAGCTGATGCAATTTGTGATGGAGAGAACGTCTACATCATTGGAATTATGGAACACATAGAGCCTTGTGGAATTCATTCTGGAGATTCCAATGCTACGCTCCCAGTTTTTAACCTTGGAGAATATGTTGTACAACAGATTAAAGACCACACACTTAAAATTGCGAAAAGCCCTAAACACAAAAGGACTCATCAATATTCAATTTGCAGTTCAAGAAGATAAAGAGTCTTTATCATTGAGGCCAATCCGAGAGCTTCTCGAACAGTTCCTTTTATCGCTAAGGCCTATAAAGAACCTTATGTGAATTATGCCACTAAAGTAATGTTAGGAGACAAGAAATTGACCGACTTTGATTTTAATCCACAATTAGATGGTTATGCTATTAAACAACCCGTTTTTTCATTTAATAAGTTTCCCAACGTTAACAAACAACTAGGTCCAGAAATGAAAAGTACAGGAGAGAGTATCTTATTTATCGACAGTCTGAAAGACGATGATTTTTACAATTTGTATTCTCGCAGAAAAATGTATCTAACCAAATAGGAAAAATAATTACTTTAGACCCATGAATATAGTGAAGTTGAATAATGAACAAGTGGTAGCTTTGGGTTTAATTGTACTTGCTGTGGTTACAAGATTAATTCCACACCCCCTAATTTTTGCACCAATAACAGGAATAGCTCTATTTGCTGCAGCTCGCTTCCAGAGCAAAGGGATAGCTATTTAATTCCTTTCTTGGGTCTATTTCTTACAGACTTGGTGTTGGGTTTGAGCGGCATTAGCTTTTTTGTTTACATTGGTTTTGGACTAATTTTATTTTTAGGGTTTAGAACAAAAAGGACAACCGTTCCCACCATTATGTTTTCTTCATTACTGTTCTTTGTTGTTTCCAATCTTGGTGTTTGGTTATTATATTATCCACTATCACTGGAGGGACTGATAAACTGTTTTACTTTAGCCATTCCCTTTTCACAAATACACTTTTGGGAGATCTAGTCTATACAGGTGTTTTATTTTCACATTTTCTTCCATTAAAAATATTACTTACAACCTTCCCAAGGATGAATTCATTAAATTTGTCTAATAATAGGTTTTTTTGTAATGAAGATTAATAGGGAATAGGGTGAAAAACCCCTAGCTGTGCCCACAACTGTAAGCTACTGATTCAATGTTTTTTACATTCTCAAAGTCACTGTGAAATATTTCATGGGAAGGCGTAAATAAAAGTAAGCCAGGAAACCTGACTATTATTTTTTGGTTAATGCCGGGAATAGCGTTAACCTTTGATTTTTAATTAACCAAAATATGAATATTTTATTGAGGGGATTACTTATTCTCTTCTTGTCGCCCTTTCTATGGGGACAAACGAATGGTGTTGATTCAGATAGTCTCAATATTCAAAATTTAGATGAGGTTGTTCTTATTGACAGTCGTTTCCCATTGAAACGATCTCAGTCTGGTCGAATCGTTGAAAAAAATTGATTCAGAAACTTTACGAAAATTTCAGGGGATGGATTTAGCAGAAGTATTGCGAAGTAGAGCTGGGATCGATATTTTAGGGAGTCGATCACAATTGGGACAAAACCTAACGACGTCAATTCGAGGTGGGCGTAATGATCAAGTTCTAATTTTGATTGATGGAGTTCGTGTTAATGATGCCTCTCGCATCGGAACCGATTTTGATTTGAATTTCCTGCCTCTGGAAGCCATTGAATCTATAGAGATTTTGAAAGGGGCTTCCGGAACACTCTATGGGAGTTCCGCAGCGACTGGGGTTATTGATATAACGACTAAAAAGGGAGCCCAAGATTCTTTATTTTCATGGGGGAGCAGCTTTGGAACCCCTCCAAGCACAAGAGTCACTTAGTAGTGGAATAACAGCAGTTGAGAATAGTTTTAGATATGCTGAAACAGTAGGATTGTCAGATGTCATGCTATTCTTTTCGCAACGCTATGCCGACGGGATGAGTGCAGTACAAGGGTCAATCTGATTTGTTTGCTCGCAATAACTTTGGATTTTCTGGCGGACACCAATTCAGCGACAGCTATCGCATTCGATTTGCAATAAATGAAGATCATATACGGAGTGAATATGATGGCTTTGACTCCAATTTCAATCCCGCCGAAGCCAACAATTTATTGGTTAGCAATCAATGGCGATTTGCATTACAACAAAATGCGACTTACCAAAATGGGGAATTACAATTAGACTTGGGCTATCAAAGTACAGGGCGTGACTTTCAGTCCGATTTTCCTCGATACCTAAAAGGAACCAACCTCACCTTAGATTTGTCCAATCGTTATGTATTCAATGAGAAATTGTTCAGTATTGTGGGGTATTTTTATCAACACCACACCGCCAATATTAGCGAATTGGAAAACAGTAGTCAGCACGATCTCTATGCCAATATCGTCTACGCGTCGGGCAGTTTCAATTTCAATATTGGCTCTCGATGGAATTCTCACGATGTCTATGGATCTCATTTCATTTATAACATCAATCCATCGTACAGTTTTCAAATCGGTAAAAAATACAACATTAAAGCCTTAATTAATATAGGTACGGGTTTTAATACACCAAGTTTATTTCAATTGTATGATGTATTTTCAGGAAATAATAACTTGAAACCCGAAGAAAGTCAAACCCAGGAGATAGGTCTGGATTATACTTTTCTTAATGGAAACTTTTCAGTTTTATATTTCAAACGTTTAGAAAATCCAACCCTTATTTATGATTTTAATACCTTTCGATATGCTAATTCTGAAGACGAGGTATCCTATTCGGGTTTAGAGATGAACTATCATAATCGGATTGGAAGCCACTTGGAATTTTATTTGAATTATACCTTAACAGAAACAGATGGCGGAGATTTGCGGCGCATTCCCAAAAACGCCTATCGTTTTGGAATTGACTATGAATTGACTTCGCGCTTGTCTTTATCGAGCTCATTTTCTAAAACAGGAGATCGACTAGCTATAGACGGAACAACTATTTTGGGGTCTTATTCCCTTTTGGATGCAAGAGCTCAATACCAACTTAACAAACCTAATGCTGTTGTTTTCTTAAATGTCACCAACCTTTTAAACCAAAATTTTGTTGAATTCACCAATTATAGTACTCGTGGAAGAAATATTATGGCTGGTTTTAATTGGAATTTATAGTTGAATAAAAAATAACTCTTTTGTCAACTAAGACACTTTGATCTAAAATCATTGATGGGGATTTGATTTTGGATCCCATAGAAAAATAATCATGGACATAATCTATTTTACTACTTCCTGTTATCTGTTGAATTGCACTAGCAAATAGTGTCTCACTAGATTCACCTAACACACCAGGTGAGGATCTGTTTTCTATTAAAGTAATATTTGGCCTTAGACCATCTGTGTAATCTCCAACACCTTCACTATTAGCAATCCTAAGAACGATTGGCTGCATAGCATATGTATGATTAGGATTTTTAGATCCTTCATTATCGATGTAATCATACAATGTTATAGATCCTACATTTTTTCCTACAGTTGGTTCACCAATCTGAAATACATCAATGTATGGTTTTAGGCCATTAATTAAAAGTTCACTGGCAGATGCTGTCTCGCTAGAGGTTAAAATATAAACTTGTTCCAAACCTAAGGAATTTATGGGTCCACCATCAACTATTTCGTTCGTAAAGCGGTTGTATAAACTTTCTTCGTTATTATTTTGCCAGTATTCCATGAGTTTGTTATTCCAAACCTCTTGAGCAAAAATTTCACCAGAGAATTGTCCAGTTATCATTGATGCAAGGTATGTACAAGTTGAAACAGAACCCCCTCTATTATATCTCAAATCAAGAACTAATTCTGTGATACTTTGGTCTCTAAAGACACCAAATGCCTCGTTTAAGGCCTCATTATAGCTACTGGCAAATTGATTATACATTAAATAACCAATTTTATGCTCGCCTATATTTACTACGTTTTGAACGTGCAATGGATTCTTTTGAAAATTTTCTTCTTTAACTAGCTCAACATTTTCACCATTTAAGTTATAATTACCATCAACATACTCTGCGAGGCTTATTGTGTAATTTAAATTATCACCATACAATAAATCTATGTAATTGTCAACATCCAAAGGCTTACTGTCTACTCTTGTGAATAACATACCTCTTTGAATACCTTTTGTTTCCGCATCAGATCCTTCATGAACAAATTTTATCCAGCACACCAAATCATTTGATCCCTGAGACTGACGGAAAATAGAAAAATTCCATACCATTAGAAGCCTCGATTCCTTGAAAAGAATTTTCTAACTCTAAGTAATCATCAACAATCCAACTAAATCGATCTTCATAAAATAATAGTGATTCAAAAAAACTTTCTGGATTTGAATTACTCTGAATAAACTGTGCATACTCATTGGAATTTTCTGTCTTGGAATCATCCAAATTAGGAACCTCTTCTTGCCAAAAGTAATATTGATTAAGACCTTTCCAGATAAAGTCACTAGCTCCAAATCAGTATCGGAAAGATTCAATGTTGCATCATCAGTATCATTTTTGGAACAACAAATAATGAGGAAAAAAAGAAATAAAGATAGGTTCCTTTTCATATAATTTTTTTTAAAAATAAGATAAATAAATGATTTTAATTTCGAAAGTTTCAAAGATTTAAATACCTGTATAATTGAAAGGAGAGAGGGTTTTCAATCGATCTTTTAAAGCAGTCTCAATCTCGAGTCCATCGATAAAACTGTGAATGCTTTTTTGATCAACAACACTATTGATCCTTGTCAAGTCTTTTAATGCTTCGTAAGGGTTTGGATAGCCTTCTTTGCGCAAAATTGTTTGAATGGCTTCTGCCACCACAGCCCAATTCTGATTGAGATCGTAGTTGATTTTGTCTGTATTTACCAAAAGTTTCTCAAGGCCTTTCTGGATGGATAATAGGCCAATCAGTGTGTGACCCAGTGGGACACCCACATTTCTCAGTACGGTACTATCGGTGAGGTCACGTTGTAATCTTGAAATGGGTAATTTTTCAGAAAAGAAATTTAATATTGCATTGGCCATACCTAAATTCCCTTCTGCATTTTCAAAGTCAATTGGATTGACCTTATGGGGCATTGCTGAGGAACCTACTTCACCCTCTTTGATTTTTTGCTTGAAGTAGTCCATTGAGATATATGTCCAAAGGTCTCTTGAAAAATCAATAAGAATTATATTAATACGGCGCATTGCATCGGACAATGCGGCAAAGGAATCGTAATGTTCGATTTGAGTGGTTGGAAAAGAATAGTGAAGCCCTAATTGATCTTCAATGAATACCTGTCCAAAATTTTTCCAATCTACTTCGGGAAAAGATACGTGATGGGCATTGAAATTACCTGTAGCTCCTCCAAATTTTGCGGCATGGGGCACTTGCAACAAGTGTATTTTTTGCTCTTCTAAACGATTCACAAACACTTCAATTTCTTTTCCTAGGCGGGTAGGTGAAGCAGGCTGACCATGGGTTCGAGCCAACATCGGGATGTCTTTATATTCTTCTGCCAAGTCAACCATTTGTTCTTGAAGCGCCTCCAATTCGGGGAGATAGACTTTTTTAACTGCTTCTTTAATTGACAGCGGAATGGCTGTATTATTTACATCTTGCGAGGTTAAGCCAAAATGAATGAATTCTTTGTATCCCTCAAGTCCAAGTGCATCAAATTCTTTTTTGATAAAATACTCTACAGCTTTAACATCGTGATTTGTTGTCTTTTCTATCTCCTTAATAGCAGAAGCGTCTTCTTGTCCAAAATGAAGATAAAGACTTCTCAAATCTTCATAGAGCGAGGTATTGAAGCCTTCGAATTGAGGCAAACCCAATTCAGTTAATGCAATGAAGTATTCAATTTCAACTTGAACTCGGTATTTGAATAGAGCTTTTTCCGAGAAAAATGGAGCTAAGCTTTTTGTTTTGGACCGATAACGACCATCAATCGGGGAAATGGCGTTGAGTGCATTAAGCATCATAAATCAGAAACTTTTGACTCTACAAAGATACGGCTCCCCATCGATATAGCCTTGTTATTTCAGAATTTCTCTTGCAGCGGCACTATATCCCGGAATGCTTGCATCAGGTAGTTGTTTTTTTATAATTGCGTGCAATTCCTTTCGTACCAAGGAGCATAATCTTCCAAAATTTTAACTATGCGCAATGCAAAATTTAGTGTGGCCACATGGGCGGGTTCGATCAACCAATCGAAAGCTAGGGTAATGATATGCTGCTTTTGATGTTCGCTAAGATGGTGATGCTCTTTTTTGACATAGTAATACAAAATTTTAGAGAGTGGGCGTCGCATACTTTCATTCCTAATTTTAGGAAGGGCCTCCAAATACCGATTCAAATAAGCAGTTAATTCATCTAAGTGTTCAATCAAGTAGAGTTCAATACACCAACTAATAACCACCTGAATTCGCGCTTGTTTGGTTTCTATGGAGTAAAATAACAAAGGCGGTAGGAGTTCAGGATGCTTTTCTAGGTAATACTTTCCTGCTAACCGATCTTTTTTTTTCGCCGAAAGCGAGTTAAAGAACTCAAGAGATTCAAGAGAAGGCTTCACGGCTAAAGCTTTAAAACACGGTATTCTTCATAACACCCACTGATTGCTTCTAATATTTGCAAGTCATTGGAGTTTTTGATGAAAACGTCAGAATAATTGCAATTTCTTAAAATCTCGTCTATGTCAATCCTTTCAAGTCCCAATAATTGCTCTAAAACAGTGCGATCAAATTTGGAAAGGAGCAGAGTTTTAATCTCATCATCTTGCCTCATCTTTTTGAGCTTTACGCATTTGGCTGGGATTTTTTCCAAATAAATTATGAAGAAAATCAGCCGGATTAAATAGTGCCCCTAGTGCCTTTGAAAAGGCCGATCGATCGCGATTCCCAGCCTCATACCCCACATTGGGCAGTCCACTAATTTGATAACGATTGTTGTTGTTGAGAGGAACGTTTCTTGCATCCACATCCAAATAACCAGTGAGCTGGTAAGGACGGATGATTACTTCCTCCAATGCATATGCTAGTTCGGTGAGTCTAAATTGGGTATTTTTAAATCGAATCATGTCCCCTGTTACAGCTATTTTTAAGGGTTTGTACCCTAAATATGAAAAATAAAGTGTATCGTTTAAGTCTGCTTGGATTTCAAACTGCCCGCTTTGATTAGTTGTAGTTCCAATCACTTGAGTAAGGTTCAATACGTGAACCGTTTCCATCGGAAGCAGGGTGTTTTCGTTTTCAACTTTACCCTGGATGAAATCTTTACTTTGGCTCCAAACCACAATATTGCTCAAAAAAAATAATACGGTAAAGATCTTCTTCATAGACAGTCTAAAAATAATCTAAAATTTCCATGCGCCTGATAATTGTCTCGCTTTTTAAAAACCTTTAGCGCAATAGTTTTAAATGTGAAACCATTTTAAGAAGGGCCTTACCTCGATGGCCAATTTTATTTTTAACCTCTGGAGTTAGTTCTGCAAATGTTTTTTCATACCCTTCCGGCACAAATATAGGATCGTAACCGAAACCACCAATACCTCTTTTTTCATCGATAATAGTGCCTTGGACACAACCCTCGAAAAGAAACTTTTGCCCCTGCCAGTAGAGTGCAATAACGGTACGAAATTTAGCTTTTCTATTAGGGACACCCTCCATAAGACGGAGCACTTTATCCATATTTTCATTGGCATTGATTGAGGCTCCAGCAAAGCGAGCAGAATACACTCCAGGCTGACCGCCCAAGGCCTCAATTTCCAACCCACTGTCATCAGCAAAACAATTTTCTTTTCCGAAGTCTATCAATGCCTGAACTTTTATCCACGCATTTTCTTCTAGAGTATGTCCTGTTTCCTCAATGGGTGCAGTCCAATCGATGTCTGACAAGCTTTTAACTTGGAACTCTTTTGGAATGAATTTTTTGATTTCCTCAACTTTATGGGGGTTGTGCGTAGCAAATAATAAAGTTGGGAGCATTAGCGGTGATGATAAGGTTCGTTACTGAGTATGGTAAAGGCTCGGTATAATTGTTCTAGGGCGAAGAGACGGATCATCTGATGGGAAAATGTCATGGGGGATAAAGAAATCTTTTCTTGAGATCGGATATAGAGATTTGAAGAAAATCCATAGGGCCCTCCAATGAGAAACCATACTTTTTTGATGCCAGCCAGTTGTTTCTTCTGAAGGTAGTTGGCAAAGCTCATAGAGTCCAACGACTTTCCCATTTCATCAAAAAGGACCACCGGTTCTTTATCGGGGATGAATTCAAGAAAAAGAGCTGCTTCTTTTTCTTTTTGTTGATTTTTGGTCAATGACTTTCGGTTTTTTACATCGGGTAGTTGGGTATAACTGAACTTGGTGTAATGTGGAAGCGTTTGCAATATAACTCCGTAAGACTACTCAAGCGATTATCATCTGTTTTTCCGATACAGCAAAGGTGAATGTGCATGGGACAAATGTAATAATCCAAAAGGATAACTTACTGCACTTCGAATTATGTTATATTTGAGAAACCATAGTTTAAAAAGGTGCCTAGGACGGTTCACAGGATACCCATTGTCAATAAAATCATCCAACTCTTGGATGCAATCAAATTACCTGGTTTCAAAGGGTTTTCTCTTTACGATTTACTTGAAATCTATGTCATTGGAATCATTAAGGGAACGCTGACATCCCGCGCTGGAAGTATATCCTTTAGTTTTTTTATGGCTCTATTTCCATTTCTTCTTTTTGTATTAAATCTTATCCCATTTATACCCATTGATGATTTTGATATCATTCTTTTAGAATTCATAGAACTACTACTTCCTGTTGACATTCAATCTTTTTTAGTGATATTTTTGAAGACATAAAGGACAAACCCGGGGGTTGTTATCTTCCGTTTTCATACTATCTATTTTTTTGACTGCCAATGGAGTAAGCTCAATTTTTACCAACTTTGAAGATTCCTATCATGTCAATGAAGTGCGTACTCTTTTCAAACAATATCTCTATGCGACGGGTGTTGCTGTTTTGCTTGCTATGACTTTATTAATTACTGTTCTCAGTTTTATTCTAGTTGAGATTTACGTTCTTCAAAACCTTCCCGAATTAATCCAAGGAACTATCAATTGGATTCGAACGGCCCAGCTATTCTTCTTTGTCATTATGGCCTATGTATCGGTTGCCTTACTTTACTATTTTGGTACTATCGAAGGCAGAAAAAGCGCGTTTCTTTTCAGCAGGTGCCTTAATGACAACCTTACTATTTATAACCACTACCTACCTCTTTGGTCTTTATATTGACAATTTTGCCACTTATAACCAACTTTATGGCTCAATTGGTGCCCTTTTACTTTTTCTTTTGTACATCTGGCTCAATTCCAATATTCTATTACTTGGATTTGAACTCAATGCTACGCTCACACGGTTGAAGAATTCCCCAATAGAGTCAAAATAAAGGCAGCTATGGAACAGTTTGCCGACATCATTCTCCCGCTTCCAGTCCCAAAACCTTTCACTTATGGACTACCATCAGATTTGATAAAGGAGGCTACCATTGGAAAACGTGTTATTGTGCCTTTTGGAAAATCTAAATTTTACACTGGAATCATTCTTGGACTTCACAGCCAACCTCCACTAAGCTATGAGGTAAAACCTGTTGAATGTATTTTGGATACACAAGCCTCAGTTTCGAATAATCAGCTGCAATTGTGGGAGTGGATGGCCCATTACTACCTCTGTTCTCTTGGCCCCATAATGAAAGCAGCTCTGCCCTCGGTATTTCTTCTGGAAAGTGAAACCATTTTAGAAAAAAATGAAGCTACAACAATTGATTGGGATGCCCTTGGAGAAGAGGAGCACCTTCTCCTAGAAGCTTTGGAAAAAGGTCCCTTAACTTTCAACGATACTCGAAATATAATTGGAAAAAAACCATTGGCAAGCACGTTGGGAATCTGCTGGCAAGCCACTATGTATTCCAACAACAATTACTCAAAGAAACCTACCGACCTAAAAAAGAAAAACAGTTGCGATTGCACCCCATCTACATGGAAAAATCGGCCTTAGCGACGGTATTCGAAAAATTAAAAAAAGCACCTAAACAAGAGGCTTATCTTTTAGGGTATCTTTCCGATTGTCCTAAAGGAGAATGGACGCCAACAATTCCTTCACGCATTAAATGGAATGTTAGCGGATCCATAGTAAATCAACTTGAAAAAAAGGAATATTTGAATTTCGAGAAATCCAAGTAGATCGCTTTGGTCAGTGATTCCGACAAAGCTACTTCTTCAGACGTTTTAAGCCAAGCTCAACAGGTTGCTTTTGATGAAATTAATTCGGAATTTGAGGTCCATGAAGTAGTTCTATTAGAAGGAATTACAGGTTCAGGAAAAACGGCTCTATACAGTAAAAAAATAAAGGCTTGTTTGGAAGTGGGGCAACAAGTATTGTATTTGGTTCCAGAAATTTCATTAACCACGCAAATTGTATCTCGCCTCAAGTCAAAGTTCCCATCCCAACTAGCAGTGTATCATTCGAAATTTAACCCTCAGGAAAGAGCTGAAATTTGGCAGCATGTCCTAAAAGAAGATACAAAGGCTCAACTGATCATCGGGGCTCGATCTGCCATCTTTTTACCCTTTCAAAAGCTTGGCCTAGTAGTAGTGGATGAAGAACACGAAAATTCCTACAAACAATTTGATCCTGCTCCCCGCTATCATGCTCGAGATGTAGCAATTATTATGGCCCAATTCAACAAAGCTAAAGTATTATTGGGTTCTGCCACACCCAGTTTGGAAACACGTCATCAAATTAGCAAGGGAAAATATGGCCATGTCCTTCTCCAAGAAAGATATGGGGAGGCTCAACTCCCTGCCATTGAGCTTATTGATCTAAAAGAGGCCTACAGAAAAAAACAAATGAAAGAAATGATTTCCCAAACCTTGATGGAGGCGATGGAAGCGGCCCTCGAGGCAAAGCACCAAATCATTTTATTTCACAATAGAAGGGGTATGCATCGATATTGGAATGTATAAGTTGTGGTCATATTCCTCAGTGCACCCAATGTGATGTCTCCCTCACCTATCACGAATATAATCAACGTTTGCAGTGCCATTATTGTGGTTATCACATTCCAAAACCAAACGAATGTCATGCTTGTGGGGCGCCACATCTAACAGATAAAGGTACTGGAACACAACAAATAGAGAGTGTGTTGGAAAAACTTTTTCCAGATATAACTATCGGTCGGATGGATTGGGATAGTACCCGTGGTAAATTCGATTTTGATAAATTATTGTCGGCCTTTTCTAAGGGAACTATTCAGATTTTAGTTGGTACCCAAATGGTGGTTAAAGGGCTTGATTTTGAGAATGTACAGTTAGTGGGAGTAATCAATGCCGATCAGTTAATCAATTACCCTGATTTTAGAGCTCAAGAAAGGAGTGTACAAATGTTGAGTCAAGTGGCTGGGAGAGCTGGAAGAAGCCATAAGAGAGGGCAGGTTTTGATTCAAACATACAATCCAGACCAAGAGATTTTAAAACACGTCCAAAATCAAAGTTTAGCAACTTTTTGTACTACTGAAATGAAGGAACGCCAACGATTGGATTACCCTCCCTTTGGCCGTTTGATTCGGATAACATTCAAGCATCGCAACCGAGAGTTGGTTGAAAACGCAGCGCAATGGTTTGCCAATGTAATTCGTCAGTCTTATGAAAAAACAGTTCTGGGGCCGGTAGCTCCTCCTGTCAGTCGCATTCAAAATCAATATCTTCAACAATTGTTGCTAAAGATGCCTACAGCCAACGACCGTAAAAATCTAAAAAAATTGATTTTAAAAACTCAAAAGAGCTTTGAAGCAATTCCTGCCTATAGAGCCACACGAATTAATATCGACGTTGACCCCTATTAATTCAATGAAAAAGTGCTTTGGAATTCGCCTTTTCTGGAACGGCTTAAGGGCAATAATTTGCCGGCTACTTCAACTTCGTTGGAAGTGTATCGATCTACCTTTTTGACATTAACAATGAATGATTTATGGGTTCGGAAGAATTGATTGGGGGCAATCGATTCATAAATTGTTTCATTGTAGATAGTATTACGTACTTTTTCGAGGAGGTGATTATTCGAATATAATCACCCATTGCTTCAATCCACAGGATGTTTTTAATAAATATTTTTTCATTTTTTAGATTGCATCGAATTACTATTGATGGTTCTTGTGTAACTTCAACGCCCTGGAGTTCCTGATAATTAGCTCGTATTCTATCAAAACTCAATTGTAGGCGCTCTTTCTTAAAATTAGAAGGAAGACAATCCACTAAACCCAGTTCGAACGCTAACAGGGCATCTTGATCTTGCTTTGAAATCAGGATGACTTCTACTTTATTTTTTAAACTCTTGAGAAAATCAAATCCATCATAAACAGGTAAATCCGCCTTCAAAACAATAAAATCAACCGCATTGTATGTAAGATATTCTGAAGCATCAATTGCAGAATCGAACTCTTCCTTGAGAGAAACGTTTTTAATTTTTGTTAAGAGTTGACCAATTTTAAGTCTTTCAACTGCGTTGGATACTATGAGGATTCCTTGAAGTCGCATTCAATATTGAGGCAATAATGTAGTGTAATATCAAATTTATAGAAAAATGATTGAAAAAGAAAAGAAACTTTTGGTTTGAACTGACTTAAACCTTAATTTTGCACTCTTAAATCCAATTTATGAACCATTACGAAACTGTTTTCATTTTAAATCCCGTTCTATCTGAGACCCAGATAGAGGAAGCAGTACAAAAGTATTTGGATTTCCTTACCGCTAAGGGTGGATCCATCACAAGTACAGAAAACTGGGGGCTCAAAAATTGGCCTATCCCATTCAGAACAAAAAAAGCGCCTTCTACCATTTGATAGAATTCACTGTTGATGCAGAAGCTATCGATGCTATGGAAGTTGCCTTTAGGCGAGATGAGCGCGTGATGCGCTTCTTAACAGTCAAGCTAGACAAACACGCACTAGCTTGGGCCGAAAAAAGAAGAAAAAAAATTAAAGCAGAAGCCTAGATCATGTCTAAAATAGAAGAACAACAATCCGGAAAAAAAGAAGGGGAAATCAGATACCTGACCCCGCTAAATATTGATACGGCTACTAAGAAAAAGTATTGCCGTTTTAAAAGATCGGGAATTAAGTATGTCGATTATAAAGATGCTGACTTTTTGTTGAGTTTCGTCAACGAACAAGGGAAGATTCTACCTAGACGGCTCACAGGAACTTCTCTTAAGTATCAACGTAAAGTATCTGTAGCTGTAAAGCGAGCGCGTCACTTAGCGCTTATGCCTTATGTTGCAGACATGCTCAAATAATTTATCCTTATGGAATTAATACTCAAACAAGACGTTGAAAACCTAGGGTTCAAAGACGATGTAGTAACGGTAAAAAATGGATACGGAAGAAACTTTCTCATCCCAGAAGGTAAAGCAGTTTTGGCTACCAGCTCTGCCAAAAAAGTTTTGATGGAGAACTTAAAGCAACGGGCTTTCAAGGAGAAAAAAATTATTGACGACGCTACTGCCTTGGGCGACAAGTTAACTGCACTCGATATTAAAATTGCTTCGAAAGTTGGCTCAGGCGATAAGCTCTTTGGCTCCGTGACCACAAACGATCTTGCTTCTGCTCTGGAAGCTAAAGGACATGCCATTGAAAAAAATCGCATTGCTCTTCCTGGAAAAAATAATCAAACGGTTAGGTAAATATGAAGCTTCCGTTCGACTTCATCGAGAAGTGTCCGTTCAGGTTCCCTTTGAGATCAAAGCTGAGAAAAAAGCCTAACATAAAATATCTAAATTATATCCTCACTTAGGTGGGGATTTTTTTTATACTGCTGTGAAATTTTGCCGACTTACCCGAGAACAATTTGAAGCCCTTCATAGTGAGTTTGCACAGTTTTTAGCTTCTCAATCCATTGACCAATCTCAATGGGAGAAAATGAAAGATGATCAACCCTCCCTAGTGGAGGAAGAACTGGATTTGTTCAGTGATCTGATATGGGAAAAACCCTGAAAAAACTAAGATATCTAGAAAATACAAGCACTTCAAAAGTATTTTTGTTTTCAATAGGAGAGAATGAAATGTTTCTCCGGATACTCAGTTGCTCAAATCCCAGTATCGATTTAGCCACAATAAAGGATGGCAATGGGCCATGGAACACATTGAAAACACGACCATTGAACTGATGGCTTCTAAAAAAAATTGGCCCCGACCGGAGAAAGAACTCTTTGTACTTATTCAGCAAGGATGTGTAATTTCTGATGGGGAACGCTATCGCCAGTTGGAATCCTTTTTCAAAATCACAAAAAAGTAGGATATTTGCTCAAAGTCTTTGTCTTTGAAACCATCCATCCCAAAAGGAACACGTGATTTTACACCACAACAGGTGGCCCAACGTAACTATTTAAAATCGGTCCTAACAGATTCTTTCCAGCGTTTTGGATTTCAGCCTATAGAAACACCTTCTTTTGAAAAGCGAGAAACGCTTATGGGAAAGTACGGAGAAGAAGGCGACCGTTTAATATTTAAAATCCTTAGTTCGGGTGAAAAAGTAAAAAAAGCCAATCTTACAGCCTTAAAATCGGGGGATTTGGCTCAATTCTCCAATTCCCTAAGTGAAAAAGCACTACGCTATGACCTTACGGTTCCATTCGCTCTATTTGTTGCGCATCATCATAATGAATTGGTGTTTCCCTTTCGTCGTTATCAAATCCAAAATGTTTGGCGAGCAGACCGTCCCCAGCACGGCCGTTTTCAAGAATTTACCCAATGTGACGCAGATATTGTTGGAGAAAAATCGCTCTACCAAGAAATTGAAATGCTACAGCTCTATGATAGCGTGTTTACCAAACTGGGATTGGCTGGGATAACCCTTAAAATCAATAATAGAAAAATTTTAGCGGGATTGGCCGATTTGCTTGGGGCATCGAAACAATTGATTCCTTTTACCACTAGTTTGGATAAATTGGATAAAATAGGACGAGAAGGTGTAGAAAAAGAATTGGTTGAAAAAGGATTTGATTCTACGGCGATGAAGACCCTTTCGCCTTTTTTCGAAATTCATGGTACCGCCTCTGAAAAGCTAGAAAGGCTCCAAGAAATACTCAGATCTAGTCCGCAAGGACTTGAGGGGGTAGAAGAACTTCAATTTATTGTAAATCAAATCGAGTCGCTGTCATTTAATAATCAGATAGACTTGGAAGTCACCCTTGCCAGAGGGTTGAATTACTATACGGGGCTAATTGTTGAAGTTGCTCCCCCCACAGGTGTAAAAATGGGTTCTATCGGGGGGGGAGGACGCTATGATGATTTGACAGGCAGTTTTGGTTTAAAAGACAAAAGCGGTATTGGAATCTCTTTTGGTTTTGACCGGATTGGCCCTAGTTCTTGAAGAATTGAATCTGTATCCCAAAACACTAGGTGTTGAAACACAAGTTTTGTTGACACAATTCGAAGAAAAGGCAATCCCATGGAACCTTTCACTTTTGGAAAAGCTACGTGCGGCGGGTATAGCTTCTGAATTTTATCCCAGCCCGGCAAAATTCAAAAAACAACTGAGTTATGCCAATCAAAAAAATATTCCATGGGTAGTTATTTGTGCGCAACAAGAGTGGAATCAGAAAGTGTTTCTGCTAAAAAATATGACTTCTGGCCAAGAAACTAGTCATCCACTGGAAAAAGACTTCTCCATAATTCAGAATCTCCTACAAAAGTAAGGCATAAAACGAATGTTGTTTCCTAATTTTACAGTCTATGATTAAGACAGATATTCTCGTCATTGGTGCGGGTCCTGTGGGACTATTCACTGTATTTGAAGCCGGATTGATGAAACTGAAATGCCATTTGATTGATGCCCTTCCAGAGGCAGGGGGCAGTTGATAGAAATCTACCCCAAAAAACCCATTTACGATATTCCAGGTTATCCCTCGGTGATGGCTGGCAGAACTGGTGGATAAGCTCCTTTCACAAGCGGCTCCTTTCAAGCCAGGATATACTCTAGGGGATCGGGCCGAAACCATTGTGCAACAAGAAGGATCTTTTTTAGTGACCACTCAATCGGGAGTGAAGCACCTAGCCCCTGTGGTTATCATTGCTGGTGGACTGGGAAGTTTTGAACCACGCAAACCACAGATTCATCAGCTAGCAAATTATGAGAAAAAGGGCCTGCACTATATGGTCAAAAACCCTGATGATTTTAATGGTAAAAAATACTCATTTCAGGTGGTAGGGATTCAGCACTGGATTGGGCAATTTATTTTGCTAAAAAGAGTGGACCTGTAGTTACTTTAGTTCATCGAAGCGATCAATTTCGTGCTCACAAAGATTCGGTTACTCAGGCCTACGATCTCGAAGCAAAGGGGAAGATGAACATATTTACGCATTCTGAGGTAGTTGCTCTTCAAGGGGCAACTAAATTGACCACTGCAATTCTTCGTACCAAAGAAGGAGCAGAACAACCTCTTTCAATCGATTGCTGGTTGCCTTTATTTGGATTGTCCCCAAGCTTGGACCAATGGCCAATTGGGGTTTGGAAATTGAAAAAAATGCCATTGTTGTTGACAATACGCTTGATTATCAAACCAATATACCAGGTATTTTTGCCGTTGGGGATGTGAATACCTATCCTGGTAAACTCAAATTAATTCTCTGTGGTTTTCACGAGGCCACTCTTGCCGTCCAGTCAGCGTATAAAATAATCCATCCAGACAAACGATTTACCCTCAAGTATACAACAGTTCAGGGCATTCAGGGATTTTAGTTCAATATTGGGACTGCGTCGTATACCACCACTTTTTTCCATAAATGTTTGGCCTCATCTATGAAGCGAAGATGGGTAGGATCGGATTGATAAGCCGCTTCTGTTTCTCGATTCGCAAAGGTCATAATATAGGCGTAAGTATAACTATTGTCTACTACTTCTCTAGTTTCAGTAAAAGCTGGTTTACCCAAATAGGAGCTTAGACCTTGGGGATTGGTAATAATTAATTTTTCTATGGCAGTTTCGAAGGTCGCTCGATCCAGCTTAGAATTTGGGTTTTCAAGCCAGAAATAGACAGAATGGAGTAGGGGTGCCTGGATGGACTTTTTTTGAGCATAATTGGACACAGAAGTAAATAATAGTTCTAGGAATATTAATTTTTTCATAAATATGATTTTTAAAAAAATACAACTTTATATTGAAACGTTTTATTTTTTACCTTTTGTTAGATTACAATTTATTTTGCATGAAATATATTTTCCCCTGGTTTCTGATGTTTTTACCAATAGCCTGTACCCCTCCTTTGGCTACAGATTATAATAATTTTCCTTTTCTTGAAATGGACATTGAGCATTTTCAAGAAGGTTATACCCAAGGAGATTTTACCATAGCAGAGGTCACCCAAGCCTATTTGGATCGTATTGTTGCTATTGACAAGAAGGGCCCTGTGCTTAACTCTTTTATTACAATTAATCCCGACGCAATTCGTATTGCCCAATCACTGGATAAAGAACGTGCCAATGGAAATTTTCGTGGCCCTTTGCATGGAATCCCCATTGTACTAAAAGATAATATCGATACTCACGATGCAATGTCCACCACGGCCGGTTCTCGCGCCTTAAATGAATCGAAACCCCTACAGGATAGTGAAGTAACAAAGCATCTCAGAGAAGCAGGTGCTGTCATCCTTGGGAAAGTTAATTTAAGTGAATGGGCCAATTTTCGTGGCGAAAGTTCCTCCAGCGGATGGAGCGGTCTAAATGGGCAAACGAAAAACCCCTATATCCTTACCCGCAATCCTTGTGGTTCCAGCTCAGGTTCCGGAGTGGCTGTTTCGGCTAATCTGACCGTTTTGGCTATTGGCACTGAAACGAATGGTTCGATTGTTTGTCCCTCAAATGCATCTGGGATTGTCGGGATTAAACCTACAGTAGGATTGATTAGTCGAAGGGGAATCATTCCCATATCCTACACTCAAGATACGGCTGGTCCTATGGCAAGAACCGTTCGTGATGCGGTTACTACATTGGGTGCCCTTACAGGGGTAGATCCGAAGGACTCAAAGACCTCAGCCAGTACATCTCACGCTTTAAATGACTATACCCCTTATCTTAAAAAAGACGGCTTACAGGACAAAAGGATTGGACTATATACCCAGCCATTGCATATTAACGGTATGGTTGATGCGCTTGTATATGAAGCAGTTTCTGTTCTTGAAAAAAATGGGGCCACAGTCATTCCCATAGATCAAATCAATTCACCTAAGACCAGAGACTATTCTTTACAGGTTATGATCCATGAGTATAAAGATGGGTTGAACGACTATTTTACTTCCTTGGGGGAAGAAAGTCCCATTAAGAGTTTGGAAGAATTGATTGAGTTCAATAAACAAGATGCTGTTGAATTAAAATACTATAACCAAACCTATCTTGAACAAGCCCAGCAAAGTGAGGGCATGAATAGTGAGGTTTATAAAGAAGCTTTAGAAAACTTAAAACGATTGAGCCAGCAAGAAGGAATAGATCGGGTGATGGATGAAAACAACTTGGATTTAATTATTGCACCTTCAGGGAGTCCCGCATGGACCACGGACTGGGTCAACGGAGATAATTACCATATAGGAAGTTCATCACCTTCAGCTTGGGCAGGGTATCCTATTATAAGTGTCCCTATGGGAGAAATCCACGGGTTGCCTGTTGGCTTGTCTTTTTTTGGGAAAGCATGGTCTGAGCCTGTATTGATCGAAGCTGCGTATGCTTTTGAGCAAGTAACTCAAGCACGAATTGTACCTAATTTCTATAGAACAGATTCAGATGTTAGGTAAAATCTAGTCTTCTTCTTTAGAAGGATCACGTCCCATAAGACGTTCCATCCAATCTGGAATGTAGTTTTTGTTTACATCTTCCTCCATTCCTGTGGTAGTTGAAATTACAGCGTAGAGAATCACACCACCCACCAAGGTAACTGCACCTATAATTACAATTACGATTTCGTTCATAATAACTTAGTTTCTGTCTAAAAGGTATAAAAAAAAATCACATATTATTGTAAAATCATCAATTATTAATTGAAATTTTATAAAAGAACCATAATTAATACTACACTATTGTTTATAAATATATCCTTGAAACTCTTGTTGGTCTAATAATAAGTTATAGAAATAAACACCGGCGGGTAGTTTCCCATTTCCAAAAAAATTGGTTCGTGTTTGATTCACCGATACCTACATAAATATGACGAGCTGTTTCATAACGATTTGATTCTATCAAACGAGGAATTGCAGCATTCAAAAAAAATTGGGCTAATATTGTATTCCAAAACCGAAATTAGGGACGATATCACCATAGTTTGAAGGATCAAATGCGGTATCACCTAGGTCTAATTGAATAATGCTATTATTGTCTAAATAGTAATTTTCTCCAGTTAATTTAAGCCCAATTGAGATATGATTTTCTTTCTTATTTATCTTTAAATGATAAGCTGTTTCTATTGAAGCTGTTGTATTAACAAGAGGGCCAATTCGGTCGTAGAGGAAACTAAAACCCCAACCTAAGCCTTTTTGATTTAATTTTCCATTTACTGATGCTGCGTTTGATGAAGGAGCATCAAATATCCATTGGGATTTGTCAATTAAATTTAAAATAGTTTTCTCTTCAATTCCTACAACTGAGGGATTGAATAATTGAGGTAAAAACATAAATTGAGAAAAGCTTACTTCTTGTTGAGAAAATAAAATCGATGAAGCTAAAAAGAATAGCAAAAAAACTTTTCTTAAATTATACATAAAGATTCTAATAAATGAATTAGTTGAAATAATTTATATTATTTGAATTTAATCTCAATGAATGATTTATTGAGTTAAAAAATAAAAACAAAACCATATTGTGTTTTGGGGTAAAAAGGAAATTTAACTATTTAAAAAAATTTTTAATATTTCGAACTACTGAACCTGTATCAATTACTTTACATTTATATTAATTTAATATAGCAAAAATCACCAAGAGTTGAAGTTTGATAAAATACTGATCCAAAATTTTTTTTTATTTGCTATTATTTTCCTTTTCTCAGGTTATTTATTTGTCACTCCTGATCTTCCTTTAGATTTTATAAAGAATAAATATGCTGGTCCACCATCGAAGTTTATGGCACTTAATGGCATGCAAGTTCATTATCGTGATGAGGGTGATGGAGACGTAATTCTTTTAATTCACGGGACGGGATCTTCTTTACATACATGGGAAAAATGGGCGCAAGGATTGGTAAAATCCTATCGTGTTATCAGACTTGATTTACCTGCCTACGGTTTGACTGGAAAAGATCCTAAAAAACGCTACACATCAAAAGACTATGTCGATTTGATTAATGATTTTATGACTCAGCTAGAGATTAACAAATTTCATTTGGCAGGTAATTCATTGGGTGGATTGGTTTCATGGTTGTACGCCTCTTATCATCCTGATAAAGTAAATAAGCTCATATTAATAGATCCTAGCGGATTTCCATCAAAAAAAACCCCTACAGTTATCCATATGGCAAAAACCCCAGTGGTTAACATGCTTATCAGATATATAACACCCAAGTCTTTCATCAAAAAAAATCTAGAAGAGGTATATTATAATCACGATTTAATCACAACAAAAAATCTTAATCGCTACTATGAGATAACCCTTACAGAAGGTAATCGGACCGCGTTTATTGATCGGGCCAAAATAGAACAAGAAGATTATAGTGAGCGTCTTGATCTTATTGTTAATCCTACATTAATTTTGTGGGGTGCTAATGATAATTGGATACCAGTTAAAAATGCTCAGCGTTTTAAAGAAAAAATCGAAAATAGTAAAGTTGTGATTATGAATGAAACTGGTCACATTCCAATGGAAGAAAAACCCAATGAAAGCCTTATGATCACTCTTGATTTTTTATCAAATTAAACTCCTCTAAATATAATCATAATTTAAATCAACTAGGCTTTATAAAACTCTATAGAACTTACAATAAAAGGATTTGATACTCCATTTATTGCCAATTATATATATAAAAATGTAATTAAGTATTATTCTAATATAATAGTCTAAATGGTTAAAATGTACTCAAAAAATAAGAGTTAATATTATATAACTTTATAAATATTTGTTCTAAAAATTAGGAACAAGTAACAACAAGTTTCCCTTTTACTTTTCGTGCCATCATCTCTTCCAGGGCTTTCGCACTTTCGTCTAGCGAGTAGATTTTGTGAATATGGGGCATAATTTCTCCTTTAGTATACCATTGCATTAGCTGCATGGTATTGGCAAAATTTTCATTAGGGAACTTTGTTGCCCAAGAACCCCAAAAAACACCTACAATTGCACAGGATTTTAGAAGTGGAATGTTAAGAGCTATTTTAGGAATATTTCCAGCAGCGAATCCGATAACCAAATAACGTCCTTCCCAACCCATAGCACGTACAGCTGATTCGGAAAAATGACCTCCTACTGGATCAAAAATTACATTAGCACCCTTGCCACCCGTGAGTTCTTTGATTCTTTTTTTTAGATCTTCTTTTGTATAATTTATAACTTCGTCCGCACCTTGTTTTCGACAAAAAGTAAGCTTTTCTTTTGACGAGGCGCACGCAATAACTCTTGCGCCCATTAATTTTCCTAACACGATAGCAGCTGAACCAACTCCTCCAGAAGCACCCAAAACAACCAATATTTCATCTTTCTTTAGTTCAGCCCTGTCTTTTAAAGCATGGTATGAAGTTCCAAACGCCATTAAAAATGAAGCGGCAACTTCGTCTGACATATTTGGAGGCTTCGGATATACACTATTACTTGGAACTGCGACATACTGAGCCAATCCTCCATAAGGAATCAAACCAAAAACTTGATCTCCTACTTTTAAATGTTTTACTCCATCTCCTAAAGCATCAATTTCTCCTGCAATATCACTTCCTGGAGTAAAAGGAATAGGAGGTTTGAATTGATATTTACCCTGTATAATTAGCGTATCTGGAAAATTTAGACTACACACATTAACCTTAACTATTACCTCATTTTTACTCGGATTGGGCTTCGGGCACTCTTTATATTGGAGCATTGAAGGAGGACCCAATTTTTCACAAACAATTGCTTTCATTAGTAGTTGCTTTGATAGATTTAAACAATTAAGATATTAAAAGTATTATTTCATTTATTTCTGAGACAATAATTTCATTTTACCATTATCGAAGATCGGTTTTGAGCCAATGAACTTAAGATAGTGAAGAGATTACTTTGGTATGAGAAAAAATCATAAATAAACATTACATTAAAGAGAATTTGACAAAAGTTTGAAAAACAAAAAACAAAATTACAAAATTACTATGGAGTACGATTACATAATTATCGGAGCAGGATCTGCGGGTTGTGTTTTGGCCAATCGACTTTCAGCGGATTCAAAAAATAGTGTATTAGTCCTTGAGGCTGGTGGACCAGATAATGATTTAAACATTCACATTCCTGGTGCCTATACCAAAATACATAAAAGTAAGCGAGATTGGGGTTTTTTTACTGAAGAGCAGGTCCATGTAAATAATCGTAAAATTTACCTACCACGAGGAAAAACCCTTGGAGGAAGTAGCTCAACCAATGCCATGGCTTATGTTCGTGGAAATCGGGCTGATTTCGACCAATGGGCAGAATTAGGGAATGAAGGATGGGATTTTGACAGTATTCTCCCATACTTTAAAAAGTCAGAGCAACATGCCCAAGCGGACCAGATGGATGCAGGTTATCACGGAACTTTCGGAGAAATAAACGTTACGCTTCCAACTTTATTTAAAACCCCTTTTATAGACGATTTTATTGCTTCATGTGCTGCTGTTGGCATTGAAGAAAACAAAGATTACAACGGTGCAAAACAAGAAGGAGCAGGTGTAATACAAAGTACAATAAAAGATGGTAAACGCTCAAGTGCAGCTGTGGCTTTTCTTAAACCAGTTTTATCGCGAAATAATTTGACTGTAGTCACTAATGCTCAGGTAACTAAAATTAATTTTGTAGGGAAAAAAGCAGTAAGTGTAAACTTCGCAAAGGGGAGTAAAAAATACTATAAAAGCAGGAAAAGAAATCATCGTTTCGGCTGGAGCTTTTCATTCTCCTCAACTTTTAATGGTTTCAGGAATAGGAGAACAAAAAGAATTAGATAAACACCACATCAAATGCATTCATTCTCTGCATGGAGTAGGAAAAAAACTTACAGGATCATATTTTCTTCCCCATTGGTAGTGAAGCAAAAGAACAATTAGGAATCAATCATTATATCCCTGTTTTACAACAACTTAAAGCTGCATGGAACTATTTTATACATAGAAAAGGTGTTTTCTGTAATGGTCCCCTTGAGGGTTTGGCTTTTTTTGATATATATAGAAAAGGTGGTAGCCCTAATTTTCAGTTTCATTTTACCCCAATGTGGACAGGAGATCAATATGGTTATGATGCTTATGACTTAAATTCCTATCCTACCATCGATGGTTTTACAATTTTACCCACTCTATTACATCCAAAAAGTAGAGGGGCAGTAACTCTAGCTTCATCAAACATGAAAGATGCACCAATTATTCAACCCAATTTTCTTTCAGAACAAGAAGATTTAGAGCGTTTAATAAAGGGAGGCGAAATAGCATCTAAAGTAATAGAACAAGCTCCGCTTCAAAAACATATAAAGGGGCCTGGCTTACCCTATAATCGAAAAGAAAAGAGTGCCATGATAGCTCATATAAAAGAAACTCTAGAAACAGTATACCATCCTGTAGGCACCTGTAAAATGGGGAATGACCCTGCCGCTGTTGTCGACGAACAGTTAAAAGTTCATGGATTAGAAAATCTAATGGTAGTGGATGCATCAATAATGCCAACAATTACATCTGGAAATACCAATGCTCCCGTTTATATGATTGCCGAAAAAGCGGCAGAAATGATATTATCTCAATAGTATATTTAAAATCACTATCATCCTCTTCAATAACTCACCCTACACCATAAGATCTACTATAAAACCCGTTTTCTAAAACCCATGCCCCTTAAATTATAATTGGGGTGCCAGAGAAGTTTTTTGGTTTTAAATTAATTTACCGTATAAATTCCATGCAATATTAAAACAAAAAATCCCTTACAATCACCTATTGATTTAAAATGGTAAGGGAATAGTAGTGCGAGAAAGAGGGATTCGAACCCCCTGGAGGGATTAAGCGGAGAAAGAGGGATGACCCTCAACAGTTTTCAAGACTGCCGCATTCGACCACTCTGCCATTTCTCCTTAGCGAATGCAAATATACATTCCTTTTTCTGGATTAAAAAACCAATCTTTTAAGGCCAGATTACCCAAGAGTTTGGGAACTGCCTATCTTTGTCTAGTGCAAAATTTAACAGAAATTGGCTTGTTAATTGGGGTGGGCTTCCTAGCGGGAATTATCAACACCTTAGCCGGGGGAGGGTCCTTAATTACTCTTCCAATACTTATTTTTCTAGGTTTGCCGCCCGCTATTGCCAACGGCACCAATCGCATTGCTATTGTGATCCAATCCTTATTTGGTAGTATGGGCTATCGAAGCAAAGGTTTTGTGCCCAATCAATTCACGCTATACTTAGGCGTATCGGCTTCCTTAGGAGCCTTATTAGGTGCCCGAATAGCAATTGATATTGAAGGGGTTTTGTTCAATAGAATATTAGCCATTATCATGCTGGTGGTGGGTGCTTTAATTGTTGTGAGTCCCAAACAAAAAATAGGTACTTTTCAGCAGCGACTGCAGGGCAAGTATTTCTTTGGGGCTTTGATAGGATTTTTTATCATTGGAATCTATGGTGGATTTATTAATGCAGGTATTGGCTTTGTGATCATGTTATTTTTGACACAAATCAACCATTTAGACCTTATTTCCACCAATGCCACCAAGGTGACCGTGGTATGCATTTATAGTTTTTTTGCCTTGGGAACTTTTGCATGGAACGGTATGGTTGAATGGATGACGGGACTTTGGATGGCTTTAGGAACTTCGTTTGGAGCTTGGTTCACCAGTCGGTGGTCGGTCAAGAAAGGAGAAAAAGTAGTAAAAATATCCCTTCTCATTATGGTGAGTGCCATGTCGGTGAAGTTATGGTTCTTCAGTTAATAATTTACATAGCTACTGATTTCCAATCCATAACCAGTCAATCCAATCCTTGGCTTTTGGCTGGAATTCGTCATAACTTTCAGCTTATTAATATTGAGATCGTGGAGAATTTGAGCACCGATTCCAAAATCGCGCTCGTCCATAGGAAGGGGTGGGGTTTTATCCAACACTCCTTTTTTCTGTATGTGGGTCAATTGTTCCAATCGCAAGAGTAAATTTTCCGAAGCTTGATGGTGCTGAATGAACAAGACGGCCCCTTTTCCTTCCTTGTTAATGACTCGGAAAATGTCTTCCAGCCTTTGATCGATTCCCATGGTGAGCAAGCCCAAGATATCATCGCTGATGCGCGTGGAATTAATACGGGTAAGGATAGGCTCTCCCACAGACCATTCCCCCGTTGTCAAGGCAATATGAATTTGTTGGTTAGTAGTTTGTTGGTAGGCACGTAGCCGGAATTTTCCAAAACGAGTTTGAATTTCATGATCCATTTTTTTCAAAATCAAACTGTCGTGTTGCATTCTATAAGAAACCAGATCTTCAATAGAAACTAGTTTAAGATTAAATTTTTTGGCTACCTCTATAAGTTCTGGCAATCGGGCCATACTTCCATTTTCATTCATAATTTCAACAATGACTCCCGCTGGGTTAAAACCAGCTAAACGAGCAAAGTCTATGGCAGCCTCCGTGTGCCCTGTTCGTCGCAATACACCTCCCTCTTTGGCAATCAGGGGAAAGACATGTCCAGGTTTTGAGAGTTGATGGGCTTGAATATTTGGATCTACCAATGCTTTGACTGTTTGACAACGGTCACTGGCTGAGATCCCAGTAGTCACTCCATTGCCTTTTAAATCCACGGATACGGTGAAGGCAGTTTCCATTGGATCAGTATTGGTGTTGACCATCCGACTGAGTTGTAGTTCTTCACAGCGTTTTTCCGTGAGTGGTGTACAGATAAGTCCGCGTCCATGGGTAGCCATAAAGTTGATCATTTCTGGAGTTACCTGTTCAGCAGCTGCAATAAAATCACCTTCATTTTCACGATTTTCATCATCAACAACAATGATTACTTCACCTTTTTGTACCGCGGCAATGGCTTCTGGGATGGAATGGAATACTGTAGATTTAGACATTAGTTATTGTTTGAATTTCCTAAATAACGGGCCAAGAATTGATTAATAGGGACTAAAATTCCATCCAGGTTGATAAAGCCTTTGTCCGTTGAAGCCCTGCGGGTTAAAAAGTAGGCTAAAGGGCCAAATATAAGGGTAGATATCCAGGATGCAAGATCGGGTGAAATACTATTGTCTTCAGCTGCGTTTTTGCCAAACATACCAATATAATGATAAGTGAGAAAAATAATCACTGCCAAGACCAATGGCAGACCAAACCCTCCTTTGCGTATAATGGCTCCCAAGGGAGGCACCAATTAAAAATAGAATGATTGAGGCGAACATCAAGGTATACTTATCATTTCTAGTGATCTTGTGAAGATTGATGAATTTCTGCATGACAAAAAATGATTTTTTCTTATTTTCCAAAGTTGAAAGCTTTCTTCGTGTTTTGGATAGCGCCCCCTGCGTTATTTCTATCCATTGATAGTTGCGAGAAACCTGGGCAAAATTTAGAACATTGGCTTGTAGGACACTGTCCAATTTTTCTATGATGCCATTATTTTTTGCTAATGCAGTAACGGGAGAGGATTTTTTGAAATTTTCAGCAAAAACCTCTTTTTGTTTACTAAAAACACCTTCCAGAGAATCGATATTTTTATTCAGCTGATCCACTTTTTGCATTCTAAAAGTGCTCTTGTAGTTTTCTTCTTCTAAATCAACATTGTTGAATTCAGATAGATCAATATTCATATTATACTGTTCAAAAGCGACTTTGGCATGGGGATGGCGCCGTCTATCCACAGCTTTTTGTGGTTGAATGATTTCATATCGATTGCCATTATATAGCACCAGTTGAAGCATAGCATCGGAAGTTTCACTGATCAATTCTCCGTTTTCTGCTTTGATGACAATATTATTCTTCTGATCAGGACTTTTCTCATGAATGACCACATCTGTTAAGAATCGGTTGTCCTTTCCGTATTTATCCTCTACCTTGATTGAGATGCTTCCCAAATCATTAAATATTCCTTCTCGAATGGCGAGGGCTGGTTTCAGCTTAGCAAGGTTCTTCCTAAGATTATATGATTTCAATTCTCCAAAGGGGATGACATAATTGGAAAAATAGAAAGAACCAATTCCTAGAACAACATGAAAAAGAATGAGGCTTCTCATGGCTCGTTGCAGAGAAATACCTGTTGATTTCATCGCAGCAAACTCATAGTTTTCAGCCAAATCTCCGTAGGTCATTAGTGAAGCCAATAAAACAGATAAGGGAAGAACCAACGGTACCAATTTGGGAGAGTAGTATAGTAAGAAGCGCAAGATGATGATAATGTCCAGCCCTTTTCCAGCTAAATCGTCGACAAATAACCAAAATGTTTGAATAATGAATATAATCATACAAATCGCAAAAACCCCCAGCAAGCGTCGGAGGTAACTACTCAATATATAGCGATCAATAATTTTCAAAAAGCCTCGTTTATAAAGTAGTCTGGATACTGACTGGAATCAAAGGTAAAGAAGTTTTCAGGCAAAGAAATATCTCGAACAATATTGTTCAAAGTTAGGGTGGTTCGAGTGGTATTTTTTCCAATTTCAATTAAGCGGTAGATAGAGGAATTGGCCACATCAATTCCGAGTAAGAGGTATTGGATATCTGGATTGTCATCGGTGGGAATCAATTTTACATACTGAATCTTTTTCCCCCTCACGTTTTGAAGTATGTCCCAATGATAGTCATATCCATTGGTGTAGAAAAATAGCAACTCACTAGGATTGTTACCTACTTCTGCTGCCTCATCGGGACTAGAAATTGTGATTTCTTCATTATCGGGAACAATCGTATACAACTGTGCACCATCAAAAAGCTGTTGAATATCGGTCATATTGAGCCGATATTTATCTTGTGTAACAGTTACATTTCCTTCGGTTTCCTGGCGAATTTTTTCTTGCTTATTTTCAAGGGTATAGGTAAATCCAAATTGTAAGTTTTTTGCCTCATTCATTTCGTTAGCCACTATGTCCAAGAGGGCTTTTGCTTTAAGAGAAGTTTGTGCTTCCAAAGGGTAAAACGTCAATAATAAGAGAACAATAAACAATCTTTTCATACTAGGAGTTTTCATTTTTTAGGTATTGATCTAGAGCCACAAGATCCGAAATGAGTACTTGCCGAGCCTTGCTTCCTTCGAAAGGACCCACGATTCCAGCTGCTTCCATCTGGTCTATAATGCGTCCAGCTCGATTATAGCCCAATTTCAATTTTCTCTGAAGCAAGGAGGCGGACCCTTGTTGAGCGGTTACGATTACTTCTGCTGCTTCCCGAAACAATGCGTCTCGTTCTGATGCATCAATGTCGAGGCTACTCCCTCCTTCTTCACTCACGTATTCTGGAAGGAGATGTGCGTTGGCATACCCTTTTTGCGCTCCTACAAAATGCGCAATACGATCCACTTCGGGCGTATCAACAAAGGCACATTGAATCCGTGTCAATTCATTTCCTTGGGTGTAAAGCATGTCACCACGACCTATAAGTTGATCCGCACCTCCGCTGTCCAGAATCGTCCGAGAATCAATTTTTGAGGTTACTCGAAAAGCAATTCGAGCTGGAAAATTGGCTTTGATGATACCAGTAATTACATTCACCGATGGACGCTGTGTGGCAATGATTAGGTGTATTCCGACTGCACGAGCCAACTGAGCCAATCGTGCAATTGGTGTTTCCACTTCTTTGCCTGCAGTCATGATAAGATCGGCGAATTCATCAACCACCAAAACGATATAGGGTAAATAATTATGTCCATCATTGGGGTTTAGCTTTCGCTCTCTAAACTTTTTATTGTATTCTTTCAAATTGCGACATAAGGCGTTTTTAAGTAGTTCATAGCGGTTGTCCATTTCAATACAAAGTGAATTCAGAGTATTGATAACCTTGCTATTATCTGTGATGATAGCTTCCTCTGAATCGGGTAACTTGGCTAGGTAGTGTCGTTCAATTTTGTTGTAGATGGTCAATTCCACTTTCTTTGGATCTACTAATACAAACTTTACCTCGGCGGGATGACGCTTGTAGAGCAAAGAGGTCAATACGGCATTCAGTCCAACCGATTTTCCTTGTCTAGTGGCACCTGCCATCAATAGGTGAGGCATCTTGGTTAGATCTACTACAAAGGTCTCATTACTGATGGTTTTTCCCAGCGCAATGGGGAGTTCCATTTCAGCTTTTTGAAATTTTGGAGAGGCAATCACTGATCTCATGGAAACAATACTGGGATTTTGGTTGGGAACTTCTATACCTATTGTACCCTTCCCTGGAATGGGAGCGATTATTCGTATGCCCAATGCTGCTAATGACAGCGCTATATCGTCTTCTAAATTTTTGATTTTAGAAATTCGTATTCCCGCATCGGGAACAATTTCGTACAAGGTAACAGTGGGCCCAATGGTTGCTTTTATTTGAGCAATGCCAATTTTATAGTTTCTTAAAGTATCAAGAATCTTATTTTTATTGATTTCAAGCTCTTCTTGGTTGATGGTAATTCCAGTTTCACCATAATCCTTTAGTAAATCCAATGCTGGTAGTCGATACTGACTCAATTCCAAAGTGGGATCAAAGAACCCGTGCTTTTCAACCAATTCTTGAGCCAAATTGGAGTCGAGGGTTTCTTCTTCAGGAGCTTCTTGAACTTCCATGGTTACTTCCTTGTCATCTTCTTTTGACGAATTGGGTATAGACACTTCAGGAGGCTCAAGTTGCGGACTCCGCTCTTCTAGATCAAAGGCAACGGAGTCATTCTCGTTCTCAATTGTATTTTCTTTGGAACGGGTTTCGGTTTTTCCTTTGGTGAATATAGATCCAAATCTAGGACGATTTGAACGTAAAATTACAGCTAGCGACTCTGGAGTTAGCTTCCATCTCAAGACAAGAATAATCAATGCCATAAAAACAAGAGCAATACCAAGCCCAGATTGCCTATATACGCGAAAAGATAGTCGTGAATTTCAAATCCAACAACGCCGCTCAGTAGGGGAGCACGCTCATAGAAGAATCCGAAAAAAAGACATAACCATAACATATGCAAAATACCCCAACTCCAACGATTGAGTAGGTTTTTTTTCGAGTAATTGAAAAAAAGAGACAAGCCAGTCAATAAAAAAAGATAGACAAGAACAAAGGCACTGATTCCGAAGAGTTGAT
Source organism: Flavobacteriaceae bacterium (assembly GCA_038143795.1). Lineage (GTDB taxonomy): Bacteria > Bacteroidota > Bacteroidia > Flavobacteriales > Flavobacteriaceae > UBA11891. The sequence goes on along the minus strand of JAYQMQ010000002.1, from coordinate 304,678 downwards.
AAATGAAAAAATGACTTACAAGAGCACCAAATTTATTGAAAATATTCTCCGAGCTTATGGTAGGATCGGCAAACTCATTTAAAGTACTTTGATCCGACTGCCAATTGAAGTAAAAGGAAGTAAATGAAAGGGCAAGCAATAACGCCACACCCATCAAAAAACCGCCAAAAAGAATTTGCCGTTGTCTTTTTTTTAGGGATAGGGGTAGAAGTATGTAGTTGGTTTTGGGCTTTTTGTTTGCTCATAGCTCTCTTGTCTAACAAATGTAAGCAAAGCCTGTCAAAGCATAAAAAAAATCACTAGGGCGCATTTGTTTTTGAGGTCTAGACCACACGATCGAATATTTTGAAACCGTATGAAATCAGAATGAAGCTTCTTCTAGGAGAATATTATTTCACCCATTTTCTGATTTTGATATTTAACGCAGCAAAGGTGAGCGTCATGAATGGAGAGAGCCAATTGAAGACAGCATAGAGGAAATACTCACCCACACCCACGCCCAATACACCGGTTTGGTATGCCCCACAGGTATTCCAAGGAATTAAAACGGATGTGACGGTTCCCGAATCTTCCAGAGTTCTACTTAAGTTTTCTGGAGCTAAGCCTCTATCCTGGTAAGCTTTTTGAAACATTTTACCTGGAATCACTAAAGATAAGTATTGATCCGATGCGGTAATATTGATAGTTAAACAAGAAGCTACTGTGCTCGCAAATAATTGGAATGTATTCTGAGCCCAATTCAATAAGGCCACACTTATTTTTTTTAATGCCCCAATAGCATCCATTATTCCGCCAAACACCATTGCACAAATGATTAGCCATACTGTGCCAAGCATTCCCTGCATTCCTCCCGAAGAAAATAGTTCTCTGAGAACGGGATCATTTGTAGGAATTTGAGTAGAAATAGTTATGGCATCCATCAAAGTTTGATAGGCAGTGATTCTGTCCAATTGTGATGCTCCAGAAAGTTCAAGTAGCAAGTCTTTTTGAAAGAAAAAGGCAGTGGCTGCACCCAGTATAGTACCTAAAAATAACGCTACTAAAGGAGGCGCTTTTTTAATAATCAATACAATTACAATTAAGGGGATTAAGAACAATCCCCAGTGAATATTAAATTGTTGTTCTATGGCGCTAACTAATGCTGTGGTATCGGAATCACCATCGACTGATTGGGAGAGCCCTAAAATGACAAAAATCAAAAATGTGATAACTATACTTGGTACGGTGGTTAAAGTCATATAACGAATATGAGTGAACAAATCTCCGCCAGCCATAGCTGGAGCCAAGTTGGTGGTGTCGCTCAAGGGAGATAGTTTATCGCCAAAATAGGCCCCTGAAATTACCGCTCCTGCAATCATTCCTGCAGGAAGTCCCAATGCTTTTCCAATTCCGATCAATGCAATGCCCACCGTAGCCGAGGTGGTCCAACTGCTTCCTGTAGCAATCGAAATAACCGCACAGATCAAGATGCAGGAGGGAAGAAATATGGTTGGGTGCAGCAATTGCAAGCCGTAATAAATCATCGCTGGGATTATACCACTGATAAGCCAGGTACCCGCTAAAGCCCCCACAAATAATAAAATCAAAATAGCTCCTGTGACTGATTTTAGGTTGCTGGCTACTTTATCGAGCATCTCTTGATAAGTGATCTTATGAACAAAACCTACGATGGCTGCAACGGCACCTCCAACCAACAAAATAAATTGATTAGAACCTCCTAGGGCATCATCTCCAAAAATACTCACATTGACAGCTAGAAGAATGATGAGGATCAAAAGTGGGATGAGAGCCTTAAATAAACTTAGACTAAATTCTGACTTCATAGTGGCAAAGATGAATGACGTAATGTTACAACAATTATTTCTTTTTTAATTTTTTATTTAATTTTTATAAATAAAACAAAGAGTAGGAATAAAGCCTGGGATCAGGAGAATTCGAAAAAGAATATGAATAAGGAATTAAGTAATGTTCTGGGTAACGGCTTAGAATACATTCAACTTATCAAAATAGTTCAAAAGGGTCAATAGAAGCAAGAAACATTTGTATTTTTGACTGAAGTAAAACAAAAATCAAATAATGAATTCATTCGACGTTGTTGTTATCGGTTCCGGTCCTGGAGGCTATGTAGCTGCTATTCGCTGTGCGCAGTTGGGTCTCAAAACGGCCATCATTGAAAAATACAGTACGCTTGGGGGCACTTGCTTAAATGTAGGATGCATCCCATCTAAATCGCTTTTGGATTCGTCTCACCACTATGAGGACGCCATCAAGCACTTTGATACTCACGGTATTGAAATCCCTGGCGAGATTAAAGTCAATTTGGAGAAAATGATTGGACGCAAGCGTCAGGTGGTGGAGCAAACTACCCTAGGGATCAATTTTTTGATGGAAAAAAATAAAATCAAAGTTTTCGAGGGTGTAGGACGTTTTATCGATGCGACTCATATTGAAGTGGATGGTGAGAAAAAATGACGCTAGTAGCAAAAAATACCATCATCGCTACCGGATCCAAACCGGGAACTCTTCCGTTTATTACGCTAGACAAAGAACGAGTGATTACCTCCACAGAAGCACTCGAGCTGAAGGAGGTTCCAAAACATCTCCTTGTCGTTGGCGGTGGTGTAATCGGCCTTGAGTTGGGTCAAGTGTATAGACGATTGGGCGCTGCGGTATCTGTAATCGAGTATGCAGATCGTATCGTGCCTGTAATGGATAGTGCCATATCAAGAGAACTACAAAAAGTAATGAAAAAACAAGGAGTAAAGTTTTTCACTTCACACGGGGTTAGTGCCGTTGATCGTCAAAAAAATTCGGTTACAGTAACAGCTACTGACAAAAAAGGAAACGAAGTGAAATTTGAAGGCGACTACTGTTTGGTGTCTATTGGGCGAAAGCCCTATACTGAAGGGCTTCAATTGGACACTGTGGGTGTACAACTCAACGAACGTGGGCAAGTCGAAGTTAACGATCATTTACAAACAGTCGTTCCCAACATCTATGCAATAGGAGATGTGGTTCGGGGCGCTATGCTTGCACACAAAGCCGAAGAAGAAGGAATGTTGGTTGCAGAGCAACTCGTAGGGCAACAGCCCCATATCGATTATAATCTCATTCCCAACGTAATTTATACTTGGCCAGAAGTAGCCTCTGTTGGAAAAACTGAAGAGGAACTCAAAACAGCTCAAGTGGCCTATAAATGCGGACAGTTTCCCATGCGCGCTCTGGGAAGAGCACGAGCGAGTATGGATACCGACGGTTTTGTCAAGATTCTTGCTGATACTGAGACCGATGAGGTATTGGGTGTTCATATGATTGGGCCCCGTGTGGCGGATTTGATTGCAGAAGCGGTAACCGCCATGGAGTTTCGGGCTTCAGCAGAAGACATTGCTAGAATGAGTCATTCCCATCCCACTTATGCCGAGGCAGTGAAAGAAGCCGCATTGGCAGCCACAGAAGACCGAGCCTTGCATATTTAGGGAATTGGAAAAGCAAATACGATTGCCAAGTGAAAGTCTTTATTCCCACAGGGGTTTTTATTTTTTGAGGACGGCTTCCATCTTCGCTCGGATTGAATCCAAAGCTAAATCTCCGAGACTACCCACATGCGTGTGGCTTATATCCTTTTTAGGAGTATAATTTCCCGTTGCAATTGCTTCGCCCATTTTTTTATAAGCATCGCGAAAGGGCATTCCTTCTTTCACCAATTCGTTAAGGGTATCCACACTAAAAATAAATTGATATTTATCGTCTTCCAATAGGTTTTCTCGAATCTTGATTTCATTTAGGCTCAAAGTGAAAAGCTCAAAACAGCTTTTTATATCCTCTATAGCCTTCATGATGGGTCCCTTAGCCAATTGTATTTCCCGATGGTACCCAGAAGGAAGATTGCTCATCAATAAATTGAGTTGGCTGGGTAATCCTTGAATGAGATTGCATTTCCCACGAATAAGTTCAAAAACATCGGGATTTTTTTTGTGAGGCATGATGCTGGAGCCAGTAGTCAATTCGTCGGGGAAATGAATAAATTGGTGTTCTTGTCCCATGTAGAGACAAATATCCATAGCCAATTTAGAAAGGGTAGCGGCTACAGCCGACATTCCAATTGCCAGTGTTTTTTCGGCTTTTCCTCGACTCATTTGCGCGGCAATTACATTGTATTTTAAATCTCCAAAGCCCAATGAATTTGTCGTGGCTTTTCGATCGATTGGGAAAGAGCTTCCATAGCCTGCGGCACTGCCCAAAGGGTTTTGATCGACCACATGATAGGCGGCATTGAGCATGATCATATCATCGATCAAGCTCTCTGCATATGCAGAGAACCAAAGACCAAAAGAGGAAGGCATCGCTACCTGAAAATGGGTATAGCCTGGCATGAGATGTGCCTTGTGCTGGTCGGCTAAATTCATTAACAGATCAAAAAAGGTCTTGGTTAGTGCTTTCAGGGTTTCGATTTCCTTTTTAAAATACAAATGAAGTGCCACCAATACCTGGTCGTTTCGCGATCGTGCCATATGAATTTTCTTGCCTAAGCCGCCTAGTTTTTCGATTAAAACGAATTCAATTTTGGAGTGCATGTCTTCGAATTCAGATTCGATAATAAAATTCCCTTTTTCAGCCTCGTTTTTTAACCCTACTAAAACTTGGGTAAGTTGCTCTCCTTCTTCGGGGGACAATAGACCAACTTGAGCTAACATTTGAGCATGCGCTATGGAAGCTTCGCAGTCATATGCCGCCAAGTGAAGATCGTAGACCCTGTCTTTTCCAACAGTAAAATGGTCTATTTTATCGTGTGTAGTTTGATTTTTTTGCCAAAGTTTCATGTGTAAAGGAATTGGTTGAGTAAAGCGATATACAGATCAACGGCCTGTTCAATTTCAGCCACATAAATAAATTCATCAGCCGAGTGTGAGCGTTGCGAATCACCAGGTCCCATCTTAAGAGAAGGACATTTAAGTGCGGCCTGATCCGACAGAGTTGGAGAGCCGTAGGTCTTTCGTCCCAATGCTATTCCTGCTTGAACCAAAGGATGTGTTTTTGAAATAGCTGAGGACTCTAAATGCAATGATCGAGGAGTAAGTTCACAAGGAGCTTCTTTTTGAAGTAAATCAGCCAACTCCGCATTGTTATATTGATCGTTAACACGCACGTCTACCACTAACTTTACTTGGGACGGAACAACATTGTGTTGTGAACCCGCCGCAATCTGAGTCACCGTCATTTTTACTGGCCCAAGAACATGGGATTCCCGATCAAAAGTATAATTTGAAAACCAGGACAATACTTCGGGAGTTTCATAATCGGATTATCGGCATTTGGATGAGCTGCGTGGCTGGGAGTCCCTTTGATTGTACCATCAAAAACCAGGAGACCTTTCTCAGCGATAGCCATGTCTAGCAGGGTGGGTTCGCCTACCAAGGCAAGGTCAACAGGTGGTAAATCTTTGAGAATACCACGGAGGCTTTTAGAACCTGCGGTTTCTTCTTCCACAGAACCAACAAATAAAAGATTGTGAGACTGATCGGTGGCTGTATAAAAGTGTGTATAAGTGGCGAGTAAGGATACCAGAGCACCACCAGCATCATTGCTTCCTAGTCCAAAGAGTTTTCCGTCTTCAATAGTGGCTTCGAACGGATCGCGTGTATACGCTTTGTTTGGTCGGACGGTGTCGTGATGAGAATTTAATAATAAGGTGGGTTTGTCGGGTGAATAGTGCTTGTTAGTAGCCCATACTGTATGCCCTATTTCTTCGTATTGGATGCTATTAACGTAACACCAATCCTTCAAATGATGAGCAGTTCCACCTTCATTTTCGGAAAATGATTCTGTGGAAATCAGTCGTTGAAGCAATTGAATTGAATGTTTTTTTAAAGCGTTCATTTTACAATTGAATTTTGGTGTGTGGGATGGTTTGATTAAGAAGTTCCATTTGGCCAATACGAACCTCTTGCACGCCCCCCTCAATAGCATCGAAACAATTAGTGAGCTTGGGTATCATACCGGCTACTATCTGATTTGATTTTTTTAATGCTTCAAAATGTGTACGATCCAGAGTAGGAACTAAGGAATTGGAGTCCTCTTCGTTAAGGAGTACACCTGGTTTTTCAAAGCAATAGGTTAGACACACTTCGTACTTTGTGGACAGACATTTTGAAATCGCAGCTGCCAAGGTATCAGCATTGGTATTCAATAATTGACCTTGCCCGTCATGCGTCAAGGCACAGCAAACAGGAACAATTCGAGACTGGCAAAATTGATCAAAAAGTGCCGTATTGATCTTTGTTATATCACCTACAAAACCGTAATCTATTTCTTTCACAGGTCGTTTGACGGCTCGAATAGCGTTAGCATCAGCACCAGAAAGTCCAATAGCATTGCAATCCAATGCTTGCAGTTCCGAAACAAAACTTTTGTTGAGCAACCCGGCATAGGTCATACAAGCTATTTCTAGCATTGCACGATCAGTAATCCGCCGACCCTCCATCATTTGTACTTCCAATCCCATTTTTTCAGCTAGAATGGTGGCCGATTTACCTCCCCCGTGTACCAAGATTTTGGGGCCTTCGAGCAAAGCAAAATGGGTTAAAAATTTTTTGCGTATTTGAGAATCTTCCAACAAATTACCGCCGACTTTTATTAAATGAAGATCAGCCATCCTGCAATATTTTTTGGAGAACCGCTTGCGCGGTATACGTTCGATTGTTGGCTTGTTCAATCACCAAGTTATTGGGACTGTCTAGTACACCATCTGTAACCACAACGTTTCGACGTACGGGAAGACAATGCATAAATTTTGCCTCTCGAGTGCATGACATTTTTTTTTCAGTGATCATCCAGTCGGAATCCGTACGAAGCACTTGACCATAGGACTCATAAGAAGACCAGTTTTTACCGTAAATAAAATCTGCCTCTTGAAATGCTTCTACTTGATCGGTTATACATGGGATACCTTGAGTGAGTTTAGGGTCTAAGTCATAGCCCTCAGGATGCGTGATAATCAAATCGGCTTCTTGTTGTTTCATCATTCGGATAAAGGAGTTGGGTACAGCTTGGGGCAGTGCTTTGGGATGCGGGGCCCAACTGAGTACTACCTTTGGTCGATGTGGTGTTGGGTGTTCGTTGAGTGTCATGGCATCGGCTAAGGCCTGAAGGGGATGAGCCATCGCACTTTCCAAGTTCACAACCGGTATTTGTGCGTATTGAATGAAGCTCTGTAGCACTTGTTCGGCTTGATCTTTGTCTCGATTTTGTAATTTTGCAAACGCTCTTATGGCAACAATGTCACAGTATTGCGAGATCACTGCCGCGGCTTCTTTGACGTGTTCTGAGCGAATCCCTTCCATCACCGTACCGTGATCGAATTCCAATTGCCAACTGTCTTGATTGATGTTCAAAACCAAGACGTTCATTCCCAAATTTTGTGCTGCTTTTTCGGTACTCATCCGGGTGCGTAGGCTAGGATTTAAAAAAACTAAACCAAGGGTTTTGCCTCGACCCAGTTGAGCAGCTTTTAAAGGATCTTTTTTAAATAAAGCGGCTTGAGCTAGAGTTTGGTGAAGATTGGGCCAATCGTCTAGTGTGTATAAATGAGTCATAATACATCGTGTAAAGCGGAAAAAAAGGCATCAAAATGTTCCGTTTGTACTGTTAAGGGTGGCAGGATACGCAATACTTTTTTATTACTACTACCACCGGTAAAAATATGTTTTTCGTGAATGAGTCGTTTTCGTAATGCACCTACTTCAAAGTCGAACTCCAATCCAAGCATTAAGCCACGTCCCTTTATTTTTACCCCTGGAATTTGAGCAGCTTTTTCTCTAAAATATTGTTCCATTTGACCTGCGTGTTCTTGAAGTTTGTCTCGTTTCAGGACTTCCAGTACGGCTAGCGCTGCACGACAAGCAAGGTGATTTCCTCCGAAAGTAGTTCCTAAAAGTCCATATTGTGCTTTAAGGTCAGGGTGAATTAGAATACCTCCCACGGGGAATCCGTTACCCATGCCTTTGGCCATAGTAATGATATGGGGTTTGATGGACGTATTTTGAAAAGCAAAAAAAGTACCTGATCGAGAAAAGCCAGACTGAACCTCATCGGCAATTAGACAGGTATTATAGTGTTGACACAAACGTTCCAATTGGATAATAAATTCCTTGGAAGGAGTATCCAATCCACCAACGCCTTGAATGGGTTCAAAAATCACAGCACACACGTCTCCTTTTTGAAGCTCTTTTTCTACCGCTTGATGATCCTCAAAGGGGACAAAACAAACGGCTTGCTGTGCATTTAGAGGAGCGATAATTTTTTGATTATCGGTTACGGCTACAGCGGCTGAGGTCCGTCCATGAAAAGCTCCTTTAAACGCTAAAACACGTTTTTTACCAGTATGGAATGAAGCCATCTTCAACGCATTTTCAATGGCTTCTGCTCCAGAGCTACACATAAAAAGCTGGTAATCGTGTAGACAGGAATGTTCGCCTATGGCGTCAGCCAATTTTTGTTGCCAAGGATTTTGAATGGCATTGGAATAGAAAGCGATGTTGTCCAGTTGTTCATGCAAACTCTGAACATAGTGTGGGTGGCTATGCCCAATTGAAATCACCGCATGCCCTCCATAGAGGTCTAAGTAAGCGGTTCCCTTAGCATCATACACATAGACATCCTTTGCACGAGTGGGTTGGACATCATACAGCGGATAGACCTCAAATAGCTTCATGATTTTGAAATTTCATTGATTTTTTCAAAGGATGCATTGAGCCCTCTAATCAGAGAACTACTTAAACCTTGGGTGTTCCATTTCGTTTAAACCAGTTATTGTACATCCTCTAGGCGTGGTCACTCGATCGATTTCTTGTTCGGGATGGGAGTTTGTTTCAATTAATAGACTCGCTGCCCCCAGAGCAGTTTGCATGGACATTTTCATGGCAATTTCAGCATCAAAACCAAGCTGAACACCTCCCTGGGTAGTAGCACGAATCAATCGCATCCAAAAAGCAATTCCACTGGCACAAATTACAGTAGCCGCTTGCATATGTTGTTCTTCAATGGCAATGGTGGTTCCCAATGCATTGAAAATGGCTTCGGCAATAGCGACTCTTTTTTCTCCCTTGGTGTTGGAACAGAGGCAGGTCATGGACTTTCCAACAGCAATAGCTGTATTAGGCATGGAACGGATAATCGGATAATCAGACCCTATAATACCCTCCATTCTGCTGATTTTAAATCCTGTGATGGTAGATATCAATACATGCTTTTCAGTAAACAAATCCCTAACCTCTGATAGAATTTCTTCCAATTGATCGGGTTGTACTGCAAAAATGAGAATATCCGAATTTTGAACCGCTTCTCTATTGTCGGTTGCTAGTGTCACTGCTTCATAGTCTTTCCATTTCTCAATGGCAGCGAGATTGCGTTTGGTTAAATAGAGAGAAGTGTGCGTTTGATTCAATACAATGCCTTTGGCAATACTGAGTCCTAAATTTCCAGTTCCGATAATAGCGATTCTCATAAGTGAAAAATTAATAGTGGGTTGCTTTTAGTTGAAGCCCTAGAGTTTCTTCCCAACCCATAATCAAGTTGAGGTTTTGCAGGGCTTGGCCCGAAGCTCCTTTTAGAAGATTGTCGAGCACAGAAGTAATGAGTAAGTAGTCTTGGTGTTGGTGCAAATGAATATGGCATTGATTGGTATTGATAACTTGTTTTAGATGTACCTCTTTTTGGGAAACCTGTGTAAAAGGATGGTTTTCGTAATAGTTTTCAAATAAGTCTTGTACCTCCTGAAGACTGCCCTCATAACGAGTATAAGCAGTGGCAAAAATCCCTCGGGTAAAGTTTCCTCGTTGGGGGAGGAAGAGAATTTCTCGAGCCTCTTGATTAGAAAATAAAGTCTCTTCAATTTCATCCAAATGCTGGTGCGTAAAGGGTTTATACCAACTCACATTCTGATTCCGCCAACTGAAGTGTGTGGTAGGACTCAGTCCCACACCGGCTCCCGTACTGCCAGTCACTGCGTTGATATGAACCGAATTGTTTATCGATTGATGATGAGCCAAAGGGAGCAAGGCTAGCTGTATGGCCGTGGCAAAACACCCTGGATTAGCAATGCAACGGGCTTGTTGAATTCGTTCTCTTTGATACTCTGGCAAACCATAAACAAATGACTCACTCTGGAAGTTCGCTTCCTTTTGGAGGCGGAATTCATTACTCAAGTCAATAATCACAGTGGTATCACTAAAATGGTGTGCCTCCAAAAATGGCTTGGAATGGCCGTGCCCTAAGCACAGGAAAACCGCTTCTACTTCTGGATTTACCTTATCGGAAAAACAAAGCGTTGTTTGTCCCAACAAATCTGAATGTGTTTCATCTAAGCGTGTTCCCGGGCGGGTGGTAGAGTAGACAAAGTCCAGAGATAAACCAGGATGATTCAAAACCAAGCGAATCAATTCACCTCCAGTGATTCCAGACCCTCCTATGATGCCAACCTTTTTCATAGTTTTTTATTTACAGAGTGATACACTTTAGATGCGGTGGCCAGCACTTTGATAAAACCTTTGGCCTCCTCGGCGTTCCATGCCGTATTCATTTCTCCATATTTGCCAAACTTGGCTTGCATCAGATCGTTATCGGAACGAATGCCTTCCAACTCAAATCGGTAGGGGTGAAGCTGTAAAGCAACACGACCACTAACGGTTTGCTGACTGGATAAAAGAAAGGCTTCTATATCCCGCATCACAGGATCCAAATAATGTCCTTCGTGGAGTTGCATACGATAGAATTGACCCAGCTGTTCTTTTTGAAAAAGTTGCCATTTACTTAAGGTGTGTTTTTCCAGCAATTGATGGGCTTTGATTAATATAATTGGGGCGGCTGCCTCAAAGCCTACCCGCCCTTTGATGCCCACAATGGTGTCGCCCACATGAACATCGCGGCCGATAGCAAATGGAGCAGCAAGGGCTTGCAGCTGTTGGATGACAGCAACATGGGAGTCTTCCTTACCGTCTAAAGCAACGGCCTGTCCTCTTTCAAAAGTGATTTCTATTTTTAGAGAATCGTTTCGCACCAATGGGGATGGATACGCCTCTTCAGGTAAGTTTTGGTGTGAGGTAAGCGTTTCAGCTCCGCCCACACTGGTTCCCCAAAGACCTTGGTTGATGGAGTATTTTGCTTTCTCCCAAGACATTTCAAAACCTTCTTTTTTCAGATAGTCAATTTCTTCTTGTCGGGATAACTGCTGATCGCGAATGGGGGTGATGATTTCAATATTTGGGGCCAGGATTTGAAAGATCATATCAAAACGCACTTGGTCATTGCCTGCACCTGTACTTCCATGTGCAATCGCGTCTGCTCCAATTTTTTGTGCATAGGCTATAATATCTAAGCCCTGAACAATTCGTTCTGCGGATACGGATAGGGGGTAGGTACCGTTACGAAGAATATTTCCATACAAGAGAAACTGCACAATACGCAGATAGTAACTATCCAAAGCATCAATATTCTCATAATGGGAAGCACCCAAAGCGAGTGCTTTGGCTTTCATTTCTATGACTTCTTCTGGGCTAAAGCCTCCCGTATTTACACTTACAGCATGAACATCAAAGTCTTTTTGGGAAAGACTTCTCAGGCAGTAAGAAGTATCGAGACCGCCACTATAGGCCAATACAAGTTTTTTCATGATCGTTTTTTAGTGGTAAAAAGCTTTTTCCAATTTGATTTTTTAGACGTTCCTTTTTTGGGTCCTTCATAGAGAATACCTGTGCACAGGCACATGTTTCGTTCGGGTCTTATCAATACATCGTAGTTTTTACAACTTTGACATCCCTTCCAAAAATCCAAATCGTCAGTAAGTTCCGAAAAGTGAACGGGTTTATAACCCAAGTCCGAGTTGATTTTCATGACAGCTTTCCCCGTAGTAATACCGAATATTTTGGCTTCAGGATAGCACTTTTGTGAATACTCTAATGTTTTTTTCTTAATGATTTTAGCCAAGCCATTTCCTCTATATTTTGGAAAAACAATAAGACCTGAATGAGCCAAATACTGGCCTTGTCCCCAAACTTCAATATAGCAAAAACCAGCAATTTGCCCTTCGGAAAGGGCAATAATAGCCTGCTGTTTTTCCATTTTGGAAGCAATGTATTCTGGGGACCTTCGAGCGATTCCGGTTCCGCGAACTTTCGCCGAAGCATCAATTTCTTGGCTGATGGCTTTGGCGTATTTTATATGTTTTGAACGTGCAATTAAAATCTCCATTGGGAGGGATTGAATGATAAAAAAATAGAGAAGGATGAGTAAAGAACCGGACGCACCTAGATTCCCATGATATAGAGATTACCCCAAGGGGCGACGACGCGGACGACGAATCGGAAAAGTATAGTTTGTATGTAAAACTTGTATTTGCACAGTGCAAATATAAAGGCATTGTTGCTTCTTTTCCAAATACCACTAAATTTTTATCATTCTTTCACCATGGTTTCAAAAGCATTGATAATTCCGTAATTTTGATATGTGAAAAAGGAATTTGAATTACATATCCGTAATAAATTCCCTGATTTATTTGGCCAGAATGTACTGATAGCCAATAGTTCAGGGATAGACAGTATGGTATTATCGGATTTATTGAAGCGCCTTGAGATTCCTTTTTCTATTGCCTATTGTCATTTTCAATTGCGGAAAGAAGCCGATCGAGAAATTCTTTTTCTCAAAGATTGGGCTCAGCAACACCAGCTCCCGTTTTATAACCATTATTTTGAAACTCAAAAATATGCCGATGATAAAGGCCTTTCCATACAGATGGCAGCGCGGGAGTTGCGCTACCAGTGGTTCGACCAATTGGCCAATGAACATCAGTTTGATGCCATACTTACAGCCCACCATCTCAATGATCAATTGGAGACTTTTTTAATGAATAGCTTGCGTGCTACAGGGCCTAAGGGTCTGTTAGGGATTCCCCACCAACAGGGAAAAGTGCAACGCCCTTTATTGCCATTTACCAAGAGACAAATCATAAACTATGCCCATACTCAAAATTTAAATTGGTGTGAAGATAGCTCAAATGAAACGGATACCTATCAACGAAATCGAGTACGACATCATATAACTCCAGCTTTGGTGAAAGAATATCCGCAATGGGCATCTCAATTTCAGAAGACACTCAATTGGAATAAGCAACAACAGGCTTTTGTTACCGATGGGATTACACAATGGAAAAAACAGTATTGGAAAGAAACCACTAAAGGAATTCGGGTAGAGGTGACCCCTCTACAGAAGCACTCCCACCTAGCATTTTTATCTCATGAACTTTTTCTCCTTTTGGCTTCCATGCTAAGGAAGTAGAAAAATTATTGGGAGCAATCTCCGGGAAAGCACTATTTTCTGAAACTCATAAGCTGCAGCGTGAACGCCAACACCTGCAATTGGAACGCACTGAATCCAAAGAATGGATCAGTTATTCCCTTCGCAATTGGGCCGATCTAGAATCACTTCCCTTAAGTATTGAACAGACGATTGTTCCACACACTATTTTGGAACCCCACCAAGCATATTTGGATAGCCGTCAAATTCATTTTCCCCTTCAGCTGCGCCGCCGACAACAAGGCGATTTTTTCTATCCCACGGGTATGACGGGAAAAAAATCCATTAGTAAATACTTCAAGGATGAAAAATATTCTCAGCAGCAAAAAGAGAACCAATGGTTGCTTTGCAAAGAACAAGAAGTAATATGGGTAGTGGGCAAACGCTGCAACCGAAAATTTGTGTGTGCTCCAAAAAGTTCTGAAGGAGTTTTACTTACCTTTACTAAATGAAAAAGATTTTTGCCTCATTTCTTCTTTTTTGGGCAAGTGTGGTGGCGGCTCAAACCCCTGTAAAATGGTCACATGAGCTAAGGGCAATCGACAGCATCACTTATCAAATACAGCATCGAGCAACACTGGATGAAAACTGGCATTTATATTCCCAATTCTCCAATCCAGAAGGAGCAATTCCAACCGAATTTATCTATACCAAAACCACGGAAGAAATTCGTCTGTTGGGCTCTGTAGAAGAATCTGAAAGCAAGACCGCCTTTGACCCTGTTTTTGAAATGGATCTCACCTATTTTGAAAAGGAAGCCATCTTCACTCAAACGTTTCAATTTGCTTCGAATATGATCGATCGAATTCGAGGCGAAATTTATTATCAAGCCTGCGATGACAAGCTCTGCATTTTTCGAACTGAGACTTTTCAACTCGCACGGTCAGGAGAGATTATTGTAGAGGCAGCCAGTTTTAGTGATTTTAATAATGAACGTATAAATTCCTTGCAATTAAATCTTCAAAATACTGCACTCTTGGAAGATGAGATTACCGTTTCCGATTCGGGCTTTTGGCGTATTTATAGTCTTGGACTCTTAGGAGGGCTTCTCGCTTTATTAACACCCTGCGTTTTCCCGATGATTCCCCTTACGGTTTCTTATTTTATCAATCAAAAGGACCGTCTCAAAACGGAAGTTTACAGGCCCTGTTATATGGCTTCTTTATCGTATTGATTTATGGATTTTTGAGTGTGCCTTTTCATTTGATTGATAACCTCAATCCTGAATTTCTGAATACGATTGCAACCAATATCACTTTAAACTTGTTGTTTTTTGTTGTTTTTGTGGCTTTTGCTTTTTCCTTTTTTGGCTATTTCGAACTCACCCTACCCAGCCGCTGGGTCAATAGCTCTGATTCCGCTTCACAATGGTCGGATGCGGGGGGTATTTTTTTTATGGCACTCACCTTGGCTCTTGTATCTTTTTCGTGTACGGGACCTATACTGGGATCCTTGCTTGCTGGCTCACTCAGCACCTCTAGCGGTGCCCTGCAACTGACTTATGGAATGCTAGGTTTTGGAACGGCCTTGGCTTTTCCCTTTGCTTTCTTTGCGCTCTTTCCCAAATGGTTGCAGGCCATTCCCCAGTCTGGAGGGTGGTTAATTACGGTTAAAGTGGTACTCGGATTTTTAGAATTGGCCTTAGCCTTAAAGTTTTTATCCAATGCCGATTTAGTGGCGCATTGGGGAGTATTGAAACGAGAGGTCTTTGTGGGAATTTGGACCCTCCTTGCCCTAGGGCTGACACTCTATTTATTTGGTGTGTTTCGTTTTCCTGGAGAAAGCAAAAGGGACCGGAGTCGTGGACGTATATTTGCTGCCTTTTTAGCACTGTCCGTTACGATTTATTTGGGCAATGGACTGATTTCTCAAGAGAACAAACTCAAAGGGCTCAGCGGGTTTCCACCTCCAGAATTTTACTCCCTTCAATCTCAAGCCTCAGATTGTCCTCTGGGCTTGGAATGTTACAAAGATTTTGAAGAAGGTCGTCGTGCGGCTTTAGCTGCCAATAAACCTATGCTGCTTGACTTTACAGGCTGGGCTTGCATCAATTGCCGAAAAATGGAAGAAACAGTATGGTCGAACCCAACAGTTTTTTCCCTGTTGAATGAAAATTATATTGTGATTTCCCTCTATGTAGACGACCGCACTCCTTGACGGAAGAAGAATCCTTTGACATGCCCAACCCCAATGGCGGAGTCCGTTCCATCGATACGGTAGGAAAAAAATGGGCTGCCTTTCAAGCGGTCAACTTCCAATCGGCATCCCAACCCTTTTATGTACTTCTAACTGCAAAAGAAAAACTTTTAAATAGTCCCATTCAATATACCGATATACAAACCTTTAAACGATGGCTTCAGCAAGGATGGGACGCATTTCAAGAATAATATGGATCGCCCTAGTACCTCTAGGGATGATGGGACAGACCAGTAGTTCTACGACTATTGCGCTCGACAGCATCACAGTCTCCGCTTTTCGCATTCAAAAAAAAGCACAGCGATTGCCTTTTTCTGTTTCACAAAGCAACTTCAGTTCCACCCAAGGGCAAAGACAACAGTTAAGCTTGGCAGAATACCTTCAAGAATTTCCAGGAGTTTTTAGTTTGAATGCCAATAACTTTGCTCAAGATTTGCGCGTAGCCATCCGGGGTTTTGGCGCTCGCTCTGCTTTTGGAATTCGAGGTATCAAACTGGTGGTTGACGGTATTCCCGAAACCACACCCGACGGACAAGGCCAAGTGGACAATCTCAATCTAGGGCTAATCGATAAAATTGAATTGATACGTGGAGGTGCTGCTAGCCTATATGGCAATGCTTCTGGGGGCGTTATTGCAATCACGACCTTGGATCGTTTGGAATCCAATCGTCTCAAACCCTCATTGTCTTTTGGGAGTTTTGGTTTTCAGAACATCCAACTACAAGGATCCTACCAAGCCACGAAAACGCTAGTGATGGGTTATTTGGGGCAGATGAAACAGGAAGGCTACCGCGACTATAGCCAATTTGAAAACTTGGGTTTCAACCTCAAAGTGAAGCACCAACTCAAGCCAGAGAATCAGCTTACTTTTTTGGTTAATTACGCCCACAGTCCCGAAGCCAAAGACCCCGGGGGAATCACAGAGGAAGCTGTGCAAATGAATCGCCGACAAGCCCGACAGCGCAATGTGGACTTCCAAGCCGGAGAAAGCGTAGACCAATTGAAATTAGGGGCTTCTTGGCAAGCCACACATAACCAATGGCGCTTTACTAGTTACGGGTTCTATTCCCATCGGGATTTTTTGGACGGTTGCCTTTCGGCAATGGTGGTGTCATAGATTTGACGAGAAACTATGCTGGTTTTGGAGGAAGCATCCAGCATACTTCAGAAGGTAATACAACAAAAAACAGACTTCGACTAGGAATAGAAGGTGCACAACAAAACGACCTGCGCCGTCGCTTTGTGAATTTGAGTGGTGCTGTGGGTGAGGCGACCTTAGACCAAAAAGAACAATTTTCACATGGAGGGGTTTCGCTGCTCAATGACCTGCAATGGAAAGCATGGACCCTTTTGGGAGGCCTCCGCTACGACAGCAATCGCCTGGCAGTAGATGACCGATTCCTCTCTGACGGGGCAGACTCAGATGCCCTGCTGTTACCAGCCTGGAATTACAGCTTCGGGATTAACTATTCTTTCCATTCGAAGCACCGCTTATTTATCAATACTGCAAGTAGTTACGAAACGCCCGTACTGAGTGAGCTTTCCGCCAACCCTACAGGTCAAGGAGGCTTTAACAGTTACCTTAAACCGCAGAAAGCCCAGACCTATGAGTTGGGGTATGAATGGCGCCAAACCCAACAGCAATTTTCGTTGAGTTTCTACTATGTAAATAGTCGGAATGAATTGGTTCCCTATGAGGAAGCCGCTTTTCCAGGGCGAAACTTCTACCGTAATGCAGGGCGTTCTTTTCGACGTGGGATAGAAAGTCACTACCAAGTTCGCTGGGCAAACAGCTGGCAATTTCAGTTCAACTACACCTATTCCGACTTTAAATACAGCAAATATCAAACCTCCAATGCCGACTATTCTGACAAACGATTGCCCGGCTTGCCTCAACACCTGCTTCAAGGGCAACTAATTTATAGTTTGTCTCAAGGAACAAGTGTTCGTTTATCTGCTTATCATAGAGGAAAAATTTATGCTAACGATGCTAATAGTGCAATGGAAGCTGCGGTGAGCCTTTTGAATCTAGATGCTACCTTACCTTTACCAATTTGGCCGAAAGCCCAGTTATTTTTTGGAGTACAAAACTTTACAAATGCCCTCTATTCAGACAACATCCGACTGAATGCCTTTGGGGATCGTTTTTATGAATCGGCTCCCGGACGTTCTCTTTACGGGGGATTGCGGCTTAGCATTTAGGTTTTTTACTTTTTTGGGAAACTTTATTTAAGTCAATCAATACTTAGTTATGCTGTTCCAACTTCGCGCTGCCTCCGTTTTGAGTTAGAAGCCCATGCCATTGGCAATATCGATGTTTTGATAGGTGCCGTTTGTTGACATATTTTAGCTACTTTGAAGGAGTAAAGAAATACTTTTATGGCAAACTTTGGTATTGGTCCAGGAATCCTGATAACAGCGGCTTTTATCGGTCCAGGAACATTAACGGCTTGTAGCTTAGTAGGAGTAGGTTTTGGACTCAGCTTGCTTTGGGCACTGTTGTTATCCTTGGTCCTAACTGCGTTTTTGCAAACCTTGGTGGCTCGCTTGAGTTGGGAAACTGGGCTGGGCTTAATAGAACTGGTATATAGTCATACCAACAAAGTGGCGCTTCGAAATGCTTTGTTGGGATGGATCTTATTTGCTATTTTTATAGGTAATACTGCCTATGAATCTGGAAATGTATCGGGAGCTTTGCTGGGTTTGACTCCCTTTTTTCCAGTTGAATTCTTGACTACCAAACTTTATAAAACCTTCTCAATAGGAGGGATGGGACTTGGGTTGGGGGTTGTATTGTGGTTTGGAAACCCCCGATGGATTAAAAATCTATTGTTTGCAGTGGTGCTGCTGATGAGTCTCTCATTTGTGATCACCGCCGTCTGGGTACGTCCGTCTATGGAAGCGTTGCTTTTCGGCCTATTTTACCCAAAGATTCCTGAAGATTCTTTTTGGACGATATTGGCCCTAGTTGGCACCACAATTGTTCCATACAATCTTTTTCTACATGCTGCTTTGGTAAAAAAGAAACCAACTTTCAGTAGCTTAGCTGACCTTAAAAAAGACACATTGATGGCGATTATTCTTGGAGGCTGTATTTCGTTGAGTATCGTGATAGCCGCCTCAGCGGTTGGAAATATTGAGTTGCGCACAGCAGCGGATTTGGGACTAGCCTTAGTGCCGCTTTACGGTGAAGCCGCTCAGTACTTGATTGGGTTTGGACTGTTTGCCGCAGGATTCAGTTCGGCACTCACAGCACCCTTGGCAGTGAGTCTTGTGGTTGAGGAGACCTTAGATTGGCCCTCCAGCTCCAAGAAAACCAAATGTGTGGCTCTTGGTGTGCTCGTTTTTGGTTTAGCTTCCCTTTTCCTCGAATTTCCACCCACTCAACTTATTCAATGGGCACAAATTGCGAATGCATTATTACTACCCTTTATGGTTTTATTTTTGATGTATTTAGTAAGAACGATAAAGAGTACTATATCAACGAGAATTACATTGAATTTTATTTTTATTCTTTTTCTAGGACTGGCAATAAACACTATAAGTCAATTATAAAAATCTTGTTGGCCCTAATTTTTGAATATTTACCATAATAAAATCATATTGTATTGTAAGTTTTATGGATAGAAATATCGATTTGGGGGAAGGCGGTTCTTGGGATCGGGAATTATTACACTGGGTAGACTCTTGTAACATAGCCTGTGGAGGTCATGCTGGTTCTCGTGAACTATTAATTAAAGTGATGCAATGGGCCTTAGAAAAAGGGGTTCATATTGGGGCACATCCGTCCTATCCCGATCGGGAATCTTTTGGACGAAAATCGCTTTCTATTTCTAAATCAAACTTGCAAAAAGCTTTGTTTAGTCAACTCCATTTATTTCAAAATTGCTTGGAAACAGTCGGTGCTGAATGGCATCACCTAAAACCCCATGGTGCTCTATACAATGACCTGGCAAAAAGTATTGTACTTGGTGAACAAATAATTGAAGTCTTGCAAAGCCTTTCCTTTTCAGGAATAGTTTATGCGCTAGCGAGGAGTGCCTGGGTTGCTCAGCTCAAACAAGCAGGATTTTCGGTTTGGGAGGAAGGGTTTGTAGATCGGCGCTATACTGATACGGGAGCATTGCTTTCTCGTTCTCTGCCTAATTCAGTTCTGACTAGTACAGATGAGATATTGATGCAATACCAAAGCCTTTGTAAAGGAGAGGTTGAAACCGAGACGGGTCAAACTTTAATTCTAAATTGTCAAACAGTCTGTTTACATAGTGAAACACCTCAGGCTATTCGACATGCCAAAGCCCTTGCAGAAATAACACCCAGATGAGATATAAACTACATTTTTTAGAAGCCAAACAATATTTTGTCTATTTGAAAACTCCAGTGGATAGGCTAGAGCAGATACTGCAATTGCAAGCCTGGATTCTTGAATTGGAAAAAAGTCTTGATAAAATTTTGAATGAAGCCATCACAGAGCCTCGCGGCATTTTGATTTTACTTAATGAAGATATCACCAAGGATGATTTGAATACCACTTTAGAAAAAAGCTGGGCAACCACTATCCAGCGTTCTTTTTTTCCTTATAAAAAATGGGAATTTCCATTCTACAGAAGTGCGGAAACATGTTATGACTTAGAGTATTATTTTAAAGGAAACACAGAAGCGATTACAGCTTATCTAGAATCTTTTCTAAGTCAAATTCTTAAGGTTCAATTCTATGGCTTTCAACCAGGCTTCGCTTATTTACAAGGCTTGCCATCCTCGCTTCACTTACCACGGAAGGAAAAACCCGCACTTGAAGTTCCCGAGGGAGCAGTGGCTGTTGGAGAACGCTATGTAGGTATCTACCCACAGAACTGTCCTGGGGGCTGGCAGATCATCGGGCTAAGCCCTGTTTCTATCTTTGATCGTAATCGTAATCCCAATTTTCTTTTGGAGCCAGGCGATACTATTCAATGGAAAGAAGTGGATGCTCGCACCTATAAAAAACTAAATGCCAAGCCAAGGTACATACCGAATTTCCAAGATGAAAAAATCGTATTGTAAAGTCATTGAGTCTGGTTTTTATACCAGCATACAGGATTGTGGCAGACAGGGTTGGCGTTCCAAGGGAGTTCCCTTGTCTGGTCCTATGGACATGGCCAGTTTTAATCGTGCGAATCGGATCGTAGGAAATGTCCCTGGTTTGGCGAGTTTGGAAATTACCCTATCGGGCCCTACACTTCTCTTCAATGATCCTGTATGGGTGGCGGCGAGCGGTGCACCTCTTTCTTTATTTCACAATGACAAGGAGCAACGGATGGGCTTTCCTTTTCTGTGTGACTTGGGCGATATACTTCGAATCGGAAAAATAGAAAAAGGAGCTCGAGCTTACCTGTCCTTTTTGGGTGGCTTGCAATGCCGAAACTATCTTGGCAGTGCGTCTCAATTTGCACCTATTACCCCTAATGGACGCTTGGAAAAAGGTGATCAATTGTCATTTGTTTCAGTCTGTCCTTCCCCGATCCCTTGCTTGCTAAGAATCAAGAGGAGGCTGATTCATTAGAAGAACGTAAGTTTCTCCGGGTACGGCCAGGGATCGATTGGGATAAATGTCCCCTAAAACAACAAGGTGAATTGAAAAAAATGCAATTTGTAATAGGGAGCAACAACCGAATGGGTTATCGTTTGGAAGGCTCTGTAAGCGCGTTAGACTTTCAGCCGTTGAGTGGGGTGATTCCTCCGGGCACGATTCAATTGAATACCGCAGGAGGATTGACCGTGGCCATGGCTGACGGCCAAGTGACTGGGGGCTACCTTAGGGTTCTGTCTTTAGATCAACAGGAAATGAATTTTCTTGCCCAGCAGACAACTGGGACTCCCTTTAAATTGCATTTTGTGGAGTGACGCTTATTTTTCGAAATAGATTTTTTCCAGGGGCAGTCGAAATTGCGGGCCATAAATTCCATTTTCGGCGCGGATTCCACAACCAATAACCATAGAAATTTCTGCCTCAGGTGGAAGGGCCAAATGTTGTTTTATCTGTTCGGAATCAAAACCTTCCATCGGACAGGTGTCATAACCTATTTCGGCCATACTGATCATAAAATTTTGTGCCGCCAAGGCTACGCTTTTATGCCCAATTATTCGCAAATTTTCAGAACCTATTTCTCTATAAACGGCTTTCGATTTCCCTTTTTTTACGACTTCTTTTTGTTCTTTTCGAGTCGCCCACCATGATTTTTTTTTGTACATTTTGGGCAGGTCTTTTTCCAAATAAGCGAGGGCTTTGGCTTCTTTTTCAGAGTTTCTTTCTTCGGCCGATTCAAATTGGTTGATCAAATTTTGTTTTAGAGCTTTCAATCGGCTTTCCCACAGGTCCATTCGCACGACAGGGATCACCAATTGTTGGGCTGTTTTGGCTGCCGATTGATTGAAGCAGGCTGCGCGTATTTCTTTTTTAGCTGTCGTACTCGTGATGTGATAGAATTCCCACAATTGCATGTTACTACTATTCGGGGCTAATGTGGCATTCTGAATACAGGCTTTTACCAGAGGGGCTTCAATGGGTCGATCGCTTTGAATACGAACCGATCTTCGGTGGCGAATGGCATCGGTAACACTTCGCTTTTTCATTTCCAATTTTTAAACAAATATCGCCAACTCTGGGAAAATGTGTCTAATTTTGTTCTTTAATTAAAACAGGAGCAGGGGAATTTTTTTACCGCAGATTGACTGTGTGAAAATATATCTATCAATCTATTCTTTTTCAATTAGTTATGTTGATAATTACTCCATTGAATGTAATACAACTTTAGGATGTGTGTGCTGCAAGCCCACAAGTGCCTTTAAATTCGTAATAGTATATGAATAATCTCACAAAATTCAGCCACCAGGTCACACAAGATCCAACACAACCCGCTGCACAAGCAATGCTGCATGCTATTGGTTTGACAGAAGATGATTTTCATAAGCCGCTCGTTGGGATTGCCAGTACTGGCTATGAGGGTAACCCCTGCAACATGCACCTCAATGGATTGTCGGAGCAAATTAAAAAAGGAATGCCTGCTGATAAAATGGTTGGCTTGATTTTCAATACGATTGGTGTTAGTGATGGGATTTCTATGGGGACACCCGGCATGCGGTTTTCCTTGCCCTCCAGGGATGTAATCGCCGACTCTGTGGAAACCGTGGTGCAAGCCATGTCCTACGACGGAGTGATTACCGTAGTGGGCTGCGACAAAAATATGCCTGGTGCCTTAATGGCGATGTTGCGACTGAACCGCCCTGGCATATTGGTATACGGTGGAACGATAGACTCTGGATGCCACAATGGGAAAGAATTGGATGTGGTCTCGGCTTTTGAAGCTTGGGGAGAGAAAGTGGCAGGAACAATAGACGAGAAAGAATTTAAAAGTGTGATCAAAAAGGCTTGCCCTGGTGCGGGTGCTTGCGGAGGAATGTATACTGCCAACACCATGGCTTCTGCCATTGAAGCACTTGGTATGGCTCTTCCGTATAATTCATCCAACCCTGCGATTAGTAAAGAAAAAAATGATGAGTGCCATGAAGTGGGTGAAGCTCTTTTGGAACTTCTGAAGAATGATTTGAAACCCCGAGATATTGTCACCCGGAAAGCATTGGAAAACGCTCTGCGTTTGATTGCCATACTTGGAGGCTCAACAAACGCTGTCCTTCACTTCTTGGCCATTGCTAAAGCAGCAGAAATTGAATTGACAATCGATGACTTCCAAGCGATTAGTGATTCAACTCCCTTTTGGCAGATTTGAAACCCAGCGGTAAATTTTTGATGAAAGACCTACATGCCGTAGGTGGAATTCCAGCCGTACTGAAATTCATGTTGGAGAACGGATTACTTCATGGTGATTGTATGACAGTCACAGGAAAGACTCTTGAAGAAAACTTGGCAGACCTTTCCTCTTTACAAGAAGGACAAACCATCATTCGCTCGTTGGAGGCTCCCATCAAGCCTACGGGTCACATTCGAATTCTGAAAGGAAATCTAGCACCTGGCGGTTCAGTGGCAAAAATAACTGGTAAAGAGGGCTTGTTGTTTAAGGGTCCAGCTCGAGTATTCAACGGAGAGTTTGAAGCTAATGCAGGCATCAAAAAAGGGGAAGTACAATCAGGAGAAGTGGTAGTGATTCGCTACGAAGGTCCCAAAGGAGGTCCGGGTATGCCAGAGATGCTCAAACCGACAGCTGCTATTATGGGAGTGGGACTCGGAAAGTCTGTCGCCTTGATTACGGATGGCCGTTTTTCTGGAGGGACCCATGGTTTTGTGGTGGGGCACATTGTTCCTGAAGCCCAAGAAGGAGGCCCGATTGGTCTTATAGAAACTGGAGACGAAATCACAATCGATGCCGAAGCCAATACGATAGACGTGGCTCTATCCGAAGCCGAATTGGAAAATCGAAGAAAAAAATGGAAACAACCCCCTTATAAGTTTAGTAAAGGGGTATTGTTCAAATATATTAAGAACGTTGCAACCGCCTCTGAAGGGTGTGTTACAGACCAATAGATTATGGCAACAACAAACAAAAAAATACACATTTCGGGAGCTGAAGCAGTAATTCGCTGCCTTCTTGAGGAAGGAGTGGATTTGGTGTATGGCTACCCTGGAGGTGCGATTATGCCCATTTATGACGAATTATTCAAGTTTCAAGACCAACTCAATCATGTCTTAACCCGACACGAACAAGGGGCCACTCATATGGCCCAGGGCTATGCCAGAACCTCGGGCCGTGTAGGAGTTGCTATGGCTACCTCTGGCCCGGGTGCCACCAACTTGGTGACAGGTATTGCCGATGCGCAAATTGATTCCACTCCAATGGTTTGTATCACTGGTCAGGTAGCGGCTCATCTATTGGGTTCCGATGCTTTCAAGAAACGGATATCATTGGTATATCCACCCCGGTAACCAAATGGAATTACCAAGTTACACATGCCGAAGAAATTCCAGAAATTATGGCAAAGGCATTCTACATTGCTCGTTCGGGTCGTCCCGGACCGGTGTTGATTGACATTACCAAGAATGCTCAGTTCGATTTTTTCGATTTTTCCTATGAGATCTGCACAGGTATTCGAAGCTATGTTCCCGAGCCAACGCTCACAAAAGAGTCGTTAATAGCAGCTGCGGAATTGATAAATGCGGCTAAGAAACCCATGATCGTTTGGGGACAAGGCGTACTGCTTGGTAATGCCGAGGAAGAATTTAAAGCCTTGGTTGAGAAAACAGGGATTCCAGCCGCTTGGACTATACTCGGACTATCGGGACTACCTACTGCTCATCCTTTGAATGTTGGGATGGTGGGAATGCATGGAAACTATGGTCCTAATTTGTTAACCAATGAATGCGATTTATTACTCGCGATTGGAATGCGATTTGACGATCGGGTGACCGGGAGTTTAGATACGTATGCTAAACAAGCTAAAATCATTCATTTTGAAATTGATCCAGCTGAAGTGAATAAAAACGTAACGGCAGATATTGCCGTTCTTGGGGATTGTAAAGAGAGCCTTGCTCAGTTGCTTCCATTGGTGAAAGCTAATAGCCACCCGGAATGGTTGTCAGTTTTTGAGGGACATCAAAAAACTGAATACCAAAAAGTAATCCATCAGGATTTGAATCCAACCAAAACAGGTTTAACTATGGGAGAGGCAATAGAAGCCATCAACCGCCATACAGGAGGCGACGCCGTGATTGTTTCCGATGTGGGACAGCATCAAATGGTAACCTGTCGCTATGCCAAATTTGTCAAATCTAAAAGCAATGTTACCTCGGGTGGACTGGGGACAATGGGATTTGCCCTGCCAGCAGCCATAGGCGCCAAAATGGGTGCTCCGGAACGGGAAGTCGTTGCTGTGATCGGCGATGGGGGCTATCAAATGACCATCCAAGAATTGGGAACTATTTTTCAAGGTCAAATTCCAGTAAAGATCGTCGTTTTAAATAACGATTTCTTGGGGATGGTTCGACAGTGGCAGCAGCTCTTTTTTGATAAGCGCTATGCTTCTACAGAAATGATCAATCCCGATTTTGTTGGTATTGCCAAAGCATACCATATCGATGCACAATCGGTTTCCAAACGGGAAGATTTAGATGGAGCTGTTCAAGCAATGCTCGCCTCAGAAAAGCCCTATTTTCTGGAAGTGTGTGTTGAAAAAGAAGATAATGTGTTTCCGATGATTCCATCAGGCGCCTCGGTTTCAGACATAAGGCTTCAATAAGATGGATGAGAAACAACTGTATTCCATATCAATCTATTCTGAAAATAACATTGGCTTGCTCAATCGTATTTCGGCAATTTTTCTCAAACGTCACATTAATATTGAAAGTTTTTCGACATCTCCATCGGAAATTATAAATGTCTTCCGTTTTGTGATCGTGGTTCAAATGACACAAACAAAAATCAAAAAAATTGTAGGGCAAATAGAAAAGCAAGTAGATGTAATCAAAGCCTTTTATCATACAGATGAAGAAACTATTTTTCAAGAATCAGCCCTCTATAAAGTCAAATCCAGCGCTTTGTTTGAAGAACGACACATTCAAAATGTGATCAAGGAGAGTCATGCCAATATTGTCACGGTATCTCCCGAATTTTTTGTTATTGAAAAAACTGGTTTTCGTCACGAGACCGAAAAACTATACAACGATTTAGCTCCCTACGGACTGCTTCAGTTTGTCCGTTCAGGACGTATCTCTGTAACCAAATCTAAAATGGGGATTTCTGAAATATTAAATACTTTTAAAAAAGAATAAATAACAAGATAAACATGGCAAATTATTTTAACCAACTCACTTTAAGCGAAAAATTAAATCAACTCGGGCAATGTCGTTTTATGGAAACCGATGAATTTAATGAAGGCGTAGCCGAACTCAAAGGCAAAAAAATTGTCATAGTGGGTTGCGGTGCCAAAGGACTTAACCAGGGGTTGAACATGCGGGATTCCGGCTTGGATATTTCCTATACGCTTCGTCAAGGAGCCATTGACAATAAAAGAGTGTCCTATCAAAAATGCGGTAGATAATTCCTTTGCAGTAGGCACCTATGAGGAGATGATTCCTTCTGCCGATATGGTCATCAATCTAACCCGGACAAAAATCATACTTCCGTGGTGAAAGCGGTCATGCCTTTAATGAAGAAAGGAGCAACTCTATCCCTACTCGCACGGATTTAACATCGTTGAGGAAGGCACTCAAGTTCGCGAAGATCTAACAGTGATTATGGTAGCGCCAAAATGTCCTGGTTCTGAGGTACGTGAAGAATACAAGCGGGGCTTTGGAGTGCCTACTTTAATAGCAGTACACCCTGAAAATGACCCTCAAGGACAGGGCTTGGCTCAAGCCAAAGCTTATGCAGTAGCTACAGGAGGCCACCGAGCCGGTGTTTTAGAATCCTCTTTTGTTGCTGAGGTCAAATCGGATTTGATGGGAGAACAGACTATTTTATGTGGGGGTCTTGCAAACCGGCTCCATCCTTTGTTTTGATAAAATGATCGAAAAGGGAATAGAAGCTGGGTATGCTTCTAAATTGATCCAATATGGTTGGGAAACCATAACTGAGGCACTTAAACACGGTGGAATTACCAATATGATGGACCGTTTGTCCAACCCTGCCAAAGTGAAAGCTTTTGAACTTTCAGAGCAATTGAAAAAGATACTTGCCCCCCTTTTTCATAAACATATGGATGACATCATGTCGGGTCATTTTTCTCAGACAATGATGGAAGATTGGGCTAACGACGATGTAAATCTTTTGACTTGGCGCGCTGCCACAGGCGAAACAGCCTTTGAAAAAACAGCAAATACAGATCAGGAAATTTCGGAGCAAGAATTTTTTGATCATGGGGTATTGATGATTGCTTTTGTTCGCGCGGGTGTTGAATTGGCATTCGATACGATGGTCGCTTCTGGAATCAAAGAAGAATCAGCCTATTATGAGTCGCTGCACGAAACCCCATTAATCGCCAACACCATTGCCAGAAAAAATTATTTGAAATGAATCGAGTGATTTCAGATACCGCTGAATACGGCTGTTATTTATTCGATCATGCCGCAAAACCTTTATTGGATGACTTTATGAAATCAATTGATAAAGATGTAATTGGCAGTTCCTACGGGCCAATCAGGACAACGGAGTTGATAACCAACAATTGATCCAAATCAATGACATTATTCGTTACCACCCTGTTGAATTGATTGGGTATGAGCTTCGCGCTTCCATGACAGCTATGAAAAAAATTGTGTAAGGAATGCAACTACCAAGTATTGAGGGAGCTCAAGAAGCCCAAAAGAGACTGCAATCCGTTGTACTGGAGACTCCTTTTCAATGGTTGAAACGCTGGTCACAGAAGATGGAGGCCGATG
The DNA here is from genome assembly GCA_038143795.1 of Flavobacteriaceae bacterium. GTDB lineage: Bacteria > Bacteroidota > Bacteroidia > Flavobacteriales > Flavobacteriaceae > UBA11891. The sequence goes on along the minus strand of JAYQMQ010000002.1, from coordinate 276,771 downwards.
TGTATCTCAAACGCGAGGATTTGCAACAAGTCCGATCCTTTAAAATACGTGGGGCTTATAATAAAATTTTAACGCTAACTCCTGCCGAGCGCAAACAAGGACTGGTATGTGCAAGTGCAGGTAATCACGCGCAAGGCTTTGCTTTTTCTTGCCGTGACTTACAAATCAAAGGAACCGTCTTTATGCCGTTACCTACACCGCGCCAGAAAATTGAACAGGTTCGGATGTTTGGGGGTGATTTTGTTTGTATTCGACTAGAAGGTGACACCTACGATGATTCTCAAAAAGCCGCTCGTCAGTTTCAGGAGAAAAACCAGTCGCCGTTTATCCATCCCTTTGATGACTTGGATGTGATAGAGGGGCAAGCAACTATGGCACTCGAAATCATCAATCAAGCTAAAAAACCCTTAGACTACATTTTTGTTCCTGTTGGAGGTGGAGGGTTAGTGTCTGGTATGATAACCATTTTAGAGCGCTCTCACCACATACTAAAATTATTGGTGTGGAAATTCCGCAGGGGCCCCTTCCATGTATCAATCGCTACAAAACGAAAAAATAACCGCTTTACGCAGCATCGATAAATTTGTCGATGGCGCTGCGGTCAAAAAGTAGGTGCATTAAGTTTTCAAATCTGCAAGACTCACTTAGACGATTGCTTGATTGTTGAGGAAGGTCGGATCTGTCAGGAGATCTTGGATTTGTACAATAAAGAAGGAATTGTAGCCGAGCCTGCTGGGGCCCTGGCTTTATCCGCAATAGAACAGTACCAAGCTAAGCTTAAAGGGAAACAGGTAGGAGTTCTTATCTGTGGGGAAACAACGACATCACCCGTACTCCCGAAATCAAAGAACGCGCCTTGTTGCATCAAAAACTTAAACATTATTTCATTGTCCGCTTTCCCCAACGTTCGGGAGTTCTCAAGGATTTTGTCAATAAAATTTTAGGACCTACCGACGACATTACGTTTTTTGAATATTCTAAAAAAAACAGTCGTGTGAATGCCCCGGCTGTGGTGGGTATTCAAATTAAATCGGCTGAAGATTTTGTCCCCTAGTGGCTCGAATGAAAGCTGAAGGTTTCTATGGGGAATATTTAAATGACCAACCCGATTTATATCAGTTTCTAGTCTAGCTCAAAAGACCAAAGGGAGTGCAAACTGGTATAGTAAAATCAAAAGCACTATCGCCAACAAATTAATCAATAATCCTGCACGCGCCATTTGTGATACCTTGATATATCCACTAGCAAATACTATGGCATTGGGGGGAGTGGCCATGGGGAGCATGAAAGCGCAGCTGCTAGACATGGTCACTGGAATAAGCATGTAGATTATGGGGATGTCTAATCCCACTGCAATACCTGCAATTACAGGAGACAGGACTGCAACAAGGGCCACGTTAGACATCAATTCTGTCATGAATAGCATCAATACAATAAGTAGTGAAACAGTGAGTAAGACGTTAAAATCGGCCTGATAAATTACATCGGTGATCGCAGATACAATACCAGTTTGGGCCATTCCTTTAGCCAAGGCCAAGCCTCCACCAAATAAAATTAATATTCCCCATGCCAACCGCTGAGTGTCTTTCCATTCCAAAATAAAAACGATCGTTTCGAAAATCACTTGGTATGGAAAAAAGCGCAATGGCACCTCCCACACTGATAATGGTATCGGTGAGTCCCAGTGTGGGGATATAGCTATTGATTAGAGTTCGAAACACCCAAAAGAAGACCATTAATGCGAAAACCACTAAAACGTGTTTTTCATCTCCACGAAGAGGACCTAATTGCTCCAATTGTTGTGCAATTACATCTTCATCCGTTTTGAATACAATTCCGGTATTTGAAAACAAAACTTGGGTAAATAAGAAATAGATAAGCCCGATAAGACATAATGAAAAAGGCAAGCCGATCAACATCCATTTAAAAAAGAAATTTGAATGTTGTATTCATTTTCCAGTAATCCAATTAGACCGAATTGGGAGGCGTTCCAATTACTGTTGCGATTCCTCCAGCATTGGCAGAAAATGCAATACCCAGCATAATTGAAAGGGAAAAACGCTGTTCGTTCGCTGTGAATTTAAAATCACTTTGAACCAATAATTGAATCACCGATAAGGCAATGGGAAGCATTACCACCGTACTAGCTGTATTGGATATCCACATGCTTATAAAACCAGTAGCCAACATAAAGCCCAAGATCACGCGGTTGGGTGTTGTTCCTGTTCTATGAATAATGCTGAGGGCAATTCTCCGATGTAAATTCACTTTTTCCAAGGCCAATGCTAAAACAAAGCCCCCAAAAAAGAGAAATACGATGGAACTTCCATAATTAGCCCCGACTTCATTAACACCCATTAGCCCTGATAAGGGGTAGATAATTAAAGGCAATAGTGCTGTCACGGAAATGGATACAGCTTCGGTAATCCACCAAATAATCATCCAAGTCGCCAAAGCCACTACTAGTAAAGCTTCGTTCGGAAGAGAAAAAAGAGGGGTGTATCGAAGTGCAAAGAATACCAAAGGGCCGAACACCAAGCCAATTTTTTTTACCATTTTTCTGCCGAATTATAGGAACAAAAGATACGGAATTCAACAAAATACTATAGCCTTTATCAAAGGGGCGTTTTTTTCATGGATATAATGCTACATTCCTAAATTACGTTTAATTATTTTATGTAATTTTGAAACAAAAAATAAATGAGCAGCACAACAGTTGTAACTATTGATCAGACAGTAGGATTTAAGAATCAGGTACATTGCACCGAATACCTTGTCAATGGAGAATTGAAAACTTGGAAAGGGAATACCTCGGAAGTTTATTCTACTATTTATACTGAAAACGAAAAAGGAGAGCCTGGTCCCACCCTGTTGGGATCCATTCCTGATATGGAAACGGAGGTCGCTTTGGAAGCCCTGAACGCCGCTGAAAAAGCCTTTCACCGTGGACAAGGGTTATGGCCTACCATGCGAGTTGCTGATCGATTAAAATGCTTATCCAACTTTGTTGAGAAAATGAAATTGCATCGCGAGGAAGTGGTGGAATTATTGATGTGGGAAATAGAGAAAAATAAGGCTGATGCTCAAAAAGAATTTGACCGAACGGTAGACTACATATTCGATACTTTAGAGGCCTATAAAAACCTAGATCGACGTTCGGCTCGTTTTGATAAAGAGGGGGGTTCATGCGCACATTCGCAGAGGTCCCTTGGGAGTTGTTTTGTGTTTGGGACCCTACAATTATCCCCTAAATGAAACTTTTTGTCTATTGATACCCGCTTTGATTATGGGAAATACGACTATTTTCAAACCAGCCAAACACGGAGTATTATTGATCACACCTCTCTTAAAAGCTTTCCATGAAAGTTTCCCTCCTGGGGTGGTAAATATATTATTTGGACGCGGACGAAAAATAGCCTCCCCATTATGAAAACTGGGAAAGTTGACGTATTGGCCTTGATAGGCCACAGTTCTTCTGCAGTGGCATTGCAAGACTTACACCCCAACAAAAATCGCTTGCGATTGGTCTTGGGATTGGAAGCTAAGAATCCTGGTATTATTCTACCCGACGCCGACATGGAACTCACTGTTAAAGAATGTGTTTCCGGTACCTTATCCTACAACGGACAGCGTTGTACCGCTTTGAAAATGCTGTTTGTTCATGAATCTATTGTAGAGGAGTTCAATACAAAGTTTGCCCAAGCCGTTGACGCTCTCAAGTACGGTTTACCATGGGAAGACGGGGTGTTTCTAACACCACTTCCAGAACCAGGAAAACCAGCTTACATCCAAGAACTCATCCAAGACGCTGTCGATGGAGGTGCAAAAATCATCAACGATAAAGGAGGACAACTCACCCACAATTACTCTTTTCCAGCGGTGTTGTACCCCGTGAATAAAGAAATGCGTGTATATCACGAAGAACAGTTTGGCCCTGTCATTCCGATTATTTCCTATTCAGACATCAGTGAACCTCTAGATGCCATGGCCGCTTCGGAATACGGGCAACAGGTGAGTCTATTTGGTCGCGATGTACGTAAAATAGGACCCTTATCGACACCCTAGCCAATCTGGTTTGTCGCGTAAATTTGAATAGCGCTTGTCAGCGTGGTCCTGATGTGTATCCATTCACAGGTCGAAAAAATTCAGCAGTTAGCACTTTAAGTGTTTATGATGCGTTGCGGTCTTTTTCTATTCGAACTTTTGTAGCGTCGAAGGACACTCCCTACAACAACGAGATTTTAGAAACTCTTCTCAATTCCAATGAGTCCAATTTTATATCTACAGATTATTTGCTTTAAAGTAATCTTTTCAGAATAGGAAAGTATTTGAAAGGGCATACCGCAGGAGGATCAATACGAGTCGTATTTTCAAAGACCCCTCTTTCGTGGGTAAAGGCTAAAAAACTCTTGTAACCATGATAACTTCCCATTCCACTGTTTCCGACCCCTCCAAAGGGTATGTTGCTGCAGGCAAGATGGATGAGTGCATCATTGATACAAGCTCCGCCTGAAGTGCTTTTTTTCAATCATTTTTCTTCCTTTACTCTTTTTACCAAAATAGTAAAAAGCCAAGGGTTTTTTCATTGGCATTAATACGCTCAAATACCTCTTCAGTATTGGTAAAACTCATTACAGGTAGTATGGGGCCAAAAATTTCTTCTTGCATCGCTTTTGCCTTTTCAGGGACATCTTCCAAAAGGGTGGGTGCGATGAACAGGCTCTTCCTATCCGATTGACCTCCCACTCGTACCTTGCCTTCCTGGAGCATAGGTGCTAAGCGATCAAACATTTTTTCATTGATGATTCTTCCATAATGAGTACTTTCTACAACGGCGTCACCAAACATTTCTTCCAAATAGGTGGTCATCTTTTCAAGCAGTTTTTCTTTGATACTCTCATGGACCATCAAATAGTCAGGAGCGACACAGGTTTGCCCAGCATTGGTGAATTTACCCCAAAGAATTCGTCTTGCTGTGGCATCTAGATTGACCCCATGATCTACGATACAGGGGGTTTTTCCTCCCAATTCCAAGACTACGGGAGTTAGATGTTCTGCTGCTGCTTTCATGATTAGTTTCCCCACTCGACTGCTCCCCGTAAAAAAGATTAGATCAAAAGCCTTTTTCAATAGCATTTCATTAACTGGGATGTCTCCTTGAATCAGGGCAATATATTTTTTTTCAAAAGTAGTATCAATCATTTTTGCATCACGGCAGCTACATTTGGAATATCAGGTGTTGGTTTTAGGATGGCGGTGCATCCAGAGGAAATGGCCCCAACGAGAGGATTAATCAACAATTGAAAAGGATAATTCCAAGGCGATATGATGAGGGTAGTCCCATAGGGTTGGTGGTATACCGACGTTTTAGCTGGAAAAAGATAGTAAGGACTGGCAACACGTTGCGGTTTACTCAGTGAGCTACATGCTTGATATGAAGATCTATTTCGTTGAGAACGACACCAATTTCGGTAATGAAAAATTCCTCTTTAGATTTGTGGAGGTCTTTCCAGACGGCTTCTTCCAATTCTTTTTGGTAGGCTAAAATGGCTTGCTTGAGTTTTTTGAGTTGCTTCACTCGAAAGGGGATGGCTTGCGTCTTATTAGAGGCAAAAAAAATCTTTTGCTGCTCATACAAGGTATCAATTGCCTTTGCCGTTAGCTTTTCCATTTGAATTTTTTAATTTTTGTTCAACTTACAAAAAATAGAAGAAAGGATTTTCCAATTACTAGGAAAGAATCCTTATCCTATTTCTATTGATATTTTAGGATCAGATAAACAATCAGGATTTTAGCTGCTAAATAGTCGCCTACTTCACTGGTCTTAAATGCTTTTTCACCTCCATTCGTTAGATCTTCCGTAACGACTCCCTCTGCCAAAGATTCATTCACGACCTTCCTGATGTCAGTCCCTTCCTCATTCAAGTCAAAAGCGGTTTCGAACATCATAGCTGCAGAGAGAACCGTGGCTATTGGATTGGCGATATCTTTTTTAGCGGCTTGGGGAAATGAACCGTGAATGGGTTCAAATAATGACGTCTTTTCACCCAAAGACGCTGAGGGCATTAGGCCCATAGATCCTGAAATGACTGAGGCCTCATCGGTGAGAATATCACCAAATAAATTTTCGGTAATCAATACGTCATAGCTATTAGGCCACTGTACCAATCGCATGGCAACTGCATCTACAAACTCATAGGATACCAAGACATCGGTGTATTCTTTTTCTAAATCTTGCACGGTTTCTCGCCATAATCGAGAACTTTCTAAAACATTGGCTTTGTCTACACAGCAGAGTTTCCCTGACCGGCTACGAGCCATTTCGAAACCCTTACGAGCCAAGCGTTCGATTTCCGAACGGGTATAGGTGCAGGTATCGAAGGCTGTATTGCCTCCATCTTTTCGGCCGCGTTCTCCAAAATAGATCCCCCCTGTAAGTTCACGTAAAAACACCAAATCTGTTCCTTCTATTCGTTCTCTCTTCAAGGGTGATTTGTCAATTAACGAAGGAAAAGTGAAGGTTGGTCGAACATTGGCAAATAGGCCCAGTTTTTGTCGCATCAAAAGCAACCCTTGTTCTGGACGTACTTTAGCCGTAGGATCGTTGTCGAACCGTGGATCTCCAATGGCTCCAAAAAGTACTGCATCTGCAGCCAAGCAAACTTCGTGTGTTTCGTCAGGGTAGGGAACTCCTACTTGATCTATGGCAACTGCCCCGGTGAACGCGGGCATCCAGGTAATAGAATGCTCGTATTTTTCTGCAACGGCATCGCAAACTTTGACCGCTTGATCAATCACTTCAGGGCCTATTCCATCTCCGGCCAAGAGAGCTATTTTTAAATCCATAAAGAATTATTGAACGATTATATTTAACATTTTTTCAGTCGCTTTAATTGCCGATACGGTCTGATCTGAGTCCAATCCACGGGTTTTGAATTCTTTTTCTTTAGTTTTCCAAGTAATAGTAGTTTCGCATAAGGCGTCTGAGTCACTGCCGGGAGGAATTCGTACAGCATAGTCTGTCAGATCGGGAATATCTTTGGCTTGCTTATTAAAGATCAAGCGAATCGCATTGATAAAAGCATCGTATTGTCCATCACCAGAAGCGATGGCTTCAAAGTCTTTTCCTTTAATGTTTAATGAAACTGTTGTCGAAGGATTCATTCCCTTGGCGTGTGTCAATACGTAGGAATTGATTTGCACCTTTTTTTCATAGTCCTCCGAGCCAAGGACATCGGAGATAATGTACGGTAGGTCGTCTCCTGTGACTCGTTCTTTTTTATCACCTAATTCAATGATTCGCTGTGTTACTTTCTTGATGTCAGCGTCATTAAGCTGCAATCCGAGTTCTTGTAAGTTTTTTTCTATATTAGCTTTGCCTGAGGTTTTTCCTAGAGCATAGCTTCGTTTGCGACCGAAGCGCTCCGGTAATAAGTCGTTATAATATAAGTTTTTTTTACGATCTCCATCGGCATGAACTCCTGCTGTTTGGGTGAATACATTTTCACCCACGATAGGTTTGTTGGCTGGAATACGAAAGCCGGTGAAAGTCTCAACTAATTTACTGACCCTGTAAAGTGCTTTTTCATCAATATTGACTGTAGCATCTGGGATAAAGTCATTGATTACAGCAACCATACTTGCCAAGGGAACATTTCCAGCGCGTTCCCCCATCCCATTCAATGTTAAGTGAAGTCCGTGAATTCCTGCTTTAACCGCCTGGTGGCATTAGCGACTCCCAAATCATAGTCGTTGTGAACGTGAAAGTCGAAATGTAATTTTGGATAACGTTGCACGATGGTTTGCACAAAATCATAGGCCTCGTCAAAATTGAGTACGCCCAGTGTGTCAGGGAGCAAAACGCGTTTTATTGGGAGTGATTGCACGCAATCGAGATAGTCGAATACATAATCTTTAGAATTGCGCATGCCATTGCTCCAATCTTCTAAATATAAATAGGAATTTACATACTGACTTTGTGCCGCATACACCGATTCTTCAATTTTCTTAAAATGATCTGAAGGCTTTTGTTTGAGTTGGTGCGTAAGATGATTGAGTGATCCTTTGGTCAATAGATTTTGAACCTCAGCGCCTGCCGTTTGCATCCACTCCAAGGATTTGCCCTCATCCAGAAAGGTAAGTACTTCTACTCGGTGAAGCAATTGATTATTCTGGGCCCATTCTGTAATTTCCTGAACGGCATGAAGCTCCCCTTTGGACACTCGAGCCGATGCAATTTCAATACGATCTACTCCTAGTTCCTCTAGTAAAAGTTTGGCGAGGGTTAGTTTTTCTGAAGTTGAAAAGGAAACCCCGGAGGTTTGTTCTCCGTCTCTGAGGGTCGTGTCCATTATTTCAACAGTACGCATTTTAGGAGGGTTTATAGGGGTGTGTTTTGCGCAAACCCTTTGATGTCTTCTTTTAGATTCAATAGGTAATCAATATCATCGTACCCATTTTGCAGGTTCTCTTTTTTATATGGATTGATATGAAAAGATTCCGTAGTTCCAGAACTCAAAAGGCTTACTGTTTGATTTTCGAGATTTACTTCCAATTCCGTTTGAGGATTACTTTTAATGGCATTAAAGATTTCGGCTAAAAATTCAGGTGATACTTGGACAGGTAGCACGCCGATATTCAAACAGTTATTTCTGAAAATATCAGCAAAAAAACTAGATATCACGCAGCGAAACCCATAGTCATACACAGCCCAAGCAGCGTGTTCACGTGAAGATCCGGAGCCAAAATTTTTACCACTCACTAAAATCTTCCCGTAGTATTTACCTTGATTTAATACAAAGTCAGGCTTCGGGGTGCCGTCTTGATTGTAACGCCAATCTCTGAAGAGGTTGTCGCCAAATCCCACTCTTTCGGTGGCTTTAAGAAATCGAGCTGGAATAATTTGATCCGTATCTACATTTTCAATGGGGAGAGGAATTGCTGTGGAATTGAGTACTGTAAACTTATCGTAAGCCATTTGTTCTATGTATTCATTAATTCTCTTGGATCTGTAACTTTGCCTGTAACTGCTGCAGCAGCCGCGACAGTAGGACTGGCGAGGAGAGTTCTCGATCCAGGTCCTTGTCGCCCTTCAAAATTTCTATTAGAGGTGCTTACGGCGTATTTACCAGCGGGAATTTTATCGTCATTCATAGCCAAACAAGCCGAACATCCGGGTTCACGTAATTCAAAACCTGCTTGAATTAGGGTGTCAAACAGCCCTTCTTTTTTAATAGCGTTTAGTACTTTATGGGACCCAGGGACCAGCCACGCAGTTACATGTTTGGCACGCTGGCGTCCTTTGACTAACTCAGTGAAGGCACGAAAATCTTCAATTCGTCCATTGGTACAACTGCCCAAGAATACGTAGTCAATTTTTTTACCCAAAAGAGTTTCCCCTTCTTGATATCCCATATAGTCTAGAGATTTTTGATACGTAGTTTGCGCTCCTTCAACACTTGAGGCATTAGGAATCTTATTGGTGATGAAGGTTCCCATTCCTGGGTTTGTGCCAAAAGTAATCATCGGTTCTATACGACTGCCGTCAAAATTAATTTCTTTATCAAAAACAGCATCAGAGTCGGAGGTCAAGGTAGACCAATAAGCCATAGCTTTTTCCCATGCTTCGCCTTGTGGAGTAAATTCACGTCCTTTGATGTATTTAAAAGTTTTTTGATCGGGAGCGATCATTCCTCCACGAGCTCCCATCTCAATACTCAGATTGCATACGGTCATCCTTCCTTCCATGCTCATCGACTCAAAAACTTCACCCGCATATTCCACAAAGTAGCCTGTTGCCCCAGAGGTAGTCAATTGAGAAATAATAAAGAGAGCAACATCTTTTGGGCTGACTCCATTTTGAAGTTGGCCTGTAATGGTAATGCGCATTTTTTTGGGTTTGGGCTGCATGATGCATTGCGAAGCTAATACCATCTCAACTTCGGAGGTTCCAATACCAAAGGCAATGGCTCCAAAGGCTCCATGAGTTGAGGTGTGAGAATCTCCACAGACCATCGTTGCTCCTGGTAATGTGATTCCGTATTCGGGTCCTACCACATGGACAATACCATTTTTTTTATGGCCCAGTCCCCAATAAGAAATTTGGTGTTCCAAAGCATTTCGCTCCAAGGTCTGCAATTGATTGGCAGAAAGTGGATCTTCTACGGGAAGGTGTTGGTTGAGGGTAGGCGTATTGTGATCTGCCGTAGCAAAGGTTCTTTCGGGATAAAGAACATTGATATTTCTATTTTTTAAACCTAAAAAAGCTACCGGACTGGTAACTTCATGAATCATATGTCTGTCTATAAATAGGACATCGGGTCCTTCTTTTATTTGATGAACTACGTGGGAATCCCAAACTTTATCAAAAAGTGTTTTTGGCATTTTGTTTTGTGAATTATAGATTGCTGGCTTCTATGATTAGCGGTATGTCTTTATCATTTACTTCTTTTTGTGCATCGGCTACTTTTAAGAACTCTGAGTAGACTTTGTCAAGCTGTTTTTTATTGAGCTCAAAGCCTAGGTTTTTGGCTCTGTAAGCCAGTGCTGCCCTTCGCTTCGCGCTGTCAGAATAATGGCTGATTGATCCACACCAACATCGGCAGGGTCGATAATTTCATAGGTTTCTCTCTTTTTGATTACTCCGTCTTGATGAATCCCAGAACTATGAGCAAAAGCATTGGCACCAACAATCGCTTTGTTCGGTTGAACGGGCATTCCCATGCTCTCAGAGACCATCTTGCTCGTATCATTGAGAAGGGTAGCATTTATATTGGTATCAAGTCCTAATTGACTGTGTTGTCGTAGGACCATAACAACTTCTTCAAGAGAGGTGTTTCCTGCTCGTTCTCCAACACCATTGATGGTACATTCTATCTGACGAGCTCCGTTAATGACTCCTGCAATTGAATTGGCAGTGGCCAAACCCAAATCGTTGTGGCAATGACAAGAGAGTGTTGCCTTTTCAATGCCTTTAACGTGCTCCTTCAAATACTTGATTTTATCTCCATATTGTTCAGGCAAACAATATCCTGTTGTGTCTGGTATATTGAGTACGGTTGCTCCAGCTTCGATAACTGCTTCACATACTCGAGCAAGGAATTCATTCTCGGTTCGACCTGCATCTTCGGCATAGAACTCAACATCTTCCACATACGATTTAGCATGTTTTACCGCCTCAAATGCACGTTCTAAAACTTTTTCACGGGTGGACTTGAATTTGTATAGGATATGGGAATCAGAGGTGCCAATTCCGGTGTGAATGCGGGGTCTTTTTGCTTCTTGTAGTGCTTCAGCTGCTACATCAATATCTTTTTTTACAGCCCTGGTTAATCCACAAACGCGTGCATTTTTAACAATTTTAGAAATACTAACGACTGCTTTGAAATCCCCTGGACTAGATATGGGGAAACCCGCCTCGATGATGTCTACTCCCAGCTGATCCAAGCGTTCGGCGATTTGAAGCTTAGAGACTGAGTCTAGCTTGCAGCCTGGCACTTGTTCCCCGTCGCGCAGGGTGGTATCAAAAATTTCAACTGTTTGTTTTGACATGGAGGAGAATTTGCTCATAACGAAAATAAACCGTCTTGTTTTCAGTGGGTGAATTTGGTGAATTTTATTACAACATCCGCCCTTTATTTTTTTGGATTAAACTGCTAAAATACAGTAATTTGCTTATAGATTCATTACAATGACAAACGATCAAAAAGACAATCTCTTTGTTTTGATTAAAACGCTGACCAAATCAGAGAAAAGGCAATTTAAACTTTTTGTAGGAAGAATGGGGTCAAATTCGGACTCTAAATTTTTGAATTTGTTCAATGTCATGGATAAATCGGATCGCTATAACGAGGCAGCCATACTGAAGAAAGAAATCGTCTCAAAGCAACAATTATCAAATCTAAAGGCGCATTTATATAAACAAATATTGATCAGCCTGCGGCTAAACCCTATCCACAAAAATGCACGCGTTCAAATTCGTGAGCAACTCGATTTTGCTACGATTCTATATCAAAAAGGATTGTATCGTCAGAGTTTGAAAATCTTGGAAAAAGTAAAACATTCGGCCCAAAAGCAAGAGGAGAAATATGTCGCTTATGAGATAGTAGAATTCGAGAAGTTAATTGAGTCTCAATACATTACCCGAAGTTTGAGTAACCGAACAGATAGTTTGGTGACCGATGCCGAGAATCTACTAGCCTCCAATGTATTGAGCAGTCAGCTTTCCAATTTGTCTTTGCGGCTTTATGAAAAGCTAATCAAAGCAGGTTATGCCAAGAGTGACGACGAGTTTAGAGAGATTACTAAGTTTTTTTATGAAAATCTTCCCAAAATGGATATGGACGAAGCCGATTTCAGGGAAAAGCTCTGGTACAATAAAGCACACGTGTGGTATAGTTTTCTTACACAAGATTTTCTGTCTAGCTTTAAATATGCTTCCAAGTGGGTAGAGTTATTCGAACAGCGACCAGAAATGATCTCTTTAAATCCTGTTTTCTTTCTCAGAGGGAATCACTATCTACTCGAGTCGCTAGCACTTATAAAATATCCTGAAAAATTTAAGGAAGTGCTCAATAAAATGGTAGAAACGATTGCTTCTGATTCTTTCCCCAACAATGAAAATTTGGATTCTTTAATATTCCTTTATCATTTTAGCAACCGCTTCAATTTACTGTTTATGGAAGGTGATTTTGATTTGGCCTTAGAGATGGTTCCCGAAGTTGTGGAGGGCATCGATAAATATAGCAATCGAATTGACCCACACCACATCATGGTTTTCTATTATAAAATAGCTTGTGTATATTTTGGTATTGGAGACTATGAAAACTGTATTTTATTTCTCAATAAAATTGTAGATAACAAACACCTTAAGATGCGTGAAGACTTGTTGTGCTTTACTCGTGTATTGAATCTGGTAGCACATTACGAAGCTGGATTCGATTATCATTTGGATACCCACCTGAGAGAAACCTTCAAATTCTTAATCAAAATGGATGATTTGCATGAAGTACAGAAAGCAATGATTCGTTTTGTAAAAAAGCTAAGTAACATTTATCCCCATGAACTTAAATCAGCATTCAAAGAATTTCACAAAGAATTATTAGTTTTTGAAAGTGACCCCTATGAAAGGCGTTCGTTTCTCTACTTGGATATCCTCTCTTGGCTGGAGAGTCGTATTGAAAATCGGAGTGTAGCTGAAATCATAAAAGAAAAAGCCCAGCAACTCAATCGAAAGGAACGTCCTGCCATAAAGGCCCTTTAGGTACTGGCGCGCAAAAGATTAGTTTTTTATTGGATACGGGGTGAATAAATGATAATTGCCGAGCATGTAAATTAATTCCTCCATCGGAATTGCTTCTTTTCGCACCGTATTTTAAGTCTCCTTAATGGGATATCCCACTTTGGATAATTGGCTCCGAATTTGATGATGGCGTCCAGTCTCCAATTCAATTTCAACAAGACTGTATCTGTCCAATTGGTGTTTGACAGAAAGATGAAGGATCGCTTTCTTACTGTCGGGGAGTTCCTTGTCATAGGCCCAGGACTTGTTCTGTTTTGAATTTCGAATCAACCAATGCTCCAGTGTGATTGTGTGCTGTTGCAATCCTTTTTCGATCCATGCCCAATACTTTTTTTCTACCTCGCGATCCGCAAAAAGACGATTCATTCGTTGGAGTGCTTTTGAAGTTCTTGCCATCACCACAACTCCGCTAGTGGGCCGGTCCAATCGGTGAACAACGCCTAAAAAGACCTTACCTGGTTTGTTGTATTTCTCTTTAATGTACACTTTCAAATGATCTACCAGCGGAGTATCCCCAGTTTGATCTCCTTGTACAAGCATTCCAACAGGTTTGTTGACCGCAATCAGATGGTTGTCTTCATAGAGAATTTCAGGATTCATACCCTTGTTACTAGTACTTTTCCTGATGGTTTGGAAAATTTTTGTTTTTAACGTCTTTAGTATACTTCCCAACGGCTTCTCGGATCAGGCGATCCAAGTCAAGATAGCGTCGAAGGAAACGGGGACTAAACTCCTTGGTCATTCCAAGCATATCGTGTAGAACCAAAACTTGACCATCCACCCCCGGGCCCGCTCCAATTCCAATTATTGGGATACGTACTGTTTCCGCTACTTTTTGAGCCAAGGTTGCAGGAATTTTTTCAAGCACTATACCAAAACAACCCAATTTTTCTAATAGTATAGCATCTTTAAGCAATTGTTCTGCTTCTTGTTCTTCTCGAGCACGGACCGTATAGGTTCCAAATTTATATATGGATTGGGGCGTGAGGCCCAGATGCCCCATTACTGGAATACCTGCTTCAACGAGTCGTTCAATAGAGGGTTTTATTTGTTCTCCACCTTCTACCTTAACTGCATGAGCTCCCGATTCTTTCATAATCCGTATGGCTGAACGCAATGCTTCTTTAGAGTCGGATTGATAGGTGCCAAAGGGCAGATCCACAACAATAAGCGCTCGTTTTACTGCTCGAACCACGCAGCATGCATGATAGATCATTTGGTCTAGAGTTACTGGGAGGGTCGTTTCATGTCCTGCCATAACATTCGAAGCCGAATCGCCAACTAGAATCACATCTATTCCCGCTTGATCAACGAGACCTGCCATAGTGTAATCATAGGCGGTCAACATGGCAATCTTTTCCTTGTTACTCTTCATTTCTAATAGAGAGGCCGTTGTGATGCGTGAATAATTTTTCTCGGCTTTTGACATACTTTTGATAAATTTTTGGTTTAAAGATACACAGCTTTTCTCTTCACCCAAAGGATTCCCTATCTTTGAAAAGGCCCTACTAATTTATAGAAATGATGCGATTAATGATTCCTATATTACTATTTGCTCATATTGGATACACTCAGTCTCAAGACAACCTACCTTTGAATCCATTGGAGACTATCCCGAAGCATATACCGCCGAAAACGTATTGATCAGACTGATTTCGGGATTAGGGTATCGCTATTATTGGGCCACCAAAGATTTATCGGAGCGAGATATAAATTACCGCCCCAGCCCAGAAGCCAGTTCTTGTAGCGAAACTTTGGAACATATTTACAGTTTAACCCAAACAACTAAGAATGTAATATTTGATATTCCCAATGTAAGGCCTCAAGAGGACTCCAATATGAATCATATTCAATTACGTGAAGCGACTCTCAATACACTTCATCTGGCTGTTGAACATCTTAAAACTCTTGATAAAGGTTCCATTCAAAAAAAAAAAGCGTGCAATTCTCAAAAGCGGGAAAAATTACTTCTTTTCCCCTCTGGCATCTGATCAATGGCCCTATTTCGGATGCTTTGTATCACGTAGGACAAGTAGTGAGCTTTAGAAGGACTACCGGAAATCCAATTCATCCCAAAGTGAATGTGTTTACGGGAAAAAATAGAGATTAATACCCCCCACTTGCATCGGCCTCTGACAAGCTGTCAGTTTTGATTTAATGGCATAATCATTGAATTTATAAATCATAATTAATTTTTGATTATGAGTAAAATTATTGGAATAGATTTAGGGACCACCAATTCATGCGTTTCTGTTATGGAAGGGAATGAACCCGTTGTCATTCCCAATGCTGAGGGAAAAAGAACCACGCCTTCGGTCATTGGCTTTGTCGATGGAGGTGAGATTAAAGTGGGTGATCCCGCTAAATGTCAAGCAGTTACCAACCCCACCAAAACAATTGCTTCTATAAAGCGATTCATGGGGAATAAATTTTCTGAATCCAAAAAAGATGTCAGTACAGTTGCCTACAAAGTTGTCAAAGGCGACAATGACACACCTCGCGTAGATATCGACGGTCGATTGTATACCCCGCAAGAATTATCGGCCATGATCCTACAAAAAATGAAAAAAACAGCTGAAGAGTATTTGGGTCAAGACATCGGTGAAGCTGTAATTACGGTTCCTGCTTATTTTAATGATGCCCAACGGCAGGCCACCAAAGAGGCGGGTGAGATTGCTGGACTTAAGGTACAGCGAATTATCAACGAACCCACGGCTGCAGCATTGGCCTATGGTCTTGACAAAGGGGGAGTGACAAAAAATTGCCGTCTATGATTTAGGAGGTGGAACTTTTGATATTTCCGTTCTCGAGTTGGGAGATGGAGTTTTTGAAGTCCTCTCCACTAACGGCGATACTCGTTTGGGAGGTGACGATTTTGATCAAGTAATTATTGATTTTCTAGCTGAAGAGTTTCTATCATCAGAGGGCATCGATCTTCGAAAAGATCCAATGGCACTTCAGCGGTTAAAAGAAGCCGCCGAAAAATCAAAAATAGAATTATCTTCTTCTGCACAAACAGAGATCAATTTACCCTACATAACTGCTACAGATTCTGTACCCAAGCACTTGGTTACTACTTTGACGCGTTCCAAATTTGAAAAATTGGCAGATGAATTGGTTAAACGTTCAATGGCTCCTGTGAAAAAAGCCCTAGATGATGCTTCTCTTTCTACAAGCGATATTGACGAAGTTATATTGGTGGGCGGTTCCACGCGAATCCCAATCATTCAAGAACAAGTAGAGTCATTTTTTGGGAAAAAACCTTCCAAAGGGGTCAATCCTGATGAAGTAGTTGCCGTGGGCGCTGCCATTCAAGGAGGAGTTCTAACAGGAGACGTGAAGGATGTATTGCTTCTAGATGTCACTCCGCTCTCTCTTGGAATTGAAACAATGGGAAGTGTAATGACAAAGCTGATTGATGCCAATACAACCATACCCACTAAGAAGTCACAAGTTTTCTCTACAGCAGCAGACAACCAACCTTCTGTAGAAATCCATGTGCTTCAAGGGGAACGTTCTATGGCAGCCGACAATAAAACGATCGGACGTTTTCATCTTGACGGAATCCCTCCAGCGCCACGAGGAACTCCTCAAATTGAAGTTACCTTTGATATTGATGCTAACGGAATTATTAAGGTGAGTGCTCAAGATAAAGCTACTGGCAAGTCTCAAGATATACGTATAGAAGCGTCTTCTGGACTTACCGAGGAAGAAATTGAAAAAATGAGGCAAGAAGCAGAAGCCAATGCCGATGCGGATAAAAAAGCGAAAGAAGAAGTAGACAAGCTCAACAGTGCTGACCAAATGGTTTTCCAAACGGAGAAACAGTTGGCGGAATTTGGTGATAAGCTATCAGATGATAAGAAAAAACCCATTGAAACTGCTTTGGAGGCGCTTAAAAAAGCTCATGAGTCAAAAGATTTGGCCCAAATTGATGCTGCTTTAGAGCAAATTAATGAAGCTTGGAAAAATGCCTCAGAGGAAATGTATAAAGCGCAAGCAGAAGCCGGACAAGCCGATGGTGGCGCTGGCTCTTCCGGGCCTGAAGCAACATCAGAAAACAAAGGGGATGACGTTCAAGACGTCGATTTTGAAGAAGTCAAATAACAACTAGGAAATGTCCACAATGACCTCCTCAAACTGCTTGGGGAGGTTTTTTTATTTTTGATAGAATGGATAAAAAACAAATTTTAGCTTATTGCAACGCTACCAGCCCAAATACCTTGATGGAAACTTTGGGTATAGAATACGTTGATGTAGGAGATGATTTTATCATCGCTCGGATGCCTGTAACCTCCAGAGTTCATCAACCCGATGGAATTCTTCATGGTGGAGCCACCGCCGCATTAGCAGAAAGCATAGGAAGCGTCGCTGTTTTTGTCTTCAATCAAGAACCGGGCTTGGTAGTTCGAGGTATCGAAATCACAGCCAATCATGTTAAGAGCATTCGTTCTGGTTACGTCTTTGCCAAAGCCAGTCCAATCCACTTAGGAAACACAATTCAATTTTGGGAAATACGTGTTACCGATGAAAACGATAATCTCGTTTCCCTCTGTAAGTTAACGACCTATAAGCAACCGAAAAACTGAATCTTCAAATGTATTCAATGAAGGTTCTTTTTGACAAGCTGTGGGAGAACAAAAAACCATTTGTTTTCTTTAGGACCCCAGAGCAAACCAAATAACGTTATATTATCAAGAAGACAATAGCCTTCATCTCGACAACGGATTTAGTAAAGAAGGATTTGTCATGCGCCCCTTTAAAATCACCAAAGAAGTGGTTTGTATTCCAGCGAGGCAACAAAAAAAATTTTCTATTCCAAAGCCCAAGGTATTCGAGCGAAAGAGACCCTACTTTCTTGAAGATCAGTCCCAAAAAGCTACTCATGCCCAATGGGTATCTCAAGCCCTTCAAGAAATTCAAAAAGGGGAATTGAAGAAGGTGGTAGTATCACAAAAAATAACAGTTGGGCAAGCCATTGAAGACCATTTATCTTTTTTTTTAAGACTCATTCATTCACACCCCAATGCCTTGGTTTATTTTTGGCATCATCCTCATACGGGAACTTGGGTGGGGCCACCCCAGAACGATTACTAAGTGCTAATAAAAAAATACCAAACAATGGCATTGGCTGGAACCCTACCCTATACTCTTGGTGAAGCAAATTGGGGCGAAAAGGAAAGGGTAGAACAGCAACTTGTTGTAGACGCTATTCTCCAGGGACTTAAAAAGATTATTCCAAGAGATGCGATAAGATGCTCTCCTCGCTACAGCAAACGAGCGGGTCATCTTTATCACTTATGTACCGATATTCATTTTTCTGCTTCCTCCCGAACGGTAGCTGAGCTTGTGAGAGTATTGCATCCTACACCAGCTGTAGGGGGCTACCCAAAAGAAGTTAGTTTGCAATTCATCGCTCAAACTGAAGACTACGACAGATCCTATTATTCTGGAATTTTAGGGCCTTTGGGAAAAGATAAAAAGGAACTTTTTGTGAACCTTCGTTGTGCAGAAATTAAAAAAGATAAAATTGATCTCTATGTTGGAGGAGGCATTACTGAAGCGAGTCAAATAGAGCTTGAGTGGCAAGAATTAATTGGAAAATCAAAAGCACTTCTGCGCTGGTTATAGGTTTTTGTACCTTTATGTCGCAATGAAGGAGAATACCCCACCCCAAAAGGCTTGGTTTCCGAAATCCCTTTACCACAAACAGTGATTCACTACTGTGAGCAATATGGTATCCAGCATATTGTTATTTCCGCAGGATCTCGAAATGCACCCCTAACCAACGGTTTTGTAGAAGCCCCTTATTTCAAGACCTACAGTGTCGTTGACGAAAGGGCTGCCGCATTTTTTGGTCTAGGCATGGCACAACAACTCCAATCAGCGGTAGCTCTAGTCTGTACTTCTGGATCGGCCTTGTTAAATTATTATCCCGCTGTTGCTGAAGCGTATTATTCAACTATTCCATTAGTGATTCTCTCTGCTGACCGTATGCCACATCGGATAGATATTGGGGATGGACAAACAATACAACAGCAGGGTGTTTTTGGCCCACATTTGGTGGGTACAGCTGCTTTAAAACCAGATGTCGAACATGCTACAGATACCTTGCTTGAAAGTCCTTTACAACAATTGGTTCCTACTGAAGCAAAATATAAAGAAATAGCCGCCATCCAAAAAGTACATCAGAAACATAATGAAGACGAAATCAAGCGTGTGCTTTCCTTGGCAATGCATGAAAGAGGACCGGTTCATTTGAACATTCCCATGGAAGAACCTTTATATGGGATGTCACAAAAACCCCTTCAATTTTCTCCGCTCAATAAAAAAACCTTCATCAAAGAAGAATCTCCTTCTTTTGATGCACTGGAGAGCGCGTGGAATGGTGCTACGAAAAAAATGATTTTAGTGGGCGTTTTGACACCCGATCCTGAGTGGGATTCTATTTTAGATCGCTTGATGGAAGAACCCAGTGTTATTTTGTTGACCGAAAAAACATCAAACCTACAGCATATCAATGCAATAAGCTCTATCGACTGCTTGCTAGCTCCTATGGAACTAGATCAAAATAATTTTGAAAAATCACTGCAACCGCAACTTCTAATTACACTAGGAGGCATGATTGTTTCCAAAAAAATAAAAGCTTTTCTTCGTGAAAATCCTGCTAATAATCATTTTCATCTTGACCCTGTTAAGGCCTATAATACTTTTTATCGATTGGAGGAACATATTAAGATGCCAGCAAAAAAAGTAATTTCATATCTTCTAAAAAAAACCAAATCCGTTCCAAGCTCGTACCAACAAATTGTACTGAGTAAGTATCACAATTACCTTCAAAAAGGGAAGGTATATTTGAAGGACATCCCTTTTTCAGACCTGAAAGCTTTTCAGCTTATATTCCAACAATTACCGAATCCTATTCATTTGCAAATTGGAAACAGTTCTCCAATTCGATATGCACAGCTTTTCGATTTGCCAAAAGCGATCACTGTGAATTGCAATCGAGGAACCAGTGGAATTGACGGGAGTACCGCCACGGCAATTGGAGCCGCTCAAATTCAAAAAACGCCCACACTTTTAATTACTGGAGATTTGAGTTTTTTCTATGATATCAACGGATTGTGGAACAATTATATTCCATCACATTTTCGAATTATCATCATAAACAACAATGGAGGAGGCATATTTAGAATCCTTCCTGGTGAGAAAAACAGTTTCAAATACGACACTTATTTTGAGACGATTCATAATCGTTCTGCCCGTCAATTGGCCAAAAGTTTTGGGTTTTCCTATCGTAAAACAAAAGGAGCTTTTGGCCTTCGTTGGGCTTTAAAATCTTTCTTTTCCCCATCATCTAAGCCTCGGATTTTAGAAATCCAAACACCCAGAAAAATAAACGACACGATCTTATTGAATTACTTTAAGACTATGGTCAAATAGTCTATTTTTGAAATAAAATAGCAGCAATGAGAAAATGGGAATCCATCGCAGAATACAGTGATATCAAATTTGAATTTTTTGAAGGAATTGCTAAAATTTCAATCAACCGACCTGAAGTATACAATGCCTTCCGACCAGAAACCAACAATCAAATGTTGGAAGCAATAGACATTTGCCGCGAAAGGAATGATATAGATGTTGTTGTCTTTACTGGGACAGGTGAAAAAGCCTTCTGCAGTGGGGGCGATCAAAATGTCAAGGGTGTAGGGGGTTATGTTGGGGAAGACGGTGTGCCCCGATTGAATGTATTGGATTTGCACAAAAAAATACGAGAAATCCCTAAGCCTGTTATTGCAATGGTGAATGGCTATGCCATTGGTGGTGGGCATGTATTGCATGTGGTTTGTGATTTGACTATAGCGAGTGATAACGCTATTTTTGGTCAAACAGGTCCCAAAGTAGGAAGTTTTGACGGTGGTTTTGGTTCTTCGTACTTGGCCCGACATGTGGGCCAAAAAAAAGCACGGGAAATCTGGTTTTTATGTCAGCAATATTCTGCCCAAGAAGCTCATGAAATGGGAATGGTCAATAAGGTAGTTCCTCTAGATCAGTTAGAAAATACGGTGGTGGAATGGTGTAAAATAATGCAACAACGCAGCCCTTTGGCCTTACGAATGGTCAAGCGATGTCTAAATGCCGAGTTAGATGGTCAACATGGACTCATGCAATTGGCTGGTGATGCTACTCTTATGTACTATTTGATGGATGAAGCCCAAGAAGGAAAACAAGCATTTTTGGAAAAGAGAGCCCCTAACTTCAAGCAATATCCCAAGTTTCCGTAAAGTGAGCCAAGCATCCAAACTAAAGATATGGCTTGCTGCCGCTCGGTTGCGAACCTTACCCTTGTCAGTGGCTGGAATTATTACTGGCAATGCTCTCGCCCTACAGCAAGTTGATTTTTCTTGGTTGGTATTTATTGGCGCGCTAATGACGGCAATTTCTTATCAAGTATTATCCAATTTTGCTAATGATTATGGAGATGGAGTTAAGGGAACAGACAATGCCCATCGAGTAGGCCCTCAGCGTATTTTGCAACAAAAACTATTGACCGCTCCGTCCTTATTTCGAGGAATTATTATCACAGCCATCTCCTCATTTATTCTATCCTTGGGTCTGATATACTTCTCATTCGGTATTGAAAACCTTAAATGGATGGGATTATTTTTATTTTTTCCCTAGGTGCTATATGGGCTGCTTATAATTATACCATAGGAGAAAAGGCTTATGGCTATTACGCTCTAGGTGATGTATTTGTCTTTGTTTTTTTTGGGGCTATAGCCGTTGGAGGAGCCTATTTTCTTCAAACACACAGTTTACGCTTCGAAGTATTTTTATATGCAATTGCTTTGGGAGGTTTGAGTGTAGGTGTGCTGAATCTCAATAATATGCGTGATCGTGAAAATGATCAAAATGTGAACAAACAAACCATCGCTACTCTCCTTGGCCATAATAAAAGTAAAATATACCAATTTGTTTTGGTGATGGGGAGTCTAGTGGCAATTGGAACTGCGATAGTGTTTAATCAAACTTACGAATGGACCGCATTTTTACCCCTCCTTGCAGCAATACCACTATCTATCCAATTAAACGGAATGGCAAAGACTCAACAACCTCATGCTTTTGATTCCTTTTTGAAGCCATTAGCACTGACGACTTTTCTTCTTTCTCTATTGATATTTGTAAGTAAATGGTTGGAAATGTAAAGGCTCGTTATGTTAAACATACCTTGTTGTTTAAACATCCCAGTGGAACTTCCCGTGGCGTTTTAAATGAAAAAGAAACCTTTTTATAATCTTAGAAGACAGAGAAAAAATAGGTATTGGAGAATGTGGTTTATTGAGAGGATTGAGTATTGACGATGTTCCAGAGTATGAAACCATTTTGCAGGGTTTGTGTGAAGTTATCACAGAAGGCAATTTTAATCTAGATTCCCTATCATCTTTTCCTTCCTTACAGATGGGATTTGAAATGGCGCAAAGGTCACTCCAAGCAGACAATCCTTTTATTCTTTTCAAGACCACATTCACAAAAGACACTTTTCAAATCCCAATAAACGGATTGGTTTGGATGGGAGATTTTGATTTTATGCAGCACCAAATCCAAGAAAAAATAAATGCAGGGTTTAGTTGTATAAAACTTAAAATCGGCGCTTTGGACTTCGATAAAGAACTTCAATTACTCGAAGAAATACGAAATCATTTCACTAAGGATCAAATTGAAATACGAGTGGATGCTAATGGTGCTTTTTCCAATGACTCAGCTTTTGACAAGCTGAAACAATTAGCTCATTATGATATTCATTCCATTGAGCAACCCATTGCCAGAGGCCAAGAAGAATTTATGAATACTCTTTGTCGTGAAAGCCCAATTCCAATTGCGCTAGACGAAGAATTGATTGGAATTCCAACGAATCAAATTGAAAGCCTCCTTGATGCGATCCAACCCCAATATATAATATTAAAGCCCAGTTTGTTGGGAGGGTTCATGATTACTGAGCAAAGGATACAGCATGCTACAAAGCGAAAGATTGGTTGGTGGGTAACCAGTGCTTTAGAAAGCAATATTGGATTGAGTGCAATTGCTCAATGGACAGCCGAGATGGGGTGCAACTGGCCACAAGGATTGGGTACAGGAAGTCTCTATTCAAATAATATTCCAAGCCCTTTGGTCGTTGAAAATGGTTACCTTCGTTATGATCTTAAGAGGTCATGGAAGTTTAATTTTTAGTCCATGTACATAGAACAAGTCCGTACTTCATCAAATACTTTTATGAGTTATTTGTTGGGTTCTTTGGTCTTGGTATTATTCACTCTTATCGGTCAAATTCCCCTCACTCAGGCCATTTTTCAATACGCACAAGGGCCTGTAGATCCTAGCAACGCTTCCGAACTAATGAACGCCATTCCAAGTCAGCCACGCTTATTATTACAAATGCTTCCCTTTGCTGTTCTATTCTTGGGCATTTGGTTTGTCAATCGATTTCTACACCAGCTCAACTTTCATCAATTAGTTACCAGTAGAAGAGATGTAGATTGGAATCGGATACTGTTTTCCTTTAGGGTCTGGGGCGGAGCAACTATAATCCTATTGTTATTTGGGTGTTTAATGGCTCCGGAAGAATATGTTTTCAATTTTAAATGGCGAACTTTTCTGCCGCTCCTATTCCTAGGAACCCTATTGATTCCGATTCAAACAAGTGCTGAAGAGCTTCTTTTCCGTGGATATTTATTTCAGGGTTTTGGTGTTTTATTCAAAAACAGATGGCTTCCTCTTATTCTTACTTCTGTTCTCTTTGGAGGGTTGCATTATGCAAATCCTGAAGTTGACCAATTTGGATTGGGTATTATGTTTTACTACATAGGGACTGGTTTTTTTTGGGAATAATTACCTTGGTGGATGAGGGTTTGGAATTGGCCTTAGGATTTCATGCTGCCAACAACTTATTTGGAGCCTTACTGATGAGTTCTGAATGGTCTGCTTTTCAAACAGATGCAATACTTATTTTCACAGGTCAGCCAGTCTTATGGAGTGAAATTATTATATCCCTTGGTCTTTGTTATCCTATATTATTCTATTTATTTTACAGGAAATACCATTGGAAAAAAATAAGTAACAAACTCCTATAACACAATCATGAGAATCCCCCATTATTCTAAGATTCACAATCGGTTTAAAATCAATGGATATCACTATAACCAAAGAGAATTAAAACTCGTTGCCTATGATTTCATCAAAGAAGGTGAAACCTTTGAGGAGGTAATTGGAGTTTTTTTATTGGACTGGTTGGATGGAAATGAAAGCATAGAAGTTCAAACTTCAGGTTCTACAGGGAGTCCAAGGAGGCTCCTCGTAACCAAACAAGCGATGGTCAATTCTGCAGTTCGGACTGCAGAATACTTTGGTTTGCAAGTGGGACAACGCGCACTTCATTGTCTTCCAGTGGATTATATTGCAGGAAAAATGATGTTAGTTCGGGCAATGGTACTGGGACTAGATGTTCATATGATCCCCCAAAAATGGATTTGGATTGGTTGGATAGAGGCTATGATTTTTGTGCCATGATCCCGCTTCAGGCTAAGAATGCTCTTTCTAAACTCGACCAGATAAGAACCCTATTGATTGGTGGAGCTCCCATTTCCAATTCCCTCCGCATGGCCCTGTCTGAGTGTGGATCGTCTGTCTTTGAAACCTATGGTATGACGGAGACCCTTACTCATATTGCAGTTTCAAAAGTAACACTACCCCAGAACCCATTTGAAGTGCTGCCAGAAGTATCTATAGATGCCGATGAGGAAGGCTGTCTTATTATTTCAGCTCCCCACTTGTCCGAGGAGTCTATCCATACTCAAGATATAGTACAAATCCTTGATTCATCTCATTTCACTCTCATTGGGCGTGTCAATAATGTCGTCAATTCTGGAGGGAAAAAGCTGTTTCCTGAACAGTTGGAAAAGGAATTAGGTGACCTAGGGTATCCCTTCTTTTTGCAGGACAAACCGATACTGATTTGGGCCAAAAGCTAGTACTGATTATCGAAACTAAAAAAGACGTACGAAAACTTGTTAGAGAAGAACTTGAAAAGCGATTGGGCGAAGAAAATCAACGTTATTTGAAAGAGATTTATACTTTGAAGAAGTTTAAATACACCCCCACAGGAAAAATTGATCGCCCAAGTACACTAGCTATTTTAGGATAACTAGACTTGTAGAATTCCCATATTAAATTTCTTTTGAATCGGGGCATGGTCAGCTACTTCAATTCCCATCGAGATCCATTTACGGGTTTGGGAAGGATCTATAATAGCATCTACCCACAATCGTGCAGCTGCATATAAAGGTTGTGTTTGTTCGTGATAGTGAGCTTCTATTTTTTCTAAATGTTTCTTTTTTTTATCAGCTCTTATTTTTTTCCTTTTTCTCAAGCGAGGCCGTTTCGATCTGCTGCAGTACTTTGGCAGCCTGTGTTCCGCCCATCACAGCAATTTGTGCTGAAGGCCATGCTACTATCAATCGGGGATCATAGGCCTTACCACACATAGCGTAATTTCCAGCCCCATAAGAATTGCCTATAATGACTGTAAACTTAGGGACTACTGAATTTGCTACAGCGTTGACCATTTTGGCACCGTCTTTAATGATTCCACCATGTTCGGATTGACTACCAACCATAAAACCTGTCACATCTTGGAAGAAAACCAAAGGGATTTTACGTTGATTACAATTGGCAATGAATCGAGTTGCCTTGTCGGCACTATCACTATAAATTACACCTCCAAATTGCATTTGACCATTAGCATTTTTAGACACCAATCGCTGGTTAGCGACAATACCAACAGACCATCCGTCAATGCGGGCATAAGCAGTGATTAGGGTTTTACCATAATCTCGTTTGTACTCTTCAAGACTTCCGTTGTCTACTATACTGTCTAAAATTGAGTAGGTATTATAGGGTTGGGTGCGTTCTTTTGGGAGTTTACTGAAAATCTGATCCTCGTTATCCTCAGGAGATAGCGATTCTACACGGTCGAAGCCTGCTCTGGGAGCTTTTCCCGTTCGACCTATAAGAGTCCTAATTCGTTGTAAGGCATCGGCATCATCTTTGGCTTTGAAGTCTGTGACACCACTAATTTCGCAATGTGTGGTGGCTCCCCCTAGGGTTTGGTTATCGATATTTTCTCCAATAGCCGCTTTGACCAGATAACTTCCTGCTAGAAAAATACTCGCAGTTTGATCAACTATCATAGCTTCATCGGACATAATAGGTAAATAGGCCCCACCGGCAACACAACTCCCCATTATAGCTGAAATTTGTATGATACCTTCTGCACTCATTTGTGCATTATTTCTGAAAATCCGGCCAAAGTGCTCCTTATCTGGAAAAATCTCGTCTTGCATCGGTAAATAAACACCAGCACTATCTACCAGATAAACAATGGGAATTCGGTTTTCCATGGCGATTTCCTGGGCCCGTAAGTTTTTCTTTCCTGTGCCAGGGAACCAAGCCCCTGCCTTCACAGAGGCGTCATTGGCAACAATCATACACAAGCGACCAGTAATTTTTCCAAGGCCACAAATGACCCCGCCTGCAGGACACCCTCCAGCTTCTTTATACATATTATGGCCGGCAAAACCACCAATTTCAAAAAAAGTAGTTTCAGGATCAATTAACTCTGTGACTCGCTCTCTAGCAGTCATTTTCCCAGCAGCTTTAATCTTTTCCAAACGCTTCTTTCCTCCACCTTGCTTGATAGTAGTGAATAGTTGTTGAAGATCACTCAATAGCATCTTATTGTGATCAATATTTTTTTCTGCACTCAGATCCATGCACGCGGTTTTCTTTCTGTAAAAATAGTAATTAAATAAGGGGATATGAGATATTGTTTGTGTTTCCTCTTGTTTTTGTCTGCCCTTTTTCACAAAAAAACTACGATATTTGCAAGAATGCAAACCAGACTTATGAATCTAAACAAAAATAAAATTTTCGGATATGCAGCCTTGATTATGGGGCTCCTTGGAGTCGCTATAATAGTACTAGGAATACTTCTCTATAAAGAATATATTGTAGGATTCGGATTGGTTGGTGCAGGCTTTGTGTCGGTGGCATGGACGTTTAATGCCCTAAGGGGGCGTATTTAAATGGCAGAGGATAAAAAAATAATCTTTTCAATGACGGGGGTTTCCAAAACATTTTCAGGAGCCAACCGTCCCGTTCTAAAGGATATTTATCTCAGTTTTTTTTACGGAGCTAAAATTGGAATATTAGGACTCAACGGATCAGGGAAATCTACGCTACTAAAGATTATTGCGGGTGTGGATAAATCATTTCAGGGCGATGTGGTTTTCAATGCTGATTATAAGATAGGATACTTGGAACAAGAACCTCGAATGGAGGACAACAAAACAGTCTTAGAGGTGGTTAAAGAGGGTGTGGCCGAAACCGTAGCTGTTCTAGAAGAGTACAATCAAATAAATGATCAGTTTGGCTTGCCAGAAATTTATGAGAACCCGGATAAAATGCAGCAGTTGATGGATCGGCAAGCAAAGTTACATGATGAAATTGAAGCTCGTAATGCTTGGGAACTCGATACGCAATTAGAAATTGCTATGGATGCGCTACGGACTCCACCAGGAGAGGCCCCCATCACTACTTTATCGGGAGGCGAACGCCGCCGAGTTGCACTTTGCCGTCTCTTGTTGCAAAAGCCAGATATATTGCTATTGGACGAACCTACTAATCATTTGGATGCTGAATCCGTACATTGGTTGGAATATCACTTGGCCCAGTACAGTGGTACAGTAATTGCTGTCACCCACGATCGTTATTTTCTAGATAACGTGGCGGGCTGGATTTTGGAGTTGGATCGAGGAGAGGGGATCCCTTGGAAGGGAAATTATTCTTCATGGTTGGACCAAAAAGCAAAACGATTGGGCCAAGAACAAAAACAAGCCTCAAAACGGCAGAAAACGCTAGAGCGAGAACTGGAGTGGGTTCGAATGAACCCCAAAGGACGGCAAGCCAAGCAAAAAGCCCGATTGAGTAATTATGACAAACTTTTGAGTCAAGACCAAAAAGCTACGGAAGAAAAACTGGAGATTTATATTCCCAATGGGCCTCGGTTGGGATCGGAAGTGATAGAAGCGCAGGGAGTAAAAAAAGCTTTTGATGATAAATTATTGTATGAAGACTTGTCTTTTAGACTTCCTCAAGCAGGAATTGTTGGAGTTATTGGGCCCAATGGAGCTGGAAAAACAACTTTATTTAGGTTGATTATGAATCAATTGCCTCCCGATGCAGGGTTATTTTCTGTGGGGGAGACTGTTAAAGTAGCTTATGTTGATCAGTCGCACTCTTCAATTGTTTCTGAAAAATCTATATGGGAAAATTTTAGTGATGGACAAGACCTGATAATGATGGGAGGAAAACAAGTCAACTCACGGGCGTATTTGAGTCGTTTCAATTTCAGTGGAAATGAGCAAAATAAAAAGGTAAATACCTTATCGGGTGGCGAACGCAACCGCTTGCATTTGGCCATGGCATTAAAGGAAGAAGGCAACGTACTTTTATTAGACGAACCCACAAATGACCTAGATGTGAATACACTTCCGAGCCCTTGAAGAGGGGCTTGAAAATTTTGCAGGCTGTGCCGTTATTATTTCTCACGACCGATGGTTTTTAGATCGAGTTTGCACTCATATTCTTGCTTTTGAAGGAGACTCACAGGTGTATTATTTTGAAGGTTCCTACTCAGACTATCAGGAGAATAGGAAAAAACGATTAGGGACGGAAATTATTCCCAAGCGCATTCGTTATAAAACACTCTAATTGAGGATAAGCTCCATTTTTATATTTCCTCGTTGATACGGAGCGTTGGATTCAAGGGGATCTCTACATATCCATACTTACGGTAGAGGTGAATTGAATTTTCCAATTTTGTATTGGAATACAACAATAGTTTTGCCAATGGTGTTGCTCGGCAAAGCGTATCGAAAATGCCATCATCTGATTGCCAATCCCGGCACCGCGCGAATTTTTTGGAACAGCCATCTTACTCAGTTCATAAACGCCGTTCTCTATTTTCATAAAAGCAAAGGTGCCTACTACAACTGCCTCTTGTAGGACGAAAAAAATATGCCCTCCTTTCGCTAGAATTTGATTTTCACAATCTTTCAGTATTTTTTTATCATATGGTTCAACCTCAAAATACTCTTCCAGCCAGTTCAAATTCAGGGTTACAAAATCATTTTTGTATTTGGGTTGATAGGGGAGTATCTGTAGTTCAATTTCCATGTCCTGTCATCTTATCTGGCTGTACCCATTCATCGAATTCTTCTGCACTAAGATAGCTTAGAGCAACAGCAGCCTCTTTAAGAGTTGTCCCTTCTTCATGCGCTTTGTTTGCTATTTCAGCTGCTTTGTAGTAACCAATTTTCGTATTCAATGCGGTGACCAACATCAGGGAATTGTTGAGTAATTCTTGGATTCGTTGGTAATTGGGTTCAATTCCCTTTACACAATGATTGGTAAAACTATGGCACACATCTCCTAGTAAGCTTGCCGATTGAATAATATTAGCAGCCATTACTGGTTTAAATACGTTTAATTCATAATGCCCTTGGGCTCCACCAAAGGCAATAGCTACATCGTTTCCAATGATTTGTGCACATACCATCGTGACAGCCTCACATTGAGTTGGATTCACCTTTCCAGGCATTATAGAACTTCCAGGTTCGTTGGCAGGAATTTGTATTTCTCCAATTCCAGAGCGAGGCCCTGAGGCCAACAAGCGAATATCATTGGCTATTTTATTTAAGGATACGGCTATTTGTTTTAAGGCACCATGACTTTCCACAAGGGCATCATGTGCCGCAAGAGCTTCAAATTTATTTTGAGCCGAAACAAATGGATGACCAGTAAAAGCAGCAATATATTGAGCGACTTTCTCGGCATACCCTTTAGGTGTATTAATTCCTGTTCCCACAGCCGTTCCTCCCAAGGCTAGTTCGGATAAATGGGGGAGTGTATTTTCTAGCGCTTTAATTCCGTGGTCAAGTTGGGAAACATACCCTGAGAACTCTTGTCCTAGGGTCAGTGGAGTTGCATCCATAAGGTGGGTTCTCCCTATTTTCACCACCTTGGAAAAAGCAGAACTCTTCTCTAGCAATGCATCCCGCAAATTCCTAATTCCAGGCAAGGTTACCTCTACTATTTTGGAATAAGCAGCAATATGCATTCCAGTAGGGAAGGTGTCGTTTGAGGATTGGGATTTATTTACATCATCGTTTGGTAAAAGAACTTTCTCTCCTTCTCCTAGGGGGTTTCCTGCCAAAACATGCGCTCGATTGGCAATCACTTCATTAACATTCATATTGCTTTGGGTTCCCGAGCCCGTCTGCCAGACGACCAATGGAAATTGATCGTCGTGCTTGCCTACTAGGATTTCGTCACAAACTTGACTGATCCAATCCCGCTTTTGTTCACTCAACACACCCAAATCACAATTGGTATGGGCAGCAGCTTTTTTCAAATTGGCAAAACCGTATATAACTTCAAGGGGCATAGACGCAGGAGTGCCTATTTTGAAATTTGAGCGAGAGCGTTCGGTTTGTGCTCCCCAATAAACCTCGGAAGGAACCTTTACTTCTCCCAAAGTGTCTTTTTCGATACGATACTTCATGGCAGTCTTAGATTATACAGTTGCTACTACAAAAATATAATTCATTAGAAGAAACAATTCAATTTTAGTTGTATTTTTGTATCAAACTTTGGATATGTTTGATTTTGACCAATACTTAGGCTTTCTCGCTTTTTTAAGTATCCTCACCATCGGCTTTTGGTTGATGATATTTCTTCTCACTTTTGTAATTCCATATTGGCTCTTTGGTGCAGCTAAGGAACGCTTTGATGAATGGCGAGCCGAAAAAAGACAAACCGAATAAAAAAAGCGTCTATTTACAGACGCTTTTTTAGTTAGTAACCATATCCTCCACCGTCGTCATCGCTATATCCACCTCGACGCCGCCGCTGGTTTTTCTTTTGATTCAATCGATAGGTAAGGGTGGCAATGTAAGTGGGTTGTCGCCATTGAATTCGGTATAACTGTTAAACGTGTCGGTGAAGGTGTCTGTGCGATATTTCTGAGAATTGAATACATCACTAATCCGAAAGGATAAAGTCCCTTTGTCTTTAAATATGTCTTTGTTAATTGCGGTAGATAATCCACCCAGTGGTTTACTTTTAGATTGTGCGGTTACCCGTGGTCCACGGAAAAAAAGCTGATTTTGCCAGCTAAGGCCCTTACCAAAATTAATACTTGAAACAAACCGCGAAGACCAGCTTACATTTTTGGCGTCAAAGACAAACCCATTGTAGGTTCCAATGACTTCATTGCTGTAAACATTGAAATTCGCATTTAGACGAATTTTTCGGTTTGGAGTAAATGTTAGGTTGACTTCTCCTCCGTAGCGTTTGTTTTTGGAAAGGTTAATTGGGCCTCTTCGTAATACGGGTACAATTACAAGATCAGAACTAGGATCGTTTGGATCACCACTTAATATAACTGTTTCCCCGGTATCTTCATTAACAAATTGGAAGTTACTAGTTGTGCGCTGATAATAAATCGATCCATTTAAAGTGAATTTTTTAAGCGCTTCAGATAACCCAAATCAAAGCTACCTGTACTAGCAGGATTCAAGTCGGGATTTCCCTGAAAAAATTGGTAACACTATTTCTTGATGGAAAAGGATTTAGGAAAAATCCTCGAGGGCGTCTAATTCTTTTAGCATAGCCTAATGTAAGGCTTTCTTTTTCGTCGATTTCATATGATAGGTTGACTGTAGGAAACAAATTCGTGTATCGTTTATTAGTATAATCACTAGTTGTTCTTTGGTCAATGACAATATTGGAGTCCTCCATTCGCAACCCTAGTAAAATAGAAAACTGATCAATTTTCTTCCCGAACTGAGCATAGGCAGCATTCACATATTCTTTATAAACCAAAACGTTGGTTAGGTCGGTATCTATGGTAGGAATATTATTTTCAATAAAAACAACTTTATAATCGGTTTCAATCGTATTAAAAGTACCACGATATCCGAGTTCTACTTGGGTGTTCTCATCTAAGGGATATACATAATCTACTTGAGCCAAAATTCTCTTTTGTGACTCTTTTGTGTTTACTTCTTCGTTGTCATTAATTCTTATGAAGGGGAAGGTTTGAAGGCTTGTGATTTCTGCCAACTCATCTTCAGCACTTTCTTCATACTGGTAGGTGGCACTCAGTTCATGTCCTTTATCATTAAACTTCTTTTCATAGAGCCCTGAGATTTGAAAAGATTCGTCAAATTCAGGTTCATATTGTCTACGCTCATTAGTGGAAATAGGATTTCCGCCCTTTGCATTCAGTTCATTAATAGTAACAACACCATCATTAATACCCTCATTGTCTCGAAAAAAACCATTTAAGGTAAAATTACTGGAGTCGTTAATAAAGTATTCCGCACCTAGAGAAAGGAATAACTGATCGCGTTCTCGATTGGTTTTCCCTTTTTCAAATAAATAAGAATTGGTGTCTTCCCCGTTGAAATATTCGTTTTCTGATAGTCCGTTGCTAATACTAGTCCTTCGGCCAATAGTATTGGTTGAAAACAGATTTAGTTTTTTTGTTTTCCAATTAACTGTAGCTGTCCCTCGGAAGGTTTCAGGAACACCACCATTGATATTAAAGTTGCCATTGAATCCAGAACGTTCTTGTTTTTTTAAAATTATATTGAGTATTCCACCTGTTCCTTCGGCATCATAACGAGCAGAAGGTGAGGTGATTACCTCTACTTTTTCGATGGATTCAGAAGGCAGTTGGCGAAGTCCGTTGGGCCCAGAAATACCGACAAGACCTGAGGGTTTCCCATTAATGAGAATTCGAACATTATTGTTGCCTCGAAGAGCTATATTTCCTTCAACATCAACCGTGATAGAAGGGATATTCCCCAAAACATCGGCTACACTTCCACCTCTTACAGTTATATCTTTACCCACATTATAGATGCGCTTGTCTAATCGTATTTCAACTTGAGTTTGTTCACCTATCAGCTCTACCTCCTCCAGTTTGTTGGTGTCAATTTCCAAAGCAATGGTTCCCAAATTTAAATTTGACTCTATAGACACACTATTCTGTCTGTAAGTTGCAAAACTGATGAATTCTATATTGATATCGTACTGGCCCGGAAAAGATTCGATTCGAAAATTTCCTTCAGCATCCGTAATCCCACCCTGAATTAAGTCAGGTCTATTATTGTTTTTCAAGGTAATTGTTGCGTATTCTAGTGGCTGATTGGTTTCTCTATCAACTACTTTACCCGTAATCACCAATTTTGGTGGACCCGCAGGCCTTTGCGCATAGGCAAATAGTATTCCAAAAAGGAATAGGATCCCAAAGTGTCTTTTTTTCATAGCTTTTTTTGATGGATGGGAATGGAATATAATTGATACTTATTCTTGATGTTCTTTTTCCTTTTTTCGTATTTTTTCAATAAGTCGTTGTCGAAAGCGATGTTCTAAATGCAATAATTTTAAAGTTTTCTTCGGACCAATGATTTTTGTGAAAGCTTCTATTTTTTTCATCTTTTGTTGCAATAATAGGGCTTCTTTCTCCTGTCTTTGCTTTAGCATTTGAAGAGCTTGTTTATCAGTTATCTCTGATAGGCTATCGCTGAGCGTTTTATGTCGATGGTAATAAGATCGTTGAAGGCTGTCTTTGCGGTAATCGAATTGGCGATACAAAGGCCAAAATCTTTCTGCTTCTTCTACTGTCAAATCCAGTTCTTCCGTAAAATACGAAATACGGTAGGCCTTTATTTTTTTATTGTATTCTTTTTTATGATGACCCTTATATTGGGCTTGGGATATTCCAATGCTGAAAAGTAAAATCAGACAAAGCAAAAAATGTTTCGGTTTGATGGCGATTCGAGCCTTGATACTAATTGTTGTCATTAGTTTCATTTAAGAATAGGGTGATATCGTCGTTGGTGAGTTCTTCTTCGTGCCATTTAAGTGTTATTTCATTCCCCATCGCTAGGATAGCTTCATCCAAATAGCGTTCAGATTCATAATCCAAACTCAAAAAGGTGGCAATCTCATTGGTAGCCAAACGGTCAATACTAACAGTAGAAAAACTGAGTGAATACAACCAAGTGGCTCCAATTAATAAGGCAATACTCGCAGCTAAAGACCAGCTCACAACAGGATTTTGAGTGGAGAGATTTGAAGAGCGAATAGGTTCAATACCCAATTCGGCAAACACACGATCCTCCAAATCTGTAAAATAGCTATCCTTTGAAGGATTATATAACAATCGCCTTTTCAATGTCATACTTATTAGACGCAATAATACGTCAAAGGTTTAATCCTGTTTTAAAATTGTTTTAATTTTTTTTTGTGCAAGGTGATGCAGTGACTTTACATTCCCTAAAGAAGTTTCCAAAATCACTGCAATTTCTTTCAACTTCAAATGCTGGTCATGATGCATTGAAAAAACCATAGCTTGGCGATGGGGTAGCTGCGCCAAAGCTTTAGACAGTTTCTTTTCGATTTTAGGAATATCTAAATCGTCTGTTGTCTGATGTTTATTGAATGTCGAGAGCCGCAATTCATCAATAGATATTTGTTGATGCTTGGCTTCTTTTTTCAAAAAACTCAAAGCTTCATTTGAAGCAATCCGATACAACCAAGTATAGAGAGAACTTTTGCCCTCAAAACGATCTATATGATTATAAACCTTAATGAATGTATTTTGCAGAACATCATCTGTATATTGATGATTGTGGGTGATACTATGAATGTGATGGTAGAGCCGTTGCTTGTATAGGTCAAAAAGGTATGTAAACCCTCGTGTTTTGGCATTGGGGTTGCTAAGTAAACGTAAGAGTTCAGATTCCGTCAATCGCTTGCCGTTGATTTTAGTGTTAGACTAATGAAGTAACAAAAGGTTTAATGGGAAGATAGAAAAGCTTTCAAAGCCTCCAACGGCTGTGCTAAAATCCCTTCTTGACCTTTTCAAAACAATGGGTCTTTTAATGAGTTTGGGGTGTTTTGTAAAGATTTCAAGCAATTTTGTATCATCGATTTCTTGGCCTTTATAATCACTTTTCCATAAAGCCTCCTGTATTCTAATCATATCTTGAGGTTGTTTGTCGATTTGTAAAAATAGATTTTTCCATTCTGCAGCACTTAATGGATTTTTCAAGTATTCAATAATTTGTATTTCTATTCCATTTTTTTCCTAGTACTGCAAAGCTTCTCGGGATTTGCGGCACCGATTGTTGTGGTAAATCTTTATCATTGCGTAAAAATAAAAAAAACCTGCATGAAGCAGGTTTTTAGCGATTAGCAGGCTGTAACTTATTTTAGTTTATCCACAATGGCTTTGAAAGCTTCGGGATGATTCATGGCCAAATCGGCCAGTACTTTTCGGTTGAGCTCAATATTATTGGCTTTCACTTTTCCCATGAATTGGCTGTACGACATTCCATGAAGACGGGCCCCCGCATTGATACGTGCAATCCAAAGTGAGCGAAAATTTCTTTTTTGACCCTACGATCTCGATAAGCATAGCTCATCGCTTTATCTACCGCATTTTTAGCAACGGTCCACACATTTTTGCGTCTTCCGAAATATCCTTTGGCTTGTTTAAGAATTTTTTTACGTCGGGCTCTAGAGGCGACGGAGTTTACTGATCTTGGCATAATTTAAATTTTTTTGATGGTGGCGGTATTGCTACACTTATTGGGGCCACCCATCAGGGTTTAAAAATTAGTAACCATTGCGTTCTACTTCAAACGCAATTGTTCTTTGATGCTGTTCACATCACTATCGTGAACCAATCCAGAGTGCGTTAATTTCAACTTACGCTTCTTCGATTTCTTGGTTAGAATGTGACTCTTGAACGCATGCTTTCTTTTGATTTTACCAGAGCCGGTCAGCTTAAACCGCTTTTTTGCACTGGATTTGGTTTTCATTTTAGGCATGATGCTCTTTTATATTACTACTCTTTGTACTCTATTTTTTAGGCGTAATGAACATAATCATTCGCTTTCCTTCTAGCTTGGGTAGTTGTTCTACCTTCCCATATTCTTCAAGGTCCTGTGCCAATCGTAGCAACAGTATCTGTCCTTGTTCTTTAAAGACGATCGAACGTCCTTTGAAAAAAACAAAGGCTTTTAATTTAGCTCCTTCTGTAAGGAACTTAATGGCGTGTTTCTTTTTGAACTCATAATCATGCTCATCGGTTTGGGGACCAAAACGAATTTCTTTAATTATGACTTTCGTTGCCTTTGATTTTAGGACTTTTTCTCTTTTTTCTGTTCATATAAAAACTTCTTATACTCTAAAATTTTACACACTGGGGGCTAGCTTTCGGAGAAATTTCTACTAAATCCAATTCCATTTCTCGCGCAAGGGATAAAGCTTTATTGAGATTATAGACCCCAACCTCAACATTGTCACCTACCAAACGAATTTCGTGTGCAGTGATTTTTTCATTGATACGGTGTGGATCTTGTTTGATCACACGTCCGGGTCGGTTGGTTCGTCTTCTTCGTATTGCTATGACTCCTTATTTTAAATTAGACTTCAAATGTAGAAATACTTTCTGATATTTCTCGTTGGATACGATCAATCATGCTTTGCATAGAAAGAGTTCCAATATCACCTTTCTTGTGTTTTCGCAACGACACCTTTTCGGTTTCAGCCTCTTTTTCACCGACAATGAGCATAAATGGAATTTTATTGAGTTCGGCTTCGCGAATCTTTTTTCCAATAGTCTCATTTCGATTGTCCAAGTGGGCGCGAATTTCGTTATTTTCTAGGATATTTAAAACTTTCTGCGCGTATTTTTCGTGTTTCTCACTGACACATAGAATACTCACTTGTTGTGGAGACAGCCAGAAAGGGAAGTCTCCCCCTGTGTGTTCGAGTAAAATGGCGACAAAGCGTTCCAAACTTCCAAAAGGAGCTCGGTGAATCATCACAGGGCGATGGAGTTCGTTATCACTGCCTTTGTAGGTAAGTTCAAATCGTTCTGGAAGGTTATAATCTACTTGAATGGTTCCCAACTGCCACTTGCGACCCAAAGCATCCCGAACCATAAAGTCTAGTTTTGGACCGTAGAAAGCAGCTTCCCCATCTTCAATGACGTAGTTGAGCCCTTTTTCTTTGGTTGCATTGATAATGGCAGCTTCTGCCAAGTCCCAATTTTCTTTAGATCCAATATATTTTTCTGGTTTGTTGGGATCGCGAAGGGATACTTGTGCAACAAAGTCTTCGAACCCTAAGGAACCGAATACGTAGAGTACTAAATCGATAACATTTTTGAACTCTTGATCCAGTTGATCCGGCATGCAGAAAATATGGGCATCGTCTTGTGTAAATCCGCGAACCCGGGTGAGTCCATGCAGTTCACCACTTTGTTCATAACGATAGACTGTACCAAATTCCGCATAACGCTTGGGTAATTCCTTATAACTCCAAGGGCGGGATTTGAATATTTCACAATGGTGAGGGCAATTCATGGGTTTTAGCAGAAAGGATTCTCCGTCAACGGGTGTTTCAATGGGTTGAAAACTATCGGCCCCGTATTTTTCGTAATGCCCAGAAGTGATATATAATTCTTTATTTCCAATGTGAGGAGATATTACTTGCTCATAACCGGCTTTACGTTGTGCTTCTTTTAAAAAATTTTCCAACCGCTCACGGAGGGCCGCTCCTTTAGGAAGCCAGAGGGGCAATCCCTGACCAACTTTTTGCGAAAAGGTGAAAAGCTCTAGTTCTTTCCCCAATTTGCGGTGATCTCTCTTTTTTGCTTCCTCAACTCTTTGGAGGTATTCGGTTAATTCTTTTTGTTTGGGGAATGAAATTCCATAAATCCGGGTGAGTTGGGTATTGTTTTCGTCTCCTCGCCAATAGGCCCCTGCTATATTGAGAAGTTTAACTGCCTTTACAAAGCCTGTGTGGGGGAGGTGACCACCTCGACACAAATCAGTAAAATCTGCATGATCGCAAAAAGTAATGGTTCCCTCTTCTAGCCCCTCAATTAATTCAATTTTGTAAGAATTATTTTCTTTTTTTGGTAGTATTCCAAAGCTTCTTTCTTGGAAACAGTTCGCATTTGGAAGGGATATTTTTCTCTGGCAAAGGCCAATAACTGTTTTTCTAAAGCCACTAAGTCCTTTTCGCTTATCGAGTAGTCACCAAAGTCTACATCGTAATAAAAGCCATTTTCTATCGCAGGTCCAATAGTCAATTTTGCCGATGGATAACAAGCCAATATTGACTGAGCAAGAATGTGAGCTGAAGAATGCCAAAAAGCAGATTGTCCTTCTTGATCTTTCCAAGTGAATAATTTTAAATCTCCGTCTTGCGTGAGTGCTGTGGCTGCTTCCACAGTTTGTTGGTTGAATTGGGCAGATAGAACATTTCGAGCCAGTCCCTCGCTAATGCTTTGAGCCACTTCCAAGACGGTAATTCCAGAGGCATATTCTCGAACACTTTGGTCGGGGAAACGGATTGTGATCATAGTTTATTTAACAACGGGGCAAAGATAAGGCTTCCTATTGGCTTGTCAAACATCAACTGCGACTTCCTTTTTTAGGACGCTGGCCCAACAAAGCTGCTGTTAGAGTTCGGATCCCTGAAAACCCAAAACCAAGGGACAAGCCGCAGAGAAGTAAGCCCAAAATTAATACGGGAAAATAAAAGGGATGCCCTTGATTCTGAAATGCTTGATAGAGAAATACAGGACCTGTAAATGCCAAGAGAATAAACAAAGCCATTCTTTTTAGTCCTTTGCGTAATAATTGTATATCCATATTTAATAGTGGTTGCCAATTGATTCTAATGACTCGCAAGACTAGGTCAAGGTGGCTTGGTGGGCGGCAACGGCCAGACGAACCGAGCGGTACTGAGTCAATAACTTTTCAGCTTCTTTCCAAGAGAGTCCTGTTTGGTCAACTACCATTCGGCAGGCTCGATGATGTAGTTTTTGATTGTTGAGTTGCATATCTACCATTTTATTGCATCGAACGCGACCAATAGAAATCATGCTGCAGGGCGTAATTAGGTTTAGAATTAGCTTTTGTGCTGTACCAGCTTTCAAACGGGAACTCCCAGTTAGAAATTCGGGACCTACAATAACTTCTATGGGATAGTCGGCATAATGCGAGTGGCGCATCGTGATTGCAGCAGATGGCTCCTGTAAGGATATTGTTTTCCTGACAATTTTTTAAGGCATTTACTACATAGGGAGTTGTTCCCGAGGCAGCAATACCAACAACCACATCTTTGCTGTTGACCTTATGTTTCATTAAATCCTCCCAACCCTGAGTGGTGCTGTCCTCAGCTTCTTCTATAGAGTTGGTCAAGGCTTTGGAACCCCCAGCGATCAATCCCACTACCTGACTAGGAGGGGTGCCAAAGGTAGGAGGACACTCAGAGGCATCCAATACGCCCAATCTACCACTCGTTCCAGCACCCACATAGAAGAGGCGACCTCCTTTTGGAATGCAGCTACGACTTGACCAATAAGAGATTCAATTTCAGAACTTACTTCAGCTACTGCAGCAACAGCAATTTCATCTTCATGTTGCATTCCTCGAACCAATTCAGTAATTGATTTTTTTTCTAGGTCGTTATGATTGGAGTCTTGTTCGGTAATTTTTTCAAAAGCCATAGCATAAAAATAACAGAAAAAAAACGCTACAGAAGTAGCGTTTTAGATTTAGTTGAGTTTTGTTTCCAGGTTTTCTTTCAGTGCATCCAAGAATTGTTGGGTCGTGAGGTAGTGAGACGCATTCATATTTTTTTCATGTATGAGCAAGGCTAAATCTTTGGTCATTTTACCACTTTCAATGGTTTCAATACACACCTTTTCAAGGGTACCACAAAAATCAATCAGAGCTTGATTGTCATCCAACTTGCCTCGATGAGCCAATCCGCGGGTCCATGCAAAAATTGAAGCAATAGGATTGGTAGAGGTGGCTTTTCCTTGTTGGTGTTGGCGATAGTGCCGGGTAACAGTACCGTGTGCGGCTTCAGCTTCCATGGTTTCTCCATCGGGTGTAACCAGGGTTGATGTCATCAATCCTAGGGACCCGAATCCTTGCGCTACAGTATCCGATTGAACATCTCCGTCGTAGTTTTTACAAGCCCATACAAAGCCTCCATTCCACTTCATGGCCGCAGCAACCATATCATCTATCAAGCGATGTTCATAGGTGATGCCAGCCGTTTGAAAACGTGTTTTGAATTCGGCTTCGAATACTTCTTGAAAAATATCTTTAAAGCGCCCGTCATAGGCCTTCATGATGGTATTTTTGGTTGATAAATACAACGGCCAACCCTTATCTAAGGCTCGGTTCATGCAGGAACGGGCAAAACCATAAATAGAAGAATCAATATTGTACATGCTCATAGCAACCCCGTCTTCTTGGAAATTATAGACCTCCCAGGATTGGGGTTCACTTCCATCTTCAGGTGTGAAGGTCATGCTGAGTTTTCCTTTGCCCTTGGTAACAATATCTGTTGCCTTGTACTGATCACCGAAGGCGTGACGACCGATACAAATTGGTTTGGTCCAACCTTGAACATATCGAGGCACGTTACTCATAATAATTGGTTCTCGAAAAACGGTGCCTCCCACGATATTTCGAATCGTGCCGTTGGGAGAGCGGTACATTCGTTTGAGTTTAAATTCTTCCATGCGCCCTTCATCGGGTGTAATGGTAGCACACTTGATCCCCACCTTGTATTTTTTGATAGCTTCAGCAGCATCTACTGTGATTTGATCGTCGGTGGCGTCACGACTTTCTATTCCTAAGTCGTAATAGAGGAGTTCTACATCCAGATAGGGCAGGATAAGCTGCTCTTTGATAAATTTCCAAATAATGCGTGTCATTTCGTCCCCATCAATCTCAACAACAGGATTAGCGACTTTTATTTTTGACATGTGAATGTAAATTGGTTTCGCTCGCAAATATACAACCTAATCAGTTTAAATTCTAGTTGGAATTGGGTCAAAAAAAAGATTGCCGAAGCAATCTTTAGTATGTTTAGTGTTACGCTTCTTTGATCCGCGCTTTCTTACCCCGAAGTTGTTTGAAGTAATAAATTCGGGAACGACGTACCTTTCCTTTACTATTTACTTCAATTTTTTGAATGGCGGGCATGTTGATTGGAAAAATTCTTTCTACCCCAACCGTGCCGGATAGTTTACGTATAGTAAAAGTTTTGGACAAACCACTTCCTTTGATTTGGATCACAACCCCCTTAAAAAACTGAGTTCGTACCTTTTCTCCCTCACGGATTTCATAATATACAGTGAGGGTATCCCCGCTAGAGAATTCGGGGAAATCTTTTTTATCTATGAATTGATCTTGTACGTAGCTAATTAATTGTTCCATGCTAGCTTTTTATTTGTTTCAGCAAAGGAAGATTCACGGTCTTCGTCATTGATTCCAATGCGATTGCAAAATTAGCCAATAAATTGAATCCTACAAGAAAATTTCTTTCCTTGCTTATTACTCCAATAAATCAGGTCGCAATTTTTGGGTTCTCTCCATGGCTTTTTCCATTCGCCAGTCCTCAATGGCGGGAGTATTACCAGAAGTGAGGATGTCAGGAACCTTCCATCCTTTGTATTCGGCCGGGCGAGTATAAATAGGAGGGGATATCAAATTGTCTTGAAAGGTATCGGATAGGGCAGAGGATTCGTCTCCCAGCACACCTGGAATTAAACGAATGATACTATCACAAAAAACAGCAGCAGCCAACTCACCTCCTGAGAGAACAAAATCACCAATGGAAATTTCTTTAGTAATCAAATGATCTCTAACCCTATGGTCAACCCCTTTATAGTGCCCACAGAGGATAATAATATTATTAAGAAGCGAACAATCATTGGCCATTTTTTGATCCAACCTGGCTCCATCCGGAGTCATGTATATAACTTCATCGTAGGTGCGTTCGGCTTTAAGGTCTTGAATGCAACGATCAATGGGTCCCACCATCAGTATCATTCCCGGACCCCTCCATAGGGGTAGTCGTCTACCTGTCTGTATTTATTCTCTCCATATTCTCTCAGATCGTGCAAGTGAATATGCACTTTTTGATGTTCTTGGGCGCGCTGAACAATGGAGGCCGAAAAAGGACTTTCCAACAATTCGGGTAGCAAGGTTATAATATCGATTCGCATGGTATAAAGGTAAGGGAAATGCGTCAATACCCGAATCTCCACGCTATACACTTAACTAATCGTGAGAACCTTAATCCCTAAAAATGATTCGCTCGTTTTCAGCGGTAAGGAAAAGGATGGTTTCGATAGTTTGTTCGTCAAAACGATCCAAATTACTGATATCTTTTATCGTCTCCCCATTGATTTCTAAAATTACAGCTCCATCACCAATTCCATACATAGAGAGGAATCGATTGGCACTGTCGGTCACTTTTATACCGCTGTCTAAATCTCTTTGGCGTTTTTCCTCGGGTTCTAGATTTTTCAGTTCCAAGCCATAGAAAAAATAGCGATTGCGTTTTTTCAATTCTACCAGCACTTTTTTCCGAATTCCTGCACGAATAAACACCACCTCTACTCG
Organism: Flavobacteriaceae bacterium; assembly: GCA_038143795.1. GTDB lineage: Bacteria > Bacteroidota > Bacteroidia > Flavobacteriales > Flavobacteriaceae > UBA11891. Next base: position 233,832 of record JAYQMQ010000002.1, on the reverse strand, counting down.
ATCTCCTGGGCGTTTACTTGATATATAGCCAGTTAGGTCGGAGAAGCGGTTGATTTTCTTTCCATCTACGCTCTTTATAATGTCGTTTGGGAGAAGTCCTGCCGCTTGGGCACCAAGTCCTTCTTCCAACTCATTGATGTAAAAACCTTCAGTTTCTTCCACATCAAGAGTGGAGGCAGTTTTGGAGTCTAGGGCCCTACCACTCACACCTAAGAGGCCTTTTTGGACATTTCCAAATTCTAAGATGTCTTCAAATACTTTTCTAGCTATGTTACTGGGTACAGCAAACGAATAGCCAACAAACCCTCCACCTACAGATGTTATCGCTGTATTGATTCCTACTAATTCACCCTGAGTATTCACTAAAGCTCCACCACTATTACCTACATTCACAGCTGCATCGGTTTGGATAAAGGATTGGTTTTTTTGATCCCTCTGATTCAGGTCTCGTGACTTGGCACTGATGATACCCGCAGTTACTGTAGAATTGAGATTGAAGGGATTGCCAACTGCCAAGACCCATTCTCCCACACGAGAGGCATCCGAATCGCCAAAAGTGATGAAATCCAATTGCTGATTGCCTTTAATTTTGAGCACTGCTATATCTGTGTAAGCATCTGTTCCAATGAGTTCGGCTTCATAGGTTTTGTTATCATTGGTAGTCACTTCAATAGTAGATGCCTCATCAATAACATGATAATTCGTGATAATCAAGCCATCGGGAGAAACTACAACTCCAGAACCCGTACCAATTTTTTCAGGCAGGTCTTCACCATAGAGGTTTCGCATCCACCATGATTGTTGCCGATTGTAAACACCAATGTTTTTTATATGAACCACACCATTGATTACTTTATCAACTGTTTGGGTAAAATCTATATCCATTGGTAAAGGATTCGAGCTAAAATTTGCCAGTTGGACACGGACAGGATAGTTAAAGAGCTCTTGCTCTTTTTTCGATTCAGAAAATAAAGGGGTAGGCTGCAGCGTTTGAAATACAAAATAACTACAGAGTGAACTGAAAAGGGCCACCACCACTAGGGGAATAATTTTTTTCATCGTCTTTTTCATTTAATTCATTGCTAAATTAGAAAGAACTTTGAATTAGAGTTTTTGGTTTAACGACTTTTTAACAGCCTTGGGGCGGAAAAAATTGTCTTATTTTTGAGTATTGTGAAAATTAAATTTAAAAAATTTCAAGGAGCAGGAAATGATTTTGTATTAGTTGACAATCGTTCCCAATCATTTCCAGGAGGCAATCAACAGCAGCTGATTCAAAGACTTTGCGATCGAAATTTTGGAATTGGGGCTGATGGGTTGATACTTCTTCAATTGCACGAAAGCGCCGATTTCGAAATGGTCTATTATAATTGTGATGGACATCCTAGCAGCATGTGTGGTAATGGTGGACGGTGCATCGTTGCTTTTGCTAAGCAATTGGGGATGATTCAAAACAAGACATGTTTCTATGCCAATCAACAAGATTATTGTGCTGAAATTAAAAAGGACGATATCATATCCCTCACAATGCAGGACGTCTTATCGATTCAAATAGAAAAATCATTTTGTTTCTTGGACACAGGCTCACCCCATCATGTAGTTTTTGTAGATTCTATCAAAAATATTGATGTAAAATCGGAGGGTAGTTCTATTCGCTATGGAGCTCCCTATGGTGCGCCGGGGACCAATGTCAATTTTGTGGCTCCAATAGCTGCCGACCGATTCGCAATTCGCACCTATGAAAGAGGGGTAGAAGGGGAGACTCTGGCTTGTGGTACAGGGGCTGTTGCAGCTGCTTTAGCTATATATGCCACCCAACGGTCTATCGCACACTCCATTACGTTGGAAGCTTTGGGCGGAAACTTACAAGTGGATTTTACTCCAGCTGGGAAAGGGTTTACCAATATTCACTTAGCGGGATCCGCATTTTTAATCTTTGAAGGAGTCTATGAATGCTAAGTATCGGTTGCGGGGATTGGAATTAGAAGACCTCGACAGTCTTTTTGCCATCGAGAACGACACTAGTATTTGGAAGTATTCAAATCGATCGAGTCCATATACCAAGGCTTTTTTGACTGAATACATTCTCCAATCCCATTTGCCCATTCAAGAGGCACTGCAATTGCGGTTGGCCCTGGTAGATGATAGTGATCAAGCCAAGGGGTTTGTTGATTTGTTTGAAGTTGACCTTCATCACCAAAGGGCAGGAGTAGGGATTGCAATCCATCCTAAGTATCAAAATCAAGGGCTCGGGGCAGTTGGGTTGTCATTATTGTTGGATTATTGTCACAGTTATCTAAGTCTTCACCAACTTTATTGTGACATTGACGAGAAAAATAAAGAAAGTATTCGACTGTTTGAAAAAGCTGGTTTTGAACAGACGGGACTCAAAAAGGACTGGAATTTTTATGAAAAAGAATTTCACTCTGTAAGAATGTATCAAAAAATTGAACTTTAATAATAGTGCAGATTAGAAAAAAAACTGGAATCCTTTTGGGGGTTGTCATTTTGACAAGCTTGAGTATTTTTTATGCAACATTTTATTGGGATAATACCTCATTTCAAGATGCGAAATATGAGATTTATATTCAAAGTGATTGGGATTTTGAGGTGCTGAAAAACACATTGAGTCCCCACCTGCGTTCTGCACGCTTGTTTGGATGGGCTGCAGAACTAAAGGGCTATGATATTCGTATTCGAAGCGGAAAGTATACCCTTGTTCAAGGACTTTCCAACAACGAAATCATCAATAAACTCCGCCTTCAGAGTGAGCCTGTTCAAGTCACTTTCAACAATCAAGAACGGATAGAAAATCTCGCTGGCCGTTTGGCTGATGTATTAGAATCTGACAGTCTATCCTTTTTAAAAGCGATGAAAAGCGCTTCTTTTTTAGATCAAAAAGGCTTCAGTCTGAATACTGCATTGGTGATGTATCTCCCCAACACTTATCAGGTCTTTTGGGATATAAGCCCCGAGGCATTTTGTGAGCGTATGCATCAAGAGTTCGAAAAATTTTGGTCAGCAGAGCGCAAAGCCTTGGCCAAGCAGCAAGGTTTATCGCCAGTAGAAGTGATTACTTTGGCCAGTATTGTTCATAAGGAAACCATCCAAGCTGAGGAAAGACCCCTTATCGCAGGAGTGTACCTAAATCGCTTGAACCAGCGAATGCGTCTACAAGCAGATCCAACCGTTATTTATGCTTTAAAACAAAAATTCCAAAACTTTGATACTATCATCAAACGGGTTCTTTATAAAGATTTACAAATTCGTTCTCTTTACAATACCTATCACGTGAAAAAACTTCCGCTAGGTCCCATTACTATGCCTGATATTTCTGCCATAGAGGCAGTTTTACACCCAGAAAAACATAGTTATTTGTATTTTGTAGCCAACCCGGAGAAGCCCGGATATCATAGATTTGCAAGCAGCTTGGCTCAGCACAACCGCAACAAACGAAAATACACACGTTGGTTAAACCAAAATAAATTATACCGTTAGTTCGTCGACATGGGATATACGAGGAATACAGCTGGGCGTTTGTGGAATTGATCCAATTTTATTTTTTTCCATTCCGAGGTTGGAAGGGTTCTGATCCATTGCGTGGGGAGAGTCAAATCACAAGCAAGACAAAGTAGGGTGCCCGACTGAAGGTGTTGAATCAGTGCTTCGAGCAATGAGATATTTCGATAGGGAGTTTCAATAAATAGTTGAGTTTGTTGAAATTGATAGGCGTTACGTTCCAGTTTTTTGATTGCTAGGCTGCGTTCTTTTTGGTTGATGGGGAGGTAACCGTGAAACATAAACTGTTGCCCATTTAGTCCAGATGCCATGAGAGCAAGAACAATTGAGGAGGGGCCAACCAAGGGGATTACTTCAATATTTTTTTCATGGGCTAGTGCTACAATTACTGCTCCAGGATCGGCGACTCCTGGACATCCAGCATCACTGATCAAACCTACGGAAACTCCCTGTTCGCAGGGGTTCAAATAGGAATGATATTCCAAGGCAGTAGTATATTTATTCAGCGGATATAACCGCAATTCACTTTGTTTTTTTGCGGGACAAATACTTTTTATAAAATGACGGGCTTCCTTTTCATTTTCAACAATAAAGTGTTGCTGCTCGGTTATTATTTTTTCGATCCAAGGAGACAAACTGTCTAGAGAAGCACCCTCCCCAAAGGACAAGGAATTAAAAAAAGTTTACCGCGGTCCAACATTGGAAATAAGTTCGTTAGCAATTCGCTCTGTCGCTTGATCAATCATTTGAAATACTTTTTCAAAACCGTCAATTCCTCCATAATAAGGATCGGGCACTTCCTCATTTATCATCAACAAGGCAACTTTTTCCCATTCACTTTCACTTGGGTGGAGTGCCTTGAGGTTATTGTAGTTGGAATGATCCATTACATAAATCCGATTGAAGCGTCGGAAGTCATTTTGTTCAAAAGGACGAGCTCGCTGTTGATGGATTGCAATGCCGTATTTTTGGCCACTGCAATGCTTCTGGGGTCCGGAGGGTTTCCTGAATGATAGGCGGCAGTTCCAGCTGAATCAACCATAAAAGAAGAAGAAAGTTTTTGCGAAAGTAAACCTGCTGCTAAGGGTGAACGACAGATATTGCCTAGACAAACCATTAAAATATTAACGGTTTCCAAGGTCTTCTACAACGTTAATTTCTGATTGAGATCCTCTACGTATTTACGAAATTGCTTATCAGTGAAGCTTAGATTGTCGACCGTCTTACATGCGTGAAGGACGGTAGCGTGGTCTCTTTTTCCGATTTGTGTTCCGATGCTGGCCAATGAAGCCTTAGTGAATTTTTTGGCAAAGTACATTGCCAATTGACGTGCTTGAACAATATGTCGTTTTCGGGTTTTGGATTGCAGGGTTTCCACATCCATCTGAAAATATTCAGAAACTACTTTTTGAATGTAATCAATAGAGACCTCTCGCTTGGTATTTTTGACAAACTTGTTGACAATCTCTTTGGCCAACTCAAGATTGATTTCCATTTTATTAAAAGATGATTGCGCCATAAGAGATATAATGGCTCCTTCTAGTTATCTAATATTAGACTTGATATTTTTGGCAACAAAATCTACAATCTCATCTGAAATCAGAACCCCATCGCGATAGAGTTTGTTCTTCAGTATAGAAACCCGCGTCTCATAGTTGGGTAATTGTAATTCTGCCGATAGTCCCCACTTAAATCGAGAAAGCAATCGCTGTTCTATATCCTGCATATCAATAGGTGCTTTATCAGAAGTAATAATGACTTGCTTCCCATTTTGATGGAGGTGATTGAAGATGTGGAAAAAAACATCTTGTGTTCCAGACTTTCCACTCAAAAACTGAACGTCATCGATAATAAGGACATCAATGAGTTGATAGAAATGGATAAAGTCATTCCGAGTATTTTTCTTAACCGATTCAATATACTGTTGGGTAAATTTTTCTGCTGATATATACAAGACTGTTTTATCTGGATATTTTTCTTTAATATCCACCCCAATAGCGTGAGCCAAATGTGTTTTTCAAGACCCACACCTCCAAAAATAAGCAAGGGGTTGAAGGAAGTACCACCAGGTTTGGTGGCCACAGCCATACCTGCTGATCGTGCCAGTCGATTTGAATCGCCCTCCAGAAAATTATCGAAACTGTAATTGGGGTTGAGCTGGGATTCAATCTGAAGATTTCGTATCCCTGGAATCACAAATGGATTTTTAAGTTCGCTGTTATAGGTGCTTAGAGGAGCATCCACGGATTGCGAGGCAGTCCCTGTTTTAGGATTGGAGGGAATACTTTCGGTATGCGGCTGCTTGTTCCCATAGGTGTTTTCCATTCGAATCACATATACCAAGCTAGCTTCCTTACCCAATTCTTTTGTCAATGCAGATTTCAATAATTTTACATAGTGTTCTTCCAACCATTCATAAAAGAATTTACTAGGTACCTGTATACTAAGGACATTGTCCTCGAGTTTTACTGGTACAATGGGATTGAACCAAGTTTTATAAGCTTGTGGCTGTATATTGTCCTTTATGTAAGTGAGACAATTGTTCCAGACCTGTTCAGCAGTACTCCCCATTAATTGGTTTGGTTATTATTTTTGGATTTGTTTTTGATCAAAACAAATATCAGTGGTTTTTTTTTATTAAAAAATTCAAATTGCTATTGAAATTTAATTTTTTTTTCACAACTTATAGGTCTACCAATTTCATCATTAAAAAGATATTCTTAAAACAAAACCTATCACTTTTGGCCTATACCACAAACCCCATACGCGTAAGATATTCAGACACCGATCAAATGGGCTATATGCACCATAGTAATTACCTTCGTTTTTTGAAATTGCTCGTTTGGAATGGCTCTCAGCTCTTAAAATATCCTATCTAGAGATGGAAAAAAATGGCATTTGGTTGCCAGTAGTCTCTGCCAAAGTAGCTTTCAAAGCTCCAAGCTATTTCGATGATGAACTTGTAGTGATGGTAAATTTGGAAGCTCCTCCCAAAGCGTCGTTATTATTTTCCTATCAAATACACAACCAGCATCAAAAACAAGTATGCGAGGGAATAACCAAGTTAGCTTTTTTAGACGCCCAAAGACAGCGCCCCAGTCGATGTCCAGAATCTCTTTACAAAGCTCTTACTCCATATTTCTAAAAAGCCATAATTCGTCGTTATCTAGAGATATTTTTTGGTAGGAAATTCCCCAAATTTTGGAGCTTTAACTCCATTTGAAAGGCATGTAGAGGTTTTTAGCAGGCGTGTTGTGTCCCAAAGATGATGGTCGATGAATTGTTGGAGCGTGAATAAACCACCCTCCACTAAAATGGATTGAATGCCTTGTTGGTACAAATAGGTAAGTACTTCATTCAAATCAAATGAATTATTAGTCTTGGAGAGAGGTATAATTGAACGGGTGATAGCAATCATTTTCTTGTTTTCAACTATTTGGTCTGATTCATCCAACGTATCATTGGGGTCCAATACAATAGGGATAGGGTTGTTCCCAGCCCATCGCCTAACATTCAATTTTGGATTGTCTTTTTTCACGGTAGTACTCCCTACCAGTATGGCATGCTCTTCACTCCGCCAACGATGGACGAGCTGCTGGGAATAAGAATCCGATAAATAAAAAACAGATCGTCTATTGGAAGAACTTGGAGCAATATAGCCTTCTACACTTTCCGCCCATTTTAAAGTTATGTAGGGACGCTTTTTTTGATGATACGTAAAAAAACGTCGATTGATCCAGTCACACTCTGATGCTAAAACCTTTTTAATAACGCGACATCCATTTTCTTTAAGTCGCTCCATTCCACTTCCTGAAACTAACGGATTGGGGTCCAATGAGCCAATGACTACTCTTTTTATGTTGTGTTTGAGAATAAGGTCGACACAAGGTGGAGTCTTTCCATGGTGATTGCAAGGTTCAAGGTTTACATAGAGTGTGGATTCAGATAACAAATTTTTTCTTCAACCGATTCAATAGCATGGACTTCGGCGTGAGGTGTACCTGCTTTTTTATGCCAGCCCTCGCCAATCACACGACCTTTGTACACAATAACACACCCTACCAATGGATTGGGGTAGGTTTTTCCCAACCCCTTTATAGCTATTTGCAAACAGCGTTGCATAAAAATGTCGTCGGAATGCTTTAGTTTTTTACTCAAATGCTGTATTCTTGATTGATAAAATTACTCATACTACTGCACATGACCTTGCGCAATATCAAAAATAAAGACAATGCAGAGCTAGCTATTCTACTACGCTCTGTTTTGATTGAGATGGGAGTTCCAAAAACTGGAACGGCATACGAGGATCCCGAATTGGATGTTATGTACCAAGCTTACGAAAGAGCTAAAAGTGCCTATTTTGTGATTGAATCAGAGGGTGTTTTGCTGGGAGGAGCTGGAATATCTCCGTTAAGAGACGGTTCGCCAGAAATCTGCGAATTACAAAAAATGTATTTCAGTCCTCTCGCTCGTGGAAAAGGGTGGGGAGATCTGATGATTGAACATTGCTTGACTTTTGCACAAGCCCAACAATTTAAAAAATGCTATATCGAGACGATGCCCAATATGCAAGCAGCCCAAAAACTTTATCAGAAAAAGGTTTTGAATATATTGAAGGACCCTTAGGAAATACGGGACATAATAATTGCTCTGTTTGGTTGCTAAAAATTTTTTAAATGACCCTAATTGAGTGGCATAATAAATATCAAGTGCAGCTGAAAGATAGATACGAGGTTGATGCAATTAGATTTTATTTTAAGCAGTTGATTGATGTTTTTTTGGATTAGGAACAACTACGCTGGGGTTGCACCCCAACTGGGAACTAAATTTGCCAGAGGAGAGACTTTTGGAAACTGCCTTATCGCGTTTACTCGATAACGAACCCCTCCAATATATACTAGGTCACACCTCATTTATGGGAATGGATTTGAAGGTAAACTCACACACGCTGATTCCTCGTCCCGAAACCGAGGAACTTGTTGCTTGGGTATTGGAATCCACAGATTCAAAGGGCAGGGTTGTCTTAGATGTTGGTACTGGTAGCGGTTGTATAGCTTTGGCCCTCAAAAAGGCTCGCTCTAACTGGATTATTCATGCTCTAGACGTTTCTCCCGAAGCTTTGGACTTGGCAAAGCAGAATGCCAAAAATTTAAGCCTTGAATTGGACTGGCTTCAGGCCGATATCAAGGCACTCCCAAAACCTTACCCAACTTCGATATAATCATATCCAATCCACCCTATGTGACAGCTGAGGAAAAAAAACACATGCGGGAAAACGTTTTAGATTATGAGCCACATTTGGCATTATTTACTCCAGATCGTGAGCCTCTTTTCTATTATAAAAAAATCATGGAGATGGCACAAAAAAAGCTACGTCCAACTGGTAGGGTTTATCTAGAAATTAACCCAATGTTTTATTATGAATTGAGAGAAATGGTAGTATCTTTTGGTTTTAAATAGGTCGATTTGAGAAAGGATATTTTTCATAAAAAACGAATGCTCTGTTGTCAGCGATGAAAGAAAATATTAAGCATAGAATCCATCAACTTCGCGAAAATCTTCACGCCCACAACCACCAGTATTATATCCTTGATAGTCCCATCGTATCCGATCAGAAATTTGATCAATTATTGAAAGAACTAGCCGATTTGGAAGCTGCCCATCCAGAATTTTTTGATGCTAATTCACCTACCCAACGTGTAGGAGGGGGATCACCAAAAACTTTGAAACTAAGTCGCATCGCTATCCTATGTATTCTTTGGACAATACCTATTCCAGAGAAGAACTTACAGACTGGGTGACAAAAATCCGAAAAATTATCGGCGAGGAGACCTTATTGACCTATACCTGCGAGCTCAAATATGATGGGGCTTCTATTAGTTTGACCTATGAAAAAGGACAATTCGTTCAGGGAATTACCAGAGGCGACGGACAACAGGGTGATGATATTACTCAAAACTTGAAAACCTTACCAACAATTCCACTTCAATTGCAAGGAAACCCTCCCGATTATTTTGAAATTAGAGGAGAAATAGTACTTCCTTGGGAAGCGTTTGAGCGATTAAATCAAGAACGGAAATCAAAAGGGGAGCCACCTATATGAATCCACGTAATACGGCTTCTGGAAGTTTGAAACTTCAAGACAGTCATGAAGTTGCCAAGCGGGGCCTCCATTGTTTCCTTTATGCCCTAGCAGGTGACGCCTTGCCGATCAATACACAATTCGAAGCCCTAGAAAAAGCACGTAAATGGGGGTTTAAAGTACCTGATAGTGCAAAGCATGCCCACCACATTAAGGAGGTTTTTAGCTACCTCGATTATTGGGAAAAACAACGATCGAAATTACCATATGAAATTGACGGTGTGGTGATTAAAGTAAATGAATTGCCCCTTCAAAAAGTACTCGGCCACACAGCCAAATCACCACGTTGGGCAATAGCATATAAATTTCAGGCTGAACAGATTGAAACGGTTTTGGAGTCGGTGAGCTATCAAGTTGGCCGAACAGGTACCATTACACCGGTGGCTAATTTAAGACCCGTTTTAATCTCAGGGACTACTGTGAAACGGGCCTCCCTTCACAATGCTGATCAAATCGCTAAATTGGACTTGCGTTTGGGGGATGTAGTGCGCGTCGAAAAAGGAGGAGAAATCATTCCCAAAATTGTTAGTGTATCAGAATCACAAAGAGGTTTGGAATCGGATACGGTCGTATTTATAGAATATTGTCCTGATTGTAATGCACCCTTAGAGCGTTCGGAAGGAGAAGCGCAACACTATTGCACCAACAGCATGACCTGCCCTACCCAACTTGTTGGAAAAATTCAACATTTTATTTCAAGAAAGGCGATGGATATTGAAGGAATAGGAAGTGAAACTGTCGTCCAATTGTATGAAGCCAATCTATTGCATACCATTGTAGATTTATATCAGTTGGATCCTGCAGCTGTATTGCAGTTGGACCGTATGGCAGAAAAATCCGTACAAAATCTTTTTCAAGGGATTGAGGCTTCAAAAACACAACCCTTTCCAAAGGTATTGTTTGCCTTAGGCATTCGTTTTGTTGGTGAAACGGTAGCAAAAATCCTGACACAATATTTTAAATCGATTGAAAATTTAAAAAACGCTACTGTAGAAGATCTAACTGAAGTCGATGAAATAGGAGAACGCATCGCCCAAAGTCTCTATCAGTTTCTACAAAATGAGAAGCACTGGAATCAGATATTGGAATTGAAACGTTTGGGACTGCAATTTGAAATTGATACCCGCTCTGAGCCCCTTCATGATGAATTGGCAGGGTTGAAATTTGTTGTATCGGGTGTTTTTGAAAAGTTTGAACGCTCTGAAATTAAAACCCTAATCGAATCTTGTGGAGGAAAAATTATCAGTAGCGTATCTAAAAACATAGACTATATCGTAGCTGGCGCAGGAATGGGTCCGAGCAAAAAGCAAAAGGCAGAAAGCTTAGGTATTCCTATTATCAGCGAAGACCAACTCGTGATTTTGATAGAAACTACTTCTTGATGTTATATTTGTAACATTGAGTTGAAAAATTATAATAAAATAATAGATTTACACTAGCTGCAAGAGGCTTAGCATATTTTTGAAATGAAAATATTTGATTGGATCCAAATTAAAATGATTAAGCGAAAAGTTTCGCACGAACTGGCGCTTCAGGGGAAACGTAAAATTCATAAGCCCAAGGAAATAAATAAAATAGGTGTTTTGATTGACAGCAAATCATTATTGAGTCCGGAGTTGATCCTGAAAGAATTGCAAAACGCTGGATATGCAGCTTGTCGGATTACTGTTTTACAATATGACTCCTCCGTAACTAAAAATTTGGATGCCACCACCAATTCATTTGGGGATAAGGATATTCTTATAATGGGAAAAACTTCACCTGCTGTTGTACATTTTTGTGAACAGAATTTTGACCTATTGATTAATTACTTTCCAGAAAATCTTCCACAGTTACAACTTGTATCATTGCGAACTAAAAGCAAGTTTCGGGTGGGCTTTTCAGAGGTAGACCGTCGTTTAAACGATTTGATTTTTAGTCTGCCCGATAAATCCCCTAAACTTTTTTTTGAACAAATGAATACTTACCTAAAAACAATAGCGAATTAGTGATGGATTTAAGAGGACATGGAGTAGCAATAATCACTCCATTTACAGATGACTTGAGCATTGATTTTGTTGCATTGGGAGCTCATTTGGAGCGTTTAATTGTTCATGGCGTAGACTACCTGGCGGTATTGGGAACCACTGCTGAAACTGCTACGCTTTCTCCGAAAGAGCGCTTGCAAATTCAATCATTTATTGCGGATACGGTTGCGGGCCGACTTCCCTTAGTCGTTGGTATTGGCGGCAATAACACACAGGCGATCGTAGAAGAAATTCAACAAACGGATTTGACCCCCTTCAGTGCAATCCTTTCTGTATGCCCCTATTACAACCGACCCAATCAAGAGGGCTTATATCAACACTTTGCTGCAATCGCCAACAGCACGGAGACCCCATTATCTTGTACAACGTTCCTGGGCGAACAGGCTGTAGTATCACTGCAAAAACCGTAGTAAGACTGACAGATGCTTTTGATAACATTATAGGAATTAAAGACGCTTCGGGGGATATGTTACTCACTCAGAATTTGATTCGAATGACTCCCAATCACTTCCAAGTGGTTTCTGGTGAAGATGCCTTAACAGTTCCTGTGATTTTAGCGGGGGGAGTAGGAGTGATATCCGTGGTTGGGAACCTGCTGCCCGATCGAGTAACTCAAGTCGTACAATGGGCTCTTACGCATCAGGTCAAAGAAGCCAATCAGGCACAGTATGCCCTAATGGACTTAATTGGATTGCTTTTCCAAGAGGGGAATCCAACAGGCCTCAAAGGAGCGATGAGCTTAGAAAATTATTGCTTGAATACTTTGCGTTTGCCATTAGTCCCAGCATCCCCATCACTTCTCAACAATTTACGTCAGGTATTGACTCTACTTAAGGTTGTTCCCTAAAGTAACCCACGCATCACTACTCGAATGGATTTGGTGATATAGATTAGTTCTACAGGCAAAGTATGTCGGTTTATGAATCGTTTGTTATCGACCAAGTCACCAAAGATTTCTTATTGATTCAGAATGGCCTTTCCATTGACTGATTTAAAGATATATATTCTAAAAATATTGATTGTTCTATTCGTTTTATCATAAGATACTGTAAAACAATTACTTAGCTTAAAAATTGAGAGATGATAAATGGGCAAAGTTATGAAAGAAGTTAATAAGCAGAGAATTAGATAAGGGAGCTCATTAAGAATGATAAAAAATAGGGATTGAAGCGTTAAAGTTTTCTCAAACATTGCTTGCGATGTTGATTTTACAGTATCTTTGTCGGCGCTTTGTTATACGAAATTCATGCGTATTCGTCATTTGTTTTATTTCCTTTTAGCCAGTTCTCAATTGATAGGTTGTAGCGACTACCAGAAGTTGCTCAATAGCGATTCCATTTCGGATAAATACAAAGCGGCAGAAGACTACTATAAAAAAGGGGACTACCGCAAGGCAAATCGTCTTTTAGAAATGATAATCCCCGCTTATCGCGGCAAACCTCAGTCGGAACGTTTGATATTCTTTTTTGCCGACAGTTATTTTCAAACCAAAGACTATTATTTGGCAGCTTACCAATTTGAGAATTTTATTAAGTCTTATCCCAAAAGTGAGAAGGTAAACCAAGCTCAATTCTTGGCAGCGAAGTCCTATTATATGAAATCACCCCTCTACAGTTTAGATCAGGCAGATACCAACAAAGCGTTAGAAAAGCTTCAAATCTTCATCAACAATCATCCCAATTCAGAATTTGCAGAGGAAGCCAATGCATTGATCTTAGAATTACAGACTAAATTGGAACAGAAAGATTTCCAAATCAGCAAGCAGTACTTCACCATACAAGATTACAAAGCGGCCATCCGCGCATTGGATAACTTTATCGGAGGCTTTCCAGGCACCAAATTCAGGGAAGAAGCCTTATACTATAAATTTCTATCCTCCTATGAAATTGCAACCAATAGTATCTCCACTCTGCAGGAGCAACGCCTTTTGGATTTGATAAAACTTAATGAAACCATTCGGCAATATTATCCCGAAACAATCTTTTCAGAAGACCTCGATCAAAAAATGGAACGTATAGAACAGTTACTGGCGAGCTATAAACCAGAAGAGATAGAAGATAAAAAAGACTCGACTAAATAATATAATGTTATGACAAAATATATGAACTCAAAAGCCTCAGTAAGTACACAGACCTATAATCGGGAATCAATTGAGAATCCCACAGAAAATATCTACGAAGCGATCTCTATTATCGCTAAAAGAGCCACACAAATAAATTTGGATATCAACGCCGAATTGCACGAAAAGCTCGATGAGTTTGCCACACACAATGATAGCTTAGAAGAAATCTTTGAAAACAAAGAGCAGATCGAAGTGTCTAAATTCTATGAAAAGCTACCCAAGCCTCAGGCGATGGCCATAGAAGAGTGGTTTAACGACAAAATCTACCATCGCAATACCGACGATACGGAAGAATAGACGATGCAAAGTCTTCGGGGAAAAAAGATCATTTTGGGCATATCCGCTGGGATTGCGGCCTACAAAACCCCAATCTTGGTTCGGCTACTTAAACAAAAAGGAGCTCAAGTACGTGTGGTGCTCACGCCCGATGCACATGCCTTTGTCACCCCGCTAACTCTTTCCGTGGTTTCAGAAGAGGAGGTTCTATCGAGTTTTGTCGCTGAAGACAAAGACAACCCCGTTTGGAATGATCATGTGGCATTGGGTCTATGGGCCGATCTTTTACTTATCGCTCCCGCCACAGCCAATACACTTTCGGCTATGGCACAAGCCAAGTCCAATAATTTATTGATTGCGACCTATCTCTCTGCCCGTTGTCCCATAATGGTGGCTCCGGCTATGGACTTGGATATGTATGCCCATCCTGCAAATCAGAAAAATCTTGATATGCTAGCCAGCTATGGCAATCAAATACTTCCCGTTGGGGAAGGAGCTTTGGCCAGTGGCTTGGTGGGTAAAGCCCGCCTGCTCGAACCTGATCAAATTGTGGAACGGGTGATTGTCCACTTTAATAGTGCACTCCCTCTATCGAGGAAAAAAGTATTGATTACTGCAGGACCAACCTATGAAAAAATTGATCCAGTACGGTATATCGGTAATCTTTCTTCTGGGAAAATGGGTTATGCCTTGGCCGAAGAGGCTCACGCATTGGGTGCTGAAGTGTATTTGATTTTAGGGCCCCACGCCCTCGACCTTTCAAAAGCACCCTTTATGGTTGAAGAAGTGGTAAGCGCTACAGAAATGGAGGCGGCCGTATTTAAAATGTTTCCTACTGTTGATTTTGCGATAGCTGCAGCAGCTGTAGCCGACTTCAAACCGCTGGCTCCTAAACCTTATAAAATAAAAAAAGAGGAGGGGTTCCTTCCATCGATTTACAGCCTAATCCTGATATATTGGCTCGTATGGGAAAAGAAAAAAACAGCAATTTGTTTTGGGTTTCGCTCTGGAAACTCAAGACAATTGGAAAGAAGCTTTGGCCAAAAAGAGGCGTAAAAAAGTAGATGCGATTGTCATGAACTCCCTCACAGACCCTGGGGCGGGTTTCGCTTCGGATACCAATAAAATTACCTATATTGGAGAAAACGAAAAGCCCAAACGCTTCTCCCTCAAATCAAAAAATGAAGTGGCAAAAGATATTTGGAATGAAATCATGGATCAAGGCTAAAGCAACTGCTTTTCTTCTTCTTTTGCATTGAGTTCACCAGCGCAAGAGCTCGAAACGCAGGTAGTAGTCAATGCAGATTTGGTGGATCAAACCAATCGTCAGATATTCGAAACGTTGGAGCGCTCATTGAACGAATTCTTTAATTCACGCACTTGGACAAATCGCGAATACTTACCTCAAGAACGGCTGAAATGCAGTTTTGTTTTAACATTAACGGCGTATAGCGATAACCGCTTTGAGGGAAATCTACAAGTGCAATCCCAGCGCCCTATTTTTGATAGTAATTATGACAGTCCTTTGTTCAACTATTTGGATAATGACGTCGTATTCACCTACCAAGAATACCAACCTTTGGTGTATAATCCATCGATTTTTCAATCGAATTTAGTGTCCCTGTTGAGTTTTTATGTCCATATTATTTTGGGACTGGATGTGGCCAGTTTCGAACAAAATGGGGGCAGTACCTATTTTGATACAGCACAGCGGATTGCCAACTTGGCGCAACAGTCAAAGTTAGTGGGTTGGAATCAGAACGATGGAATTCGGAACCGCTTTTGGTTGATTGATTCTTTGCGCTCCAATACCTTTAGAGAATACAGACAGGCACTCTATGAGTACCATCGCCAAGGAATGGATCAAATGGTTGTGGCACCTGATGCGGCTAAAATAGCAATCATTCAAGCGATCGAAACGCTGTATAGTTTATTCAATCGGCGACCCAATGCCTTTTTATTGCAAGTCTTTTTTGATGCGAAATCACAAGAAATGGTTGATATTTTTTCAGGAGGACCACAGGTAGATGTCAGCACCATGGTTTCTCAATTAAAAAGAATGGCCCCGTTTTTTAACCCCCAGTGGAAAGAAATCAAATTCTAATCGTTTGATTATGCTCTTTCTCTCTGCTATCTTTGGTAAAATTTTTACGCATTGCTAACGGCTCTCTCCATTGATAATTATGCTCTAATAGAACATCTAGATGTATCTTTTGATGCTGGGATGACCACTATTACAGGGGAAACAGGAGCAGGGAAATCCATTCTTCTCGGCGCGCTATCGTTGGTTCTGGGTAAGCGGGCAGATCGAAGTGCTTTGAAGAATAACGAAAAAAAATGCGTCATCGAAGCAGAGTTCAATATTACTTCTTATGGTTTGCAATCTTTTTTTGACAAACAACAGTTGGATTATGCCAGCACTACAATTATTCGTCGGGAGATTAATCCTTCTGGGAAGTCTCGGGCTTTTGTCAATGATACTCCTGTGAATTTAGATGTCTTGGAGCACTTGGCCAATGACCTGATTGACATTCATTCTCAACATCAAACCCTAATGTTGACCAAAACAGAGTTTCAATTCCAAGTATTGGATGCCTTAGCTGGAAACCTTCCTTTGGTGGAAGAGTATCAAAAAATTTTGGAGAGATATCGGCAAGAGAAAAAGAGTTGGAACAGCTTCAAGTACGGAGTTCTCAGGCACAGAAAGACCGCGATTATAATCAATTTCTGTTTAACGAACTCGAATCTGCGGCTCTGGAACCCGATATGTTGGCTCCTCTGGAAGCACGGGTAGAAGAGTTGTCTAGTATACAAGACATACAGCAAAGTATTTCCGGAGGTTTGCAAATGATTGAAGCCGAGGAGATTGGATTGCTTCATGTGCTGAGCCAGTTGCGGATGGAACTCAAAATAGCTATACAGAAATCTTCTAGCTTAGAAGAACTTCCCATTCGATTGGAAAACGTGTATGCAGAGCTGACCGATATCCATTCCGATTTACAGCTTAAATTGGTGGAATTGGAAAACGACCCTCAGGCACTCAACTTAGCCGAGGAACGATTGCAATTTCTCTATTCTCTACTCAAAAAGCATCAAGCCACCCATATTGCTGACCTGATCGAGAAGAAGATATTTTTGGGTACCCAACTCGAGGATACCGAACACCAGCAAGAACGGATATTAGAACTTGAAAAAAGGACTACGTTACTCAACAAGAGTCTCGTTGAAATGGGGCTTCAGCTCCGTAAAAACCCGATTACAGGCTCTGCCTAATCTCGTTGAGAAAATGGAAAGTCTAATCGCTAAAATGGGGATGCAAGACGCACGCTTTCAGATTGAATTATCTCCCTCTAATTCGTTTCTATTACAAGGCCAAGACGAAATGCAGTTCTTTTTTTCAGCCAACAGAGGAGGGAAATTTGGCTTGTTAAAAAATATAGCTTCTGGAGGGGAACTATCTCGTATTATGCTTGCCATAAAGGCTCTTTTATCCCAATACAAAAAAGCTTCCCACTATCATTTTTGATGAAATAGACACAGGCGTATCGGGTCCTATATCCGATGAAATTGCTCATATTATGTCACAAATGGCCAGCTATATGCAGGTGTTTACCATAACTCATTTGCCCCAGGTAGCCGCAAAGGGAAACCAACACTTTAAAGTGTTTAAAAACTTTATAATGAGGGCACACAAACTCAAATCAAGGAACTGAATAGGGATGACCGCATCGCTGAAATTGCTAAAATGGTATCGGGAAAAGAACTGACTACTTCGGCTCTGGATCATGCCAAAGAATTATTAAACTGAGAAAAAAGAATCCATGGATTACACAATTTTACAAGGAAAAAAAGGAATTATTTTTGGTGCATTAGATCAAGAATCCATTGCTTGGAAAACAGCAGAAGCGGTGCATGCAGCCGGAGGCCAGTTCGTATTGACCAATGCCCCCGTTGCAATGCGAATGGGAACAATTAATACCCTAGGAGAACATACCAATGCTCCTGTAATTCCTGCAGACGCCACTAAATTGGAGGATTTAGAAAATCTAATTGACCAAGCCCAAGAACACCTTGGGGGTAAACTCGATTTTGTGCTGCATTCCATCGGGATGTCGGTGAATGTTCGAAAAGGAAAACACTATACCAATCTAAATCACGATTGGATGTCCAAAGGATGGGATGTTTCTGCGGTTTCCTTTCACAAACTCATGCAATGCTTGTATCAAAAAGATGCCATGAACGAATGGGGAAGTATCATTGCTTTGTCATACATCGCTGCTCAGCGTACTTTCCCAAACTACAATGACATGGCAGACAACAAAGCCTATTTGGAATCCATCGCTAGAAGTTTTGGTTATTTCTTTGGGAAGAATAAAAAAGTTCGAGTCAACACCATCTCCCAATCCCCAACACTCACAACTGCAGGTAAAGGAGTAGAGGGGCTGGACGGCTTTTTGACATATGCAGAAAAGACAGCTCCCTTGGGCAATGCTTCTGCAGTAGACTGTGCCCATTATACCGTCATGATGTTTTCAGACTACAGCCGTAAGGTAACGCTACAAAACCTTTTCCATGACGGTGGATTTTCTAATGTAGGGGTGAGTGAGGAAGTCATAGAAGCATTGACCGACCCTTCTTAAGGAAAAGCCAATGCCAGGATCTTTCATTCGTTTTAAACAATGGGTCAACCGATGGATTCCTGAAAAAGTAAGGTCCAGTTCTTTTTGATTTTTATTGGAATATCAGCATTGTTTTGGGGGCTGACTCGATTATCCAATAACTATACCACTACGGTCGTACTTGACATGAATTATGATAACATTCAAGAAGACGTAATTCTAAAAAAAGCTCCTACTTCAGTAGTAGCGACAGTGGAAGCATCCGGTTTTCAACTATTGCTTTATAAGACTTTTGGTCAAGAAATAACCGTCGATCTTGAAAGTGCATTATTTGACGAGACAACCGCCAAGGTAGATTTGCTTTTGCAACGTAACTTTTTGGAAACTCAATTATTTGAGAACGGACGCATCACCTTACTAAACCCCTCTACTGTTGGTTTAGAAATCCAACGTTTGGAGACCAAGAGAGTTCCTGTTTCACTCGTTTCTCAAATAGAATTTAAGAAAGGGTTCAACTATACAGCGGTGCCTACGCTACAACCAGATACTGTATCTGTTATTGGGATACCAGTAGTTTTGAATGAAATAGCTTCTATCCGGACAATTCCACTTGTCAAAAGCGGCTTGGATCGGAATTTTTCGGAAACCCTTCGCTTGGAAATACCCAATGGAGTGAATGCGCTTTCACACCGCGTGGTTGTGGTAACTGCCAAAACCACTAAATTTACAGAGATGACCTATGAAATTCCTATTCTAATCACTAATAAAGCTGTTGGTCAGACTATTCGCCTGTTTCCCCAAAGCATAAAGATTAGAGGCCGAGTTCCCCTAGCATTGGTAGATTCTGTAAAAGCCTCAGATTTTAGTGCCTATACAGATATCAGTCAAGTTGAGGGAGATTCAGAAACATTACCAGTTTTCATTGAGAAACAGTCTCCCCTTATGCGCTCTATGCGGTGGTCACCCAAACAGGTAAACTTTTTGATACGGCAATGAAAATAATTGGACTCACTGGTGGGATTGGAAGTGGGAAATCTAAAGCACTTAAATTTTTTAAAGAGAAGAACATCCCTTGCTACCAAGCCGATGTTGCTGGCCATAGAATATTAAATCAAGACCCAATAATTAAGAAACAGTTGTCAAGCTATTTTGGTTCTGACATGTATGTCAATGGTATTCTAGATAGAAAAGCGCTTGGGCAATTGGTATTTAACAATCCCCAAGCATTGGACTATTTGAATGGTTTGGTGCATCCAGCTGTGCGAAAAGATTTTCATGAATTTTTGGGCCAACAAGATGCCCCTTTTGTGATCAGTGAAGTGGCTATTTTATTCGAAAACGAGGGACAACACCTTTATGATAAAATTATCCTAATAACCGCCCCAGAGTCCCTTCGTATAGAAAGGGTCCTGGAACGGGATGAAACGAGCAAAAATGAAGTGTATTTGAGAATTAAAAAACAATGGCCCGATTCAAAAAAAATACCCTTAGCAGATTATGTAATCGAAAATATAGACTGGCCAGAAACAGAAAAAGCTTTACGTGCGGTTTTAAATGATTTAGAAGACCAGTACCCAGCCACGGAGACTTAACAATCTCTTAGGAAAATTAATAGTATATTTTATTCAATTTTATAGTCCAAAACTAGCCATGGCATTGAAAAAAATAGATTTCTGATTTTAGTAGCCCTAATGATCACTTCCATTTTTGGAATTGTGGCGGTGCAGGCTTTTTGGATTTCCTCTTCTTGGGAAAATAAAGAGGAAGAGTTCTCTTTGGCGGTAAATCAAACCTTAAAATCAGTAGTAAGAGAAATTCAAAATCGTGAGTTATCAGATTACATTAGTGCATATCAAAAATTAATTGATTCAGTAGGTAAACCAACCGAGTCCAATTTTACCGATATCTTCCTTTTTCTAGACGAAGACAGACCCAATAACCTTTCTACTTTTTTTGCCTTTGGAATCTTGGAAGAAGACTACAATATTGAAGGGAGCTACTTTGATCCTGTTCTGGGTGAACGGGATTCTGCCACAAGGTTGAGAGACTATAAAGGAGTTCGAACAACCACCATTCTAAAAAAGAAGTATTCAACCGTGAAAACCGTTTATCCAGTTCCATTCAGAAGTTAAAGCGAATTGATCGATTAAATAGTTATGATGAAGCCAAGTACCGTGATGCCTACATGGACTATGCCAATACCTTGCCTATCCATAGAAGGCTTAGCAATCAAGAAGTTGTCTTATTACTAGATATGGAATTCCAAGAGCGTGACATCCAAATTCCCTATCAATTTGGTGTATATAATGACGGATTAGGAACCAAAATAAAATCTACGAATTATCAGGAAATTCAGCTCGGAGCCTCCTATAGTGCTCCTATTTTCTTGAACCAACAAGGAAACAGTCCCTATGAGTTGCGAGTGAGTTTTCCCACACGGGATAAATACGTGATGTCTTCAATTATGGGTGTTGCTGGTTTATCATTGGTTTTAACGATCTTCATTATCTTGGTTTCTACAAGTGCTTTGTATCAAATCATTCAACAGAAGAAGATCTCTGAAATCAAATCTGATTTTATCAATAATATGTCCCATGAATTTAAAACACCCATTGCCACTATCAATTTGGCTTTGGATGCTATTGCCAATCCAAAGACCATTGACACCCCCACTAAAATTTTACAATACACCAAAATGATTCGTGAGGAAAATACTAGAATGTTAACTCAGGTCGAAAATGTTCTAAAAATTTCACAATTGGAAAGAGGAACAACACTTCTAGATTGGGAAATTATAGCCCTTCACGAATTAATTACTGAGGCGGTGAATCATGTCAGTCTAATTGTTGAAAATAAAGCAGGGTATATCAAAACTCATTTCGATTCAATTACCCCAGTATTTGAGGGTGATTTTAACCATTTTACGAACTTGGTTGTAAATATTTTAGAAAATGCCATAAAATACACCGATGGCCCTCCAAAAATAGACATCTATACTGAGTACAGTGACAAGCAGGCTCAGCTCATCATTCAGGATCAGGGTATAGGGATGGATTCGTCTACACAACGAATGGTTTTTGAGAAGTTTTACCGTGAAGAAGGGGGAAATATTCACAACATCAAAGGCCATGGCCTTGGACTTTCTTATGTAAAGAAAATAATTGAACTCCACCGATGTAAAATCCAGATTAACAGTAAGAAAGGCATAGGTACTAAATTTATAATTTCAATTCCATTAAAACCTCAACACCAAACCGCAAGCTAACTATGGACAATAAAAAAATACTAATTGTGGAGGATGATCCCAATTTCGGAAGCATACTCAAAGATTATCTCTCTTTAAATGAGTACGATATTGTACTGGCCAAAAATGGTATAGAAGGCTATGAAAAGTTTAAAAATGACAATTTTGATCTTTGTATCCTCGATGTAATGATGCCATTTAAAGATGGATTTACCTTAGCTAAGGAAATTCGAGAAAAAATGATTCCATTCCAATTATATTTTTGACCGCTAAGAATTTGAAAGAAGATGTTCTGAAAGGATTTAAAGTCTGAGCAGATGATTATATTACCAAACCCTTTGATTCGGATGTGTTATTGGCAAAGATTAAAGTTTTTCTAAATCGAAACCAAAAGCCAGCAAGTAAAGAATCAGACCAATTTTTATTTCAAATAGGCGCTTTTACTTTTAATTCGAAACTACGAACGCTTTCCATTAAAAATAGCGAGCCCAATAAGTTGTCCCCCAAAGAAAGTCAACTTCTTCGAATGCTGGCGCTTCATGTCAACGATTTATTGCCAAGAGAAATCGCCCTAAATAAAATATGGCGGGATGATAATTATTTTACATCACGGAGCATGGATGTCTACATCGCCAAATTGCGAAAGTATCTGAAAGAAGATCCCTCCGTAGAAATACTCAATATCCACGGAGAAGGATTTCGATTAGTAACTTCCGACGAACAAGTCTAAAGTCGAGGATGAAACTGTTCCATCACTTTTCTCAAGTAACGCGTATCGATATGGGTGTAGATTTCGGTTGTGGTAATGCTTTCATGGCCAAGAAGAACTTGAATTGTTCTTAGGTCTGCTCCATTTTCCAATAGATGCGTTGCAAAGGAGTGTCGAAAGGTATGTGGGCTTACTTTTTTTGATTCCAGCCTTTTCTGCAGTCTGCTTTACAATAAGAAAAATCATCGTTCGGGTTAGTGCTTTTCCTCTCCTATTTAGAAATACAAAATTTTCATAGCCTTTTTGAATAATTTGATGAATCTGTATTTCTTTTAGATAAGTGTTAATCTGTTGCATGGCATAGTCACCAATTGGTACCAGCCGTTGCTTGTCTCCTTTTCAGTAACTCGCAGCAACTTTTCTGTTGAATAGATATCTGATTTTTGAAGATTAACCAACTCACTAACACGCAGGCCGCTTCCGTATAATGTTTCTAAAAGCGCTTTGTTACGGTGACCTTCTGCTTTGCTTAGATCAATAGCGGCCAATATTTTTTCTACTTCTTCAACACTCAGGGTATCTGGTAATTTACGTCCCAGTTTGGGAGCCTCCAGCCATTTTGTAGGGAGGTCGTCTCGGTATTTTTCAAAAACCAAGTATTTAAAAAAGCTTTTCAATCCAGAGATTCTTCGGCTCTGAGAATGGGCACTTTTCTCCTTGGCTTCTTGATAAATAAATTGTTGAATAACGGTGGCGTCAATTTGGATAGGGGAGATTACAATCTTGCGCGCTTCTAAAAAGCGCATCAAAGTTAAGACGTCTGTTTTGTAGCTGGTAATTGTGTGTTCAGACAAGCCCCTTTCTATACTCAAGTAAAAACCGAAATCTTCAAGTGCTTTGCTCCATTCCATATATAAATTTACTAGCTTCTATTATCTGGTCAAGTAAAGTACTTAAAAGATATGTATTTTTGTAAAAAACAAAATGAATCTAGCCATTGTCAACGGTCCCAATCTCAACCTATTAGGAACCCGAGAGCCGGATATTTACGGAGCAGAAACCTTCGAGTCCTTTTTTGAGAAATTGCAAGAGGCCTATCCACAAGTTCAATTGAACTATTTTCAATCCAATGTGGAGGGAGAACTCATTGATGCCCTTCAAGATTTTGGTTTCCGAATGCATGGGATTTTATTGAATGCTGCCGCTTATACCCATACTTCCGTAGGCCTTGGCGATTGTATTAAAGCCATTGATGCTCCTGTGATTGAAATACATATTTCCAATACTTTTGCAAGAGAAGATTTTCGCCACAAATCCTTTATCACTCCAGCAGCAAAAGGTCTAATTATTGGTTTTGGCCTAGATAGTTATCGCTTGGCTATTGAAAGCTTCTTAAAAGAGGGTTAAATTCAAATCAGGTTTATTTTTCTAAACCTATAACTAGCCCAAAGGCCGATCAGCGAAAAAAAAGCTAAAAAGAGAAATAATTGCTGGTGCCCTCTAAGACCTTCAGATCCATCCAGTAGAACTCC
This sequence comes from Flavobacteriaceae bacterium, assembly GCA_038143795.1. Taxonomy (GTDB): domain Bacteria; phylum Bacteroidota; class Bacteroidia; order Flavobacteriales; family Flavobacteriaceae; genus UBA11891. The sequence goes on along the minus strand of JAYQMQ010000002.1, from coordinate 209,642 downwards.
CATAATAGGACCTACAAATATATCAGGAGTATAGCCAACCAAAGAAATTAAACCAACCGCTGTCCCTGTAATAGCGAAAGGAATCTTTCCTTCTTCGATGGCTGCAAAATAGACTGCTCGCAGCGAATAGGTTCCCACAGCGGTAATTAAAAGGGACAATAGAAATAAGCCAACAGAAGGCGCGGTAACCCAACCCGAAGCAAAAAGAAGGGCTCCAGTGAACATAAAGAGAAAGGAATATTGTAATACTGAAGCATTGGTGGTTCGATCTGCAAAAATTCCTACAAAAACACAAATAAAAGGTCGTAGATACATCTGATAACTACCAACTTTTGCAGCCTCTACTTCATTAAAAAGCATAACTTCGGCAGCATAGAGCGAAAAACATCAGTGACCTTGTACCCAATGTAGGCAGAAAGAACAATCAATATTAGGTAGTGAACACTAGATAGGCGAAGTGCGGTTTGGATGTCTTCCAAAGAGCCCATTCTTTTTTTTTGGAATTGTTTCTTTGATTTCGGAATCCTTAAAAAAAAGAAAAGAAGTAGAGCTATACTGACACAAAAAACGGCAGCAGAAAAGATAACAAATTGAAAAGCTTCTTTTCGATTAAAAATTGAAATGGTCTCAATTTCGTTGGGGAGAATCCGAGCAAACAAGACCACTCCTAAGGTTCCCAAACTAGCTGCAATAAAACCCCGACCTCCTTCTAAAAAGCCAAAAGCCTTTCCTTGAGCACTGACACCCCCATGCTCTTGTCGCTTTGATCATGGCGGACCAAAATAAAAACACAGTTGTAAACCCCCAATAAGCGTAAAGCCATCTAAGCGCACTAACATTGGGAATCGTTGTCATAAAAAATCCACCCATGGCAGTGAGCAATAAAGCCGTAGCCATAAGTTTACCTGGGGCGATTCGATCGGCTAGTGTTCCACCGAACAGATAGGAAGCCAGGGCCACAAATCCATAAACTGAATAACAACTGCCTAGTTGGGTGTTGTTTAACTGAAAAACAGATAGAAAAGTGGGACGGAATACGCGGGCCAATACAAAGGGTAGTAAAAAGGTAGCTTCCCCAGCGAGAATAAGTAAAATAATCCGTAAGGGGTTTTTCATCTTACATTAAATATAGTGGCTTTTGGATATAAAAAAACACCCCAAAGACTGTTTGTTTTTTGTGATGAGGCGTTTAGAGGTGAATGACTTCGTCATACGCATCGGCCACAGCTTCCATGACCGCCTCACTCATGGTTGGGTGTGGATGTACGGTTTTTAATATCTCCTGACCTGTAGTTTCTAACTTACGTCCAACCACTGCTTCCGCAATCATATCCGTCACACCAGCTCCTATCATATGACATCCAAGCCATTCTCCGTATTTGGCATCAAAAATTACTTTAACAAAGCCATCAAAGGTACCGGAAGCCTGTGCTTTTCCCGACGCAGAAAAGGGGAATTTACCTATTTTAATATCCAATCCTTTGTCTAAAGCTTGCTTTTCTGTTAATCCAACAGATGCAATTTCAGGGGAACAATAGGTACAGCCTGGTATATTTCCATAATTAAGGGGTTCTACCTCCATACCAGCAATTTTCTCCACACAAATAATTCCCTCGGCAGAGGCCACGTGAGCTAGTGCTGGGCCAGCGGTAATATCGCCAATGGCATAATATCCAGGTTGATTAGTTTGGTAAAAATCATTGACTAATATTTTGTCTCGATCAGTAGCAATCCCAATATCATCAAGACCCAAATCTTCCAAATTTGTTTTAATCCCTACAGCCGAAAGGACAATATCCGCCTGAAGGGTCAATTCTTCTTTTTGAGTTTTCACTGTGGCTTTTACTCCTTTTCCTTTTGTATCTAAAGCTGTGACCTCAGCACTGGTCAGTATCTGAATACCACTTTTCTTGAAGGTGCGCTCCAATTGTTTTGATACTTCTTCATCTTCAACAGGAACAATCCGATCTTGGTATTCCACTATGGTGACTTCAGTTCCCATTGCATTGTAGAAGTACGCAAACTCTATTCCAATAGCCCCTGAACCCACAACAATCAATTTCTTGGGTTGTTTATCTAATGTCATCGCTTTGCGGTAACCAATCACTTTCTTTCCATCTTGAGGCAGATTGGGAAGTTCTCGCGAACGAGGCACCTGTAGCAATTATAACATGTTTGGCTTCATATTCAGTCTCTGTCTTACCCCGAGCAACAACTACTTTTTTTCCAACCATCACCTTCCCATGGCCTTCTAATACATCAATTTTATTTTTTTCATTAAAAACTGAACCCCTTTGCTCATGCCTGCGGCAACCTCCGGCTTCGATTGATGACTGCATCAAAGTCTTTATCGTATTCTTTCACAGTCAAACCATAGTCTGAGGCATGTTTTAAATAGTCGAATACTTGTGCTGATTTTATAAGAGCTTTTGTGGGGATGCAACCCCAATTCAGACAGACACCTCCTAAACTCTCTTTTTCAACAACCGCTGTTTTGAATCCCAACTGGGAAGCACGTATGGCGGTGACGTAACCGCCAGGGCCACTTCCAACCACTATAATATCATATGAATTTGCCATAAATCATCTTTAAAATCAGTCCAAAATTACAAAATGAAAGGGAGCTTTCCTTATTTATTCTTCGCGGGCTTTGAAATCAATACTAACTGAATTAACACAATATCGCATGCCCGTCTGAGTGGGGCCATCATGGAATACATGACCTTGATGAGAACCGCATTGTGAACATACAATTTCGGTGCGTAGCATACCATGGCTGCTATCTTTAATATATTCAATAGCTCCGGGAATGGAGGCATCAAAACTGGGCCATCCACACCCACTGTCAAACTTATTATTACTAGTGTATAGTTTTTCACCACAGGCTTTGCAATAGTAATCTCCCAATTCAAAGTGTTGGTCATATTCCCCTGTAAAAGGGCGCTCGGTTTCTTGTTGACGCAAAACGGAGTAGGAAAGGGGATCTAGCTGACTGCGCCACTCTTGTTCAGACTTTTCTATAGGATATTTAGTTTTTTTCATTGGTTGGGATAAATTGAAGTGCTGCTGAATTAATGCAATGTCTTATTCCTGTAGTATTTTGTGGACCATCGTTAAACAAATGTCCGAGGTGCCCTCCGCACTTATTGCATTTGAGCTCAGTACGAGCATAGCCCAACTTGTAGTCTACATCATATTCAATATTGGAGTCATTCCCCCTATCAAAGGAAGGCCATCCGGTACCAGAATCAAACTTATAGTATGACTCATAAAGTGAGGCTCCACAACCTTGACAAAGATAAGAACCCGATTTGTAATTTTTGTTATAGGGATTGGAGAACGGGCGTTCTGTTCCTCCCTTACGCAATACATAGTATGAGAGATCCGACAGTTGTTCTTGCCATTCGGCATCTGTTTTCTCTACCATATAGGTCTTTAGTTCTTTTTGGGGTTGTGCTTTGCTCTTGCAGGAAAAGCTACTAACAAGAAGTAAACTCAGGAAAATTTTTTTCATTTTTATTTAAAAGTATAAATAAATAAAGCAATCCTAAAAAAATCTTGGTTTGGATTTTCGCAACTAACTTATAATTAAATAGTAAGAATAAATTCAGAGAAAAACCGATTTAAAATGCTATTTTGATGATCTATTTTTTTGCAAATGCTAAACAAACTAAGACCCCCACTTGAAAAAGGAAGCAAAAAGTTAATCAACGCCTGGGCATTCTATGATTGGGCCAATTCGGTTTATTCTTTGGTCATTTCCTCCGCAATTTTTCCCATTTATTATGGACTCATATTTAGTGACAATAACACAATTCCTTTTCTTGGATATGATGTGAAAAATACGGCAACGATTAGTTTTGTTACAGCTACTGCTTTTGTATTTGTTGCGTTTATTTCTCCATTACTTTCTGGGATTGCTGACTACATTGGTAATAAAAAACGTTTCATGAAGTTGTTTGTTTACTTGGGTTCCGTCTCTTGTTTTGGGCTGTACTGGTTCGAAATGGATACAATCTATATGGGACTGTTTTTCTATTTCTTGGCAATGATTGGCCTTTGGTCTAGTTTGGTCTTTTACAATTCCTATTTACCCGACATCGCGCACCCCCATCAACACGATCGAGCCAGCGCTCGAGGCTTTTCAATGGGGTATGTCGGGAGTGTTTTATTGTTGTTATTCAATTTAACCATGGTGATGAAACCTGAGTGGTATGGAATCACTGGAACAGAATTTGAGGCTTCTCTGAAAGCGATGAAATACTCTTTCATATCTGTTGGTATTTGGTGGGCAGGTTTTAGTCAAATTTCATTTTATTATCTCCCCAAAGGAAATTCCAATGCTCAAAAAATGACTAAAGACATTTTTGGAATGGTTTTAAGGAGTTGCGTTCGGTATGGTGGGAATTGAAAGATAATTTCAAATTAAAAAGATATTTAGGGGCTTTTTTTGTCTACAGCATGTCATTGCAGACTGTTCTTTTAGTTGCTGCATATTTTGGTGAAGAAGAAATTGCTTGGTCTAGTACAGCTGAGAAAACAACAGGATTGATTATCAGTATTCTTTTGATTCAATTGGTTGGGATTCTAGGGGCAATATTAACTTCTAGAAGTTCGGAGCGTTTTGGAAATATTCCAACTCTGGTTGGTGTGAACCTAATTTGGGCAGGTCTCTGTGTCTATGCTTATTACATTCAAACGCCCTTTCAGTTTTATTGTATTGCCGGTTTGGTTGGTATGGTAATGGGAGGCCTTCAAGCATTATATCGCTCTACTTATTCAAAATATTTGCCGGAAACCAAGGATACCACATCCTATTTTAGTTTCTATGATGTTACTGAAAAAGTTGGTATCATCATTGGAATGTTACTTTTTGGTTCTCTTGATCAGATTACGGGAAGCATGCGAACTGCAATTCTTTTCTTTTTCTTTTCATTCATAATTGGAGCATTATTACTGTTACGAGTTCCCCGTGCAACCTCTAAAGTTTAATAAATTTAGTTTTTTCACTTCCCGAATTTATGTAATATACGAAAGGAGAGGATAAAGCCTTCTTGAGTTGCTTCTTTTTGCTAATACCACATCGTTTGTTATGCGGAGGGCCATGTTATTCATCACTTTATTATGTCTTCTATAAATTTCAAACTGTGCCTGATGGTCATTGTTGCGACATAAGACAACAAGTTCATTGCTATTTAATAATTCAAGCAAGGGACAACGTTTTCATTATTAAGAGGTAGGTGAACCCAATATGTTACACTTTAGATAAAAATAAACAACTGGCACAATGATTGAACTTATTAAAACAAATAGTCAAAAGGATCATTATATTTCACGAGAGCCAATCTTAAGAAAAAATTTTATGAATATAAATGACAACTTGACTTGAAATATACACCATGGCGAAATCTATTTTCAACTCCCTTGACAACTTGTCACCTCAAGATATCGAATCTGATGCGGATCTCATTCCTTTGATGACTTCTGAAGATGAAGAAGAACTTAAAAAAGAATCATTGCCTGCTTCAGTACCGATCCTTCCGCTTCGCAATACAGTATTATTTCCAGGCGTAGTGATACCCATTACAGCCGGGCGGGACAAGTCAATTCAATTAATCAAAGACGCCAACAAAGGGAGCAAGGTCATTGGGGTGGTTGCTCAACAAGACCCGGATGAGGAAAAATCCTATTGCCAGTGACCTGTACCCCTTAGGTACGGTTGCCCAAATTCTTCGTGTTCTTAAGATGCCCGATGGGAATACCACCGTTATTATTCAAGGTAAAAAACGTTTTGAGATTGATGAAATTCTTATTGAAGATCCTTACTTCACAGCTAAAATCTCTGAGGTCAACGAATCTTTTGAAGATATCAATAATGAGGAGTTTTTGGCCATTATTGATTCAATCAAAGAAAAAGCTCTTCAAATCATACAGGAAAACCCCAACCTTCCCTCTGAAGCTTCGTTTGCAATCAAAAATATACAAAGTCCTTCTTTTTTGATCAATTTTGTTTCCTCAAACCTCAACATTGGAGTTGTTGAAAAACAATCCATTCTGGCCATGGAAAGTTTGAAAGACCGAGCACTTGCTTGCCTAAAACAGATGGATTTGGAATATCAAAAGTTGGCTCTCAAAAATGACATTCAGTCCAAAGTCCGTAACGATTTGGATCAACAACAACGGGAATACTATTTGCACCAGCAACTCAAAACCATACAAGAAGAGCTGGGGGGGGGTATCCTACGAAGAAGAAGTAGAAGAGATGCGTGAGCGGTCGATGGAAAAGAAATGGGATAAGGAAACACAGACACATTTCTTTAAAGAATTGGGGCGTATGCAACGAATGAATCCACAAGTAGCCGAATACTCCATCCAACGCAGTTATTTAGATTTGTTTTTGGACCTGCCGTGGAATGAATTCTCAAATGATCAATTCGACCTAAAAAAGCCCAAAAATTCTAGATCGGGATCATTCTGGTTTGGAAGAGGTGAAAAAACGAATTTTGGAATACCTGGCTGTACTAAAGTTACGAAATGATATGAAATCACCCATTTTGTGTTTGTATGGTCCTCCGGGTGTTGGTAAGACCTCCTTGGGAAAATCCATTGCAGAAGCTTTGGGGAGATCATATGTGCGAATTGCCTTAGGGGGAATGAGAGACGAAGCTGAGATTAGAGGACACCGTAAAACCTATATTGGAGCATTACCTGGGCGGATTATTCAAAGTTTGAAAAAGGCCCAAACAGCCAATCCAGTTCTTGTATTGGATGAAATAGATAAATTGAATCAAAGCATGCAGGGCGATCCGGCAGCAGCTCTTTTAGAAGTTCTAGACCCGGAACAGAATAATTCATTTTACGACAACTATTTGGAACACGGGTTTGATTTATCAAAGGTCATGTTCATTGCTACGGCAAATAATTTGGGACTCATTCATCCAGCCCTACGAGATAGGATGGAGATCATCAATGTGAGTGGATATACACTTGAAGAAAAAATTGAGATTGCTCAAAAAGCATTTATTGCCCAAACTACTCAAGGAGCATGGTTTAAAGAAAAATCAATTCAAAGCTAGTAAAGCAACTATTACATCAGCGATTGACGGGTACACGCGCGAATCAGGAGTCCGTGGTTTGGGCAAACAGATGGCTAAAATGATTCGTTATGTAGCCAAGTCCATCGCTATGGAAGAAAACTATATCGAAACCCCTAAACCTTCAGATTTACCTGCCATCCTTGGGCCTGCCAAAGTGCACAGAGACCTTTATGAAAATAACCAGACAGCTGGAGTCGTAACTGGATTGGCCTGGACAGCCGTTGGAGGATATACTCTTCATTGAATCGGCCTTATCCCAGGCAAAGGGAATTTAAACATTACGGGAAATTTGGGTAAAATCATGAAAGAATCTGCAACGATTGCACGGGAATATTTAAAAGCTAATGCAAGTCGTTTGGAATTGAAAGATTTTTCTTTTGACAAATACGACATTCACATTCATGTGCCCGAAGGATCGACCCCAAAGATGGCCCTAGCGCTGGGATCACCTTGCTTACTTCATTGGTTTCGCTCATCACACAACAGCGCGTTAAAAGTAAACTTGCTATGACTGGCGAGATAACACTACGCGGCAAGGTACTTCCCGTTGGTGGGATCAAAGAGAAAATTCTTGCAGCCAAACGAGCTAAGATAAAAGAGATAATTTTATCCGAATCCAACCGAAAGGATATTGAAGAAATTAATGAACGTTACCTAAATGGACTCCAATTCCATTTTGTCTAAGAAATGGAAGAAGTCTTTGGTCTAGCAATTACGAAACAAAAGGCTAAATTCGCTAAAGCTCTATAAACGAAATGAATAGAACCCGTGTCATCGCCATTGATGGATTTGCTGCTACTGGCAAAAGCACAATAGCCAAAAAACTAGCCCGTACGCTTAATTATCGTTATTTGGATACGGGATCCATGTTTCGAACGCTGACCTATAATGCAATGCAGCAAGGTTTTCTTTCGGAAGAAAAATTAGATGATATGGCTTTTCAAGTTTTTTTTGGAAAATAGCCATTTTCATTGGCTAGGTAATGCCCTCCGGATTTAATAGTCAGGTATTAGGGAACGAAATTCGAAGTCATAAAGTAGCAGAACAAGTTAGCCACATGGCCGCAATACCCTATGTACGAGCTTTTACACTAAAAAACCAACACGAACTGGCTTCTGGACAGTCAATAGTAATCGACGGAAGGGATATTGGAACAGTAGTTTTTCCAGAGGCTCATCATAAGTTTTTTTTGAACGCCGCCCCTGAAGTACGTGCTCAAAGACGCTGGGAGGAGCTGAGGGGACAAGGACAAAGGTTGATTTACAGGATGTCCTTCATAATGTGCGAGATCGAGATAAAAAAGACAGCGACCGCATTGTAGCCCCTTTGCGCAAGGCTGATGATGCCGTTTTAATCGATACTTCTGAATTGAGTATCGAAGCTGTTTTTCAAACAATGCTATCCCATATACAATAGGTTTTTTTGAGTAAGCATTGCAAATCAAGCAAATACCCTTACATTTGCGCTCTCTTTGGTGAATGAGAAGTAGCAAGAGAAATGAACAATAATTAAACAGCTTTCAAGGATCTCACTGTAAAGTTACTTCATATCCTTGAAATACAAAACCAATCAGCTATGGCTGAAGCAAAGAAAACCGAAGCACCACAAGAAGTGGAAGAAGCTCCGAAAAAAAAAGCACCTAAAACTCCTGAAACCACGCCCCAAGAATTCCTTGCAAATTTTAATTGGCACCACTACGAAGAGGGAATTGATGTGGTAGAAGACAAACAATTAAACGAATTTGAAACGCTTGTCAAAGAAAACTTTGTCGATACAACCGATGAGGATGTTATCGAGGGAGAGGTCGTTTACTTGACCGACCGCGAAGCGATTATCGATATCAATGCCAAATCTGAAGGAGTTATCTCCTTAAATGAATTCCGCTACAACCCCGACTTAAAAGTTGGGGATAAAGTAGAGGTAATCGTTGATACACGTGAAGACCGCACTGGTCAATTGGTACTATCTCACCGAAAGGCAAGAGTCATCAAAGCTTGGGATCGTGTAAATCATGCTCATGATAATGGTGAAATTGTAAATGGCTTTGTCAAGTGTCGCACCAAAGGGGGAATGATTGTTGATGTTTTTGGAATTGAAGCATTTTTACCTGGCTCACAAATAGATGTGAAGCCCATCCGTGATTACGATCAGTATGTCAACAAAACGATGGAATTTAAAGTGGTGAAAATCAATCACGAATTCAAAAATGTAGTGGTTTCCCATAAAGCGTTGATCGAAGCAGACATTGAAGAGCAGAAAAAAGAAATTATCGGCCAGTTGGAAAAAGGACAAGTACTGGAAGGGACTGTGAAAAATATTACCTCCTACGGGGTCTTTATTGATTTGGGTGGTGTTGATGGTCTGATTCACATTACTGATCTTTCTTGGAGCCGTATCAATCACCCCGGTGAGATATTGGAACTAGACCAGCAACTCAATGTAGTTATCTTGGATTTTGATGATAATAAATCTAGAATTCAATTGGGTCTTAAACAATTGAGTGAACATCCATGGGATGCCTTGGGTGATAATATCAAAGAGGGTGAAAAAGTCAAAGGGAAGGTCGTTGTCATTGCCGACTATGGTGCTTTTGTTGAAATAGAAGACGGTGTTGAAGGTTTGGTTCACGTTTCAGAAATGTCTTGGTCTACCCACTTGCGTTCTGCACAGGACTTTGTCAATGTGGGAGACGAAGTGGAAGCCGAAATATTGTCAGTTGATCGCGAAACTCGAAAAATGTCATTGGGAATCAAGCAATTGTCTCCTGATCCATGGACAGATATTACTTCCAAATATCCTGTTGGTTCAAAACATACAGGAATGGTTCGTAACTTCACCAACTTTGGTGTCTTTGTTGAACTTGAGGAAGGCATTGATGGATTGGTGTATATCTCCGATTTATCTTGGACTAAAAAAGTGAAGCATCCATCAGAAATGATGAACATTGGTGACAGTCTAGAGGTTATTGTCTTGGAATTGGATGTTGAAGGACGTAAGCTGAGTTTGGGTCATAAGCAGACTAAAGACAATCCTTGGGACAAATACCAAGACGAATTTGCTGTGGATAGTGTTCACAAAGCGGCCATCACAGAGATTGTAGATAAAGGCGCTACTATTCAATTCAACGAGGATATAGTTGCGTTTGTTCCTCAACGTCATATGGATAAAGAGAATGGGAGTAAGCTTTCTAAAGGAGAAGAAGTAGAATTCAAAGTAATCGAATTCAGTAAGGACTTCAAGCGGGTGGTTGTTTCTCACACCGCATTATTCAGAGAACAAGAGCGTTCCAATATGAAAAAAGCTGGCGAAAAAGTTGCTGCGTCCAATAATGACAAAACGACTTTAGGTGATTTGGATGCTTTGGCCGATTTGAAAAAGAAAATGAAAGACAACGAATAATTGTCTTTTTCATTCCAACAAAAGCCTTCCCTTGTGGAAGGCTTTTTTATTTCCCAATTTTTTTTTTGATATTTTTACACCGCATGTCCAACGCTTCTAAAATATTGCTTACTTCTACCAAGCTTACCCTTATCATACAGCGTCTGGCTTGCCAAATAGTAGAAAACCATCCGGGTTGCGAAAATACGGTTCTTATTGGTCTCCAACCGCGAGGTATACATCTGCTGGATCGCTTAGTTGCGATTTTAGAAAGGAGTATGCTCTGGAGAGAATTGAAAGTGGTTATCTCGACACGACTTTTTTTCGTGATGATTTTCGACGTACCCAAAAAATTTTGGCTGCAAGTCCCACCGATTTGAATTTCCAAATTGAGGGAAAATCGGTAGTACTCATAGATGATGTTTTATTTACAGGGAGAAGCATTCGTGCAGCTCTCACGGCAATCGACTCCTACGGACGCCCCAGTAACATTGAATTACTTACCCTCATCGATCGTCGTTTTAGCAGACATCTTCCCATTCAACCAGACTATTTGGGAGTCCAGATAGACGCTTTGGAAGGAGACAAGGTTCGTGTAAAGTGGGGAGATCGTCCAGCAGATAGTATGGTGTATTTGGAAAATAAAGACGCATGAGTAATTTAAGTGTCAATCACTTATTGGGAATTAAAGGTCTTACAGAGGCTGATATTCGGTTATTTTTTGAAACAGCGATGCAATTCAAAAAGAAGTAATCAATCGCCCAATCAAAAAAGTACCGAGCCTACGTGACATTACCATTGCCAACGTATTTTTTGAGAACAGCACACGAACCAAACTCTCCTTCGAATTAGCAGAGAAACGACTAAGTGCCGATGTGATTAATTTTTCAGCCAACCAATCCTCTGTTATAAAAGGAGAAACATTGGTAGATACAGTTAACAACATCCTAGCGATGAAAGTAGATCTGGTAGTGATGCGACATCCCCACCCTGGTGCTGCTCAGTTTCTATCTGAACGTGTTCATGCCTGTATCGTTAATGCAGGTGATGGTACCCATGAGCATCCCACTCAGGCTTTGTTGGATGCCTTTTCACTTGAAGAAAAACTAGGAGATCTTCGTGGAAAACGGGTTACTATAGTAGGAGATATTCGCCACAGTCGAGTAGCTCTTTCTAATATCCATGCCCTTCAATTACTCGGTGTTGAGGTGCAGCTTTGTGGTCCCAAATCACTGATTCCTAAACATGTAACTTCATTAGGGGTTAGTGTGGAAACGGATCTAATTAAGGCCTTAAAAGCTCAGATGCAGTAAATATGCTACGCGTGCAAAATGAACGGATGGAATCGAGTTATTTTCCATCGACCAGAGAATATGCTCAACTCTATGGATTGACCTTAGACAAGTTGCAAACCATCAAGAAAGAACTTGTTATTTTACATCCTGGTCCCATCAATAGAGGAGTAGAAATCACTTCTGAGGTGGCCGATTCCGATCAGGCTATTATCCTCGATCAAGTTGAAAATGGAGTGGCCATTCGAATGGCAGTCCTCTATCTATTGGCCTCAAAAATTTCAACTCCTGCCACCTAATGGATCCTTTACTGCAGCCTATAGAAACATATAAACTTCCCATTGCTTTCAAAGCAGCTGATATTTTACTTCCACCAAATCAGGATTGGATTTTCGAAATGGAAAAAGAAGTTGTTTCTTCTGTTTTTATTATAGAATATCAAAATTTGATGATGCAATTAGCCTCGGAACAGTTTTCAAGAGTTTTGGTAGTTCCTGCCAATTATTTGGATGCATTTCCCGAGGACTGCCATGTTGTTCCCACCCATGGCGAAGCGAAAGACTTAATAGAAATGGAACGGATACAACGCGATTTAGGTTTTTGATATGCAGTTGACTATTCTCGGTTGTCATGCAGCAACCCCTCGTAAAAACGGACAGACAACTGCGCAGCTTTTAGAAATTAAGGGACAATTGATCCTTATCGACTGTGGAGAGGGTACCCAAATGCAATTGCGTAAATTGGGTGTTAAGTTTGCTCGCATACAGCATATTTTTATTTCTCATCTGCACGGTGATCATTTTTATGGCTTGATTGGGTTGATTTCTACTTTCCGATTATTGGGTCGTTCGGCGGATTTACATATTTATGGTCCAAAGGGAATTAAAGAAATCATCACCCTACAATTGAAACTCGCCAATTCCTGGACCGATTACGCTATCTATTTTCATGAACTGGACCATTCCGAGCCAGAACAGCTATTGGATCATGAAAAATTTGCCGTAACAACCTTGCCTTTAAAACACCGAGTATATACCAACGGCTTTTTGTTTCGCGAAAAAAAAAGCCCACGTAAAATCAACCAAGACGCCGTAATGACCTATGGGGTAGATATTGCTGATATGGAAAATCTAAAACAAGGAAAGACATTCGTCTGGCGGATGGAACATTATTGGCCAACCCTCAGTTGACATTAGATCCAGAGACTCCAAAATCCTACGCATTTTGTACTGATACCGCCTATTTACCCAAATTAGCAGACTGGGTCTATGGAGTTAATTATCTCTACCACGAAGCTACTTTTTTAGATATGCATCAAGACTTGGCTAAAAAAACTCAGCATAGCACCGCTTCGGAAGCTGCTCAAATTGCTGCTACCGCTAAGGTGGGACAATTAATTCTGGGTCATTTTTCCTCTCGGTATCCCGATCGGAATGAATTTGTTACTCAAGCACAAAAGCATTTTAATAATGTTCATCTAGCCGAAGATGGGAAACGGTTTGATTGGTAGTTAGTTTGGATTTTTCTGAATGACAAAAAATTAGTTTTCTTTCAATCCTCCTTTTTGTGCCTTGTGTTGTTCCACATTCCATATTAGGTTCCAATTTTTTAGATATTCCTCTATGGGTTAAGTCCCATTTTGGCTCTCCTATCGTTTACTTTATCGGGATCAGTGAGGGGGGCAAATGATAGGTGTCTGTCTCTGGATCTTTTTTCATTTGGTCACCATAAATTTGTCCTTTGCCTTGTTGTGTAGCAACGCGATCCTCTAGGAGTGCCAAAGCAGCGTTTTCTGCTTTTACACAATATACTGCCTCCCTCATAATTGGAAGGTATTGGAGCTAGATAGAAAGGTCTTCCTTTTAAATCATTAGAAATAAAGACAAATTGCCTTTTTCCCCTGTGACATCTGATCCAAGCCATCCTCTACTGTCCAATACATTTTTGATTTCGATTAAATTAAGCGATTCCTAGACTCTTATAATTTTGTTGTTGGCTTGCATTTCTTTTGATTTGGCCCCGTATTTTTTAATGATCTTCTTTTTTCGTTTCGGGTGTTTTGATCCAATTCAAAAATTACTTCCAATTCTGCGGCCAGTTCTAAATCAAAGGTAGCAACTGAAGAAGAAGTTCCAGCGGATTCTTGACTGTAGCATGTAGCTATATAGAAGAAAAGAATAATTAGATTTATTTTCATAAGCTTTGGGTACAGTTCTTAAGAAAGTAATTTAATTATTTAGGACATTTTATTAATTCATTCTTTTAGGTGGGATTTGTACCTTGCATATATGAAAAATAAACAAGATTTGGGTAGCTTGCGAAAGTCTTATGAAAAGGGATTACTCAGCGATAGGGAAAAGATGCAAAATCCAATGAATTTGTTTGCACGTTGGTTTACCGAAGCCGAGGCTAAGCCTGCTATTGAAGAAGCCAATGCGATGTCCTTGGTGACTAAAGGCTTGGACGGATATCCCAAAGCAAGGGTTGTATTGTTGAAGCATTACGATGCGGAAGGCTGTGTTCTTCACCAACTATGAGAGTGAAAAAGGCCAAGCGATTACAGCCGATTCTCGCGTAGGAATTTCATTCTTTTGGCCGGTCTTGGAACGGCAAGTAATTATCAAGGGAATTGCTGAAAAAATAACTTCAGCTGCCTCAGATGCGTATTTTGATTCTCGCCCTTTGGGGAGTCGCCTGGGTGCCTTGGCCTCTCCACAAAGTCAAGTGATTGAAAGCAGAAGTGTATTAGAAGACAATCTCAACATTTTGAAAGAGAAACACAAAGAAAATGATCCCAATAGACCATACAACTGGGGTGGATATTTTGGTGCGGCCTCATGAAATTGAATTTTGGCAAGGACGTCCTAACCGCTTGCATGATCGCCTACGATTTGGTTTGTCATCAGATAAACAGTGGACGGCGCAACGTCTGGCTCCCTAATGAAAAATCTAGTACTCCTTCGTCATGCCAAATCATCTTGGGATTATGATGTGGCCGACCACCAATCGCCCTCTGGCCAAAAAAGGAATTCAGCGTATTCAGGCCATGACTAAAAGTATGCGAAAGCATCTTTACAAGCGTGCAACAATATTATAGTAGTCCAGCCAATCGGGCCTTGCATACTGCGACAATTCTATTTCATGAATTGCAGCTGCCAATGAAACGATTGCAACTCGATGAAGCACTTTATACCTTTGAAGCTTCAGGAGTATTAGCAGCTATTAATCGCCTTCCCGATGAATTGGATTCAGTCTGTTTTGTGGGGCATAACCCTGCACTAACGCATGTAGCAGCCAAACTTACCGATAACCCAATCCAACATATGCCAACCGCTGCTTGGGTAAAGATTATATTTGCACAAGAAAATTGGAAGTCACTTTCCAGTGGAACGGCGAAATGGGGGCATCAAAAAGTACTTTTGACCAAATAAGTATGGCGAACCAATACATTAATCGAGAAATCAGTTGGTTAGACTTTAATGCACGAGTCCTCCAAGAAGCAGCGGATTCAAAAGTCCCCCTTAATAGAGCGTCTTCGGTTCTTGGGTATTTTCTCCAATAATCTTGATGAATTTTTCAAGTCCGTTATGCTACAGTTCGTCGAATCGCTCAATCAGAAAAATCAGGAAAAAAAGTATTAGGAGGTGTGAGTGCACAAGTTTTATTGGAGCAGATTACACAAAGAGTTATTCAATTGCAAAAACAAAGTGTAGAAATCCTTAATGCAATCGAAGCGGCATTGCAGGAAAAAAACATCTACTTTATAAATGAAGAACAAGTTCCAAAGCAACAGCACGAATTTCTTCGAGAGTACTTTTTAGAACATGTGAGTCCGGCTTTAGTTACGGTAATGCTTTCCAAAAAACGAGCACAAGACTTTACAGACAACACAGCCTTTCTAACGGTTAAAATGAAACGGCGAAAGACACCAGAAGGCAAAGATCCCCATGCCTATGCTTTGATTGAGTTGAATCCTGAATTGGATCGTTTTATTGTTCTCCCCAAAATTGGAGACCGTCAAAACATAATGCTACTAGACGATCTGATTCGTTATCATTTTCATTTGATTTTCAGTTTTTTCGATTACGAAATGATTGAAGCTCATATGATAAAAATCACAAGAGATGGCGAATTGGATTTGGAAGAAGATGCCTCGAAAAGCTATATTGAAAAAATTGCTGAGGGCGTGGAGGATCGAATGGTCAGTGATCCTGTTCGGATGGTGTATGACAATACCATTGGTAAAGATACTTTGAGTTTTGTAATGTATAAATTAGGTATTGATACAACAGACAGCCTCATTCCTGGAGGACGCTACCATCATCGCCGTGACTATATGAAGTTTCCCAGTTTGGGACGCACCGACTTACTATATAAAACGATTGATCCCCTTTCCATTGCAGGATTGAGTTTGGAAAAACCCCTATTTGAATCGATACAAAAGAAGGATTATTTATTACATACTCCCTATCAAAACTTCTCCTATGTGATTAAGTTCCTTAGGAAGCCGCTCTAGATCCTCAGGTCCAAACGATTAAGTTAACCGTCTATCGACTAGCGAAAGTTTCTCATGTTGTGAGTGCATTGATCAATGCCGCCAAAAACGGCAAGAAAGTTTTGGTTCAAATTGAATTGCAGGCACGATTTGACGAAAAAAATAATATTGATATGGCGAGTCGACTTGAGGCTGCAGGCATCCAATTGATCTTTGGAGTACCGGGACTGAAAGTACACGCCAAACTATGTCTTGTGGAACGACTAGAGGGTAAAAAAATACGTCGTTACGGCTTTATCAGTACAGGAAATTTCAATGAGGCGACAGCAAAAATCTATACAGACTATACCTTGTTTACCTACAATCAAAAAATATTAAAGGAAGTCAATAAAGTATTCAATTTCCTTGAGGTTAATTACAAGATTAAAAAATACAAACACCTTATCGTATCCCCACACTATACCTTCAGCACCATCAGTCGGTTGATAGATCAAGAAATTACCAATAAAATAGAGGGTCGCCCAGCTGGAATAAAAATGAAATTGAACAATATGACCTCTTATAAGATAGTTGATAAACTTTATGAGGCAAGTAGCGCTGGCGTTCCAGTTAAACTAATGATTCGAGGAATTTGTTGTTTGATCCCTGAGTCAAAGGAATGAGTGAGAACATTGAAGTGGTTGGTGTCGTTGATCGTTTTCTTGAACACTCCCGTGTCTATATTTTTGAAAACGATGCATCGCCACTAGTATATATATCTTCAGCAGATATGATGACTCGTAATATAGAGAATCGTGTTGAAGTTGCTTGCCCCATCTACGATTCTGATTTGCAAGAACAAATTATAAATGCATTTGCAATTGGCTGGGAAGACAACATTAAAGGCCGACAAATCAACGGTTCTGTTCAAAACCAATTGAATTCTAATGATAAGGAACCCTTGCGTTCTCAAGAGGCTTTGTACCAGTATACCCAAAACCTTGTTTCCCAGTGCGATTAGACAAATTTGCTGCAATTGATATTGGTTCAAATGCTATTCGTATGTTGGTTGCAAATGTTTTTATCGATAAAGACCAACCGACTCAATTTCATAAAAACTCGATTGTGCGGGTGCCTATCCGTCTTGGTGAAGATTCTTTTACTGTAGGGGAGATTTCCTCTAAGAATTTAAAGCGCTTGACACGAGCCTTTAAGGCCTTTAAGCAAATCATGAAAGTTCATGGGGTATCACGATACAGGGCCTATGCAACCTCCGCTCTTCGGGAAGCGAGTAATACTCCTTGGGTATTGGATAAAATTAAAGAGAAAACAGGAATTAGCGTAGAAGTTATAGATGGTCGTAAAGAAGCTAAAATTATTTCAACAAATATGGGTCTTCAAAATATAAATATTAGGAATAAAACATTTCTTTTTATTGATGTTGGGGGAGGGAGTACTGAATTTAGCATCATTCGCAATGGAGAACTATTGGCTTCCAAATCTTTCAAATTGGGAACTGTCCGTTTATTAAATGATTTGGTACCTGATCGGGTATGGAAAGAAATAAAGAAGTGGGTAGTCGGTAATACTAAAGAATACAAGAAGATTGAGGTCTTAGGGACAGGAGGAAATATTAATAAACTAGTAAAGCTGACTAGCACCAAAGAGGGTAAGCCACTTTCTTTGGTTGCTCTAAGCAGTATTTATCATCAGCTTCAATCTCTCACATATGAGGAACGTATCCTTCAATTTAAATTGAATCCCGATCGTGCCGATGTAATATTACCTGCCACTCAAATATACCTTCGCGCCATGGGCTGGTGTGGCGCCACTCGCATCTACATTCCAAAGGCCGGCTTGGCTGATGGAATGATTCAAGAAATGTTTGAATCCATCTATGCTTAACCATGGATGGTCTCTTCTTTACAGAGAGACTTCATAATGTCGGCTTCAAAATTCAGTAGCCCATTCCATTTTCTTCAACATCTATACCTTGTGGGGCATATTGACGTGCCAGTTTTAAAAAGAGGGTATAATGATGGGCTTCACTAATCATTAACTTTCGATAGAATTTACAAAGTTCGGGATCTTCCAGCTCTTCAGAGAGCAGGCGAAAACGTTCACAACTCCGTGCTTCGATCAAACCAGCGACAAGAAGTTTATGCACCAAGTGGGTCTCTCTAGACCCTCCTTTAGGAAAATAGGTTTGAAGTTTACGGACATATTCATCTTTACGTTCCCGTCCCAAAGAAAATCCGCGCTTCAGAATTAGTTCATGTACCATTTTGAAATGGCTCATTTCTTCTTCTGCCAAGTCGATCATCGCTGTAACTAATTCACTCTTTTCAGGAAATCCGATAATAATGGAAATGGCACTATTAGCTGCTTTCTGTTCACAATAGGCATGATCGGTTAGTATTTCATCAATGTTTTTTTTAACGATATTAACCCAGCGGGGGTCGGTAGGAAGTTGGAGTCTTAGCATCGCAATAATTTAAAATTCTAAGTCTAATTTCTTACGAAGATCGGAGATTGCAGGATTAATTTCAAGGAGCTTCTGGTATTTCTCTTCTCGGGAAACTAGATATTCTTTGTTTTGTTCGGGAGTTACATCTACCTCAAAATCTATTTGGTTGTTTCCTAAAGCTTTTGTGAGGTGTCCTTTTAAGTCAACTTACATTCTCTTTCGAGTTCTACTTTATTAATGTCACTGGGTACTTTAATATGGATGAGTTGGTCTCCTTTTGGAGTTAGTTGAGCAATAGAGAACAGTGCAGCGATATTGCTCTTCCCTTCTTCTTGTTTTTGCTGGGCGTATTGATTCCAAGCTTTTTCAAATTCTTCAAAAGCAAAATGGTTTTTTTGAACTTTCTCTGGTTTTTTTTGAGCTTGGGTCTGTTGGGCCTCTTTTTTTAGCGTATACTGGAAAGAGATAAACTGGAAACGCCTTCTCCAATAGGGTTTTCTATTTGTATTTTTGGGAGGGTTCAACATCTTTTTCTGGTTCCGAGTCATAAAATTTCACCTTCTTTAGCGATCTCTTTCGGAATCGCTTTTTGAGAATCGCCTTTTGACAGGTTTCGATTTCGGGTTTAGAAGAAGCAGCTTGTTTATACTGACTGCTAGGTATCAGGCGAACTTTTTTTTTTCACCCCCTGCGCTAGCGGAAACTAATTGCATCATGCATAACTCGAGATGCAGGCGTTTGTTGCGAACATTTTTGTAGGTTGATGCAGCTTCTTGAATCCGATCTAATATCAGTAATACATGGGGCACTTTCTAATTGGCTAGATTGCTTCTGAAAACGTTCTTTATTTGTTTCAGAAGCTGATAATAAAACTAAAGTTTGCTCATCTTTACATACCAAAAGCTCTCGAAAATGTGCAGCCAAACCCTCTAAAAACTGCCCACCATCATAGCCACTGCTTAATACCTGGTCAAGGGTGACCAAAAGCAAGGGGATTTGTTGCTTGATAATGAGATCAACCAATTCAAAATAGGTTTCTATATCAACGATGTTGAGATGCGTTGCAACTAATTTGACGGTGACTTCAGTATCACTATAAGCAATCATTCTATCAAACAGGGACAGGGCGTCACGCATGGCGCCATCCGACTTTTTGGGCTATTAATTGTAGCGCTTCCTCTTCAACCTTGATTCCTTTGTCTTTGGAAATGGCGTTGAGGTGTTTTTTTGTATCCTCAATCGTCATACGCTTGAAATCGTAAATTTGGCAACGCGACAATATGGTTGGAATGATTTTGTGTTTTTCGGTAGTGGCAAGTATAAATATGACGTGAGCTGGAGGCTCTTCTAATGTTTTCAAAAAAGCATTGAAAGCAGCAAGGGAAAGCATGTGGACTTCATCTATAATATAGACTTTATATGATCCTACCTGAGGCGGAATACGTACCTGATCATTGAGACTGCGGATGTCTTCTACTGTATTATTGGAAGCGGCGTCCAGTTCAAAAATATTGAATGCAAAGTCATCGTTTACGTTGGCTTGGCTCTCTTCATTTATTTTTTTAGCCAGTATTCGAGCGCAGGTGGTTTTGCCTACTCCTCTAGGGCCACAAAACAGTAGCGCTTGTGCTAATTTATTTTGAGCGATGGATTTTTCAAGAGTAAGTGTTATGGCCTCTTGCCCCACCACATCAGAAAACTCCTGAGGGCGGTACTTTAAAGCAGATACAATATAGGAATCATTCGTATCGGACATTAAACAAATATACACATTGCACGTTGCGGCTCTTGTGAAGCGAGCTAAAATCTTCTTTGAAATTATCAACAATCAGTACCTTTGTACCAAGCAGGCTATCTTATCGCTGTTCGTCTTTTGGACGAAGAGAGAAAAGTCCGGACACCAAAGAGCAGTATAGCGGGTAACGCCCGTCCTTTCTTCGGAAAGCGGACCAGTGCAACAGAAAGCAAGTACAGTTCGGCTGTAGTGAAATCGGTAAACTCTATATGGTGAAACGCCAAGTAAATCTGTATTTTTGGGTGACTCGCCCAACGCAGAAGGGTAGGCGGATAGAGGCGTTCAGTAATGTGCGTCCTAGATAAATGATAAGACTCGACAGAATCCGGCTTATCGGCCTGCTTTTTTTATTTTTTTTAAAAAAACTAAAACAGCTACTCCCATAAGTTCTTGTATCTATCCAAAGCGGATGATCGTTATATCTGATTTGCGGTGGGTGTTCAAGAACTAAAAGTCCTCCTTAATCCATTGATTTTTAAAAACTAATTCGATTACTAGAAGACAGGCGTCTTTGGGTAGGGCGTAGGGGGTCTATAAATACCAAATCATAGGGGACTCCTACTTTACTTAGAAAAATAGAGACCTCCGATAGAATAGCGGTTACCGGCAATTCTAGCTGGTCTGCCGTATTGCGAATAAATGATATACACTGTTTATTGGAATCAACTGCGGTACTGCTTGCTCCACCGCGTGAGGTGAATTCATAACTGATATTTCCAGTCCCCGCGTATAACTCCAACAATCGAGCCCCTTCAAAGTCCAATTGATGCGTTAGAATATTAAATAAGGATTCTTTGGCTCGATCCGTTGTTGGTCGTACGGGAAGTTTTTTGGAGCTTGTATGCGACGTCCCTTGCAATGCCCCGATATTATTCGGAAACTAAGCATTCCAGAAAGGGACAGGATCATTGACATCTAGCTCATCGCCTTGATGGGTATCGATGAATTGAATGTCTTTTTGAAAGTTTCTCGTCCCTTCATAATAGGAAGTATATTGTTCAAATTTTCCTAAAAAATAAAGGGTGCTATTGTTTTTGGAAATCTTGAGTTGTTCTGCGGCATAAAACAAATAGTACATAAAATCTTCTTCATTTTGTTGTGAGTAACTGTTGGACATCAATAGGTGAGTTCCTTGTGTAATGAATAAATCAAAATGATGTGTGTAGAGGTGGACGTAGATTTGTGTATTAAAAAGTTGGATTGAGGTTGTTCCATGATTCTATCATAAAGCAAAGCAAAAGAGGGGATAACTATAGGATTGGAAAGGATATCTGCTAATTTTTGAGGATAAGGGTAGACAAATCTGACCAGCCCATTACTACTAATGTGGCTTTTGAGGGGATCTGTTGTCTTGACTGAAAAAGACTCCCAATAGGAGTTTTGAAATTCTTCTTCAAAGTTAAGCGATGGAATAACAGCCGTGGGGGCATTCATAACTATCCATTGCAACTGATCAGATAGCGATTGTTGTTGGACGAAAGAGGCTAAATTTTCTTCTAGATTGCCTGTGAAATCCGAAAACGGATAATATTTTTTTTGTCCTGGGGCACAAAAACAAAATCCATCCCCTAGTAAGAGAATGGATTCTTTAGAAAGAAAGGGTTTGTTAGGGTTGTTTGGCATCGAAGATTGTCGGCCAGTTGCCATTTGTACTTACCTCTGTCATAGAACCGAGTATAATCTCCGCACCATTGACACCATCTACCGAAACGGTTTCGTTTTCTTGCTTGAGTAAATCTTCGTTTTGGTCATGCAGGACAATCTTTTTTGCAACTTTCACCTCGAATACGGGGACATGGTAGCCATTTTTGCTAATGATATCTGCTTTGAGTCCAAATTCTGCGTCTACCCCTTCTACCGGTACTTGGCTCATTATTTTATAGGAATTATCGTTTTTGAAAAGCGAATCTAATACTGGAACAAACCCCAAGGTGTCTACCACTACCACTTCTCGCAACATATCAATCCGATAAGTTCGGTCGTACTCCAAATAGGAAGAATCTCTTTTTTCAATTAAGGTAAAAATACCATTCTCTACAAAGCTAACTAGGCTGTCAAAGTTATTAGCGTAGAAGCCTTTGACATCTTTGTGAGCTATTTGTGCTTTGCGAATGATTTTCAAGCGATTGATCACTTGGGCGTAGCGCTCGTTTTTGGTTTTATTGAAACTGATGGGGCCATTAATAGAGTCATAGATTTGATAGCTGAAGACTGCACATAATACCCAAAGAATCGCTTGTATCGCTATTTTCATTTAGCTAGAATTATTGACGTGTCAACAAATCTACAATTTTTTTTATTCAGAAAAGCCTTCCTTTTTGGTATCTTACTCCAAAGTCTCCTATTGGATGTCTGCAAATGAATTATATGCCGAAATTATTAAAAAAAGTGTCTTTGCCTTAACGCATTCGCAAGAACAATGGGCGGAGGCTATTTCAACTTTTGTTTCTCAGAAAAAAAAGACAATTTATTCATTTTACAGGGTTACGCTGGAACAGGAAAGTCATCTATGGTCGCCCTATTAGTGGCTGCCCTTCCACGAATCGGTCAACGAGCCGTATTGCTTGCACCCACAGGTAGAGCGGCAAAAGTATTATCAAGTTACGCGAGAAAAAAAGCCTTTACTATACACAAGAAAATATATTTCAGTAATGCGGAGAGTGGTAAACTCCGTTTTAGGTTAAAAAATAATTTGCATCGCAATACACTTTTTATTGTGGATGAATCTTCGATGATTGGTGAAGACACTTTTGTTGGTCGTCTTTTTGAAAGAGGTTCACTGCTTCACGATTTGGTTAATTATGTAGAAGAGGGGGACAATTGTAAGTTGATTTTTGTAGGAGATACTGCCCAATTGCCTCCAGTTTCTCTGGTGTTGAGTCCAGCCCTTGACCCTGATAAACTGAATTATGAATTCAATAAAGTTGTTGCTGTGACCGTATTGGAGGAAGTTGTTCGCCAACAATTGGACTCTGGAATACTTTTCAATGCCACTCAGTTGGAGAGAGCAGATTGCTGCGGAAGATCCCAGTCAATTCACATTTTCTCTAAAGAGTTATACCGATGTAATCCGGTTACAAGACAGCAATGAGTTTTTAGAATCGCTTTCTCAAGCACTACATGAAGATAAAGAGGATGCTGCTGTTCTAATTGTGCGCTCCAATAAGCGTGCAAATCAATACAACCAGAGCATTCGACAACGGATTCTTTTCTTGGAGTCAGATCTTGCTGTGGGAGATAGCCTGATGGTGGTGAAAAATAATTATCATTGGTTGTCTGAAGAAGATCCAGCAGGTTTCATCGCCAATGGGGATACGCTCCGCGTTCAGAAAAATTCATGGATACAAAGAACTGTATGGGTTCAAATTTGCCGAAGTTACTGTGCAAATGGTTGATTATCAGATCAATCTCCCTTTCAAACGACAGTATTGTTAGACACCTTACATAGTAACACGGCTTCTTTGAGTCAAGACCAATCCCAACAACTTTATGAAAAGGTCAATGAAGACTACGCACATTTGTCTTCTAAATTCAAACGGTTACAAAAAGTGAGATCCAATCCTTATTTTAATGCGCTTCAGGTGAAATACTCCTATGCGATTACCTGTCACAAATCTCAAGGGGGACAATGGCGGAAAGTTTTTGTAGAGATGCCCTACCTTCCCGATGGCCCAACTGTAGATTTTTACCGCTGGCTCTATACAGCGATCACTCGTGCTCAGGAAAAACTATATCTTATCGGTTTCTCTAAAAATTATTTTTTGGGTAATTAAACAAATCGTTTTCTGATCCAATATCTCTTAATTATTCGTTTAGATCAAGCGTGTGGTATACGTTTTGGACGTCATCATCTTCCTCAATTTTCTCTATGAGTTTTTCTACCTCTTCTTGCGCCTCTTTGCTTAGTTTTTTGGTGACTTGAGGAATACGCTCAAAGCCAGAAGATAGAATTTTAATCGATCTGTTTTCTAACTCCCTTTGAATGGTTCCAAAACTTTCAAAAGGAGCATAAAGTAGCATTCCGTCCTCATCGGTAAAGACTTCCTCCACCCCGTAGTCAATAAACTCCAATTCAATTTCTTCAGGGACAAGGCCCTCGGAGGGAATGCGAAAGTTGCAACTATGATCGAACATAAACTCTACTGAACCCGAGGTTCCCAAGGTTCCACTGCCTTTGTTGAAATAGCTACGAATATTTGCCACTGTCCGGTTGTTATTGTCAGTGGCGGTTTCTACCAATACTGCAACACCATGGGGCGCATACCCTTCATATAGAATCTCTTTGTAGTTTTCCGTATTTTTATCGGAGGCTTTTTTAATGGCCCTTTCAATATTGTCTTTGGGCATATTTACCGACTTGGCATTTTGAATTACCGCCCGTAATCGAGAATTATTTTCAGGATCTGGGCCTCCTTCCTTCACAGCCATAACGATATCCTTCCCGATTCGAGTGAAAGTCTTGGCCATGGCTGACCATCGTTTCATCTTACGTGCTTTTCGGAATTCAAAGGCTCTTCCCATTGGGTAAAAAGTTGTTGATTACAAAAATATAAAACTTTAAGCAGCAAGAGGGTTTAAGAAGGGAGGACTCCTCAGATGATTTTGCGTATTAAATCCAAATCATCTAACACTTCAATAAAGGGGGTGCGTAAATGCGCCGGCAATGTATATTTTTTGGGTAAGGTTGCTAGGTAACGGATTTCATTGGATGTAAATACTTGTTTGTAGCTTGCCTTTTTATGATTGCGTCGCTCTACTATTGCCTTGATAAATTCAAAATGCACTACTAAATCTTTGCTTCCTAAATGAAAAATACCACTCCAATTGTTGGTTGATAATGAAATGGATTTGCTGGGCTAGTTTCCGGTCACTATTGACATTGATTACTGAATTTGGGAATACTTCGATGGGGATTTGTTGTTGTACTGCCCAGTCAATTTCTCTTACTCGAGGGCTGTGCTGACCAAAAATCATTGGCAATCTTACTATGACGTATTTGGCAGTAGGAAGGCGAAGGAGTCCATTTTCCACACGAATTTTTAATCGGCCGTAAATACTTTCGGAAAGCGTTTTATCATACTCATACGAGGGATAATGATGAAAAGCATCAAATACATTAGCCGAGGAAAGAAAAAGGAGTCGACTATTATTATTTTTTACAAAATCGGTTAAGAATTCATGTACTTCCAATAGACTTTTTAAAGTTTCCCCGAAGTTGAAATAATCAGTTTGGGTTTTACTTCTTTAAGGATGGTTTCTAATCCTCCTTCTTCCATGTTGTATTGGTAGTAATGCTTGTTCAATTTGTGACTTCGGCTACTGCAATACGTAGCATATGTATCGAAATAAGAACAGAGCTCTTTGTATAAGGTTTCACCTATATAACCACTCCCTCCTAAAATTAAGATTCGTTTCATCGGCTAGCCCCTATAGAATGGCAATTTGACCACTTCTGCTTTCACCATCTTTTTTTCTGATTTCAAACAAAAACTATTTGACCTTGCTGAGCAAAAGCTTTGCTTCTACATAACCTAAACCAATAGCAATGTTGAGACTCGGGGATTGAGTACCCGAACTAACATATCCAATGGATTGACCTTTCTCATCGCAAAGGGAATACTTGGCGCGAGGAATCCCACGATCGATCATCCGAAAACCCACTAATTTCTTTTTTTGAAAAATATTTTTTTGATCTTGTAAAAAATCATATGCCAAGTTATTTGAGTGGGGCTTGGTAATCCAGCCCAGTCCAGCAGCTAATGGATTTGTATTATCATTGATTTCGTGACCGTAGAGGCAATATCCCATTTCAAGACGAAGGGTGTCTCGAGCCGCTAATCCAATGGGTTTGATCCCTGCCGAAGCCCCTGCATCAATTACCTTATCCCAAACTTCTTGAGCTACTGTATTGGGGAACTAGATTTCGATTCCACCAGAACCAGTATAGCCTGTTGTAGCAATAATGACATTAGAAATGCCAGCAAAAGTTCCTTGCTCCACCCCGTAGAAGGGTAAATTGCATGAAGTTCTATATCGGTTAGGGATTGCATTGTCTCAAGGCTACGAGGCCCTTGTATGGCAAGTAATGCGGTTTGACTAGAGACATCTTCCAATTCGGCTTCAATGTTTTCATTTTCCACAGAAATCCACTCCCAGTCCTTGATAATATTTGCAGCATTCACCACTTGCTAAGAAATAGTTGTTTTCCGCTAAACGGTACACAATTAAATCATCAATAATACCTCCAATGCGGTTCGGGAGATAATTGTACTGGGCTTTGGCACAGGAAGTTGAGCGATTGAATTACTGCAAACCCGCTCGAGTAGTTTCAACGCCCTCGATCCTTTAACGTAAAATTCTCCCATATGAGAGACATCGAAAACACCCAGACTCTTACGAACGGCATGATGTTCTTCTTTTACTCCAGTATATTGAATGGGCATTTCAAAGCCTCCAAAAGGAGCCATTTTAGCTCCTAGTGCAATATGTGTTTCAGTTAGCGCAGTTTTCTTTGAATGCATGCTGACAAAAATATTACATTTAGATTCGAATTAATCATTGAGAAAGAGCTTTTATGAACAAGATGAGGCAATTTTTACTGCTCTATTTAAATGTTGTTTCTGTTGTTACCTTGACAGCCCAAAACATCTCCAAACAGGAATACCGTCAGCGTCGTGAACAATTACGGAAATTGCTACCCGATAATTCCCTTTGCAGTCTTTTTTAGCGCACCCATTAAAAATAGATCAAATGATACTGACTATCATTACCATCCCGATCCCAATATGGTGTATTTATCTGATGGGAAGAACCTCATGCTGTATTGCTTGTTTTTAAAAATCTTCAGCAGGATTCGGAAGGGATATTTTCAGAAGTGTTATATGTTAGGGATAGAGATCCTACTGAAGAATTATGGAATGGGAAAGTAATGGGTGTGGATCGCGCCCAAGATTGGGGGCTAGATCGGGTGAAAAACCGAATGGATTTCATCAAGTCCCCCTTGAATTATGATGCTTTTGATTCTGTCTTAATTTATGAATTTCAAAATGATGTTAGAGATCGGCCACGCGACAATTATGATTTGTATGCTCTTCAAAAACATTTTAGGACACAACTTAACTATCCTGCTCAATTCAACCCTATACGTTATGGGCTTTATCAAAAAATTAGACAACTTACTCCAAAAATATAAAACCTCTTCAGTCCGAAATACGAAGAATGGTGGAGTTAGAACCGGGCTTCCAGGATGACGATCTTTTACAAGAATTTTTGTCCCTAACCGATACTAGCTCATCAGAAGAACTAAAAATTCAATCCGATTTTCTTTTGCAAAACATTCATTTTGATCTAGACCAGTTGCCCAAGTTGATGGGGCAATTACGCGAGATAAAAAGCAAGACGGAAATTCGGTTGCTAAAAAAAGCGGTACAAATTTCAGTGGTGGGTCAAATTGAGGTGATGAAAGCTATTCATCCCGAAATGAGTGAACGTGAGATTCAAGGGATTCATGAATTTGTATATAAAAAATATGGAGCAGCCGATGTAGGCTATCCCTCTATTGTTGGTGCTGGTGGCAATGGCTGTGTATTGCACTACAACCACAATGAAATGGAAAAAGGTAGATAATCAAATGGTCTTGATGGATGTGGGCGCAGAATATAAGGGTATACTGCAGATGTGACTCGAACCCTTCCTGCTAATGGTACTTTTACTCAAGCACAAAAAGAACTCTATTCGGTAGTCTTTAAGGCGCAAGAGGCTGGAATTGCTGCTGCTCAAGTAGGAGTTCCTTTTGCCAGAATCACACAAGCAGTCTATCATGAAGTAACTCGAGGATTGCAAGCATTAGGACTGATTACCCAAGCTAATGAAATGTCGAAATACCTTCCCCATGGGGTGGCCCATCATATCGGACTAGATGTCCATGATCCTGGAGAATATACCCGTTTGAAACCCAATATGGTGATTACAGTTGAACCAGGAATATACGTTCCTGAAGGAAGTCCTTGTGATCGCAAATGGTGGAATATAGGAATTCGGATTGAGGATGATATTTTAATCACAAATGAGGGGCCAATCAATTTATCAGATGGAGCCCCGAGAACATGGGAAGCGATTGAGCAACAAATGCGGTCTGAAAGTGTATTGAATAGTTGGATACTTCCCCTTTAGAAGACTAAGATTGCATCAAATAACTCTTGAGATCTTCATAGTTTTGAATTTCATGACTCAGTTTTTCTTTTGTCATTAACTTTTGAATACTCTTGGGTAGGGGTACCTCTGTACTCAATGTGGATTTCACTACATCGAGAAACTTAACGGGATGGGCTGTCTCCAGAAACACGCCATAATGCGGAGTATCTTTTTCATTGAGATAGTCTTTAAGTCCTAAAAAACCAACTGCTCCGTGTGGATCTGCTATGTATTGATAATTTTTATAAAGTTCTTCGATTGCACTTTTTGTTTCTGCATCAGAATAACTAAAACCACTTAGAACTCTTTTTAAAAGTGTCAAATCATTATTGACAATTTTTTGATTCGAATAAAATTCGATGGATCTCCAACATCCATTGCATTGGAGAGGGTTGAGACGGTTTTTTTTGGCTCATATACCCCTGTATTGAGGTAGTTGATTACAGCATCATTGCGATTATTTGCGGCAATGAAAATGGTCAATACCTAAGCCCATTTTTTGGGCCATCATACCCACACAGATATTTCCAAAATTACCACTTGGAACAGAAAAGACTAGTTTTTCATTTCGTTCTTGGAAGTGCTGAACAGCAATGAAGTAGTAGAACATTTGTGGTAACCAACGCGCTATATTGATTGAGTTGGCAGAAGTCAAGGGTTTCACTTTTTGATTTGATTGTCTGAAAAAGCGGTCTTAACCATGTCTTGACAATCATCGAAAAACCCCATCTACCTCGAGGGCGCGTATGTTTTGTCCTTGCGTAGTTAATTGTTTTTCCTGGATGTTACTCACTTTACCTTTGGGATAAAGAATCACTACATCAATTCCTTGCAACCGAGAAAACCATCGGCGACAGCACCACCAGTATCTCCAGAAGTGGCAACCAATATGGTAAGTTGTTCTTGTTTTTGTGAATTGAAATAGCCCAAACAACGCGCCATAAAGCGAGCTCCTACGTCTTTGAATGCTAGGGTAGGTCCATGAAAGAGTTCCAAAGCTCCGATTTGATTGTCTAGGTGGGCAATAGGAAAATCAAAATTGAGGGTTTCTTCTACAATTTGAAAAAGCTTTTCCTCAGGGATATGATTTCCAACATAAGGATGGATGGCTTCAAAACAGATATCGGGAATACTGTTGCGGCTAAATTTCGGTAGCCATTGCGAATCCAATTGTGGGATGTATTCAGGAAAATATAAACCCTTTGTCGGGAGCCAAACCTGATCGAACAGCTGTGGGGAAATTAGTAGCAACAGAATTGTAGTTGAGGCTAGAGTATTTCATCAACATTCATTGTTGAGTGTTCCTTGTGAATTGATAGCTGAAACAAAAGCATCGAACGGTATTGAAGTCCCTTGCATAAAGTGTGCCATGGCGTTTGCTGTTTTTTGTGCTGTTTCTTTTCCTCGGGTGAGCGCAAATACAGAAGGTCCAGAACCAGAAATCCCAGCTCCCAATGCACCTGTCAAGAGCAGCTTGTTTTATTTCCCCGAAGTGTGGTATTAAAGGAGCTCTTTTGGGCTCTACCAATAAATCCTCAAGACTTCGAGAAATCAAATTATAATCTGCACTGTAGAGCCCACTAACTAGGGCCCCCAAATTAGCGGATTGTTGAATACTATCTTTAAAAGCTACATTTTTGCTTAGAACCTTTCTAGCCTCTGCGGTTTTAAGCTCAATATGGGGATGTATCACAGCCGACATAGAGTTCAGGTGGGGAGGGAATGCTAGCGATATCCATCGGATCTAGAGATCGAACCAGTGTAAATCCACCCAGTAATGCGGGTGCAATATTGTCTGCGTGTGCAGCTTGACTGGCAAGCATTTCTCCTTCTAGCGCAAAAGGCAGTAGGTCTTTCTTTGATAACCCTAAGCCCATTAATTCATTTATGGCATAAACAATACCCACGGCACTAGCAGAACTGCTCCCTATACCGCTTCCGGGTTTTATTCCCTTGGTCAGTGTAATTTCAAACCCACATTTTGAAGGATATTGATTCAATAACGCTTGCGCCGCTACTCCAGCCACATTTTTGGTAGGATCGGAAGGGAATTCTTGACCAATAATTTTTGTAAACCTAATCCCTTTTTTCATCTGTTTTTTATAAAAAAAACATCCCCAACAGTCTCAAGGCAAAAGCCAAGGGCATCAAAACCACAAGAAACATTGGCAACACTAGCTGGGGCAAAAACAGTAATATGGTCCATAGATTTATTGCTTTCCGATTCGAATGATGTCTGCAAAAATGCCTGATGCCGTCACATCAGCTCCAGCTCCAGCCCCTTTTACAATCAAAGGCTGTTGGGAATATCGATTGGTATAAAACAAAATAATATTATCACTTCCTTCAAGATTATAAAAATCGTGCCCTTGGGGGATTTGTTGAAGACCAACAGATGCTTTGCCCTTTTCTAATTGAGCAACATATTTCAGCTTTGAATCATTTTTTTTCAGCGGCTTGCGCTAAAAGATCCTCAAAATGATTTTGTTTGAGCAAGACTGGCTTTTAGAAGGATTCATTGTCCTTAGTTTTTAAGCATTCCTCCGGTAAAAAAGAATTGTTTACGATGTCTTCCAGTTCGATGCGCAACCCACTCTCACGAGCAAGAATCAATATTTTACGGGCAACATCAACGCCGCTTAAATCAATTTTTGGATCGGGCTCGGTATAGCCCTCTTCTTTGCTTGTGTACCACAGACACAAAGGTGTTGTCTGAAATGTAATTGTTAAAAACAAAATTGAGGCTTCCTGAAAGCACCGCTTGTATTTTGGTACTTGATCTCCTGAAGCGATTAAATTATTAAGGGTATCGATAACGGGTAAACCAGCACCCACATTGGTTTCAAACAAGAAAGGGACTATTAAATTGTCGTGCTGTTTTTTTAAGTTAAGGTAATTATCGAGCTGATCTGAGCAAGCAATTTTATTACAAGTAACCACTCCCAATACTATTGGCTAAGTACTGCCCGTATTCCATAGCAATGTCTTCACTGGCTGTATTGTCAATAAATATGGTATTTCGAAGATTGAGTGCTTTAGCATTTTCAAAAAATGCTTTTCGATCGGCTTCAACCCCACTGATCCAATTGACTCCTCCATTCTGACAATGAGATGGGTAGGTTACTTAGTAACATTTTTCTCGAGTTGGAAAGAGCCATTACTCGTATTTTTAAGCGCAGGTTGTTTTCGAGATATTCAGTCTGTTGATTAATTTGTTCCAATAATTTACTCCCCACATTTCCTACCCCTGTGATGAAAAGATTGAGTTGCTTTATTTGTGATTCAAAATAGCTTTCATGAAGTGTATTTAAGGCCTTCTGTGTATTTTTATCATCGATTATAATGGATATATTTCGCTCTGGAAGCCCCTTGTGCAATTGCACGGATGTTAATATTATTGCACCTAAACTGCTAAATAGTTTCCCGCTAATTCCTTGGTGTTCTTTCATTTTCTCACCGACCACAGCAATATTTACCAGATCTAATTCCATATGTACAGGATAGACTTTATTGAGGGCTATTTCAAAAAGCAAATTGTTCATCAATTGAGTTTTTGGCTCTTTTTGCATCCGGCACTTGATTCCCAGACAAATGGAATGTTTCGAAGAAGCTTGAGTAATCATTATAATATTGATGTTTTCCGAAAATAGTTTCAAAAATCCGTTTTGAAAAACCAGGTATCCCTACCATTCCACTCCCCTCAAGGCTTACCAATGCTACCGCATCGATATGACTGATTCCTTTGACGATTTGGCCATTTGTGTTACTTGTTTCATTGTGAATCAAAGTGCCAATGTCCTCAGGCTTAAATGTATTTTTGATGTAGGTAGGAATATTTTTTTCTACTAGGGGTTGAAGGGTTGGAGGATAGATTACTTTGGCGCCAAAATGAGATAATTCCATAGCCTCGTAATAGGTGAGATTAGGAATTGGTTGGGCTTGAGTAACTAATTTGGGGTTCGCTGTGTACATGCCGCTCACATCTGTCCATATTTCTAGCGACTGGGCATCAAGAACATGGGCCAGGATGGCTGCTGAAAAATCGGAGCCTCCTCGTCCAAGGGTAGTCAATTCTCCAGATTCATTCCCTGCTATATATCCAGAAACCAAGTGAATGGATTCCTTTGTTGCTTCAAAATGATAATCTGTTTGTTGCTTTGTTTTTTCAAAGTCAACAACAATTTTTCCATTTTTTGTTTTGGTTACGATCAGTTGTGTTGGATCATGTAGGTGATGATCAATCCCCATTTCGGTAAAGAATGAACTGATTAATTTAGCCGAAAGTATTTCACCTAAAGAAGAAACTTTGGAAAGCGTTCGTTGAGTTATTTCTTCGAGTTGAAAAACTGATTGAAGAAGATTTTCTAATTGAATCAATTTGTGATCTAAAAAAAGGTAATGATGTCACTTTGGTCCTTTTTAGCTAAGAAAGATTCAACAGGCTCCATATGTCGTTGTCGAATTGTGTCTATACCATCCAAGTAGCTACTGTCTTTTTTTGCTGCCTGCTCTAAAAGATCGATGAGTAGATTGGTGATCCCACCAAGTGCTGAAACGACAACAACCGTTTTCTGTTTTTTGTGACTTTACAATGGAAATGACAGATTGAATGCTTTCGGCGTTAGCTACAGAAGTTCCTCCAAATTTTAAAATCTTCATAAAAAAAATCTACGAAGCCGCTTGTGGGATTCATTTTCTTCAGCAAAAGTAGTATAAGTAGCGCAGGCAGGAAACAATTTGTATAAAAAAGAAAAGCAGAATTAGGATAAGCAATCCCTGCTATGATTTTTAAGGATCATTATCACTAAACAGCAGGAACCTTTTCAATTTTTAGTTGGAGTTCTTCTTTATTGTCCTTATCTGTATCAATACTGATGCTGTCTCCGTCTTTTATCGTATTAGAGACCACATTTTCCGCAATCAAATCTTCAATATATTTTTGGATAGCACGATTCAAGGGGCGTGCTCCGTATTTTTGATCAAATCCTTTTTCAGCAATAAACTCTTTGGCCTTGCTGGATATTTTTACTTGATACCCCAACTTTTCAATTCGTAAAATTAATTTTGACAATTCTAAGTCAACAATTTGTCGCAAAGATTTCTTACCCAAAGCATTGAATATAATAATGTCATCGATTCGATTCAAAAACTCAGGCGAAAATGTTTTTTTAAGTTCTCTATTAATGATCCCTTTTTCTACATCATCCGACTGGGATTTTGTGGCTGCGGTTTCGAATCCTACACCAGTACCAAAATCTTTTAATTGTCGTGCTCCAATATTCGACGTCATAATAATGATCGTATTTTGGAAATTGACTTTACGTCCTACACTATCCGTTAAAAAACCATCATCCAATACTTGCAAAAGCATGTTAAACACATCGGGATGTGCTTTTTCAACTTCATCTAATAAAATAACTGAATACGGTCTTCTCCGCACTTTTTCACTCAACTGGCCACCCTCTTCGTAGCCAACGTAGCCTGGAGGAGCACCAATCAGTCGGGAAATAGCAAACTTCTCCATATACTCGCTCATATCTATACGGATCAAGTTTTCTTCTGAATCGAAAATCTCGGTAGCAAGAATTTTGGCCAATTGGGTTTTCCCAACACCTGTTTGTCCTAAAAAGATAAAAGATCCGATGGGTCGGTCTGGACTTTTCAGCCCAGCCCTGTTTCGTTGAATGGCTTTGACTACTTTTTCAACAGCTTCCTCTTGACCAACAACTTTAGAACCAATAACATCGGTGAGAAGAGCCAATTTGTTTTTTTCTGATTTAACAATCTTGTTGACAGGGATGTTTGTCATCATAGATACCACATCAGCAATATGGGTGTCGTTAACAGTGACTCCATTTTGTTTGGAATCTTCGTGCCATCTTTCTTGCGCTTCAATCAACTGCCGTTCTACCCTTTTTTCATCATCGCGAAGCTTGGCTGCTTCTTCATATTTTTGTTTTTTGACAACTGAATTTTTGAGTTCACGTACTTTTTCCAAATCTTCTTCCAATTGGATAACTTCTTTGGGTACATTCATATTTTTTATATGAACTCGTGATCCTGCTTCGTCGAGAGCATCGATGGCTTTGTCTGGCAGGAAGCGATCGGACATGTATCGATCGGTTAGTTCTACACAAGCTTTTAATGCTTCATAGGTATAAGAGACATTGTGATGGTTTTCATAACGCTCTTTTATGTTTCTAAGAATTTCAAGGGTTTCTTCTGCGTTGGTTTCCTCCACCAAAATCTTTTGAAAGCGTCTTTCAAGTGCACCATCTTTTTCAATATTTTGCCGGTACTCATCAAGGGTCGTTGCCCCGATGCATTGAATTTCACCACGTGCAAGTGCAGGTTTAAACATATTGGATGCATCCAGACTTCCCGTGGCTCCTCCAGCCCCAACAATGGTGTGAATTTCATCGATGAAAAGAATAATGTTATCGTTTTTCTCCAACTCATTCATAACCGCTTTCATTCGCTCTTCGAACTGACCACGGTATTTAGTTCCTGCTACAAGACTTGCGAGATCGAGGGTAATGACTCTTTTGTTATATAGAACTCGGGAAACTTTCTTTTGGATAATACGAAGGGCAAGGCCTTCTGCAATCGCAGATTTACCAACTCCAGGTTCTCCAATAAGCAATGGGTTGTTTTTCTTTCTGCGACTTAGTATTTGTGAAACACGTTCAATTTCTTTCTCTCGTCCAACTACGGGATCGAGTTTGTCTTGTTCTGCCAAGGCGGTAACGTCTCTTCCAAAATTGTCTAAAACTGGAGTTTTGGAATTTTTTGACGACCGACTTTCAGAGGTAGGAACAAATGGATTTTCTTTAGAAGAACCGGTTTCATCATCGTCTTTTTCATCAGAGAAAGAGGAGGATTGAGGTATATCCATATAGTTTGAATCTTCGCTGGCAAACATCAATTTGAATTGTTCTTTGACCGTGTCATAATCAACATCTAGATTGGAGAGTAATTTGGTGGTGGGATCATTTTCATTACGAAGAATACACAAAAGCAGGTGAGCCGTATTGATAAGATCACTTTGAAATAACTTCGCCTCAAGAAAAGTCGTTTTAAGCGCTCTTTCCGCCTGTCGAGTGAGGTGTAAGTTTTTTTTGTTGTTAAGGGCATTGCCATTTTCTAGTACCGCAGGATTGAGAATTTCAACTTTACGTCTCAATTCTTCTAAGTCAATATCAATTGCATTAAGAATTGATATAGCTTTTCCTTCTCCATCTCGTAAAATTCCGAGCATGAGATGCTCCGTCCCAATAAAGTTGTGTCCAAGGCGTAATGCCTCTTCTTTACTGAAAGTTATTACATCCTTTACTCTTGGTGAAAAATTATCATCCATAAGTTCTAATTTAGTGAAAACACTTACAAAAAGCATTCCAGCTCTAAATTGTTAAGCTAATTGACAAAAAAAAACAACAAATTCAAAGCTTATTAGATTAAAAATTATTAAATATTTTATGTGGATAAATGTTGATAAATCGGCTATAAAAAGTAGCGCATGAACATTAAAAAAGCTTGTATAAATGGTATTTTAGCTAAGTTCGTTTAATTTCAAAGTTTATGAATGAAGGTGAAAAGTTAATCCCTATAAATATCGAGGATGAGATGAAGTCCGCATACATAGATTATTCTATGTCTGTCATTGTGTCACGTGCCCTGCCCGATGTGAGAGATGGATTCAAACCCGTGCATCGCCGTGTTTTGTTCGGAATGCATGAATTGGGAATTCGTGCCAATACGGCCTACAAGAAATCGGCTCGAATCGTAGGAGAGGTATTGGGGAAATACCACCCTCACGGTGACAGTTCTGTATATGACACAATGGTGCGTATGGCACAAGAATGGTCCCTTCGTTATCTTTTAGTGGATGGGCAAGGAAATTATGGTTCTGTCGACGGGGACAGTCCAGCAGCCATGCGATATACAGAAGCACGAATGCGAAAAATATCGGAAGATATGATGGCCGATATAGAAAAAGATACCGTTGAGCATCAGTTGAATTTTGACGACTC
This sequence comes from Flavobacteriaceae bacterium, assembly GCA_038143795.1. Taxonomy (GTDB): domain Bacteria; phylum Bacteroidota; class Bacteroidia; order Flavobacteriales; family Flavobacteriaceae; genus UBA11891. The sequence continues at coordinate 172,916 of JAYQMQ010000002.1, read as the reverse complement.
ACTCAAAGAACCCACAGTACTTCCCACGCGAATCCCCAATCTATTGGTCAATGGAGCATCGGGAATCGCGGTTGGAATGGCGACCAATATGCCTCCTCACAATTTAACCGAAGTGGTTGATGGAATAGTGCAATATATCGATGACGACGCCATCACCATCGAAACTTTGATGCAAACTATCAAGGCTCCAGATTTTCCAACTGGTGGAACCATCTATGGTTACGAGGGCGTTAGGGAAGCTTTTCTCACTGGACGTGGAAGAGTTGTCCTTCGAGCAAAAGCGATCATCGAAGAAGTTAATGGACGGGAATGTATAATTGTTACAGAAATTCCCTATCAAGTGAACAAGGCTGATATGATTCGAAAGACGGCCGAAATGGTAAACGACAAAAAAATTGAAGGCATAAGTAATATCCGTGACGAATCGGACCGGAAAGGAATGCGAATTGTCTACATCCTTAAACGAGATGCTATTCCTAACATTGTCCTCAATAAGCTTTACAAATTTACAGCTCTTCAATCTTCTTTTTCAGTCAATAATATTGCACTGGTCAACGGAAGACCAGAATTACTGAATCTAAAGCAAATGATTCATCATTTTGTGAAGCATCGTCATGAGGTTGTGGTTCGCAGAACTCAATTTGAATTGAAAAAGGCAGAGGAACGGGCTCATATACTGGAAGGTCTCATTATAGCATCTGATAATATTGATGAAGTAATCCGATTGATTCGGGCCTCTGACAATGCGGATGAAGCGCGACAAAAACTTATCGAGACCTTTAAGCTTAGTGAATTGCAAGCCAAAGCCATCGTGGAAATGCGTTTGCGTCAATTGACCGGCTTAGAGCAGGATAAGCTACGATCCGAATACGATGCTCTGGTCACAACTATTGCTGACTTGAAGGATATTCTAGAAAAGAAAGTTCGTAGAATGGCAATCATCAAAGAAGAATTGCTGGAAGTGAAGAGAAATACGGAGACGAACGTCGTTCGGTTATTGAATATGCTGGAGAAATTTCCGTATCGAAGACATGATTCCTGATGAAAAAGTAGTTATTACTATCTCACACGCAGGCTACATCAAGCGAACTTCCCTCTCAGAATATAAAACTCAGAATAGAGGAGGGGTAGGCCAAAAGGCTTCTACCACCCGTAATGAGGATTTTTTGGAGCACATTTTTGTAGGGACTAATCACCAATTCATGTTGTTCTTCACTCAGAAAGGAAAATGTTTTTGGATGCGTGTTTATGAAATTCCAGAAGGTTCCAGAACCGCCAAAGGACGGGCCATTCAAAATTTAATTAATATTGAACAGGACGATAAGGTCAAGGCGTTTATTTGTACCCAAGACTTAAAAGATGAGGATTATATCAACAGTCACTTTGTCATTATGGCGACAAAAAAAGGGCAAGTAAAAAAGACATCTTTAGAGCAATACTCGCGTCCACGCGCAAATGGAATCAATGCAATCACGATCAAAGAAGGCGATGAATTATTGGAAGCTAAACTCACCAATGGCAATAGTCAAATACTATTGGCGGGGTGTTCTGGAAAGGCCATTCGTTTTGAAGAGAGCAAAACACGCCCCATGGGTCGGGGGGCTTCCGGAGTTCGTGGGATCACCCTTGCAGGACCAGAGGATGAAGTAATCGGCATGGTGTCGGTAAACGATATGGACAGCAACATTTTGGTGGTGTCAGAAAACGGATATGGGAAGCGATCCGATCTTGAAGATTATCGTATCACAAACCGGGGTGGTAAGGGGGTAAAAACCATTTCAATCACTGAAAAACAGGACAGCTTGTCGCTTTAAAAAATGTTTCTGATGAAGATGATTTAATGATTATCAATAAATCAGGGATTGCCATTCGTATGTCTGTTTCAGATTTGCGCGTAATGGGTAGAGCCACGCAGGGGTTCGCTTGATCAATCTCAAAGACAACGATTCGATTGCTGCAGTGGCTAAAGTGATGGCTAACGACGAATCAATTGAAGATGTTAACGACTTGAATGTCAACGATGGAACTGTTATTGAATAGATTAACTAAATCAAATTTAAATTCCAATGAAAAAAACCATAATTATCTTTTTGGGTATGGTTTCGGCCCTAGGGTTTGCCCAAAAAAAGAATTAAAAAAGCTGAAAAACTATTTGCTTCTGGTGATACTACTGGGGCCAACGCAATGTTAAATGACAATGCATCCTTGTTCGATGCCGCTGATGAGAAAACAACGGTATCCTACCAGTTTTTACAAGGAAAAATCGCCCAAGCCACTCAGGACTTCCAGACGGCTATGGATTTGTATACCGCCCTAAAGGATGATATTCGTTTGAAAGCTAGAGTTGCTGAACAACTTCAAAAACTTCAAAACGAATTGGTGAATGGCGCTATTGCAGACAATGAAAAAGAAGATTATATGGCTTCAGCCACTAAGTTATTTATGGCTTACCAAATCAATCCTGAAAATGGTAAAGATTATCTCTATTATGCGGCATCAAATAGTGTTAATGGTCAGAACTACGATAAAGCCTTGGAATACTATTTCCTTTTGAAAGAGATAAAATATACTGGCATTACTACCAAATATCTAGTTACTGACGTGGTAACGAATGAAGAAATAGAAGTCACTGAGGTGGAGTTCAATATTTACAAAAATCGAAGGACTATAGCAATCCTCGAAAGGAAGTGTCTGAATCTAAGTATCCAGAAATTGTTAAAAATATTGCTTTGATTTATGCCCAACAGGGAAAAAATGAAGAAGCGATTGCAGCGGTTCAGGAAGCAAGAAACGAGAGCCCAGAAGATCTAAATTTGATTTTGACAGAAGCTGATCTTTACATTAAGTTGGGTGAAAAGGAAAAGTTTAAAGAATTAATTGGAATAGCCATTGAACAAGATCCTGATAATGCCAATTTATACTTCAACTTAGGAGTAGTGAATAATGACTTGGGTGAAAGAGGGCGGCCCGCAAATTTTACGAAAAAGCTATTGCATTGAATCCCAAATTCGAATCGGCTTATCTTAACTTGGTTTCTTTAATTTTGGAAGGAGAAAGTGCTATAGTAGATGAGATGAACAGCTTGGGGACATCTCGTTCCGATAACGCTCGATATGAAGCCTTAAAAAGAGCAGAGAATCATTATATAAAAATGTGTACCGATTCTTCGAGAGCTCATTGAAAAAGTTGGGAATCAGGAAGCGATTAAGACTTTGATGAACATTTATGGGACTCTTGGTGATACTGAAGGATATAAAGAGATGAAGGCACTTCAGGAATAATAATTGTTCCGATTTATTTTAACCCTCTGAATTGCAGAGGGTTTTTTATAAAATAGATTTGATCATCCGTAATTTGTGAGAGTGGTTCTGAATTTCCTTGTTGAAAATACCCGTTTGGTCAATCCCATCAATACGAACCTGCCCATGGGCATGGATGATTTTATGGTTGGGCAGTAGAATACCCACATGAATGATGTTTCCTTCTGGGTCGTCAAAAAAGCTAAATCACCGGCTTGACTTTCTTCTATAAAACTGAGAGTTTGGCCTTGTTTTGCCTGTTGAGAGGCATCTCTATGTAGTTGATAGCCATTGATTCGGTAAACCATTTGACTCAGTCCCGAGCAGTCTATGCCCAAAGGGGATTTGCCACCCCAAAGATAAGGAGCATTCAAATAGAGGTAGGCTGTTTTCACCAGATCTTCTCTTTGGTTTTTTTGTCATTTTTTTCGCCTTCGTGTTGATGTGAGAAGTGTTTGCACTGCAAGGTTGCTCCCCAATGGGATTGGAAATATTATCCCGTTTTGTTGATGAGAAAAGCTGAATAAATCAGTTGTGTAGTTTGGTTTTTTGGACAACAGAGATTCCCATTCGCAAGCTTCTAAAGAAAAGCATTGATTTTTGGAAATCCAACCCTCGTATGAATCTGCATCCAAACGAATTCTGCACCACTTTTTTTTCAATTCCAGTACAGTGTAAGTATCTCCATATAGGAGTTGAGTCACCAATTCACTTCGGTCGTCTTTATCCGCCCGAACAGAAATAATACCCAAGTGGCAAACCCCGTATTTCATAGTTAAAATGAAATTCAAAAGTATATAATATAAAAACAACTATTGATAGGTATAATCGCTTTATTGCCTAATTTTTGTTTTCTTAGCTCTAAATTTTGTAGTTGTTGAAACAGTTTTGGAATTGGTTATTTTACAATCAACCCCAGCTATACAAGGGTTTTCTTTTTTCTCCTTGTGGGAGCTATTTTGTATTTGATTCCGGTGGGTGTAAAATTTCAGTATGAATACCAAAAAGGGCTTACTTGGAAACATGCTTCGCTTTATGCTCCATTTGATTTCCCGATTCTCAAAACAAGATCTGAAATTGATCGAGAAATTACTCTTTTAACTCGCGAAGCCAACAGTTACTATCGCCTGGATTCAATCTCAAGTAAAGAATCCTTGTTTCAATACGACAAGCAGTTTGATTTGTATTTCGACAATATACCCATTGGAAAAAAGCAGCAATTATTGCTTTATGGCAGCCTTGTATTGGATAGTATTAACCAACAAGGGATCCTTCCTCTAGGATGGAAAATTGAAGATACTAGCTTTGTGAGATTGGTAAGTGGCAACATCGAAAAATTACGCCCTTCTTCCTCGTTTTACCGTTTAAGTAATATTATCGAAGATATTAAGGAAGACTTCCCGATTCATTGCAACAGTATCAATCTAATTTTTACGAACTCTTTTTTGAAATTTTAACACCAAACCTAGTTTTGGATTCAACTTTGCGTAAAAAAATATTAGATCAGGGCAAACAGTCCTTGTCTTTGACTCGCAGCGTAGTTAAAAAAGGAAGCCTAATTATTGCCCAAAACGAATTGGTGGAAGGGGAGCGCTTTCAACAATTAGAATCTTTAGCTGCAGAATATCAAAGCAGTTCTTGGTCGGAGAGCAAGCAATTCGTGATGACTGCTGGGTATGCTATATTAGTAGGTTTAGTTGTATTCATGCTAATGCGTTTTATTTTTATTTATCGCATTGCTTTATTCAATAACAACAAAGAGCTGACCTTTATTTTTGTCAATATATTTTTGATAGTTGTCTTAACGATATTGGTATTGAATTTTGACCCGTATTTGGTGTATGGGGTTCCTTTGTGTATTCTACCGCTGACTTTGAAGGCTTTTTGATGCTCGATTGGGTTTGTTTACTCATTTATTGACTGTTTTACTTCTTGGGTTTCTTGTTCCTAATAGTTTTGAATTTGTTTTTCTTCAAGTTCTTGCTGGGATAGTGACCATTCAAACCAGTTCCAAACTTTATCAAAGAACTAATTTATTTATATCTGTGGGTCAAATTGTTCTGATTTATTTATTGGTTCATATTGCTTTTGCTTTTATTCATGAGGTAGTATTGAGAACATTTCATTGTCCACTTTGGGGCTTTTTTTACTAAATGGACTGTTGACTCTATTTGTGCAACCCCTAATTTATTTATTTGAACGTCTTTTTTCATTAACCTCAGACGTTTCCCTTCTTGAATTATCGGATACTAATACTGCCTTATTGAAGGAATTGTCCGATGTTGCTCCTGGTACATTTCATCATTCCCTTCAAGTAGCTAATTTGGCCGAAGCAGCTGCCAACGAAATAGGAGCCAATGGGTTATTGGTTCGTGTTGGTGCCTTGTATCACGATATTGGGAAAATGAAAAACCCTACCTACTTTTCCGAGAATCAGAAGAATGAAACATCTCCTCATCATGAGTTAACACCCATTCAAAGTGCAGCGATTATTGTCAAGCACGTTAGGGAGGGAATCAATCAGGCCAAAAAATTTAATATTCCTGAACGTATTATTGACTTTATTAGGACCCACCACGGGACTTCCTTGGTATATTATTTTTACAAACAAGCACAGGACCAAAATCAAGAACAAGCTGTTGATCCTGAACCTTTTCAGTATCCTGGACCCAAACCTTTTTCTAAAGAAACTGCTATACTGATGATGGCGGATGCTGTGGAAGCAGCTTCGAAAAGCTTAAAGGCAGCTAATCTAAAGATTATCGAATCTTTTGTGACCCAAATTGTACAAAAACAGTTAGATGAAGGCCAGTTTAGTCATAGTAATATCACCTTATTAGAAATTGAGCAAACTAAAAAAAAAAAGTTATACGGAAACTGTCCAACATATACCACTTACGGATCGAATATCCCGAATAGATTTTGGAGGGAAGTTGTATTATTCCCTATGAAAAGGTATTTTTACGCATGTTCTTAAATGAATCGGAGAGGTGCCAGAGTGGTAATGGAGCAGATTGCTAATCTGTCAACGCGTAAGCGTTGCCAGGGTTCGAATCCCTGTCTCTCCGCATAAATAATCCCTATTAGATTTATATTCAATCTTTTAGGGATTTTTATTGTAAAATTGAATAGTTCTATAATAAAATCTTAAGTTTCACTGGTTATCTTATTGTCTAATCAAAGGAACATATTTTATAAATCAACGTGAAATCAAACAATAGGGAATTGGTTTCCAATTACATATCCTAAATTAAACCCAAGGCAAACATAATTAGTCCCTTAGCACTAAATTAATTTAGGTTTATATAGGGTCGCGTAGCTCAGCTGGATAGAGCATCTGCCTTCTAAGCAGACGGTCCTAGGTTCGAATCCTAGCGCGATCACAGCCAATAAATTTAAAAACCCCAGTATTAACTGGGGTTTTGTTATTCTTAAAAAAAGTAAAATAATTTAATCCCTATTCGATAAAGGCCTCAAATGTTTTTAATTCACTCAAGTCTGCTTTACTTTTTCCTTTAGTTTTTGAAAGGATTTCTTAGCTTCCATAAAACCTACATTAACTACTTCAAAGAATTCTTTTTCATTTGGAGAGGGTTTAGAATAACTCTGCGCAACCTTGGCATATAAGTTCGCCATTTTTTCTCTCAATTGCGGCTCCGCTGGCACCTACATAGTTGTCACCTGTGGTTATCACTAATGTTTCTTTTAAATCTTGGAGTTTAATTTTCAGGCGTTTGTTTTTTCCAACTCCAATAAAGCATCTAATTCATAAACCATATAGGCTAATTCCTGAGTCATGTCGTAAAGAGTCATTGGTAAGTTCATGTTTGGCTTCGAAATACGAGGATTCCTTGCTTGTAGTTGGTTCGTTGGACAAGACAAATGATTGTTCATAGATGTCTCTGCCTTTTTTAATGACAACTTTATAATCCCCCAGCAGGTGCTCTGGGAGATGTAAATCCACCGAATGCTAAGGTTTTCCCTTCGCAACTTTGGGTTGTCGTAGGGTATAGTTCCAAGAAACGATATTAACTCCTTTTGATTTTTTCGGATTCAATGTAGCAATTTTATTTCCCTGACTGTCTTGAATTTCCATGGTCATTTTTCCAAAGGTGTGTCGCTTTGGAAGCAAGTATTTAAACTGCGCAATTCTTGTGGGATTTTCACCAATAAATTGAGTTTCAGTTCCAAAATTTTCAACAAACCCATAGCTTTTATCTCTCATGACAAGCCCGGTTGGTTTAAAAAAGTGAAGTTTTGATGTCAATTCTTCTTCCCCAATGGAACGCAGGGAGATATATCGTCGATTATTATTACACCTCGTCCATGAGTTCCCATAACCAAATCATTGGTTTGTTTTTGCAGTTCGATATGATGGATCGCCACAGGAGGTAAATTTTTAGTGAAATGACTCCACGTTTTTGCCTCCATTATTAGTAATATATAATCCCATTTCTGTGCCTAAGAAAAGTAAATCAGGATTGATATAATCCTCCTGGATGTTACGAACAAATGCCTTTATATCATCAGTAACGATAGAGGTCCAAGAAACTCCGTAATCAGTTGTTTTATAAACATAAGGATTACGGTCTCCTCGAGTATGTCCTTCGAAAACTGCATAGGCAGTACCCCTATCGTGCACGCTGGCTTCTATATGGTAAACCCAAGTGTTGGCAGGCAAGCCTGGAAGATTCTCAATGGTATTGGTCCATGTCAAACCCCATTTCTGGATACTTGTACATTTCCATCATCGGTTCCTACCCATATGATTTTCTCATCAAGGGGAGATTCAGTGATAGTAAAAATTGTGGTATGGTTTTCAGCCCCAGAATTGTCCATAGATAATCCACCAGAGTCTTCTTGTTTCTGTTTTGCTCGGTCATTGGTTGTCAGGTCTGGAGAGATGGTTTCCCAGCTTTCTCCTTGATCTTCAGAACGGTGCAAAAACTGACTTCCAATATACAGTCGATCGGGCTGATGTTCACTAACAGCTAAAGGAGCATTCCAATTAAAACGTAATTTAGGTTGTCCCTTTTTGGGTAGGGGTTGTATTGTTTTTATAAGTCCATTATCTAAATCATAGCGCCACACATTTTCGGCGCCTTGCATTTCGGAGTAAATGATTCTTTTACTTGGATGTTTTAACACTCTAAACCCATCACCTTGACCAACCGAAGTCCATTGGGCCGCTTTAACGCCTCCCGCTGCTGCATTGGGACCAAACCAAGAACCATTATCTTGTAACCCACCATAGACGTTATAAGGTTCTGCATTATCTACGCTAATGTGATAGAACTGAGATAATGGTAAGTTTTCAACAATTTCAAAGGTGGTCCCACCATTCCATGAACGGTAAACACCCCCGTCAGTGGCAGCATAGATGTAATCGGAATCCTTGACATTGAAAGCAAAGTCGTGTACATCACTGTGCATCGTACCTAAATTCTTAAAAGTCTTACCTCCGTCACGTGATATAGAACCGTATAAACCTGCTTTAATAACAACATTGGGGTCATTTGGGTCAATGACTATTCGAGAAAAATAAAATGGGCGTACGGTAATTCCAAAGTCATTATTGCTTTGGGTCCATGATTCTCCTCTGTCATCACTTCGGTATAGTCCTTTTTTGTCCTGCTTTTCAGCTTCGATTACTGTGTATAAAATATTTGGATTCGACGGGGCTACAGCGATGGCCAATCGGCCCAGTTTGCCCTCTGGAAATCCATTGTGGATTTTTTCCAGCTGACACCCCCGTCTGTTGATTTGTATAAAGAACTGTTTTTCCTCCAGAATTGAAAGACCAAGCGGTTCTTCTAAATTCCCACATCGAAGCATACAAGGTATTAGGATCTTCAGGGTCCATTGCAAGATCGGCACAGCCAGTAGCGGGGCCATCATAAAGGATTTGAGACCATGAAGCTCCACCATCGATAGATTTGTATACGCCTCTTTCGGAACTATCTGACCATAAGGCTCCGAGTACACCAACATAAATCTCATTAGAATTTTCTGGATTAACGATAACATTGGCGATTCTTTCTGACCTTTCAAAACCTAATTTTGTCCAGTTTATCCCCCCATCGTTAGATCTATATAGGCCATCACCAACGGAGACGCTGTTTCGTGTCCAGGTTTCCCCTGTTCCAACATAGATAACTTTATCGGGGTTGTTGGGATCCAATTCAACAGCCCCAATGGATTGACAGTGATCATCAAATATAGGATTGAAGGTGGCTCCACCATCACTGGATTTCCATACACCACCTCCAGCGGTTCCTGCATAAAGAATGCGTGAGTTGGTCGGGTGTAATTCTAGGTCGTTGACCCGACCACTCATAAGAGCGGGCCCGATGTGCCGTGCCCGAAGGTCGCCAAAGTAATCACTTAGTTTTTGCTGTGCATTTACACTTGGTGAAAAAATGAAAGCAGCACCAATAGCATAAAAGTAAATTCGTTTAAACATATTCGAGATATTAGTTGGGAATTAGTTTGAGGGTTCTTCTTCTGGAAAACTAAATTCTGAATCTGCAATCTCAGGGTTGAGTATTATTTCATCTATACCAATGACTTGACCCTCTTGATTTTTTAATCCTTGCGATTGAGAAAAGGAAAATACAAACCACCTACTTCTTGATAATCACTCATTTTTACCTCACTCATTTGTCCTTTCAATTCACCGGACTTGATTTCGATATGAACAACAAGAGGAACATAATTTTCGGTGTCGAAAAAGTAATAGGATACATTTTCTACTTCTTCACCATCAACCACCATTGGTTTTTTCGTTAGTTTGATTTTGAAACACTCCGTTCCATCAATAACTTCCTTACCCATTAACTCTGCCTGATAACCCAATGATTTGTAATTGAGAAAAGGATCTGGGAAATCACCCATATCACGGATTATATTATCTGTTGTTTCTTGATCACTTTTTTCTGCTTTTTGTGTCATAAAGTTGATGCTCCAAAGGTCCTTTCCATCGAAGACCCCTTGCTTGATGACTTGCCCTTGAAAGTTAATCACCGTCATTTGTTTTCCCGATTTCATTTCCACAATTTCTAGCGGAATTTCCATCCCTCCTTGATTTATTTTAGCCTTGTATTGAATCCCTTCTAAGGCTTCCCACTGGGCTCTTCCACCGGTATTTTCAAAATAGTTTTCAATAATCTCATCCAATGTCTGTGCTTGAAGAGCGGGGAAGGGTAAAAAAGTTATAGCAATTAAAATTAGGAGCTGTTTCATTATTTGATTTTTTTTAATTTTTGATTTTCAAATGTACTAAAACATCCTTAATTATCTTTTTGTCAACATTGATCCAATATTCCTTTCCAAACTAGAATAGCAGTTAAAAAAATGTATGTACAACTACTAAGAAAATGAAATACTTTTTGAATAGAGTTGTACATTTAAAAAAAAAATGAAATACATTAAGCTAATTTTTTTGACACTTTCAATAGCAATCACCCTCAGCACTTGTAACTTTTCCCCCTCAAAGCCAGCAGTGAAAGTAGTGTCGCCCAGTCCAGAACCGCAAGCCAATACTCTTGAAGTTGCCAAGGTCTCTGACCCTATTTTAGCTGGCTACATGGAAATTAAAAATGCCATGGTAGCAGATGATAGTCTTTCGGTATCATTGGCAATTGAAACTTTGCATTCATCAATTGTGGAAAGGATCAAAAATTCCAAACAGATTACAGACAGTGCCCTATACGTAAAAATAGAATCTCTTGCACTAGAGATGAAGAATCAAAATTTTGAGCAACAACGAATGAGTTTAATCGATCTTACGGTAGCCCTACTCGATTGGAATAAATCCAACCCCTATGCTGAAAAAATTTACCTTCAGTATTGCCCTATGTATCAAGGAGGAAACTATTGGTTGAGTATGAATGAGCAAATACTGAATCCGTATTATGGAAGTAAAATGCTACGTTGTGGGGTAGTGGAGAAAGTTCTTAACTAGTCTTTTAGGCGAACCTTAGTCTTATTGATAAATTCTTGTCGACGAGGGAGCGACACATTATACCCGTAGGGTTTATTAACGACATTTTCACCTTTTAATAAGCGAGAAACGTAATCTTGATGATATTCTTCTGCAATGGTAAAAGGGGGATTCTTGGCGATGTGTATCTCAATTTTATGCCCTTCAAAAGAAGCCAAGTATCTATTTAATTCTTCCATCTGACTTTTATTTTTCGGAAAGACAATAGACCGGTATGATTTTCCGAAATCAGGGGCTTGCCCAATATTGTAAGGATCGGTAATATCGAAATAGACTTGCAACAGAACAGAATAACTTACCTTTGAAGCATCGTAGATTACGGCCACTGTTTCTGCGTGATTACCATGATCGTAATATGAGGGATTGGGCACAGTGCCTCCTGCATACCCAGAAATCACTTCATTTACACCATACACTTCATCATAAACCCCTTCCACACACCAGAAACATCCAGAGGCGAAATAAGCTACTTCCAACCCGTCAGGAATTTCAATCGTTTTTTGAGTTAGGTTGCGCTTGTTTTGTTGGCATTGTAGCGTAAATACCATAAATATAAGAGTCAATAGAGTATAACGGTATTTCATAATTTGTTGATAACGTTTATATGGAGCGCCCATAGCCTAAACAAAAATAAAGTAAATTTAAAATACCAAGTCTATTTTTCAGAATTGGTTTATGGTTATGCCTCTGGGACTACCTCCCGGAGGTTTTTTATTTAGCATTTAAATTGTTCTTAAAAACACTACTAAAAATGACTATAGGGATTCCACGAGAAATAAAGCCACAAGAAACACGCGTCGCAATCACTCCATCAGGAGTATCTGAACTAATGCAGCAAGATATTACTGTTTTAATTGAAGAAAATGCTGGTCTTTTGAGTGGCTTTTCTAACAGATCCTATCAAAGAGCGGGAGCGAAATTAATTCCAAACGCAAAGTCTTTGTATGAAAAATCTGACACTATCATTAAGGTAAAAGAACCACTCCCAGATGAATATAAATGGATTAAACCCCAGCACACAGTGTTCGCCTATTTTCATTTTGCATCTAGCAGGCAACTCACCGAAGCGATGATACAAAGCCAAGCCACCTGTATTGCCTATGAAACCATTAAGATTGGAAATCAATTGCCCCTTTTAGTCCCTATGTCTGAAGTAGCCGGGCGCTTGGCTGCACAACAAGGAGCGAAATATCTGGAAAGCCCGCAGGGTGGAGCCGGTATTCTCTTGGGGGTGTACCGGAACTCCTCCCGCAAAAGTTTTGGTTTTAGGAGGTGGAACAGCCGGCACGGAAGCCGCTCGAGTAGCAGCAGGTATGGGTGCACAGGTCACTATACTTGATACCAACTTGGACCGCCTAAGACAGTTGAATGAAATGCTTCCCCCTAGCGTTGTATTGCTCTTTTCTTCCGCCGATCAAATCCACAAAGAGATTACTCAAAGTCACTTGATTATAGGAACCGTTTTGGTTCCAGGGGATAAAGCTCCGAAACTCATCACCAAAAAAATGCTCTCCAAGATGAAAAAAGGCACTGTGCTAGTGGATGTAGCCATTGATCAAGGGGGGTGTTTTGAAACCAGTGAACCCACCAATCATAAAGACCCCATTCGCATTGTCGAGGGTATTGTTCACTATGCTGTAACAAACATGCCAGGGGCTGTACCACAAACGGCCACTGCTGCTCTCACCAATGCTACGCTTCCTTATATCAAACAAATTGCACGACATGGATGGAAGGAAGCCTGTCGACTTAACCCCCATTTAAAAGGAGGATTGAATCTTGTTAAGGGTCAGGTATTAAATAAAGAAATAGCTCATTTGTTTGATAAAAAATACACACCTTTACAAGAAATACTACATTTTTGAATTCGGTGAGAAAATATAATTTATTCACTTTTAAAAGCTTGCCCTCCGCATTTTGGGCGGGTGTGCGAGTAATTCACTTGGATGAGGAGAGTTGCACAACCACTGTGAAGCTGAATTGGTTTACAAAGAATCCCTTTAAATCAATGTTTTGGGCTATTCAAGGTATGGCAGCAGAGCTGGCAACAGGACTTCCTATCACTCTTGAAATTAGAGAGGCAGAACAACCCATTTCAATGCTTGTATTAAACAATAAGGCGAATTTTTCTAAAAAAGCACGCGGTCGGATTCATTTCGTCTGCAAAGAAAGGGCACGAGTAAAAGAAGCTGTCGCAAAGACTCTTGCCACTAACGAATCTCAAACCGTTTGGTTAACTTCTGTTGGAACTGACCAAGCTGGTGATGTAGTATCTACCTTTAAATTTGAATGGACATTAAAAGCAAAATAATATGTCAGACACTACATCTTCCTCTTTTTTTAAAGACATTTCTTTTCCAGTAGTTGCCGCACCGATGTTTCTCATCTCGGGGCCGCAGCTAGTGATCGAGTGTTGTAAAAATGGTATTGTTGGGACTTTTCCTGCACTTAATCAACGAACGACAGAGGGTTTTGAAGAATGGATTATTGAAATAAAATCTGCTTTGGAACAATTTGAAAAAGATACTGGAAAAAAAAGCGGCTCCTTTTGGGGTCAACATTATTGTTCACCCTACTAATCCACGAGTGCAATCCGATTTGGAGGTTTGTATGAAACACAAAGTGCCCTTAATTATCACCTCTTTGGGCGCTGTATCTGAATTGGTGACTGCTGTACATAGTTATGGTGGTTTGGTCTTTCATGATGTAATCAAAAAACGCCATGCCGAAAAAGCAGCAGAGGCAGGCGTGGACGGATTGATTTTAGTCGCTGCAGGAGCAGGGGGACACGCTGGTACCCTTCACCCCTTTGCTTTAATCAATGAGATTAAAACTTTTTATGATAAAACGATTTTACTGTCTGGATGCATTAGTACGGGTCGTGATATTGCGAGTGCCCTTCAAATGGGTGCTGATCTAGCCTATATGGGAACTCGTTTTATCAACGTAGAAGAAAGCCAAGCCGATACCGAATACAAAGAGATGATTATTAATAGTAAAGCAGAGGATATTGTATATACAGCCGCTGTTTCTGGAGTCCATGCCAATTTTTTACGCCCCAGTCTAGAATCTGTTGGCATTACAGAAGAAATGTGGAAAAATTCCAATAAGATAGATTTCGGATCCGAGCTCGATGCGGCAAAAGCAGAAGCTAAAGCTTGGAAAACCATTTGGTCAGCGGGACAAGGCGTTACCTCAATTACAGACTCAATTCCCATTGCTTCCTTGGTGACTCAACTTCGAAAGGAGTTTCACGAAGCCCTTCAAAATCAGAAGGATTATTTGGAACGGTATTGTTGACTGTTTTTTTCGTTAGTCAGTCTGTAAATAAGCACAGCCGTTCTCTGAATCCATGGTTTGATAGTAGTTAAATCAACCGTCTCTTGTGGTGTATGAGCATCTTCTCCCATGGTTCCCAATCCGTCTACACCATTGGTATAAGGTGCAACAAATGAAATATCTGCAGCCCCTCTTTTGGAAGGATCATAAGCAGATACGAGGCCTTGTCCCATGGCTTGACTCACTTCACTTAGTTTTTCTAATATTGCCGCATTCCCCTCAGTAGGTTTCATCGACGGATAGCTATCGACAAACGATATATTTGAATCAGTGAGGGGAAGGCTTTGCGATACGATTCGCCGCATTTTGTCGCGAGTTCGAATTTTTTGATCTTCGGTAATGAAACGCAATCCTCCGTTGACGATAGCTTTTTGTGCGACAACATTGGATTTTCCAAACACCGTGCCTTCACTTTTCTGCTTATCGAACTCCAAAAAAGTTCCTCCTAGGATAGTCCCTGGATTAAAAGTGAGTAAGTCTTCTCCCTTAACTTCTTCATAAAACTGATGAAGTATTCGTGATAATTCAAAAATAGCGCCAGCACCAACGTCTTCTCTAAAAACCCCAGAAGAATGCGCACGAACCCCTTTGCTTTCTATCCGCCAGCTTGATGTCCCTCTTCGAGCAATTGTAGCTTGATTGAAACCAGTTGAATTCTCAAACCCGAGAGCGATATCACTGTTTTTGCCAGCATCAATCAAAGCTTTTCTTGAAATGCTCAGGGGTTTTCCAGTACTTTCCTCGTCACCGGTAAAGGCAACAATAATGTGTTTGTTTTCTAGTAGGCCAAGCTCATAAAGACTTTTTAGCGCGTATAAGATAATCACATTTCCCCCTTTCATATCATTAGCCCCAGGACCAAAAGCCATGCTGTCTTGTTTAACAAATTTTTGAAATGGACTGTTTTCTTCAAATACAGTATCTAAATGACCAATCAAAAGTAATTTTTTCCCTTCAGAGCCCTCTATGGAGGCAAACAGATGGCCTGCTCGATTCATTTCAGCTGGCATTTCTATCCATTCTGTTTCAAAACCAATAGATTCAAAAGCATTAGAAAATTCCTCTCCAACGGCTCGAACACCTTTAAGATTGAGAGTCCCACTATTGATATTGACAACTTTTTCAAGAAAATTTATAGCTTCCGTTTCGTAGGCAGCTACTTTATTTAAAATTTGTTTTTCTGTTCGATTCAATCGTTTTTGTGCTCCTACTTGAAGGTCATTAATATACCGAGTAGAAGTAGAAAATATTTTTTTGAAGACATGTTTAAAGGTCTTTGGTTAGTGATTGTACAATTTTATTTTCAGCAAAAAATTCTTTTAAAATCACTTTAGACGCTGTATACATTGGAATAGCGATGATCATTCCCACAGCTCCAAACAAAGAGCCACTAGCCAAAATGACAAAAAAGATCTCTAAGGGGTGAGACTTTACCGAACGTGAAAAGATATAGGGTTGACTAAAGAAATTATCCACCAATTGTCCAATAGTAAAACCAATAAATACTCCAAGTACGTTGTAAAGTACCTCTGCATTGAAATTCAGTTCTAGACTATTGGTCAGTGTGAGGATAATCATTAAAACACCCCCAAAAATGGGTCCCAAGTAGGGAATCAAATTCAATAATGCACAGAGAAAAGCAATAATAAAGGCGTTATTGTTACCAAATACGGCTAGTACTATTGTATAAATCACCAGTAGAATTGTGATCTGCATTAGCAATCCAATAAAATAACGAGAAAGAAGATTTTTGATTCGTTCAAAGGACTTTTGAATGCGTGAGTGATAGGATTCTTTTATAAAAATAAGATCTATTCGTTCCAATAATTCACTGTCTTTGAGCAAGATAAACGAAATAAATAGAACCGAAAATAAAGCAACAGAAAATGACCCTAGAAAGTTTAATAATCCATTGAGAAAGTCGGGAACTAAACTCAAGTTGATCGACTGTAGAATATTTTCGCTTTCTAAGAGACCTAACCAAAAGGAATTGTCAACATTAAAATAATCAGACAATTCTTTAGAAAGGTAATTGAGTTTTATTTTCAATGCTTCTACATCTAGCAGTGATAGATTATTGCTTTGTTCTACTAACAGTGGAAAGAAAAGAGAAAGAATCCCAAACAAAAGGCCAATGAAGGTCAACAACGTTATTGTGGCTGCCAGAAGACTGTTACATTTTAGTTTTTCTTTTAGAAATACGACTATAGGTCGACCAATCAGACTGATCACAGCAGCGACCAGAAAATAAAGTAGTAAACTAGTGAGCGAGTAAAGCAAGACAAGGACCACCCCAATAATAAATAGTTTTAATAGCGCCTGAAGGATTCCGTTGGCAATTGTTTTTGGTTCCATAGGTTAAATATAACGAGATTCTCCCAATCCTAGTTATTCACTAATGTTGCATTAACTGCCACAGTATGGCAGGCAATAATACCAGCTGTCTCAGTTCGGAATCTTTGTTGACCTAGACTAATAGTTTGTGCTTGGTTTACCAAGGCCATTTCAATCTCCTCTTTAGTAAAATCTCCTTCCGGGCCAATGATAATAGTGCTGTGTGGAATAGAATTGGGGTGATTTAATAAGTTTATTTTTCCCCCTCTCTACAATGAGCAATTAGCGACTTGGGATGCTCATTAATAAATTTATTAAAAGGAGTTAGCTGATTTAATACTGGCCTATAGACTTGATGCGATTGTTTGGTAGCACTAAGTATGATTTTGTCTAAGCGCTCCCATTTGATGTTCCTTCGCTCTGAATTTTGGCATAGGATCGGAGTGATTGTAGAGACGCCAATCTCGGTTGCTTTTTCCAAGAACCACTCAAAACGATCATTACTCTTGGTGGGAGCTATGGCTATATGAATTGTATAAGCAGGCGGTGAAAATTGTTCGAATTCCAAAAGTGTCACAATGCTCCCTTTTGGATCTAAATAGCTGATTGAACCAGAAGCACGGCCGCCCACTCCATTAAGAATTCCTATAGTATCTCCAACTTGTTTTCGAAGCACCCGAGACAGGTGTTGACTTTCACTAGGAGACAACCTAATTTCAGGGTCCTGAGCGGTGAGTTCGAATGAAAAAAAAATCCATATTAAAAAGATAAACGAGGATTGGCGACTGCGGTATAATCACTGAATCGATTTTCCTGTGCCTTCAAGTAGCCCACCATTCCAATCATAGCAGCATTATCAGTCGTGTATTCAAAGGGGGGTAGGTATACCTTCCAGCGATCTGTTTTTTCCTTTTCTTTCAATTGCTTTCGAATTTCTGAATTAGCTGATACTCCTCCACCAAGGACAACAGCATTAATACCTTTTTGTTTAACAGCCACATTGATTTTCTCAAAAATTGTTTTAACCAAAGCACTTTGAAGGGAAGCGCATAGATCTACTAAATTATTTTTAATGAAATCAGTTTCTTTTTGTGTTTGTAGATTGATGAAATTTAGAAAGGCTGTTTTAATCCCGCTATAACTGACGTCTATACCAGACATTTTTGGGATAGGGAATGTAAAGCCTCGGATTCCCTTTTTGAGCCAAACGGTCGAGCTGTGGCCCTGCGGGGTAGGGTAGGCCCATAATTTTCCCACATTTATCAAAGGCTTCTCCGATGGCATCATCTTTGGTTTCTCCAATCACTTCCATGTCAAAAGGAGCCTGACAAAGGACTATTTGGGTGTGCCCTCCAGAAAGGGTAACTCCCAGAAAAGGAAAGACAGGGGTCTCCAGTTCAGGATTTTCAATAAAAGAAGCTAATAAATGGGCTTGCATATGGTTGACTCCATAAAAAGGAATGTTCAGCCCCATCGCTAATGACTTTGCAAAACTACTCCCAACCAAAAGAGATCCCAGTAGGCCAGGCCCTTGGGTAAAAGCAATGAGATGCAGTTCTTCTTTTCGAATACCTGCTTTTTGAAGGGCATCGTGAACCACAGGAACAATATTGGATTGATGGGCTCGCGAGGCCAGTTCAGGAACGACACCACCATATCTTTGATGAATTTCTTGACTGGCAATACAATTTGACAGAACTTTACCGTCACATAGGACAGCGGCAGCAGTTTCGTCACAAGATGATTCGATGCCAAGTGTATAAAAAGAAGTAGCCACTACAGATTTTTAACTCAACAAAAATAAAGGATAAAATCAAACGAGGTCACAAAATAGCAATTGGAGTTAGTCTTACACTAATAGGAACTTTCCTATTGGTTGCTATTTTTACTTTGTCATCAATTCAAACTTCTTTGTTTCAACGTTTCACCCATTCATTACAAACCTCCACTGATAATTCTATGGAAGTGACAAAAGTTAAGATTGACTTGTTTGGGAATATTAAATTGACAGGCGTGGTGGGGTATGATCACCATAAAGACACTCTTTTTTACATCCAAGAATTGGAAGCTAAGTTGATACAACCTTCACAAGCATTTCAGAGTAATATTATTTTTAATACAGTGAATATTAAAGGATTGGATTTGAACTTGCGTCATTACGAAGGAGACTCATTAACCAATTTGGAATACTTTGTTCAAGGCTTGCGATTGAATCAAAACCAAAACCAATCCAAAGCATTATTTCGATTGAATAAATTGACTTTTCAAGATGGATCGATTCTTTTTGACCTGTCTCAGTTAAAAACCAAAATACAGAAATTAAAAGGACTTGCATTTGAAATGGAAGAAGTATTGATCGAAAAAAAGAATCTTTCAGCTAAACTTAGAAACCTTGTTTTAGAAGATGATAGGGGACGGACTCTTAAAAACGTATCCGGAGAAATAGTTAAGACGGCTCGGTTTTTATCTGTAAACAATATAGCATTGGCAACCCAAGAAAGTCAACTAATGGGGGCAGTAAAAATTTTTGTTAACCAAACAGGCAGATATTGATTCCATCGAATTAGATCTATCGGCCAGTCGATTGCACCCTAGTGATTGGGGAGGGAGCAACTATTATAACAAACCCCTTCGTGGCCAAATAATAGCTGCAGGACCGCTTGAAAACATTACTATAAACAAAATAGATATAGATGCTCCTGATTTTTTGATGCAAGCTAGTGGGCTTGTAACTTTAGACAGTAGTATGAATTTTCGACACCTGCACTCGCAGATTTCATCATTCACTCTTTCAACGGACTGGCTTTCGGAGGCGTTATCAAAAAAGAATTTAAAAATTAATGGTTTTTTTTTACCTGAAGAAAGTAAAGTTGGGTTTAGGGGAAGTATCGATTATAGCAAGGATGAAAAAAGAATAGATGGAATTGTATCCCTCACTTCGCAAAACCTGCAAACCTATATAGAAGAATCCTTCACTTCTATGGGGGATACTTTGTTAAAGTCAGTATTTAGAGCAGATCCCATTCGTATAAGTGAGTTTTTACCCGCGTCTAAGCTGGGAGAAATAGTGGGTGAATTAAGAGGGGAAGGACAAAAGATTAATGGAAAGTGGAATCAAGCTAAGTGGTTAGCTACAATAGACAGTCTAGAGTATCAAAGTAATTATATTACCAATATTCAAGCTAATGGTACTGTCAATCAATCTAGATGGGCTGGATCCTTCGCTCCTCTGACAATCAGCTTCAGTTGGATTCTCAGTTTATTATATATCCCAAAAGCAAAAACGCAACAAATACAGTAGATATAACTTTAAATCGATTAGATGTTCACCTGGTCAACCCTCTAGTCCAACCTGGAAATATTGCATTAAAAGGGGTAACAAATGGGTCGTTTAAGGGGGTCAACTTAGATCTTCTTGCGGGGCAATTTCCTTTAATAATATACTGCTCACAACGCAGAATGATAAAGTTCCTTTTGAAGATTTCTTTCTTGAAATGTCTACAGATGGATTTCATCGCACTCTTTCCATTTCTGATTCTGATATTTTAGAAGGGTCGGTTGAGGGTAATTTTCAGTTGTCTCGAGTGGGACAATTATTTAAAAACACAGTGAGTAGAGCCTATCCATTTGCATTGACAGAAAATTTTGCTGATCCGCAATATGCTGAAGTTAATATGATTCTTTCACAGAAAGTACTTTCGTCTGTGTTTCCTCAATGGGGGATCAAAAATGATTTTACGTTTACAGGCTTGCTTCATTCCGAACCTGAAAGAGGTCGATTAACTATTGATGCCCCCATAATTAATTATAAAAACAGTATTGTTAAAGGTCTTTCTTTGCGGATGGAACCTGAGTCTGCCAGGGTCCCAAATATGATTCGAGCAGAAGAATGGCGACTCAAGAATTATATTCTTTCCGATGTTTCTTTATTAAGCGAGCAAGTTGAGGACAAAATTCAATTAAACCTTAATGCCTTTGGTGGGAGCGAACAAGAGGATAAATTTTATTTGAATGTATATCATGATTTTGGACCTGATAAGGAATTAGACTTTACCTTTCAACCATCCTATATTAAATTCAAAGGAGATCAGTGGGATTTTAACCCAACAGCACGTATTCGTTTTGATGGAGCAAAAAAAACGCTATCGGTATCCGATTTTAGTTTGCGTTCGGGAAAACAAAAGGTTTCTCTCAATGGGCAGTATTCCAATAAGCAAGCTTACAACTTAGACTTCAAAATGCAGGAGGTATCTTTGGCTCAAATCCTTCCAGAGATAAATAAATTAGCCCTCGAAGGAACTGCTTCTGTAGCAATGAAATCAACCGTTCTAGAACTCAGAATGATTTGGATTTAAGAGTCGAGGTTGAGGGACTTTCTCTAAATACTGTCTCCATGGGAGACTTAAGTTTATCCTCGTTTGGCAACAATCAAATTGGATCATACATCAGTGAAATAAACCTTCAAAAAGACGATGAAAAAACTTTAGTCGCAAAGGGGAACTTGATCAATAGCGATTCACCCTCCATGAATGTAGATGTAACTTTCGATTCCTTTGCCCTCGATTTTTGAATCCTTTGGTTAATGGAGGGGTAAAAGGAATAAAAGGACTGGTAAGTGGCTCCGCCAATATTTGGGGTCCTTTGAAAGCTCTCCGTCACGATGGTTTTTTGATTTTGAATAACGGAGGACTTACCATTCCTTATTTAAATGTGAGTTATGACTTTGAGGAACAAACACAAATTAATCTCAGAAATCAAGAATTCACTTTTCCTGATACGCCATTTGCAAATAAAAAATTCAATACCATTGGGAAAGTTGCAGGGAACTTCTCCCACACGAATTTTAAAAATTGGACACTTAACTTTTCAATTGAAACCCCGCGCATGCTTATTTATGATATCATTAATTCTTCCGATAGAATTTTTTACGGACAAGGATTTTTTGGAGGAAAAGGAAGGCTATTTGGACCGGCTAAGGCACTTACTATTTCCCTTGATGGTGAAACAGAAGAAGGAACAAATATCAAAATTCCTTGGACTGAGGACTATGGTTCGGTAGACACCTCTTATATCGATTTTATATCAAAGGCAACCAATGACACATTGAAAAAAAAACACAAGCGAACTCGATCCAAGTCTCCAGAAAATACTTGAAATGGATTTTGAATTAGATGTTTCAGAAAAGGCTTTAATTGAGATTGTAATTGATCCCAAAACAAATAGTTCACTTTCTGGAAGAGGAGTGGAACCTTGTTAATAGATTTCAATACCAACAATAAGTTCAATATGTGGGGAGATTTTCTCACAACAGAGGGCATTTATAATTTTAGAAATTTAGGATTGATCGATAAAAAATTTTCTTTACAACCCGGAGGAACTGTTATATGGGAGGGGGATCCTTTGGGGGCACAAATGAATATGGAAGCGGTATATAAAGTCCCCGGGGGAGCGAACCCAGCACTATTGCTAGATAACCCTAACTTCAACCGTAAAATTTCTACTGATGTTGCCATTCAATTGCAAGGGAACCTTCTCAAACCAGATGATCCTGTATTTAAAATTAATTTTCCCAATACCAATAATGTTGTGATTTCTGAAATAAATTATCGCTTGGCTGATCCACAGCGTAGCCAACTGCAAGCCATTTCACTTTTATCACAAGGAGTATTTATCAGTGACGTCAGTGTATCCGTTCAAGGAATCACCAATAACTTATATGAAAAAGCGTCTGATGTATTATCTAACTTGTTGGGTGAGAGTGATGAAAAGTTAAAAGTTGGGGTCAACTACCTTCAAGGCGATCGGAATAATGAGCTATCCGTGGAAACCGAAGATCGCTTAGGACTTACGTTGAGTACACAAATCAGTGATAAGATTTTGGTCAATGGAAAAATAGGAGTACCTGTTGGTGGAGTGGCGCAGACCCAAGTAGTGGGAGATGTTCAAATTGATTTTATTTTGAATGATGAGGGTTCCCTTAGGGCCAAAGTCTTTAATAAAGAAAACGAATTCCGATACATTGGAGAAGATTTTGGATACACTCAGGGTATGGGCCTTTCATACGATGTAGATTTTAACACTTTTCAAGAACTAATTCAGAAAATTAAGCGAAAAGCACGACGCGATAGCATTAAAACAATTTCCCCCTGTCTCACAACCTAAGCTGGTAGAATTTCGTGACAAAAACGATTAGTTACTCTCATTTTGTTGAATTTGCAATAGAGGGACTAAAAAACCAATAGAAATACTATTTTTGCTTGACCGAATTGAACATATGGGTACAATCAAAAAAATAGGTGTTTTAACCTCGGGTGGGGATGCCCCAGGCATGAATGCTGCTATACGAGCCGTAGTTCGAACTGCTATTTTTCACAAATTAGAATGTTTTGCCATATTTAAAGGTTATCAAGGTCTTATTGATGGTGAATTGAAACAAATGACCCCGAGGACAGTAAACAATATTGTCAATAAAGGGGGAACATTTCTCAAATCAGCTCGTTGCTTAGAGTTTAGAACTCCGGAAGGACGGCAAAAAGCCTTTAACACCGTTAAAAAATTCAACCTTGACGCTGTTGTCGTTATTGGCGGTGATGGGTCTTTTACGGGAGCAATGATCTTTCAAAAAGAATTCAATTTTCCAGTGATTGGTATCCCAGGCACTATTGACAATGACATTAGCGGGACACAGTTCACCTTAGGCTACGATACAGGTTTTAATACGGTCATAGAAGCGATTGACAAAATTCGAGATACTGCAAGTTCGCACAACCGCTTGTTTTTTGTGGAAGTCATGGGTAGAGATGTTGGACATATTGCACTAAATGCTGGAGTAGGGGCTGGGGCAGAGGAAATATTAATTCCTGAAGAAGATATGGGTCTAGATCGTTTATTAGACTCACTAAAACGTAGTGAAAAAACAGGAAAATCCTCTAGTATTGTAGTTGTTGCAGAAGGAGATAAGACAGGAAAAAAACGTTTTTGAAATAGCCTCTATGTTGAAAAAATCTGCCTTATTACGATGTTAGAGTGTCTGTTTTAGGTCATATGCAACGGGGTGGATCACCCAGTTGTTTCGATCGGGTACTGGCATCTAGAATGGGAGTTTTTGCCGTTGAATCTCTGCGGAAAGGAGCTTCCAGTGTTATGGTTGGTATCGAAAACGATCAAATGGTTTTGAGTCCACTCGAAAAAGCCATCAAAGGGAATTCTAAAATCAATAAAGAACTTATCCGCGTATCGGATATTTTATCAATTTAAACTTAACTAAATAAACAAAAATGGGAGTACGTATTGGAATTAACGGTTTCGGACGCATTGGGCGACTAGTTTTACGCTCAGCAATGAAACAAGAGGAGGTAACTGTTGTAGGGATTAATGATTTGTTGGATGTAAATCATTTGGCTTATTTATTACAATATGACTCCGTGCATGGACAGTACGATGGTACTATCAGTGTTGTGAATAACAATTTGATTGTGGATGGTCATGAAATTAAAATATTTGCAGAACGTAATCCAGCAGATATTCCATGGGGATCAATGAATACTGATATTGTTGCCGAATGCACGGGAATTTTTACAACACTAGATAAAGCGCAAGCACATTTAGACGGAGGGGCAAAAAGAGTTGTGATCTCCGCTCCCT
This sequence comes from Flavobacteriaceae bacterium, assembly GCA_038143795.1. Lineage (GTDB taxonomy): Bacteria > Bacteroidota > Bacteroidia > Flavobacteriales > Flavobacteriaceae > UBA11891. The sequence goes on along the minus strand of JAYQMQ010000002.1, from coordinate 148,298 downwards.
CTGCTGATGCTCCAATGTTTGTAATGGGGGTGAATCACAGAGAAGCCACAACAGATCAAACAATTGTATCCAATGCTTCTTGTACCACTAACTGTTTGGCTCCTGTAGCCAAGGTGTTGAATGACAATTTTGAAATTGTTGAGGGTTTGATGACTACGGTTCATGCTACTACAGCCACGCAATTTACAGTCGACGGACCTTCCAAAAAAGATTTTAGAGGAGGCAGAAGTGCACTACTAAATATTATTCCAGCCTCTACAGGTGCAGCCAAGGCGGTTACAAAGGTGATTCCTGCACTTGTTGGTAAATTAACAGGGATGGCTTTTCGCGTTCCTACAGCCAATGTGTCAGTTGTTGACTTGACAGTTCGTTTGGGCAAAGAGACCTCCTACGAAGCGATAAAAAAAGCCATGCAAGAAAATGCCAATGGGGCAATGAGTGGGATTCTAGGCTATTGCGACGAACCTTTGGCTTCTCAAGATTTTGTCGGAGATCCTCGCACTTCAATTTTGACGCTGGTGCCGGAATGGAGCTCAATGGGAATTTCTTCAAAATAATTTCTTGGTACGATAACGAATGTGGTTATTCCAATAAGCTATTGGACTTGGCCAAACACATCCATCAACTCTAATTTATCGTATGATTCTTGTTGTTGATAGTGGCTCTACCAAAACGGATTGGTTTGCCATATTGACCCTTCGGGCGATGTTTTATTTTCTACTCAAACACTGGGTCTCAATCCACAGGTTCTTTCGAGCGAAATATTAAAAGAACGGATTTTAAATAATTTTGAACTATCTCAGAATAGAGAAAACGTTTCTAATCTGTTTTTTTATGGTGCTGGGTGTGGTCTTAAAAGTACACAAAAACGAATAACAAAAGTTTTTGATAAAATATTTACCAATGCCGTGTTATCGGTGAAAGAAGACACCTACGCTGCGGTATACGCAACGGTTAATAAAGGAAAGCCCTCTATTGTGTGCATTCTTGGCACAGGGTCAAATTGTACTTATTTCGATGGTGTGGACATTGAACAAAGAGTGATTTCGCTGGGTTATGTTCTTATGGATGAGGCTAGCGGAAATTTCTACGGGAAACAATTAATTCGGAGCTATTATTTCAATGAAATGCCGAAAGTGTTACGAGAGGCCTTCGAATCAGAGTTTGAATTGGATGCAGATCATATTAAGGAAAATATTTATCGGATGGAAAATCCGAATACCTATCTAGCAACATTTGCCCGATTCATGATTGAACACAAAACCCACCTGATGATGAATAAAATTATTAAGGGTGGCCTGCGTCGTTTTATCGAACATCAAATTTTACAGTTTGAGGATGCAAAACAAATCCCAGTTCATTTTGTAGGGTCCATAGCCTATTATCTGCATAAAGAAATTAGCCAAATCATCACAACAGAATATGGACTAAAAAATGGGAATGTAGTAAAACGCCCCATTGATGGCTTGGTGAATTTTCACAGAGAACAACTAAACAAATTATAAGTAGGAATATAGGTTGCTATTCTACAGCAATCATACTGATCTCTACGCGTACGTTTTTGGGAAGGGTTTTCACGGCAACGGTTTCTCTAGCCGGTGCCTGTGTTTCATCAAATCGGCTTCCATAAATGGCATTCACTTCAGTGAAATTATCCATATCGCTCAAAAAAATCGTTGATTTTACTACGTTTTCAAAAGTCATATGGGCTTCTTTCAATACGGCTTCAAGATTTTTCATGACTTGCTCTGTTTCTTCTGTAATACTATTAGAAACCCATTCCATACTATTTGGGTCTAATCCAATTTGACCACTGACATAGAGTGTATTTCCCTGTTTTATAGCTTGATTGTAGGGACCAATAGGAGCTGGGGCATGAGCAGTTTTAATAATGGTTTTCATAAATAGTGAGAATTATAGATTACGATAAGGTTCGCTGTTTTTTTGATATTTAATATCACTGAGTAGACCTGATTTAATTCCAATGAAAAAGTTCCAGGAGGCCCTTTGGCTAAATGGGACCCAACTAAAATTCATTTTCCAACTGTCTAAGTCTCGATCAAAGCGGAATTGGGTATAGGTAAATCCTTCCTGTTTGAAATCATAACCTGACGAAATACCAATGGTCCACTTGGGTGTTAAATTAATGTCTCCGGAAAACATTAATGAATTGGTTGAAAGGTCTCGTTGGCCTCTATTATTATTATACGTCAATGAGTAAGCAAATTTTATATTCCAAGGAATTTTGGTTTTAAAGTAGGGGTATTCAGGAGGAGGCTCTTCGTCCTCCATAGATGTATTTTGCCTGTTATATAAATTCGCTGAACGACCAAATAGATCGTCATCACGTCCACCACTTGAAGTGATTTCTGTATTTTCATCTTCTTCCTCTTCTTCAAGATCTTTCTCACTTCGCTTAAATGTATCATTATTTATCCTGTAACTCATATTGATATTGGCGCTTGTCATATGGCAAGCCCCCACCATTAGCAATGTGGTAAGTTCCTATCCTTTGGTTGTTTTCATTAATGGCATATGGATCGAAAGTGGCTCCAAAATTTATTTTCATTTTGTTTTTTAAAATATTTAGTCCTGAAGTCATTCGTATGGGTGCCAAATTCAATGAATCAGCGACCATGTTGTAGCTGGTGGAGAGATTGAGGTTGTTGAGTAATTTAATTTTTTTAATTCCGTTTTTGTAGTGTCTTTATCAATAACTTTCGCTTCAAAATTGTTGCTCAAACTAATGCCTATACTGCTAGAAAAACCACGACTGGGAGTTCCATATAATGAATTTTCAAATCGGGTATACTCTCTTGTATTCCCATCTGCATCAATAATATACTCGTCATAGTATTGATCGAAACTTGGACTATTACTGTATGTAATTGATGGACGTAGAGTATGGCGAATGGATTGTATTCGACTGTTTTCTTTAAAATTAATCGTTCCGTAGATTGTTGTCCCAAAACTCGCTCCGAAGCTGTATTGACGAAAAGCACTGAACTTGGATAAAGTATCTTTAGTTGCTACTCCTAGGAGAGGATCATAATTATTGTAACGAATTATTCTGGGTGACCAAACCTCGTTGTAATTAGCATTAGTAGAAACACTGATGTATTTAAACAATTTGAAATTGGTCGAAACAGGAATGGTATGTCGCACGCCTGCTTTTGCATTTTCAAACATCCCTGTTTTGAATAATTGATCCTCTTGAACAATCACCCTTTGCTCGGCTTGTGTTGAATATTGAAAATTTATATTTTGAATGAATCCTTTTGGGTCGATCCTTGGGTGCAAATGGGAAAATACGATCCAAATTTGCTTGTAGGGTAGGAAGCGTTAAATTAACCTGTTTGGTTCTTGAGTTTTGAGAGAGGGCAGTTGTTAATGATAAATTTACTCGAGGTGCTTTGGGGAATGTTTTGGAATAGGAAATAGACGAACTCAGATTATTGTTTAAAAAGTTTGGCGAGTTTAATTGATTTACGGATTGCTGATAATAATCACTACTTCCATAATTTACCGATGCAGAAAACGTTGAATTGGGGCTTGATTTGGGGTCTTTACTATGCGACCATCTCAGATTGGAGACTGTAGATTTAGAATAGCCCGGTAGCCCACGTTCGCCCGAAACCAAATTCTCAAACCGGAAGCTTAATGTTCCATTGTATTTATAGCGCTTTTTGTAACTGGTGTCAAAACGCATTCCATAGCTCCCATTGGTGAAATAATCCCCAGTCAAAGCGAGATTGAAATATTCCGATAGATTGAAATAATACCCGCCATTCTGAATGGCATAACCTCGATTGTTGTTTTCGCTGATTGATGGAAACAGAAAGCCGGATGCCAATTCTTGATTGGATGGAAAATAAGAAAAGGGCATTGCAATTGGTGGGAACATCAAAGATGTACATATTGGTCAAGCCAGTGACAATCTTTCCTCCAGGAATTAATTTTGCTTTTCGGGTCTTAAAATAATAATCGGCACTTTCTAAGTCTCCCGCCGTAGTTACCTTTGCCCCACTGAGATAGTAAACAGAATCATTTTCTTTTTTGGTAAAGGCTGAATAAACATTCATTCCAGATTGAGCTGTTTTTGAGTTCCATATCAAAGCTTTTTGTGTTTCAAAATTATACCGTATTGAATCTGGATTTACCTCGTTGGGACCCTGCTTAAAATAGGGGAATTGGCTAAGTTCTCCCAGGCTGTCAGCAATGCGTCCAGCATAAACGTCTTTGGTTTTATAATCCAAGACGATGATGCCTGCTTTTAATGTGATATCTTGATAATATAGTTCCGCTTCATCGATTAAGTAGAGTTTGTTTTCTCGCCGGTTGATGTTTACTTTTTCCTTGGCAGTGTATTTTACTTTGTCAAGGAGTAAAGGTTGTTTAACTATGCTGTCTATTGGCTTTTCAGCTGAGGAAATACTTTCGACGGTCTCAATTTGATTTTCTTCAATATCAAGAGGTTTTGTTTGAGTCCAGAGCATCCCAGAATAGAAAACTATTAACAGTTCAAGTGTATAAAAAGACTTTGTATGCAAGATGAATAATCCTAAATTTGTGGGACTGACGTTGAACTGCGCTAAATTAACGATAATTTACCTACTTCTATTGAATTTCATAGTGATTGCGAAATTTTTAAGTAATAGTATTCTAAAAGGATTTCTCCTTGCATTATTAATTTTTCCTCCCATTACTGATCTGTATTCTCAAGAACCTTTCATTGTTGTATTGGACGCTGGGCATGGTGGTAAAGACCCGGAAACAAAGGCTTTAATAACAAGTACTACGAAAAAAAGATTGCTCTCAATATTGCTTTAGCAACCGGTCGTAAACTTGAGAAGACGCGTGGAATAAAAGTTATTTATACCCGAAAGACTGATGTATTTGTGGATTTGATTAAGCGAGCTGAAATTGCAAATAAAGCAGATGCTGATTTATTTGTTTCCATACATTGTGATGCGCATACTTCTCAAGTATATGGGGCCGGAACTTTTGTCTTAGGTCTGCATGCCAATCAAAGAAACTTTGAGGTGTCTAAACGGGAGAACTCAGTTATTTTCTACGAAGAAAATTTCGAAAAAACTACGAGGGGTTTGACCCTAACAATCCCGAATCGGTGATTGGTCTCACTCTAATGCAAGAAACATATAACAATCAAAGTATAGTAGCTGCTGATAAAATCCAGAAACGATTTGTACGAAATCTTGGTAGAAAAGATAGAACCGTTAAACAAGCTGGCTTTATCGTTTTGAAGTATACCTACATGCCTAGTGTATTGGTAGAAACCGGTTTTTTAACCAATTCGAAAGAAGGGTCGTATCTCAATTCTTCAAGAGGCCAATCTGAAATGGCAAAACACTATTGCTGACGCGATTATAGACTATAAAAATACTTTAGAAAAGAGTGTTGTCAATACCATACAATCGAAGCAACCCTACACAGAATATAGTTATCACACCTTCTGAGCCTGCTATCCAATTTAGAGTCCAGATTGCAGCAAGTCAAAATAAGTTAGAACCAAAACCTTTCAATTTCAAGGGATTGTCTCCTATTTATAGAAATAAAAAGGGGAAAATGTACCGCTATTATTACGGAGAGACATCTGATTTTGAAAATGCAAAAAAATGGATTCGAGTTGCAAAACGTAAAGGGTATAAAAACGCTTTTGTAGTTGCGTTTTCGGGGGGAAAAAAATACCATTGGCAAAAGCGCTGAAGAAAAAATAATGGGATTGTCCCAGTATTTATTTTGTACATTTGATTAACACATATTACAATTGAAACTAACTAAAGAAATTAAAACGGCCTTCGTAGTTATCCTCGTGATACTTACGTTTTTGTGGGGCTTTGATTTTCTCAAAGGCAAGTCTTTATTCAACAAAGAAAAAGTTATTTATACGGTCTATGACGAAATTGAGGGTCTGGTAAATGGAGCTAAGGTTTCAATTAACGGCCTTTCGGTAGGTAAAATTACACAGATTGATTTTTTACCAGGCTCAACAAAAATTCTAGTGAAGATGAGCATTCGGAATAACCTCTCTTTCACCAATAAAAGTGAAGCCATGTTATATGAAACCGGTTTAATTGGTGGTAAAGCCATTTCAATTATTCCTGATTTTTCTACATCGATCCCAGTAAAATCTGGAGACACCCTAGTTGCTATAACTAAGCCAGGTCTCACCGAACTGATCAACCAACAAATCGCACCTTTACAACAAAAAATTACGAGTACACTAACTAGTGTAGATTCTCTTTTTGCAGGGGTAAGTAATGTACTTAATAAGGACACCCAATCAAATTTGAAAAATACCCTAGCATTGGTTTCTGAAACAGCAAAAAATGCTAACATAGCAACCAATTCAATTGCCACATTACTAAGTGAAAACGAACAATCCATTGCCAACTCTTTCGCCAATATCGAGAACACCTCTAGTAATTTATCACAAATCACAGATTCTCTCAGTGGGGTGAATATCAAGAGAGTGATCGAAGAATACGAATACATTGCAATGAATATGAATAAGCTATTAGAGGCTTTAAATCAAGAAGAGGGAACAGCGGGTAAGTTGCTTAAAAACGATTCCCTATACAAGAATTTAAATCACACTGTAGAAGAACTTGGTCAATTAATTAAAGATCTCAAAGAAAACCCGAAACGGTATGTTCATTTTTCTTTGTTTGGTAAAAAGAACGAGCCCTATACTAATTCAACAACTAAGGAAAAATAAGTCATGATGAAGGTTTTGCCGAATATTCTTTTCTTAATATTTTTTCTGGTGGCAATTCGCTTCTTTGTGAGGAATGTTCGTAAAATCGTAGCAAACATTCATTTGGGACGCCCGGTCAATAGATACGAAAATACCAACAAACGTTTGGCAAACATGGCACGTGTTGCTTTGGGCCAATCCAAAATGGTGAAACGACCCATAGCAGGTATTCTCCACATTATTGTTTATATAGGATTTGTATTGATCAATATTGAATTGATAGAAATCGTTGTTGATGGACTATTAGGCACTCATCGAATATTTGCCCCTTATCTAGGAGGTTTATATAACCTACTCACTGGTTCTTTTGAAATTTTCGCTCTTTGGTCTTGTTGGCTGTTGTTGTTTTTTGGTTACGTCGAAACGCTATTCGTATTGATCGTTTTAGGAGAGCTGAAATGAAAGGATGGCCCAAATGGGATGCTGACTTGATCCTTTATTTTGAAATACTCTTAATGGGATTGTTTTTATCCATGAATGCCACTGATTCTTTGCTGCAACAACAAGGAGCCGAATCTTACATGGAAGCTGGATATTTTCCTGTATCCCAATATTTAATACCTCTTTTTTCTGATTTTTCATTACCTACTTTAATAGTTTTGGAGCGTAGTTTCTGTGGGCTCATATTATTGGTATTTTCATTTTCCTGAATTACCTCTACTATTCCAAACATCTTCATATTCTTTTGGCTTTTCCCAATACTTTTTTCGCCAATCTACGCCCAAAAGGTGCGTTTACAAATAACGTTACTGTAACCCAAGAGGTTCAAATGATGATTAACCCAGAAGCCGACCCTAATGTTTCAACTTCAGATCCAACAGAAGAAGAACCCGACACTTTTGGTGCTGCTGATGTTACAGATTTATCTTGGATTCAATTGATGAACGCATATACCTGTACGGAATGTGGACGATGCACTAGTGTATGCCCTGCCAATCAAACTGGAAAAAAATTGTCCCCTCGTAAAATTATGATGGATACACGAGATCGGTTGACAGAAGTTGGTATTCATTTAGAAAATAAGGAGATAAAAGAGGTATCTGATGGGAAAAAATTATTGGACAATTATATTACAAGAGAAGAATTATGGGCTTGTACGTCCTGCAATGCCTGTACAGAAGCCTGCCCTGTAGATATCGATCCACTCTCCATCATCATGGATATGCGTCAGTATCTGGTCATGGAAAAATCGGCCGCCCCTTCGGACCTGAACGCTATGATGAGCAATATAGAAAATAACGGAGCCCCCTGGCCTTTCAATAATCAAGACCGCTTGCTCTGGGCACAAGAAAATTAAATTAATAGTAAACGAATGAAAAAGAAGAAGCAGAAAATTACCTGCATCAAAAAGTTGAAAACGGGGCGGTTGTAAGTCCTGTTTTACCAGAAGGCATAAAAAACTATTTGGTTGACATTGACGGAACCATTTGTGATGATATACCCAATGAAGAACCAGAGCGTATGGCTACAGCAGAAATTTATCCAGATGCCTTGGAGACCCTAAATAAATGGTTTGAAGAAGGTCATCTCATTTGTTTTTTCACTTCACGTGTGGAAGCTCACCGTGATGTAACAGAGAAGTGGTTAAAAAGTAACGGCTTCAAATATCATAGTCTATTGATGGGAAAACCGAGGGGGGTAATTATCATTGGATAGACAATCACCTTGTCCGTGCTACACGTTACAATGGAAAATTTACTGATTTGGTAGAAAAAGAAGTGACCATTGAGGTATTTGATGATGGACAACACAACTAATCTATAAATGGAAGTTCCAACTTTAGCAGAAATGACGGCTCGTGGGGAGAAACCAGAAATACTCTTTTGGGTGGGCTGTGCTGGAAGTTTTGACGATCGAGCAAAAAAAATCACTAAAGCTTTTGTAAAATTGTTACACAAAGCCAAAGTATCTTTTGCTGTTTTAGGAACCGAAGAAAGCTGTACAGGTGATCCAGCCAAAAGGGCTGGTAATGAATTTCTCTATCAAATGCAAGCCCTTGGTAATATTGAAGTGCTCAATCAATATGAAGTCACCAAAATCGTGACTACTTGTCCACATTGTTTCAATACCATAAAAAACGAATATCCTGAGTTGGGAGGATCCTATCAAGTAATGCATCACACTCAACTCCTCAAAAGGTTAGTTGAAGAAGAGCGACTTCAAATTGAGGGAGGAAGCTTTCGAGGCAAACGAATTACCTTTCACGACCCTTGCTATCTAGGCAGAGGCAACGGGGTTTATGAAGCCCCAAGAACGTTGATTTCAAAACTCGATGCTGAATTGGTTGAGATGCGGAATTGTAAATCAAAGGGGTTGTGTTGTGGAGCTGGTGGAGCCCAAATGTTTAAAGAGTCAGAAAAGGGTGTAAAAGAGATTAATATTGAAAGAACTGAGCAAGCCCTTGAAGTGACTCCAGACATTATAGCTGCTGCCTGTCCCTTTTGTAATACTATGATGGCAGATGGAGTCAAAAATAAAGAAAAAGAAGCGGTACTACCCGTAAAAGATATTGCTGAATTAATCGCAGAAGCCGAAGAATTATAAGTTATGAATGTCTCTTTCGAATCTCTACCAGAAGAGGCAAGGGTATGGATTTATCCTTGTAATCGTTCCTTGACTGACGACGAAATAAAAAATGTAGAAGTTCGATGTGAGGAATTCCTTTCCGATTGGACTGCACATGGAAGTCATTTGGAAGCCGCTTTCAAAATTGAACACAAGCGATTCATTATTCTTGGCCTTAATGAAGAATCGCAAAACGCCAGTGGATGTTCCATTGATGCCTCCGTTCATTTTATTCAAACCCTCGAGAGAGATTTCGATATTGTCCTTCTCGATAAGATGAATGTGACCTTCAAACAAGGAGACATCTTTGCATATAAACCTTTGGTAGAGTTTAAAAAAATGGCCAAGGATAAAGCCGTGACCAGAAAAACAATCGTGTTCAACAACTTGGTTCTCAACAAAAAGAATTAGAAACACTTTGGGAAGTTCCTGCTTCCGATAGTTGGCATGAACGTTTTTTTTAAGTCATCACTATGATTCGCAAGGCCCTAATCTTATTTTTTAGTATCATATATTGTATTCAAGCTCAACCCAACCCTCTTGTTTCTAAAGATTCTCTGGCACAAAAACAATGGGTTGATAGTATTTACTCAACCCTTTCAGTTGAAGAAAAAATAGGACAGCTCTTCATTCCCATGGTCCGGCCCTTGTCCGAAAACACAAAGCATGTTGAAGATATGATCCGGATGGTCGAAGACAGTCACTTAGGGGGTGTTGTATTTTCCACAGGACATCCCTATTTACAAACAACTATTTTGAATCAACTACAATCCAAAGCTAAAATTCCACTCTTGGCAACTTTAGATGGAGAATGGGGCGTTGGTATGCGTATGGATTCAGTAATGGATTTTCCTTGGAATTTAACCCTTGGTGCAATTCAAGACAACCAGTTGATTTATGAAATTGGAAAAAGGATAGGTGAACAGCATCTTCGCATGGGACTTCAGATGAATTACGCGCCTGTATTGGATGTGAACATCAATCCGCTAAACCCCATTATCGGTAACCGATCTTTTGGGGAAGACCCTGAGAATGTTACAGCCAAAGGACTGGCAATGATGCGGGGTTTGCGAGATGCTGGTGTCCTTACTTCTGGGAAACATTTCCAGGGCATGGTGACACGCAAGACGATTCTCATAAAACACTCCCCACACTGAATGTCTCTAAAAAGCGTTTAGAAACGGTGGAACTAGCTCCCTATCGGGAATTGATTGACGCTGGAATTCATTCAGTCATGATTGGACATTTAAACATTCCGTCTTTGGTGTCCAATGAGCGTCCAAGTAGTATTGCACCCGAAATTGTCACTGATTTGTTGCAAGGTAAAATGAACTTTAAAGGACTGGTCATTTCAGACGCCATGGATATGAAAGGCGTCATTGATTATGTTGGAAATTCCAATGCAGACTTGGAAGCATTTCTTGCAGGAAATGACATTATCTTAGTTTCCGACAGCCCTCGAGAAGGAATTAAAGAAATTAAAAAGGCCTTAAATGAAGGAAATATAAGTGAAGAACGATTGGCTCATTCTGTCAAGAAAGTATTGGCAGCAAAGTATCTGGTTGGTCTTAATCGTTATCGCCCAACACCGGTCGCTCAAATCACTAAAGAATTAAATAGTCAAAAAGACAGTTTACTCTATTCTAAAGCCATGGGAGCAGCACTTACTTTATTGGAAAATAAAAAAGAGACATTACCCTTGATTCCCAATGCGAATTATGGCTACCTTTCTTTGGGAGATGCTAGTGGTGAAGCGTTTAAGAAGCAACTTCAGCGCTACGCACAAATAACAACCATTGATGGGAGGAATTTTCATCAAATTCAATCTAAATCTACTGAATTGGAAGGCCTAATTGTAGGGTTCCATCGTTCTGATAAAACTCCTTGGAAGTCTGAACGTTTCTCAAAAAGATGAAATAAAACTCCTATCAAAACTCCAGCAACTTAAAATTCCAGTGATTGTCACAGTATTTGTCAAGCCATATGCGGTTGCTCAGTTAAATAAAACCAATGCTTTTGATGGTTTATTGCTCAGTTATCAGAACAACCCAATGGTTCAACAATTGAGCGCTGACCTTTTATTTGGGATACAAGCAGCAAAAGGAAAACTTCCTGTTCGAATAGGTACTGCTTATCCACTAAACTATGGTCTGGATATGCCTGCAGTAGGTCGTATGGGATACACCCAGCCGGTCAATGTTGGCTTCTCTGTTGAGAAGCTAAAAAAAGTAGATGCCCTTGCCAAGGTAGCCATTGATTCCGCTATGACACCAGGGATGCAAATTCTTGCGGCCCGAAATGGTAAAATATTCTACCACAAAAGCTTCGGTCACCATACCTATAACAAAAAACAGCCAGTCCAGAATTCAGATTTGTATGATTTGGCTTCATTGACGAAGATTTTTGGTACACTTCCTTTGATAATGCAAGCAATGGATTCCAGCCAAATTAAACTCAACACTCCTCTTAAAGAACTATTACCAGAATGGGAAAAGAGTAATAAGGGTGATCTGACAGTTCAAGAGATGTTGTCGCACTATGCAAGACTAACTCCTTGGATTGCATTTTATAAAGAAACACTGGATGAGGATAAAAAACCCAAAAAAGGTTTTATCGAAAAAAAAGGAGTCAACGATTTCCAACCCAGGTAGCCACACCACTCTTCTTAAGACGCGATTATAATAAAGAGATTTATAAAGCTATAGAAAAGAGCTCAATGCTTGACTCCTTGTATTACAATTATTCAGATCTCCCTTTTATTATTTTCAAAGAATTTCTTGAAAGACGTTATGAAAAACCCCTTGATCGGTTAATGGAGGAGCACTTTTATTCTCCGATGGAATTAAAAAGAACGACTTACAATCCATTGCGTAAATTCGATAAAAATGAAATTGTTCCCTCTGAAATTGATACTTATTTTCGTTATTTAGAGTTGGATGGTGATGTCCATGACATGGGGGCAGCTATGTTAGGTGGTGTTGGCGGTCATGCAGGTTTGTTTTCCAATGCTTTTGAAGTAGCAGTAATGCTTCAACTTTACCTTCAAAAGGGAACCTATAATTCAAAACACTATTTTAGCGCTACGACTTTTGATCAATTCAATACTTGCTATTATTGCTCTCAAGGTAACAGGAGGGGCGTGGGTCTAGACAAACCCTTTCTAGAAGGGGGAAGTGAAAACACCTGTGGATGTGTTTCACCCGCCAGTTTTGGACATCTTGGCTTTACAGGGACCTACGCTTGGGCGGATCCTGAAACTCAAATACTATTTGTATTTTTATCCAACCGAACTTATCCGACTATGGATAATACCCTTTTGGGAGACCATGATATTCGAACCCGCATGCAGCGACTGATATACGAAGCACGCATAGATTAAAGTATGAAAATTGGAATTGTATGTTACCCAACATTCGGAGGTAGTGGTGTGGTCGCCACGGAATTAGGACATGCCCTTTCATCAAAAGGACATGAAATTCATTTTATCACCTACCAACAACCAGTCCGGTTAAATACCTTAAAAGCCCATATTCATTTCCATGAAGTCAATGTTCCAAAGTATCCTCTTTTTCAATACCAACCCTATGAACTGGCATTATCGAGTAAGTTGGTTCAAGTAGTCAAAAAAGAACAATTAGAATTATTGCATGTACATTATGCTATTCCTCACGCATATGCAGCTTATATGGCTCAAAAGATGCTGGAGGATCAAGGAATTTATATTCCCTTCGTGACAACACTTCACGGAACTGATATCACTTTGGTAGGAAGCCATTCTTTCTATAAAGATGCTGTAGCTTTTAGTATCAATCACTCCAATGCTGTAACTTCTGTTTCTAAAAGCTTGAAAGTGGATACGCTAAAATTGTTTCCAATAAATACAAACATTCAGGTAATATATAATTTCATCAATGTGGATTTTTACAAATCCAGACAACCCCCATGTGAGCGAGACTTGATTGCCTCTAAAGGGGAAAAAATAATTACCCATATTAGTAATTTTCGCCCTTTGAAACGTGTAATGGATGTCATTAAAACGTTTGAAATCATACAAGAGAAATGTCCCTCGAAGCTAGTGATGGTAGGAGATGGAATAGAAAAGAACAAAGCCAAGCTCTACTGTAAAGAAAATGGTCTGGAGGACAAGGTCTTATTTCTTGGTAAGAGTAATGAAATAGATAGAATTTTATGTTTCACTGATCTATTTCTTCTACCTTCTGAAAAAGAAAGCTTTGGACTGGCTGCATTGGAGGCTATGATTCACAAAGTACCCGTAATTGCTACTAATGTTGGAGGGCTGCCAGAAATTATTCAGGAGGGTGTCTCAGGGTTTTTATTGAATGTAGGTGATTTTAAAGGCATGGCCAGACAAGGTCTTGAGTTGTTGCTTAATCCTCAGAAGCATGATGATTTCAAGAACCAAGCCTTTGAACAAGCACAGCTATTTGATTTAAAGCGAATCGTCGAACAATATGAAAGTGTTTATCAAGAGGCCATTCTCAAAAAGAGCTACTAGTTGGGGTGATATATGGAAATTGCTTCGGCATAGACAGTATCTTTATCTATACTCATACTTTTTGTTTGCTTATTTGCATACATTTCCATTTGGTCACTGTAGTGAGGAGAGTTGGGTCGATTCGAACTTCCATAGGATATGACCGATTCAATTTCTGGCCCTTCAGGAGTAAACTTTATTAAACCAATATAAGTCTCTCCTGCAGTTATTCTGATTTTGCCATCTTTGTAAGAAGTGCCATACATGGCCGTGAGCACATCGGGCATACCCCAAATACCCATTTCTTTTTCTCCTCGAACCAATTTTTGGAAATCCCCAAAGTAACATCTAGTGTCTTAAAATGTTTTAACATATAGGCTTTGGCATCTTGCATAGCTTTTAACAAATAGGTTTTTGGAAAAATTTTATCGCCTGGCAATTGACGTGCATATTTGATGCTTTGATAATAGAAAATTGCAAACGTACCCGCCCCCAATGAACTGGAATGGGTAAAGCGGTCCCATTGCTGGATTCTTTCCAATAGTACTTTGACTTCGGGATATTCCGATGGATCAAAGGTTGTTATAGCATTGATATCCATATAAGTGAAACGGAAGGGTGTAGGATATTGATTGTCATATTTAATCCGTTTGAAATCATTAAAATCTAAAGAATCATATTGATCGATAAGCTCTTTGAGTCTGAACGACCGGTTATTGTCAAACTCTTCAAACCCCATATCTTTAGAATAAGCCGCTATATTAGGGTTGTCTTTGCTAGCAGAAGAAAGAAAAGGGGAGTGGTTTGCATTGTAAAAATAACCTGATTCTGGCTGAATTACTTGTGGTAATTCATCAACGGCGTATGATTCTTCCCAAAGCGTTTTTCTGGTATTCCCGGGAACGGTATTTTTCCAATCATATCCTGGAGCTCGTTTTGGAATAAGTCCATTTGAAATATAGAATATAGTGTCGTTTCGATCAGCGTAGCCAATATTATATCCAGGAATTGCTTTCATTTTTAAAACATTATAAAAATCTCTGAAACTTTGGGATTTATTCATTCGCCACCACTGTTCTAGCGCTCGAATTTCGAACAAAGCAGGAGTCCGAATCGAATAGTATCCACTTTTATTCTTTAGTGTTGGACCAAAGATGCTCTTATAGAAAGAACGCTTGATTCGGATTGGAATCCCTAAAAACGAAAAGTAAGTTTGGCTTTCTGTTTTTCAAGAGTTAGATATGTATCATCAATTCGGTATTGTAATTTGTTTTTTGGGTGCATTTCCAAGTGGAATATGTCTATTTTGTCAGGATTATTAACTGTATGCGACCACCCCAAGTAATCATTTACACCAATCAATATATTAGGGCTTCCTGCAAAAGAGTTCCTAAGATATTGGTTCCTTCCTCCGAGCACAAGTGCGCCTCATACCAAGATACAGGACCTTCGAGTGGTTGATGGGTATTAATGGCCAAATAAGTATAACCATCCTTGGTTTTTTTACTGTTGAAGCCAAAAGTGTTGGATCCTTTAGGAGCTGTTTGCTTGGGTTGAGCTTTATCGCCTAGAATTTTACCGACGGCTTTATCACCTCCCGATGAGATGAATAATTGCAATTGTGCATAACGAAGCATCATTTTTGGATGAACTGGGAAAAGTTCAGAAACGAGAACTTCATTGGGGTGTAACTCAGCATAACGGTTGAGTCCTTGGGCATAACCCTCAATAACTTTTTTATATTCAGGACTAATTCTATCATCATAGTCTTTTTCAACCAAATCCTTTGATCCAATAAATTGAGTAATAAATTCGGCAGTAAGCCCCTTGTTGCCAATTGCTTTTGATAAAAGCTCGTTGCCTGCTAGATAAGCCTGTTGTATGGTTTTAAAATCGTCCTCTGCGTGTGCCCATGCCAGCCCGTAGGCAACACCAGCATCTGTGGGAGCGAAGATGTGGGGTACTCCATACTGGTCTCGTACGATGTCAATAGCCTCTGGATTGATTGTGGATTGCCCACTGACTTGACAAATGGAGCTATAAAAAATTAGGGCAACTATATATTTCATTTTCATTAACATTTTTCTTCTTCATTACGGCGAGAGAGAGCGTGTTTTTCATCTACCTGCTAAATTATAGAATTCATTTTGTAGCACATGATCACTCTTTTTTATTGTTAAGAACTAATGGTATTCATAATCAAGAATTGAATTGATTCTAAATTCATAAACTTAATTCCAATCTAAAGATGGTCTGACTAGTAGGATTGAATCAAAGGGTACTAGTCATTACTTTTTGTTGGATTACTTGTCTGTGAAAATTTATAGGTGTAAGCGGAAAGCTCTTTTCGAATGTACTCAGAAATTCGATGTTTTCTTTGTTTAGCTTTGGAGGCAGTAAAAGGTGAATTTGAGGCGATACCTTTCTTGTCTTTTGGTATATCTATTTGGAGTTGTTCTATAAATTTTTGAGTAGTACGTAGATTTTGATGCCCCAAATAGCGTTGCACATTCTGAATTGCAATACCTTCTGAAATCTTATTGAAAGCGAAGGTATTACGAGCACTTTCAAAAGTAATGTGCCGTGAAATTCCAGACATAATGACCCATTTCAAAAGCTGAACATTGGCCTCACTTGAAGATCGCAATAGAGGAAATACCAAATTATTACTGTCTTCAGGGGGGATCCCTAGAATAGAAACAATGGAATCAGGAATCGTATAATTAAAGGGTTCATTAGTACCCTTATTTGGCATTCTAATGCTCCAATGATCCTCTTTTTGATGTATGTCTTTCCATTTCAGTGTTCTTAACTGTCCAAGTTTTAATCCCATTTCTATGGACAATAGAAAAGCGTTTTTCACATCTCTATTGTAATAAGGGGCATTGCGAAGCGCTATAATTTCATATCGTTTTAAAACAGTTTTAAATTTTTTATTTGCTCTTTTAAATGATGAGGGCTGTGCAGGAAGTTCTTTTATCTTTCCATTCAAATAAGCCTGTTGTACCACAGAGTAAAATTTTTGAAAATAGAGCCTGTTGGTACTGCTAGCTAGGGGAGTGCCATTCGACTTCTTCGCTTTTTTTTCTAGAAAATTAAAAAAGGAGAAACAATGAGAATCATTGATAGTCTTAAACTGAATGATTGGAGAAGCAAATACTTTATACCATCGTTGCATACCAAGCCAAACTGCCTCATTATTCCTTTTGTTAGATATCTTGATACTGACTATCTCTTCCAAAAAGGGAATAAAAAAATCATTTTTAGTTTTTTCTTTTGAAAAAGGATATCTACCACTTTCTTGAAGCTGGATTTCTTTCTCTTTCGAATTTCGTCTGCTTTTTGAAGCAATCTCAGTTTTTCTTCAGTGTAGTTTGGTGTTTCTTCTGTTGGGATATGAAAAGGAAGAGTTTCTCGAATGCGTTTGGCTTTCCGTTTACCAGAGGCATCAGTAAAATATCCCATGAATGTATCTAAACGCAGGGAGACAGTGCCATTTTTATTTTTTAATTGTCTAAGACGTATTTTCATTAAAAAACTATCTAATAATGATTTATGCGATATAAATATCCATTAATAAAAGCATAATTTTTATGCTATATATTAAACGTTCAATTTATTAATTATTGTGTCATTTTCAATTAAAATGCCATTAAATTTAAAGGAAATTTTATATTCAAATTAAAAATAACATTCATTTTGTAATTCATTTCAAAATGAACTGTTTTGAATGCAACTCATATTTTAAAAAGGCAGCCTACAATGATTATTAGACATTATAAACAGAAAAATGAACTTATTAACAATTGAATAATTAATATTAGATAATGTCTAAATTTAAGAAATGACTCAAAACCCTATTCATGTCCCACCAATCACTTTGGGTAAGTTGAAATACTTCAAAAACTTACTTTGAATGTTCCTTCGCATTCTAGAGCTAATTTAAGTAAAGCTGCTCTGCTTTCAGGCTTCAAATCTTATCATCACTTGAGCAAAACGCTTAGATCCATTTATGACCTGAGTGTTGAAGAATTTATCAGTGCACAATAAATACGCTATTATAATTTTTTGATTGCGAAATTTTTATTCACGAAGATATTCCGTTGGGAACTGGAGGGTATTTTTCCTGCAAAAAATAAAATGTTGCTCGCCGTAGGACCCCATACCCATTGGTTTGATTTTATTTTGGCAATATTAGTGCGCAGTTTCCTTAAAGAACCCATTCATTTTCTAGGTAAAAAAGAATTATTTAATCCAATAACGAATCGCCTTTTTCGATACTGGGGAGGGGTTCCAGTAGACCGTACAGGAAAGAATAATACCGTTCAACAAGCAATTAATTATTTTAAAATCAATCCAGTATTTCGACTAGCGATTGCACCTGAAGGCACCCGTAAAAAAGTAAACCAATTCAAATCAGGATTTTACTATATCGCCCATACCGCTCAAATTCCGATTCTTCCCGTTGTCTTTGATTTTGGAAAACGGAGGATGATTCTTCATCCTTTGTATTACACAACGGGAGACAAGGAAAAAGATGTTCTCCAAATAGAAAAATACTTTAAAGGAATCCGAGGCAAAATACCCAAATACTCCTTTAATCCATAGTAAGAAATTGCTTATCTGATTTTTCTTACCTTAGTCAGTGGTAAATGAAGAAGATTTATGTTGGGGTTACACGATGTTCAATATCTGTACGAATTTCTATTTTGGTTAATTATATTTTTTATTCTCAAAAAAGTTTGGCATAAGCCTATAGTACGAGCTTATTACGGCTATTCCGTTTCAGCTTTTAATGTTATTGCAGTATTTTTCTTTACGCTTATGTCCATATCTGGGAATATGCCCTCTCTTGACGCTTTTTCTTTTGGATTCCTTCATGCGATGGTAGCCGTAGTTATGCTTACCTTGGTTAGGCTGAGCAAAAGAATTTGAAGTTAACTAGTTTAGTAATTGCTACTTTCCTATACAGAACTTTATATATATCTGTAAAGTATTGATATAGTGCTGTTTATGTAAACATTATCTATTTCGTAGTACAAATGTAGTACTAAACCCCTGTTATTTCGGTTAGTATTCTACGGCCTGTGAGCCTACTTTTTTTGTTTTTGTACTAACGACTTGGGGATACTACTTTCTCTTCTATCTACTACCCAGTTGTCATTCTCATCTCGCTTGTGTATATCAATGAAAATAGGCATATCTCCTTCCTCTTCTTCAGGGGTCTTTTGAACTGCTTCTTAGTTTAGGTATAACGTAGTGAAGGGATAGCTGCAGCAGTTTTAACTTCTCTGTTATGGTCATTGAATTCACAGCTATTGAATCTACAACCTCATCTATAAGGCTCTGTAGCTTGTCTTTTACTTCTATAGTTACTTTGTTTTGGCTTCCTTTAGGTCTAGGCATAATATTTTTATATACATTGAGGTATTATTTTAAAAAACACATTATGAGTAGTGAAACGTCAAATAAACAATTAATTCAATTTAAGGGAATGTTAGTAGTAGTATCTTACCTTTTTTGGTGCTGCTCTCCAAGACGCCGATGTCATTGAAAGTAGTTTTGTTTCCCTATCCATAGGGGGAGTTCTATTCGTGTTGTCATACATTCTTGGGTTTATAAAGCTCTCTTATTCCTTAACTTCATAGGTTTTAATATTTTGTATTGGAATGTTAGTACTTATGGTGTTGCTTTTTCACTTTTAGGTATAATTGCTTTGATTATTAATTTATCATATGCAGCTTCGGTCTTATATATTTTTGTTGTTGATAGTCTTGATGAAATGAAAAAAACTTAAATGGGTTACACTTTTCGGAATTGTTTTTTAGATTATGGCATATACTGTTATATGCCTTTTATTCAGATACCTGGGCTTTAGACTGAAGTGCTTGTAAATAGTTGTTTTTTATACCCTACTGTGTTTAAGAACCCCTACAGTGTTTAAGAGTTTGAATTAACAGAAACGGATTTCTTATATCCAATAGAATTCGGTTCTATAGAGGCAAGGCTGTATACACAGGTACAGATGAGAACGGAAATAGAAAGTATTAGACACTTTGAAGAGGTAAAACAATTAAAAACAGCTAAAAGATATCTACCTCACTTTCCTATACAGAACTTTGAAAAATATTACCTAAGAGATCCTCGGTATTCATTTCTCCAGTGATTTCACCCAAAGCATCCAAAGCGACATTCAAGTCAATGCTCAATAGATCTGATGGAATTTGTTCTGAAAGCCCTTTTTTAATGGCAGAAAGTGCTTCCAAGGTCTTTTGAATGGCTGTATAATGACGCATATTGCTCACGATAATATCTGAATTCGAAAAGTTATTTTCGAGTGCGTTAACCAAAAACCGTTTTAATTCGTCTATTTTTTTATGGTCGTGGGTAGCAATAGAAAGATGAGGATGTATGCTGTTTTTTTCAAAAGGATGCCCTACAGGTAATAAATCTATTTTATTTTGAATAACAATCACTTCTCCATTCCCTTTTAGTGCAGCCACCTCCTTTTCTAAATCCAGATTCACTTCTGTAGCATCATATAGGTAGAGAATAAATCGGGCTGTTTCCATTTTTGACTTTGCTTTTTCAACACCAATGGCTTCTACTGTATTCGTGGTATTACGAAGTCCAGCTGTATCTATAAAGCGAAAACTGAACCCATCTATATTCATGGTATCTTCAATACTATCTCTTGTCGTACCTGCAATATCTGACACAATGGCTCGCTCCTCGTTGAGTAATGCATTAAGTAGGGAGGATTTGCCAGCGTTGGGTTTTCCTACGATGGCAACAGGGATTCCTTTTTTAATAACGCTACCTTGAGTAAAGGATTCGGCCAATCGCTTCAGCTTTGCCTCTAAGGATTGTAGTAATTGTTCGAGTTGGCCTCGATCGGCAAAGGTGACATCTTCCTCTGAGAAGTCTAGTTCTAGAGCAATTAGCGATGCAAAATCAAGTAATTGTTGCCTCAGTTGTTTAATTTCTTTGGAATAACCGCCTCGCATTTGTTGAAGAGCCAACTGATGTGCTCCAGCTGACTCTGCAGCGATTAAATCTGAGACAGCTTCTGCTTGACTTAAATCCATTTTTTGATTAAGGAAGGCCCGAAGGGTAAATTCTCCTGCTTGGGCAGCTTGGGCTCCTCGATCTATGCAGAGCAGGATCAGGCGTTGTAAAATATAGGAGGAGCCATGGCATGAAATTTCAATTACAGTCTCACCTGTATAGGACCGTTGTGCAAGAAAGGGTGTGAGTACCACCTCATCTAAAATTTGGCCCTCTAGGTGTATCACACCCAGAGTAGCTTGATGGGAGGGTATAGCGGAAAGGGGTATCCCATTTTTGGCTTCAAAAAGTGGGGATACAATGTTACAGCATCCGGTCCTGATAAACGCAATACTCCAATCGCACCCACCCCTTGGGGGCTTGACAAAGCGATGATGGTTCCTTCATTATACATAATGTAAAAATAGTAGTTTCCCAAGAGCTATTCAGGGGGATTGTGTACATTTAATTGATGACTCAAAACAGACAATTAATTGTTCTTATGCATTTGTCTCAACTTTTAGATCTTGTTACAGGGGTAGGAGGCTTGATACTTCCTTTGTTAATTTGGGCTGTGAAAAAGAAGTAATAATAGATCTAGAGATACATGGCAAAGCGATTATCAACTTTCAATTGTCCATACTATTGTATTCACTGCTCGTTTTTCCATTACTTATATTTTTGCGATTGGGCATATTCATATGGATGGCTGTAGGATTTCTTTGTTTACTATTCCCAATCATTAACGCTATACGGACTTCATCCGGTCAATACCCCAATTACCCTTGGTGTATTCGTTTTGTTAAATAGACTTGGTGAAAGTAACCCGACGCTTATGCTGACGATGTTCGTAATTGCGCCATAGTTTCTGTATGGCATTGTTTTCTACGAGTTCCGGATTGGTTTCAACAATGGTGACCCCGTGCTTATTGAAGGTTTTTTGCATTTCATTAAAGATAATAGCTGTGATCCCTTTATTTTGGTAATCGGGCCGGACTCAATTAAGTAAAAGGAAGCGCGGTTATTAAAATACCGTGCTTTGAATAGATGGAAGAATCCCCAGGGAAGGATTTTCCCATTCATTTTCTTTAAGGCCTTTGAAAAAGAAGGCATCGTAATCGCAAATGCAATCAAATCTTGGTCCGAATCCACTATACACTTTATATAGTCGGGGTGTACAAAGGGTAGGTAACGTTCTTTATAATGCGCTATTTGGTACTCTTGAATGGGAACGAAGGTTTGTAGCTTATCATAAGTTTTCCTAATAATTCAAACATTTGTTCCACATAAGGGACTATTTCTTTGTGCGATTTAAAATCTAAAATTTTGAGTTTGTAGCGTTGGAGAATTAATTTTGAGAAACGCTTCACTTTTTCAGGAGAATCTTGAAAAGAAGAAATTTTTATTTCATACTCCACCCATTCCGCCTGTTTTGTAAAGGCAATTTTCTCCAAATGCTTCGAATAATAGGGAGCATTATACCAAGTAATCATCGTATTTAATTCTTCAAAACCTTTTGTGAGCATGCCTGCTTTATCCATGTTTGAAAACCCCATTGGCCCTTCAATGGCGTTCATTTGGTGCTGTTTTCCAATTGCTACAACAGCATCGATTAATTTTATTGTGACTTCAAGGTCATCGATTACATCAAACCAACCAAAACGAACTTTACTTTTTTTGAGTTCTTTGATTTCAATCCAATTGATGAAAGCTTGCAATTCGACCTACAATTTCCCCATCTTTGTAGGCTAAGAAGTAAAGTGCCAAAGCATTATTAAAGACTGGATTTACTTTTTTGTCAAGCATCTCCAATTCTTCCTTGACAATGGGTGGGACCCAATAAGGATTGCCTTTATAAAGCTGAAAAGGGAAGCGGATAAAATCCACAAGTTCACGGCGGGATTCTATTTCTCGAATTTCAATCATTGTTAATTTTTGCGGACTCTACGGGTTCTTTTTTTGTCTTGTTTGGCCAGTTTTTTAGCTGTTTTATTTAATTTTTTTTCTTCTTTTTTAAGGGCTTTCGCTTCTCGTTCCTCAGCAGTAGTATATTCCTTGTGAAAATCCAGACGATAGGAAGCTCCAACATTTAAAAATACAATATTTGGGCTGTTTTTAGTATTGCTGCCCAGCGTAGCTTCCAATTGCAAATCGTCATACATCAAATAAGCAGCTCCCAGGCGAAAAATAATATCTGTGTAGCGATCACTACTGATTCCTTGATTTTCTATGTAAATAGACCATAAGGGGTGAAAGGTATGAGTTAGGGTAAGAATGTAGTTTATTTCTGGGTAATCACTCAAATAACGCGAATAAGAGAAATTGGTGACAAAAACCCAACGCTCAAAAAAATGCGACTGAGTGGCAACCATACCCCGCAATGTAACTAAGGGCTCCTCATCAATTGGTTGATTGATATTTTGATAAAAAAAAGGACGATAAAGGGAGCTAAAGACATCGCCATACGAATAGGGATTTAGCGAGGGTGGAATTAGGTTGGTGCCCAGAGTAACTGATATGGCAGGAAATAAATCTCGCAGTCGGAAACGATTATTGGCCTTGTAACTATACAAATTTGGTTCTTCTTTCCGTTCGAAACGGATCATAGACCAAATACTTTACCCCAATAAAATTTTGTAAAAATCCCGTTCGTTTTGAAATAATGGGTGTGCCCGTTGTTTTATTGTGCAATTTATCCGATAGAAAAGCGCCTTCATAAGTTAATTCTAACTGTTCTTTCAAAAACCCCATCGAATAGAAAGAAACCCGAGTGTCCCACGGGATGTGGATTGGTTGTAGCCCTCATGCGTGTAGGACCGAAGGGCTCCTCCTGCCTCAAATTGAACAACCCCTTTTCCCACGGAATAAGCACCTATTGACATGCCAGGTCGGTTGGAGTTGATCTGTTCAGTGTATTGGGCAGACAAAGTGGTTGAAAAAACAAGTAACAGCATGAAAAACCACTTTTGCCTCATGAAAGTGTAATTTGTTGCAATATAGTTTGATTTTGTGAATTCAATTCAAGTAAAGTCTGCCGGATAAAGACAACATCTTAACAAGTTTCCCTACATTTGGGTAAGCCTTTTATCGATTCAATTTGTGATTAAATTTTTACTTTTTCTATTACTGTGTTTATACCTAATTCGTTCCATTTTTATCGGGTTCATTCGATTTTTTCTTAAAAGCATGGGACAAAAAGCACCTTTGAATCAGCTTCCCCCAATCAAATACCAAAAAAGAACCCAATTTCAAAAATGTTGGGGAATACATTGATTATGAAGAAATTGATTGAATCAATATCCTGAAAACCCTATCCTCTCATTCCTTTGTTGTGATGCTATTGGCATTCATCGCACTGATGTATTTTAATCCCTTGCTTTCAGGTAAAGTGTTATTGCAATCAGACATCCAACAATATAAAGGCATGTCGCGACAAATGAAAGAAGCCCGTGAAGCAAGTCCGCCTGTAGAAACCTATTGGATCGATAATTCCTTTCTGGGCATGCCCACCTATCAGTTAGGAGCAGAATATCCAGCAGACTTTCTAATGCCGTTTTATTACATTACGCGTATTCTCCCACGACCTGCCCATTTATTATTCCTCTATTTTCTGGGGGGTTATTTGCTTTTTTCAGTATTGGGTTTACGAAGAACCTATACAATAATGGGAGCCCTATCATTTGGCTTTTCAACCTATCTCTTAATCATTCTGCAAGTGGGTCATAATACCAAAGCGGAAGCCATCGGATACTTCCCTTTTGTTTTGGCAGGTTTATTGCTCCTACTTCAAAACAAACGTTTGATGGGGTGGCTATTGAGTACACTTGCTCTGGGTATGCAAATTCGTGCCAACCATTATCAAATGACCTACTATCTCCTTTTCTTGCTATTTATTTTTGGTTTGGTTTACTTTTGGGAAGCATTTAAGAAAAAAGATGTCAACAATTTCCTCTCCAAATAATACTTTTTGCTAGCGCTGGAATCTTGGCCTTAGGACTCAATGCGACTCCTTTATTAGCTACACAAGAATACACCCAATTTAGCACTCGCGGTCCTTCCGAACATCGTATGCAACCCAATGGAACTCCAAAAGAAAATACATCTGGACTCGATTATAATTACATCACTCAATATAGCTTCGGACTGTTTGAGAGTTTCTCTTTATTGTTCCCGAGAATTCAGGGCGGAGGATCCCGAGAGGATGTTGGAACCGAAAGTTCATTATACTACTATTTGATTGGCAGGGGGGTCCCAGTTCAACAAGCGGCTAGTTTTGTATCAGCAGTTCCCACTTATTGGGGAGATCAACCCATTCTTGAAGCTCCTGCATACATTGGAATTACCATATTTTTTTTAGCACTTCTGGGTTTTAGAAGCGCACGAGGTCCCTTAAGGAAAAGTTTGATACTAGTGATAATAGTATCCCTTCTACTTTCATGGGGAAAGAATGTCCCTTGGCTAACAAACCTGCTCATTGATTATTTTCCATTATACAACAAGTTTAGAGCCGTTTCTTCTGCACAGGTTCTTTTGGAGTTGTGCACCCCAATTCTCGCTGTTTGGGGCCTTTCTCAATTTTTTGACAAGGAAAAACACGAACAAATAAAAATTCTTAGAGGTACGTCCATGCTTTTTGGAGCTCTCGTGTTATCATTATTTGCATTGAAAGGGATGCTTTCTTTTCAAGGAGCGATGGATTCATATCTCCGCCAGGGGTATGGCAATGCTATTTTTCAACAAATTGTCGAGACTCGTAAATCTTTATATAATCAAGACATCCTTCGTGGAATGATATTTATCTTAGGGATGGCAGTAGTCTTGTATTTGGGTTCGCGTGAAAAATTGAAATCAAAACAGGTCTTGTGCATTCTATTTATCTTAGTGATTACCGATTTGCTCCAAGTAGCTGAACGCTATATGGACAGAGATCTCTTTGTTTCACCTCGTTTGGCAGGTCAGGTCTTTGTTTCCAGTGCAGCCGATAGAACCATATTACAAGATAAGGGACACTATCGAGTGTATGATTCCGATGCCCAGCTCAAAAGTCCCAGAACGGCCTATTTTCATCATGCACTAGGGGGATATCACGGTGCCAAGCCCCGACGCATCCAAGAAGTTTATGATTTTTTCATGGAATATCGTGCGGAATCCATACTAAACATGCTCAACGTGAAATATATCCTGTACAAGGAGGAAGAGCAGCAAAAAGTACTTGTGAATCCCCAAGCATTAGGCATTGCTTGGCCTGTAGATTCATTAGTCATGGTAAAAGATGCCGATACAGAATTAAATTATTTAAAGGAACTGGATTTATCGAGGCAAGCTGTGCTTCAATCAGGGCAGCTCCCAAATGATTTCATACCCCCAAAATTCATAGACAGTAGTTTTAATATTAGTTTGGTGAAAGACTACCCTAATAAATTAACCTATCAGTATGAAATTAAGCGAGATCAGTTTGTCGTTTTTTCCGAGGCTTATTATCAAAAAGGTTGGAAGGCCTATGTTGAAAAGAAAGAAGTTCCCATTTATAAAGTTAATTTTCTGCTTCGTGGCCTCTGGCTTCCCGCAGCTGCTAAGGAAATTATATTCGAATTTCAACCGCCTGTGGTTCGATTGGGTACCCAAATTCGATGGGGATCACTGTTGCTCTTTTTTATAAGTTTGGGAGGTGCACTATGGTATGACAACAAAGCCAAACGATAGGATGGGATTCATAGCTAAACAATCTTTTTACAACCTTTTTTCTATAGGAATAGGTTTTTTGATTGGGGCAATTAATGTGTTGTATTTATACCCCATCTACATGGGAGACAGTCGTCAAGGCTTGGTAGTGGGCCTCCTGGCTATTTCCAACCTCATACAACCTTTCCTTTCTTTTGGATTGCAGCATGCGCTTATTAAATTTTATTCCGGATTCACTGAAAAAAGGAACAGGATAGCCTGTTGTGGTTTATCATTTTATTTCCCTTGCTCATTATTAATTTTTTATGGGGACTACATTTCTTTTTTCCCGATACCATTCAAGAGTTACTCCCTATTTCGTCGACTTCAAGTTTCCCCTACTTGAAGTTTGTATTATACATTGCTATTTCTACCGCATACTTTGAACTATTTAACTCTTGGCTTCGGGTCCATTTGAAATCAGTCTTTGCAAATTTCTTGAAAGAACTCTATCCCAGACTATTGATTGCTATTCTCATCTTTGGGTTTTCGTTTAAATGGTTTGATTTCGATCAATTCATGCACTATTTGTTGGGAGGGTATTACTTTCGTCTCTTTCTTATTATTGGAATCAGCTTCTGGATTCACCGACCAAAATGGTATTGGAAGCTTCCCTCAGGATGGAAGAGTATCCTTCGCTACACAGTGGATTGATTTTTTTAGCAGGTGCTGCTGCAAGCTTTATTTTAGATATCGATAAATCGATGCTGTTATCCTTTTCCAGGGAAGACGTAGCCTATTATAGTGTAGCGGTTTACATTGCCGCAGTTATTGAAGCGCCGGGGCGTGCCTTATTTCAAATCTTAAGTCCTGTTGTTGCTCAAGCTCTCCATGTTAATAATAAAGAACGAATCCGTCAATTACTCAAAAAAAGTAGTACCAATCTGCTTTTGATTTCTGGAGGGATTTTTCTTTTAATCAACCTCAATCTCAATGATTTTTATCAGCTTATTGCCCCAGAATATCAGGTTGCCTTCCTTGTGGTTCAATTAATTTCCTTTGGTAAATTGTATAGCATGTCAATGGGATGTTTAAATCAGATAATTAGTAATTCACAATACTACCACCATGTTCTTTTTTTAGCGTGTTTTCCGCACTATTGGCGGTAGGACTCAATTTTTATTTTATTCCCCTCTTTGGATTACTCGGAGCTGCCTATGCCACCTTGATTGTAATTATGGTGATTAATACATTAAAAATTGGTTTGATAGGATTGAAAATGGAATTGCACCCCTATAGTAAGGACACTTTAAAAATTATTGCCTGTGTTGCAATTATCTTCATTGTATATCAACCTGTATCGTTGACATTCTCACCTACATTTAATATTCTTATAAAATCATCTGCGATAGCTATAGTCTATTCCAGTGTGGTATTTCTCTTAGGTCTTTTAAAAGAAGTAAGGTTCTAGCTGAAAAAGCTAATTGAGCTTATGCTTTAGGTATTGCCCGGTATAGGAAGCTTTTATTTTAATGATTTCTTCGGGGACACCCTGTCCCACACAATAACCTCCTTCATCACCAGCTTCGGGACCCAATTCAATGATATGATCGGCACATTTAATTAATTCCAAGTTGTGTTCTACAACCAAAATACTGTGGCCCTTATCAATGAGCGCATCAAAGGAAATCAATAACTTTCGAATGTCATGAAAGTGCAAACCTGTTGTAGGTTCGTCGAAGATAAATAATAGCTTTTCTTGTGTATTTCCCCGGCCAATAAATGAAGCAAGTTTGATACGTTGGGCTTCTCCGCCCGAAAGGGTGGCTGATGACTGCCCCAATGTAATATAGCCTAAACCAACCTGTTGGAGAGGCAATAGTTTGTTGACTAGTTTTTTCTCATTGTGCTGATCAAATAGAGCAATTGTGTCGTCCACAGTCATTCCTAATAATTGGTCGATACTAATGTCTTTATAGGAGACCTCTCGTATTTCTTTTTTAAATCGCTTTCCTTTACAATGCTCACATTCCAAAACCACATCGGCCATAAACTGCATTTCGATGGTCACAACGCCTTCCCCTTGCACTCCTCACAGCGCCCACCGTCTACATTGAAAGAAAAATGTTTGGGTTGGTAATTCCGTTGTTTGGATAATGATTGCTTGGCATAGAGCAAGCGAATCTCGTCATAAGCTTTAATGTAGGTGACAGGATTGGAGCGTGATGAACGACCAATGGGGTTTTGGTCTACAAATTCAACCCCAGATAATGCATTTACATCTCCTTTCAGTTCTGTATATTCTCCGGGCTTTTGGGTGTAAATATCAAAGCTACGGAGAAGTGCTGGGTAGAGAATTTTTTTACTAACGTTGATTTACCACTCCCAGAGACTCCAGTGACCACTGTTAACCCTCCCAGTGGTATGGTGACATCAATATTTTTTAAATTGTTTTCCCTAGCTCCTACGATTTCAAGTTTTTCACTAGCTTTTTTCCGTTTCTCTGGAACAGGAATTTTTTGAACTCCTGTTAAGTATTGGGTCGTTAGACTGTTTGCTTTTTTTACTTCTTCAAGGCTTCCTTCAGCTACTATTTCCCCTCCTAGACTTCCTGCTTCCGGCCCCATATCAATTACCCGATCGGCTGCTTGCATAATTTCTTCATCATGTTCCACCACAATGACGGTATTCCCTAAATTTCTTAATTTTTTTAAAACACCAATCAGCCGTTCATTATCTTTTGAATGCAACCCTATTGAAGGTTCATCTAAAATATACATGGAGCCCACTAGGCTACTTCCTAATGAAGTTGCTAAATTAATGCGCTGAGACTCTCCTCCTGAAAGGGTATTGGAACGGCGGTTGAGAGTTAGGTAACCCAAGCCTACATCGAGCATGAATCGAATCCGATTATTTATTTCTTTGAGTAAACGATCAGCAATGGAGGCCTCACTACTGCTGAGGGTCAGATGGTTAAAAAACGAGTGGACCTCATTCAATGAAATATTCAACAAATCTGAAATACTTTTTCCTCCTATTTTAACATAATTTGCCTCTTTTCGTAATCTACTGCCTTGACATACAGGACATAGGGTTTTCCCTCGATATCGAGAGATCATTACTCGGTTTTGAATTTTATAGTTTTTGGCTTCCAGTTTTTTAAAAAAAGCGTCA
Source organism: Flavobacteriaceae bacterium (assembly GCA_038143795.1). GTDB lineage: Bacteria > Bacteroidota > Bacteroidia > Flavobacteriales > Flavobacteriaceae > UBA11891. The sequence continues at coordinate 118,578 of JAYQMQ010000002.1, read as the reverse complement.
ATCCCAGTAAAATGTCGATTCCCATCCCATAGGAGTTGCTTTTGTGCTAGTGTGAGATCAAAGTAGGGTCGATGAAGGGGAAAGTCAAACTCATAGGCATTATTTACTAATTTTTGATAGAATTTTTTATATCCTGTTCCACGCCACGGGGCTATTGCATGATCGTATACAGACAAACTCGTATCTGGTACTACCAATTCGGGGTCAATTCCCATTAAATTTCCAAATCCTTCACAATTTGGGCAGGCTCCATGGGGGTTGTTGAAACTGAATAGATGTACTCCAGGAGTAAGAAACTTTATGCCGTCACGCTCAAAAGCATTCGAAAAAACTATTGATGTAGGGTCTTCTAAAGACAGTAAACGGCATTGTCCTTTACCTTCGTAAAAGGCCAATTCCACAGCATCAGACAGACGCTGGTAAAAATCCTCTTCGTGACGAACTACGATTCGATCAACTACAAGTTCAAAAGGAACAGTAGGAGCTTTTTCCAATTGGTCTAAACGAAGCATTTTTTCGTCTGAGTATATTCTAGAAAACCCTTGCTGTTTTATGATTTTAAAAACCTCTTCTTTAGTTCTGTTAGGATTATTTAGTATGGGAGATAGCAGGAGTAATTTTTGTCCTGCTTTGAAACCTTTGACAGCATCAATGACATCGGAAACAGTATCCTTTTTAACCTTTTCATTTGAAATAGGGGAGTAGGTTACTCCCACACGGGAAAACAACAACTTCAAATAATCATAGATTTCTGTTCGGGTTCCGACAGTTGATTTGGGATTAGCAGTTGCTACTTTTTGTTCAACGGCAATAGCAGGAGCAATGCCGCGTATTTGATCTACTTTGGGTTTGTTCAAACGGCCCATAAATTGACGGGCATAGGAAGACAAACTTTCGACATAACGACGCTGTCCTTCAGCGTAAAGGGTATCAAATGCTAGGGACGATTTTCCCGAACCCGACAAGCCTGTGATGACAATTAATTGATTACGGGGGAGTGCTACTGAAATATTTTTCAAGTTGTGCAATTGCGCTCCTTGAATAATGATGTATTTTTGGGATCGAGTTCTTGTATTTTTTTCATAGCACCAAAGTTGCAAAATTACGATATACTGTGGGCTGGCAAATTTTTTAGAAATAAAAAAATATAGTATATTGCACAAAAATAATGCCTATACAACAAGAATACTTTTAAAAAACGACTGTTTCACAAGCGCTCCATGCGCAAAAAGTATTTTGTTATGCCAAAGACTCATACCCCCTACGTTGAAGACGCTCAACTCGTATCCGACTATTTAGATGGAAACGAATGGGCCTTGGAAAAGTTAATCAATCGCCACCAACTTCGTATTTTCAATTTTATTTACTCCAAGGTTCACGATCGTGATACTACAGAAGATATTTTCCAAGATACTTTCATTAAAGTGATAAAAACCCTGAAAAATGGGCAATATAATGAAGAAGGAAAATTCCTTCCTTGGGTTATGCGCATTGCACATAACCTCGTTATAGATCATTTTCGAAAAAACAATCGTATTCCCAAGTTTGAAAACAGCGATGATTTCGACATCTTCCAATTCATTACTGATGGAGCCATTAACGCGGAAGACGCCATGATTACGGATCAAATTGTGAACGACCTACAAAAATTGATTTTAGAGCTTCCCGAGGACCAACGTGAGGTACTAATGATGCGTGTGTATCGTGAAATGAGTTTTAAAGAAATAGCTGAAACAACAGGTGTTAGCATCAATACCGCTTTGGGACGTATGCGATATGCCATCATAAATTTGCGAAAATTAATTGATGAAAATAAAATAATTCTGTCATAACAAATACTAAATAACTATTTCCGACGTTCTTAATAGAAATAGAAATGAATGGAAAAAGATTACTCAGCAAATAATTTCAAAAAAAGTATTTGTCCGATTGCACCTAGGGATTTAGTTATTAAGCGTATTATGGCTTTTTCAAAAGCATATGAGGAACAAAGGACTTCCGAGAAAAACAGACTTGATTCACTTAAGAATTAATTTTTTTTAGGGCTTTTCTTACTACTGGACGTCGCCCAACTTTTAAAGTTATGGTATCTTTTCTGATGTCCCAACTCCTTGCAGGACAATATTCCCTTCCATACCATATGATTTGCAAATGCAGTTCATTCCATTTATCCTTTGGAAACAATCGTTTAGCATCTCGTTCGGTTTGAACCACGTTTTTGCCATTGGATAAACCCCATCGATAAAGGAGTCGATGAATGTGCGTGTCTACCGGAAATGCAGGAATTCCATAGGCTTGTGAAAGGACTACAGCAGCAGTTTTGTGTCCAACGGCCGGCAGGGCTTCTAGGGCTTCGTAGGTTTTTGGAACTTTGCCATCATATTTTTCGAGTAAGATTTGTGACAAGCCATGAATTCCCCTCGATTTCATCGGAGATAATCCAACAGGACGAATAATATCTCGAATTTCTTCTACTGTTAGCTTTATCATATCTTCCGGAGTATGAGCTCTCGCGAATAGAAGCGGTGTAATTTGATTAACTCTCACATCTGTACTCTGTGCAGAAAGTAAAACGGCTATCAGTAAGGTATAGGGGTCAGTATGATCTAACGGGATCGGGATAGTAGGATACAGTTCCTTTAAAGTTTGAATAATATATTTGACTTTATCTTTCTTCAGCATTGTGTACATTTGTTTATAACAAAGAAAATAAATTGCAATGAATACTTTACAAGTAGGGGATTCCCTTCCATTTTTTTCAGTTGAAGATCAATATGGAAACACCATTAGGCATACCGACTATGTCAATCAAAAATTAGTTATATTCTTCTATCCCAAGGCCAATACTCCTGGTTGTACATTGAAGCTTGTGATCTTCGCGATCATTACACTAAGCTACAAGCAGCCGGCTATGCCTTATTGGGTGTGAGCGCCGATAGCATAAAACGGCAAAAAAGTTTTTCTGATAAATTTGATTTCCCCTTTCCCTTATTGGCAGATGAAGATAAAGGTGTTATCGAAGCATTTGGAGTCTGGGGTCCTAAAAAATTCCAAGGAAGGGAATACGATGGTATTCATCGAAAAACATTTCTTTTCGATGAGGAAGGAGTTTGCACTCGTGTTATCGATAAAGTAAAGACCAAAGAACACGCTGCTCAAATTTTGGAGGCCTAATCTGGATATAGGTATATAAACAATTAATTCTTTGATAGAAATTTCATCAATAGGTGTTTGATTTGTAAATCACCAAAACCATAGATAGGGAGCTGTTTTTGAAATTCTTGATAGATAAGTTCAGAGGATTCTGTATCGTTATTTTCAATAATTTTTTTTAGGACTTCGATAGGTTTTCCTAATATGTTTTCTTTAGGAATTCTTGAAAGGTGTGCGGAGACTGCTTTTTTGACATGTGAATAACCACTAGGAAGCTGCTGTGAGAGTAAAGTTAGCTGTTTGACGGCTCCTGTTGCATAAGCTTGCCAAAGTGGTGCCAAAATAGTGGGAGCAAGGAGCACCTGTCGCTGCAGATAAAGTTCGGTCAATTCAGTTTCCGTATAGAAAGAAAAAGCATAGGGCGATTGATTGTTAGGGCGAACAAGGTATAGATCGCAATCTTTCAGATCCCTAATAAGATAACATACAAACCAACAATTAACCTGGCAAAATAAATCGTCTTCAAACCATAGATTGATTTCCGATCCATTCGGTATTTTTTGAACCTTTTTTAAATTCTGATACAATGCGTTCCTCATATTCAATTGGGGTACAGACCTGATATGTTTGAGCAAAAAAAGCGGAACGCTTTTGGTATAGTTCTTTTAGTGAATTTCCAGTTACAGGACCGTCTACCAAACATTCACGAAAAACAATAGAAGCTCCTTTTAAATCTCTGGGGAATTGCTCCAAGAGGGCATCTCCATTGAGGATATGAACGCAATTTTGGGATTTATTTTTTGTACCCAAACATTTGATTTTTGATAATCATTTCTGAAATCCCTTCGGGTAATTGATTTTCCCAGCCGCTTTTGCCCTCTTTTATTTGAGAGAGTATGTCGCGGGAAAAAATACGAAGGTATTCCTCTTCATAATCGAAGACATCAACGATTTTCCCGTTGTATTTGAAGAATTTATAGAAATCTTTCATGCGGGGATGCAAGCGAAGATTGTTACTGTTGATCACTGAATCACTTTCTGAATTTTTAGCCGGATAAAGGTATACCTTAAGGTTGTTGTAAAACATTTTACCAAAGGCTTCGAGTATTCCTCCACTTAGGTCACTGTAGTAATCCTCTTTAAAGATTTCGATAAAGTTATTGACTCCAATAGACAGGGCCATTTGTTTTTTGGTGTAGGCGGCGAAATAATCAACCAAACGATAGTATTCCTGAAAGTCAGAGATCATTACAATATGTCCCAAAGAACAGAGTAATTGAGCTCTGTCCATAAAGTCTTGCTCATCGATTTCACCTTGTGCCATGAGGTTGGAGAGCGTTATTTCGAAAATTACTACGGTTTTATCTTCCTCTACATTAGCCTCCTTGACAAATATATCATATGACTTTTCGAACATGTCAATATTGACTTTGGTAACGGGACGAAAACTTCCTCGTAAAGCGAGAATATTTTTTTTATATAGAATCCGAGCCGGGAGGATATTATTTCCAGAGGAGTCGAACATAACAGCCTCTGTCATTCCGTTTTTCACCAATTGAAGGCTCATTAATCGGTTGTCAACATTTTTAAATAAAGGGCCATTAAAATTGATGGTGTCAATTTCGATGGCATCATCGTCGATGTAGTCATACAAATACCGCAAGAGCCTTTTAGGCTCTTTATGCTTATAAAAAGCACCATAAACCAAATTGACTCCCATGAACCCTAGCACCTCTTGCTGTAATCGGGCTTCGGCTTGATGAAAGCGTACATGCAATGTGATTTCATTGTAGGGTTTATGGGGTGCCGTTTGAAAACGAATTCCCATCCATCCATGTCCTTTAAATTTTTTAGCAAAGTCTATGGTTGCAACGGTATTAGCTAGGGTAAAAAACATTTTGTCAGGATGGTCTTCTTTGGGGATTCGACTTTCCAATAATTGCATTTCATGATCGAGCATTTTACCCAAACGGGCTTCGGTCACATAACGTCCGTCTTCTTCTTCACCGTAGATAGTATCACTAAAGTTTTTGTCATAGGCTGAAATTGTCTTAGCGATGGTTCCAGATGCTCCTCCAACACGAAAGAAATGGCGAGCAACTTCTTGGCCAGCACCTATTTCTGCAAAAGTTCCGTAAATGTGTTGATTGAGATTAATACGAAGCGCCTTGGCTTCAATAGAGGGTCGGTTTTCAAAGGTTTGATCACCAGGTAAGGATGGACTCATAGGTTAAACGATTCACTCTCAAAATTACACATTCTTTATCTAGGGACAAATATTTATCTTTGACTTTCACATGCTGAAAATAACTTTCTTAGGAACAGGTACTTCCCAGGGTATTCCCATCATAGGGAGTAAGCATCCCGTCTGTTTAAGTGATGATCCTAGAGACAAACGTTTGCGAGTTTCGGTTCTTTTGGAGTGGGCTCGGCAATATTATGTAATTGATTGTGGTCCCGATTTTCGACAACAACTTCTATCCAATCCAATCCCTAGGTTAGATGGGCTCTTATTTACACATGAACATGCAGACCATACGGCTGGACTCGACGATATTCGGCCATTTTACTTTCGACAAGGTGCAATGTCCCTCTATGCCGATCTCCGAGTTCAAATGGCCCTTAAGCAACGGTTTGCCTATATTTTCGAGACCGAGAATAAATACCCCGGAGCGCCTAACGTAGTTTTGAATACAGTAGACAAAACAACTAGTTTTGACTTGGGTGGAAAAACCGTTACCCCAATTGAAGTAATGCATAACCAGTGGCCAGTTTTGGGCTATCGTGTAGATAATTTTGCCTATTTGACTGATGTAAAAACCATTGCTCTTGAAGAAAGAAAAAAACTAAAGGGTTTAGACGTTTTGGTGCTTAATGCCCTTAGAATTGATCCTCACCCAATGCATCTGAATCTTGAGGAAGCATTGCAGCTAGTCGCTGAAATCCAACCCAAACGAGCCTATTTCACCCATATTAGCCATCTTCTAGGGTTTCATGAAAATGTCTCTGAACAGTTGCCAGGAAACGTATTTCTTGCTTATGACAATCTTCAAATAGAATCAGAATGATATGAAAAAACACATTTTCGCCTACCTCTTTGTCTTCACCGTCTTGATTTTATTATTCCATGTTGTGAATTCTAATAAAATTTTGACCAATCTAGAATCAGATTGGCAAGAGGAAATGTTGCAAAGAAAACAACTTCCAGGACACTATTCGGATACTGCAAGATCGTATTGACGAAGAAGTGTATTTTTCATTGATTCAAAATGAAGGGGCCCAAATTTTTTTTCAGGGCGAAGACTTGATAGAGCGTGAGAATCAATTGATGGATGCCATTTATGAAACTAACATTTTGCCTAATAATAAAAAATTAATCCCTTTTGCTCCCATGGGAGAGGGCGGGTATTTAATTAATAAAGTTAAAGTGTTAAATCATAAATGGGTTATTTCAGATTTCACTGATGGTAGTTTTTTGGGAGAAATGCTGATGCTTTACACCAAGGATAAAATAGGCCGTTTCCGTTTTGAAGTCAAGGAATCTTTTCTCTACCCCTTATCGGACTAGCCAGCGGATTAAATCACTAAAGTTATCTTGTGCAATAGTGTGTCCCACAGGATATTCTTTGAAAAGCACCTCAGGGTTATTGTCGGCTAAGAGTCCCACAGTTTCTCTTGCATAATGAATTGGAATAGTTGCGTCTTCTTTGCCGTGAGAAGCAAAAGCGATGATGTTGCGATAAGTGCTAATGGGTTTTTTAGTAATTCTGGGTCAATTACGCCACTTAATCCCAGTGTTTGATGAACCAAATTGGGTTGATCCAATCCCAATGCCCAGCAAAGCTCAGCCCCTTGACTGAATCCCAAACAACTTACTCGTTGAGAATCCAATTGATAATGATTACAAAAATGAATGATGTTTTGCTGAATTTGATTCAAACTTTCGTTGGCTTGCTCATAATTACTCAATCGCTCCATGTTTGTTGTAAATTGCAAATCATACCATGCATAGCCTCCAAAAGGGAGCGCTATCGCAGCATTTAAAGCTATAACGGCAAATTGAGTAGGCAGATAGCTAGCAAATGAGAACAGATCTTCTTTATTGCTTCCATAGCCATGCAATAAAAAAGGACAGCGGGCGGCTTTTCTGAAGCAGTTGCTGGACGATAAAGGTGTTCTAAAAGAAAAGCAGACGAGGGTATCGGCAATCCATTGCAGCTTATTGTAATGAAAACAACCCAAGACCTTTCCATTCAATTGGTGTCCCACAAAAGCACAATTTTTGGAAGTGGAAGTTAAGTCTGATTTGGTCAAAGTAAATCGTTGATTGGGATTGAAAAAAGTAATATCAGCCTTTTGCCCTTCTGCAATTGAATTTTGTGGAATGGAAAAAGAGATTTGCCACGTGTTAAAAACTTAATGGCTTGTTCTAATGGAAAAAGGGAACACAAAATTCCAAAACAGGCTTCTAGGCCAATGGATCCAGGTTGTGCCAAGGCAAACTCCAAATCTTTATTTTCCAGATTCATTGGGTAATGCATGCTAGTTACTAGGTCAATTGTTCCGTCCAACAAACCCTCTCGTAATGCATTTTTATCTTCCTGTGTTCGGAGGGGAGGAAATAGTTTTAAGTTAGTGTCATAATCTACCAGTGCTTTGTCATCAAAAAACAAAGGGGGGAGACCCACAGAGCAACTCACTGCAAGTCCTTTTTTCTTGGCTCTACGAATATGGGCAACACCAGACGAAGTTGAAACGAAGGGGATATGGAGATGTCCGCCACTATTTTCTAGAATTTCAAGGTCTCTGTTGATTTGAATACTCTCTGCAATACTTGGAATCCCACTCAGTCCAAGTTCAGTACTTGTAATCCCCTCGTGCATCACACCATTGGCTTGAAGCAAGTCTTGTGAAGGATGTGAGAGTAATAAACCATTAAAAGACTGGCTGTATTCTAAAGCAATTTTTGAGTAATTGGGGGTTGTCTAAGGAGTGATAAGCATCGTAAAATGCAATGGCTCCCACTTGCTGCATATTGAATAATTCTGCTATGTTTTTTCCCAGACTTCCTTCAGTAAGTGAACCCAAGGGATGCAGACTGGTAACAGCTCCTCGAGATTTTGAAATCTGATGTACGATCCCACTTTGAGAGTCTGCTACAGGAAATACATTGGGTAGTAATCCAATATGCGTAAAACCACTACTAGCAGCAGTAAAAAGTCCGTTTTTTAGGGTTTCACGTTCTTCATAACCGGGCTCACCAAAACTCACTAAGGGTCGAACCAGCCAGGGGAGAAGTGCAGGTTTTCAGCTTCGATAATTCGATCGGCTTTAGTGATCTTAGTCCCAATGTCGCTAATTACCCCTTCATCGACTATAAAGGAAAGTATCTCTCCATGGGAGGGATGAGAAGGATCTATAAGCGTGGCATTTTTTATAAGTATGCGCATACAGGGTTGCCATCGGTCGGCCCACAAAAATAATAAAGATTCCGCTGCTAATAGATTCTCTCATTTAGAATTTTTCAAAGACTCCAAGCCCGAAGAGTGCAAAGTCATACTTAACGGGATCTTTGGGGTCCATAATACGCAATTGTGCATCCAACATTTCAAGAGCTTTTCGATCACTTTGTTTACGCTTTAATAAACCGAGTTTTCGCGCTACATTTCCTGTGTGAACGTCTAGTGGAATAGAAGTTCCTTGGGTTTTATGGCGGTCCATAAACCAAAATCAACTCCAGCTTTTGCGCTGCGAACCATCCAACGAAAAAACATATTCAATCGCTTTGCAGCTGATCCTTTATTTGGATTTGAAAGGTGTTTTTCACTTCTTTTTCATGAGGAACCTGAAGCATAAATGCACGAAAGGCATCAATTTTATAAGCAACTGTTGTTTTTTCTTTGCTTTTAAAGAAGGTATTCATGTTTTCATACTGATGATACAGTTTTTTAAGGCCCAAACTAAGAAAAGCCAAATCATGGCTATTGAAGGTGCGATGTGCGAAAGAAGGTAATTCTTCTCCTTCATAATTCATCACAAAAGAATAGGGTGTGTTTCCCATCAATTGCATCATTTTTTGGGCACTACTGAGGATGGATTTTCGATTGCCCCATGCGATTGTTGCGGTTAGGAAAGCTGCTATCTCTATATCTTGTTGCAGGGTGAATTGATGGGGAATTTGAATGGGATCAGAATCAATAAAGCGTGGATGCTCGTAAAGTGCAGCTTTTTCATCCAAAAATGATTTTAAATCGATTGGATTCATGAAACTATCTGTCCATCCTCTATACTTATTTTACGATCGCTTTGATTGGCTAGTTTTGGATTATGAGTGACAATAACAAATGCACAATTTAGCTCTTCTCGCAATTCAAAAAAAAGCTTGTGTAGTTGGGATGCATTTTCGCTATCAAGGTTGCCACTTGGCTCATCGGCGAATATGATTTTGGGTGCATTGATTAATGCACGGGCAACTACAACTCGTTGTTGTTCCCCGCCAGACAATTCATTGGGTTTGTGATGGCTTCGATTACCAACTCCTAATTTTTCCAAAAGCGAGTGGGCACGTAATTCCGTTTCTCGTTTTTCTTTTTCCAATCCAAGCGGGTAAACACACATTTTCCAAAGCAGTAAATTCGGGTAAAAGCTCATGAAATTGAAAAATAAAACCCAACTGATGATTTCTAAAATGAGCTAAGCTTCGTTGGGACATGGATTGAATGTCTTCTCCAAGTATAGAGTTGTTGATTAGGGTGGGGACTCGGTGAATCTAAAGTACCCAGAAGGTGTAATAAAGTGCTTTTACCTGCTCCTGAAGGCCCAACAATAGCAACAATTTCTTTATTCTGTATTTTAAGATTGACATCTTTCAGCACCTCCAGATCATTGTATTTTTTACATAAAAATTGGGCCTCAATAATATATTGCATACCCAAAAATACAGCAAAAAATTCAACACTTCTTATATTCTAAAAATAGACTTTTGTTTATTTTATAAGCCCTAAATTGAATTTAATTAATCAATAAGTAAAACAAAATCCAAATCTGTTTAATATAATATATATATTTGTTGAACATTTATATTATTGCATTGAAAAAAGGTAGCGTATTTTGCCGGAGGTTGCTTCTGGTGTACCGAAGCTATTTATCAAAATATTAAGGGGAGTCGAAGAAGTGATCTCTGGGTATATTGGTGGTTCCATAAAAAACCCTTCCTATCGAGAAGTTTGTTCTGGTCGAACTGGTCATGCCGAGGCCGTTCGCGTCGTTTATGACCAGACTTTGGTGTCCTTCAACTTATTAGTAGCTATTTTTTTTTCTACACACAACCCAACCACGTTAAACCGACAAGGAGCAGATGTTGGTACCCAATACCGATCAGCTCTTTTTTTATACTTCCGAAAATCAAAGGAAAATCTTTGATCAAGTTATAACAGAATTGACTCAGCAAAGTATATTTGATGCTCCTATAGTTACTGAAATTAATGCCGAAATGCCATTCTATACTGCAGAGAAGGAGCATAATAATTACTTTAATAATAATAGAGAACAACCTTATTGTCAAGCTGTTATAGAACCAAAAATTAATAAATTTATTGAAACTTATAAAGCACATTTAAAATGAATGAGAATTTTAATATTGACACGCTTCCTATTACTGAAGCCATCAGTGAAAACTACACCCGTATTCTTGATTTGTTAGGGAAAATGCTATGAGAGAAGGCCTTCTAAAAACTCCAGAGCGAGCTTCTAAAGCTATGAAATTTTTAACCGAAGGCTATGAAATGGACCCTCGGCAAATATTACAAAGTGCAATGTTTAAAGAGGATTATAACGAGATGGTCATTGTTAAGGACATTGAATTATATTCATTGTGTGAACATCATTTGTTACCTTTCTTTGGGAAAGCTCATATCGCTTATATACCCAATGGGCATATTGTAGGGTTGAGTAAGATACCTCGTGTAGTTGATGTTTTTCAAGGCGGTTACAAGTCCAAGAACGCCTAACAGAACAAATCCTAGATTGTATTAATGACACACTGAAACCCGATGGCGTTGCAGTAGTGATAGAAGCTTCTCATATGTGTATGATGATGCGAGGGGTGCAAAAACAAAATTCTACCACAACCACTTCTGGATTCCGAGGTTCATTCAAAGATACCGATACTAGAAATGAGTTTTTGAAGTTGGTTTCTTCCTCACTCACTTAGTGTTTTTTGACTTTGGATAGAGTCTCATTTTTTGAAGCATTTTCTTTTCAAATTTCCAGAAAAATTTGAATTGAAAAAAAGAGCTCAAAGAATAATAGCAGTACTTGATAAAGTGGAAAAATTAGCAGTATCCGAAGTATTAAATAGACTCCAGATCCAAACCGATCTTTTGTTACGTCAAAATATTCGAGGACAGGTAGTCCAAGTTTGACACTCATGGAACCAGTAGTACCAAATACAATAAAGATGACAAAAAGCTGGAAATTGGAATCAATACCCCAGCGTTTTTTTAGACTTTCCAGCATGGCCTTAGGATTGAGTATACGAATAATTTGGTCGGCTAATTCTTCTCCAATTCTGTCCTGTGCTTCAAGTGTAGCTGCTCCTATATGGGGGGTGAGTGAAATTTTGGGATGCATCAATAATTTGATTTCTGGTTTGGGTTCGTTTTCAAATGTATCCAAAGCAGCAAAAAGTGAGTTTTTCATTGTCTAGTGCTTCAACAAGTGCAACCTCATTAATTACACCGCCACGGGCAGCATTGATGAGTGCTGCTCCTGATTTAATTTTTTCCAATTGAGGACGATCGATAACGTATTCTTTTTGAGCGGGGACATGTAAACTGACAAAGTCAGATTGTTGAAGTAGATCATCCATTGCTATTGTTGGGATTGTCACTGAGAGGCGCTCTCCATTAAATAGAGAAATTGATACTTCTGCTTCATCTGTGAACTTATCAGTAGCTATTACCCTCATACCTACCCCTAAAGCAATTTTAGCTACTTCTTGACCAATTCTTCCAAAGCCAATAATCCCCAAAGTTTTCCCGCGAAGTTCTTGGCCTTTTGCATAAGCCTTTTTTAGCCCCTTGAAGTTGGATTCGCCTTCCAAAGGCATATTCCTGTTGGCATCGTATAGAAATCGAACCCCTCCATATAAATGGGCAAAAACAAGCTCGGCAACTGATGCTGAAGAAGCAGCTGGAGTATTAATAACATCAATTCCTTTATTCCGAGCATATTCTACGTCAATATTGTCCATCCCAACACCCCCACGACCAATAATTTTAAGGTTGGGGCATGCGTCAATTAGTTCCTTTCGGGCAGTGGTGGCTGAACGCACCAAAAGAACACAAATCTCATTTTCATTGAGGTAATTAATCAATTGTTCTTGGGCCACGTTAGTCGTTTCAACAGTGAATCCTGCGGCTTCTAAAGCCTCAAGTCCAGAATTAGAAATTCCATCGTTAGCAAGTATTTTCATTAGACTTTTTATTTAGTGCGTTCAAATTCTTTCATTACTTCAACAAGCAATTCAACACTTTCTATGGGAAGTGCGTTGTACATAGAAGCACGATACCCACCAACAGAACGATGCCCTTTGAGTCCGCTGATACCAGCAGCATTCCAAAGGGCATCAAAGGAAGCGGCAGTGTCTTCATCGGTAAGGTTAAAGGTCGCATTCATGATGCTGCGATCTTCCACGGCTGCAAACCCTTCAAAAGCGGCATTGCGATCTATTTCATCATACAAAAGCTTTGCTTTTGCTGCATTGGCTTTTCCAACTGCCTCCAACCCCCTTGTTTCACTATCCAACGCATATTGAGCAGGGAAGTATATATAGGAAATACAGGTGGCGTGTTGAACATACTGTCTTTTGCGATCTGCAAGGAATAATCCATCATAGATGGGACTGATCGAGTTACTTTTCCGAGCAAATTAATATCAACAATTATGAGTGTCGTTCCAGCTGGGCCGAGATTTTTTTGAGCCCCCGCATAAAAAAGACCAAATCTAGAATAATCTAAGGGCCTTGAGAAGAGGTCGGAACTCATGTCTGCTACCAGGGGGAGATAATATGGGAATGTTGTGAAACTGAGTCCCGAAAATAGTGTTGTTGGTCGTCAAATGAATATAGTCCAAATCGCCAATGGCATTTAATTCTTTGGGGATATAGTTGAAATTAGCCGATTTTGAGGAGGCCATTTCTACAACTTTACCAAATAACTTCGCCTCTTTTATGGCTTTATCAGACCAAGAACCTGTATTGATATATCCAGCTCTTGTTTCCATTAAATTATAGGCAGCCATTAAAAATTGTGAACTAGCTCCTCCTTGGAGAAAAAGTGCTTTATAGGAGGTGTTTTGTAAACCTGAAAGCTCAAGAGCCAAGGCACATGCCTCTTCCATTATCTCAACAAAAGCTTTACTTCGGTGCGAGATTTCAATAAGAGAAAGACCGGATCCGTCTAGCTCTTTGACTGCCTCTGCTGCTTGTTGCAATACCTCTTGAGGGAGAACGGCAGGACCAGCGCTGAAATTGTGTTTTTTCATAGCATTAATTTCTGCTTGCAAAGATCAAAACTTATATGAAATCATCCCCATACCAAGAGATTTTTTATTCATTTTTGTCAACATTACCATCACTTATTCCCAATTCAATTGTATATAACGACGGAGATTTAGAGTTGTGATAAAAAAGATAGGGTATTGACTCCATCAGCATAGTCCCACAATTGAGGTTCTTGGGCAAGTCCAAACGAAAGGCAGTGGCAACATCACAATGGCTAACAATGCATTGAATCGAATTGGAATGGGTTGCTAATGCTTTACGTCATCCAAATGCTTATAAAAAGTATAGTTGAGACAAGCAATCGGGGCGGCCCAGTCTTTGGATTCTCTTAATAAGATAAAACCATTTTCTAGAAATTTATACTCACTCATCAAATAAACGGCTTTATTATAATCGTAATTGTTAGCATATTTTTGTGCCTCCATTACACTACGATGTGGATAAAGCCCACCAAAAACTAAATCCAAATTATACCCTTCGGGCAGATAAATTTTTGAAACACTTCGACATCCGAGTCCGTAATAGCGAAGAATGTCGTCTCCCAAGGCTTCCAATTGCTCTTTGGTTTCAGTACCGTCCAATACGGCAATACCGTTTCTATTTTTCGAATTAAATGAGGGACCTTACTAAAATAGGATTCAAAATAACGAGCAGAATTATTACTTCCAGTGGCAACAACTGCTTCGTAGTCTTTCAATGCCCCCTCAACGAATTGAATACGACCTTGATCGGATGGGCTTATACTTTCCAATTCGCTCACTATCCATGGGAGGAGAAGTGGATCTTTTGCAGCGCATTTAATTCGAGCATGATGTGGGCTGGCCCACAAGCATAGCAAGTCATGCATCCCAACCAACAGGGATATTTCCAGCAACAATTAATCCTATGGCTTTTGGAGATGTGATTGTAAAAGAGACATTCTGTAGCCAACGCTCAACATTTGGCCGAGACAAAGCCAGGCTCCAACTCCGAATAGCGGATTTAACTTGTTGAGGATCAAACCAACCATTCGATTGGTTTACCTTGTCTAGAAAAGATTCAAACTCAGGATTCTTACCCTCAGAATCTACATATTCGGAAAGTTTTTTCCTAGGGCAACAAAAGTGGATACGTTTGGATTCAAAAAAAAAATGTTATGGGCGCTCTAAATTTTAACCTATTTTTGACAAAAATAATGAAAAAGAATACCCCATGGCGATTATAATCACAGACGAATGTATCAACTGCGGCGCTTGTGAGCCAGAATGCCCAAACACTGCCATTTATGAAGGAGCAGAAGAATGGCGTTTTCAAGACGGCACTTCTCTTTCAGGAGCTTTTGTTTTGCCCAATGGCAAAAAAGCAGAAGCAGCAACTGTAATGGAACCTGTATCGGATGAATATTATTATATCGTTCCTGATAAATGTACAGAATGTAAAGGATTTCATGACGAACCCCAATGTGCAGCGGTTTGCCCAGTAGATTGTTGCGTTCCAGATGAGGAACATGTCGAATCAGATGAGGTACTGCTGTCCAGACAACGATTTCTACATCAATAAGAACTTAATAGTATGAAAGCTGGGATCGTAGGTCTTCCTAATGTTGGGAAATCCACCTTATTTAATTGTTTGTCCAATGCCAAAGCGCAAAGCGCAAACTTTCCATTTTGTACCATAGAGCCTAATATTGGAATCGTTAATGTACCTGATCCTAGGCTTGACCGATTGGCTTCTCTGGTTAACCCTCAAAAAGTTATCCCAGCAACTGTAGAGATCGTTGATATTGCGGGTCTTGTCAAAGGAGCAAGTAAAGGCGAGGGTCTTGGAAACCAATTCTTAGGGAACATTCGTGAAACAGACGCTATTATTCATGTGTTGCGTTGTTTTGATAACGATAATATTGTTCATGTCGAAGGATCAGTTGATCCCCTTCGCGACAAAGAAATAATTGATTTTGAATTGCAGTTAATGGATTTAGAAACTATAGAAAAAAAAAGGGAGAAAGTCAATCGAGCCGCACGAACAGGTAATAAAGAAGCCATAAAGGAATTAACCGTCTTGGATCAAATTAAGCAGGGTCTTGAACAAGCACAAAATATTCGTTCAATTGCATTGACTAAAGACGATCGAATGGCATTTGTAAAACCCCTTCAGCTCCTGACAGATAAACCAGTACTTTATGTATGTAATGTAGATGAGAGTGCAGCCGTTACAGGCAACGCATGGGTGGAAAAGGTGCAAGCTGAAGTTGCTAGCGAAGGCACTGAATACCTTGTCCTTGCGGTTAGTATCGAAGCCGATATTAATGAATTGGAATCTTATGAAGAACGTCAGTTGTTTTTAGAAGATTTAGGTTTGGAGGAACCCGGAGCCGCTAAGTTGATTCGTTCGGCCTACAAATTATTAAATCAACAGACTTATTTTACTGCTGGTGAAAAAGAAGTTCGCGCCTGGACTATTCCCGTTGGTGCTTCCGCTCCACAAGCTGCCGGCGTGATTCACACCGATTTTGAAAAAGGGTTTATCCGGGCAGAAGTAATAAGCTATTCTGACTACGACAGTTTAGAATCGGAAATCAAGGTAAAAGAAGCTGGAAAGATGCGCATTGAGGGTAAAGACTATATCGTGACCAATGGCGACGTTATGCACTTTCGTTTCAACGTATAGACAACACCCCAAAAACTTCTCAACAACCACCGATCAATTTTGTTAATTTTTTAGCCGCATTCGACTGTTGCGCCTACTGGTGATATTTTAACTTAGTGGGCACTTATGGCTCAACCCATCAATTACACCGAAGACAATATTCGTTCTCTCGACTGGAAGGAACACATTCGAATGAGACCCGGTATGTATATTGGTAAACTGGGTGATGGGTCTTCACCTGACGATGGCATTTACATCCTCTTAAAGAAATTTTGGACAATTGTATTGACGAGTTTGTTATGGGAGCTGGCAAGACTATTGAAATTAAAATCGAAGACAGTCAGGTTCAAGTCCGAGATTATGGAAGAGGGATTCCATTAGGAAAAGTTGTCGATGTAGTTTCAAAAATGAATACAGGAGGAAAATACGACAGTCGGGCATTCAAGAAATCTGTAGGTCTAAATGGTGTAGGGACCAAAGCAGTAAATGCACTTTCGTCCACATTTACTGTAGCTTCTTTTCGCGAACAACAAAGCAAAACCGCTTCTTTCTCCTATGGGGAACTCAAAGATGAAACAGAATTGGTTAAAAGCGCCAAGCGTAGGGGGACTCTAGTTCAGTTTATACCTGATGCTGAAATTTTTAAAAACTACAAATTCCGATTGGAATATGTAGAACGCATGTTGAAAAACTATGTGTATCTAAACCCAGGACTAACCATTGAACTTAATGGAATACGCTTTCAATCTGAAAATGGATTGAAAGATTTACTGCAGGATCAAATTAATGAATTGGATTTACTCTATCCTATCATTCACCTTCGGGGAGAAGACATTGAAGTAGCTCTAACACACAGTAAGAGTCAATACAGTGAAGAATACCATTCATTTGTTAATGGACAAAACACCACTCAGGGGGGACACACCAAGCTGCATTTCGCGAATCTGTAGTGAAAACAATCCGAGAACACTTTGGGAAAAACTATGAAGCCTCTGATATCAGAAAATCAATCATCGCTGCCCTGAGTATTAAGGTAATGGAGCCCGTTTTTGAATCACAAACTAAAACCAAATTGGGATCTACAGATATGGGTGGGGACCTTCCTACGGTTCGAACCTACATCAATGATTTCATGGCGAAGCAACTAGATAATTTTTTGCATAAGAATCCCTCTACAGCTGATGCCATTCAGCGAAAAATCATTCAAGCAGAAAAAGAACGAAAAGAATTATCTGGGATTCGAAAACTCGCTCGTGAACGGGCCAAGAAGGCAAGCCTGCACAACAAAAAATTGCGAGATTGTCGCGTGCATTTGGGTGATTTGAAGAAAGATAGTCGCCTAGACTCCACATTGTTTATTACCGAGGAGATTCGGCTAGTGGTTCGATTACCAAATCACGAGATGTCAATACTCAGGCCGTATTCAGCTTGCGAGGAAAACCGCTTAATTCCTATGGCATGTCGAAGAAAATTGTCTATGAAAACGAAGAATTTAATCTGCTGCAAGCCGCATTAAACATTGAAGAAAGTTTGGAAGATTTGCGATACAACAATATTGTCATTGCAACCGACGCTGACGTTGACGGCATGCACATTCGACTTTTATTGATTACTTTTTTCCTTCAATTTTTCCCAGAATTGATTAAAGAGGGACATTTATTCATCCTACAAACTCCTTTGTTTCGTGTTCGAAATAAAAAAAACACCATTTATTGTTATTCTGAAAGAGAACGGATAGATGCCATTAATCAACTCAAAGGAAAGCCAGAAATAACACGCTTTAAAGGATTGGGCGAGATCTCACCGGATGAGTTTAAATATTTCATTGGGGAAGATATGCGATTGGATCCCGTGATGCTAGATAAAAATACAACCGTTGAACAATTGCTCGAATTTTATATGGGAAAGAACACAATGGACCGTCAAAAATTTATCATTGAAAACTTGAAAGTAGAGCTAGACTTAGCCGAAGAGATCATCATTGAATAAGTCAGTAACTTAATCTTATGGAAACACCATCAGAATTTGATAATCCAACAACAAATGATGCTACAGACAGCCTTATTCGGGTGTCTGGAATGTATGAGGATTGGTTTTTGGATTATGCTTCTTATGTTATTCTTGAGCGAGCAGTTCCAGCCATTGAAGACGGTTTGAAACCCGTTCAGCGACGAATCCTTCATTCAATGAAAGATTTGGATGACGGACGTTACAATAAAGTCGCAAATATTGTTGGCCATAGCATGCAGTACCATCCTCACGGTGATGCGAGTATCAGTGATGCAATGGTACAGATAGGACAAAAGGAACTGCTAATTGATATGCAAGGGAATTGGGGTAACATACTCACTGGTGATCGTGCTGCTGCCTCACGGTATATTGAAGCCCGCTTGTCAAAATTTGCCCTAGCAGTTGTGTTTAGTCCAAAAGTTACGGATTGGCAATTGTCTTATGACGGACGTAAAAAGGAGCCTGTCAATTTACCCATCAAGTTCCCATTGCTTTTGGCTCAAGGCGCCGAAGGGATTGCTGTGGGCTTATCCACCAAAATTCTTCCGCACAACTTCAATGAATTAATCAAAGCCTCCATTCAGCATCTCAAGGGCAAAGCATTTAAAATCTATCCTGATTTTATGACGGGGGGAATAATGGATGTTCAACAATACAATGACGGTAACCGAGGAGGAAAAGTAAGGGTACGAGCGCGTATTCAGCAACAAGATAAAAATACGCTCGTTATATCAGAGATTCCCTTTGGCACCAACACCACCAGTCTAATTGATAGCATTGTCAAAGCGAACGAAAAAGGTAAAATAAAGATTCGGAAAATTGAAGATAATACAGCGGCCCATGTAGAAATTCTTGTTCATCTTCCCAACGGAATTTCACCGGATAAAACCATTGATGCCCTATACGCTTTTACTTCTTGTGAAAACTCTGTTTCTCCACTTGGTTGTATAATCATTGAAAACAAACCACATTTTATTGGCGTGTCGGAGATGTTGAACATTTCCACGGACAACACTGTATCGCTGCTTAAAAAAGAATTAGAAGTTGAACTATCTGAACTCGAAAATCAATGGCATTATGCATCACTAGAACGCATTTTCATAGAGAATAGAATCTATCGTGATATAGAAGAAGTGGATAGCTGGGAAGGCGTTCTTCAAGCCATTGAAGCAGGACTTCATCCCCATGCAGATCACCTTAAAAGACCCGTCGTTCAGGAAGATATTATCCGTTTGACCGAAATCAAAATTAAGCGAATTTCCAAATTTGATATTGACAAAGCCCAACAAAAAATTGAATCCTTAGAAGATGATATAGCCCGAGTGAAAGATCATTTGAATCATTTGATCCCTTATGCTATTGCTTATTTCGAAGGGCTGCAAAAGACTTATGGTAAGGGCAAAGAGCGAAAAACTGAGATTAAAATATTTGATGATGTTGATGCCAAAAAAGTTGTTGTACGAAATCAAAAGTTATATGTAAACCGAGAAGAAGGCTTTATAGGAACTTCACTTCGCAAGGATGAATACGTTTGTGATTGTGCTGATATTGATGATGTTATTGCTTTTACAAAAGACGGTCACATGATTGTGATGAAAGTTGATAGTAAGGTATTTGTTGAGAAAGATATTATCCATGTATCTGTATTTAAGAAAAAGATAGCAGAACAATATATAATATGATTTACAGAGATGGTAAAAGGGCACCTCTTTCATCAAGCGTTTTGCTGTTACAGGAATTACTAGGGATAAAAAATACAATTTAACGCAAGGCAAAACAGGTTCGGAAATTCTTTATTTCACAGCAAACCCCAATGGTGAGGCAGAGGTTGTCAGTATCAATCTTCGCAACAATGGAAATATTAAAAAACTGAAGTGGGATTTGGATTTTGCAGACCTTCAAGTCAAGGGGCGTGCAGTTCGTGGTAATATTGTGACTAAATATGGCATCCGTAGAATCGAACTTAAAGAAAAAGGAGTATCCACATTAAAGCCTAGAGATCTTTGGTTTGATACGGCAATAGGGAGATTAAACACTGATGAGCGAGGTAATAGAGTGGGTGCTTTTAGCGGAAATGACAAACTTTTGGTCGTTAATGAAAGAGGTGAATCCAAAGCGGTCAATCCCGATTTAACCTTACATTTTGAAAATACGCCTTTGCTATTAGAAAAATGGATCCCAGAAAAACCATTGACGGCGGTTTATTTTGATTCAGAAAAAAAACGGTATTTACTCAAACGGTTTTTGATTGAAACGCCAGACAAGGTCGATGTTTTTATTAAGGAGGGAGGCCGTCTTCTATTTGTATGTTCAGAATGGCGTCCTATATTGCGTATTGAATATGTCAAACCCAAAGGGAAAGAAGTACCAGATCCACTTATGTTAAATGCCGAAGAGTTTATCAGCATTAAAGGATACAAAGCTTTGGGTAATCAATTGGGAGCAAAAAAAATAAAGAAGGTTAGCTTGCACGAAAGTTTACCTTATGAAATAGCGCCTCCTGAACCTCTTGAAAGCATCGATGTTGAGTTAGAGGGAAATGATAACCAAAGTCAAATTAAGTTGGATCTCTAGGATCGAAATCGGGAACGAATCTCTTAATAGGGACATATTAATTGATTTTTCTATTGTCCCTCGTTGCTTGTTCTTTGCGTCTCCAACTAAAGCATACTCAAAGGTGTATGAAGTAGAATCTTTAGTCCTTAATATTTTCATTTGATTGGACGTTTGTCTTGATTATTAATTGGATTCAATTTGGTGAGAATACACTCACAGTCATTGACCCATCTAATAGTTGCAGAGTCTTTTTTGCCCTTGTATTCTACGATTTCCATGTTTCCTTTTCTCTCAAAAATAGATTCTTGCATTTCGCCCGCCACTAGACTTATAAAACGAAAGCGGCCCTCATGAAAATATAGGCAATTGCGTTCTACAGAATAACAACTACTTAGAAGTAATAAAGTTAAAACCCACGAGGTATTTTCATGGGGATGAAAATACTAAGAATTTGAAGAATATTTCTTAAAGCTCCATCAGCATATAAGAGTAGAACATGAGTTGGTGTTTTCTTTTCGAGGTTAGACAATTCCTGCGCAGCAGGTTCTCTATTAAATAAAATAGAGGCCTGTTGGGGCGGTAAAGGAATATCTTCGACAGTTGATTGCAACTTTTCAATTGGGTTTGGAGTGATAGGTGGGGGTAGGGATGTGTCCATAGTACCATAGACCAGGTAATCTAATGAGATGTCAGGTAATTCTCTTGTAATTTTAATCAACAAATCAAGTGAGGGTTTATTTCTACCTGAAATAAGATGGGATAGAGAAGAACGAGGAATATTTATTTTCTGAGCAAAAGCTGCAGCACTAAGCCCTTCATGTTCTCTTAAACTTTCAATTCTAGCGACAATACCGGAAACGTTTAACATTGTAAACCTTTTTATTTTTAATTTCAATATACAAAAAATATCAAACGAATAATAGAATTAAAAGGTAGTTATCTATTAAATATGTTCATTAATTATATTCCATAAAATACTGATAAAAAGAACCTTAGATTAATAATATTAATTAAAGTTTACAATTGAAAACAATGTATCTGAAACTATTCTTTTTTTGTTCACATAAATAAATTTTAACTGTTTATAAATGTAAACTTTTGTTGATTTACTTTTGTAAAATGCAACGATACTTATCTCCGATAGATATAGATAATTTTGTAAACGACAATCGTGCTTTATTCCCTTTTACGGTTATAGGGCATAGTGTAGAGAAACGTCCCATTCATAGTCTAAAACTTGGATCAGGGCCTAATAGAGTCCTTTTATGGTCGCAAATGCACGGCAATGAAAGCTCAACCACACGCGCACTTCTTATTTTACTTTCTCGAATACGCCAAGGAGAAGAATTTCCTTTTTTAAATGAGCTAAGTCTCTACATCATACCGCAGCTCAATCCTGATGGTGCCATTCGCTTTCAAAGATTCAATGCCAATGGAGTTGATCTGAATCGAGATGCGCTTGCTATGACCCAACCTGAAAGCCGATTTTTGAAACAAGTTTACTCAACATTCAAACCACATTTTGCTCTTAATTTACACGGACAGCGTTCGGTCTATGCTGCCGGTTACAATGGAAAGCCTGCTACCTTGTCTTTTTGGCACCCGCTACCGATTCAAATGGGTCATGTCCCCCACAACGTTTAAAGGCGATGCAACTCATTGCTGCTATGCTAGAGGATTTAGAGGGTCTAGAGGGTGGAATTGGACGATACGATGATTCATTTAATAAAAATTGTGTGGGGGATAGCTTTATGTCTATGGGTACCCCAACGGTTTTATTTGAAGCGGGGCACTATCCAGAAGATTATGGGCGGAATACAACCACAGAATGGACATACAAAGCCTTACTTGCTTGTTTAAACCATATTGCAGCAAGGGATTTTGAGTCCAAAAAAATCGATGATTACGAATTGATCCCAGAAAATTCTAAGGACTTTGTTGATCTTCTAATTAAGGGGGTTAGTATTGACTACAAAGGACAACTATTCAAAAATCAAGAACTTGCTATCCTATACGAAGAGGAGCTGCGAGAGGGACATCTTACATTAATTCCAACCTTCCACAGCTTTGGTTCAAACCTGAGCCTACGCGCCCATGAATATCCCAATCTGCCAACCCTTAAGACACCTATTTTCGTCGAGTTTTATAAAGGTAATGAAGTAGATTTTTTGGATAAAATCATAATTCAATGAAAATTTGACAACAAATATTCATTTCCGTTGCGAAAAATTAATTTTATATGCACTTTTGTAAAATAAAATTTTGTAACAATGAATGCAGTAAAACTTCATGATGTTGATCATCAAATCCTAGATATTTTAATTGAAAATACCAGAGTGCCCTTCACTGATATCTCCAAAGGACTTCTAATTTCTGCAGGTACCGTGCATGTGCGGGTAAAAAAGATGGTAGAAGCCGGCATTATTAAGGGCTCTTCTCTAAATCTTGATTATGTCAAGCTCGGCTATTCCTTTATTGCTTACGTTGGAATTTTTTAGACAAAACCAATCAAACTCAAAATGTCTTAGATGCACTTACAGCTATTCCATTTGTGACTGTAGCACATATTACTACTGGGAAATTTAATATCTTCTGTAAGGTACGCGCAAGAGACACTTCGCATGCCAAAAGTATAATCTTTTCCATTGATGATGTAGAAGGTGTTGCGCGAACAGAAACAATGATTTCAATGGAAGAAAGCATCAATGATAAACGTCGCTTGATGCACCATATTTTTAACGAATTAGACTAATCTTAATGGCTAGAATCCCCAAGATTGATCGCTTTAATGAGCGTGTTTTATCAAAATTTCAAATATATAACAACCTTTTTCTCACCTTACCCTTTAAAAGCATCAAAAAGACGGGACTCTACCTACCCCTTTTCGCCTCCCTTTGTAAGGAAGCCTACGCACAAAATAAATCTCCTAAGGAAATCGTTGGTCAATTCTTTACTCAATATCTCCCGAAATTAACGCCCGTAGAACAGAACGATTTATTGTTTCAATTCATTCAATATATAGAGCGTCAAGTTGTTCTCTTTGATGCTATTGAAGATGCTGGATTTGCATATGTAAATAATATGCATGGACGAGGAACGATTCGGAATATAAAAGAAGAAGCTACATCCAAACAAAAGCAAGAAGCATTAATAGAGTACCTAAATCGTTTCCGTGTGCGAATTGTCCTTACCGCACATCCCACGCAATTCTATCCTGGTAGTGTTTTGGGAATCATTAATGAACTCTCATCAGCAATTCAAGTAGATGATTTGAGTCGGATAAAAATTCTATTAACGCAGCTTGGAAAAACTCGATTCTACAATAAACAAAAAACCCTCTCCATTAGACGAAGCGGTGAGTCTAATTTGGTATTTAGAGAATGTATTTTATCATTCAGCAAGCACGATATACAATTATCTTGATAAGAATATTTTTGAAATTCAGCCCATTGAAAATTCTATTTTTGATTTTGGCTTTTGGCCGGGAGGTGACCGTGATGGTAACCCCTACGTAACTCCTGAGATTACTCGTAAAACAGCTCATACCTTGCGATTTTCGATATTGCGAAATTACTATCGTGATCTTCGTAAACTCAAAAGAAAAATAACTTTCGACGGAGTGGATGAAACCTTAAGTCGTTTAACAGATTCACTTTTGGAGGAACTGTTCTATCCCAAACAAAATCCAGTTGTCACCTCCGATGGGTTATTATCAGATTTAACTAAAGTATATAATATTCTCCTTCAAGACCACAATGGCATCTACGAAGCTGAGGTAGCTGATATGATCAACAAAATAAAATTGTTTGGTTTTCACTTTGCCAGCTTGGACATCCGACAAGACTCACGAGTACACAACGAAGTATTCAATACATTATTAACGCATAAAGCAGCAGCAAAACATATCGTCAATTATCCGGCAGACTATTCAAGCCTTCAGGTCGAAGAACGACACGAGGCCTTATTGAAAATACAAGGTGATTATCCTACTAATATACTTGACTCAAACAGCATTGCCTACCAGACTCTTGAAAGTATTCATGCTATGAAATTTATCCAAGCTAAAAATGGGGAAAAGGGATGCAATCGCTATATCATAAGCAATTGTCAATCGGTAGAAAATGTTCTTCAGCTTTTTGCTTTTTTTAGACTATGCAAATGGGAGCAACCATCAGTGGACATTATACCTCTTTTTGAAACGATCCCTGATCTAGAAGCTGCTGAAAGCGTAATGCGTACGCTTTATAAAAATCCGAAATATCGCTCCCACTTAAAACGAAGAGGAAATAAGCAAACAATTATGTTGGGCTTTTCAGACGGAACCAAAGATGGCGGTTATTTTATGGCCAATTGGAGCATCTACAAAGCCAAAGAAATACTCAGTGAACTCTCAAAAGAATTCGATTTGAAGGTTGCATTTTTTGATGGTCGTGGTGGTCCTCCAGCGCGTGGAGGTGGTAACACCCATAAATTTTATGCTTCTATGGGGAGTCGTATTCAATCCGATGATATTCAATTGACAGTTCAGGGTCAGACGATTAGTTCAAATTTTGGAACACTAGATTCATGTCAATTTAATTTAGAACAGCTCTTAAGTTCTGGAATTGAAAATCAAGTGTTTTCTCCCGAGCAAAACAGTCTTACTGATGCTGACCGTTCCACCCTTCAACAATTGGCCGAAACTGGCTACAAAGCCTACCAGGAGTTTAAAGCACACCCAGAATTTGTTTCCTATTTGGAACAAATGACGACCTTACCTAATTATGCTAAAACAAATATTGGATCACGACCAGCCAAGCGAGGTAAAAGTGATGCTCTGGTCTTTGAAGATCTCCGAGCAATCCCATTTGTTGGGGGCTGGAGTCAATCCAAACAAAATGTACCTGGCTTTTATGGGGTAGGTACAGCTTTGAAAGAATTAAAATCATCCAACCAATTTGATTGTGCTGTACAGCTTTATCAAAACTCATTGTTTTTCCGGACATTGATTGCCAATAGTATGATGAGTATGACCAAATCGTTTTTTCAATTGACTGCATATATGGCAGAAGACAAACAGTTTGGCGCGTTTTGGACATTGATACACGAAGAATTTTTATTAACGAAGAAGTTGGTGCTGGAACTCTACAGTATGGATTCTTTGATGGAAAATGAAAAAGCAGGGAAAGCCTCAATTAAATTACGTGAAGAAATTGTACAACCCCTTTTAACAATACAACAATTTGCACTTCAACAGATTCAAGAAAATAAGGCTAATGGACTTAAAAATGAGGAAATGCGCTTTCTTGAAAAAATGGTCACCCGATCTTTATTTGGAAACATCAATGCGAGTAGAAATTCTGCCTAATCGCTAATCGTGGTAAAATTTGAAGGCACTTTCAAATAGTTCTTTTGGAACTTGAACATCCAATACTGGCTTCCCTATGGCTTTTAAAAGCATGAAGTTAATCTTACCATGGGTGTTCTTTTTGTCGAAGATTAATAATTCAAGAATTTTAGCTTGGGCTTCCAAAGTGAAATTTTCTTTGCTGAATATGGAAAGAAAAACAGTTTTTTATTTCTTCAGCTTCTTGAAGTGGCATTCCACATAAAATGGTAGAAAGATAGGCTTCCAAAATTATTCCAACCGCGATGGCTTCCCGTGAAGCAGGTTTTTTGGTCAGTGCTTTCCAATGCATAAGACTCGACAGCATGTCCTAGTGTGTGACCAAAATTCAAAATCTTTCGCCAACCCTGCTCCTTAGGATCTTTTTTGACGACTTCGTTTTTTATACCAACCGAATGATAAATACTCTCCAATAGTGAATCAGAGTGGGCCTGAATAAAAAAAGATAGTTTTTTCCAGTAGGAAGGATCTGCAATGAGACCGTGCTTTAACATTTCAGCATACCCACTTCTATATTGCTGTTCTGAAAGGGTAGCCAAAAACCGATTGTTAATCCACACTATCTGGGGTTGTTGAATTATTCCAATCTGATTTTTTAAGACTCCAAGGTCTACTCCTGTTTTCCTCCTACGGAAGCATCTACCATGGCAAGCAATGACGTTGGAATGTTGATGAAGTCGATGCCTCTTTTGAAAGTAGAAGCAACAAAACCACCTAAATCAGTAACAACGCCTCCACCAAGATTGATTAGTATACTTTTCCGATCTGCTCCATTTTCTGAGAGCGTTTGCCAAACCCGTAAACAGGTTTTAATATTCTTGTGTTCTTCCCCAGCTTCTATTTCAATAATCTTTACAGACAAGTCAGTTACAAGTTCATTTAAGAAGAAAGGCAAACAGTGCTTGTGGGTATTGGCGTCAACTAAAAGGAAGAGAGAGAATAGTCATTTTGTTGAAGCAATGATTTTAGGTATTCTATTCCACCGTCTCCAAAGACGACATCGTGATAAACAGAAGGGATGGGTGTGAATATTGACATTAATTACAAAAGTAGGTGTTTCCGTAATATCTACAGTCATTTTTTGTCGAAGGGTCTGAAAGAGAAAAATTCACAGAGAAAAGAAGCTTTTTTAATTTCAATACAGGAAAATATTATTAGGTTTTTTACCTTACTTACAAATTAATGGTGTTTTGAATGGATTCATGAAATTAGACTTTTTTGAAAATACTCAGATTGCATTTCGCCTCAAGTCAACCCTTGAACTGAAGAAAGCCTATTGGTTATTTAAGCTAATACAATACAGATTTTTAGTAGGCTTTGGGAAGATGGCTATACAAGCTGCACTTAATTTGCGTTTGCCCGTTGAAGGGCTTATTAAAGCTACAGTATTTAATCAATTTTGTTCTGGAACTTCAGCAGTGGGCTCACAAAAGTCGTTGCACGTTTGGGTAATTTGAATATTGCTTCAGTATTGGCTTATTCGGTAGAGGGAATAACCTCTGAAGCAGGTTTTGATCAATCTTTAAAGAAAACTTTGGAAACGTTAGAAGTCCAAGCAAACAATCCAAACCACCCATATGGTGTATTCAAACCAACGGCAATTGGTGCTTTTTCACTTTTTCAAAAAGTATCGGAGGGTGCAAAGCTCACCATTCAAGAAACGTCTGCATGGCACCGCGTGATGGATCGCTTTTCTTCACTATGTGAGCACGCTATCCAATGGAAAATACGTCTTTTTATTGATGCCGAGGAGAGTTGGATCCAACCTGCAATTGACAAACTTGCCGAAACGGCGATGTTACAATACAATAAAAATGAGCTTTGGATCGTCACTACCGTTCAAATGTATCGTCATGATCGTTTGGCTTATTTAAATTCTTTAGTCAAGAAAGGAAAAAAAGAAGGATTTCACGTTGGGGTCAAATTAGTGCGAGGTGCTTATATTGAAAAAGAGACTCTGCGTTCTCAAAAAATGAAGTATCCCAACCCTCTTTGTATCTCCAAAACAGCCACTGATAAAAATTTCGATGCTGGTATTTCCTTTTAATTGATAACTTAGAACAATGCACCCTATTTGTGGGTAGTCACAATGAAAGAAGTATTATCACATTGATAGAATTGTTACAGCGGAAGAAAATTCCTAGCAACCATCCAAATGTTTGGTTTGGTCAATTATATGGGATGAGTGACCATTTGTCTTTTAATTTAGCTCAAGCAGGTTATAATGTAGCCAAGTATATACCTTTCGGCCCCGTTCGAGAAGTGATGCCTTATTTGATACGAAGGGCAGAAGAAAACATCTCAGTAGCTGGACAATCTTCTCGCGAATTGGAATTGATTTCAAAAAGAGTTAAAGCGTCGCCAATCTAAGGTTGCTTGAGCTCCAATACCGTGACGTATTTCTCACAATTTTCGACCTCCAAAATAAAAATTTTACCAAGATAGTTGCTTTGTAATCGATAGGTTTTGCAATTGTCACGCTGGGTATCACTATTAGCAAAATCAACCTTTGCACGTTGTAGCATTGTTTTGAAAAGGACTGAATCTAAAGGCTGAATCTCAAACTCAACCGAAGATGCGATTCGTACTCGTTTTTTCTGTAAGTCACCAATAACTCTAGCATTGGGACCGTAATTGCAAGTTGTTTTTTTTTTCGTTAAAAACAAAACTTACGATCACCAATCCCAAGGAAAGTCCTACAAAATAATAACCAATGCGATAGAGAAGTTTCATTTGTCTAAGGTTAATTTACGAGATTCTTGTCCTAGGATTTCAATCCTAATTTCATTAACTGAAGCAGGCAGTAGTGTTCGAATCATATCGGGCCATTCGATGAGGCAACGATGACCAGAGTCTAAATATTCCTCTATTCCGATGTCAAAGGCTTCATCGATAGAATTGAGTCGGTAAAAATCGAAGTGGAACAGTAGTTGGTCCTGAAGGGTCTTGTACGTGTTCACTAAAGAAAATGTAGGACTAGATACAGAATCACTAACCCCGATTGTCTCACAAAGCGCTTTAATCAGGGTAGTCTTTCCAGCACCCATAGGAGCATTGAATAGTAACACAGGAACTTCCCAATGATCCAAAATAATCTTTGAAACCTGATCTAACTCAGTAAGTGAATATTCTATTTCCATGAGTCAAATTTACTAGCTTTTGGGGCTCATCACAACAAATGGAATAATCATCTCTTCCATTGAGATTCCACCATGTTGGAAACTGTTTTGAAAAAGTTTGGCGAAATGATTGTAATTCTTTGGATAGACAAAATAATTATCCGCCTTAGCAAAAACAAATTGACTGTTAAGTGCTAAGCGTGGGAGTTGCAGTTTTTTCTGGTGCCTGACAGCCATTACATCTTTTGATTCATACGTAAGATCTCGTCCTGTTTTATATCGAAGGTTTTGGCTGGTTTCACGATCACCAATCAAACTAGAAGGGTTACTGACATTAACTGTTCCATGGTCAGTTGTCAACAACAAATTGAATTTATTAGTCGCTGCTTTTTGAATGATTTCCAATAAGGGAGAGTTGGCAAACCACGACTTAGTTAGAGATCGATAGGCTTTGTTGTCCGCTGCCAATTCTTTAATAATTTCCATTTCTGTTTTAGCATGCGAGATCATGTCAACAAAGTTGTAGACGATGACAGTGAGTTGCTCTTGGGTGTGATTTTGAAATGTTTTTACAAGTTGCTTCCCTTCTGAGAGATTGCGTATTTTGTGATAACTCCACGGGAGGGATATGTTCTTTCTTTGAAGTTGCGCTTGTAAAAACTCTTTTTCGTATAAGTTCTTACCTCCCACATCCGTATCATTTCTCCACCATTCAGGGTGGGTTTTGGACATCTCCAATGGGGTAAGCCCCGAAAAAATTGCATTGCGGGCATATTGAGTAGCTGTTGGGATAATACTGAAGTACTTTTTCTCTTCGGTTAGTGCGTAGTAATCCCCAATATGTTGAGCAATACCTTTCCACTGATCCCAGCGTAGATTATCGATAACAATTAAAAGGGTAGGTTGCTTTGATTTTAATCTTGGAAATACTTCCCGATCAAGGAGGTTATGAGAAAGCGTAGGGGCCGGCGGTGTTTGTTTCAACCAATCTTCATAATTGTGTTCTATGAATTTGGCAAACAATTGATTGGATTCTTTCATCTGCATTTCGAAAATTTCGAACATGCTTGGATCTTCAAGTTGCTCGAGTTCCTGTTCCCAAAAAACCATTTTTTCATAAAAATCAGCCCATTCGTTGTGGGTATGCAGTTCATTAAGCGTTAAGGCTATTTTCCTAAATTCTTGTTGGTAATTCTGAATGGTTTTTCTCCGCAACAAGATTTTTGTGCTGTAATAGTTTTTTTAAACACAAAAGAATTTGATTGGGATTGACAGGTTTGATAAGATAGTCAGATATTTTTGAGCCAATAGCTTCTTCCATGATATGTTCCTCTTCATTCTTAGTAATCATTACCACTGGAACATAAGGTATGATTTGCTTGAGTTGACCAAGGGTTTCTAGCCCGTTGAGACCAGGCATGTTTTCATCCAATAAAACCACTTCAAACGATTGTTCTTGAACTCGAATCAATGCCTCTTGACCATTGTTACAGGGATGGACTTCATACCCCTTGTTTTCAAGAAAAATGATATGCGGCTTAAGCAAATCAATCTCGTCATCCACCCAAAGGATATCAATTTTAGACATAACTTTTCTTTATATTTACCTAAGAAAGCGATGGGCACTAGGCTATGAAACCACTAATTATCAATGATCCAATTTACGGTTTTATTGCAATCAAATCGGCCTTAATTGTTCAACTTATCAACCATTCCTTTTTTCAACGTCTGCGCCGTATTTCATAAATGGGCTTGTCGGTTTATGTTTTTCCGGGAGCCCATCACAATCGGTTGGAGCACGGCTTGGGGTGTCTTCATTTGGGGCAAAAAGTTGTAGATGCTTTACGTGAAAAAGGAGAATTGATCTCGAATGAAGAGTCTGAAGCCTTGCAAATTGCATTACTTTTTCATGATATAGGTCATGGACCCTTTTCTCATGCTATAGAAAAAGTATTGCTTCCTGAAATTACCCATGAACAAGTTTCTGCCCATCTCATGGCAGCTATTAATCGAGAATATGAAGGTGCTTTAGATTTGGCATTATCAATTTTCAATAACACCTATGAACGTCCCTTTTTTCATCAGCTTTTGACTGGTCAAGTAGATTTGGATCGTTTGGACTACTTAAAAAGAGATAGTTTTTATACTGGGGCTCTCGAAGGCAATATCAATTCTTATCGATTGATTTCAATGATGTGTGTAGTAGAAGAAAAATTAGTTTTTGAAGAAAAAGCTAGTTATTCATTAGAAAAATTTTTGTTGGCGCGACGTTTGATGTATTGGCAAGTCTATCTTCACAAAACAAGCCTTGTTGCAGAATTATTATTGGTCAAAATCTTACAACGCGCAAGGAAACTTCTTCAATCGGGAGAAACTTTACGCGGAGCAGAAGCGTTGATAGCGTTGTTGTCTCAGGGCAAGAATTCCATTCTGATTGACCGTATTGATTGGACATTTTTTTAGCCCTAGACGATTCTGATATTTGGTATTCACTTAAAAGCTGGCAAAACCACGGGGACTTTATTTTACAAGACCTTTGTAAACGAATTTTGGAAAGAAAATTATTTCAAATACACGTTCAAGACAGGCCCATTGATCCAACAAAATTGAATGATATGCTATCCCTTTGGTCCAAGGAGTTATCCTCCAAAGAAATAGCGATTAATTACGTCTTTTCAGGCCAAGTTTCAAACCAAACTTATTCCTCTAAAAAACATCCTCTTTTGTTGCTGAGTGTAAACGATGAAGTTCTCCCCATTCATCAGTACCCAAGTTTCAAAGCTTTAATGAAATATACGGATTCTCAAACCTTGTATTATTTGTGTTATCCAAAAAAAAATAGTTTCCTTGAAATCCCTATTTTGCATTATGAAAAATTTACGGCCCAACAAATCGCCTCACAACTTAAAGGGACGATCGATGGTGACCCTGAGACTGAGGTTTCGGAATTGTCAAAAATAGAAGAAGCCCAAGAAGGGTCTCTTTCTTTTTGGCCAATCCCAAATACACTCAATTCTTATATAAAACAAATGCTTCAATTGTTATAGTTAATGATGACTTCATTTCTGAGCAAAAGATCAGGCCCACACTCATTCGGGTGGAAGATGCCTATCAAGCTTTTTCTGAGCTTTTAGAATACTATACTACTGTTAAAAACAAGCGAGATGGAGTTCACCCTTCAGCTTTGATTGCGGATGATATCGAGTTGCCCAAGGGTTCATACATTGGACCCAACGTCATTGTTGAAGAAAATAGCGTTTTGGGAAAAAACATTAAACTATTTCCCAATGTTTATATTGCCAGCAATGTTATAATTGGGGATCATTGCACTATACACTCTGGTGCACAAATTCTATCCGATACAGTTATTGGAGACCATTGCACAATTCATAGCGGAGTGGTTTTAGGTTCTGATGGTTTTGGTTTTGCACCCCAAGAAGATGGTTCTTATAAAAAGGTGCCGCAGACAGGAAATGTTGTTTTGGAAGACCATGTCGATGTGGGAGCCTTAAGCATCATTGATAAAGCTACATTGGGGTCTACGATTATTCGGAAAGGAGTGAAACTTGACAATCAAATTCAGATAGCTCATAATGTGGAAGTAGGAGAGAATACTGTAATTGCTGCTCAAACTGGTATTGCAGGATCAACTAGAATAGGTCGAAACTGTGTGATTGGAGGTCAAGTGGGTATCATAGGGCACATTACTATAGGAGATCATGTTCAAATTCAAGGACAAACAGGAGTGAATAGTAATATAAAGAGTAATACTAAACTACAAGGATCCCCTGCATTAGATTATTTTAGTTTCAACAAATCCTATGTTCATTTTAAAAATCTACCCGCTCTAGTGAATCGAGTAAACCAAATCGAGAAGAAAAATAAATCATGATCCAAAAAACGGATTCTCAACAAACCATTTCAAAATCTGTTACTCTGGAAGGAGTCGGATTGCATACTGGTAAGACAGTGTCCCTTTCATTCAAGCCTGCAGTTGAGAATACAGGCTATGTTTTTGTTCGAGAAGATTTGGAAGGAGCCCCGGAAATCTCTGCAGATATTCAGTATGTCACAAACACCGATCGTGGTACTAATCTTGAGAAGGATTCCATAAAAATACAAACCACAGAGCATGTACTGGCTGCTTTAGTAGGGTTAGAAATAGACAACTGCTACATACACCTAAACGCACCAGAACCCCCAATTATGGATGGGTCTTCAAAATTTTTTGTAGATGCACTCCTGAAAGCAGGTATTGAAAAGCAAAAGGAAGCAC
Source organism: Flavobacteriaceae bacterium (assembly GCA_038143795.1). Taxonomy (GTDB): domain Bacteria; phylum Bacteroidota; class Bacteroidia; order Flavobacteriales; family Flavobacteriaceae; genus UBA11891. Next base: position 84,889 of record JAYQMQ010000002.1, on the reverse strand, counting down.
GTGAAGAATTTATTGTTGATGAAGTAATTTCATTTAAAGATGAAACCAGCGGAAGTGAACTTACAATCATCCCTTCCGAAAGTTATCAAATCACTACTATGGTTGATTTTGGCACAAAAATATTGGGAACTCAGAATGCTACTTTAGACTCTCTGATTGATTTTAAAGATACTATTGCTCCTGCACGAACCTTTAGTTTTCTTCATGAATTAGAAACACTTTTAGATAATGGATTGATCAAAGGAGGCGATCTCAATAATGCAATCGTTTATGTTGATAAACCTCTTTCTGAAAGTACAACGACTAAGTTAAAAAAAGCCTTTGATAAAGATCATATCAGTATTAAACCCAATGGAATTTTAGACAATCTTGATTTTTTTTCAAATGAAGCCGCCCGGCACAAACTCTTAGATGTAATCGGTGATCTTGCTCTGATCGGAACTCGTATTCGAGGACATGTTATTGCGAAAAACCAGGACATCGTGTTAATGCAGCTTTTGCAGAAAGAGTAGCCAAACGAATTAAACAAGACAAACGTTTGTACGCTCCTAAGATTGATTTTAACAAACCGCCCCTAATGGATACGGTAGCCATAATGAACATGCTTCCACATCGACCACCTTTTTTGTTGGTTGATAAGATTTATGAATTGTCCGAAACACATGTACTTGCGTTAAAAAATGTGACTATGAACGAACCCTTCTTTGAAGGACATTTTCCTGGAGCCCCTGTTATGCCAGGTGTTTTACAGATTGAAGCGATGGCACAGGCGGGTGGTATATTGGTTCTTAATACCGTCCCTGATCCAGAAAATTATTTGACTTTTTTTCATGAAAATTGACAATGTTAAATTCAAGCGTCCGGTGCATCCAGGGGACACTTTAATTTTTAAACTCAATCTTATTTCACCCATCCGGCGTGGAATTTGCCATATGAGAGCTACAGCCTACGTTAATGGCAATCTCACCTCGGAAGGGGATATGATGGCTCAAATTATTAAACGAAAAGACGCAGAATGAATCAACCGCTAGCCTATGTGCACCCAGGGCTAAAATTGCTCAAAATGTTGTAATAGAACCCTTCACCACTATATCCAATAATGTTGAAATAGGCGAGGGTACTTGGATTGGTCCTAATGTTACAATAATGGAGGGGGCACGCATTGGAAAAAATTGCTCTATTTTTTCAGGCGCTGTCATATCTGCCATTCCTCAAGATTTAAAATTTAAAGGGGAAGTGACAACTGTTGAGATTGGTGACAACACCACCATACGCGAATGTGTAACTATAAATAGAGGGACATTGAGCCGAATGAAAACAGAGATTGGAAGTGGCTGTTTGATTATGGCCTATTCCCACATTGCACACGATTGTATTGTTGGTGACCATTGTATATTTTCCAATAATTCTACATTGGCTGGACATATTAATGTTGGAAATCATGTTATCCTGGCTGGTATGGCTGCCATACACCAATTTGTTACTGTTGGGGACCACGCTTTTATCGCAGGAGGATCCTTAGTCCGAAAAGATGTACCCCCTATGTGAAAGCGGCTCGCGAGCCATTATCCTACGTTGGTATCAATTCGGTCGGACTACGACGGAGGGGATTCTCATCAGAGAAAATCACTGAAATTCAAAACATTTATCGTCTTCTGTACCAAAAAAAATACAACAACGCACAAGCCACTGAAATTATTGAGGCAGAAATGCTAGCTTCGCCCGAACGTGACGAAATCCTTCAGTTTATTCGTAATTCACAACGGGGCATTATGAAAGGCTACTTTCAAAGGAACTAAATTTATTCTATGGCCAATACCTCAGACATTCGAAAAGGACTTTGTATTAAATACAATAACGACATTTATAAGATTATTGAGTTTCTTCATGTGAAACCCGGTAAGGGACCTGCATTTGTAAGGACAAAATTGAAAAGTGTGACCACAGGAAAAGTAGTTGACAATACCTTCTCTGCGGGACATAAAATTGACGATATTCGTGTCGAAACAAATAAGTTTCAGTTTCTTTATCAAGAAGGAGAACAATATCATTTTATGAACTCCGACGATTATGAACAAATCAGTATTAATCTCAGCATCCTTGAAAAAGCCGAATTGATGAAAGAAGGTGAAATAGTAACCATAGCAATCAATACGGATGATGGAATGCCTCTCTCGGTAGATCTTCCTGCGAGTGTAATCTTAGAGGTGACCCATACTGAGCCGGGCGTTAAAGGAAATACCGCTACAAATGCGACCAAACCTGCAACCGTGGAAACAGGAGCCAAAATTAATGTTCCATTATTTATTAATGTAGGAGACAAGATTAAGGTAGATACCGAGAATGGTGATTATTTGGAGAGAGTTAAAGAATAAATAAATTAAATACTAATTTAAGTGAAACCAAAATTATGAGTGTACTAGTCAATAAAGACTCAAAAATCATTGTTCAAGGATTTACAGGTGGTGAAGGTACCTTTCATGCCACTCAAATGATTGAATATGGAACCAATATTGTTGGAGGGGTTACTCCAGGAAAAGGAGGTCAAATCCATTTAGAGACCTGTATTTAATACTGTTGCTGAGGCGGTTAGTGAAGTAGGAGCCAATACTACAATCATTTTTGTGCCTCCGGCCTTTGCGGCTGACGCCATTATGGAAGCCGCTGAAGCTGGTATAAAAGTCATTATTACAATTACCGAGGGAATCCCTGTTTCCGATATGGTTAAGGTCTCTAATTACATTCAGTCCAAGGATTGCCGAATGGTAGGGCCCAACTGCCCAGGAGTAATAACTCCAGAAGAAGCCAAGGTAGGAATTATGCCAGGATTCGTCTTTAAAAAAGGAAATATTGGGATCGTATCCAAATCGGGCACGCTAACTTATGAAGCAGCTGATCAAGTAGTTCGAGAGGGCTTGGGAATAACTACAGCCATTGGAATTGGCGGAGATCCCATCATTGGAACCACTACTAAAGAAGCGGTAGCTTTGTTAATGGAAGATCCAGAAACAGAAGCTATTGTTATGATTGGTGAGATAGGAGGTCAACTTGAAGCCGATGCTGCACAATGGGTTAAAGAGAATGGCAATAAAAAACCAGTGGTAGGCTTTATTGCTGGAGAAACCGCACCCAAAGGCAGAACTATGGGACATGCGGGGGCTATTGTTGGTGGTGCCGAAGATACAGCCGAAGCCAAGAAAGCAATAATGAAAGCATGCGGGATTCATGTGGTTGATTCTCCAGCAGAAATAGGAAAAAAAATTGTTGAAGTGCTTGCCTCATGAAGTTGTTAGTAGACAAAACCGCAATAATCACTGGTGCTAGTCGTGGAATTGGACGCGGCATTGCCTTGGCTTTTGCTAAGCAAGGTTGTAATATCGCTTTTACCTACAGCAGCTCTGTTGATGCGGCTCAATCCCTAGAAAATGAACTTATAGCCACAGGAGTTCATGCCAAAGGCTATCAAAGTGACGCAGCTGATTTTGATGAAGCCCAGCAACTGGTTGACAATGTGCTTTCTCATTTTGAAACAGTTGAAATTCTCATCAATAATGCAGGGATTACCAAGGATAATTTATTGATGCGTATGGGTGAAGCTGACTTTGACAACGTTATGAATATCAATCTTAAATCGGTTTTCAACATGACCAAAGCAATACAGCGTACTTTTCTTAAACAACGACACGGAAGTTTAATTCATATGAGTTCTGTAGTTGGTGTTAAAGGGAATGCAGGTCAAGCCAACTATGCTGCTTCCAAAGCAGGAATTATAGGATTTTCAAAGTCAGTAGCCTTAGAATTGGGCTCTCGAAATATTCGTTCCAATGTGGTTGCTCCAGGTTTTATCGAGACTGAAATGACTGACCAGCTGTCCGAGGATGTGGTTCGAGGATGGCGTGATGGGATTCCCCTCAAGCGGGTGGGACCCCTGAGGATGTGGCCAACGCTTGTGTATTTTTGGCCTCGGATTTATCAAATTATATTACTGGGCAAGTCCTCCAGGTTGATGGAGGCATGCTCACTTAAACCTAAAATATCATGCAAAGATTACCAAAAATCGGACTACCTGTAATCCTTATCGGTTTAGCCGTGCTCATTTTTGCTTCCAAATCTTCGATCAACATCGGATATGGAGAAGCAGGCGTACTTTTTAAAACTTTTGGAGGAGTTCGTCACTGATGAACCTCCTCTGGGAGAAGGATTTCATATTATCGCCCCTTGGAATAAAGTTTATGTATACAACGTCAAACAACAAGAATTTTTTGAAGGAAACATGCAGGTATTATCTTCAAATGGATTGGAGATTTCTCTAGACGTATCTGTTTTGTATGAGCCTTCCTATGAAAAATTGGGGCTGCTTCACAAAACCAAGGGTGAAAATTACGTAAACATTGTACTCATTCCTCAGATTCGAGCCGTAGCAAGATCTGTGGTCGGTCGCTACACACCAGAACAGTTGTATTCTACGAAAAGAGATGCCATTCAAAACGAAATATTTGAAGAGACTGTAAAGAATGTAGAAAGTCAACACATTCAATTAAATGCAGTCTTGGTTCGGGATGTCACTCTCCCTATGGCAATTAAAGAAGCTATTGAACGAAAACTACGACAAGAGCAAGAGGCCTTGGAATATGAATTTCGTCTTGCAAAAGCCAAGCAAGAAGCAGAAAGGCAAAGAATTGATGCAGAAGGGAAAGCACGTGCAAATAAGATTTTAAGTGCTTCTTTAACTTCAAAATTCTTCAAGAAAAAGGGATTGAGGCGACTCTCAAACTCTCTGAGTCTCCAAACTCCAAAGTGATTGTTATCGGAAGTGGGGAGACAGGAATGCCTATTATTTTGGGAAATAATTAATAATATTTTTGATTATTAAATCAAAGTGCGATATTTGCATCAATGATAACTAAAACACATCATACACATCATACCTAAACGCTCAAACGTTCAGGATGCTGTTGTATGCTACTCCATAGACCCGTTTGAGAAATCAAACGGGTTTTTTTATTCGATATAAAAATGCTAAAAATTGCTATTCAAAAATCAGGACGTCTCAATGAAGACTCCTTAAAATTACTCAAGAACTGCGGTATTTCCATTGACAATAGGAAAGATCAATTGAAAGCAATCGCTCGAGATTTCCCGCTGGAAGTTTACTTTTTGAGGAACGGAGATATACCTCAATATTTACGAGATGGGGTCGTTGACCTTGCTATCTTGGGTGAAAATATATTAGAAGAAAAAGGTGAAGACCTAAATCCCTACTGCCTCTAGGATTCTCGAAATGCCGTGTGTCACTTGCTGTATCAAAAAACTCTTCTTTTTCCAATCTTGCCGATCTTAGTGGGAAGCAGATTGCGACGTCTTATCCAAATACAGTTCGTAAATTTCTTGAAAAGAATAGCATTCAAGCCATCCTCCATATCATTAATGGTTCTGTTGTGATTGCTCCCAATATCGGTTTAGCAGATGCTATCTGCGACATTGTATCAGTGGTAGTACTTTATTTAAGAATAACCTGAAAGAAGTGGTAACCTTAATGGAATCGGAAGCTACTCTCGTTACTGGCCCAAAGTTATCAACTGAAGTTGCCGAGATAGTCGATAAATTAGTCTTTCGAATTACAGCCGTATTGCGCGCCAAAAAATCTCGATATATCCTGTTGAATGCACCCAATGATAAAATAGAAGCGATTAGCTCGATTCTCCCTGTTTTAAAGAGTCCAACAGTGCTGCCCTTAGCTAAGGAGGGATGGAGCTCGCTACACTCTGTGATTGATGCCCATCGGTTTTGGGAAGTTATTTATGAATTGAAAGGGGCAGGAGCTGAGGATATTTTAGTGTGTCCCATTGAAAAAATGGTTTTATAATGAAACGATATAATAATCCAAGTCGATCCGAATGGGGTCAAGTATGTCTTCGTCCTACTGCCACCCTTGAAGCAATGATGCCCACTGTTAAAACCATTTTTGATACAGTTAAAAAAACAGGCGATCAGGCATTAAAAGAATACACGCTAAAGTTCGATCAAGTTGATTGCACGTCATTTCAAATACCCGCTGAGACCATATCAGAAGCAAAGGCAAAGATTCCAGAGCCGCTTCGGAATGCTATTGGACAAGCTCATAGCAACATAACCGCTTTTCACAGTGCCCAACGAACCAATCCAATACGTTTAGAAACACAACCAGGAGTACAATGCTGGCAAGAAAAGCTTCCTATAGAGAGGGTAGGGCTTTATATTCCTGGAGGCTCAGCACCCTTGTTTTCAACTGTGTTGATGTTAGCCATCCCCGCTAAAATTGCAGGGTGTAAAGAGATTGTTTTATGTTCACCCCCACAAATAAACTGTACAATTGCTCCTGAAATACTCTACGCAGCTCATCTTTGTGGAGTAACACAAATGTTCACATTAGGAGGGGTACAAGCCATAGCTGCCTTGGCTTTGGGTACAGAATCAGTCCCCAAAGTCGATAAGATTTTTGGTCCGGGCAATCAATTTGTGACAGCAGCAAAACAGTATGCGAGTCAAGGGTCGGTTGCAATTGATATGCCAGCGGGTCCTTCTGAAGTTCTTGTTGCGATTGACGCTTCAGCAAATCCTGCTTTTGTAGCAGCAGATTTACTTTCTCAAGCCGAACATGGTCCCGATAGCCAAGTTGTTCTTGTCACCACTGCACCTGAAAAAATTAATGAAATACAAAAAGAAATTGAAATTCAACTAAAGGCACTTCCTAGAAAGGATATTGCAGCAAAAGCTTTGGAAAACTCCAAAATTGTCAGTTTCAATAAGACTTCTATGGCTATTGAATTTATCAATCAATATGCACCAGAACACTATATTATCAATGTTGTTGACACCAATCCCTATGTGAAAAATGTACGTCATGCGGGATCTGTATTTATTGGAGCATTGACACCTGAAAGCTTCGGAGATTATGCCTCCGGTACAAACCACACTTTGCCAACCAATGGATATGCTCGTCAATATAGCGGAGTAAATCTCGATAGTTTTCAAAAAGCGATCACCTTTCAAGAAATTAATTCCGAAGGCATTCAGTCCCTTGGACCTGCTGTTGAGATAATGGCTGCAGCAGAGGGTCTGGAGGGTCATAAAAATGCAGTTAGCCTTCGCCTAAAAAGTTTACAATGAAAACCTACTTACGCAAACACCTTCAGAAGCACACCATTTATCAATCGGCACGCCAAGAATTTTCTAAAAATGGGAATGACTTAATTTTATTAGATGCCAATGAAAATCCATTTGACTTGCCCTACAATCGTTACCCTGATCCCTTACAACTAAAATTACGAAAGGCCATAAGCACTTGGCGTAATGTGCCACCAAGGCAAATTTACCTTGGGAATGGAAGCGATGAAATAATCAATCAACTGGTTTTGGGTTTTGTGAACCCAATGAAGAAAAAATATTAATTTGTCCTCCCACGTTTGGTATGTATAAAGTAGCTGCTGAACTCTTTCAAGTACCGCTTTATCAAGTTCCTCTTACCTCGCAATTTCAACTCGATGTACCAGCCATCCTTCAGTCAATTAAACCTGATATGAAATTGTTTTTCTTCCTACACCGAATAACCCTACAGGAAATCGATTCAAAACGGAAGATATTCAGAAAATAGCATCTGCTTTCCCTGGAATTGTAGTTGTTGACGAAGCCTATGCAGAATTTAGTCCAGAAGCTTCTGCTTTAAGCTGGCAGTCGGAATACCCAAACATAGTGGTTCTCCAAACTTTCTCTAAAGCGCAGGGAATGGCAGGAGCCCGATTGGGAATGGCTTTTGGATCTGAAAATATTATAGACGGTTTATTAAAAGTGAAAGCTCCCTATAATTTAAATAGTCTAACCCTCGATGCTGCCTTAGACCAAGTCGAGAATCAACAAAGACGTGTGAATGAAATGGTAGCTCTATTAACTAAAGAACGCAAACGAGTGACAAATGCTCTGGAATCTTTGCCGTATGTAGAATCAATTTTTCCGTCAGACGCTAATTTTTTTATGCTCCGAGTGGATGACAGTCGACTTCGCTACAATCAATTAATAGAGAATAATATTGTAGTTCGTCAAGCATCACATTATTTGGGTTGTGAGAACTGCCTTCGTATTAGTGTAGGTGAGCCCAGTGAAAACGATAAACTCCTTCAAGTGATGAATAATTTAAAATAAATTATGAAGAAAATTTTATTTATAGATCGTGATGGAACACTAGTGAAAGAACCTCCAAATGATTATCAGTTGGATGCTTTTGAAAAATTACAATTTTATCCAGGAGCTTTAGAGTATCTATCCAAAATTGCACGTGAATTGGATTATGAATTGGTAATGGTAACGAATCAAGATGGATTGGGTACTGCAAGTTTCCCAGAAGATACCTTTTGGCCAGTACACCAATTGATAGTAGATACTTTTGATGGAGTAGGGGTACATTTTAAGGAAGTGCATATAGACAACAGTTTTGCAAAAGAAAACACCCCCACTCGCAAGCCAAACACTGGCATGTTGTCTGCATATATGAATTCGAAAAACTATGACCTAGACCAATCATTTGTCATTGGTGATCGACCAACAGATATGCAGTTGGCATCCAACCTTTCGTGTTCGGGAATTTACATGGGTACAGAGGCTAGCCTCGGTCATGAAGAAGTAATAAAGCAAGAATGGAAATCCTCCATCGCTTTGACCACAAAAGATTGGCAAAAAATTTATGAGTTTTAAAACTGGAAAGTCGTCAGGTCGTCTGGGAACGAAATACCAAAGAAACTCAGATTTCACTACGTCTCAATTTAGATGGTAGTGGAACCAGTCAGATTGATACGGGTATTGCTTTTTTCGATCATATGCTTGATCAATTAGCACGTCACGGCCAATTGGACTTAGAAATGAAAGTGCATGGTGACTTAGAGGTTGATGAGCATCATACTATTGAGGATACAGCACTAGCACTCGGTGAAGCTTTTCATTCAGTGTTAGGTAATAAAATGGGAATAGAGCGCTACGGATTTTGTCTTCCAATGGATGATTGCTTGGCTCAGGTATCCATAGATTTCGGGGGTCGCCCATGGCTGGTGTGGGAGGCTGCTTTTCATCGGGAATATGTTGGAAAAATGCCCACGGAAATGTTTATGCATTTTTTTAAATCATTTTCTGATACAGCTAAAGTGAACCTTAATATCCAAGCCTCAGGTCAGAACGAGCATCACAAAATTGAAGCCATTTTCAAAGCCTTTGCCAAAGCAATTAAAATGGCCTTAAAACGAGATACAAATAGTAGTATTTTACCAACAACCAAAGGAATTATATAATGGAAGTAGTGGTGTTGGATTACGGTGCTGGAAATGTCAGAAGTGTTGTATTTGCCTTACAGAGATTGGGAATTAGTGCCCGATTGAGTAATGACCCTCAGGTGATATCCAATGCAGATTATATCATATTCCCGGGCCAGGGAGCGGCGGCAATGGCTATGAACAAACTCAATCTTTCTGGACTCACCGCTGTATTACCCAATCTGAAACAGCCTATCCTTGGTATTTGTCTTGGGATGCAACTTTTGTTTGAAAACACAGAGGAAGGAAACACTCGGGGTTGGGTATCCTCAAAGGCTCCGTTAAAAAGTTTGAATCTGGTAAAATTCCTCAAATGGGTTGGAATTCACTCCAAAACCTTAGAGGACCCTCTTTGATTCTATAAATGAAAACACACATATGTACTTGGTGCACAGCTACTATGCTCCTGTGGTACCGGAAACTTTGGCCACAACAACTTATGGCACTACCTACAGTGTAGCCGTCCAAAAAGATAATTTTTTCGGAGTCCAGTTTCATCCAGAAAAAGTAGTCAAGCGGGACAGCAACTCCTTCAAAACTTTCTACAAATTAAGCAATGAGAATTATCCCAGCTATAGACATTATCGAAGGAAAATGCGTGCGGCTCTCACAAAGGATTATGCTAAGAAAACTGTCTACAGTGACAATCCTCTGGAAATAGCCCAGCGATTTGAAGACTACGGGATTCGTTATTTACATGTAGTGGACCTAGAAGGAGCAAAGGCAGATAAAATTATAAATTATAAAGCGCTTGAACTGTTGGCAAAACGTACGTGCTTAAAAATAGATTTTGGAGGGGGACTCAAATCCTCAGAGGACTTGCGTATTGCATTTGAATGCGGCGCCAGTCAGATAACTGGGGGAAGTATTGCAGTTCAAAAACCCGAACTATTTTTGGAATGGGTGCAAACGTATGGATCTGAAAAAATAATTTTAGGAGCGGATGTCCGAGATGAAAAGATTGCTACTAGTGGTTGGCTAGAGACTTCTGATCAAAAATTATTACCTTTTCTAGACAACTATTTTGATCAAGGAATTAGGAACGTTATTTGCACAGATATTAGCAAAGACGGGATGTTGCAGGGTCCTTCTATAGACCTTTATTGCAAAATACTCGATCAGCTTCCAGAAGTCAACTTATTTGCTTCGGGTGGGGTACAACAACTAGGTGATTTAGAGGTATTGAATGAAATTGGATGCAAAGGGGTTATTATTGGTAAGGCTTTGTATGAAAACCGAATCACCTTGAAAGAACTTACTACCTTTATCTAATGGAAAATCAAAATCTATGTCAAGCCTTTAAGGATAGCTGTTGTTTTCGATTGAATGAAGCTGTGAGAATGATTGAAATCGCTCTTTCAAAAGTCAAACCCTCTCAAGGATGGGAGCGACCCAATAACCACACTTTGAGCTTGGCAAATCAACTTCTGCATTTGAATGGAAACATGACCCAATACATTCTTGCAACTTTAGGTGATCAATTCGATGAACGCCTTCGAGACGAAGAATTTACACTTCAAGAAGGAGAAAGTGTTATGATTCTTTGGACCTCTTTAAAAACTACTGTAGAAGAAGCCAAACAATGCATTGAAACTTGTACAGAAGGAGATTTTACGAGAGTGTATGAAGTTCAGGGGTTCGAATTAGCGGGAGCTGATGTTGCCCTCATGCAGTCGAACACTTTTCTTATCATACCGGGCAAATTGCTTTTGGGTAAAGCAACTCACGAATGCACCTCTTGGGTTTTATGAAGGCTTTGATTTAAATTCAAAAAATCTAATGCTCTGTAAACGAATCATTCCTTGCTTGGACATCAAAGACGGTAGAACTGTCAAAGGCGTTAATTTTGTTAATTTAAAGATGCTGGAGATCCAGTCACATTAGCTCGGCAATATGCGCAAGAAGGGGCAGACGAATTGGTCTTTCTTGACATTTCTGCAACGGAACAAAAGCGTAAAACCTTGGTAGAGTTAGTCGAAAATGTTGCTAGAGCAATAGACATTCCTTTCACTGTAGGGGAGGGATAATCAGTGTAGATGATGTGCATGCATTATTGCAACATGGCGCCGATAAAGTGTCTGTAAACTCAGCAGCAGTCCGACGTCCTGAATTGATAAGAGAAATTGCTGGTGAATTTGGAAGTCAGTGTTTGGTTGTGGCGGTAGATGCAAAACAGATAAACAGCCATTGGAAAGTTCACCTAGTGGGGGTTGGTAGCAACCGACATTGATCTGTTTGAATGGGCAGCGATCGTTGAACAACAAGGTGCAGGTGAGCTCTTGTTTACCTCCATGGATCACGATGGCTTTAAAAACGGATTTGCAAACGAAGCGTTAGTCCAACTCTCTAGGTCATGTCGCATTCCAATAATTGCCTCCGGGGGGCGGAAGTATTGCACATTTCACAGATACTTTCATTCAAGGTGAGGCGGACGCTGCTTTGGCGGCAAGCGTTTTCCATTATGGAGTGATTCCCATTCCAGAACTCAAGGCTCAACTAGCAAACCAACAAATACCTGTCCGATTATGAAAACACCTAATTTTGAGAAAGGATTCAACAACCTCTTACCTGCAATCATTCAAGATGTCTATACCAAAAGTGTATTAATGCTGGGATATATGAATGAAGAGGCATGGACACAAACCATGGCCTCTGGTCAAGTGACCTTCTTCAGTCGAAGCAAACAACGTCTTTGGACCAAAGGGGAGGAAAGTGGTAATTATTTAACTTTTGTAAGTGGTTCTTTAGATTGCGACTCTGACACGTTTCTTATTCAAGCCAAGCCCACAGGCCCTGTTTGTCATAGGGGAACAGATACTTGTTGGGAAGAGGAGAACAAAGCTCCTGGTTTTTTATTTCTGAATTAGAAGCTATAATTGCGTCACGAAAAGAAACTCTCCAACCCAATAGTTATGTGAGTCAACTTTTCGCCAAAGGGATCAATAAAATAGCGCAGAAAGTTGGAGAAGAAGCAGTGGAAATGGTTATTGAAGCCAAGGATAATAATTCAGAACTTTTTCTTAATGAAAGTGCTGACTTACTTTTTCACTATTTAATTTTACTTCAAGCAAAAGGATATCAATTAAACGATGTCCTTAATATTCTAGAGTCTCGTAATAAATAGTTTAACTTTAGCAAATGGCTACAGTACTAAGCATACTTTTACGTTTTTAAGCACCCTAAAAGCAAATAACAATCGTGAGTGGTTTGAAGCAAATAAACCTGATTTTAAAGAGGTAGAGGGGCAAGTAAAAAAGGTGGCGGAACAGATTACTACTAAGCTCAATGAAGCGGACAGCATCGATAAAACCAAATTATTTCGCATTTACCGTGATGTTCGTTTTTCAAAAGATAAAACTCCGTATAAAACACACTTCGCAATTGCTTTTCATAGAGAAAAACCCCATCTACGTGGTGGTTATTATTTGCGTATTCGACCAGGGGAAAGCTTTATAGCTGCTGGTTTTTGGGGTCCTGAAAAAGACGATTTATTTCGAATTCGTAAAGAATTGGAAGCTGATGTAGAAGAATATAGTAAACACACGGAAAACCCTGAATTCAAAGCCATATGGGGAGACAATAAGGGAGAATGCGTAAAAACAGCCCCTAGAGGGTTTTCTAAAGATCATCCCAATATCGAATGGATTCGATACAAACAACACTTATTCACCCATTCATTTTGCCGATAAAGAAGTATTGCAAGAAGATTTTGCCGATACTGTAAATGACTGTTTTCAGGTCATGCGTCCTTTTTTTGATTATATGAGTAATGTATTGACAACGGATCTCAATGGTGAAAGCCTTATATAATATCCTCTTCCATATGTTTAAAAAGTTTTCAGTTAGACTCTGTGTTATTGCTTTTTTTTTAGCCTATTTACAATCCTGTGGTATCCTTCAGCCCAAGAACATTTCAACCACCAAGGTTGCTGTGAGTATGGATCTAACTGCTGTTGAAAACGATCAGGTCTCCGTACGGATTGATCCGTTAAAGAATTTCAGTGGGAAGTCATTTTCACCTGCCAAAATTGATTCCTGGAACCTATGAAAACTCGGATTTTGGACGTTTTATTTCTCAGCTTAAAGTCTATGATTACAATAACAAGCGACTGTACGTAGAACGTATAGATGCAAATACATGGCGCATTCCACAGGGACAAAAACTAGACTATATTAGTTACCAAGTAGAAGATACATTCGACAGTAATGAAGGGAAAGAGATTTATCCTATGGGAGGTACCAAAATTGAAAAGGACAAGGTATTCCTTCTGAACCTTCACGGATTTATAGGGTATTTTGAAGGGGGGAAAGAATGGGCCTATCGTCTAACAATAACCTCCCCAGATAAACTACGCCCTTACACCGCAATGACAAGCGAATCCTGACCAAAGATAAAGATGTATTTCTAGCCAACCGATATTTTAATATTATCGACGACCCCATAATGTATGCTCCAGTAAATAATATTTCTTTTGAATTGGATGATATAACTGTGAATCTAGCAGTTTATTCTCCTCTGGGAAATACCAAGCAGCTCACTTTAAGGAAACACTCTTTGAAATGATGAAAGCGCAAAAACGCTTTTTGGGAGAAGCCAACACTACAGAACACTATGAAGTACTTCTACTTTTAATGGACGAGGAAGAATTGAATTTTTTGGAGGAATGCAAGGGCTCTAGAACATCATCGCTCCACAACGGTTGTATTTTACGAAAACCTAGAAGCGTCGGTTTTAAAAAAGTATATCACTGATATTGTATCTCATGAATTCTTTCACACACTAACCCCCTTAAATATCCATTCTGAACAAATTCACAATTTCAACTACAATGAAGCAGTGATGTCACAACATCTTTGGTTGTATGAAGGCACTACTGAATATTTTTCACACCTATTTCAGGTTCAGCAAGGACTAATAGATTCCAATGAATTTTATGATCGATTGCTCGAAATGATTACTATATCCAAACGGTATGACGATGCGATGTCATTCACTGAGATGAGCACAAATATTGTAGAGGAGCCCTATCAGAGTAATTATCCCAATGTATATGAGAAAGGTCCCTAATCAATCTTTGCTTGGATTTAATTATTCGAGAAATCACATATGGACAAAAAGGGATTTTGAATATTCTTCAAGACTTATCCAAAAAGTATGGTGTAGACAAGCCCTTTGAGGATGCGAGCCTTTTTAGAGAAATTACCGCAATGTCATCAGCTATTGTAGGAGCCTTTTTCAAAAAACACGTGATAGGTAACACTCCAATTGATTATGATTTTTTTTTCAATAAAGTTGGCCTACGCATTACAGAAGAAACCGTCACAGACTCAAATATAGTTCTAATCGGAAAACAGTTTCCGTTCATAACGGTAGCTTATAGCGAAGTGGGTGAGGAGACCTTGTTAGTTAAAGATTTGAATGCGCCTTTAAAAAGGCTTGGGTTTGAAATAGGAGATCGTGTCACAAATTTTAATGGCAAACAGATCCCTTCGAACATTATGGAAAACATCGAACTTGTCAATGATATTTTTGAATAAGCATTTGAATGGGAAGCAGACGACCGTGTGTTTTTCGAAATAGAACGCAATGGAAACTCTCTACGCTTAGAAGGACAAGTCAATGGAATTCAAGAGACCCGAGAGGTACTCCGTTCCCTAGAAAATCCCAACCAACGCCAATTGGAACTCAGAAATGCATGGTTGCAACAGTCGCCAGCAGAATAGACATTTTTAACTCTATCGACTGACTAAAGTCAAACAGATTGTGTCAAAGGCCCTTCGAACAGTTGAATTTGATCTTGGAGTCGTGTCATTACCATTTGCATCATACGCTTGTTAAGAGCCGAAGATTGTTGAGTATACTTTTCGTATTCTGACACTGTAAATTGACCAATAACCATACCTTTTAGGGCATTACGAAACTTCTGATCTTTGAAAATGGCGTTTTCTATGTAAGCAAGCCGCTTTTCTGTACTTAGATCATAAAAAACATCTTTGTGCTTTTCAATATAATTACGAAAAACAACAATGAATAATGGGTTTTGTAATTTCAATATAGGCCTCAACGTCTGATTTTGAAAACGTTCTTGTTCACCCATTTGATCGAAATGCTGTATTTTTTTTAATTTCTGGACGGATTCGGAGCAGTTCATTGTGTCGATCATTCATTTTTATGGTTTTTATCAAATTTATAAGAGTTAAATAAAGTAATCCTAAATATGGGTGGGATATTATAAACAGATTAAGTTTATATTTTGTAGCGTGAACTGAAGTATCCATTTTATAGTATCCCATGATTTTTGTATATAATTTGATGAGATATAATGGCAGATTAAAAAATTATTTTTTTTATTATTCTAAATAATTTATTGTTATTATGACAAATTAAAAATATAATGACACTATCAGGACGTTTTTATCATTAAGAGACACTTTAAAAAGCTTTCCTAAATTTGCTATATTTGTATTGTGATAAAGAAATTTGTATCCATAACACTCTGTTTTCTGCTCATGTTGAGTCCAATGAGTTACAGTTTTAATCTTCACTATTGTGGTGGACATCTAATAGCGATAGAAAGTGTCGTTAAAACCCACAAAAGGCTGTGGCATGGAAGACACCACTAAACTAATTTCATCACAAGAATCTATTGTGCAAACCGATTGTTGTGAAGATATTCTGCTAAAACCAAATGGGATCGAAGATTTTTCGATGGATATCGATTCAAAAATTACGGATTCTTGGGTGAAAGTTATGATTCCTAACGATCAAATCAGTAAGATTCCTTCCTCCAAATCGTTAGCAGTCGTATTGCTACCGAGGCCCCCAACCTAGTCTATCATCGATATATGCGTTTTCAGCAATTACTCACCTACGGCTGAAAGAAATAATTGATCTATCTATCAATTATTCATCTTCAAGCCTTATTAATGAAACCATTATTTTCTTATTTACCGTACTCTCTTTTGAGTACCCTTAGCGCCCAAAACCCTACTAAAGGGGTAGAGTTGTAGCTAAAAATGAAAAGGAAACTATTGCTATTTCAGGTGCTAATATTTTCTGGCTCAATACAGCCATTGGAACCATATCTAACGAGGAAGGAGCATTTGAACTAGACTACCTCGGCACAAACGATCGTCTTGTTATAAGTTATCTAGGATATAAAACAGATACCCTAACAATTGCCAATAACAAAACAATCATTCATTTTCTAAAAGAAAGATGAAGGGGCTCAATTGGAAGAAGTGACGGTTAGTCAAGGTCGAAAAACCATACAGAAATCCTATTTTGAAGCTCAAAACGTTATTCGTGTAAATAGTGAAGAACTCCTCAAGCCGCCTGCTGTAATTTATCTGAAAGCTTTGATACCAACCCCTCAATAGATGTTAGTTTTTCTGATGCTCTTACAGGAACCAAGCAAATAGAGATGCTTGGGCTTACGAGCCCCTACATCCTTTGCTGAGGAAAACATACCCAGTGTTAGGGGTGCGGCGCAAACCTACGGTCTTACCTTTACACCCGGACCTTGGATAGAAAGTATACAAATTACAAAAGGAGCGGGGAGTGTGGTTAATGGGTTTGAAAGTATTTCAGGACAAATCAATACAGAACTACTAAAGCCTTACACGGCACAGCCTATTTATGTCAATGCGTTTCGGTCGGGGAATGGAAGGGTAGAGGGGAATGCACAATGGGCTCAGCAATTGGACGATCGGTGGCACACAGGACTTTTTATACATGCCAATCAACGTACCCAAAGAACCGACCGAAACGAAGATGGTTTTTTAGACATGCCTTTGTCTGAACAATTAAACCTATTAAATCGTTGGCAATATACTGATTTACAGAAAGGTTGGGTAGGGTTTTTAAATTTTAGGTTTATAACTGATGAAATGCAGTTAGGGCAGCTAGATTTTTCTCCTGCCCAAGCAAATTCATCAAATTGGGGTAGTGTGATAGGAACGCAGCGATGGGATACAGCACTCAAAATCGGAAAAGTGAATCCCAAAATTGACTTATCGCAGCTTGGGGGCTACAAACTGCCTTTAGTCACCACGATCAAAACGCATTCTTTGGTAACCGTATCTATGATATTCAACACGAGAGCGCCTACCTCAATTTAATTTACAACAGTATTATTGGCAACACTAACACCACCTTTAAAACAGGAATCAATGCGACCTATGACAGCTATGATGAACAGGTGGATTCCACCCTGTGGACCCGAACTGATCGAAATATTGGTGCCTTCATAGAAGTAAGCAGTAATTCCGAAATTCTGAATTGGGTAGCAGGAGTGCGAGTTGACACCCATAATAACCTAGGGACCTTTGTTACACCCCGCTTTCATCTACGCTATACTCCCTTTGAAACTACCATTATAAGAGCTGCTGTTGGACAAGGAAGAAAAGCTGCCAATATATTTGCCGAACAACAAAAACAATTTGGAAGCAATCGCCAGATTAAAATAAGAAATAATGGAGGATCATTCTATGGACTACAACCAGAAAAGGCATGGAACTTCGGAGTTAGCTATCGACAATTGTTATTGCGAGGCAATCAGCAAGCCGATATTACTTTTGACTATTATATTACTCGCTTTGAAAACCAGGTGGTGATTGATTGGGAAACACCGGGCGCAATTCAATTTTATAATGTAGAAGGGGAAGCTTTGCAAATAGTTTTCAAGTTGCCATAGATTATGCTCTAGTCTTCAATGGAACTTTCGTTTAGCCTATAAAAATTACAGGGTTGAAACGCGATATGATAGCGGTCAAAAACAATTGCCTTTGCAACCCAAAAACCGATATTTTTTCAATGTAGGATGGGAAAGCAAACCTGGAACAAATAATCAATTTTGGCGCTGGGACTTAACTTGGCATGGGTTAGGACAACAACGCTTAGTGGCTAACCCAAGGGATGGAACTGGACGCTGGGCGCCTGCGTACAGCTTACTCAATAGCCAATTAACTCGCGTATTTAGTTCTCGATTTGAAACCTATTTAGGGGTAGAAAATATTGGTGATTACCGCCAAGTTAACGCTATTATTGCAGCAGATCAGCCTTTTGGCTTGCTTTTTGACAGCACCCAAATTTATGCTCCCGTTTTTTGGCCAAATGGCGTATCTTGGAGTGCGTTGGAAAATAAAATAAAAATGATACAGATGAAATATACAATCAGTTTGACCGTAAGCCTTTTGACCTGTATGGTTGCACTAGGCCAAGACGTTCCTTCGAAAAATGAAATGACAGAGTTTACTGTCAATGGAAATTGTGAAATGTGTAAAAAGCGCATTGAAGCAGCAGCCTTGAATATCAAGGGTGTTAAAATGGTTCGTTGGGACATTCCAACTCACGTTCTAAATGTAGTTTACAATGCAAAAAAACTTAAAATTGAAAGCATCCATCAAGCTGTAGCAGCTGTAGGGCATGATACCCCAATAGTAACTGCCCCAGACTCTGTATATGCTGCACTTCCATTGTGTTGTTTATATGAACGTAATGACTATAATTAATATTATGTTAAATAGAAAAACAAACCACAGCCCTGTTAAATTTATCTAAATTAAAAATATAAAATACTGTGCGGCATATAATTAAAAAAATACTACTTGTTGTATTGACTTTGATAGTTGTTAGCGTAACCTATTCAATTTATGTCACTTTCATCAACCCGAAAAGTCCAAAGGGAATTTCTATATTCAAAAATGAGAAGTTGGATCTTTCTGTAACCTATTATCGTCCATATAAAAAAGGACGTCTTATTTTTGGCGAATTTACTGACGGTGCGTTGGTGCCCTTTGAAACCTACTGGCGTTTAGGTGCAAACTTTGCAACGGTTTTGGAGTCTAAAACTGCTATTTCCATTGATGGTAACTCCCTCCCAGCTGGAGCCTATCGGGTATACGCTATTCCTTATACTGACCATTGGGTATTAGCATTCAATTCAGAGGCTGGTGCTTTTGGATACAGTCCACCCGATAATAATAATGATCTTCTACGAATTTTTGTACCTGTGCAAAGAATGGAATCTACTTTAGAGCAATTTACGATTGATTTTCTAGAACGTGATTCTAAAGTGATTCTTCGAATCCGTTGGGACACTACAGCAGTTGAAGTTCAAATTGAATAGTAAATGCTTCAATTAATCCATTGGAAAAATTTTTTCCGAGCAGTATTTATCCTTCTTTTATTTACTGGTCTTGCATACTTTGCTCTTGATTTGATTCAAACCAAAAATAATAGAATGGATATTGAGGATTATGAACCCCGATCGACCTTAGTGGTTCCAGAGACACTCCTCACTAGTGCCAAATTCCCTTTTGTAGATGTCCACAACCATCAGTTTGACATGCCTGTGAAAGACCTCACTGCATTGGTCACCGAGATGGATAGACTCAATATGGCCTACATGGTAAATCTTAGCGGTTTTAGGGGATTCTATCTAGAACAATCGCTCAAAAACATTCGTGAAAACGCCCCCACTCGCTTCGGCTTATTTCTAAATATTAATTTTGAAGCCATCGATGAACACGATTTTGCGACTAAAAATATTGTTTTAATTAAAGAAGCTGTAGACGCAGGTGTAATTGGGTTGAAAGTCTACAAATCTCTTGGACTGACAGACAAAGACTCTCAAGGTAATCGTATTGCTATAGATGATCCGCGGTTGGATCCTATTTGGAAAGCTTGTGGTAACAATGCCATTCCAGTTTTGATACATTCAGGGGAACCAGCTTCTTTTTGGGCACCCAAAGATCGTTTTAATGAACGTTGGTTGGAATTACGACAAAAACCAATCGCTATCGCGATCCAGACACAAATCCTTCATTTGAAGAAATACTCGCTGAACAGCATCGTGTATTTGAAAAGCATCAAAATACTACATTTAATAATGCTCACTTGGGATGGATGGGTGGAAACTTAAAACGTTTGGCTGCTCATTTAGACAAATATCCTAATGTCATGACAGAGATAGGTGCGGTATTAGCCGAATTGGGTCGCCAACCACATACCGCTCGTCAGTTTTTGATTGACTATGGCGATAGGATTTTATTTGGTAAGGATAGTTATAATGAGACTGAATACCACACATATTTTAGAGTTTTAGAAACCGATGATGAATACATACCGTACTATCGTAAGCGGCATGCCCATTGGCATCTTTATGGTTTAAATCTCCCAGACTCTATTCTTCGTAAACTATACTATAAAAATGCCTTAACCCTCTTTCCTAAGATTTCTAAAACACCTTACCCTTCCGAATAAGAATATGTTTAAAAAACACTGACATGGACGATCCTAATTTTAAATAATATTTAGGAGTTAGCACTAGATGTTACTTTGGAAAAAACCTTTAATTTCCCTTAAAATAATTTTTATGCTTATAGTATCCACTCCAACTGTCCCAAACAAAACCATTGAAATTGTTCATGGAATTGCTCGTGGAAGTACTGTTCGTGCCCGCAATGTAGGACAAGATATCTTTGCCGGTTTAAAGAATATTATAGGCGGTGAGATATCAGAATATACCAAATTACAGGCTCAATCTCGTGAACAGGCGCTACAGCGAATGGAGGATGATGCAAGAAGATATGGCGCAAACGCTGTAGTTAACGTCCGCTTGACTACATCAATGGTGATGCAAGGATGTTCTGAAATTTTAGCCTATGGAACTGCGGTTACTCTCAAAGATTAATTATGATTACAGGCATTATCCTATTTGCTTTATTATTGATTGTGGGTTACAGACAATGGGAACAAACCCAGAACGAAGACTTCGAAAAACGGGATGATTGAAAAATACTCAATAATTTAATACTTCTTTAATCTTATCGACCAAGCGCTGATGTGGTAAATAGATTTGCTCTAAGCCATTAGCAAAAGGAACTGGAGTATCTAAAGCCCCTAAACGTGCAACGGGTGCATCCAAATATTCGAAACAGTGTTCTGCGATCTGTGCAGCAATTTCACCCATATAGCCTCCAAACTGGCTGTCTTCTTGCAACAAGAGTACTCGATTGGTCTTTCGAACGGATGCAAAAACAGTATCCTGATCCCATGGGACAAGACTATTAAGATCGATTACTTCAATTTGATTAGAAATAAACTTTTCTAGAGCCTCTAAGGCCCAATGGACACCTAACCCGTAAGTTATAGCGTCAGAACCTCACCTTTTTGACGACACAGTGCTTTGCCTAGTGGGTGCGGTAGTGGTTCAACTGAGACAGGTCCTTTAATTGTTCGATATAATTTCTTATGTTCAAAAAATAATACAGGATTGGGATCAGCAATTGCTGCTAAAAATAAGGCTTTGGCTTCTTCAGGAAAAGCAGGATAAACTACTTTAAGTCCAGGCACTGTAGTAAACCAAGCTTCATTTGATTGAGAATGGAAAGGGCCAGCATTAACTCCTCCACCGCAAGGCATACGTATAACCACATCGGCCGTTTGTCCCCATCGATAGTAGGATTTAGCTAATAAATTCACTACGGCTGTGAAACCAGAAGAGACAAAATCGGCAAATTGCATTTCCACAAGGGCTTTTTTCCCCGTCAGGGCGTAACCATAAGCGCATGAAATCACAACTGATTCACAAAGGGGGTGTTTCGCACCCGTTTTTGACCATATTTTGCAAGCAAGCCGTCAGAGACCTTAAAGACACCCCCGTAGGCTCCAATATCCTGCCCCATAAAAATCAAATCTGGGTTTTGAGCAAAAGCTTGATCCAAACCTAATTGCAGTGCATCAACAAAGCGTTTTTCAATTTTATTTGAAATTTTATTAGGTTGTAAATCAACACTTTGATAAACACTTTCTAATTCACTACTTTCATTTGATTTAATCTCACTTTCAGCCTTAGCTTGATTCCATTCTTGTTGAATTTCAGGTCGATGATCGACGTGATTTCTTCTTTTCTTGTTTCGGAAAGGATCCCTGATTTTAATAAAAAATTTTCATAATTCTTTACTGGGTCTTTGGTTTTCCATTTTTTTTGTAAGGATTTGGGTACATATTCAGTACCGCTAGCTTCTTCGTGGCCGCGCTGTCGAAAGGTTTTAAACTCAATTAAAACCGGATGTGGGTTTTGTCGCATTTCGTTTGCGACCTTTTTTACGTTATGATACACCTCCAAGATGTTGTTCCCATTCACCACATAGGATTCCATAGCATATCCCGCACCTCTTTCGGCCAAGTCTTTGACCGCATATTGTTCCTGAGAAGGTGTTGATAGTCCATATCCGTTATTTTCAATACAAAATAGAACGGGTAGCTGCCATACGGAAGCTAGATTCAAGGCTTCGTGGAAATCGCCCTCGCTTGTTCCTCCCTCGCCAGAAAATACAGCACATAATTTTGGCTCACCCACCTGTTTGTGAGATAGTGCAATTCCACAGGCAACACCCAATTGCGGGCCTAAATGCGAAATCATTCCAACTATGCGGTGTGATTGGGTACCAAAATGAAAACTACGATCTCGGCCTTGAGTAAAACCACTCTTCTTCCCTTGCCATTGCCCAAAAAGGCGGTGCAATGGAATATCACGGGAAGTGAAGACACCTAAGTTGCGATGCAGTGGTAAAATGTATTCGTCTTTCTCTAGCGCTTCTGTGACCCCAACAGCAATGGCTTCTTGTCCAATGCCTGAAAACCATTTACTGATTTGCCCCTGTCGGAGTAAGAGTAGCATTTTTTCTTCTATCCTTCTAGGGAGAAGTAAAGCGCGGTATAGGGCTAAGAGTTTTTTTTTAGTTATTTTTTTTTTGGCGAAACGCATCAATCTAATATAGTAAAATGACGGCTGGAGTTTTGTATTTTTATAAGGTAAAAGAGTATGAAAAATAAAAAGCTAAATAGTTTTGAAGCCTTGCGTAAAATCCAATTTGATAATTTGGCTCCAGATCCTGTAAACTATCAGGAACCAGAAAAAAAAAATCAGAAAAAAGCAGCACTTAGAAGCCCATTTCAGCAATAAATCACGTGCTGGTAAAACGGTCACTCTTATCAAGGGCTTTAAAGGAGATGGTGCTTTACTAAAAGCCTTAGCCAAAGAATTGAAAAAGCATGTAGGAACGGGAGGTACTGTCAAAAACGGAGAAATAATCATTCAGGGAAATTATCGTGACGCACTAATGGAAAAGCTAAGAGCGATGGGTTACGAGGTCAAGCGTGTGGGTGGCTGATTACCATTCGATGGGAACATGACCTCTAGATAATAAGTAAGCATTACATTGGCTAAAGTGACGATTTCCAAACCAATAGCCCCGATTGGCACTCAAAGGCGAGGGATGACCACTACTTAAAATTAAGTGTTTCTGGGCATCGATCAATGGTATTTTTTTCTTGGCATAGCTGCCCCAGAGTAAAAACACAAGTCCCTTTTTTTCCTCAGAAAGCTTTTCAATTACAGAGCCAGTAAACCTCTCCCAGCCTTTTCCCTGATGACTCCCTGCTTGATGAGCACGAACGGTGAGAATGGTATTTAATAAGAGGACTCCCTGTTTCGCCCAAGCTGTCAAATCTCCATTTTGAGGATAATTTTTTCCAATATCTGCTTCTAATTCTTTAAAAATATTAATCAAAGATGGTGGATGGGGTATCCCATCAGGAACAGAAAAGCATAGTCCATGGGCTTGTCCTGCTCCGTGATAGGGGTCTTGTCCCAACACAACTACCTGTACCTTTTCCCAAGGGCAAAGATCAAAGGCAGCAAAAATTTGTTTTCCAGGTGGATAACAAGCGTTAGAATTATATTCCTGCCGAACAAATCGAATGAGTGCGTGAAATTCAGATGATTCAAAAAATGTCGTTAAATACTTTTTCCCAACTGGGATGAATCCGTACAGGCATATTTCATTATTTTTGCGAGGCTAAGGTATGAAATGAGCAATGAGAATGGAGTAACCTCCTAATGAAATAATGACAAAGCAGAAGGCATACATCCCGAAAAAGACACTGGAGGACCTAGAGTATCATGAGGTTCTTTCTCAAGTAGCTGTGTTTGCCATTACAGAAATGGGTACCAAAGCTTGTCTAGCAACTCAGCCCCTACCCGACACTCCCGAATTGCATCAGCAATTACAGGCCGTATTTGAATTTCACGCTTCTTTCGAAAACGATAACCGCATCCACAATCACGGTTTTGACGACTTAAGCACCTCCATTAAGATGCTCCAAATTGAAAACAGTGTCTTGGAAGTACAAGCTTTTAGAGCTATTGGAGCAAGCTCCGAGACGGTGAATACCCTATTAAATTTTTTTTTAAAAAATTTAAGACTTATTACCCTACTCTTTTCGATTGGGAAAAGAGATGGCTGTGAATAAGAAATAAAAAAGAAGTCGACCATGTAATTGATCGTTTTGGGGAGGTGCGCAATAATGCATCAGAAGACCTATCGCGAATTCGAAAGCAAATTAATCAACTAAAAGGTCGCATTGGGCAGAGCTTCAACAAATCGCTCAGTCATTACACACAGCAAGATTATTTGGACGATATCCGAGAATCTGTATTGGATAACAAACGCGTTCTTGCCGTTAAGGCAATGTACCGGCGTAAGGTTAAAGGAACAATCATGGGCAGCTCCAAGACGGGAAGTATCGTCTTTATGGAACCTGAAACAACAGCACAATTAACAAGGGAATTACAAAATCTCTTATATGAAGAGACAGAGGAAATTAAAAAAATACTTAGTCAACTTACCAATTACCTCCGCCCTCATACTGATTTGATACGTCAATATCAAAACTATTTGATTCAATTGGATGTAGTGTATGCCAAGGCCTGTTATGCACAAGACATTAACGGGATATTGCCTAAAATTACTGATACACAAGAAATCGAATACGAGCAGGCCTATCACCCCTTGCTGTGGAAAACACATCAAGCAGAAAAAAAGAAAACCTATCCTCAAGACATCCAATTGCATCCTGGCAAGCGAATTGTTGTGATATCCGGGCCTAATGCTGGGGGGGAAGAGTATCACATTAAAAACAGTAGGACTCTTACAGTTAATGCTGCAAAGTGGATTACTAATTCCAGTCCATGAGCGAAGCAGAGCTACTCTATTCAACACAATCCTCACAGATATTGGCGACAACCAGTCTATTGAAAACCACTTAAGTACCTACTCTTATCGATTAAAGAACATGAAGGTTTTTCTAAAGAAGTGTAATGACAAGACATTGTTTTTAATTGATGAATTTGGAACGGGTTCTGATCCAGAATTAGGGGGAGCACTCGCAGAAGTAATTTTAGAAGATTTTTATGAACGTCATGCCTTAGGATTAATCACTACCCACTATTCAAACCTAAAATTATTGGCCAACGAGCTTCCAGCCATGCAAAATGCCAATATGCAATTTGATAATAAAACCCTAGAGCCTATATTTAAACTAATCACTGGAGAAGCAGGGAGTTCGTTTACTTTTGAAGTGGCCCAAAAAAACGGTTTGCCCTACAGTCTAATCAATCGGGCTAAAAAGAAAATTGAACGTGGTAAGATTCGTTTTGATGCTACGATTGCTAAACTGCAAAAAGAACGCAGTCAAATGGCAAAAACAGGGCAGTCTTTAAAGGAAAAGGAAAGCAAGGCACAAGTAGAATCAGAAAAGCTAGCGGCACTGAATGAAAAAGTAAAATCCAAATTGACCAGTTATCAAGAGCTTTACGACCACAATCAACGCATGATTGTTCTAGGAAATCGTTTAAATAATTTGGCAGAACGTTATTTCAACAATAATAAAAAGCGCCCGCTAATTGCAGAGCTGCTTCGATTGGTAGAAACAGAAAATTCCAAACGAAAAAAGAAGTCTTTGGCCTTGACTAAAAAAGAGAAATCAGAAAAAAAGAAAGTCGACCTGGAAGTGCAACAAAAAATGGTTGCAATACGAAAAGAGAAGAAAAAAAAGAAGTTGATTCCTCAACCTCAACCTAAAGTTAAAGTAGTGCTTAAAGTGGGTGATAAAGTTCGCATTGTAGACAGTAAGTCTGTTGGGACTCTGGACTTGATTGAAAAGAAAAAGGGTATTGTAAATTACGGTCTTTTCACAACACAAGTCAATTTAGAGCAATTAGAACTCGCTCCATGAGTCCTGAAAATTCCTATCTGATTTTTTTCGATGGACACTGCATTCTGTGTCACTTTTGGGTTCGTCAAGTACTGAAATACGATCGAAAGAAAATCTTCTATTTTGCCGATTTGAAAGGCCCCATGGCAAAACGCTTTTAGAGGATCGGAACCTGTCATCTACCGACTCCATTGTGCTTTGGAAAAAAGGAGAGGCCTATTGGTTACGCTCAGATGCAGTTTTTCTAATTGCCAAAGAATTGAATGGTGTTTTTTATTGGCTAGCCCTTTTTCGATTTTTACCAACCTTCATTACCGATGCGGTTTACCTTCTTATAGCTAGGCAAAGAAAACGATGGTTTGGTTCTTTTGCAGCTTGTCCTCCCCCTCCTACTGGTTTTATG
The DNA here is from genome assembly GCA_038143795.1 of Flavobacteriaceae bacterium. Taxonomy (GTDB): domain Bacteria; phylum Bacteroidota; class Bacteroidia; order Flavobacteriales; family Flavobacteriaceae; genus UBA11891. Next base: position 58,086 of record JAYQMQ010000002.1, on the reverse strand, counting down.
GAAAGGTTTTTATCCTAACTCCAGATTGTAATATTACTATTGTCGTAAAGCTCATTAACTTTTTGAATGCTGTGTATTTTTTCAAAAAATACAAAATAATTACTAAAAAAATATGAGTCTATTGCCAATTGAAACTTTGTACTTGAGTAAAATTGGGTAAGTGACTCCTTTAGTTCCTCCTAAATTACTATCATGCGACTATTATTTATTTTATTGATACTAAATGGGATTCCGATGGTAATTGAAGTTACTGCAATAGCTATTTATTCGTGAATTAAGAATTTGAATTTCCTCAACTAAAATTAATTGAAAAAAGAAATGGTTCTAACTAAAAGAGAGAACATACTGGGTGCGATGCCATCCTGGTTTATAAAATAATTAACCTTTTATTTTTTTTTCTAAGGAGCGTCTTTAACCTTTCCAAGTGAAGTTCCAACCAAAAGAGACACAGCAGCATCACCTGTAACATTGACAATAGTTCTACACATATCAAGTGGACGATCGATGGCAAAAAATAAGGGCTAGCCCTGCTTCTGGAATACCTGCTTGTGCCAATACAATGACTAACATCACAATCCCAGCACTGGGAACCGCCGCTGTTCCTATTGAGGCTAAGGTGGCAGTGAATATGATCCCGAGTTGTGCGGATAAACTTAAATCCAGGCCAAAAGCCTGCGCAATAAATACTGCCGCTACTCCTTGATAAACACTCGTCCCATCCATATTGATTGTGCTTAGCTCCAATAGGCAAACAAAACTCGCTACTTCCTCCTCTACCCCAAGGTGTTCTTCCACTCGTTCCATCGTAACAGGTAGGGTTGCGGCGCTGGAGGAAGTTGAAAATGCTAAAAAGTTGTGCTGGGGCAATCCCTTTAAAGAAAAAACTGGAGACTCCGCTTGGCAAATACATAAACCAAAATGGCATACACTGCTATCATAAGTGCCAAACCTAACAGGAGTGTAATTGCATATAATGCTAGGGCTTGAAACAATTCTAAACTTGGTGCTTCTACAACTAGGGCAGACAATAGAGCAAAAACGCCATAAGGAGCGACAAGCATGATTAGATCAATCATTTTAAGAATAACTTCATTAAAAGCATCAAAAAAACTTTTGACACTTCTTACCTTTTTCTTCTGGAATCAAAATCATTCCAATTCCAAAAAAAAGAGCAAAAAAGATAACCCTGAAGCATGTTACGATTACTTGTTGTTGCGTTAAATATATTATCAGGAACAATATTTACTAGGGCTTGAAGCGGCCCTGCTTCCTGTTGCTTAGCCGCAGCTTGTCTTTTTTCGTCAGCATCATTAGCATAGGCTTCAACAAGTTCTTGTCGGGTGTCTGTACTTATTGATTTACCGGGTTGAATACTATTGACAAGAACCAGACCAATGCAAACGGCAATCAGTGTGGTGATTAAATAAGTTCCTATCGTTCTCCTCCCATAGCAGAGAGCTTGGAAATGTCTTTAAGATCCGAAACACCTTTGATAAGTGAAGCCAATATTAAGGGAATCGCAATAAGTTTAAGAAGATTGATAAAAATGGTTCCAAATGGCTTGATGTAATCTCGAACAATAAGATCTCCCGATTCCACGAAGGACATAAGAAGACCGAATAGGACGCCGAGGAGCATTCCAATCAATATTTTCCAATGGAGCGCTAATTTTTTCATACAGATGTATATAATTCAATTTGGTTATAAGTAAAGTACGGATAAATAAATTAAAGCCGAGTACTTCGATTAAGAAGTGTAAAGTCAGCCAAAACTAAAGCTGCCATGGCTTCAACAATTGGAACAGCTCTCAGGACTACACAGGGATCGTGTCTACCCTTTCCTTGCATTTCCACCATTTCTCCTTTTTTATTGAGCGTGGTTTGGGTCTGCATTATGGTAGCGACCGGCTTGAAAGCTACTTTAAAGTAGATATCCATACCGTTAGAAATTCCTCCTTGTATCCCTCCAGAATGGTTGGTTTGAGTACTTCCATCTAGGTTAAAAAGATCGTTATGATCGCTGCCTTTAAGCTTTGCACCAGCAAAACCACTGCCGTATTCAAATCCTTTCACCGCATTGATGGAGAGCATGGCTTTACCCAACTGAGCATGTAACTTATCAAAAACAGGCTCACCCAATCCTATGGGTACATTTGTGATCACACAACTTACGACACCGCCCACCGTATTACCCTCTTTTCTAATCTCACGAATATAGGCTTCCATTTCTTCTGCTTTTTGCGAGTCGGGGCAGCGCACAGAATTCTTTTCTATGAGGGTGAAATCAACTTCCTTGTTGTCGTCCGACATTGCAATAGGCCCCACAGCAGAAACATAGGCTTGAATACAAATCGGTTGAAGCATCTGTTTGGCTATAGCCCCTGCAACCTCTCGGCTGGCCGTTTCACGAGCTGAACTTCTTCCTCCACCTCTATAGTCCCTTATACCGTATTTTTCATCATATACTCGATCGGCATGAGAAGGGCGATAACTATCCTTAATATGTTGGTAATCTTTAGATTTTTGATTCGTATTGTGAATTGCAAAACCGATAGGTGTCCCCGTTGTTTTACCCTCAAAAATTCCAGAAAAAAAAACAACCTTGTCGGGTTCCTTACGTTGAGTAACCAATGAGGATTGTCCCGGTTTTCTTCGATTCAAGTCATTCTGAATGGCATCCATGTCGAATTCAATACCTGATGGGCATCCATCGATTACACCACCAATTGCAGGGCCATGTGACTCTCCAAACGAGGTAATACGAAACAATTGTCCAAATGAATTTCCTGCCATAATAGAAAGCAAATATACATCAAACCTCATTGAAAAATTAACATTTTAATAGCCATTCTTGTGGATATTGAGGAGATGGTTTCGAAATGAAATTGCGTATTTTTACAAAAGTATTTTATGAAAAAGCTTTTTGGATTTGGTTTGTAGTAGTATCAGGATGTTCACAAAACCCTGATTTGGTTATTAATGGATCTATAGATACGCTCGAGCCTACTAAAATCATCCGTTATATTCCGGACACAAACAATCAACCTAGACCATATGATACGGTTGTCTCGCAGGAAGGAGAATTTTCCTTCAAAATCATCGTAGACGTTCCAACTCTCAACTTTATTATGGTTGAAGGGCAATCAGGTAATTTCCTTTTATCTCCGAAAAAGGGGAATTACAAATGACTATTAAAACTCAAAACCTAACCAATTCTAAAGTCGTGGGAACTCTTTCCAACGATGACTTGTTCGCATTTAAAGAAAAAGTAATGAATTTGGAGTGGGTTTGAATTCACTAACTACTCAAATCAATGAAGCCCGTCAATTCAATGATAACTTATTGGTAGAAGAATTACAGAAACAATACCTCCAATTACAAGAGGAAATAAAAGCCTATGAAGTGTCATTGGTCAAGGAAAAGACAAATTCTTACCTAGCCGCCTTGATGCTTGACCGGATGCTGAATACCAAGACTATGGCACCCCTACAAGCCAAACCCATTTTTTCTAATTACACGTCACGCATAAAAAATACGACTTTGGGGAAGGCAATTGAAGACAAACTCAACGCTCCAGTATCACCAACATCGATTGGCAATCAGGCTCCAAATTTTACGGCCCCCTCCCCAGACGGAACACTTATTGAACTGAGTCAACAGCTCGGAAAAATCACCATTCTTGATTTTTGGGCTTCTTGGTGTCGACCCTGTCGAGTCGAAAATCCAAATTTGGTTCGAACCTATAATAAATTGAAGAATAAAGGGCTAAATATAGTGAGCGTTTCTTTGGATCGAGACAAAAAAAGATGGGTTCAGGCGATTCAAGACGACGGTTTGAATTGGGATCATGTATCTAACTTACAGTATTGGCGCGATCCCGTTGCTCAATTGTACAAGGTGTCTTCCATTCCTGCTACATTTATATTGGATGAAAATGGAGTGATTATTGCTAAAAATCTTAGGGGGCCTCAACTAGAAGCAACTCTTTCACGATTGCTTCAGTAGAACCTATTATATAGGAACCTGACCAAACCATTGACTGAGCAGTCCAGGAGAGATAATTAAGCTAGTCAATACACCGCCTATTGCACCACCCAAATGCGCGGAATGGCCTATTTGATCTCGTTGTCTTTTCATTCCGTATACTGTGTAGGCCAAATATAGAATCACGAATAAATAACCTACGGAATGGGTATGGGGAAAAACAAAAACCCAAGCTTCATTTCAGGAAAAACCAAAAGAGCAGAAAACAAAACACCCACCACTCCCCCACTAGCACCAGCAGCAGTATAGTGAGATTTATCTCTATTGTAATACACCCGTAAAGGCTCCCGCTGAGAACACTGGCCAAATAAATGAACCCAAAAAAGCAATCCTCAAAATAGAAACCACATAGTCTCCAAAGAAAAATAGAGTTAACATGTTGAAAATAAGGTGATTGGTGTCAACATGTAAAAAACTCCGAGCTGATCAAACGGTAATCTCCTTGTTGAATGGCCTCTATCTTGAGGACATATTTTTGAAAAAAGGAAATTTTCCAGAAACCCTTTTCTCGAAACATACACGTTAGCGATAAGAATAATTATGACGAAAAAACTCATGGGTATTGCCCTGTTTTAGCAATCGCAAATGTAGTATATTTGCTTGAAAGACTTAACGATTGAACCGAATCTTATTTTATTTAACAGTCCCGTTTTTATATGGCTTTTCGTTACTCCCCTTTTTGGTTCTTTATAGACTTTTCCAATGGTCTTTCTTTTTCTCTATCGTGTTGTTGGCTATAGAAAAAAATGATAAATAACTACTTAGAAAGAATTTTCCCAGAAAAAAATTCCAAGAACGATCACAAATCATTGTCAAATTTTACACGAATCTCAGTGATATTATAGTGAAACACTTAAGAGTATCGCCTGTCTCCTTCCAACATCCAAAAACGTTTTAAAGTGGTCAACGTAGAAGCACTAACGCAATATGAAAAAAAAAATCGCTCTGTATATATTTTGTGTGGTCATTACTCCAATTGGGAATGGATGGCTTCTTTAGGACTTCTATTTGAATAGCTACACCCTTATCTAATTTATTCACCTCTTAAAAACACCCATTTCAACCGATTCCTTAGTCGAATTCGAAAAAAATATCGAATTATTCTATTGCCGAGAAAAGAAACCGCCAGCACTATACACCAAAACCAAAGTCTTGGGCAAGCAGGCGTATACGGCTTTGCCATGGATCAAACTCCAAAACTGAAATCAAAATCCTATTGGAGAATTCCTAGGCATAAGAGTACCTGTTTTTACAGGGGCAGAACGATTGGCAAAAAAGTATAATATACCACTTGTATATGCGTCCATAAATCGCTTAAAAAGAGGCTTTTATGAAGTAAAATTTGAAGTTTTAGAAGAAAATTCAAAAAGCACCTTAGATAACGATATTACGGATCGTTTTTACACAAAATTAGAAGCACAAATTTACAAAGATCCTTCTCAATATCTTTGGTCTCATCGCCGATTTTTAGCATGAAGGAAGAGAACCTAAATGAAATCAGTCAAGTATGCCAATAAATTTTTCTGCTAGAGTATTGGCTTCCGCTTGACTAGGTGCTTCGGTGTATATTTCGAATTATAGGCTCTGTATTAGACTTTCTAAGGTGCACCCAACTCTCGTCAAATTCAATTTTGACGCCATCAATGGTTAAAGGTTGATGTTCTGCAAATGATGGATGACCTTATCTAGAATAGCATCCACATTCATTCCACTTTTTAATTGCAATTTCTTCTTACTCATGAAGAATTCAGGATAGGTGTGCTTTTAAACTCGAAACCGATTGCTTTTTTTTCGGCCAATAGAGATAAAAACAAAGCGATACCAATCAAAGCGTCTCGCCCATAGTGGAGTTCAGGATAAATGATTCCTCCATTTCCTTCACCACCAATAACCGCATGGTTTTTTTTCATGGCTCGAACCACATTTACCTCTCCCACAGCTGCTGCGGTGTATGTCCCTCCATATTTTTGAGTTATTGATTTCAGGGCACGTGTGGAGGACAGATTAGAAGCTGTATTTCCAGGTGTTTTAGATAAGACATAGTCGGCACAAGCAACCAGTGTGTATTCCTCTCCAAACATCTGACCTTTTTCATCAACGAAGGCTAATCGGTCCACATCAGGGTCGACAACAAGGCCAAAATCTGCTTTTTCCCTAACAACTGTTTCATAAAGATCAACCAAATGCTCTTTAAGTGGCTCAGGGTTATGGGGGAAGATGCCTGTGGGCTCGCAATACAATGGGTGCATTCTAACCTAAAGCTTTCAAAGGGGTGGAATGGCTAAGCCACCCGTTGAATTAACCGCATCTACTACAACACTCAGGCTACTTGCTTGGATAGCCTCTTGGTTTACTATCGGGAGGGCGAGAATAGCAGCGATATGTTCCTGAATGTAATTTGACTTAATGGAAAGTGTTCCGAGATCATCTACTCCCACAAATTCAAAAGCTTTTTTGGAGACTAATTTTAAAATAGTAGCCCCGTCGTTTGCCGAAACAAATTCCCCCCTTATCGTTAAGTAGTTTTAGTGCATTCCATTGTTTGGGATTATGACTAGCCGTTAATATAATCCCCCCTTGGGCTTGCTCAAAAACTACAGCCATCTCAACTGTTGGGGTGGTAGATAGTCCCGCATCAAGTATATTAATTCCTTGTGCTAGAAGAGTATTTTGAACCAAGCCTTGAATCATTGCTCCCGACAATCGAGCATCGCGACCCAGAACCACTGATATTGGTTTATTGGAATGAAGTTGACGCAACCAAGTTCCATGAGCCGCAGTATAACGAACAGCATCTAGGGGGGTCAGGTTCTCTTCGGGAGCACCACCGATAGTGCCACGGATTCCTGATATAGATTTTATTAATGTCATATTTCAAAAGTACGGATTCCCCTTTTGAGAGTGGACTGGGCCTTGATTAGTTTTCCACAATACTTGCTTATAATTATCAAGATCGCTAACTATAAATTGTCGGATACCGTTGTACCTTTGGTCAGTGAATTATCTAGCACACATCTACCTCTCTGGCTCAAGCGTGCTGCACTCTGTGGGTAATTTTATTGCTGATGATGTAAAGGGCTCCGATTGGAAAAATTATCCCAAAGCAGTTCAAGACGGGATAAACCTTCATCGTGCCATTGATTCATTTACCGACAATCATATTTTATTTAAAAAGCACGTTCGATTGCTCTTTCCCAAATACCGACATTACAGCAGAGTGATTGTTGATATGTATTACGATCATCTTCTTGCCTATCATTGGTCGCGCTATCATCCTTTGTCACTAAATAGATTTGCTCAAAAATTTTACAAAGATTTAGAGAAATATTTGAACCTACTCCCAAAAGGATATAACCGGCGAATACTCATAATAAAACAAGAAAATTGGTTACTGAAATACAGATCCAAGGAAAGTTTAAAAGACGTTTTAAAACAAATGGAGAGCCGTACTCGGTTTCCTTCGAACTTAAGTAAATCAACAAAGGAACTAAAGCTTCATTGGGATCTTCTAAGTCAAGATTTTAAGATTTTTTTTAAAGACCTGTGTATTTTTTGCAAAAGCCACCCAAAGAGTGGCGTTTATCAAGAATTACCGTATTTTGATGGCCTAAATCCGGTATTATGACCCGATATCTATTAATCCTATTTGGTATAATCCTACTCATACAATGTCAGAATCCCTCAAACCATCCCAAAGCTGCAGTTGTTTCAGCTAGAGAGGAAGCCTCTTCAATTGGCCTTGACATTTTAAAACAAGGGGGAAATGCTTTTGATGCGATGGTAGCAACCCATTTGGCCTTAGCTGTATGCTATCCCAATGCTGGAAACATCGGCGGAGGAGGCTTTTTAGTATATCGGAATGCCGATGGAACAGTTGGAAGTTTGGATTTTAGAGAAAAAGCTCCTGCTGCTGCCACAGAAGATATGTATCTTGATGCTGCAGGTGAAGTGATCCCAGACAAGAGCACACTGGGAGGTCTAGCAGTAGGTGTTCCAGGCTCAATTGACGGGATTCTTCGTATTCATGAAAAACTTGGTTCACTCCCTTTGTCGATTTGGTTCAGCCAGCTATCGATTTAGCAGAAAAGGGGTTTGTTGTAACAGAAAAGCAAGCCGAAAGCTTAGCATCTAAGAGAGAAGATTTTATTTTGATTAACGGTATGAATAGCCGATTTTCGAAAACGTATCAGGTGGGTGACACTATAAAAATCCTGAAATGGCGGCATCGCTTCGACGCATTCAGTTGAAGGGCAGATCGGGATTCTATGAAGGAAAAACAGCCAAGTTGATTATTGATCGTTTAGCAGAAACTGAAGAATTATTTCTTTAGAAGATTTAAAAAATTACGAAGCCGTGTGGAGAGATCCACATCAATTCAATTACAAAGATTTAGCGATGATATCAATGGCACCCCCTTCTAGTGGAGGGCTCTGCCTAAATCAATTATTCGGAATGATTGAACCTTATAATATTGGTCAATACGATCACAATTCAATAGAAGCCATGCAGCTGATGATAGAAGCAGAGAGACGCTCGTATGCCGATCGGTCAGAATATATGGGTGATCCAGATTTCGTCACTATCCCCATAGACAGTCTAGTAGATCCTGTCTATCTCAATCGCAGAATGACCAATTTTAATTGGAATAAATCTACACTTTCGTCGGAAATAAAAGCAGGGGAAATCCAATGGGAAGAAAGTGATGAAACAACCCACTATTCTATTTTAGACCAAAATGGAAATGCTGTTGCTGTCACTACTACCCTCAATGGAAGCTATGGGTCTAAAGTATATGTGGAAGCGGGTGGTTTTTTCCTAAACAATGAAATGGATGACTTTAGCAGTAGGCCAGGAACACCTAATATGTTTGGATTGATTGGTAACAAGGCCAATGCTATTGCTCCTGGTAAACGAATGCTCAGTTCAATGAACCCAACAATTGTTGAAAAAGACGGAACACTATGGATGATCAGGAACACCAGGAGGCTCTACGATTATCACTTCAGTTTTTCAGACCATTCTCAACGTCTATGAGTTTGGAATGGATATGCAAACCGCAGTAAAAGCGCCCCGATTCCATCATCAATGGCTTCCCGATTTGGTGGAATTGGAACCGGGTAGGTTCACGAGGAACAAATCCAATCATTGAAAGAAAAAACTATCCTATTGAAGAAAAAGAACCACGAATAATTGGTCGTGTAGATGCAATTTTAGTTTCAAAAGAGGGCATTATTTCAACAGGAGCCGACCCAAGAGGGGATGATGCGGCAGCGATTTGGTAACAATAAAACAACGACCCCATACTAGTGTTTTTAAAGTGGAAAATATTATTTTGGAGGCTTATGAAGGAGGATAAAGGTGTAATCGAAGTCCAAGGAGCTCGTGTTCACAATTTAAAAAATCTTGATGTTTCAATCCCTCGTGAAAAACTGGTTGTCATCACAGGCCTGTCAGGTAGTGGCAAGTCATCACTAGCTTTTGAAACAATCTATGCGGAAGGCCAACGTCGTTATATGGAAACTTTTTCCGCCTATGTCCGCCAATTTTTAGGCAACTTGGAACGTCCAGATGTGGATAAAATAGATGGCCTTTCCCCTGTCATTGCCATTGAGCAAAAAACAACTTCTAGAAGTCCACGATCCACAGTGGGTACCATTACAGAACTATACGATTATTTACGACTTCTCTTCGCACGGATTGGAACCGCCTACAGCTATGTCAGCCACAAGAAAAAATGGTAAGCTATACCGATGCTCAAATTTTGGCCTTGATACAAAAGAGTTTCAGGAAAAAAGGATAGCCCTACTCGCTCCTATTATCAAATCCAGAAAAGGTCATTATCGCGAGCTTTTTTGAAAATTTTCTCAAGCAAGGATTCATACGAGTCCGTGTAGACGGTCTTATTTTAGATCTAAAGCCAGGTATGAAGCTAGATCGCTACAAAACTCATGATATTGAATTGGTTGTGGATCGAGTCAAAATGGACAAAACAGCCAATCTTGATAAGCGATTGGAAGATTCCTTAGCCACAGCTATGGAATTTGGTGATAACAGCTTATTGATTATAGATATGGATTCAGAGAAACAACGTTATTTTAGTCGTAATTTGATGTGTCCTGATAGCGGACTTTCCTATCCCAAGCCTGAACCCAACAGTTTTTCTTTTAATTCCCCCAAAGGCATGTGTCCTAATTGTAAAGGATTGGGGGTGCAACAGGTTTTGAACCAAGACAAAATTATTCCAGACAAATTAATAACTATCAACAAAGGCGGTATTATCCCACTAGGGGAACGAAAAAACAATTGGGCATTTAAACAAATAGAAGTTATTGCCAAATGCTATGGCTTTTCTTTAAATGATCCCATTGAAAAAATTCCTAGTGAAGCCTTACAAGTCATTCTCAAGGGGGGGAAAGAAAAATTTTCAATTCCGTCCAAATCACTAGGGATTACACGCGATTATAAAATTGATTACGAAGGGATAGAAAATTTCATTCAATATCAATATCTGAAAAGTGAATCTTCTGGAATCAAACGCTGGGCAAAAGCTTTTATGGATGAAAAAGTTGTTCCAGTTGCAATGGGCAACGACTCAAGAAAGAAGCGCAATACTTTAAAATCAATGATGCCACTATTGGGGAGTTGACGAGTATGGATTTGATCGACCTTTATAGATGGTTCGAGCAATTACCGGAAAAGCTTACATCCAATGAAAATAAAATTGCTTCAGAGCTACTTAAAGAGCTGAAAACGCGAACGCGTTTCAGTTCTCGATGTTGGTTTAAACTATTTGACCCTTAATCGATCGTCTCGATCGCTCTCCGGAGGAGAAGCTCAACGTATACGACTTGCAACTCAAATAGGTTCACAACTTGTTGGGGTGCTCTATATTCTTGATGAACCCAGTATTGGTCTCCATCAAAGAGATAATCAACGCTTGATTGCATCTTTGGAGTCACTTCGGGACATGGGTAATTCAATCATCGTTGTAGAGCACGATAAGGATATGATATTGCGGTCCGATCATGTCATTGACATGGGACCGTTTGCAGGGAAAAATGGAGGTGAGATAATCTCAGAAGGTCCTCCAAATGAGCTCAGCAACCTAAAGACGCTGAACGGCGGCTTACATCACGCAACAAAAGATAATTCCCATACCCCAAAAAAGACGTACCGGAAACGGGAATGCCATCGACCTAAAGGATGCACAGGAAACAATCTTAAAAACATTAACCTTAGCTTGCCTTTAGGAAGAATGATTGGTATTACTGGGGTGTCTGGAAGTGGTAAGTCCACACTAATCAACGAAACCCTATACCCAATTCTCAATGCTTATTATTTTAATGGAGTGAAGGAACCTCTTCCCTACAAGTCAATTTCTGGTTTAGAATATTTAGATAAGGTAGTAGATGTCAACCAAAGTCCTATTGGACGAACACCTCAAAAGTAATCCAGCTACCTACACAGGTGTTTTCAGTGAAATTAGAACTCTTTTCACCAAAACGCCAGAAGCACAAATCCGAGGATATAAGCCAGGTAGATTCAGTTTTAATGTGAAAGGAGGGCGTTGCGAAACCTGCCAGGGAGGGGAATGCGTGTCATTGAAATGAATTTCTTACCCGATGTCTACATTGAATGTGAAGACTGTCAAGGAAAACGCTTCAACAGAGAGACTCTTGAGATTAGGTATCGTGGAAAGTCTATTGCCGATGTCCTATCCATGACCATAAACGAGGCAGTCACTTTTTTTGAGTCGATCCCCAAAATATACAAGAAATTAAAAACCATCCAAGAAGTTGGGTTAGGCTATGTTGCCTTAGGTCAGTCCTCCACAACGCTATCGGGTGGTGAAGCTCAACGAATAAAATTAGCTGCGGAACTTTCCAAGAGAGATACAGGAAAAACTATTTATATTTTAGATGAACCAACAACTGGATTGCACTTTGAAGATATTCGGGTACTTATGGAAATGCTCAATCGATTGGTTGACAAAGGAAATACTGTATTGATTATAGAGCACAACTTGGATGTAATCAAATTAGTTGACTACGTTATTGATATTGGTCCAGAAGGAGGAAAAGGTGGCGGAAAATTGGGTGGAGAAGGCACACCCGAATCTCTTGCAATCCAAAAAAACAGTCATACCGCCACCTATTTAGCTATCGAATTAACCCCAAAAACATAATACATGTCAACTAATAACTATCCACAAAAAATTGGAGTGCAATCAAAGCAAATGACTCTTGGGCTTTATTCAAGATCATGAGTGAATTTGTGGAAGGTTATGAGCGATTAGGTGCTATTGGGCCTTGTATTTCAATTTTTGGATCGGCCCGAACAGAAGCAACGGATCCCACTTACCAACTGACTAAAAAAATATCATATGCCATAGTAAAGCACGGTTATGGGGTAATTACAGGAGGTGGTCCAGGCATCATGGAAGCTGCCAATCGGGGTGCACAAGAAGCAAAAGGACTATCTGTAGGATTGAATATAAATCTTCCTTTTGAACAACAGAGTAATCCCTATATTGATGCTGATAAGAGCATCAATTTTGAGTATTTTTTTGTTCGAAAAGTAATGTTTGTTAAGTATGCACAAGGCTTTGTAGTAATGCCTGGTGGATTGGGTACCCTAGATGAATTATTTGAAGCTTTCACTTTAATTCAGACTGAAAAAATCAAATCGTTTCCTATTATACTTGTTGGCAAAAATTATTGGTCTGGTTTGATGGAATGGATCAAATCGCAGTTACTTACTAAGAAAAATATAAGTCCAGAAGATTTAAACCTGATTGAAGTCGTAGAAACTCCAGAAGAAGTCCTTCAAGCTTTAGATAAATTTCATACTAAGGACAGCTTCCGTCCGAATTTTTAAATATGCAACGAGTTCTATTTTTATTTCTCTCTTTATTAGTGAACCTGTTGCACGCACAGCAAGCGGTAACCTATGAGGTAGATGCTGAGGTTATCGCAGAAGAAAGAAAAATAAAAATAAAACAGCAGGTGCATCTTGAAGCAGGAGCTATTGTCAATGATACCTTATATTTTAACGATTGGAATCATGCCTATAGTAGTTCAAAAACTCCATTGGCTCTTTGGTTTATAGAAGAGTTTGACCGCAGCTTTTATTTAGCACCAAAAAATCGTCTTGGTCAGACTGTTATACAATCGATCAAAGAAAAACAAAGCCTCTTTCTTGGTTTCGTCCCATCAATCACCCAGATCAAATTGGGATTTTTTAATTCCCCGTAGCCCAGCAAAATGGGATTAAGCTTTATTTTGAATACGATTTAATTCTTCCTGATGCCAAATTTTCTAAATATGGTTATAATGAAAATAAAAAATCGATCCGGATTAACCGAATGGTTATTGACCTACACCGGACCCAGTTCATCATTGAATAGTTTGGTGAGTAATTTGGATATAGACGACCAAAATAGCTACAAAGCCCACTACAAAGTTCGCTTTGAAACACCAGACTCTTATGAAATTATTGCAGACCTTCCCCGAATAGAAAAATTATTATGGGAGGGTGGTTCCTTTATTGCCCCACCTTTATAATGAGTGAAGAAACTGAATTTATCACTTATTCCATGCCAGACGGGACCCAAATTTTTTCAGATATAGGGTATCCTAAGCAACTTCAAAGCGAGTCACAAAATCAATTTGAGCGCATTTACGCGTTCCTTAGAAAAGAGATCCCAGACTTTACACGGTCAAATTTCATTGTTTCAAAGGTCGATTACAATAAACGTCCTTTTTATGGGCTGAATCAGCTCCCCAGTTTAATTAGCCCCTTTTCAAAATCATTACTCAATGAATTAAAAGTGGTTAAAGCCTTTTCACGAACCTATGTACAAACTCAAATGATGCTTCCAAAAAGAAAAAATCAATGGATTTTAGAGGGACTTCCTATCTATCTTGTTATTAAATATATCGAAAATAATCACCCCAACCTTCGCTTTCTAGGTGATCTTTCAAAGTTATTCTACTTAAAGACCTATGGGATTGCTAAAATGTCATTTAACGACAGTTTTATGACCTATACAGAGTTTATGCTTCGTAACAATCTACATCAAGAAGCAGCCACAGAGAAAGGAAGTCTAACTCGCTTCAATGAACGCATAACCGTTCCATATCACGTGGGTATTGGGCTTCGATATCTAGAATCCTACATGAATAATGAACGATTTGAAAAAATGATAATGCAACTTATTTCAAGTGAAAATACTGATGATACAATCGTATTTTCGATCAAAAGATCAACAAGACATTCAATGGTTTTATGACACCTATATCAACCAACGCTGGGGGGTTGATTTTCAAATTAAAGAACAATCAAAAGACAAAGATTCCATTGAGTTGGTCGTTACAGAGATTAATAAATTACAAATTCCTGTCAAATTGAGTAGATTAAAAAAAAGAAATAGTCTCACAAAAAGTGGGTTTATCCTAATCCGGATCTAGCATATAAGTTTGACAGAAAAGGGAGCGATCAGATCGCCATAAACCCATTCTCAGGCTTACCCGAATTAAATAAAGAAAACAATTGGAAAACTACACAACAAAAAATTTTTAAGAAACCCTTGTCGCTTCGCTTAGTGAAAGATACAGAAGTCCCAGATAGAAATCAGCTTTTTGCCAATCCGATATCGAATTACAATGCATATGATGGAATTTCGTTTGGTGTAAGATTTCACAATAAAAAGCTCACCAGACAAAATTTTCAAATGGATTTTCGTCCTCAATATTCTTTTCTCGAGGAAAATCTTGTGGGTAGTTATCGATTAGCCTTGAGAATAAACTCTTTAGAGCGAAAAAACTTCCTTACTACATTATCCCTAAACGGGACTAGCTTTCATTACGATACAGGACTTCGCTACCACGTCGTCGCTCCACAAATGACTTTTTTTTAGAACCCCCAATTTCAGATCAAACTTACGCCAAGCTTTGAGTGCGTCATGGTATAATATTTCCAAGGATATTGATAAAGGAATAGAAACAACTCCAGAGTACGGCGTATTTAAATTATCGCATTTATATTCCGATAA
Source organism: Flavobacteriaceae bacterium (assembly GCA_038143795.1). Classification (GTDB taxonomy): domain Bacteria; phylum Bacteroidota; class Bacteroidia; order Flavobacteriales; family Flavobacteriaceae; genus UBA11891. The sequence continues at coordinate 42,990 of JAYQMQ010000002.1, read as the reverse complement.
AGCCACATTAAAATACCTTACTATGGCTTCGAGCTTGGAATTATCCAATTCTTTTAGCAAAGCGAGTTTCAATTTCGATTACCGCAAACTTTTCCCCAGTGGTCGTCAATTCCAAGTACGTTTTTTTGCTGGTAAATTTATCAGAAATGCAGCAAGGAATAATAATTTTTTTTTGACTTCAGTCTGACTCGTCCCAATGACTATTTGTATCAATATCAATACCTAGGACGTTCTGAAACCTCTGGCTTTTTTAGTCAACAATTTATTTTGGCTGAGGGTGGTCTGAAAGCCAATTTAACGGAATCTAATGTGAGTGATTATTTATTTAGTACAAACTTGATGATGAGTCTTTGGAAATGGATTGAAGTGTATGGAGACGTTGCGTTGGCAAAAAATCTTAATCAACCCATAAAAAAGTATTGGGGTACGGGAATTCGTTTAAATCTTGTCCCAGATTATTTGGAAATGTATTTCCCCATCTACAACCAAGACGGACTACAACTCAATGATTCATCTTACATCCAAAACATTCGATTTGTTTTGACTGTTGAAACCAAACAATTGGCAGTATTATTTACGCGTAAGTGGTTCTAATATTTAAAACCTCATTTTTTTGTAATTTCGTGCTTCATGATTCCCAACCCAACTTCAACAGCTAAAATTAATTTTGATAGCTTCCAAAAACGTGTCCTTTCAGACTATCGTATTGTCTATTTAAGCCGATCCTGTAGTTTATTGGGTCGTAGAGAAGTGTTAACCGGCAAAGGAATTTTCGGAATCTTCGGTGATGGTAAAGAGCTTCCTCAAATTGCAATCAACCACTTTTTCAGAAAAGGTGACTTTAGAGCGGGTTACTATAGAGATCAAACACTACTAATGGCGCAAGGGCAATTAAGTATTTCTCAATTCTTTTGCAGCGATCTATGCCACCCAGATTTGGAAAAAGAACCAATGTCTGGAGGGAGACAGATGGGGGGACATTTTACAACACGAAGTATCGACGAAAAAAAGGAGAATGGATCAATCTGATGGATCAGTTCAATCACAGTTCAGATATTTCACCTACTGGAGGACAAATGCCCCGTCTAATTAGGTTGGCACAAGCATCCAAACTCTATCGTGAAAATAAAATTAATAACAATGAAAAATTCAGTAATAACGGCAATGAAATTGTTTGTGGGACCATAGGTAACGCCAGTGCTGCTGAAGGTTTGTTCTTTGAAGCCGTCAATGCCGCCGCTATAATACAAGTTCCCATTGTATTGTCCATCTATGATGATGGTTATGGTATTTCTGTGGCTAACGACAAACAAATGACTAAAGGAAGTGTTTCTGAGGCACTGGCAGGATTTCAAAAAATAGACGATTCCACAGGATTGGAAATACTAACCGTCAAAGGTTGGGATTTTACAGCCTTGATGAAAACATATAGCCATGCAGAAAACTGGCCGGGGAGAAACATTTACCGTTCTAGTTCATGTTCAAGAACTCACCCAACCTCTTGGCCATTCCACATCAGGCTCACACGAACGCTACAAAAGCAAGAAAAGATTGGAATGGGAAAAGGAATACGATTGTATTCGAAAATTCAAAGAATGGATTCTGGCTCAGGGGATAGCAACTGAAGAGGGGTTATCCGAATTGGAAAAATTAATTGACAAAGAGATCCAAGAAAATAAGAGAAAGGCGTGGAAGGAATATCGCCAGCTCATGGACCAATCCAAAGAAGAATTACTCAAGGTTTTTGAAAAACGTCCGCCCGATGACTCAAAATGATGTAAACTTTGGGCTATTACACAACAACACCGAATCCTTGGATGATTTTAGTTTGCGAGAATTGATACAGAACGCAAGACGGGGCATCTTGGTTTTGGGACGCTTCCCTGTCTCTGTTCGCCAACCTTTGATAGATTGGATTGCAAAAACCAAAGAAGTCCTTAAAGAGCGTTACAACACCCACCTATACAATGAAAACCTAGCTTCAAATAACGATATTCCTCTACAATATAACGAAAAGCAAACTGCTGTAGATGGGCGTATTGTGCTAAGAGATAATTTTGATGCTCTTTTTTTGCTAAATACGACCGATTGCTTCTTTTTGGTGAAGATGTTGGTAAAATTGGGGATGTTAATCAAGGGGCCGAAGGACTTCAAAAGAAATATGGTGAATCCCGAATTTTTGATACAGGTATTCGTGAAGCAACTATCATCGGCCAAGAATTGGACTTGCACTAAGGGGGTTTCGCCCTATCGCCGAAATACAATATTTGGATTATATGCTATATGCACTTCATACGTTAAGTGATGATTTAGCGTCTATGAATTACAGAACTAAAGGTCAACAAATTGCACCATTAATTATTAGGACAAGAGGGCATCGTTTGGAAGGCATTTGGCATTCGGGATCACCGATGGGGACCCTTGTGCACGCCCTAAGAGGCATCTACCTTCTTGTTCCTAGAAACATGACACAAGCTGCAGGCATGTACAATGCATTATTACGAATCAATCAGCCCGCGATGGTTATTGAAACACTAAACGGGTATCGATTGAAGGAAAAAAATGCCCTCCAATCTCGGAGAGTTCACCACTCCCCTTGGTGCGGTGGAAATATTAAAGAGAAGGGCTCTGATATTACTGCTCTGAGTTATGGAGCAACCCTAGCGATCCTTCAAGAAGCTGCTGAAACAATTACTAAAATGGGTGTTTCCGTTGAAGTGATTGATGCGCAATCACTATTGCCTTTTGATATAGAAGGTGCTGTGGGAGCTAGCATTGCAAAACCAATCGGTTGCTGATTGTTGATGAAGATGTTCCAGGGGGAGCCACAGCCTACATGCTTCAACAGCTTCTCGACAAGCAAAATATTTTTCAATATCTTGACAGCAGTCCGCAATTATTGAGCGCTAAAGCTCACCGTCCGCCCTACGGCAATGATGGAGATTATTTTACCAAACCCTCCAAAGAAGACATAATAGAAGCCTTGTATACGCTCATGAGTGAAAGTGATCCCACTGGTTTTCCTTCTCTAGACTAATTCCAAACATCAATAACTAGCTGTTTTAGGATAGCTTCTGGAGATATACTTCCACCTCCAATGATCCCTTTACTTTTTAAATCGGCTTGATAAATTACTTGCAAGGCCTTACTGCACTTTTTTAAGGAATAATGCGAAGCGGCCAGCTGGTACTCTTCAACGAAATAAGGTGAAACTCCTAAAACAATTGCGGCCTGTTGTTTGTTCTCCAATGCGTGATATTGCATGATACGCTGAAAGTAGCCAAACAGACTGCTAATGGTTAGTACTAGTGGGTATTGTTTTTGGTTTTGTGACAAATAATGTGTGATACGAAGTGACTGGCTAAAATTCCGTTGACCAATGGCCTTCTGTAATTCGAAATTATTGAATTCCTTGCTAATTCCAATATGGTATTCAATGGATGAAGGGTCAATGATATCCCCTCTGGAATAACAAACTTCAACTTTTCAAGGGCTTTTTTGAATTCGATTTAAATCAGCACCCAAAAAATCTTGCAATACCCTAGCCGCTTCAGGTGAAAGGGACATGTCCAGTGCCTTTGCACGAGATTGAAGCCAGTTCCCAATTTGATTTTCATAAAGGGCTTACTATCAAATACGACACCTACTTTTTGGGCAATTTTGTATAATTTTTTCCTTTTATCAAAGGCTTTATTCTTCCAACAAAACACTAAAACTGTATGTCTTGAAGCTTGAGAGAGATACGCAGCCAATTCATCCAACTGTTTATCCATGTATTGCGCTTCTTTAACTACAATCAATTGTTTTTCCGATACCATTGGAAATCGCTTTGCTGATTCAATTATCTGTGAAACCGAAGTGTCTTTTCCGTACAAAATGGTATGATCAAAAGCTGCAGCAAATTCATCAACAAGGGCTTTGGTGAGAGAATCTACTATAGAATCAATAAAAAAGGCTTCGGTCCCAGACAACAAATAGAAGGGAGCGATTTTTTTGCACTGATTTGTTTTAAAAGGCCTTGGTAATCCAGCATCTGAAAAAATATTGCACTTTTGTTGTATGATTCAACTGAATTTTCCCACTTATAAATTCAAACTTAAAAATAGGGAAAATAAATCCTATGTATGGGATCCTGTTAGAAAAAAATGGGTGATATTACAGCCCGAAGAATGGGTTAGGCAACATTGTATTGCTTTTTTAGTTGAGGATAAAAAATACCCTCTGGAACTTATCAATGTTGAAAAAAAATTCAGCTTAATGGGCGTTCAAAAAGGTATGACATCATCGTATTCCGGCCCACTGGGAAACCTCACATCTTAATTGAATGTAAATCTCCTACTGTATCCATAACCCAAAAAAGTTTTGACCAAATTGCAAAATATAATATGGCTTTGAATAGTGAATATTTAATGGTTACAAATGGGATGGATCATTATTTTTGTCAAATAGATGCTGCGAAGACAAAATATCAGTTTTTAAAAAGCCTGCCCATATTTAAACCATCTGAATGATGACTTTAGCGGTTGTTTTATTGAATTGGAATGGAGAAAAATGGTTGCGTAAATTTCTTCCCAACACTCTTGCCTGTTCTGTGGAAGCCGAAGTTTGTGTTATAGACAATGGTTCCACTGATAATTCAATAGATTATGTTCGTCAGTTTCAGAAGTCACCCTCATAACGCTAGAAAAATAAAGGCTATGCCGGTGGGTACAATGAAGGACTCAGTCATATCAAAGCAGAGTTGTATTGTCTGCTAAATACAGACGTAGAAGTCACCCCAAACTGGATACCCCCACTTATGACCCTATTTCAATCCAATTCAAATATTGCTATTGCCCAACCCCATTTGCTTGATTATAACCGTAGAACACATTTTGAATATGCGGGAGCAGCAGGAGGGTATCTAGATGCCCTTGGATACCCATACCGGGGGGCGGATATTCAATCATTTGAAGCTGATAATGGGCAATATGATAAACCTGTTGAGGTAGCCTGGGCGAGTGGTGCGTGTTTCTTTATTCGCAGAGAAATTTTCGAATCACTAGGGGGCTTTGACGATTCCTTTTTGCTCATCAAGAAGAGATTGATTTGTGCTGGCGTGCGCGAAATGAAAGCTATCTCATTTTTGCCACTGGTGCTTCTAAAGTATACCATGTTGGAGCAGGAACACTTTCCCACAGCCCTTTTAAGCAATATTTAAATTATAGGAACTCCTTTTCCTACTCATCAAAAATCTTCCGTCATACTTGTTATTTCCACGACTTCTCTTGCGTTTACTATTGGATGAGTCGCTGGGCTTATCCATCTTTCTAAAGGAGAATTTCAATTAACCGGATCAATTCTTACCGCCCATTTTCATTTTTATAAACGGTTTTATAATTATTTCAAACAACGTACAAATAACAATATGAAAAATTATAATCACACCTATTCAATTGTAATACAGTATTTTATTAAAAAAAACAAAAAGTTTAATCAACTTTAAATATATCGCTGATAAAACAGTATTTTTAATATCCAAAACTTAATTACAACAACAATGAAAAACAATTACCACTTTTACTAGTAGTTACTGTACTCATGGCCTCCTGTGTTTCGCAAAAAATTCACCGAGCTAGAACAACTACAACAAGAAACAAAAAACATGCTCGACAGTGCCACAGTGAAGCTCAATACTTGTAATGACGAAAAAGCGGCTGCTGAGGCTACATTGGCTTCTCTTCAAGAGCGGGTAGCTTTTCTAAAAGCGAATAATCAAGATTTAATAAATAATATCGGAAACCTTACCACGCTTTCCCAAAAAGGAGCGGAAAACCTAGAAAAATCTTTAGAGAGCATGAAAGAAAAGGACGTTCGAATCCAAACCATGCAAGAAGCTGTTACTCGAAAAGATTCTGTCACACTCGCATTAGTCACCTCCTTAAAAGGTGTTTTGGGTAATTTGAATGATGATGATATAGAAGTTAATGTTGAAAAAGGAGTCGTTTATGTTTCGATTTCTGATAAACTTTTATTTAGAAGCGGTAGCTATACAGTGACAAAACGCGCTAAAGAAGTGCTTGGGAAAGTTGCTCAAGTAGTGAATGATAAGCCAGAGATTGAATTCATGGTTGAAGGACATACTGATAATGTTCCAATCAAGAAAGAAGGTATCGAGGACAATTGGGATTTGAGTGTAAAACGAGCCACAGCGGTTGTACGGATCCTACAAAACGATTTCAATGTGTCGCCTGAACGCATGACTGCATCCGGGCGTAGCTCATATATTCCCTTGTACGATAACAATACCGCTCAAAACAGAGCAAAAAATAGAAGAACACGCATTGTTGTTCTTCCAAAATTGGATCAGTTTTATGATTTGATTAATCAAGGCATGCAAGCGGCAAACTAAAGAATTGTTTCTTATTTTTAAAAGCGCCCTTCCTTGAGGGGCGTTTTTTATAGTACATCCGAAGACCCTTTACCTTTCCTAAGAACTTTGAAAGGAACTATACTCAAGTCGATAACCGTTGAAGGCTGATTACCGCCATATCCCATTTCAACCATATAATCGATAGAATCACACCACATTTCATAGATAGCATTTGGATTGGTTTCATAGGCCACCACAGGATCCTCATGGTGAATAGAAGTAGTAATCAATGGGGCTGATAGTTTTTCCAATAAATGATTAATAAATGAAAACGCAACGATTCGTACGCCAATACGTTTACGTTTATCAAAGGGTTTTGGAAGTTTTTTTACGGCAGGCAGCAAGAAAGTATAGGGCTTGGCAAGCATTTGTTTAAAAGTTTGAAAGTCGGAGTATCAATAGGCTTTACATAGGCAGACAAATCAGATATATCTTTAAACAAAAACTAAATCTTGACTTCTCCATTTTAATCCCTTTCAGCTTGGCCAAACGAGCAATTGCCTTGGGCCGGTTGGAAAGACAACCCATGGCATAGACCGTATCGGTTGGATATATTATCACTCCTCCATTTTCTAAAACTTCGACGACTTCATCAACATGTTTAGGATTTATATTCCCCTGTTGAATGGAACGAAGTAGGACCATCAAGAAAGAATTTGAAGTTTGGCGAAGCGCAAGAGCAGATTTTTCTCACCATGAGGTTTAGGAAAAAGGATCATTGCTTTTTTGTCGCTCCCCTGCCCTTCAAGGGACTGTACCGTTCCATTACCAAAACGGCTATGGGCTACACGCATGCCAACCGTTAATGACAAGATTTCTTGCGATGAAGCCGCTGAAATCGATTTTTGAGCATTAATTCTTCTTAGTTTTCCATATTGTCCTGCGGAGGGCTGGGTGTTAAGTTTTACTCCTCTGGGCGGCAATTTAGCAGGTGTTTTGGTAGTATTCGAGTCTCCGAAAATAGACGGGTCCAATAATGGTTTAAAAGCATAAGTATCTTTGGGAATGTCTATTTCTATATATCGATCTTCAATCTCTTCTATAAACCGACTGGGTTCTGCATCGATTAATTTCCCCCATCGATATCGACTAAGTGCATAGGTTAGAAAGGCACGTTCTTTGGCACGGGTAAGAGCCACATAAAATAATCTGCGCTCTTCTTCCAATTCAGCTCGGGTATTCATACTCATGGCTGATGGAAATAAATCTTCTTCCATACCAACGATATAGACAAAGGGAAATTCCAACCCTTTGGCAAGGTGAATGGTCATTAAAGCGACTCGATCAATATCAGATTCATTCTCCTTATCAAAATCTGTAGCAAGGGCTACATCCTCTAAAAATTCTATTAAGTCACCCTTAGAATCTACCAATTCTTTTTGTCCTTCCGTAAAATCCCGAATCCCATTCAGTAATTCTTCAATATTTTCTATTCGCGCCACACCCTCAGGGGTGCCATCTTTTTCAATTCTGTAACCAAACCCGCTTTTTTGGTGACCAAATCTGCAATTTCAAAGGCATTTAACTTTTCATTTTCAATCTGTAATGCCTCAATAAGTCGGACAAAATTACTCAGTCTTGTCAAAGTTCCCCCATTGACTTGTAATTGAAACTCGTTGGCCTTTTGTAACAATTCAAAAATAGATACACCGTGCTGTTTAGCGCCTACAAGCAGCTTGTCTAGAGTCGTTTGTCCAATACCCCTGGACGGATAATTAATGATTCGCTTGAGGCTTTCTTCATCTTTAGGATTGACGATCACTCGTAAATAAGCCAAAACATCTTTAATCTCTTTTCTTTGATAAAATGATAACCCCCAAAATTCGATAAGGAATATCACGTTTCCTCAAAGCATCTTCAATCGCTCGTGACTGAGCATTGGTGCGGTAGAGAATGGCAAAATCACTGTTTTTACGATGCTCTTGTATTTTTGTATCAAAGATGGATGCTGCTACAGCTCTTCCCTCTTCAGCATCTGTGGGTAATCGTTGTACTTTAATCTTAGCCCCTTCATCATTAGAGGTCCATACCGCTTTGTCTATTTTATTTTTATTGTGTGCAATAATTGAATTTGCAGCTTCAACTATGGTTTTAGTAGATCGGTAATTTTGCTCAAGTCGATAAAGAGCTACATCGTCATAATCCTTCTGAAAGTTAAAGATATTATTGATATTCGCCCCCGAAAAGCATAAATACTTTGTGCATCATCTCCTACCACACAGATGTTCTGAAACTTATCTGATAAAGCACGAACAATTAAATACTGAGAATGATTAGTGTCTTGATACTCATCAACCATTAAATAACGAAATCGGTCTTGGTATTTGGCCAAAACATTTGGAAAACGATTGAGTAGCTCGTTGGTTCGCAGAAGCAAATCATCAAAGTCCATCGCCCCCGCCTTAAAGCATCTATCAACATACTCTTTATATATTTCTCCCATTTTTGGACGCTTGGCAAGGACATCTGATTCTAGTAAATCTGGGTTTTTATAGTAGGCATTAACGGTGATCAAACTATTTTGAAAGAGGATTATGGTTGCGGACTTGCTTGTATTTGTAGATATCTTTATCAAGCCCGGTTTCCTTAATGATGGAGGCAATTAATCGATCTGAATCTTGAGTGTCATATATAGTGAAATTACTTGGAAAGCCCAATTTATCTGCTTCTGCACGAAGTAATCACCGGCAAAAACGGAGTGGAAAGTACCCATCCAAAGATTTTTTGCTTCGCTCTCCCCTACTAAATCAGCAATTCGCCCTTTCATTTCACGAGCAGCTTTATTTGTAAATGTGAGTGCCAAAATTGAAAAGGAATCTACTCCTTGCTGCATCAAATAGGCAATTCTATAGGTCAAAACACGTGTTTTTCCCGAACCAGCTCCAGCAATTACGATTAATGGGCCATCTTTATGTAAGACAGGTTTAAGCTGTGCTTCATTGAGCTCATTGAGATAGTTTACTTCCTCTTTCATGGTTTAAAAATAAAGGAATAAACCGTCCTCCCTATCCCTGTAGAACTATAATTATAAACATCTTATATTAGTGAGTTCAAAAAAGATTATGAATCGTTTTATTCCATTATTTCTCCTCATAACAGTGAGTAATCTTACTGCTCAATATTCTAAAAAGGATTACCAGAGACTAGAGTCCAAAGTAATTGAATGGCGCCATGATTTGCATCAACATCCTGAACTTTCGAACCGTGAATTTCGAACCGCAGGGAAAGTAGCCAAGCATCTAAAATCTCTTGGAATGGAAGTACAAACGGGTGTCGCGAAAACAGGAGTCGTTGGCTTGTTAAAAGGAAAAAAACCGGGAAAAACTCTTGCCCTTCGAGCCGATATGGATGGGCTTCCAGTGAAAGAAAGAAATGATCTTCCCTATCGATCTAATGCTATTGGAAAGTTTATGGGTAATGAAGTCCCTGTTATGCACGCCTGTGGGCATGATACTCATGTTGCTATACTTATGGGAGCAGCTGAATACTTAGCCAAAAACAATAATTTTGACGGTAACATTAAATTTATTTTCAACCTGCGGAGGAGGGGCCTCCTCCCGGAGAGAAAAAGAGGCGCGTCTTTGATGATTGAAGAGGGGTTTTGGACAATCCGAAAGTCGATGCTATTGTGGGCCTACATATCAAATCTGAATATCGCGTCGGTGAAATCGTTTATAAACCCCGTGGATTTATGGCCGCATCCCAACGTTTTGTTATCGATATTAAAGGAAAACAATCTCATGGATCCACACCTTGGCAAGGAGTTGATCCAATAATGATCGGAACAAAAATTATCGATGGAATACAAACCATTGTAAGCAGAAATCTTGAATTAACTAAAGAAGGTGCTGTCATTTCGGTAGGGTCATTTCATTCAGGAGTACGATTTAATATTATTCCAGAAAGCGCCCAATTAATTGGAACCATCAGAACATTGGACCATGATATGAAGGAACAAATTCGGGATAGAATGAATCAGCTGGTCCCTACCATAGCCAAAGCTTATGGTGGAGAAGCGGTTATCTCTATAGTAGATGGTGCCGATATCACTTTCAATGATCCCGAGTTAACAAAGCAATTGCTGCCCAGTTTAAAAAGAGTCCTCCCAGAAAACAAAGTCTACGAAATCAAAGCAATTACAGGAGCAGAAGACTTTTCCTATTTTCAGAATGAAATTCCCGGTTTCTTCTTTTTCTTAGGAGGAACAAGTCTTGCCATACCAGCAAATGAAATTCCATCTCATCATACTCCTGATTTTATTGCAGAAGATGATGCTTTGATTATTGGGGTTAAAGCCATAAGTCAAATTGCTGTCGATTTTCTTCGCAACTAATTTTAGGGGGCAAAATTAACCTATTGATTTCTTTGTTTCTAAATGTTTTTTTATACAAAAATAACTTAAACATAAAATTCAATTACCCCTGATTAATAAATTGTAATACAGTTATTTATATTATTATAATAATCTGCTAATTCAAATTTTGTTTCACACTACCAACGAACGAGCAAAAGAATTTTCAAACGAATTCTCGGTTGTATAAAGTATATTGTAACTGTGAATCGGTTGGATACAAGTCTTGATTACCTAAAGGGAATTGGTCCCAATCGCGCCCAACTGCTACGGGAGGAATTGGGCCTTCATACTTTATGATTTATTGAATTTTTTTCCCAATCGCTATGTAGATAGAACTCAGTTTCATGCACTTGACAGACTACCAAAGAATAATGCTGAAATACAGCTCAAGGGAAAGCTGACCGCAATTAGAAACATTTCCAAAAAAAGAGGAAGTAGATTGGTGGCGCATTTGGAAGATAATTCGGGATCTATTGAGTTGGTTTGGTTTCGCGGGCAAAAATGGATTCAGGAGCAACTTATTAAAGACAAAGAGTATGTAGGTTTTTGGACGACTCAATTGGTTCGGGAACAAGGTCAGTATGCCCCATCCGGAATTAACCCCCAAAGAAGCTTTTGAACCCCGTGCTCATCTTGGCTTGCATCCCATCTATCCAACAACTGAAAAATTGATTCAAAGAGGTGTTAGTCAGAAAGTTATCAAACAAGCCCAGCGCCAATTACACGAAACCATATCGGGTCGTTTTACAGAGCCCTTCCCAATGATTTGATAAAATCTATTCGCCTGATTGATAAAGATCAAGCATATCAATCTATTCATTTCCCAAGAAATCATCACCAATTGACTTCAGCTCAATTGCGGCTCAAGTTCGAAGAGCTTTTCTTTATTCAATTGCAATTACTAAAGAAAAAACAATTACGTCAACAACAAATTAAGGGTTTCTCATTTGAAAAAGTAGGTCGTGTTTTCAATACGTTTTACAAACAGGCGCTTCCCTTCGAACTAACCAATGCTCAAAAAAAGGTATTAAAAGAAATTCGATACGACCTGGGAACGGGAATTCAAATGAATCGGCTGCTGCAAGGAGATGTCGGATCTGGAAAAACAATCATCGCTTTAATGAGTATGCTCATTGGAATAGACAATGGATATCAGGCCTGTCTAATGGCGCCTACAGAAATACTAGCACAGCAACACTTTCAATCACTCTCCAGTCTACTGGAAGAATCTGACGTTTCCATCGCTCTTCTAACAGGTGCAACAAAAAAAGGAGAACGAGCTCAATTGCATGAAACCCTTCAATCGGGGGATCTACAAATATTAGTAGGAACACATGCGGTTTTAGAGGAAAAAGTCCAATTTGCCAATTTAGGTTTGGCCATTATAGATGAGCAGCATCGCTTTGGTGTAGCACAACGAGCCAGACTTTGGAAAAAAAACAAACTTCCCCCTCATGTATTGGTGATGACGGCGACTCCCATTCCTCGAACCCTAGCTATGAGTTTGTACGGAGACTTAGATATTTCCACACTAGACGAACTCCCTCCAGGGCGAAAGACAATCAAAACATTTTGGAGGCGTGATACCAACCGGCTTAAAGTATTCCAATTCCTCAAAGAAGAAATCAATAAAGGACGACAAGTTTATGTGGTTTACCCCCTAATAGAAGAATCAGAAAAATTAGACTATAAAGATTTAATGGACGGGTATGAAAGCATGCAACGGTCATTTCCTGCTCCTGAATATCAGATTAGCATCGTTCATGGACGAATGAAACCAGAAGCCAAAGAGTTTGAAATGCAACGCTTTCAAAAGAAGGAAACACAATTACTTATCGCCACAACAGTTATTGAAGTTGGAGTAAATATCCCCAACGCCTCTGTAATGTTAATCGAAAGTGCCGAACGCTTTGGTTTATCTCAATTGCACCAACTGCGAGGACGAGTAGGTCGGGGCAATGCCCAAAGTTATTGTGTACTGATGAGTGGAAATAAGCTCTCCGCAGATAGCCGGACTCGATTGGATACAATGGTACGCACCCATGATGGATTTGAAATTGCAGAAGTAGATCTTCGCCTTCGGGGCCCAGGAGACCTGATGGGAACACAACAAAGCGGAGCTCTTCAACTAAAAATTGCCAATCTAATCAAAGATCAAGAATTACTTTTCCTTGCACGAAATTGGGCAGAATCGATTATCAACAAAGATCCTGATTTGCAATGGCCAGAGCATCAAAGCCTCAAAACAACCTATGTTGAAATAACAAAAAACAAAGCACTATGGAAACACATCAGTTGGGCTAAAAAACAGACTTGTCTTTGATTGAGTTCCGTTATATTTGCAACATACTAATCGACTATTGAGTCTTTGATACCAAAGCAGTGAAAATCTCATACAACTGGCTAAAGCAATTTATCAACATAGACCTCCCTCCCGATGAAGTCGCCGATATGTTGACAGATTTGGGACTCGAAGTTGAAGGCACTTCCGAAATCACTTCGATTCCTGGTGGTCTCGATGGGGTTGTGGTGGGAGAGGTCCTCAGCTGTAAACCACATCCCAATGCAGATCGCCTTCAGGTCACTAGCATTCGTATTGACCAAGAAGATCCCCTGCCAATTGTATGTGGGGCCTCCAACGTAGCTACTGGACTCAAAGTAGCTGTAGCCACTGTTGGCACTACTCTTTACGATGGAAATGGCAACCCTTTTCAAATCAAAAAAAGTAAAATAAGAGGCGAGCTAAGTCAAGGAATGATTTGTGCTGAAAGACGAATTGGGATTGGGAACAGATCATGAAGGCATATTGGTTTTAGATTCTTCATTGAAACCTGGAACTCCCTGTGCTTCTGTATTTCAAATTGAAAAAGACTTTGTTTTTGAAATTGGTTTAACACCCAACAGAGCCGATGCTATGAGTCACATGGGTGTCGCTAGAGATCTACGAGCCGCCTGTTTATTGAAGAAAATTCCTGTTACTTGGACTCCTCCACTACTCGATGACTTTGAAGTGCATCACAACTCGCATTCGATTGGTATCCAAGTCAAAGAACCAGAAAGGGCTCCTCGTTATTTGGGTCTTTTAATTCGTGATGTTGTAATTAAAGATTCCCCAGTTGGTTACAAAACCGTTTGAAAGCTATTGGTATCAATCCAAAAAATAATGTAGTAGACATTACAAATTATGTTCTTCATGATTTAGGTCAACCCCTACACGCTTTTGATGCTGAAAAGATCAAGGGTGATGTCGTGGTTCAGACCCTTCCCCAAGACACACTTTTTGTTTCGCTGGATGGTCAAGAACGAAAATTGCACTCTGAAGACTTGATGATCTGTGACGGAGATACCCCGCTCTGTATTGCAGGAGTATTTGGTGGGATTCACTCAGGAGTGAGTGAGCAAACTCAGCATATTTTTTTAGAAAGCGCCTATTTTGATTCTGTCAGTATTCGTAAAACGGCGAAAAGACATGGACTCAATACAGACGCTTCTTTTCGTTACGAGCGCGGGATAGATCCGTGGATGACTGAAAAGGCATTGAAACGAGCTGCCATTTTAATTCGTGAACTCGCTGGAGGAACGATTTCAAGTTCTATTATTAAAAAAATACAAGTTGAGAATAGTTCAAAAAAGGTGGTGTTTAAATACAAATATTTAAATGAGACAATAGGTCAAGTGATCCCAAAAGAAACACTCGTAGAAAATTCTCCAATCTTTGGATATTTTCGTAGAATCAGAGACAGATAAGGAATTGCAACTTAGCATACCTCCCTATCGTGTTGATGTGACTCGCCCAGCAGACGTAGTAGAAGAGGTTCTTCGAGTGTATGGTTACAACAATATTACGGTCAGTCCTAACCTTAGAGTCCCTTTCCCTAAATTTGATTCCCGCAGTTCACATCGTGTAGAAGAAGAGCTAGCCAACCTACTTATTGGTTTTGGATTTTCCGAAATTTTGAATAATTCACTTACATCCCCCAACTTTCAGTCTATGGATTCAAGCTTAAATGATACCGAGGGAGTTCATTTATTAAACCCATTAGGAAAAGAGCTAGGGCAACTTCGAAGCAGCTTATTATTTTCCGTTCTTGAAACGATAGGGTTTAACCTAAATCGTCAAACCAAACAACTCAAACTCTTTGAATTTGGCAAGTCCTATTCAAGAAATAAGGATTCTTTCTACGAAAAAAAACAAGTCTCCCTTGCTTTGGTTGGCGATATTTATCAGGAGAACTGGGACGTTTTGGATTCTCCTTCTCCGTTTTCATATTTTAAAGGTATTATCGAGAACATTTGGAAACGGATGGATATTCACGTTTACAGACTGTCAATACGATGGACATCCAACAATATCAGAAGGAATAGAATGGAAAATAGGTGATAATACCCTCGGGCGAATGGGTATAGTTCTTTCGGATATCACTAAAAAGTTTGATATAACTAAAACCGTTTTTTTGCCGAACTGGATTGGGACATCTTACTTAAGCATGCTTTTAAAAAAATTCGACATTCACTCCAATCCCCAAATTCCCAGGAAGCCGAAGAGATTTTGCGCTCCTTGTATCAAAGGAAGTTAGTTTTCAAGCCATAAAGGACTTTGCATATCAAACCGAGAAAAAAGTGTTGAAAAAGGTTGGTTTGTTTGATGTTTATGAAGGCAAAAAGTTGCCCAAAAACCAAAAATCATATGGTGTGAGTTTTGAATTTCAAGATCTCAACAAAACTTTAACCGATAAACAGATTGATAAAATCATGAAAAAGCTACAAGATCGATTTGAGCAAGATTTAGAGGCAAAGCTTCGTTAGTAATTAATTATTTTTTTTAGTTTGTGTTTCAATCAATTATGTCTAATTTTACTAAGAAATGTAATTGATCATGAAGCTGAATCCTCTCTCATCCACCAACCTAGAATTGGTACTAAGAACGTCGGTTGAAAAGAAACGTTCTTCGATTTCAATACTCCAGCAAGTAAAAAACTTAACTTCCCAAGATCGTTTTATAACTAAAAACAATTTTGACTTTGATCAGTTGGAGACAAAAAATATCTTCTCATTAGAGGAAATAAAACAAGTTTGTATCGATTACCGCTTGAGGTTTCTGGATATTACATATTTTAAAGGAACTATACCTCAAACAGCAAAAAATAAAATTGCGGCGATGGAGGACACTCATCAAACAGAAATTGGTGGATTTAAAATAATGGCTCCTTCAATAATGTTTCGTCTCGCTAAAACAGATGACCCCTTATTATTTGTACCTCTTGGTAACGATTATTTTTATCTTATTGATAAATGGGAAAAGATTTACACCCCTTGCGTAAACTCCGAATGCTTCCATTCCAAAACATTTGGAACTTATTGATCTTCCTTCTTGGGATTAGCTATTTATTAACACTGGCAACTCCCCTGGTATGTTCACGAAAAATACAGATGCAACCGCTTTCTGGATGCTTTATTTTTTTCATCTTCAAAGCTGTTGTTTCTGTAGTACTTTTTTGTGGTATTGCACTGGGAAAGAATTTTAATCCGGCCATTTGGAATAGCAAATACAACAAAACCTGATGCCTCTATGGAACAGTCTTTTGTGCATATATACTCCGGCTCGAGTGTTACTGTTCTTGCATTAAAAAATGCTTTACAAGCAGATAATATCATTCCTGTAGTTAAGGACGAATCTGAATCGGCTCGCATGGCAGGTTTTGGAATAATTCATGATCAGAAACAAGTTTTTGTGCATACAGATGAGCTTAAAAAAGCAAAAAAATCATGAGCGCTTTGGAAATCGCCAAATAGTACTTCTACAATTTTTTGCTTTCTTACAGATTTTCTAATTTGTAAGGCGAAACCAACTCGAAGGATTTTTCGATTCTTCCCAATAATTAAATCATTATGAATACCAGTTTTGCCATATTAGATTATGTGATCTTTGCCGCCTACGCTAAAATTATCCTAGGGGTCGGCCTTTGGGTGTCAAGAAGTAAGGAAGGGAAAACTAAGAATGCTGAAGATTATTTTTTAGCCAGTAAATCATTGCCTTGGTGGGCTATTGGAGCTTCTTTGATTGCCGCCAATATTTCTGCGGAGCAATTCATAGGTATGTCGGGTTCGGGATTTGCAGGGGGATTGGCCATTGCAACTTACGAATGGATGGCAGCGCTTACACTAATCGTTGTCGGGAAATTTTTTCTACCCATTTTTATAGAAAAAGGCTTGTATACCATCCCAGAATTTGTTGAAAAACGATATTCAAGTCAGCTCAAAACCATCCTTGCTGTCTTTTGGATTGGGTTGTATGTTTTTGTTAATCTCGCCTCTGTACTGTACCTCGGTGGATTGGCCTTACAAACCATATTAGGTATAGAGTTGATGACTGGAGTATTGGGCTTGGCATCGTTCGCAGCAGCCTATTCGCTCTATGGTGGATTATCTGCCGTAGCTTGGACAGACATCATTCAGGTGGTTGTACTGGTTCTTGGAGGCCTGGTAACTACTTATTTAGCTCTAGATACTGTTTCAGGAGGAAATGGATTTTTTGATGGATTAAGCACCGTATTCCATGCCGTACCAGATCGTTTTGATATGATTTTGGAAAAAGGACATCCTGAGTATAACAACCTACCCGGTATTGGTGTGCTCATCGGAGGAATGTGGATTGCCAATCTTTACTATTGGGGCTTCAACCAATATATTATTCAACGTACACTCGCAGCCAAGTCTTTGGCTGAGTCACAAAAAGGAATTCTTTTTGCTGCAGGATTGAAAATGATTATCCCCATCATTGTGGTAATCCCTGGAATTGCTGCTTATGTAATAGTCAACGATCCTTCTCTTTTGGGAAGCCTAGGAGACGCTGGCATGCAAAATATGCCTACTGTTGGTACTTCTGACAGGGCTTTTCCATGGTTAATGCAATTTCTACCTACAGGTTTTAAAGGAATCGCAATTGCCGCACTAGCTGCTGCTATCGTTTCTTCTTTAGCGTCTATGTTGAACTCTACAGCAACCATTTTCACTATGGATATTTATAAGGCACTTATCAACATGGAAGCAAGCGAAACCCTTACTGTTAAAGTGGGCCGTATATCTGCTTTCGTAGCCTTAATCATTGCAACGATCATGGCACCTCTATTGGGTGGCATTGACCAAGCTTTTCAATTTATCCAAGAATATACAGGAATTGTGAGCCCCGGTATTCTAGCCGTTTTTGTAATGGGTCTCTTCTGGAAAAAAGCATCAAACAAGGGAGCTATTTATGGTGCACTGGCTTCCATACCCATTGCCATGTTCTTTAAAATTGGCTCTAAAGGCTGGATGGCAGGCAGCAGCATAGAAGGACTATTCCCCATCCTTCCTTTCTGGATCAAATGGGATTCACAGCTATTCTGTCTATGGTTGTTATTGTATTGGTTAGCCTTCGTGAAAACAGAGATAAGCAAGATGCCAAGGGTATTGAATTGAAAAAAGAAATGTTTGATACACCTGCTATTTATAACATAGGTGCTTTTGCATTGATGCTTGTGCTGGTCGCACTATATGCGTTTTTCTGGTAAGAATCTGGCTCTCTCCATCACAAAGACCAATCAATTCTAGCCAATACTATCCATACATCTTGGCTCGAAGTTCCTTGATTTTAGGATCGGACATGTAGTCATCAAAAGTACTGTAGCGATCGATAACCCCTTTTGGGGTGAGTTCCAGAATTCGATTTCCTACCGTTTGGGCAAAAGCATGATCGTGAGTCGTACACAAAACAGTTCCTTTAAAAGTTTTTTAAAGCATTATTGAACGCGGTGATGGACTCCAAATCCAAATGATTGGTGGGCTCGTCTAGCTGAATGACATTGGCCCGTACCATCATCATTTTTGAAAGCATACAACGCACTTTTTCTCCTCCCGACAGCACAGCAGTTCCCTTTAAAGCTTCCTCGCCACTGAAAAGCATTTTACCCAAAAAACCTCTAATGTACACCTCTTCTTTTTCTTCTTCAGATTGTGCCCATTGGCGCAACCAATCAACTAAAGACAGCTCAGAATCAAAAAAAGTATCATTGTCTAATGGCAAATAGGACTGTGTGGTTGTGAGTCCCCAATCAAATTTTCCATGATCTGCATTAAGATTACCATTAATGATTTCGTAAAAAGCAGTAACTGCACGAGAGTCCATTGAATAAATAATCGTTTTGTCGCCTTTGGTCAAGTTGAAGTGAATCTGATTAAAAGAGTCTCTCCTTCCAAGGTGTAGGATAAACCCTCAATATTTAATATCTGATCTCCAGCTTCTCGATCTTGCTCAAAAATAATAGCTGGATAGCGTCTGCTTGAAGGTCGAATTTCTTCAATATTAAGCTTTTCAATCATCTTTTTACGAGAAGTGGCTTGTTTCGATTTAGCTACATTAGCAGAGAAACGAGATATGAATTCTTGTAGTTCTTTTTTCTTTTCTTCCGCCTTTTTGTTTTGCTGCGCTCGTTGGCGAGCGATGCTGACTGGACTCATACCAAAAGGTATAATTCCCAGAATAGTGGTTGATTTTTCCAAAATCAATATCGGATATATGCGTGCACACGGCATCCAAAAAATGACGGTCGTGAGAGACGACAATAACCGTATTATCATAATTGGCTAGAAATTGCTCCAACCACATGATGGCTTCAAAATCTAAATCGTTAGTGGGTTCGTCCATTATCAAGACATCCGGGTTACCGAAAAGAGACTGAGCCAATAAAACTCGAACCTTCTGCTTCCCATCCAAGTCTTTCATCAAAGAGTCATGCAAATTTTCGGCCACACCTAAATTAGATAACAGGGCTGCAGCTTCACTTTCAGCATTCCATCCATTCATTTCTTCAAATACAATTTGTAATTCACCTACTCGATTACCATCGGCATCAGAAAAAGATTCTTTGGCATAGATTTCATCCATTTCACATTTAACAGCAAACAGTTCATGGTTACCTCGTAAAACGGTTTCCAAAACAGGGTGTACATCGAAGGCATTGTGGTTTTGTTCCAGTACGGACAATCTTTTGCCTGTTTCAAGGTGAACAGAGCCAGAATTGGCTTCTTGCTTACCAGAAATAATTTTCAAAAAGTAGACTTACCAGCCCCATTGGCCCCAATAATCCCATAGCAATTGCCTGGACTAAATGTCACATTGACTTCATCGAACAAGATACGTTTACCGAATTGTACTGACAGATTATTCACACTAAGCATGGGCTAAATTTTAGCGCAAAAGTACCAAAAAACTAGTACTTACTAATCTATTTTTTAACAGGGATTTAATACCACTTTCTAAAACTCAAATACTATTTTTGAATTGTGAATAGATTAATATTGATCATCAGTGCTTCCATTTTGTTGTGGAACTGTCAAGCCCCAAAAAGTAATGCGGTTTTTATAGGGGGACAAATTGTTAAACCCTCGTCATCCTTTGTCACTGTTTATTTCGGAAATCGTGTCCTTGACACCTTTCTTTTGGATAAATCCACTCGGTTTTCACGGCTATATGACTCATTGTCAATCGGAATCTATAAAATGGAACACATCCCAGAATTTACTTCAATGCTCCTAGAACCGGGCGATAGCTTGTGGGCTCGAATTAATGCAACGGACTTTCAAGAATCCCTTTTCTTCTCCGGTAGAGGTGCCAGTAAGAATAATTTTTTGAATGATATTCGATTGCGTTTGGAGCTAGAAAATGATTTTTTAGCTTCTCAATATGCAAATCCACCTCAAGTATTCAAACGTATAGTAGACTCGCTTTTACGAGAGAAAAAAGAACAATGGATCCAAATGGATTCGTTAAATACTATGAGCCCTTATGCCCAAAAATTACACAAGCAGCCTACATATACCCTTACGCAAGTATACAAGAACGCTATGCATTGCTTCGAGGTAACCAATGGGATTCCATTGAAAATAATCAATTTTTGAGTTATCGAAAATTTTTAAATTTTGGAGAAAACGACCTTGCTTTTTTTGATCCCTATATTACCTATTTGATGAATTTTTTAAATCGGGAAGCCTTACATAAGGGTGAAAATTATATTGAAGCCAGACAAAATACCAATTTCAATTTGAGACGACTTGAAGAAATACAAAATAAAATTGAAGGCGCCTTAGTACGAAATAACCTAGCCCGAGCGGTTGCCTATGAAGAATTACTCAATTTCAATAATCATGAAAGTCACGATATTTTTCTAGATGTTTATCGCAACATTAATTCTTCTTCTTCTTATGCTGAGGAAATCAATTCACTTCATGAGGATATAAACCAAATGAATGAGGGGAAAACACTACCAAGAATAATTCTGCAAAACGCAGAATTGAAATTGTTGACCAGTGATGACTTATGGTCAAAACCCACCGTTGTTTATTTTTGGTCTCAGACCCAAATGAATCATTTTAAAGCAACTATCAATCGAGTAAAGAAATTGAAGGTAAAATACCCAAATTATCGCTTTGTAGGAATATCCATTCAACCTTTGAACCCCATTGCACTTGAAGTTTATAAAATGATGGCGCTGGACTCTGAGAATCAGTTTGGTCTGGTTGATTTTGGGATAGCTAGTAAAAAGTGGGTAATCACACTCCTAAACAAAACAATTATTGTCGATTCTCAAGGTAAAATCGTCAATGGTTTTGCCAATATAATGGCTCCTGATTTCGAAAAAGCGCTTTAATTACCTTTTTTATGATCGGCTAAGAATTGGGCTAAGCCTTTATCAGTGAGTGGATGGTTTAATAGACCACTGATGGCACTCAATGGTCCGGTCATTACATCCGCTCCCAATTGAGCACAAGCAATCAAATGACGTGTATGACGAACTGAAGCAGCTAGAATTTCCGTTTCAAAAGCGTAATTATCATAAATCAATCGTATTTCTTCAATCAGATCCATACCGTCGAAACCAATATCGTCCAATCGACCGATAAACGGGGAAACATAGGTAGCCCCTGCCTTTGCAGCCAAAAGGGCTTGTCCAGAAGAGAACACCAAAGTACAATTCGTTTTAATATTCTTGGATGCAAAATGAGTTATGGCTTTTACACCTTCTCTGATCATTGGAATTTTAACAACAATTTGTGGATGGAGGGCTGATAATTCCTCCCCTTCTCTAATCATTCCGTAATAATCTACTGCAATCACTTCGGCAGAGACATCACCCTCCACTGCATCACATATCGCCATATAATGCTTCAAAATATTATCTTTTCCAGTAATGCCCTCTTTGGCCATCAAGGACGGGTTCGTAGTCACTCCGTCTAGAATTCCCATATCTTGGGCTTCCTTTATTTGATCGAGATTGGCAGTGTCAATAAAAAATTTCATGAACAGTCTTGTTAGATTTTGTAATGATTGCGAAGCATTTTTTCATACCACCGGGTTGGTAAGATGCCCTTTAAAAATACTGAAATTTTTGAAGCCATTGACCAGATAGGTAATGTACTTTAGGGGAACGCTGATGCAGTATTTTTTCTATAGTTTTTGCAATTTTTATCGGATCATCCCCCTCATCAACATGTTCATTCATCGTTGTTAAAGCATCCGAATAAATCAATTCGTAGGGTGAATCCTTAATCACTGGGGAATGGTGTCTGCGTGAGGCTACATCTGTTGCATAATCACCAGGGGCTAGAGTCGCAACCCGAATATTGGCTGATCGCAACTCCATCCGTAAACCTTCAGTAAATATTGATAAAGCGCCTTTAGAAGCAGAATAAATAGACCGAAACGGCAAACCCGAGTAACCAGCTATGGAGGTAATATTGATGATGCATCCGTTATCGGATTGTCGTAGCAATGGTAATAGTTTTTGAGTCAACGAAATGGGGCCAAAAAATTGGTTTCAAAATGGGCACGTATGGCTGTCATTGAAATTTCTTCGGCTGGGCCAGTGATCCCTACGCCTGCATTATTTATCAATACCTCGGGCAGGATTTTGTGCGAATGAAAGTACGCAACAAATCCACGAATGCTTTCTTCTTGTGCTAAATCCAATGATAGTAGCGAATAATTTTCAGGTTTGGGGTAATTTTCAGGCTGGCGACATGTACCAAAAATAGTATGCCCTTTTTGACTTAAATAATCTGCGGTTGCTTTACCCATTCCCGAAGAAGCACCCGTTATAACAATTATTTTACCCATAGAAACAAAAAATGGGCAAGCGACCCGCATCACACCGCTACAACCGCCTACCCTTGCTGCGTTCCCGCCCTGGGGGGGATTCGGCAGGAGCTGGTTGTGCAGAACTTGCCCACCACAAATATAGAATATCTAGTCCTCATCAGTGCATTGTGAAACTTAATTTTATTAAATACCTTGGATCAAAAATTGATCATGTATAAACCCCTATTGTTATTCCTACTCTCCTTGATTGCATTGAAATGTGGTGGTGAAAAAGACTTAAAAGCCAAACTCAAAGTCAAAGCAAGTACTGAAAAGCCTACCAACAAAGACCAACTCTCTTTTGAATTAAAAATTTCAAATGGGATTCTATTGGACTCTGTTCATTTTAAAAGTAAAGGCGTTCGTGTAGAATCCTCTTGCTTTAGAATCATATTCACTTGGATCACATGAATTGATTGCGACAGCCTTCTACAAAGGAAAAAGTTCTGATTTTAAAGCCACCTTTTGGATCTATTCTAAAGAGAAACCAAGTCTAATGAGCTATCGAGTACTCAATAGTTATCCTCACGATTCTACTGCCTACACCCAAGGGTTGGAATTTGACGGAGATGACCTTTACGAAAGCACTGGACTCAATGGAAAATCTACCGTTCGAAAAGTGAATTTTAAAACCGGTGAGATTCTAGGTCAACAAAAATTAGATGCCGTTTATTTTGGGGAGGGCTTAACCCTAGTGGATGATCGTATTATTCAATTAACATGGAAAGCCAATATGGGATTTGTATACCAAAAAGAAACCCTTCAAATGGTAGATTCTTTCCTCTATGAGAGAAGCAAACAAGGTTGGGGGCTGTGTTATGATAAAAATGAATTGTACAAATCGGATGGAACACACCAGGTTTGGATTTTGAATCCAATAGACTTTAGGGAAAAGCGAAAAATTGAGGTTATGACCAATTTAAAATCCGTTTCCAAATTGAATGAGCTCGAATGGGCAAAAGGGTTTATATATGCCAATACATATCAATTTGGAAAAGATGTTGTCTTAGTTATCGCACCCGAAAGTGGTGCGGTTAAAGGAGTTGTAGATTTTACAGGGCTTCGAGAAAAATTAAGAAATAATCCCAAAGCAGAAGCCTTTAACGGAATTGCTTACCATTCCCAACGGAACACGTTTTTTGTAACCGGAAAATACTGGAACCGACTGTTTGAAGTTGAAATTTATTCAGAAGATACGAAATGAATTCCGCTCACTATCAAATGAAAGTCGATGTTGTTTTAGAACATATTGATGGACTAGGACATGTAAATAATGTGCAATACTTGTATTGGATTCAGGAGGTGGCCAAAGCTCATTGGGATGCTTTAACTGCTTCTATCGACGATACAGAGGGTATTTGGGTAGTACGCAACCATTTTATCGAATACAAAAGGCCCGCTTTACTAGGGAATAGACTTAGAATTGAAACAGTAGTAAAAACCATAAGAGGGCCGCTTTCAGAACGCTTTGTGAGTATCAAAAATGATGTGACCGACAAGCTATTAGTTCAATGTACAACCTCTTGGTGCTATCTTGAATTGAAAAATAGAAGGCCGATGGCCGTTCCAAAACGATTCAAAAGCTGTTACTTGCTGACTAGATTTTCAACAACGAACAACGGACGCCCTTCCATTAAATCATGGACTTCATCTGCAATATCCTTCAATACACTAGGATTTTCGGGGTTCTTCAATGCACGATCAATCAGATCAACAATTGTATACATATCGTTCTCTTTGAGGCCCCGTGTTGTAATTGCAGGGGTTCCCACTCGGATTCCTGAGGTGACAAAAGGTGATTTGTCATCAAAGGGAACCATATTTTTATTGGCGGTGATATCTGCTTTAACTAAAGCCTCCTCTGCGGCTTTGCCTGTAATATTTTTGTTGCGCAAGTCGATCAACATTAAATGATTGTCTGTACCTCCTGAAATCAAATGATAATCACGGCTAACAAAAGCTTTAGCCATTGCTTGTGCATTTTTTCGTACCTGTTGTACATATTCTTTAAATTCATCTTCTAAGCACTCACCAAAGGCAATCGCTTTAGCCGCAATTACATGCATTAAAGGTCCTCCTTGGTTTCCTGGGAAAACAGCCATATCAACTAAATGAGACATTTTTCGAACGGTGCCGTTTTTAAGTGTCAGTCCAAAGGGATTATCAAAGTCTTGACCCATTAAAATGAGTCCACCTCGAGGCCCCCGTAAAGTTTTGTGTGTGGTTGTAGTAACAACATGGCAGTGGGGAATCGGATCAGAAAGTAGTCCTGTAGCAATCATTCCAGAGGGATGTGATATGTCTGCAAGAAGGAAAGCACCTACTTCATCGGCAATACTTCGAAAGGCTTTAAAGTCAATATCCCTAGAATAGGCCGAAGCTCCAGCAATTAACATTTGAGGTTTCACCTCATGAGCAGTTTTTCGAATATTATCGTAATCCAATCGGCCGGTCTCTTCTTCTACTCCATAAAAATGAGCTTCATAAAGACGTCCAGAGAAATTGACAGGTGAACCGTGGGTTAAATGTCCCCCATGAGATAAATCGAAACCTAATATTTTATCACCTGGTTTCAAAAAAGCGTGGAACACTGCCGTATTGGCTTGAGAGCCAGAGTGCGGTTGAACATTAGCATAAGCGGCACCAAATAATTGTTTAGCCCGTTCAATAGCCAATTGTTCCACTTCATCTACCACCTCACAGCCTCCATAGTATCGCTTTCCAGGGTATCCTTCGGCATATTTATTGGTAAGTACAGAACCTGCCGCTTCCATCACTGCAGGGCTGGTGAAATTTTCTGAGGCTATCAATTCAATTCCGTTGCGTTGACGCTTCTCTTCTTCTTGGATTAATTCAAAAACGGCTGTATCTCGCTGCATGGATTTTTTTTTCAAAAATAAGCATTTCACTTCTAGTTTTTATTTCACTTTACAGCCTTTTATGGGATTTTATTAATAGACCGTTAACAACCCATTTTTTAATCTTTCCATTTTTTGTGTCATTTTATTTTCGGTACGATGGTAGATCCCATTTAAAATTCAATATTATCTATTCCAATATGCCATGAAAGGAAGAGATACAGCCATTCCGACATGCATTATGCATAAATTAACGTCAATTTGTCATTTTCTGATTGTGGAATACGTTTTGATGGATATGATAAAAAAGATGAACGCAAATCAGTTTACACTTAAAGCCCAAGAAGTTATCCAAGCAGCGCAACAAAAAGCAATGGACTTTGGACATCAACAAGTTGAAAACAGTCATTTATTACACGCTCTATTGGAAATAGACACCACCGTTATTCCTTATATTTCAAAGCAACTCCAATGGAATACTACCCTTATTCTACAACTACTTCGTGCAGCCTTGGATCGTCTGCCCAAGGTAGATAATACTGATTTGGCTTTCTCTCAAAAAGCATCGGCTACATTACTAAAAGCCAACAGTCTAGCCAAGAAAAATAAAGACGACTTCGTCGCTACTGACCATCTTCTTATGGCTATCCAGCAATCCAATGATACAGCTGGTCAGATTCTAAAGGATCAGGGGGTCAAAAAAACCGATTTGGAAAAAGCCGTAGCCCAGTTGCGCCAAGGTGATAAAACAACAACTTCATCTTCTGATATTAGCTATAATGCCTTGGAAAAATATGCCCGTAATCTAAATCATCAAGCACAAGTAGGACAATTGGATCCAGTTATTGGTAGAGATGAACATATACGTCGTTTATTACAAATTCTTTCACGACGTACCAAAAACAACCCCATATTGGTGGGTGAACCAGGCACTGGAAAGACTGCCATAGCAGAGGGCCTAGCCCATCGAATCATTGGAGGCGATGTCCCCGAAAACCTGAAAGAAAAGACGCTGTATGCACTAGATATGGGTGCGTTAATCGCAGGAGCAAAGTACAAAGGAGAATTTGAGGAACGGCTAAAAGGCGTCATTAAAGAAGTCACCCAAAGCGATGGACAAATCCTTCTTTTCATCGATGAGATTCACACTTTGGTGGGTGCAGGAGGAGGAGAAGGAGCAATGGATGCTGCCAATATTCTCAAACCGGCCTTGGCAAGAGGTGAGCTCAGGGCCATTGGGGCTACAACCTTGGATGAATACCAGAAGTATTTCGAAAAAGACAAAGCCTTGGAGCGCCGATTTCAAAAAGTTGTTGTTGAAGAACCCTCTGTGGACGATGCAATTTCAATCCTCCGTGGATTGAAAGAAACCTATGAAGCCCATCATAAAGTCCGTATCAAAGACGAGGCTATTGTAGGTGCCGTGCAATTATCAGATCGGTATATCTCCAATCGCTTTTTACCAGACAAAGCCATAGATTTAATGGATGAAGCGGCAGCTAAATTACGAATGGAAATCAATTCTAAACCAGAGGAACTGGATCAGTTTGATCGCAGAATCCGTCAATTGGAAATTGAACTCGTTGCCATTCAACGAGAGAAAGAAAAGTCTAAGATCAATGAGATAAATAGAATGCTGGCCAACCTAAAGGAGGAACGAAATGCAATTTTTACTCAATGGGTTCAAGAAAAAGAAGTAGTAGATAATATTCAAAAAAATAAAGCAGAAATCGATCAACTTCGCTTGGAAGCCGAACAAGCAGAACGAGAAGGTGATTACGGAAAGGTAGCAGAAATTCGATATGGAAAACTACAAACTTTGTATGCCTCCTTGAAAAACTTCAAAAAGAACTTCTAGAGCAACAATCCACGGATCCTTTAATCAAAGAAGAAGTTATTTTTGACGATATAGCGGAGGTAGTTGCCAAATGGACAGGGATACCGGTACAAAAAATGTTGCAAAAACAGCGCAATAAATTAATGGAACTTGAAAGCTACTTGCACCAAAGAATGGTGGGCCAAGAGCAAGCAGTTATAGCAGTGAGTGATGCCATTCGCCGAAGCAGAAGTGGCCTACAAGACGTAAGAAAACCGATGGGGAGCTTTTTATTTTTAGGCACCACGGGAGTGGGTAAAACAGAATTGGCAAAAGCATTGGCTGAGGTATTATTTGATAATGAAAATAATCTAACACGTATCGATATGAGTGAATACCAAGAACGTCATTCCGTGAGTCGTTTGATTGGTGCTCCTCCAGGATATGTAGGGTATGACGAGGGAGGGCAATTGACCGAAGCGGTTCGACGCAAACCCTATTCTGTCATTCTTTTAGATGAAATCGAAAAAGCCCATCCCGATACGTTTAATATACTATTACAAGTCCTAGACGAGGGGCATTTGACTGATAATAAAGGACGCGTTGCCGATTTTAAAAATACACTCATCATAATGACTTCAAACATGGGAAATCTCGAAATTAAAGAGGCGTTTGAGTCTGAAGAAAAGTTTGAAATTGCCGAAAGGAATGCTAAACAAAAGTTTTAATGCTTCTCAAGCGAAATATTCGCCCTGAATTCTTAAACCGTATTGATGATATCCTCGTTTTCTCTCCCCTAACCCTCAAAGAAATTCAACAAATTGTCGAATTACAATTTCAATCTATTGCAGCTCAATTGAGCCAACAGGGCATTACATTAACTGCTACGAAAGAGGCACTAAGCCTAATAGCAAGAGAAGGATTTAATCCTGAATATGGAGGGCGTCCTATCAAACGAGTATTACAAAAAAAGTAGTCAACTTACTCAGTAAAGCTTTATTGAATGAAACCATCCAAAGCAAACAAGATGTGGTGGTGGACGCTTTTGAAGGAAAAATAGTTATTCGAAATACCCCACACTAAGAAATTGGTTTATGCGGGCATGACCCGAGATTAAGTTGTAATTTTGCATTTATGCAGAAAAAGGTCAATATCCAAAATAAACGGGCCCGTTTTGAATTCGAAATCATCGATCAATATACGGCAGGAATTGTATTGACTGGAACAGAAATCAAATCCATACGTAATAGTCAAGCCTCAATCAGAGAATGTTTTTGTGAATTTAATGAACGTGGTGAGCTATTTGTTGTCAACATGTATATTGAGATTTATACCTTGGAAGTAGCTTTAATCATACCCCTAGAGGGAGTAGAAAGTTATTATTACAAAAACGAGAGCTAAACAAATTGTCTCGCGAGGTGCAAAATGTAGGACTAACAATCGTGCCACTTCGCTTATTTATTAATGACAAAGGCTTTGCCAAGCTAGTGATTGCGCTAGCGAAGGGTAAAAGGCTTTATGACAAACGCGAAACCATCAAAGACCGCGATAATCAGCGTAATTTGGATCGAATCAAAAAAGACTACCGCAAATAAAGTTTCAATCAAAAAATCTCTCATTTTTTCTCTTCTTTATTTAAATTAGCAACAGCGTCCGAAATTCTGCTTATCCTTATTGGGTTGTATTCCAACATAAGTTATTCTCAGGATAATCCCATTGGATTGATCAAGAGTTGTTAAAGTAGTAATTGTGAAATCCATTATCAACTTAAACATTTGGAATTCTTTACCTTTATAGTGTGAAAAAATTTTCTAACTTTTTTTTATTTTTTCTAGGGTGTTTCTTTGGAACGAAAGGTCAAGTGATTCAAGGGCAGTTATTGGATAGCCTCAGCAAGGAGATCATTCCTTTTGCAACAGTATTAAGCAATTTTGGAGAGAACACTATCAGCAATGAAGAAGGATATTTCCGTTTAATTAGAAGTAAATTTTTTTCTCCCAGCGATTCGCTATTTATCTCGTGCATTGGTTACAAAGACTTGGCAGTAAATTTTGAGCAACTCCAAGACTCATTACTATACCTCACCCCTAAGGAAATCGAGCTTAATGAAATCATCCTCTCCCACCAGAAATTGAGTGCAGCAGAGATCGTGAAGAAAGCCCTCGAAAATGTTACTCAAAAATATGATTTAACTCTTATAAAAAAGACATTCTTTCTACGGGAATCTTATTCTCAAAGTTGGATAAAGCGCGATATGGTGATTAAAAAATCAAGCATCAATGAGTTTAAACAAAGCTTTTGGGATTCACTCTTTAGAACAATTCCTGAAAAAGATACCTGGCACTCAGAATCCTTAGGTGAGTTAGCCGGTGATTGGTCAGAAGAACAACAAAAACTTCATCTGCTTCGCGCAGTCGATTTAGCCGATACTTTAAATGCAAAAGGGTATGAACAAATCGAAGAAAAGATCACTTCTATTTTAGATAAAAGTGTAAAAGAAAACTCATATTTTAAATTCAAATCAGGTGTTTTTAGCACAAAAGTAGATCGTGATGAAGTAATTGAAAAGCAATTGGATACCCTCAGTCTACCTGAAAATGAACAGAGGAAAAAAAGAAAAGCAAAGCAAGAGCAAAAAGAAGAATATTATAACCGACGTAAAAGCCAATTGACGAAAATTTTCACTTCTCTATTTAAGCGAGATCGCTTTGACATTGATGTGCTCGTAAAAAGTCATTTGTACAAATATGAATTAGTCAATTTCACGAATCGAGAAAATTTACCGGTCTATCATATTCGCTTCACTCCAAATAGCAAAAGAGCAAAATATCAAGGTAATATGTTTGTTGATGCAGACCGCTTCAGTTTGATTCAACTCGAATACGATAACGTACAAAACCTTCGAGATTTTTCACTCATGGGGCTATCATTTTCTGCCTATGGAAGAAGCGTTAAGCTCAAGTTTTCCTCCTTTAATAAGGATCGTTATCAACTCGAGTTTATAAGGGTTGAAACAAAATTTAAAACTGGGATCGATCGCCCCGTGAAAATTGTTGAGAAAAATAAGTTTGTTAAAGGACGTAGGAAACAAAATGAATTAAAAGGAGAAGTGCACTTTAAACTCGATCAAAAGAGTTCTGTTACTTTAGTGGTCTTTAGAGGTGAATCAATCTCACAAGATGTTTTTGAAAACTTCAAAGAAACCAAGGTTTTTAAAGCCGCTAAACGCAATTCTTACGACCCTAAATTTTGGGAGGGTTATACCATAATTGAACCAAATAAAGCAATAAAAACCTTTACAACGAACTAATCCCGATACGCAGGTTAAATCTAATTAATGTTAGGAATTAGAGTTCATTTATAGTTGCCTATCACATCACAGAATTACACTTCGCCTTGAACAGGGGCTCGCAATTACATTAAAAATACAATTACTAAATGATTTATCTCTATTGTTTACAACAATTTAAACTAGGTTCTGTAGGAACAAGACAATTGGGAGGCCGAGTCGGACGTTACTTAAAAAAAGGTCGTCATAGATTTGCCGGTTTTACTCATTTTCATGGTAATCAGACGATCTATCGCAATACCACTTTTCGAAGTTTTCAACTCTTGCCTTACCACCAAAAAGTACCGCCGAAGATTATGTTGTTTCGTATTAGGACGATGATTTTTACAAATGGGGATTGGGGTCATAGCCCGGTTTTAATCAATTACAAGCCTCTATTTTGTTAGTTGGAAATAGTTTGTTTATAAGTGGGGATAAACCCTAGTTTGAAGTCTATGTCAGTATCGAAAATATTAGTGTAAAAAAAATACGATTTATCCGTATTGATTATGTCCGTTAATTTAATGATGTTTTCCAGAAAGACAGAATTCGTTTGGGTTTTAAGCTGTTTAATTCTTATTCTCTAATAAAGGAACAAATTTAAAAGATCCAAAGGTCACACGGTCAAACTCTTTGTCGCCTTTGCGAATAAGTTGCGTCATAATTTGCTCTTCCCTTCCCACAGGAATAATGAGCTTTCCTCCTACATTCAATTGAGTCAAAAGAGCAGTAGGGACTTCTGGAGCGCCTGCAGTGACAAGAATTCCATCGAAAGGAGCAGCTTCGTTCAAGCCTTTGTATCCATCTCCAAACACCTGCTTCTTGGGACGAAGATCAATTCGACGAAAAAGACGTTGTGTTTTTTTAAACAATTCTCTTTGACGTTCTACAGTATATACCTGAAAGCCCAAAGCTAATAATATCGCTGTCTGATAACCGGATCCCGTTCCAATTTCAAGTACCTTGCACCAGAAGGAAGCTGGAGCAATTGAGACTGAAAAGCAACCGTGTAGGGCTGGGAAATAGTTTGTTCTGCTGCAATGGGATAGGCTTTATCTTCATAGGCATGGCTTTCCAGTCCCGTATCCATAAACCAATGTCTTGGTGTATTTGTTATAGCTTCCAATACACGAGTCATCAATTCCTTTTTTTTTCAATTTTTCCACCATTTGCCGACGGAGTCCTTGATGTTTGGTACTATCTATCATCGCGATTAAAGATACCAAGATGAAAAGAGAACACGTAATTTTTAGGCTACGGTTTTAGTTTAATATATTTGGCAAAAAGAGCATGTTAAAAATTGGCGTTTTAGGTGCTGGCCACCTCGGAAAGATTCACTTGCGGCTGCTTGAGAATTCAGGGCGATTCCAACTCGTTGGTTTTTATGATCAAGACCATTCTCTAGGTAAACAACTCGAAAAAGAAAAAGGATATCCTTTTTTTAATACAGCAGATGAATTGATCGCTCAAGTTGATGTGATCGATATTGTTACACCAACAGTATCCCACGCCTCACTAGCTATAAAAGCCATACAGGCAGGAAAGCATCTGTTTATAGAGAAACCCATAACTACTACGGTTGCAGAAGCCGAGTCACTTTGTCTGCTAGCTCAAAAAAAGAATCTAAAAGGACAGGTAGGTCACGTCGAGCGGTTTAATCCGGCCTTTTATATCAGCTCGACCACATGTCACAAGTCCCATGTTCATTGAAACACATCGCTTGGCAGAATTCAATCCTCGTGGAACGGATGTACCCGTTGTCCTTGATTTAATGATACACGATTTAGATACAATCTTAAGTATCGTCAAATCTCCAGTCAAAAAAGTACATGCTTCAGGAGTATCGGTAATTAGCTCTACTCCAGACATTGCCAATGCGCGTATCGAATTTGAGAATGGTTGTGTTGCCAACTTAACCGCCAGTCGAATTTCATTGAAAAATATGCGAAAAACTCGATTTTTTCAAAAGGATACCTATGTCTCAGTAGATTTTTTAGCTAAAAATGGAGGAGATTGTAAAAATGAAAATCCCACCAGCACAACCCGAAGAATTTGCTCTTATTCTTGAAAATGCCGAAGGTGAAAAAAAACAAATTTACTTTGAAAACCCAACAATTGAAAGCAATAATGCCATACAAGATGAGTTGGAAAGCTTCGCAGACAGTATAGAAAATGAACAAGCTGTCCAAGTATCCCTAGAAGATGGAAAAAAGCTTTGGAACTCGCCTATCAAATTATTGCCGCTTATGAATAAACTCTCTAATCTATGCCCCTGCTTCCTGCTGCCTATTATATCGCTATAACCCCACTAAACAATCTTGCACGGGTTTTGGAAAAAGTAACCCTGCTACAAAAAAATAAATAATTAAAGAAGTGCTCTTTTAATGATTTCCTCAATGCGGGCAATCAATTTCCTCATGGAACACAACGATGGAATTTAATACGTTTCGTAATTCATCAAGCTTTATATTCAAAAGTCTATTATCTAAATGAGCCTGCCTATGTTGCATATCATGTAAGTAGTGATAATAATTTCATGGTATTGTTGGATGTATTCCATGACTCTGAACTCAACCAATGGGTCACTCTTCACGAAAGAGTGCTTGCGGAAGGAGTCTCCAAATTTGCCTACTATTCAAAAATTTAAAGACTCAAGCCGAGCCCATACTCTTAAATGGTTTGATTTTACAAAGCGTGTAGCAAGAGTTTTCTTTACCTTTACTCTAATGAATATTGCTGCCAATTTATTAGCCCTCAAAAGGAAATTCCAAGTAATGTGACCCTTGTCGCTGTATCCAAAACAAAACCAAATGAGGCGATTCAAGAAGCTTATGATTCAGGGCATCGTGTCTTTGGGAAAACAAAGTCCAAGAGATGGTCCAAAAAGCACGACCAGCTTCCTAAAGATATTGAGTGGCACATGATTGGACATCTTCAGCGTAATAAGGTTAAGTATATAGCTTCTTTTGTGTCATTAATTCATGGTGTAGATACCGAAAAATTATTGGTGGAAATCAATAAACAAGCTCACAAACACAATCGTATTATCGATTGTCTTCTCCAAATTCATATAGCAGAGAAACTACTAAATTTGGTTTTGATCCTGCTGCGTTGGAAGATATTATGGTCAAGCAACACGAATTTCCATGTGTACGCATCAAGGGGGTAATGGGAATGGCAACCTTACTCAAGATGAAAAAACAAATAAAACGAGAATTCCGATACCTCAAAAACCTTTTTTCTGAATATTTTGACTCATCGGAAAAAACCATTCTCTCAATGGGAATGAGTGGGGACTACCCGATTGCTATTGCTAAAGGAAGTACAATGATCCGAGTTGGAAGCTCGATTTTTGGAGCAAGAGAATAGAACTATGTATGCAATCCTTGATATTGAGACAACCGGTGGAAAATTCGACGAAGAAG
This sequence comes from Flavobacteriaceae bacterium, assembly GCA_038143795.1. Classification (GTDB taxonomy): domain Bacteria; phylum Bacteroidota; class Bacteroidia; order Flavobacteriales; family Flavobacteriaceae; genus UBA11891. Next base: position 8,625 of record JAYQMQ010000002.1, on the reverse strand, counting down.
GGATCACCGAAATTGCAATTTATCAATTTGATGGACACCAAGTCATCGATCAATTTTCCAGTCTTGTTAATCCTGAGCGTAAAATTCAACCATTTGTTGAAAAATTGACTGGGATCAATAACCAAATGCTCCGATCGGCTCTCGATTTTTGAAATAGCCAAACGCATTATTGAAATTTCAGAAGGGTGTATTCTCGTTGCCCATAACGCAGAATTCGATTATCGCATATTACGAACAGAATTTCGCCGATTAGGATACACCTTCAACCGTAAATCCCTGTGTACCGTCAGTTTATCACAATTACTCTTGCCCGAGGAAACTTCCTTTAAATTAGGAAAACTAGTACGGTCCTTGGGGATTCCAATAAGCGATCGCCATCGTGCACAAGGCGATGCACTAGCCACACTGAAACTGTTTCAACTACTCCTTGAGAAAGACAGTAAAAAGACGATTGTCAAAGAACATGTAAAGCAACTTCACAAAAAAGAAATCTCCCAGGAATATTATAAAATTATAGAAACCCTTCCAACGGAGACTGGAGTGTATTATTTATATGGAAAAGACAATCAACTATTATATATCGGTAAAAGTAAAAACATACGTAAACGGGTGAGTTCCCACTTGACGAGTAAAACGGCAAAAGGCAAAAAAATTCAACAACAACTAGTCCGTGTTGCATTTGAAAAAACAGGTTGTGAGTTTATAGCGCTTTTAAAAGAACAGCATGAGATTAAAGTCAATCAGCCCCCCTTCAATCACGCTTCAAAGTATCGCCTATTCCCCATGGGTATTAGTATTGAAAAAGATACCAATGGATACAATCAACTCATATTAGAGCAAGTAGTGACTGGAAAAAGCTATCTCAAAGCATTTCGGAACAAAAAAGCTGGAATTGGTCAGCTTTGGTATTGGATGGATGAGTATGCCCTTTGTGAGAATAAAACCAGCCTCTTAACAAATAACGGACGCTGCACAAGAAGAACCATTAAAAAATGCTCGGGGGCTTGTGAGGGTATTGAATGCTCAACTAATTACAACGAAAGGGTGCAAAAACTTGTCGATGAACTGATCCTGCCCCAGCAAAATTGCATTCTCACTAGTAAGGGTCGTGAAGCGGGTGAGCATGGCTTTTTATTACTAGAAAAAGGGCAATTAAAAGGATATGGATACTACGATTTAAATCATCAGATCAATTCGCTAGAAAAGGCAAAAAGTCGACTTACAACTATAGAATCAAATGAAGATAGTAAGGCCTTATTGCTGCATTTTATTAAAAATGAAAAATATCATAAATTGATACTCCTAAACGAAACCAAAACCTCTGTTTAAACCCACACCGTTTGAAGCATTCCAATAATCTGTCTTTGCGTCACCGTTTACACGAGATCATCTATGAAGCAGACACTTCAGCGGGGAAGGCTTTTGATTTGATCCTTCTGGTTCTAATTTTATTCAGTGTCCTACTGGTCTGCCTTGAGAGTGTTCCCAGTATTAATAATCGGTATGAATCTGTCTTTAACGTTCTAGAATGGGGAATTACCCTCCTGTTTTCCATTGAATACTTGCTCCGTTTGATTGCGGTTAATAAACCCCTCAATTATGTTTTTAGCTTCTATGGAATCATCGATTTACTCTCCACACTTCCTAAATATATCTCATTATTTCTTGTTGGATCACAATCTTTACTTGCCTTGCGCGCATTAAGACTACTTCGAGTATTTCGTATTTTAAAACTCACCCGTTACATAGGTGCCTCCAATGCTTTAGATAAGGCTTTGATTGCAAGTCGAGCAAAAATTGGTGTTTTTCTCTTTAGCGTACTTGTCTTGTGCATTATTTTTGGTACGATGATGTATCTGGTTGAATCCGATGAGAGTGGCTTCACTAGTATCCCTAGAAGTATCTATTGGTGCATCGTAACCTTAACTACAGTTGGATATGGGGATATTGCTCCAACGACTGCATTAGGACAGTTTTTTGCCGCTATTATTATGATCATGGGATATGGCATTATTGCCGTACCCACAGGAATAGTTACAGCAGAGTTTGCCGAACAAAATAAAAAAATAGACACCAATACACAGGCGTGTAAAACCTGCATGAACACCGATCACAAAGACGATGCAATCTACTGTCACACATGTGGGGAATTTTTAAATCATGAACCCTAAATTAATTTATATCGCTGGCCCTACTGGGGTTGGCAAAACATCTTTAAGCATCAAGCTTGCTAAACACTACAACACTGAGATTATCTCATGTGATTCTCGTCAATTCTACAAAGAGATGAGAATAGGGACAGCTGTCCCAACAAAAGACGAGTTATCTCAGGTACCACATCATCTGATTCACCATCAGAGTATTAAGAATCCAATAAGTGTTGGGGCCTATGAAAAACAAGCGCTTTCTGTATTAGACAAACTCTTTAAGAAACATGAAAATGTAATTCTCACAGGCGGTTCTGGATTATATGCACAAGCATTATTAGAAGGGCTCGATATGTTTCCTGAGGTTCCAGAGGATGTCAAAGCACAGCTTGGTGTGTTTTATAAAAACCATGGATTGCAGGGACTTCAAGACCTTTTACGTGACCAAGATCCGACCCATTATCAAAAAGTAGATCGCCAAAATCCAGTTCGCATCCTACGCGCCCTTGAAATTTGCTTTACATCCGGAGTTCCCTACTCTTCCTTTCTAGGAAAAAATAAAAAGAGTAGACCCTTTGAATCTCAAATTGTAGTGCTCCACCAACCAAGAGAAATACTCTACGAACGCATTAACATTCGTGTGGATCAAATGATTGAGGAAGGATTAGAAGAGGAAGTAAAAAATTTAGAATCATGCAGAGAAATGTCGAGTATGAAAACGGTGGGCTATCAGAGTGGTGGGACTATTTTGACGGTGTTTATAATCGAGATAAAGTCATATCAGAAATTAAAAAATACACGTCGCTATGCCAAGCGACAAATTACTTGGTTCAAGCGCTATGGGGAAAATATTGTATTGCCTGCCAATACGCCACTTAAAGAACTCATAGATTATCTTGAAGACTAACCCTTCAGGAATTTACCAAGGTTTTTTTGTATTCTAGATTCAATTGAATTAAGATCAGCTGGAACAAACTTTTCCCCAGTAATATTCTCATAGAGTTCGATATAACGATAACTTATGGATTGGATATAGGCATCATCCATAAATGGGACTTTTTGCCCTTCCAAGCCCTGAAGTCATTTTCTATCAACCACCGACGAACAAATTCTTTGGATAGTTGCTTTTGAGGAATTCCTTTTGACTTGTCGACTTTCATAACCTTCTTTTTATAAAAGTAGCGTGATGAGTCTGGAGTATGAATTTCATCGATTAATAAGATCTCTCCTGAAGCGCTTTTCCCAAACTCATATTTGGTATCCACCAAAATCAAACCTTGTTTTTCAGCCAAGGCAGTACCCCGTTCAAAAAGGGCACGTGTATACTCTTCCAATTGAATGTAATCCGATTCGACAACAATTTCTTGGGCAATGATCTCTTCACGTGAAATATCTTCATCATGTCCTTCTACAGCTTTGGTTGCTGGGGTGATTATAGGTACTGGGAAAGCGTCGTTTTCACGCAATCCTTCGGGGAGTGAAACACCACATAAGATTCGCTTACCTTTGCTGTATTCTCTAGCAGCGTGGCCTACCAAATACCCTCGTATAACCATCTCGATTTTATAGGGTTCACAGGCCTTCCCAACGGCCACATTTGGATCAGGACATGCCATTAGCCAATTGGGAACGATATCGGCCGTGGATTGCAACATTCGAAAAGCAATCTGATTTAAAATTTGACCTTTATAGGGAATCCCCTTGGGCATAACTACATCAAAAGCAGACAGACGGTCTGTCGCCACCATAACCAAGAGACCATCTGATAGGGTATAGACTTCCCTAACTTTACCAGTATACTTTGATTGCAGCCCTGGTAGAGACAAATTTGTGTGCATCAATGTATTCATGGTCTTAATTTTGATGCTCTATGTTTTTGTATGCCGATATAACCTTTCTAACCAATTGGTGACGTATAACGTCTTTATCATCTAGATAGAGGATTCCAATGCCCTTGGTTTCTTTCAATATTAAAAGGGCTTCTTTAAGACCCGAAATAACACGCCTAGGCAAGTCAATTTGACCTGGATCCCCAGTAATGATAAACTTTGCATTGGGGCCCATTCGAGTCAAAAACATTTTCATCTGTGAATGCGTTGTATTTTGAGCCTCGTCCAAAATAACAAAAGCATTGTCTAGCGTTCGTCCTCGCATAAAAGCCAATGGTGCAATTTGGATAATGCCCTCTTCAATGTATTTATTTAACCTTTCTTGGGGAATCATGTCTCGTAAAGAGTCATAGAGCGGTTGCATGTATGGATCTAGTTTTTCTTTTAAATCACCTGGTAAAAAACCGAGATTTTCACCTGCTTCAACGGCAGGCCGAGTGAGTATAATCCTTTTGATTTGCTTGGCTTTAAGAGCGCGAACTGCTAGTGCAACACTCGTGTAAGTCTTTCCTGTTCCTGCAGGACCAATAGCAAAAACCATATCGTTTTCATTCACAAGTTCTACCAACTTTAATTGATTGATTGTTCTGGCCTTGATCGCTTTTCCCCCAACACCGTGAAGAATGAAGGAATCCGTTTCAAGGGCAGGATCATATTCCTCAGCATTGCTCGCCTGAATAATGCGATCAATAGTTTCTTTATCTAACACATTATACTTTCCAAAATGGGCTTGAAGCATTTCGATTCGTTTATCGAATTCATCTAGAAGAGTTTCCTCTCCATAGGCTTTCAGTGTTGAACCCCGGGCAACAATCTTGAGCTTAGGAAAATAGGACTTAATTTGGTCGATATGAACGTTTTGCTGTCCAAAAACTCCCTTGGATTTACTTCAGAGTTCGATTTTGATTTCATTCAAAGGCTATCGCATTAAAAAGAATTAATTTTACCATCGAGTGGCTATCCAAATTTACATAATTTTAATATAAACTTACTGTTAACTTACCCATGCCGATTGTTAGCTTAACGACAGATTTTGGAGACAAGGATTATTCGGTTTCTGCCATTAAAGCTTCTTTGAAAATCGAAATACCAGAATTCAAATTATCGATATTAGCCACCAGGTGAGCCCTTCAATCATACCGAAGCAGGGTATATTCTCAAAAATGCCTATACCGCTTTTCCAGAAGGATCCATACATATTTTAGGTGTCGATTCTGAGCGAACTCCGGAAACATCACACGTGGCAATGAGCCTCAATGGACATTATTTTGTTGGTGCAGACAATGGAATTTTTCTTTGATTGCCCAAGGAACTAAACCTGAAAAAATTGTTGAAGTCAATATTCATGAAAATCTAGTGAGTAGTTTTCCAGTGCTGGATGTATTCGTAAAGGTTGCTGGACATTTGGCACGTAAGGGATATTTGGAAATCATTGGTAAACCTATCAAAACAATTAAGCAACTAACAGATATAAAGCCCGTCGTGCCTCCGGAAGGAAATATCATATTAGGAAGCATCATTTATATTGACAATTATGGAATGTGGTTGTAAATATCACCAAAAATATATTTGAAGAAATTGGCAAGTCAAGAGATTTTGTCATTTTTGCACGTACAGTAAAGTTTCGTAAAATAGTCAATCATTACAGTGAAGCCATTGATTTTTCATTGCCTGCCAATAAAAGAGAGGAAGATGGAAAAAAACTGGCTTTGTTTAATACTGCAGGGCATTTGGAATTAGCTGTATATAAAAGTAATCCCCTTACGGTTGGTAGCGCTCACACCCTATTCGGGTTGGATTATCGCGACCCGATAACAATTGAATTTTATTGATATGTGGCCCATTTTTATTAAAGAAATTAAAACTGTTTTTGATGATGTAATTGGCTTTGTTGCAATTGGACTATTTCTTATCATTAATACTCTTTTTTTGTGGGTGATTTCAGTTCCTTCAATATTATTCAATCTGGTTTTGCAGATCTCACTTTATTTTTGAATTGGCGCCTTGCTTCTTCTTATTGTGATACCTGCTTTGAGTATGCGCAGTTTTTCTGAAGAAATAAAAACAGGAACTTTGGAGCTTTTATTATCCAAACCCATTTCCATTGGATCCATCGTGTGGGAAAGTTTTTTGCAATTTTTTTGTAGGCTTTTTAGCTTTATTACCTACGCTTAGCTACATTTATTTTGTACATCTTCTCCTCCCTGATGAGACAACTCTTGATAAGGGCATGCTCCTGGGAGGATATATCGGTTTGTTATTATTCCTTGCCATGCTTGCCGCCTTGGGAGTTTTAGTATCTAGTGTAAGCCGCCAACAAACAACAGCCTTTTTAGTGAGTCTATTTTTGGGGTTTGGACATTTTTACCTTTGGGGGCAACTCGCCAATTCATTGCCTAGTTTCTTTTGGTACAAATGGGTTTCAAACATGGGTATGCAGGAGCATTATACAAGTATTAATCGCGGAATCTTATCTACTGGAGATCTTAGCTATTTTGTAGGTGGAACAGTGTTTATCCTTGTATTGACTCAGTATCGCATTCAAAAGTTACAAGCCCAATGAAACGTCGATCTCATTATTTCCAATTGGGGCTCATTCTATTTGTAGGACTACTAGGATTATTCCTGCCTTACCAATGGGATCTAACCGCTGATCAACGTTTTACATTGTCACAACATGCTAAGGGAGAACTAAACAATCTTCAATTAAGCTACAAGATTGATGTTTTTTTAGCTGGTAAACTCCCCCCTACCTTCCAACGGCTCCGTGCTGAAGTGGAAACTGTTTTGAATAATATACAGGAGGAAAATGCCAATATATTTGTTGAATACATCGATCCCTTTGACACCGAGGACAGTAGAGAGCTTGTGTTGCAAGAAATGCAACAATTTGGTCTAATACCAAGGACGGTAGTAAGTGACAACAACCAATCTGTTGATCAGACAGTAGTATTTCCTTGGGCAATAATCAGTGATGGTAATAAGTCGATTCGTGTATCGCTATGGCAAAAAACTATTGGTGATAAAGTCAGAGATGTGTTCTTTCGATCAGTTTCAGAATTGGAGTTTCAATTTTTGGACGGTTTCAAACAATTGACCTTAAAAGAGAAAAAAACACTAGCTGTTTTGACTTCACATCACACCTCAGAGGATGATCTTCTCTCAGATTTTCTTCAAAGTTTAAAACCATATTATAAATTGGCATCTTTTAACTTGAAGGCTTTTCCTGATGATCCAGAGAAAACACTTGAGAACCTCAATCGGTTTAAATTACTAGTTATTTCGAATCCTGATAGCTCCTTCTCAGCAACTGAAAAATTTATTTTGGACCAATACCAAATGCGTGGAGGGCACACGCTATGGACAATCGATGCCTTAGCATTGGATCGTGACAGTTTGTTCAATGAAACTGGCCGAGCCATCACTTTTCCTAAAAAATTAAAATTTGGAAGATTATTTTTTTAAGCAAGGCTTGCGTTTGAATAACGGACTTCTCTCAGATCTGTATTGTGCCCCAATTGTTATGGCGCAAGGAGTTAATGATCAAACGCACACATCCCTTATCCTTGAGCTACTACCCTATCCCTGCAGCTATTGAAGGGCATCCTATCAGTAAAGGGGTTGGTAATGTTCTTTACCAATTTACGACTCCAATTGACACCTTAAATAATGGATTAAACAAAACTATTTTGGTTGCTTCGTCTCCATTGAACAAACTTTTAGGAGTTCCTGTTATTGTGGAATTGAAAGAAGCAACCATCGCTAAAAATCCTCAAAACTATCAAAGTAAATCGTATCCCTTATCCGTGCTTGTAGAGGAAATTTTGAATCTCTTTTTATAAAAATCGCATTGCGCCCGTCAAACAAATCGAAAAAATTGATGCTGGGAAATCAAAAACCTTACTCATATCAGATGGTAATTTTGCTGAAAACCAACTAGATAAGGGAAAGCCTCTTGCCCTTGGTTATGACAAAATGGACTAATAATTTTTATCAAAATAAGCTCTTGTTGCAAAATGGGGTACATTATTTGATGGGAACGACAGGGTTAAAATGATCAAGGAATATAGAGATTGCCGTTTTTGATACTCAAAAAACAATTCAAAAAAGAGGGGAAAATAAAAATCTATCTACACTTGTTCCGACGTTTATTCTAATTATTATATTTCTAACATTTAGGCGCTTAGGCATCGACAGCTTCGTTAACAAGTTGGGATAAAATTATTTTTTGAAGCCTTGTAATTCAATATATTTGATAAAATATTGTGCATGAAATTTATTGTTTCCAGTTCGGCCCTCTTAAAGAACTCTCAGGTCTTGGGTGGGGTGATTAACAACACCAATACCCTACCCATCTTAGACAATATTTTATTTGAAGTCCAACAGAATCAACTTTATTGACTGCCTCAGACTTGGAAACAACCCTTTCACAAAAATTACTGTAGAATCATTAGACCGGGTTCTTTAGCCCTTCCGCTCGCTTGATAATAGATACACTAAAGACTTTCCCCGAACAGCCCTTGACTTTTGTTAAAACAGAAGCCAATACCATTGAAATCAGCGTGCTAATAATGGAGGAAAATATGCTG